>CAVTYZ010000009.1:0-47168 GCA_963739035.1 uncultured Acidobacteriota bacterium | reverse complement strand
GGCCCCACAAGGGCCGCGAGAGTTCGATCCTCTTCCCGGCACCAGTTCCCAACGATTCGGCGAGATCAGTGCGAGCGCGTCGTGGCTAATCGCACAACCGCTAACCGTAGCGCTAACCATCAGCTTTGTGACTTCTGTCGCAAAGCGTGCCTCGGCGTGGCGTGGCTTCTGCCGCAGTAACGAGGCCAGAACGAACCAAGCGTCCGATCTGCCGAGGGCTCAGAGCTCCAGGCTGACAAGAGCAAGGACCGATCTCGATCGTGAACGAGAAGAGAGAAAGCGACGTGACGATAGAGACAAAGGCGCGGGGCGCACTGGAACAGTGAGCACGACGTCTGATCGACCTATGACTGTTCGTCCACTCGCGTTCTGTAGCCAGCCGGGCTGCCCTGAGCGTGTACCCGTTCGGCCGCTGTCGTGTCCATGCTCGCCAGCCTGAGCAGCGTCGAGGCACCGCAGCCAGTCGAGGCTACCACGGTGCGTGGCGACGCTGGCGCGGACGCATCTTTTGCAGCGCCGCTCTGCGGCTACCGTCGCGACGCCGCCCGGCCTCCAGTCGCTCGCGACTTACATGACATCCGCAAGCCACGGACGGTGGCTTGCGACTTTACCCTGCGACGTCCGCCGACTCTGCGGCTCTGTGTCATTGATCGGCACCGCTCGCGGCGAGTGACAGCGAGAGTGCGTGGGTATCCGAACCCGCCTACCACTTCAGTCGATAAGCCGTGCCGTCTGGCGACGGTCCATCCTTTGGGACGGTCGAGCATGATCCCATTCCTCGCAGCGGGAATGCCAGCCGCTGGAGCGCCGACTCGGACAGTCAAGAAGACTAACTTCATGCTCTAAACACTTGGGGCACCTTCGGAGTCCATCAACACCACCTTCGCGCGTCACTAGGTCCGCGCATGCTCTGGTGGTCGCACGCCCCCAGAGTGACAGCGATCAGGAGAGGTCTGCAGTCGACCGCATAGGGCATCTATATCATGGCAACCCTGACGCCCGTGTCCGCCGCACGGGCAGTTATCCAGCCTGCCAACACCGCGCGGGAGTCGGTCGGTGTTGAAACCCCGACCTATCCGCGATGGCGGGACCGAGGCACTTCCGAAATGCGCAGGCAGGTCGGACAGAAGAAGGGATGCTCGTACGCGGACTGCCGGCGAGCAGCGGGCGTCCGCTCCCACACCGTGGGCAGTTGGTGACTGGCGTGGACGCCATGAGGGTTGCGCTGGACTGCGCTTGGACGAGGCTGGTTCGTCGAGCGAGAACTGAACTCGCCGAATGGCGCGGCGAACTGTTGGGTTTTGAAGATCGCGGCCTTGTTCCTTCGCGTAGTCCCCTTCCCTTCGGCGTCAGCGGGACGATCCGACCGCGCGAGGTGGAAGTGTGACGAACGTTCTCGGCCCGAGGACCTTTCGGCCCTGGCCGACCTCGAATTCGACGCTGTCACCCTCCGGCAGGCCGCCGATGCCTTCTCCGTAGATGGCGCTCTGGCGAAAGAAGTATTCGTCGCCTGCCGCGTCCTTGAGAAACCCGAATCCCTTGTCCGTGCGCAACGTCCGAATCGTTCCTGTCACTATCAGACCTCCAGGTTTCCGATGGCCCGTTAACATCCGACGATCGCTTGAGACAGAAGCATCATTGTACCGTATGATTGCGACGAGCTTTGGGCCGCTGTGCAATCGAGAACAGCCAATCGATGGCGCTATCGGCATATAATGGAGGCGCTTTCGCGCCTCCTGACGTAATGTTCGCTGGCAGTCCATACCCGCCGGCGTCCTTTCCCTCATCAAACGCGAAGTTCAGTTGTCCGCCGACGGGTGTCGGGTGGCGACGAACCGTGTCATTGCGATGCATGGGCCCCGAAGATCGCGATCGAGAGGCAGTCACATGGCACGTTGTACGGCACGGTCAAGCGGTCGGTCAGCGACAAGGCCTTTGGCTTTGTCGCGGCCGCCGACGGCGTCGAGGCTTCCTCCACGAGTCCGCATGCGCAGAGTTCGAACCGATCGATGAGGGACAGAGCGTCACGTCCGAGCTGGGTCAGGGCCTGAGGGCCCGCGCGCCGAGACGTGCGCGTCGTGTAACCCGCTGAGGCGAGCGTGTTTCACCCCGCTTCGGTCACGGCGACGTCCAGTCGCCTGGCCCCGCGGCACGTTTCGAGAAAAGGACCCGCTACGAAGTTCAGACCATGCACGATCCACTCGTCATCGAACGCATCGAAGAGACGGACCAGCGTGTTGCGGCATCATCATCCCGACTCCGCCAAAGAAAAACCCCAGCGGCAACATCATTGCCGCGGGCAATGGCCGGATTGAGAAGGAGGGCGGGAAAATCACCCCGCTCGACGTCAAGGCCGGCGACACGATTCTGTTCGGCAAGTACGCCGGACAGGAAATCAGATCGACGGCCACGAGTACCTCATCATGCGTGAGGAAGAAGTCCTCGGCGTGATCGAGAAGTAGGGGAGATTCCAATCATGGCAAAACAGATTATCTATGGTGAGGACTCGCGGCCGCGATCCTCCGCGGCGTCAACGCGCTGGCTGACGCGGTCAGGTGACGCTCGGTCCCAAAGGGCGGAACGTCGTCATCGACAAACGGTTCGGCTCCCCACCATCACGAAGGACGGCGTCACGGTGGCGAAGGAAATCGACCTGAAGTTCCGGTCGAGAACATGGGCGCCCAGATGGTGCGCGAGGTCGCGAGCAAGACCTCGGACACCGCGGCGACGGCACGACGACGGCGACGGTGCTCGCGCAGGCAATCTACCGCGAAGGCCTGAAGATGGTCACCGCCGGCGCCAACCCGATGGAGCTCGAGCGCGGCATCGAAAAGGCCGTCGAGGCCATCACCGAGGAGCTCAAGCAGGTCTCCAACCCGTCGCCGGGAACATGATCGGCCAGGTCGGCACGATCTCGGCGAACAGCGACGAGACCATCGGCACGATCATCGCCGAGGCGATGAACAAGGTCCGCAAGGACGGCGTCATTACCGTGGAAGAAGCGAAGAGCATGGAGACCTCGCTCGAGGTCGTCGAGGGCATGCAGTTCGACCGCGGATACCTGTCCCCGTATTTCGTGACCGACCCGGATCGCATGGAAACAGTGCTCGAGAACCCGGTCATGCTATCCATGAGAAGAAGATCAGCTCGATGAAGGACCTCCTGCCCCTCCTCGAGCAGGTCGCGCGCGGCGCCCGGCCGCTCGTCATCCTCGCGGAGGACGTCGACGGTGAAGCACTGGCGACGCTGGTCGTCAACAAGCTGCGCGGCACGCTGCAGGTCGCGGCCGTCAAGGCGCCGGGCTTCGGCGACCGCCGCAAGGCCATGCTCGAGGACATCGCGATCCTCACCGGCGGCAAGGCCATCACCGAGGACCTGGGCATCAAGCTCGAGAACATCAAGCTCGAGGACCTCGGCCAGGCGAAGAAGGTGACGATCGACAAGGACACCACGACGATTGTCGAAGGCGGCGGCACGTCGTCGGCCATTGAGGGCCGCGTGAAGCAACTTCGAACCCAGGTCGAGGACACCACCTCGGACTACGACCGGGAGAAGCTGCAAGAGCGGCTGGCGAAGCTCGTCGGCGGCGTCGCCATCATCAAGGTCGGTGCGGCCACCGAGACCGAGATGAAGGAGAAGAAGGCCCGCGTCGAGGATGCGATGCATGCCACGAAGGCGGCGGTCGAAGAAGGCATCGTGCCGGGCGGCGGCGTCGCGCTCGTCCGCTGCGGCAAGGTGCTCGACCACCTGAAGGTCGACGGCGACCAGAAGGTGGGCGTCGAGATCGTGCGGCGCGCGATTGAAGCCCCGATGCGTTGGATTGCGAGCAACGCCGGCCAGGAAGGCGCGATCGTCGTGCAGAGAGTCAAAGCGAAGGACGACGCGTCATTCGGCTACAACGCGGCGACAGACACCTACGAGGATTTGGTCAAGGCTGGGGTGATCGACCCGACGAAGGTCGTGCGGTCGGCCCTCCAGAACGCCGCGTCGATCGCGTCCCTGCTGCTGACGACCGAGGCGATGATTGCCGATATCCCGGAGGAGAAGAAAGGCGCTTCCGTGGGCGGCGGGCCGGGCGGCGGCATGAGCGGGATGTACTGACGAACCAGCACGACGTGTGGAGGCCAAAGGGTCCAGCCCGTCTGACACGCGGACAGCCCGACGCGCTCACACGCGTCGGGCTGTTCATTGTACGGCGAAGGCCGTGGCGCTCGGACTCGGCGTGCGGCACACTTCGCCGCGAGCCTCGCGTCAGACCGCCGTCGTTGGCGCCCCTTACCGCTGTTCGCAGGATCAGGAATAGGCCCCGGAACCGCGCGTCGTCGGGCTAATGCTGGGCTAACGCCGAGCAGAAACTGCCTGAAATCGCCCGAACCGCCGTGGGCAAGAAATCTTCGAAAAAGCCGAGGACGGCCGTTTCAGCGGGCTCCAGGGATTTGATTGGCGCGACTCAAATCCTGGGGCCCCACAAGGGCCGTGAGAGTTCGATCCTCTCCCCCGGCACTTCACAATCAACAACTTACCGCCATCGCGATCTTGCGCGATGACGAAACGCGATTGGCCCGCGCGGGCCAATCGTCACGTCCACATTAAGGGGTGTCGGAATCTCTCCGCGCAGCGGTGAGGTTGAGCCGGATGAACAACGGCCTTGTGCGAATCCGCACAGTCGCCCTTCCGAAGAAGAGCGACTGTGCGGAGATGGGTCCTACAGTTTGTCTCGGCTCTCCATCGTTATTGCAAGCGGGTCGCGACGAACAGGACCTGATTGGATGACGGATCGCTGGGATGAAAAGCCGCGAAGGCCATAGTAAGAAGCCGGCCGCCAAGAGCGACACTGAACGGAAGAGCGTCGCCATCACTGAACGTGATCGTGATGACACCGTTCGCGTACGTCCACGTGATCTCGCCCGGTTCTTCATCGCAGTCGACACCGGTCAAGGCCCAGGTGCCCTGAGTCAGCGTGCTGCCTCCGCAAGAGCCTGGGTCGCCCCGCGGAGCCCGTCCCGTTCGCGTTCAGGGTCAGGGTTGCCCTGAATGCCTTCGTAGTGATCGTCGCGGGGGAAACGTTGGGCCGGATGCCGTCGATTGTAGTCTCGAGATAGACAACGTTGTACGTGCCGGCAAAATCGGAGGCCACGATGTTTCCTTCGAGCTTGGCGACCCGCGCCGTGAGAGCCGCGAGCTCGCTCGCCAGCCCGCCGCCGACCTGGCCTGGACCACCGCCCCGGCCCGGCGGTCCTTGTGCAAAGACCGGTGCGGCGATAACTGCAAGAGCGAAGAGCAGCGATGCGATTCTGTGCTTCATGGCGGAGCCTTTCACTGGGGAGCGATTCCAACCGGCCGACCCGGCGGACGTCCGCGCCGCGTTGTATATAGCTTTGCTGGACGGATCAGCAAGAGCATTTTCACCGGCCTGCGCCCGCACAGGCCGAGCGGCTTCGTGCTCCCGCACGGAAATAGGCCGGTCACGTCAACAAGGTCGATGGTTAGGAGACTTTACTCAAAGGCTCGGAAGAAGATGGGCGCTACCGGGTCGTCACCGAACGAGTTTCAGGAGGCGGCTCCGTCGAATACGTTCCATGACAACCCTGGCGTCTTCGATCGCCCGGGCAAACTCGAGCCCGTAGCGGAAGCCGGCGTCGAACTCGGCCACGCCGGGTTGCGCAGCGGCTTCAGGGTCTTCGGCCCTGAGCAGTTCGCTCATCGCGTCAATCAATAGTTGCCGCTCGGTCGCAATGTCACGGCCGAGCTTCGCGAGCTCGTCTTCCGGCAGCGGTTTCTTGCTGTTGAAGGCGAGGTTCGTGAGCCTCACGAGATTCTTCGTGCGGCGATCGATTTCGTCTTCGAAGTCGCTCATGGCGTGTCCCGCGGGGAGGAACCCCATGGTCGCACACGCGTCAACCGCCGGCCAGTCCGGAGGGCCGACGGCGTAGAATCCTGCCCGGCATCGGCGCGCGTACCCCGAACCGTCCCCGCCTCCCGTCGTGGGCCATCGCGCTGCTCCTTGTCGGCGATCAGACCAACTGGGATCGGGAAGACTCTGGGTCATCGTGGACAGCGGCCGCGGCGGGCCGCCCGTTGTCGTGCGTGAGTGGCTCGCGAGTCACACCACGCACCAGTTTCGCGCCAGCCGCCGGCGATTCGACTATTTCGAGTCACACGGTGGACGTGTTTCTGGCGGAGCCAAGCCCTAAGCCCTGAGCCCTAAGCCCTAAGCCTGTTACGTCTCTCTCCACCGATCCAATGACGTCGCCCCCAGCAGCACGACACCCTTCACGATCATCTGATCGTACGTGCTGACCTGGTACAGGTTCAGCGCGTTGTTGAGGATGCCGATGAAAAACGCGCCCGCGAGCGTGCCCCAGATCGAGCCGCGGCCGCCGAAGAGGCTCGTGCCGCCAACAACCACCGCGGCAATCGCATCGAGCTCGTAGTACTCGCCAGCGCGAGGGTAGCCGGCGTTCAAGCGTGAGGCGACGAGCACCCCGGCCAGCCCCGCGGTCAGCCCGCTCGTCGCGTACGCGGTCATCTGGACACGAGTCACTCGAACGCCCGAGAGCCACGCGGCCTGTACGTTGCCGCCGACGGCGTAGACGTGGCGGCCGAGCGGCGTCCGGCTGAGCACGATCCAGGCCGTGGCGAACACCGCGATCATGATCACCGCGGTCGGTACGCCGCCGCTCAGTGTTCCGAACGTGGGGGGAAGGCCGGTGATGGTGCGTGCATCCGAGTACTTGAACGCCGCTCCGCGCACCACGAGCATCATGGCCAACGTCACGACAAAGGCTGGAATGCGGAGCGTTGTGACTGCGGCACCGTTCACGATACCGGCGCCCACGCCGATGCCCAGCCCCGCGGCAATCGCAGGGAAGACACCGGCGCCGCCCGAGAGCAGTCCGGCCGAGACAACGCCCGAAAGGCCCACGACCGAGCCCACTGACAGATCGATGCCGCCCGTCAGAATCACGAACGTCATGCCGGCCGCGAGGATCGCGATGAACGCGTTCTGGCGGAGCACATTGGACAGGTTTGCCGAGGTGAAAAACGTGTCGGTCGTCAGGCCCACGATGAGGCACTCGAGCGCCAGGGCCACGAAGATGGCGTAGCGGGAGAGGGCGTGCCGGATCGTCATGCGGCGGCCGCCGCCATCGCCATCACGCGCTCGGCCGTGGCCTCCGCTCGCGTGAACTGGCCGACCGTCCGGCCCTCGCGCATGACCACGATGCGGTCCGACATGCCCAGCACCTCGGGAAGATCGGACGAAATCATCAGAATGCCGAGCCCGGCGGACGTCAACCGGTTCATCGCGCGGTAGATCTCAGCGCGTGCGCCGACGTCCACGCCGCGCGTGGGCTCGTCGAGGATGAGCACTCGCGGCGGCTCGACGAGGTAGCGGGCGACAAGCGCCTTCTGCTGGTTTCCACCGGAGAGCGTGCCCGCGGGCTGTGTTGAGCGCGCGGCGCGAATGTCGAAGTCGCGAATCGCGCGCGCGACGCTCTTCCGATGCCGGCTCGCCGATAGCAGGCCGCCAGTGGCCAGGCTGGCGAGGTGAGTGACCGTGATGTTCTCGTCGAGCCCGAGGAGCGGGAACAGGCCGCGTGATTTTCGGTCCTCCGTCACGTACGCGACCCCCTGCGCGATTGCGTCCGCCGGCGAACGGAATCTCATCTCGGACTCGCCGACGCGAACGGTCCCCGAGGCCGCAAGAGCGCCGATGGTCGCCAGGGCCATCGAGGTTCTCCCCGCGCCCACCAGCCCGGCGACGCCCGACGATCTCGCCTTGAGCGACCGACAGCGAGACGTCCGCGAAACGCGGCGGCGCGGCCAGTCGGTCAATCGAGAGAACGCTCCGGCCTGGCGAGGGTTGGCGCGGCGGGAACTCCTCGCTCACGTCGCGGCCCACCATGTGTCGAATCAGCGTCTCGCGCGTGAGAGTGGCGGCCGGCTGCGTCACCACGTGTCGGCCGTCGCGCAGCACCGTCACCGAGTCCGCCAGCACGAAGATCTCGTCGAGGCGATGTGACACGTAGACGATGCCAAGGCCCCTGGCCTGGAGTCGTCGGAGCGTCTGAAACAGACTGTCAACCTCGGTCGTCGTCAGTGTGGCCGAAGGTTCATCGAGGATGAGGATGCGCGCGTCGGTCACGAGAGCGCGCGCGATCTCGACCATTTGCTGGTGCGCCACGCTCAGTCCACCGACGAGCGCGCCGGCGTCGAGCGAGACGCCAAGGTCGCGGAGCACCGTCTGAGCCTTCCGGCGCATCTCGGATCGGCGAAGCCAGAGGCCGCCCGTCTCGCGCCCGAGAAATACGTTGTCCGCGACGGAAAGATCCGGAACGAGCGTGAACTCCTGGTAGACAACGCTGATGCCACGGTCGCGGGTCGCAAGAGGTCGGCCGGACGGCAGGGGAGTGCCTTCGAGCTGGACTTCGCCGGCATCGGGAACGACGGCGCCGCTCAGGATCTTGATGAGCGTGGATTTGCCGGCGCCATTCTCGCCGACGAGCGCGCGGATCTCACCAGCGCCGACCTGGAGGTCGAGGTCGGCGAGCACGGTCACGCCGCCGTACGACTTCGTGAGGCCTCGCGCCCGAAGAAGCATTAGAGAAGCATTAGATGAGCATTACCGGGCCAGCGTCTCAGCCGTCACGACGCTGACCGGCACGGCGATGACCTTGTCGACCGGCCGTTTCGCCAGATGGTCAGCGATGGCGCGGATGGCCGTGACACCGATCTCGCTCGGATGCTGTGCGACGTCAGCCTTCAGGGCGCTGCCGCGGCGAATCGCGTCCTCGGCCTCGGTCGTGGCGTCAAAGCCGACAATGACGAGGTCAGTCCGCTTGGCGGCCTCGAGAACGGCCAGCGCGCCAAGCGCCGAGTCGTCGTTGATGCCAAAGACGCCGCGCAGGTCCCGGTGCGCCTGCAGCATGTCCTCCATGACGGCCATCGCCCGCGCCCGCTGGCCGCTCGCCGACGGCCGTCCGACGACGCGAATGCCGGGGTGCTTGGCGATTTCCTCGTCGAATCCGCGCGTGCGGTCCTGAACGGACGCCACTTCCGGATGGTCGATGATGATCACGTCGCCCTTGCCGCCCAGCCGATCGGCGAGCGTCTTTGCCGCCAGCCTGCCGCCACCAAGGTTGTCGCTCGCGACGTGCGACACGATGTCGCCGCCACGTGCCGCGATGTCGGCCGTGAACACCGGAATACCGGCGCTCGCAGCCTTCTCGAGGTACGGCACGATGGCGCTCGAATCACAGGGCGCGGCGAGAATCGCGTCCACCCGCTGGGTGATGAAGTCCTCAATCTGCGAGGCCTGCCGCGCCGGGTCCATTTCGCAGGCGACGACCGCAAGGTCGAGATTCCTGGCGCCGGCTTCCTTCCGGAGCGCGTCCTCGAGTTCCTTGTAAAAGGCGTGCGTCTGGGTCAGCAGCGAGACCCCGATGAGCGGTCGCGCCCGTGGCGCGCTGCCCTGACTGCCGCACGCGGCGGCAATCAACCCACCGACCAGCAACCACGCGAGCCGCGGGCCGATCCTCCGGCTTCGAACCATCACGACACCTCCTCCGACACGGACGAGAACAGCACGAGTCCGACGAGCCCGATACCGGCGAGTGCCATCGACACGTGCCGCCAGACAGTATGCGCGTCAGAATCGGCCGGCGAGCCTGGCGTTGTCGATCAGTTCGCACCAGCCTCTGGTCGCCATACAGGCGCCCGTCGCCGTCCATTGCTAAGGTTCGGCCGTTCCGGATCGCATCCAGGACCCCCTCGCACGTGTCCGCTCGCGCACGAAGAGCAGAGTTCGGCAGCGGGTCGAGCCATGCCGCGGGCGCGATTGCGCTTGCAACCAGGAGTTCTGCCGACGCGTCGTTCGAGGTTGCCATCAGGACTGAAATGGCGAGCATCCACAACGTGTACGGAAGATGCGCGGCAAACCAGAGATTGAGCGCGCCCGACATGCCGATGTGGCGCGCAGGAACGGATGAGATAACGAGGACCGCGACGGCCAGTTGAATCGCGAGCACGAAGCACCACGACAGCGCAGCCGTCGCCACCAGTTCAATCGTCACGCGCTGTACCTGCCATCATCGGGACCGCAAGGGCGATGGCGAGCAGGATCAGGCCGAGCCGCCCGAGCAGACGCAGTCCGGCACGGTCCGCGGCGCCGCCGACCAGACGGCGATACGCAGCGTCGGGCGCGAAGGCCACGACAACATCAGTGGAAGCGGACCACATGCTCAGGCCGTGAGGCGGACGGCGATTATAGCCACCGCCCGGTAGACTAGGCGGGCATGGACGCTCGCGCGATCGACACGGCTGCAGATCTTCTCTGGCGCGCCTGGATGACGACAGCCCGCATCGAGGCCCTGCCGGCCGACTGCCGGCCCGCGATCGCGCGGACGGGTACGAGATTCAGGCCGCGGTCGCCGGGCTCTCCGGTCAGGGCGTGGCCGGCTGGAAGATTGCCGCGACCAGCCAGGCCGGGCAACGGCACATCAACGTCGATGGGCCGCTCGCCGGGCCCCTGCTCGACCGTCGTGGCCTGCTCCCCGGTGTGACCGTGTCACTGACCGGCAACCACATGCGCGCGGCCGAGGCGGAGTTTGCGTTTCGGTTCGGCGAGCCGCTGCCGACCCGGGCTGAGCCGTACACCGTGGACGAGGTCCTCGCTGCCGTCGCGTCGCTTCATCCGGCAATCGAAGTGCCCGACTCGCGATATGTCGATTTCACGAAGGTGGGCGCGGCTCAACTCATCGCGGACTGCGCGTGCGCGTGCTGGTACCGCATCGGTGACGCCGTTGAGGCGGACTGGCGCCGTGACGACCTCGTGCAGCACACGGTGACGGCCCATCGAAACGGGGAAGCTGTGGGGACAGGCAGCGGTGCCAATGTGCTCGGCGACCCGCGCGCGGCGCTCACGTGGCTCGTCAACGAGCTCTCGGCGCACGGCCGAGGCGTGGCCGCCGGCGACGTCGTGATGACCGGCACGTGCGTCGTGCCGGTCACCGTGAGTCCGGGCGACCAGGTTCGAATGGACTTCGGCGCCTACGGCGACGATCGAGGTCTCGTTCGCCTGAGTCGAGGCCGGGTGGAATACCATTCGAGGGTTCCAGGGTTCCAGGGTTCGAAGGGCTGAAGGGCACAAGATTGTTCGAGATCCAATCCAAGGACGGCAGCAGCGCTTCTTCCGCTCGCGCTCGCCATCGCAGTCACTCTTACGTCCCGCCCCGGGGCGCAGGCCTATCCGCCGCGACCGGCCGCACCGGCTGATGTCCTCGAGCGCGGGAAGGCGCTCTACAGTCTTCACTGCGCGCTCTGCCATGGCGCCGACGCGCGCGGCAATGCCGGGCCGAGCCTTCTCCGATCGGAGCTCGTCCTCAGAGGATCAGAAAGGCGAGCTCATGGCCGAGGTCCTGCAGAAGGGCCGGCCCGAGCGCGGCATGCCGGCGTTTCCGCAGCTGACGCCGGCCAACGCCTCCGATATCGCGGCGTACGTGCACAGCTTTCCCGTCGGCAGCCGCGATCCTGCCCGCATGAGGCCGGCGACCATCGTCGTCGGCGATGCCGCCGCCGGAGTGGCGGTCTTCGGCAGGAAGTGCGGGTCGTGTCACTCGGCGACCGGCGATCTGAAGGCGTTCGGCGCCCGTTTCACGGACCCACGTCAGTTGCAACAGTGGTGGCTGATGCCGACCGCCGGAGGGTCCAGTCCCGGCGGTGGCCCGGCGCTGAAGCCGGTGACGGTGACGGTGACCCTTCCGTCGGGGCAAAAGCTCGAAGGGCGGCTCCGGCGCATCGACGACTTTCTGGTGTCGCTCTATCTTCCCGATGGCGGGGAGCGGACGATCGCGAGAACGGGCGCCACGCCGAAGGTTGAGCTTCACGATCCGCTCCAACCCCATCGCGATCTGCTCGCCGACGTACTCCGACAAGGACATTCACGACGTGACGGCCTATCTGGTGACCTTGAAATGACGCGCCTCCTGCGACCTTCGCTCGTCGTCTCGCTGTGCCTCGCGCCCGTGCTGCTCGCCGGGCAAGGCACCGGGTTGAACCATGCCGAGATGCTGAAGCCGCTCGCGGAGCAGTGGACGTCGTACTCCGGCGACTACACCGGCAAGCGATACAGCGAACTCAAGCAGATCAACACGGCGAACGTGCGGCATCTCTCGCTCGCATGGACGACACGTCTCTACGGTGGCGCGACGGGCCGGCCGGGCGCGCCGCCGACAATCGTGAGCGGTGTCGGGACCACCGAGTACCAAGGCACGAACGTCCGCGGGTCGATCCTGATGGTGAACGGCGTCCTGTACCCCACGACGCCCGACAACGCATGGGCGCTCGATGCGCGCGACGGCCACGAAATGTGGCACTACTTCTGGAAGACGCGCGGCGCGACACATATCGGGAATCGCGGCGTGGGCATGTACGGCGACTGGCTCTACATGGAGACGCCGGACAACTACCTGGTCAGTCTGGAAGCGAAGACCGGCAAGGAGCGCTGGCACAAGGAAATTTCGAGCTTCGAGCAGCAGTACTTCTCGACCATGGCTCCGCTCGTGGTCCGCAATCACGTGCTCGTCGGCACGAGCAACGATCTCGACGGTCCCGGGTTCCTGCAGTCGTTCGATCCGGTGGACGGTTCGCTGCAGTGGAAGTTCTATACGGTGCCGATGAATCCTGGCGATCCGGGGCTCGACACCTGGAAGGATCTCGACGCCGCCCGGCACGGCGGCAGTCACGCCTGGAACACCGGGAGCTACGATCCAGACACGAACCTGTACATCTTCGGGACCGGGAACCCGACGCCCGCGTACTTCGGCGCGGCCCGGGGCGAAGGTGACAATCTCTTCTCCTGCTCGATCATCGCGATCAATCCCGACACCGGCAAGATGGCGTGGTACTACCAGACGGCGCCGCACGATACCCACGACTGGGACTCGGCGCACACGCCGCTCCTCGTCGACGGCGAGTTCCGAGGCCGGCAGCGCAAGATGGTGCTGCACACCGGACGCAACGGCTACTTCTACGTCCTCGACCGCGTCACGGGCGAACACCTGTTGACGAGCGCGTTTGCGGACACGGTGAACTGGGCCAGGGGCCTCAACGAGAAGGGCCAGCCGATACGAATTCCCGAGAAGGACCATCACGTCGGTGGCGCGCTCGTGTCCGGCAACAACGGCGGCGCGACCAACTGGCCGCCGGGGAGTTTCAGTCCGCTGACCGGGCTCTACTACGTGCCGCTCGCCGAAACGTACGCGATGTACTACACGGCCGAGACCGATCCGCGCGGCGCGATGGGGCTCGGCGGCAAGGAGGAGATCACGCTCGGGTCGAAGGGCAGCTACATGCTGGCCCTCGACTACAAGACCGGGAAGCCCGCCTGGAAGCACCGGTATCCCGGCCTCGGCGCCGGCAGCGCGAATGGATTGCTCACCACGGCCGGTGGATTGCTGTTCGGCGGTGACGTCAGCGGCAATCTCGTCGCGTACGACGCGCGCACCGGCCAGATCCTGTGGCACGCGAAACTCGGCAGCGTTTCGAACGCGCCCGAGACCTACATGCTCGATGGGCGTCAATACCTCCTTGTTGCCTCGGGCGATACCTTGTTTGCATTTGCGGTCAATGAGTAGGCACGGTTCCGGGTTCCTGGTTTCTGGAACCGGAACGCGGAACGTGGAACTTCGTAATGGTGTTAGCGACCGCCGACTACCTGGTTATCGCGGCGTACCTTGTCGCGATCACGCTATTCGGCTCATGGTTCGCGCGTTTTCAGAAAACGACGCGCGACTATTTCCTCGCGGACCGGTCCACGCCCTGGTGGGGAATCTGCTTCACGATTGTCGCGACCGAGACGAGCACGCTGTCGTTCATCGGCGTTCCTGCGACGGCGTACGCCGGCAACTTCACGTTCCTTCAACTGGCGCTCGGGTACATCATCGGCCGGGTGATCGTCGGGGCGATCTTCATCCCGGCGTATTTTCGCGGCGAGCTCGTGACGTCGTACGAGCTTCTGCAGCGCCGTTTCGGTTCCGAGGTGAAGACGGTTGCCTCCGGAATCTTTCTCATCACGCGATCGCTCGCCGACGGCATTCGTCTTTTTGCGACCGCGCTCGTCATTGCCGTGGTCACCGACATGCCGGTGACGGGGATCGTGATCGTGCTCGGCGCCGCGATGATCATCTACACCGTGCGGGGCGGCGCGGCGGCGGTGATCTGGACCGACGCCGTTCAGATGTTCATCTACCTTGCGGGCGCGCTGCTCGTGTTCTCCGCGCTTCTCGATCGGATTGACGGCGGCTGGGCGGCGGTCGTGACGGCCGGCGCGGCCGCCGGCAAGTTCACGTTCCTGAATCTGTCGACGGACCCGAAGGCGATTTACACGTTGTGGGCCGGCGTCGTCGGCGGTGTGGCGTTGACGCTCGCGACGCACGGCACGGATCAGTTCCTGGTGCAGCGGTTGCTGGCCGCGCGATCAGGGATCGAAGCACGGCGGGGGCTCGTCCTCAGCGGCGTGCTCGTGTTCGCGCAGTTCTGCCTGTTCCTCGTCATCGGCGTGATGCTGTTCACCTACTACCAGCAGACGCCGGCGCCGGCCATCTCACGCAACGACGAGATTCTGCCCGCGTTCATCGTCAACACGCTCTCGGGCGGCGCGGCCGGTTTCATCGTGGCGGCCATCGTGGCCGCCGCGTTGTCTCCGTCGCTCAACGCGATGGCCGCGGCGACCGTCAACGACTTCTACGTGCCGTTTTTCCGGCCGGACGCCGACGAGCGGTCGCGAATGCGCGTGGCGCGGCAGTCGACGGTCTTCTGGGGCATCGTTCAGCTGTCGGTGGCCGTCGGCGCACAGTGGATGAATCGGTCGGTACTCGACGTCGGCCTCTCGGTGCTGTCGCTGGCCGCGGGGCCCGTCCTGGGCGCGTTTCTCATCGGTGTCCTCACGCGCGACGTCGGCGGACGGCCGATGCTGATCGGCATGATTGCGGGTATCGTGGTCCTGTTCTGGATCTGGTGGACCGCCGTGATCGCCTGGACCTGGTACGCGTTCGTGGGTGCGGCCGTCACGAGTCTGACCGCCATGGCCCTGAGCCGACTCATGCCTGCCAGGAAAAACCTCGGAAGGGAGGACGCTATGCGTAGCGCACTGCTCGTGCTGACCTCGGTCGCCACGTTCGTGTTGTCGGGCTCGTTGATCGGCTCAACAGGCTGGGCAGGGCGGCGCCGCGCCAAAGCCGCGTCCGCAGGACACCGAGGTCTGGGAACCGGTCCCGGCGATGGTCGCGCCAGGCGCGACCGACAGCGCGCCGCCGGCTGACGCCATCGTGCTGTTCGACGGCCGCAACCTCGACGAATGGGTGGGCCGCGACGGCGCCGCCGCGGGCTGGACCGTCGCCAACGGCATCGTCACGGTCAACAAGCCCGCCGGCAACATCCAGACGAAGCGCCGGTTCAAGAACTACCAGCTCCACATCGAGTGGAGAATTCCGGCGTCGATCGCCGGCGAGAATCAGGCCCGCGGGAACAGCGGGGTGTTCCTCGCGTCGACGGGCACTGGCGACGCGGGCTACGAGCTCCAGGTCCTCGACTCGTTCAACAACAAGACGTACGTCAATGGTCAGGCTGCCAGCGTCTACAAACAGTTTCCGCCGCTCGTGAACTCGTCGCGCAAGCCCGGCGAATGGCAGGTCTACGACGTCGTCTGGACCGCGCCGTCGTTCAACGTGGACGGATCGGTCAAGACACCGGCGTTCCTGACCGTGCTCCACAATGGCGTGCTCGTTCAGAACCATGTCGAGCTGCAGGGCCAGACGGTCTATATCGGTAAGCCGTTCTACAAGGCGTACGACGCGGCGCCGATCATGCTGCAGGCACACAACGATCCGAGCGAGCCGATCAGTTTCCGCAACATCTGGCTCCGGGAACTGCGGTAACGAACTGGTATAGGCTTTCCACTTCGTCCAGGAGGGTCCCGTGAAACCGCTGCTTGTCGCCATCGTGGTGTGCCTCGTGGTCGCGGGCGGCGTCGATTCCGCCCAGAGCCAGAATCCCCCGGCGCAGCCCGCGCCGTCGATCGATCCCTACGCGAACAACCCGAACGCCGGCGCGGCGACCTTTCCGCTGGCGGCGCCCGCAGGGGCCGACAGCAACGCGAAGACCGTCGCGCCAGCCGGATCGGTGAACCGCGGCCCGTTCGATCCGGCGACCTGGAAATACGGGCCGGCCTTCAACCCTCCAGCCGGCGCGAAGATCTGGAATCCGGTCAAGCTCAAGCTGATGCAGGGCGGCAAAGTGACCGGCGGCACGCTCTTCGGCGCGACCGACGCGTCCACCTACTGCGCGATGGCGAACGCCGGGTATGACTTCATCTGGACCGAGATGCAGCATAGCGACCGCGACTGGGAGTCGGCGGCGCGCATGTGGCGCACGTGCCCCTGGGCGCGCGCCGTGCCTGGCGTTCGGGTCGCCTACACCGACGAGCGCGAGATTCAGCACGCGCTCGATTCCGGCGCGCTCGTGGTCGTCGTGCCGACGGTGGACACCGCCCAGGAGGCTATCGAGGCCCGTGACTGGACGTACTTTCCGCCGCTCGGCCGGCGGAGCCGCGGCGGCGGACAGGCGTTCGGCGCGGAGATGTGGGGCAACGTGCCCGGCGGGTACCGCGAGACCGCGAACGACAACATCGTTCTCATCCTGATGATCGAGACGCTCGAAGGTCTGAAGAACGCCGATGCGATCGCCAAAGTGCCGGGCGTCGAGCGCGATCTTCGCGGCGAGCACCGACCTCGGCAATTTCACCGGCTACGCGCAGCGGTCGCCGGACTACGAGCGCGCGATCAACATCGTCCACGACGCGGCCATCAAGGCCGGCGTCAAGTTGTGCGGCCCGCTGGCCTGGCGCGACCGGCCGGACTTCACGTGTTTCCAGGCGAGCCAGCGAGCTCGCGGCGATCGCGCGCGGGGCCGCGGCTGAACTGGGACCGTTGGCCAACACGCAGGGGAAACCTGAGGTCGGACCTTTTGCGGGAAAGAACTGACGGGTCCGAGGGTCCGAGGGTTCGATGGTCCGAAGGTGGATATGAGGCTTGATCCGGGCCGTCGTCACGCGCTCGAGCGCATTGGTGCGGCATTTCGGCAGGCCGCACCGGGCGCGGTGCGACTCGCGCCCCGAACCGATCTCGTCAACGTGCTCGAGTTCGAGGAACAGGCCAAGCGCGCGCTCGACGCGGCCGCGTTCGCGCGAATTGCCGGCGGCGATCGATCAGGGTTCGACCGGATGACGCTCCAGCCGCGGGTCATGGTTCCGACGCGTGGACTGGATCTCGGCCTGACGCTCTTTGGCCACGCCCACCACAGTCCGATCATCGTGGGCCCTCTCGACTCGGTGGCTGACGCCGACCTGCTTCGTGGCGCGTCGGCGGCGAACGCCACGCTGATTGCCGCGGGCGCCGCGGCGACGCGCGCGGAGATCCGGGCGTTGAAGACGCCGGTGTGGTGCCAGGTATTCGCGAGCGATACGGCCGCGATGGACGGGATCAAGCGAGCCGCCGATGCAGGATGTCGGGCGGCGTGCGTGACCGTCGGCGCTGAACAGACATCTGGAGGCGTACGCCGCGTCACTGTGGCCGCGAGCCAATGGCGGACGATCGAGGCGGCGGCGAAGACCGCGACCGTTCCGGTGATCGCCAAAGGCATCACAAGTCCTGCCACGGCGAGACAGGCGCTGCAACACGGCGCTGCCGGCGTCGTGTTTTCGAACTACGGCGGTCTCCTCGGATCGGCCGACCGCGCGTCCATTCTCGATTTGGCGGCCGTCGTCGACGCGGTGGACGGCAAGGTCCCCGTGCTCACGGACGGCGGATTTCGACGAGGCACCGATGTGTTGAAAGCGCTCGCGCTCGGCGCCTCCGCGGTGCTGGTCGCCCGGCCGGTGGCATGGGGGCTGAGCGCCTACGGCGCGGAGGGTGCGCAATCGGTGATCGAGATCCTCCAGACCGAGTTGGCACGGTACATGGCCATGAGCTGCAAGCCCAACCTCCAGGCGCTCGATCGCGGGATGGTGAAAATTCATGCGCGATAACGAGCTGTCTCGCCGGCGCTTGCCTCGCCGAAGCGAATCGGAAGGGTCGATGTCGCGAAGGCGGGCCATCGCGAAGATGGCCGCGTTCCTTGCCGCGTCGCCGCTCTCCGGAACCACGGCGTTCGGCCAGCAGGATCCGCGTCCGCTCTTCGAGCAGCGACGGATTCCCGGCCTCGAAGAGATGGTGACGGCGTTCGACTTCGAGCCGGTGATGTTCGCCAACGTGCCGCTCGCCACCTACAACTACACCGCGCATGGGGACGGGTCGGAATTCACGCTGCGGCGCAACCGGCAGGCCTTCGATTGGGTCGAGCTTGTGCCCGGACGCGCCGTCGATCCGGCCACGGTCGATTTGTCCACGACCTGGTACTCGGAACCGCGATGAAATTTCCGATTATGGTGGCCCCGACGGCGCTGCAGGTGCCAGTGCACGCCGAAGGGGAGTCCGGCATGCGACGCGCGGCCGTGGCGGCGTCGAACACGCCAATCATCCTGAGCGGCAATTCCAGCACACCGATGGAGAAATTCGCCGCGGCGGCCGCCGGTCCCTGGTGGCAGCAGTTCTATCCTCAAGAGGATCGCGATACGGGCCGCGAACTGCTGGACCGCGGCCAGGCCGCAGGATGCGCGGTCGTCGTCGTGACGGTCGATCAACAGGCGTCGTATTACGAGCGCACGCAGCAGACGCGCAATCTCAGTGGCGGCGGCGGCCGCGGCGGTGCGCGCGGCGCCGGAGCCGGCACTGCGGCCGTCCCTACGGGCATCGCGCGATACCGCGTCGGCTCGAACCGGCTCTGGTACACCTGGTCGTATCTGGACGAGGTCAAGAAGCAGCTGAAGGTGCCCATGGTGCTCAAGGGCATCGTGTCCGCCGAAGACGCAAGGATCGCGCTCGATCACGGCGCCGACGCGATCGTCGTGTCGAACCATGGCGGCCGCTCGATGGACTACGGACCCTCCACCCTCGAGGTGCTCCCCGAGATCGTGGATGCGGTTGGCGGCCGCGCGCCCGTGCTGACCGACAGCGGGTATCGGCGCGGGACGGACGTGCTCAAGGCGTTGGCGCTCGGCGCGAGCGCCGTGCTGCTCGGCCGGGCCACACGCTGGGGGCTGGGTGCATTCGGCCCGGCCGGCGCGCAGCGCGTGATCGAGATTGTGCAGCGTGAGCTGGTCGCCGCGGCCGCCGCGGCCGGGAAATCCAACCTCAAATCGATCGACCGGGACCTCGTCCGAACGAACTTTCTCTAGCGCGGCTCGTGACAGGCATCGCAACGGGTCGGCGCGGCCTTCTCCGTGTGGCACGCGATGCACGCGGCCATGGACGTGTCTTTCAGCTTTTGCATTTGTGCGAGCTCGCGGACATTGCCGTGGCACGTCTCGCACGTGAGGCCTTTGCCTGACATCACGTGCGTGGTGTGGCTGAAACCGACGTAGTCCGGCAGGCGGTAAACGCGCCGCCAGGGGACCTCTTCCTTCTTTGCCTGAAATCCCGCGAGCTTCAGGATCTCCGGACTGTCGGCGCGGATGGCCACGTGGCACGTCATGCACGTCGACGTCGGGGGGAGCGTCGCGCGATCTCCGGTCTCCGCGGTCGCGTGGCAGCCTGAGCACGCGAGGCCCAGGCTCGTGTGAAGGCGATGACTGAACGCGATCGGTTGCTCGGGTGCCGGTGGTGGCCGGAACTCGCCCGTGGCCGGTTCCTGGCTGCGGGCGATCGGGGAGAGCGCGATCGCGATCGTCCAGGCGAGAACGAATGCTGACCAGCGGTTCATGTCGTCCTGTTCTTCACGTTACCATCGGCCCCAATCGCCCTGACCTATAATCCAGCGGATTCGATGAGGCCTTGCGCTCTTGCCGTGGCGGCGGTCCTCTGCGCCGTCGCTGTAGCCGACGCGTCGACGGGACAGAAGTCCGTCTGGTCCGGTGTCTTCACTGACGCGCAGGCGGATCAGGGCGCCGCTGTCTACAAGACACACTGTGTGTCGTGCCATGGCGAGTCGCTCGCGGGCGGCGAGCAGGTGCCCGCGCTTCGAGGCGTCACGTTCGGCGCGACGTGGGAGAGCGTTCCGCTCGCGGATCTCTTCGAGCGAATGCGAAAAACGATGCCTCCTGGAAAGAGCGGCACGGTGACCCGGCCGGAATACGCGAGCATTCTGGCCTACCTGCTGAAGATGAACGGCATGCCGGCAGGAAACGACCTTCTCCCTGGTGACTCGGCGACGCTGGCGGCGATCACCTTTCAAAGCAACAAACCCTAGCAGGCAGGAGCCATGAGTCGCGTCAGAATCCACCCGGCTTCCGTCCTCGTCGCGGTGCTCGCCACGGCGACCTCAGTCGCCACCCTGCTGGCGGCGCGTACGGTGAACGGTGACTGGCCGACTTACGGCGGCTCGCTCGCGAGCACGCGCTACTCTCCGCTCGATCAGATCAATGCCTCCAACTTCTCGAGGCTCGAGATCGCGTGGCGGCTGAAGACCGACATCTTCGGTCCGAAACCTGATTTCCTGTTTCAGGCGACACCGCTGATGGTCGGGGGGGTCGTCTACTCGACGGCCGGTGCTCGCCGGGCCGTGGTCGCGCTCGATGCGGGTACCGGCGAGCTTTTGTGGGCGCATACCGAGCACGAGGGACCGCGCGGCGACGCCGCCCCACGGCTTGGCGCGGGCCGCGGGCTCGCATACTGGTCGAGCGGCAACGACGCCCGCATCCTGTACGTCACGCCCGGCTATCGTCTGGTGGCCCTCAACGCGAAGACCGGCGTGCCCGTGGCGGGCTTTGGCGCCAACGGCGTCGTCGATCTCAAGCTCGACAACGACCAGACGATTGACCCGATAACCGGAGAGATCGGCTTGAACGCCGCGCCGATTGTCGCCGGCAACGTCATCGTGGTCGGCGCGGCGCACCGGAACGGCAATGCACCGCCGACTCATCGGAACGCCAAAGGCTACGTGCGCGGCTTCGACGTTCGCACGGGCAAGCGACTCTGGATTTTCCACACCATGCCACGGCCCGGCGAGTTCGGGTACGAGACATGGGAGGACGGCGCGGCTGAGCAGAACGGCAACACCGGCGCCTGGGCGCAAATGAGCGTGGATGAGGAACTTGGCCTCGTCTATGTGCCCGTCGAGCTTCCGACCGGCGACTACTACGGCGGGCATCGCGTGGGGAACACTCTCTTCAGCGAGAGCCTGGTCGCTCTGGATCTCAAGACCGGCGTGAGGCGCTGGCACTACCAGTTCGTCCATCACGGCCTGTGGGACATGGACGTGCCCTGTGCCCCGATTCTCATGGACCTTGTCGTCGATGGCCGCCGGATCAAGGCGCTTGCCCAGCCCACAAAGCAGGCGTTTCTCTACGTCCTCAATCGCGAAACGGGCGCCCCCGTGTGGCCGATCGAGGAACGACCGGTGCCGCAGACGGACATTCCCGGCGAGAAGACGAGCCCGACACAGCCCTTTCCGACCAGGCCCGCGCCGTTCGATCGTCAAGGCGTGACGCATGATGATCTGATCGACTTCACGCCCGAGCTGCGGGCTGAAGCCGTCAAGCTGGTGTCGCGCTACCGCATCGGGCCGCTCTTCACTCCGCCGGTGGTCAGCAAGTGGGAAGGACCGCTCGCGACGTTGATCCTGCCAGACAACATTGGCGGCGCGAACTGGCCGGGCGGATCATTCGATCCGGAAACGAGCTACCTGTACATCCACTCGCACTCGCAGATTTTCGACCTCGGTCTCGTGCAACCGCCGCTCGATCGATCGAACATGCGCTACGTTCGGGGCACGGCGGCGCCGCCGAAGGAACCAGGCGCGGCCGCGACCACGACCGTGCTGGCCGGCGCCGCGCCGCAACTCAACGTTCAGGGCCTGCCGCTCGTGAAGGCGCCCTACGATCGCATCACCGCATACGACATGCACAAGGGCGAGATCGTGTGGCAGAAGGTTCACAGCTCGACGCCGGACAACATCAGAAACCATCCAGCGCTCAAGGGACTCAATCTGCCGCGCCTGGGACAGCCCGGCCGCTCGTTCGTGGGCACTCTCGTCACGAAGACGCTCGTCATCGCCGGCGATTTCGGTTTTCACACGAACGCGGCCGGTCAACGCGGCGCCCTCCTTCGCGCCTATGACAAGGCAACGGGTGCGGACGTCGGCGCGGTGCAGATGCCGGCGGGGCAGACCGGCTCGCCCATCACCTACATTCACGACGGCAAGCAGTACATCGTCCTTGCCGTCAGCGGCGCTAACTACAGCGGGGAACTGCTGGCGTTCAGGCTGGAGCAATAAAGAGCACGGGTGCGACAGGTACGACGGGTACGACAGGTCCCAGGAACCTGCATCCCAATCATCTTCCTCAGTTTTCAGAGAGACATTTCTTACCCCAACCGCGGGCGGCGGCCAGCATCGCGATTTCCGCGCAGCGGGCTTTGGCCAACGACACGTCCTTGTCTGCCGGGTGCTTCCTTGCCAAAGGGGGTGACTTCTTCGGAGTCGTCTGCTTTTCGATTGATCGGTTGCGCATTTCAGCTACCTTTCATGGCATTGACCACGTGGCAACTGTGGTTTGTTCAACTCTCCGGATGGCCGGTGTTCCTGGTCATCGTGGCCGGCGCAGTCCTGTTCTGCATCGTTCTTTCGGTGCTGATGTCCTGGCTCAGCAATCGCTCCGTTGTCGAGAATGCGCTGCTTGCGGTGCTGGCCGTGGCCCTGATCGGGCTGGCCTCTGTTTGGGACACTGGCTTTGGCCACTCGCATTGCATTCAGCAGTTGAGGCCCGCTCGCTGGTCAACAGCCAAGGTGATGATGGCGATCACAAACCCCAATGAGTGCTAGTCGAGGATCGAGAACTCCAGATACGGCTTCGAGATAGTCAGAATCACGTCGTTTCTTCCATCCGTTCCGTCGCCTTCTGGCCCGACTGGCTTGAACGTCACGCTCACCTTGAAGTACGGACAATCCTGACTGACATAGGACTGCGCCTGCCGTGTAGAGAGCCCTCCTTGAGTGGTGAAGACCTTCAGAAGATCGGCCCTCGTCATGCCGACGGTGACGGTCTGCATTCGCTTGAGCACGTCGATGACCCAGCCAATGTGATTCTGCGTTGCTGCTTGCTCGGCGGGTCGCGCCACGAGCCTTCCGCTGCTCATGGCAGCCACCATCACGATGAGGATCGCGAGTACGTATCGGTGCATGGCCAACCTCACAACCGAGTGTAGCAGGCGGTCATTCGAGCCGAGTCGCCTCTGAAATGTGAAGGTCTAGGACGGCTCGCCGGTGACGGGAGGCAATGGCAGCCAGAGCGGTGCGAGCACAATAGCCAATAACTCAATCACCAATGCAATAACCAACAACCAATCGCCAATAACCAATAGTAAACGGCTATTTACGATTCTTCGTCAGATTGAAGAACACAAACGTCCCGCTGGCCCCCGACGTCACGATATCCGTCGTCCCGTCCTTGTTGAGGTCGCCAACGCCGAGGTGCGAGCCGACGCCCGATCGGTTGTGGATCGAGCTCGGGCACGAACTCGGCGCCCCCTGGTGCTTTGGGATTTCGGACGGCGCGGTAGACGTACACGACCGGCATGCCCCAATTGTCGGGGTCGGTGTACTGGAAGTGCGAATGGTGCCGCTTGCCGGTGATCATGTCCAGGATGCCGTCCTGGTTGATGTCGGCAAAGGTGACCGCGTGCGGCTGCGTGAACCAGACGTCGCCGGCGTTCTTGTCGAGCGCGCTGTCCATGATGATGTGTTGCACGAACGTGATCCTGCCCGCGGCGTCTCGCTTCTGCTCGTACCACGCGAGGCCGAAGCCGTGACCTTCGAGTGATGTCACCACGTCGTTGAGCTTGTCGCCGTTGACATCGTAGATTCCCATCTCCGCGCCGCCCGCGCCGCCCTGTGAGCCTCCCCAGCGGGCAAGCTGAACCGGATGCCACGTCCACAGGTGGTGCTGCCCGCGGCTGGCTGTTCCCACCAGCCATAGGCCGTCACGTAGTCCGCGCGGCCGTCGCCGTTGATGTCGCCGACGCCCATGCCGTGGCTGATGTTCCTTCCCCACGGGCCCGGCCCGGAGATGGTCGTCGTGAGCCACGTACCGGTCGGATTCGCCGGATCAGGCTTCGAATAGCGCAGCGTGTCGTTGCCGGCGTGAATGACCTCCGGTCGTCCGTCGCCGTCGATGTCCTTGAGCAGCGTCTCCTCGTTGCCGATTCGGCGGCTCGAGGACGACGTGGGTATCCCAGCGCCGGTTCTCGCCTTTCGGGTTCACGTAGAGCGTGCCGGTACCGTTGCCGGCATTGCCGCTCATGTTGAGGATGTCCGGCCAGCCGTCACCCGTCCAGTCGTAGGCGAGGTTCACCATCGACAGCAGCGGGTACTCGCTCGTCGGGTTGTAGGTGACGCCGGCGTAGTACTGACGGCCGACGCTGAAGGTGGGGCCGAGGTAGTAGTACGGGCCCGAGACCACATCCATGTTGCCGTCGCGGTCGATGTCGGCGACCGTCGCCGAGTAGCCGTAGTAGAACTCGCTCAGCCGCTGCACGCGGAAGTTGGGCGACGTCGTTTCCACGTCGAACGGCCGCGCGTTCAAATCGGCATAGGCGAGATTCTCTGAAGCTCGCCGACGCCGTTCCTCCGACATACAGCGCGATTGGGCCGTATTTGCCCATCGAATCCTCGGTGGTGCCGAGGTGCGATAGCAACGAGCCCGTGCTGAAGCGGACGGCGACGGAGTTTCCCGTCATCGTGACGTTCACGGCGTTCCGCTGACCGGGCTTGTATTCGCCCATCGGAAGCGACGTCAGTCCCGGAAGCACGCCGCCGGGCAGCGGTGGCGGCGCCCACGCGGGCATCGCGGGCGGACCGGCCGAGACCGGCGCCGGTGGTCCGCCGGCGCGGCCCATGGCCATGTCGAGGACGGTACCCGCGGCCAGTGCCCGGCGCGCCGTCTCCACCCCTTGCGGGTTCAGTGTCACGGCATACGACCCGAGATCACCCTCCGTCAGGGAAACGTAGACGCCCTTCGTGCCGCCGTCAGCGGTCTTCTCGGCGCGCAGGAGCACACCGGTCTTGCATCCGGTCGTACACGAGACGGTGGCGTAGATCGCGACGTCCTGGTACAGCTTGTCCAGCACGAGCCAGCCGCCGACCGGCTGCCGAGGCGTGCCGACGATCTCACCGTTCTGCGCGCGCCAGTCCGCCTGGCCGAGCGACGACCAGCCGGTCAGGGCGCTGCCGCGAAAGACCACGTCAGGGCGAAACGTCGGGCCGGCGGCATAGACGCTGGCGGTGAGAGCACCGAAGAAAACGGCCGTGCGTGCGATGCGTCGTGGCATGTGATCGCCAATCCAAAAAAGAACAGGTGCGACAGTTCCCACCTTGGACCCGTCGCACCTGTCGTACCGGTCGTACCCGAGTTCTTACTTGGAACCCTTCTTCGTGTTGTTGAAGAAGACGAACGTGCCGCTCGCGCCCGACGTCACGATGTCGAGCGTGCCGTCCTTGTTCAGGTCGCCAACGCCGATGTGCGAGCCGACGCCCGCGCGGTTGTTGACGAGCTCGGGCACGAACTCCGCGCCGCCCGGGGCCTTCGGGTTGCGAACCGTGCGGTAGACGTACACCACCGGCGCGCCCCAGTTGTCCGGGTCCGCGTACTGGAAGTGCGAGTGGTGGCGTTTGCCGGTGATCATGTCCGGGATGCCATCCTGGTTGATGTCGGCAAACGTGACGGCGTGCGGCTGCGTGAACCAGACATCGCCCGCATTCTTGTCGAGCGCGCTATCCATGATCGTGTGCTGCACGAACGTGATCTTGCCGGCCGCGTCACGCTTCTGCTCGTGCCAGGCGAGGCCGAAGCCGTGGCCTTCGAGCGCGGTGACGACGTCGTTCAGCTTGTCGCCGTTGACGTCGTAGATGCCCATCTCCGCGCCGCCGGCGCCGCCCTGTGACGCGCCCCATCGTGCGAACGCGACTGGATTCCATTTCCACAGCGTCCCGGCCGGGCTGCCTTTAGCGGGCTGTTCCCACCATCCGTACGCGGCCACGTAGTCGTTGAGGCCATCGCCGTTGATGTCGCCGATGCCCATGCCGTGGCCGATGTTCACGCCCCACGGTCCGGGCTCCGAGATCGTCGTCGTGACCCACGTGCCGGTCGGGTTCGCCGGATCGGGCCTGGAGAAGCGCAGCGTGTTGTTGCCCGAGTGGATCAGTTCCGGCTTGCCGTCGCCGTCGACGTCCTTGAAGAGGGTCTCCTCGTTGCCGACCGGCTGAACGACGATGTGGGTGTCCCAGCGCCGGCTCTCGCCCTTGGGGTTCACGTAGAGCGTGCCGGTGCCGTTGCCGGCATTGCCGCTCATGTTGAGCACATCGGGCCAGCCGTCGCCCGTCCAGTCGTACGCGAGGTTGACCATCGACGCGAGCGCCCACTCGCTCGTCGGGTTGTAGGTGATGCCGGCGTAGAACTGCTGACCGATTTCGAAGTTCGGTCCGTAGTAGATATAAGGGCCCGACACGACGTCCATGCTGCCGTCGCGGTTGATGTCGGCGATCGCCGCGGAATAGCCGTAGTAGAAGTCGCTGAGCTGCTGCCCGCGGAAGTTGGGGGACGTTTTCGCCGTCGGGAACGGGCGCGGGATCAAGTCGGCGTACGCGAGATCCTTGAAGGTGGCCGAGCCCGTGCCGCCGACATACAGCGCGATGGGGCCGTACTTGCCAAGCGCGAAGTCGCGTATTCCCGCCAGCGGCGCCGAGCGACCCACCGTTCCAGCGGACGATGACGGTGTTGTTGGCGAGCGTGATGTCGACGACGTTGCTCTGGCCGGCCTTGTACTCGCCGGCCGGACGAGACATCAGGCCGGGCAAGGTCACGCCAGGGGGCATCTGCGGCGCGCCGCGTCCCGCCTGTGCGCCCGTCGTCGCGCCCGGCTGCGTGATCGCGCCGGTCGCCGGCGGTGCCGCTGCGGCACCAGGCGCCGCGCCCGCGCGGCCTCCGCCGCCACCGCCACCAGGCGCGCCCGCGCGGCCAGCACCGGCCGCGCCACCGGCGCGACCGGACGGAACCGGCTCGCGCGACTTCTCGACACCCTGAGCGTCGAGGGTCACTGCGTAGGACAACAGATCGCCTTCGGTCAGCGAGACGTAGACGCCTTTCATCCCGCCGTCCGGTGTCTTCTCCGCGCGCATCAGCACGCCGGCCTTGCAGCCAGCCGTGCACGTGACGTTCGTGTAGACGGCGACGTCCTGATACGACTTGTTCAGCACGAGCCAGCCTCCGCCGGGCTGTTTGGGCGTGCCGACGATCTCGCCGTTCTGCGCTCGCCAGTCGGCTTGACCGAGCGGCGTCCAGCCGGTCAGCGCGGACCCGCGAAACACGGCATCCGGGCGGAACGTGGGGCCGGCGGCGTAGGTCGTCAATGCCAGCAGACCGCACAGTAACGCGGTGAGTGAGAGACGTCGTGACATAGCGTGCTCCATCCTCGGGTCTGAAACAGTGGTCGAACCGGTACCGAGAACGCAAAGGTCCCCGGGGTAGCCTCAATGTTTGAGCGTAGGCATTGTACGGTGTGCCCGGCGCGACCGGAAATCGGCTGTGGCAATGGGTTGTATGGGCCAGGCCGATGCCCGAGACGTGTGTTTTCTGATAGGTTGCTCGGCAATCGGCCCCATGAACCTGAAGGGACTGGATCTCAATCTGCTCGTCGCGCTCGACGTGCTCCTGCGCGAGAAAAGCATCACCCGCGGCGGCGAGCGGCTTGGCCTGAGTCAGTCGGCGATGAGCGGCGCGCTCGCGCGGCTGCGCGAGTACTTCAGCGACCCCCTCCTCGTGCCGGTCGGGCGATCGCTGATGCTGACACCGTTGGCCGAGGGCCTGACGGATCCGGTTGGCCGTATCCTTCACCAGATCCAGGACACAATCTCGACGCGGGCGCGGTTCGACGCCGCGCAGTCGGATCGGCGATTCTCGATCATGGCGTCCGACTACGCCTTCACCGCGTTCATGCCGCAGCTCTTCACGCGCATCGAAACCGAAGCGCCTGGCGTGACGCTTCAGCTCCGGCAACTGAGCCCGAACTGGCACGAGGAGCTCAATCGTGGGCACATCGACTTTCTGATCGTGCCGGAGCGCTACGCGCTCCCGAACCATCCGAGCGTCCCCATCTTCGAGGACGATTTCCGGTGCGTGGCCTGGAACGGGAACAAGTCCATCGGGAAAGTGCTGTCGCTCGATCAATACCTCTCGCTCGGTCACGTGGTGGTCGAACTGAGCGGCGTCCAGGAAGCCAGCTTCGACGAATGGTTCCTGAAGAGTCGCGGCCACGTGCGTCGCGTGGAGATCGTGGCGCCAACCTTCGCGCTCGTGCCGCAACTCGTCGTCGGTACCGGCCGCATCGCCACGATCTGGACACGACTCGCGCAGATGGCGACCGCACATTTGCCGCTCAAGACGCTGCCGCTGCCGATCGACATTCCGTCCTTCACGGAAGTGCTGCAGTGGCCGGTCCAGCGCGACGCCGAGCCCGGCAGTGTCTGGCTGCGACAGGTGTTGCAGGAGACAGCCGCGGCCAGCTGAACCCGACGTGCTGTTCCATGCTTTGCCACCGAGCGTGGCCTCGAGCCCTGAGCCGTGAGCCTTAAGCCCCTATAATCGTCGTCGATGTCCACAGAAGCCTGGCTTCGAGGGCCCGTTGCCGGGGTCGCGCCCGTGCTCCAGCCGGCGGCGCATGCGTTGATTCAGGCGAACGAGGATGTAGCCGGTCTCGCACCTTCAGTCCCGACTGACGTGCTCTGGGCCGAGCGCGGCGCCGCGACCGCCGGCTTCCATCTGCTGCACATGGCCGGCGCGCTCGACCGCTTGTTCTGCTACGCGCGCGGTGAAGGGCTCAGCGAGGCGCAGAAAACCATCCTGCGCGCTGAGGCCCTGCCGCATCCCGAGTTGGACGGCGCGACGCTGGCGACCGAGGTTGCGACAGCGGTCGAACGCGCGCTCGATCAGCTGCGCGCGATCGATGCCGGGCGTGTGTTCGACGAGCGGCGGGTGGGTCGCGCGGGACTGCCGTCAACGGTGCTCGGCTTGCTGTTTCACGGTGCCGAACACACGACGCGGCACGCCGGGCAGTTCATCACCACGGTCAGACTCGTCACGACGAGGGGTCAGTCCCACTTCGTGAGCGGGGACAGACCCCTCGCGCTTTGAGCCGATCATGACAATCCTCTGGTGGCACTGGCTGGTCCTCGGGCTGCTGTTCATGCTGGGCGAGCTCGTCACGCCCGGCGGCTTCTACATCATCTTCTTCGGGATCGGCGCGATTCTCGTGGGTCTGCTGACGAGCGTCGACCTTGCCGGGCCCTCGTGGATGCAGATGCTCCTGTTCTCCGTGCTGTCGGTCAGCCTGCTGGTGATTTTCCGCGCACGGCTGCTCAAATGGATGCAGCTCGACCCGCAGACTACCTGCGGTTGACGCGCTCGTCGGCGAGGTGGCGGTCGCCAGCGCGCGGCTCGAACCCGGAGGCATCGGCAAGGTCGAGCTGCGCGGCTCCTCCTGGTCGGCCCGGAACGTCTCCGAGCTGGTCGTCGGTGCGGGCAGCCGCTGCCGCGTGCTTCGTGTCGAAGGACTGATGCTCGACGTGACCCCGGAAGGAGTTCGCTGATGGTGAAGTAAGTGGCACGCTCATCGTGATGGCCGTTCTGGCCGTCATTGCTCTCATCGTCGTGAGCAAGACAGCCGTCGTCGTGCCGCAGCAGAGCGCCTTTGTCAGGGAGCGGCTCGGCCGGTTCGCCGGCGTCATGAACGCGGGCTTCCACATCCTGATCCCGTTCATCGACGTGATTCGTTACCGCCACACGCTGAAGGAGACGGCGTGGGACATCCCGGCGCAGGTCTGCATCACGCGCGACAACGTCCAGGTCGGCGTGGACGGCATCCTGTACATGAAGGTCCTCAACCCCGAGCGCGCGTCGTACGGCATCGCCGACTACGTGTTCGCGATCTCGCAGCTCGCGCAGACGACGCTGCGCAGCGAGATCGGCAAGATCGATCTGGACAAGACGTTCGAAGAGCGCATGAACATCAACATGCAGGTCGTGACCGAGCTCGACAAGGCGTCGGAGTCGTGGGGCGTGAAGGTGCTGCGCTACGAGATCAAGAACATCACGCCGCCGCAGGACGTGCTGGCCGCGATGGAAAAGCAGATGCGCGCCGAGCGCGAGAAGCGCGCCGTCATCCTCAGCTCCGAAGGCGCAGCGCGACGCGGCCATCAACAACGCCGAAGGCGAAAAGCAGCAGGTGATCAAGGCGTCGGAAGCCCGCCGGCAGCAGCAGATCAACGAGGCCGAAGGCCAGGCCGCCGCGATCCTCGCGGTCGCAACCGCCACCGCGCCGGCATTCGCCAGGTCGCGGATGCCATTGAGCAGCCAGGCGGTCTCGAGGCCACGCAGCTACGGGTCGCCGAGCAGTACGTGACGCAGTTCGGCGAGCTCGCGCAGAAGAGCAACACGATCATTCTGCCGGCCAACGTCGCGGACGTCGCCTCGATGGTGTCCATGGCGATGCGTGTCTATCAGGACGCAAGAAAAGTTGACCCGGATTCACCCAAGGCGCCGAGCAGAGCTCAGAACACGCAGCTAGAATGGACAGGTGCGGTCTCGCGTTCTCTGCGCTCATCGTCCTGCTGGCGGTATGTTTCGCGGGTTGTCGTGGGCCCGCCGCAGTCCGGACAACCCAATGAAGCGGCTCCGCGCACCCATCGATCCGGCCACGGGGCAGGGCAGCGAACCGGCCATCGAGATCGCGTTTCTTGGCGACAGCCTCACGGCGGGTCTTGGCCTGCTCGCCGAGCAGGCGTACCCGGCCGTCATCCAGCAGATGTTCCATGCCGAGGGCTACCCCGAGGTCGACGTCGTGAACGGCGGGTTCCAGGGCGACACGACCGCCGGCGGCGCTGCGACGCGTGGAGCAACTTCTCGGGCCGAACATACGTATCCTGGTCGTGGCGCTCGGTGGCAACGACGCGCTGCGCGGTCTGACCGTGCCAGCAGACGCACGACAACCTGGCGTCGATCATCGATCAGGCCGTCAGCCGGCGCGTGGCCATCGTGCTCGCGGGCATGCAGGCGCCGACCAATCTCGGCGAGGACTACCAGAGCGGCTTCCGCGGACGTGTTCGTCCGGCTGTCGCGCGAATACCAGCACGCGATCGTCTTCGTGCCGTTCCTGCTCGAGGGCGTCGCGGGCGACCCGAACCTGAACCAGACCGACGGCATCCATCCGAACGCTGCAAGGCGCCCGTGTCATCGCGGAGCGGCTGTATCCACGGACTTGCGCCGACCTCGTTGACGACACCCTGAATGCCGGCCGCTGACAGCATCATCCGAGCTCGTGGACGTCTCGCGCACGGTGCCGAGCGGCGCCGGGCCCGCTGACCATCCTGCATCCCACTGTCGCTCGACATCGCGCGCGGCCGTGCACGGTGGCCATCACCGGCGCGTCCGGCAGCGGCAAGTCCACGCTCCTCGGCCTCATTGCCGGACTCGACGCGCCGACCACCGGCCGCATCGTGCTCGACGGCGTCGGACATCACGGCGCTCGGCGAAGAGGCGCTGGCCCGCCTGCGCGGTGAAAAGGTCGGCATCGTCTTTCAGTTCTTCCACCTGCTGCCGTCACTGACAGCGCTCGAGAACGTGCTCGTGCCGATGGAGATTGCCGGCGTGCGCGGAGCGCCGAGACGCGCGCGTCGCGACGCTCCTCGGCGACGTCGGTCTGGCGGACCGCGGCCGACCACTATCCGTCGCAGCTGTCGGGCGGCGAGCAGCAGCGCGTCGCGATCGCGCGCGCGCTCGCGAACGATCCCCCGATTCTGCTGGCCGATGAGCCCACGGGCAATCTCGACAGCGTGACCGGCCACCAGATCATCGACCTGCTCGTGGACGTGAACCAGCGCGCGCGGCTGCACGCTCGTGCTCGTCACGCACGACCCGGAGCTCGCGGCCCGGACGAACGAGACCATCGTGCTTCGCGACGGCCGGCTCGTCGAGCGCCGGATCGTCGCACCGCAGGAGGCGGCGATGACATTCGTCCTGCGCATGCTCTGGCGCGAGATCCGGTCGTCCTGGTCGCGGCTGGGTTTCTTCTTCCTGTGCGTCGGCATTGGTGTGGCCGCCATCATCGCGCTGCGCAGCGTGGTCCAGAACGTCCGGACGACGCTCACCGGCGAGGCGCGAAGCCTGATCGGCGCCGACCTCGTGCTCCAGTCGCACGCGGCCGATGGACGGAGGACGTCCGGCGCGCGCATCGACGCGCGAGCTGGCGACGGCTTCGTGCCACCGGCACCCTGGATCTCGATCGAGACCCAGACCATGGCGTCGCCCGCCGACGGGCGAGGCAACGGGCAGGTGAAGCTGGTCGAGACTTCGCGGCGTCGCCGCCGGCGTTTCCGTACTACGGCACGATCGAGCTCGAGCAGCGGGCGCGTTTACGCACACGCTCGTCGCCGGTCACGGCGCCGTCGTCCAGCCGGAGCTCCTGATCGCGCTGGGCCTGGAGGTGGGCGACACGCTGCGCCTGGCCGGACGAGACGTTCGAGGTCCGCGGCACCATCGCCAGAGACCGCGCCCAGCGTGGCGGAATCGCGTTCGGGCCGCGCGTCTACGTCGCGCTCGACGACCTCAAGGCCACGTCGCTGCTTGGCTTCGGCAGCCGGGCGAGCTACCAGCTTCTGGCGCGCTATCCGACGCGACCCGGGCGCGTCTGACGGCGCCGTCTTCGCGAGATCGCTGCGCCAGGACTCGTCTCGGTGCGGTCCTGGCAGACGCTCGAAGACCGCATCGGCCGCAACCTGTCGCATGGCCGAGAACTATCTCAGTCTCGTCGGCTTCGTCATCGTCGTGCTCGGCGGCATCGGCGTCTGGAGCGTCACGCGCGTCATCGTGCAGCAGAAGATTCGAAGCGTCGCGATCCTCAAGTGCATCGGCGCCTCGTCCGGGCGGGTGCTCGCGGTCTATGTTCTGCAGGTCCTCGTGCTCGCGCTCGGCGGCAGTCTGCTCGGTCTCGGCTATCGCGGCCGCGGCGCTCGCGATGGTGCCGGCGTCGATCGTGCGAGTCGCTCGGCGTCACGGGCGTCGTCGGTCACGGCTTCGGCCGCGCCCCAGGGCATCGCCGTCGGGCTTCTGGTCTCGTTGCTCTTCGCGCTCGTGCCGCTGCTCGAGATCCGGCAGGTCAAGCCGCTGCTCCTGCTGCGGGCCGACACGTCGGCACAGCGCGCCGCGAGAGCTGGCAGAGCCTGACGGCCGCCGTCGCGATCGTCGCTCGCCCTGCGCGTCGTGGCGATGTGGCAGGCCGATTCGGTTCGCGCGGGCCTGATGTGTCACCGGCGGACTCGCGGTCGCCGCAGGGTTCCTGTACGGCGCCAGCCTGATGCTCGTCCGGCTCACCCAGCCGCTCACGCGGTCTCGCATCTTCGCCGTCCGTCACGCGGTCATCAGCCTCAGCCGGCCCGGGAACCAGACGCGCGTCGTGCTCATGTCCGTTGGCCTCGGCTGTTTCTTCGTCCTCGGCGTACGCGCCGTGCAGGCCAATCTCCTCCACGCAGATCAACCGGCAGGTTGGCGAGAATTCTCCCGACTTCGTGCTTGATCGACATTCAGTCCGACCAGGTCGACGGCGTTGAAGAAACTCGTCGAGCCGTATCTGCGGCGGCCGAGCCGGATCACGCCGCTCATGCGCGGCCGGGTCGCATCCGTGGATGGCAGCCGGACCAGGCTTCCAGACCGCGACGCAATTCGTGAGCGCGGACGGGGCCTCGGCCGCGAGTTCGGGTTGACGTTCCGAGACGCACTCGAATCGAACGAGCGCGTGGTCGACGGCACGTTCTGGACGAGCCCGATCGAGGGTTCGCGGCCGACAGGGGAGCCTGACACGGAAGTGTCCATCGAACGCGAGTTGGCTGCGGAGTCTGGCGTCGGCATCGGGGACCGCGTGACGTTCGACATCGCGGGGCAGCCGCTCACGACACGGGTGACGAGCGTCCGATCGGTCGAATGGAGTGATTCGCAGAACGGCGGGTTCGTTTTCGTCCTGCGGCCGTCGCCGGCCGTCGGCCGGGCCGCGCACAACTACGTCGGGTTCCTCCAGGTCGTGGACGACCCGAAGGCTCGCGGGGCCCTCCAGCGCGATGTCGTCAAGAACCACCCGAACGTCTCGGTCATCAATGTCAGGGACGTCATCGCCTCGATTCGGGAGGTCGTGGACGACGTCACAATGGGCGTGACCGTGGTCGGCTTCGTCACGCTCCTGGCCGGGGCCCTCGTGCTTGTCGGGGCTGTGGCGATGACCAAGTTCCAGCGCCTCTACGAGGCGGCCATCTACCGGACGCTCGGCGCCGGAACGCGCCTCATCACGGCCATGGTGGCCGTCGAATACGGTATTCTTGGGATATTGGCCGGTGCGCTGGGCGCTGTCGGCGCGGTTGGCCTTTCCTGGGTCCTTGCGACGTATCTGCTCGACATCGAATGGCAGCCGGCGTTCACGATGTTGTCAGCGGGCGTCGTCGCGACCGCCGCGCTCGTCGGTGTCGTCGGCGTCCTGGCAAGCATTGACATTCTCCTGAGAAAACCGCTATCCACGCTTCGCAGCGAATGACCGCGGCGGGCCCTCTTCCGCCGCCGCGCGACCGGTTTGATAAAATGCCCAGGATCGTCCGTGGGAGAAGGCGCCATCCATACCATGTCTGACCAAGTCCTCGACGAGACGTTCCTGGCGAAGCTGAAGGAGGACCTGCTGCAGAAGCGCGGCGAGATCCTCGCGGCTTCGACCGGCTCGCGCCCGCTGCCGGCCTCGATGGATGTGAACAGCCGGCAGGGCGATCTGGCCGACCAGGCCAGCGGCAACAACGAAGTCCACATCCAGCTCAAACTGAAGCAGACCGACGCGAAGATCCTTCAAGCCATCGAGGAAGCGCTGTATCGGATGGAAAAAGGCACGTACGGAATCTGCCGCGACTGTGGCGACCCCATCGCGCCGGCGCGCCTCGAGGCCATTCCCTGGACGCGGGTGTGCATCGCCTGCAAACAAAAGCAGAACACGTGAAGCCTGACGACCTTCTCACGTCGCTGCGTGCGTTCCACCGCGAAAAGCTGACGATGCGCGAGCGGCATGTGGCCGTGGCGCGCTTCGTGACGGACTACGAGTTCAACAACGCGTATCAGTACGTGATCGCCCGCGAAGACGTGCACCTGTCCTGGCTCGAGGCTGCCCTGATCGAGGCCGGCGGAAATCCCGACGTCGTCGAAGAGCCGCAGCATCACGGCCGCGCGCGTCGGCGCGAAGGCCGACTTCGTGCCGCTCGTAAAGGAAGACGTGCGGCTGATCGACGCGTTCGTCGGCAAGTGGCGGCCGAAGCTCGGCGAGATCTCGAACGCCCGGCATCGAAGCATGATGCAGGTCGTCATCGGCGAGACGCTCGAGCAGCGTCGCTTCTTCGATCAGATCCTGGCGGGACAGCGACGACCTGCTCGGCCGCCGCGCGAACGGGCCCGGTTCGCCCGGAACGGGCGACGGCGTCCTGCCCGTCCGGTGGTTGGGATAGCCGATTTGCTATTGTTATTGGTTATTTGGTATTGCATTGTTATTGGTGATTGTTTTCGCATCGAGACATTCGCGGCACCGTCACGCAATAGCAAATCGCCAATAGCCGATGCAATAACCAATAACCAATAAGAAATAGCAAATGGTTCGCGTCGCGATCTCCCTCGGCTCCAATCTGGGGAATCGTCGCGAGCATCTCGCACGGGCGCTCGAGGAACTTGGCGCGCTCATGCAAAACGTGCGAGCGTCCGATCCGATTGAAACGGAGCCGCACGACGTCCCCGAGCCTCAACCGCCGTACCTGAACATGGCGGCAACAGGGGAGACGAGCCTCACGCCTGAGGCATCTGATCGCAAAGCTCCTGGACATCGAGAAACGCGGTGGCCGCGAACGGCGATTGCCGAAGGCCGCACGGACGATCGATCTCGACGTCATCCTCTATAACGACCGGACAATCACGACGCCAGCGATCAGCGTTCCGCACCCTCGGTTCCGGACCCGGCGCTTCGTCCTGGAGCCGCTCGCGGCGATCGCGGCGGATTGGGTGGATCCCGTGACGGGCCTGTACGGTGCGGCAGTTGCTGGACGATCTTGAACGAAAAAGAAAAAGGCGCGTGAGCCCTTCGACTCACGCGCCCGTGTTGTCAGGTCCCAAGCCCTAGAGCCCTGGGCCCACCCTTGCTAGCTCTTCTTGTAGACGACCTTCGTCGTCGTGCCAGGGCCACCCTCACGTCCTGGCGCGGCCGTTTCGACGACGAGATTCCCGCCCTGAAGCGAGAGCGTCCGCTTGAGCTCTCCGCCGCCGGTCGTCGTGGTCACCACGAGCGACTGGCCGGACCAGGCCGCCTTCGAGACCTGCTCCATCTGTCCGCCGCGGCCCATCATCATGTTCTTGCTCTCGGTGCCGTCGAGCTTGTAGACCAGCTTGACCGGTGCCGGGTTCTGGCCGCCGCCCATGTACTCCAGCGTCAGGTTCGCGGCGTCCTGGGTGATGGTCAGTTCCTGGCCCAGCATGCCGCCGCGGCCGCCACCACGTCCACCCCACCGCCGCCGTCAGCCGGCGGGGCCGGAACGGAGGCCGGGTCCAACGTCCACTTGCCGGCAAAGTTCGCCTGTGCCGCGAGCGACGCGGTCAGGAACGCCAGCGCCGCCACGGTCACGAGAGTGTTAGGTCTTCGCATGTATGACTCCTGTCAATGAACTCGGAAGGCGATTCGCCTCCCGAAGGTGTCGTCCTACTCGAACCGCAGAGCTTCAATCGGATCGAGCCCCGCTGCTTTGCGGGCCGGATAGAAACCAAAAAAGATGCCAACCGCGGCCGAAAAGGCCACGGCGGTCACGACAGCGTTGACCGGCACGATGGCCGCCATCTGCTGATAGTCGTTCAGGAAAGTGGCAATGCCGTAGCCAATCCCGATCCCGGCGGCGCCACCGACGATGCTGATGACGACGGCCTCGATGAGGAACTGCAGCAGGACGTCGAAGCCCCGCGCGCCGATCGCGAGCCGCAGGCCGATCTCGCGCGTCCGCTCGGTCACCGACACCAGCATGATGTTCATGATGCCGATGCCGCCGACGAGCAGCGAGACGCCGGCGATGCCGGCGAGCAGGCTGGTCATCGTGCTGGTGTTCGCAGAGGCGAGGGCGACGATGTCTTCCGCCGTTCGCACCATGAAGTCGTCGTCAGCCCCGCTCGTGCCGTGCGCCGTGCGCATCGTCGCTGTGACCGACGCCGCCGCTGCGTCGAGCGTCTCGGCCGACTTGGCCTGGGCGAAGATGCGCTGGATGTTCTGCTGGCCGGTCAGCTTCTTCATGACCGTGGTGTACGGCACGAAAATCTGATCGTCCATGTTGACGCCGGCCGCCCCAGTGCCCTTGGACGACATCACGCCGAGGACGCGGAAGACCTGGTTGCGGACGCGAACCTGGGTGTCAGTCGGATCGACGTTTTCGCCGAATAGGGTGTTCGAGACGTTGGCGCCGAGCACCACGACCTTGGCGGCGGCCTTCACGTCCTCATCGGTGAAGAACGAGCCGTACTTGAGCGGCCATGCGCGGATGACCGGCAGGTCGACGTTCGTGCCTTCGGCGCTCGTGTTCCAGTTCTGCGCGCCGTAGATGACCTGCAGCCGCGTGCCGATGCTCTCCGCGACATACTCGATCTCCGGGAGATCACGGAGTTGCTGCGCGTCTGCCGGGAGGAGGCGCGTGTTGCCGCCGGCGCCGGTGCGGACGCCGCCGGCGTTCGCGCTGCCCGCCATCACGGTGATGAGATTCGTGCCTTGGGTTTTGATCTGGTCCTCGATCATCACCTGAGCGCCCGTGCCGAGCGCGACCATCGCGATGACCGCGGCGACGCCGATGATCATCCCGAGCATGGTCAGCGCCGTGCGCATTTTGTTGCGGGCGAGCGCCTTGAAGGCGATGCGAAGCGTCATCAGGATGGACATGGTGTCAGTGTCCTCGCGTGTCTAGTGCGCCGCCGCGCTGGCTTCCGTGGACGGAATCTGGTCGGGCTCAGGCGGCGGCAAGGCCTCGAGCTCGTCCGCAGCGTTGCGGCGGTGGAGCACCGGCTGGTCCGCCACCACGCGACCATCGCGGAACCGGATGAGCCGCGTGCCGTACTCCGCGATATCCATTTCGTGGGTAATCAGCAGCACGGTGATGCCGCGTTCCTTGTTCAAACGCTGAAAGATGCCCATGACCTCGATGCTCGTCCGGGTGTCGAGGTTGCCCGTCGGCTCGTCGGCGAGCAGGATGGAGGGCTCGTTGATCAGGGCCCGGGCGATGGCCACGCGCTGCTGCTGTCCGCCCGACAACTGATTCGGCATGTGGTGATAGCGCTCGCCAAGACCGACCGCGTCCAGTGCGGCCAGGGCACGCCGATGGCGCTCGGACGTCCTGAACGCGCCGACCGCACGGTAGAGCAGTGGCAGCTCGACGTTGTCGAGCGCGGACGTGCGCGACAGAAGATTGAAGCCCTGGAACACGAACCCGATCTTCTGGTTCCGGACGCGCGCGAGCTCGTCTTTCGAGAGCTTCGAGACGTCGCGCCCGTCGAGCTCGTATACGCCCGACGTCGGACGGTCGAGGCACCCGGCGATGTGCATGAACGTGGACTTCCCGGACCCGGACGGGCCCGTGACCGCCACGAACTGGCCAGCCTCGATATCGAGGGTCACGCCGCGCAGGGCGCGAACTTCGTGATCCCCCATCTTGTAAATCTTGGTGAGGTCCCTCACCGCCATGACGACGGGCACAAATTGACTCCGTGTGTGGTGAAAGCCGAGCTAGTTCCCGCCGCGTCCGCCACCTCCGCCGCCGGGGCCGCCGCCGCCGGGGTTGCCGAAGCCGAGGTTGCCGCCGCCGCGCTGGCCGCCCTGGTTGCCCTGGTTGCCGCCCTGGTCGCGGCCTCCACCGGGCTGCATGCCGCCGAAGTTGCCGCGGCCGCCGCCAAAGAGCGGATTCTGCGCGTTGCGCTGCGCGGTCGTGAGGGGAACGATGATGCTCGTGACGACCTGCTGGCCAGGTTTGATGTCGCCGGTGAGGAGCTGACTGAACTGGTTGTCGGCCAGGCCCACGACCACACGAGTTTCCGTGAGCTTCTTGGCGGCCTCGTCCCACGTCCACACGGACCCGTTCCTCCGCCGGACTGGCGTTGGCAGGAACAACTCGTCGATCTTGTCGGCCTCGAGAGGAGCCGGCTCAGCACTCGCCGTGACCGGAGGTGCGCCGCGCCGGCCGGCGCCGCCACGGCCCCCGCCACGACCGCCGAACTGCTCCATCATGCGCTGGCGCTCTTCCGGGGTCAGGTTCGCAAATTGTCCGCGGCCGAATCCCTCGCCACCGCGGCCACCCGTGCCGCGCTGGCCACGCCGACCTTCGCCCGTCTGCGCCGCCGCGTCACCGTTCGCGCCCTGCAGCGGGACGATTCTGCGCCTGCCGTTGTCCTTGTGGCCGCGCCGCTCCGTCAGCAGACTGTCGTCCGCCGCCCTGCTGCCCGCCCTGTCGAGCCGCAGGCGCGTCCGGCTGGCTGCCGCCGGGTGCCGCCTGCGCGTCGCCACGCCCCCGCCCGCCCGCGCCCTGTCCGCGCGTTGGCGCTGCCGGAGGCTCGAGACCCAGGGCCGTATACATGTCGCTCGTCGGACGGAAACGCAGCGCGGCGTTCGGAATGCGCACGACGCCAGGCGCGCTCGACGTCCGAATCTTCACCGTGGCGGTCAGCGCGGGACGGAGTCTAAGGTCCTCGTTCATCACCTTGATCCACACCGGATAGGTGACGACGTTATTCTGTGTGGACGCGTTCAGGCGCACGGTGTCCACGGTCCCGTTGAAGGTCGTGCCCTCGTAGGTGTCGACCGTGAACGTGACCGGCATGCCGGGCCGGATGCGGCCGATCTCCGCCTCGTCCACGCCAGCATTGATCTTCAGCTCACGCAGGTCGGTCGCCAGCACAAAAAACTGTGCGACGTTCATGCTCGACTGCACGGCCTGTCCGACGTCCACCTGGCGGTTCACCACGACGCCGTCGATGGGGAGCGGATGATGGTGTAGCTCAGGTTCAGCTTGGCCTGGTTCAGATTCGCTTCCGCCGTCTTCAACGTCTTCTCCGCCGAGTCGAGCTGCACACGGCGGGTCTTGACCTGCAGCTCAGCGGTTTCGAGCTGCTGCTGATTGACCAGTTGCTTCTCGGCCAACTGACGCGTTCGTTCCAAATTCTTCGTGTCATTTTCGAGCTGCTGGCGCTGATTGGCGATCTCGCCGACCTGCCGCTCGTAGGCGGCCGTCTGCAGGTCGACCTGCACTTGCAGCAGGGACGGATCCAACTCCGCGATGATCTGGTCCTTCCTCACGATCGAGTTGAAGTCGGCGTAGAGCGCCTTGACGACGCCCGAGACCTGCGAACCCACCGGCGCGACGCGCATCGCTTCGATGGTTCCGGTCGCCTGGACCTCCTCCACGATGTCGCCCTGCGAGACCGTCGCCTGGACGACCTGAGGCGGCTCCGGCGCGGCGCCGACGTTGAAATAGTAGTAGGCGCCGGCCCCGGCGGCCGCGAGAAGGAAGAGAATCGTAACCAGTCTTTTCATGATCGGTGACTAGGCCTGCTCAGTGTGTGAATGCGCTCCACGACGCAGCCCCTTCAGACCTTCCTCGAACAACGTGTATACGGACGGCACGAGCACCAGCGTCACCATCGTCGAGGCGATGAGCCCGCCGACAACGACGCGCGCCAGCGGCGCCTGAAGTTCCGCGCCCTCGCCGAGACCCAGCGCCATCGGCACGAGGCCGAGGACGGTGGCCAGTGAGGTCATCAGAATCGGCCGCAGACGCGTCCGGCCGGCGACTTCGACCGCCTCACGCAGCGGCAAGTGGTCGCGGCGGCGAAGCACGTTCGTGTAGTCGACGAGCAGGATGGCGTTGCTGACGACAATCCCGGCCAGCATGATCACTCCGATATACGCCTGCAGACTGAACGACGTTGACGTCACGAGCAGGGCGATCACCACGCCAATCGCCGCCACCGGTACGGAGAACATGACGATGAAGGGATCCCTGAGCGACTCATACTGCGACGCCATGACGGCGTAGACGAGCAACACGCCGAGGAGGAGCAGTACCTGCAACTGCTGAAACGCCTGGGCCTGCTGTTCGACCTCGGCGCCGAAGCCGACCGAGAAGCCCTGCGGAATCTCGACCTCGGGCAGACGGTCCTGGACGCCTTTGATGACCTCGCTCAACGTGGCGTTCGCGTCGAGCTCGCCGTTGACGCGAGTAATTCGCTGCTGGTTCTTGCGCTCAATCTGCGTGGGCCCGGACTGCGGGTTCAAGTCGAGCACGGTGCTCGCTGGCAGGACCTGGCCCTGGGGCGTGCTGATGAGCACGTCGTTGACCGACTCGGATCGCTCGCGATCCTCCTCGCGCAAACGCACGATAATCGGGAACTCCTTGCCGTGCTCTCGGAACGTCGCCGCCTGCGTGCCGCTGATGTTGGTGCGGATCGTGTTCGCCACGCCCGACACGGACAGCCCAAGGAGCGCGGCCTTCGGCCGATCGACGCGGATCGCCAGTTCGGGCCGGCCTTCCTCCCGACCGAGCTGAGGATTCGCAATGCCTGGAACCTCGCGCATCGTCGCGAGCACGTCGTCAGAGATGCGCTTCGCTTGTTCGAGATCGTCGCCGCGGACTTCCACCGCGAGACGGCTGTCGCCGCCGCCACCCATGAGGCGGCTCATCTGCTGGTTGCCACCGGACGCGCGCGTCGTGATTTGTATGCCAGGGAGACCGACCAGCACGCGGCGCAGGTCGGTCGCGATCTGATCGCTCGACCGCTCCGCTCGGCCGCCGGCGTGAGCTGAAGCGTGACTTGTGCGCTCGATCCGCCGCCACCACCGCCGCCCGGGCCGCCGAACCCGCCGCCGCCCGCGTTGCTCATGATGGCGACCGCTTCCGGCACGTTGTTGCGCACCAGGTCTTCGACCTGCATGGCAATCGCTTCAACGCGCTCGAAGCGCGTGCCGGGGGCAAAGCGCGCCGACACCTGCACCTCGCCCTCGTCGGCCTGCGGCATCAGCTCGCTCGGGATCGTCGGCAGCAGCAGGAAGGCCACCAGCGTGATGGCGGCCGACGCGCCAATGACCGTGGGCCGATGCTGTAGGGCCTTGTGAATCAAGGCGCGATACCCATCGTCGAGACCCTCGAGCACGTGTTCGCTCCACGTGTAGAGCCGGCCGCTGAGGCCACGACGTTCCGACTCGGGCGGCGGGAGTCGCAGCAGCCGCGAGCAGAGCACCGGCACGATGGTGACCGCGACGAAGAGCGACATCAGCAGCGAGAACATCACGACGACGGCGAGCTGAATGAACAGGACGCTCGAGACGCCGGTGAGGAAGAGCAGCGGCACGAAGACCGCGATGTGCGTGAGGATCGAGGCGAGAATCGCGGACCAGACCTCTTCGCTGCCCTCGATGGCCGCGACCATGCGCGACTTGCCTTTTTCCATGTGCCGGAAGGCGTTCTCGAGCACGACGATCGAGGCATCGACAATCATGCCGACGCCGAGCGCCAGACCTCCGAACGTCATCGTGTTCAGCGTGTAGCCGGCGAAATAGAGCAGTGCGAACGTGCCCACCACCGAAATCGGGATCGACAGACAGACGATGAACGTCGCACGCCAGTCGCGCAGGAACAGGAAGATGATCCCGATGACCAGGAACGACCCGATGTAGACGTGATGGGTCACGGCTTCAATCGACCGCTCGATGAACTTCGACTGGTCGTTGAGGATCGTCAGGCGGACGGTCGGGACTTCGCGGTTGGTCCGGTCGATTTCGGCGCGGGCCGCTCGCGCGATCGCGACCGTGTTCTTGCCCGACTGCTTCGTGATCTGCAGGCGCACACCAGCCTTGCCGTTGATGCGCTGGAAAGAGCGCAGGTCCTCCGTCGTGTCGCGGACTTCGGCGATGTCTCGCAGATAGACCGGCACGGCGCCCCGCGTCAGCACGACCAGATCGCGAATCTGGTCGAGGTTCGCGAACTGGCCCTGGCTGCGGAGCAGATAGGTCGTGTCGCCCTCGTCCACCTCGCCGAGCGGGATGTTCTGGTTCTCCGAGCGGATCGACTGGACGACGCGGTCCACGGAGAGGTCGAGGGCCGTAATCTTTTCCTTGGACAACTCGATGTGAATCTGCCGTCGCAGGCCGCCCATGACCGTGGCCGACGCCACGCCCTCGACGCGCTCGAAGCGCGGCACGAGGTCGTTTTCCGCGATTTCACGCAGCGTGACGCGGTCGAAGTCGCCTTCGACGCCGATGCTCATGATGGGCTGCGCCGATGAGTCGAACTTGAGGATGGTCGGCGGGTCCGCGTCCTCCGGCATACGCCCGCGCACGCGGTCCACGCGCGTGCGCACTTCGTCAGCCGCGTCGTTGAGGTCTGAGCCCCAGGCGAAATTCAGCCGCACGTTCGCGGAACCTTCCTGCGCTGAGGAGTTGATTTGCTCGAGGCCGGGCACTGCGGCGAGCGACTGCTCGAGCGGCCGCACGACGAGCTCTTCCATTTCCGCCGGGCCGACGCCTGCGTACTGCACGCGGACCGTGATGCTCGGGTAGGACACGTCCGGCATGAGGTCGACGGGCAGCCGGAACAACGAGATCGCACCGAGGAGCACGATCACGGCCGACAGCATGAACATCGTCACGGGACGTTCAATCGCAATGCGCGGGATACTCATCGACGAATCTCCTTCGGAACGTTAGCTGCCGGCAGGCTTTTGACTGCCCGGTTCGGTTGGGCCGGTGCCGCGTCCGCGGCCGTTGCGGCCGGCGCCGTCCGCGCGGCCACCGCCGCGCCCTCCGGCGCCAATCACTGAAATCCTGTCGCCGTCGCGGAGCGCGAGCGCCCCGACGGTCACGAGCCGCGTGCCGTCCTGCACGCCTTCAGTGATCTCGATGAAGTCAACATCGGCGAGACCGGTTTGCACGGCTTGGAAGTGGGCCACGTCACCGTCAACCGTGTAGACGCCGCGCCGACCGCCAATGTCGACGATCGCGTTGCGAGGGACCGTCAGCGCATTCGGCTTGCGATCGGCCGTGAGCCGGACGCGCGCGTACATGCCTGGCTTGAGGCGGAACCCGGGATTTGGAATCTGGATTTCCATCGTGGCCGTGCGGGTGGCCGGATCGAAGACGGGCGCGACGCGGCTGACTCGCCCGGCGAACTGCTCGCCAGGAAAGGCATCGACTTCCACCGCCGCCTGCCCACCGACCGCGATGCGTTTGAAGTCCTTTTCGACGAGATTGGCGATCAGGCGCACCGTGCCAATGTCCACGAGCGACACGACCGCGGTGTTGGTGCCCGCGAAGCCACCGGGGTCGAGGTTGCGCTTGCTGACCACGCCGTCCATCGGCGCGACGAGCACCGTGTTCGGCGAGGTTGATCTTGAGCTCGTCGAGACGCGCTTGCGTCGAGGTCAGCTGCGCCTTGGCCACGGAGACCTGTGACGCCGCGGCACTGTAGCGCGCCTCGGCATCCTCGAGGGCCTGCTGCGAGATGAGCCCGCGCTGGAAGCTGGTCTTGGCGCGCTCGAGCGCACTGGCCGCGACGTTCTGGTCGTTCTCCCGCGCGACGACGGTGGCGCGATTGACTTCGATGTTGGCTTCCGACTGGTTGACCTGCTCGCGAAGCTCGCGGTCTTCGACCTTGGCGACCTGCTGGCCAGCGTGCCACGCGATCGCCGAGCTGGACCTGCACGGAGTCGAGCCGGCCCGACACGCGCGGCACGACGTCGACGGTGGTCTCGCCGATCAGGTTGCCCACGACCGTGATGTAGTCGATCAGCTCGCGACGTCCCGCGGCCCCGACTTCGACGGCCATCGCGGCGCCGCGGCCGCGACCGCCACGTCCGGCGCCTGGCGCGCCGGCGTTCGCGCCGCCCGGTGCCGCCGCGGCCGCCTCGTCGCTCCCGGACCAGTAGAACCAGGCGCCCGCGCTGAGAGCGGCCGCAACCACGACACCCAAGAAGACTTTTCGCATCGCCTCTGTCCGCCGTCCGCTGCGCTTACTGACCGCCGACCTGGCCGCCAGCGCGCTGAATCCGGTCGAACTCTGCGACCGCGTTGAGATAGGTGATGAGCGCCCTGAGTTCGCTCAGCCGCGCCGTAGTCAGGCTGTTCTGCGCCTGCACAACGTTGAAGTTGGTGGACATGCCGACGTCGAAGCGCGTCTGCTCGGCCTCCGTGTTGCGCTGCTGTGCCTCTGCGTTCTTGTTCGCCGCCACATATTGCTTGTGCGTGTTCTCTACGGCGAGTCCGGCGTTGGTGACCGCCGCCGAGACGTTGAGCTCCTGCGCCTTGAGCGTGGCCTGCGACTGGTCGAGTTGCAGCAACGCCCGGGCGTAGTTCGACTTCGCGGCCCGCAAGCCGATGGGGTAGGCGAACTGGACGTTCATGGTCCAGGTCGGGAGGTCGAGCCCCGCGATCTGCCCGAACGCATCGCCGATCCCGCCGGGGAGCGTGGAGATGATGCTGCCGCCCTGGACACTCCGAACGGGACCGCCGAGGCCCGACAACTGATACTGCGTGGTCAACGCCAGCTCGGGTTTCGTCAGGTCCTTGGTCACTTCCAGGTTGAGTTGCGAAATCTCAATGTTCCGGCGTGACTGGACGAGATCGGTGCGCTGTTCGAGCGCGGTCCGAACGGCGGCCGGGATATCGACGCTCTGCACGGTGAGAATCGCCTGTTCCGTCGGGTTGATCGTCCGCCTATACACGTCGTCGTCCGGACCGTTGGCGAGCAGCCGCTTCAGGTTCAGTTCCGCCGTTTGCCACCCTCCGCGCGCGGCGACCAGTATCTGTTCGGCGACGGCCACCTGCGCCTCGGACTGCACCGTGTCGATCGGCGCCATCGTGCCGATCTCGACCTTGATGCGGTTGTCCTGATACAGCCGGTTCGCAAGGTCCAGCGCGCGCTGTCCGATCTCGATTTGCTCGATGGCCTGCTTCAGGTTCCAGTAGGCCACGCGAACCGAGGCCTTGGTGTTCTCGATCGTGGCGGTGAGCTGCACGTCGGCAATCTGCCGCTGAATCGCCGTGGTCTTCAACGTGTTGCGCGTGTTGTCGGCGTTGAAACCGGCAAGCAACGGCAGCGAGATGTTCGCCGTGAGCGATGTGTTGTACGCCGGACTTCGCGGCGTCTGCAGCGAGTTCGTCGCCGCCCGGCTGTTGTTGAAGAGCACGTTGTAAGTGGCGCCGTGCCACGGCAACAACTGGTTCATCGAGGTGTTGAATTGCTGGGTCATCGTGTTCACCGACAGCAGCGTCGGATCGAGCACCGAGCTGTTGTTCGGCCGCGACTGGTTGTTGTATCCGTAGGTGCCGGCCAGTCTCGGGTTGAACGCCGCGCGAGCCGTCTGCAACTGGTAGTCCACCGTCTGCGGCGTGAGACGCGCCGCCTTCAAATCGAGGTTCTTCTCGAGCGCCATCTCGATCGCCTGTTCGAGCGTGAGCTCCAGGAGGTTCATCCCGGGCTCGGATGGCGGCATCGCCTGGCCCACGACATATCGATTGACTGGCGCAGGTCCGCCCTGGGGGCGGGCGCGGCCGTGCGGGCTGCTGCGCCGCACCTTGCGGCTGTCGCGCGTCGGCCGGAAGGCCGAGGCTGATTACCGCGGCGACCAACGCCCAGACTCTGGCGGTACGCAAAACATGAATCATTGCCGTCTATCTCCTGATGAATGAAGAACAATGGCCGGCGACCACCGCCAGCCTGCGAACGTTAGCGAGGTCCGGAACCGCGGCCGTCCATGGCGCGTCGGCGATCCATGATCTCCTGGAGCTTTTTGTACTGCTCAGGCTGCAACTCCCGGTACATGCGATAGATCATCACCGTACGGCTTTCGCGGACGCGCGCGAACAGGTGCTGGACCTTTGAAACCTGCACCGCGTAGGTCGACTCATCGGCCACGCGTTCCCTGGTCATCCGGTCGAGCCGGTCACCTTCGCGATTCAGCA
>CAVTYZ010000008.1:0-157759 GCA_963739035.1 uncultured Acidobacteriota bacterium | reverse complement strand
GCGACGCCGCGTGCGAACCGCCACCATGCCTGCATGACCGGCCGATCGGCCGGTGGCTCGCGGCAGCTTGAGGACCTCGTCATGCCGCGCGAACCGCAGGAGCACCGACGTCGGCATCACGATCATCGACTCGACCATCGGCATCATCGTGGCGTGCGGCGTCAGGCGCTCGGCCAGCTCGTCGGCGGCATGCTGCGCGTCCGCCAGACGGCCCTGCATCATGTGCGAGTCGGCGAGGAAGTGCAGGTTGTGGGAGTAGTACACCATCCCGTAGCAGCCTGTCGGCAGGCGCGGTCTTGAGGTACGACGCGGTCGGCTTCGGCGCCGGCCAGATTGGCGCGGGCGGCGCCGGCGTGGTCGCCGGTCCGCGCGTAGACGTGCGCCGGCATGTGCACGAGATGGCCGGCGGCGGGCACGAGCGTCTCGAGCCGCTTCGCGCTCGCGAGCGCGCGCTCGGGGTTCCGCGACGCCTCGACGGTGTGGATGTAGTAGTGATTGGCGCCGATGTGGTTCGGATTGCGGCGGAGCACCGACTCGAGCACCGCGATGATTTCGTCGGTCCCCGGCGCCGGCTTGCCGTCGAGCGTCCAGAGCTTCCACGGGCGCAGGTTCATCAGGCTCTCGGCGTACAGCGTCGCCGCGTCGAGATCGTCCGGGTTGCGTTTGCTCAGCGCACCCATCGCCTGGCTGTACGTCTTGCGCGAGCGCCGCACGGTCGGCCTTTGGATTCGGCCGAATACCTGACCGCCATCGCCTCGATGTACTCGCGCTCGACCGCCGGGCCGCGGCTTCGCGAGCGTGCGCGCCTTCTCGAATCGCGTCGTAGGCCTGCTTCGCGCGCGGATCGTCGATATCGAGGTTGTAGTTCGGGCCGAGCGCCCACGCGACGCCCCAGTGCGGCATCGCAGCGCCGGGATCGAGCTCCGCGGCCCGCTGGAACGACCGCACCGCTTCCTCGTGATTGAACGCGAACACCAGCGCAAATCCACGATCGAAGTACCGCTGCGCCTCGGGATTGTTCGTCGAGATCGGATGCCGGTGATCGCCAAGCCCGGCCAGGGGATCGGCGGACGCCGCCGGCAGCGGGAGCCGGCTTCTGTTGCGACTCGGGCGCTGAGACGCTGCAAGCAGCGCGAGAACGAATCGCAGCCAGCAATGACACGTTTCATAGCCCTAAGCCCCGAGCCTCAAGCCCGACTGAGCTCACGCTCGAGCGTCCGCGATCACTTCACCGTCGGCACACTCCCCGGAAACACGTACGCGAAGAGCATCGAGATGATCGCCCATCGCGACCATCAGCAGGATGCTGTGCTTGATCGTGAAACGGAACAGCCGGCTCTCGTCGGCCGTCGTCATGCCGGTGGCCGCCACGGCCACGGCGATGCTCAGCGGCGAAATCATCTTGCCCATGACGCCGGCCGCCGAGTTCACCGACGCCGTGAGCATCGGGTTCAGCCCAAGCGCGTTGGCCGTGACGACCTGCAGGTTGCCGAACAGCGCGTTGGCGGACGTGTCGCTGCCCGTGAGAAACACGCCGAGCCAGCCCAGCACGGCGCTGAAGAACGGAAAAGCGAAGCCCGTGGCGGCGAGCGCCAGGCCCAGCGTGGACGTCATGCCCGAGTAGTTCATCAGGTAGGCGAGCGCGAGCATGCGAGGCGATCGTCACCATCGGCATCGACAGCTGCTTGAACGTGGCCTTGTAGATGTCCGACGAACTGCGACGGGTCTCACGCGAAGCAACAGCGCCGTGGCGATCGCCGCGAGGAAGCAGGCCGTGCCGGCGGCGCTCAGCCAGTTGAAGCTCGTAGACGGCCGCGTACGGCGCCGGCTTGGCGGTGACCGGCGGAATCCGCTCGATCATGTTGTGCAGCCCGGGCACCATGATGCCGTTCAGCACCGTTCGGGCTCTGGCGGCACGAACGCCGGCAGCAGGCTGTCGGTGAACCGATTGATCGCCACCTTGACGGCCGGCTCGCCCCACACCAGGACGAAGACCACGAGCAGCAGGTAGGGCAGCCAGGCCACGAACATCTCGCCCGGCGTGTGGCGCTTCGGCGCGGCCGCGACCGGCTTGTCGCCTTCGAGCCGCAGGATGGTCTTCGGCTTCCAGAACTTCAGCACGAGCACCATGACGACGATGCAGGTCAGCGAGCTCAGGATGTCGGTCAGCTCCGGGTCCCATGTAGTTCGACACGTAGAACTGCACGCCGGCGAACGACACGCCGCAGGCCACGATGGCCGGCAGCACCTCGAGCGCGCGCTTCGGTCCGGCCATGACGACGACGAGATAGCCGGGGATGATGACGGAGATCATCGCGCACAGCCGGCCGACCATCGCGCTCAGCGGACAGCACCGGCAGTGCCCGTGATGTTCGCCAGCGTCGTGACGGGAATGCCGATCGAGCCGAACGCGACCGGCGCGGTGTTGGCGAGCAGGCAGATGCCGGCGGCGTAGAACGGCGAGAAGCCGAGGCCGGCCAGCATGGCGCCCGACACGGCCACCGGCGCGCCGAATCCCGCGGCGCCCTCGATGAACGCGCCGAACGAGAACGCGATGAACATCGCCTGCAGCCGGCGATCGGTCGTCAGGCCGCCGACCGAGTCCTTGATGATCTCGAACTTGCCGGTGTCCACCGCCAGCCGGTACAGCAGGATCGAGGTGAAGACAATCCACGCGATGGGGAAGATGCCGAACGCGGCGCCATACACGGCCGAGATCAGCGCGAGCTGTACCGGCATGCCGTAGGCCGACGAGCGCGACGACGAGCGCCGAGACCGAGCGCGCGTCGACGCCGCCATCCACGCGGGCTTCCGCCTGATGCCCAGCATGAAGAACAGCACGAGAATCGGAATCGCGGCGACGATCGCCGACAGCGCCAGACTGCCGCCCACCGGTTCATAGTTGTGCTGCCACATAGCTCCTTGGTCCCGACACGCCGTCGCTCGTCGATTGAAAGGTGCCAGATACCGAAAAGGGTCGCAGCCGGACGTCATCGGATCTGGCGAAACGGCGGGACCGTGGCTAGAATAGCGGGCGATTTGACGACCGAGCGGCCAGGAAAGGGTTGGGAAGCGCAACGATGAGTGTTCAAGTTTCGGCGTCGCCGGCCGGCCGGCTGAGCGCAGCCGATCGCCAGCACTTGGAAGACGTCGGGTGCATGACGTGCATGACCCTGGTGCTCCTGGGCAACTACTCCCAGACCGGGCACTTCGGCGGCCCGCTCGCCTACACGCCCTACAACGTCGCCGTGCATCTGGCCGGCCCCGATCTCGGCGGCCTTCGCTACGACTATCGCCGCCCGAAGCACCCCTACGGCGACAAGTTCATGCTCGCCGCCGGCCATTGCGCGCCGACCTGCTACGCGCTCTGGATGGTGCTCGGCCAGGCGCTCTATCGCGAAGTATCAGGCGACCGGCGACCAGCGCTACTACGTCGCGCCCGAGGTGCGCGCATGCTGCCGGTCGACGCGCATCGGCTTCCGGCGCGGCGCCGGCGCGCTGAAGACCACTGCTGGCGGACCTCGGCCTCGCCGACCATCCCGCTCTTCGCGCAGGCGAAGGGACGAGGCATCCGCGCGCTGTCGGGTCACATCGAGTCGACCGACGTCACGAACGACGTCAACGGCGGGCCATCGGGCATCGGCATCGCGCTCGCCGCCGGCAAGGCCGCGTTCTGGGACGTCGTCGGCGCGCCAGTGGATGCGCCGAAGATCATCGCCTTCGAGGGCGAGTTCGCCATGTGCGCCGGGCACGCGCAGGAGCTGAAGACCCAGGCCCTGGCGCTCAAGGTCGGCAAGCGGCTGCGGGTCATGTTCTCCGACAACAACGCCGGCATCGACGACGCGCTGATTGGCGGCGTGATCGACGCGAAGTTCGACGGCTACCGGCTGGCCGACCAGTGGACGTCGTACGGCTGGAACGTCTTCACGCTGGCCGACGGGCACGACTACGGCCAGATCGTCGAGGTCCTGAAGACGCATGGAGGACTGGGACCCGAAGGATCGGCGGCCGATGATCGTCGACGGGAAGACGATCAAAGGCTACTGGCCCGGCGCGGTCGGCGGCAAGATTCCGGGCGCCGGCGACCAGCTCGTGAGCTATCCGAGCCATCCCTACGCGATGAAGATGAACTCCGACTACTTCGTCGCGCTGGCGGCGACATTCGAAGAGCGCTACGGCGTCGAGTTCTCCGGCATCCGCGCAGGGGCCGGTCACCGACACGCGCGAGCGGCTCATCCAGTTCAAGACGAACATCGACGTCGTCATGTCCGTGCTCGACCGGAAGCGGCCTCGGCGACTGGGTCGCCGATCGGCTCGTCGAGATTGGCGATCACGGTCAAGGACGATTTCCCGCTGCGCATCGACGTGACGCGGGATCCGTTCCTCGACGAGCGGCTGCGCGTGGCGAACCTGCCCGAGTCGAGCCGCAGACGCTCAAGGTCAAGAACCCGGTGTCGGGCGCGGAGAAAGAGCTCAAGATCGCGCTGTTCCGCAAGCCCGGCGAAGCCGGCGGGTGCGCGCCGCGCGATCTCCGAGATCGTCAAGTGGCTGAACTACGTCACCGGGAACCGGGTGCTGACGATTGCCGCCGACCTGTCCGAGTCGGTCAACCTCGAGCACGGCAACCTGTGGGGGCACTACGATCCCGTCAGACGAATCCGGCCGGCACGCGGCTCAAGGCGGCGATTCAGGAGGCCGGGCAACGCCTCGACGGCGATCGGTCTGGTCGGGCAGAACGCCTCGGTCGATCCGGACAGGTTCGCCGGCGTGTGGGCGTTCAGCGGCACGTACGGCGCGTTCACGCCGCTCATGTATCTGCCGGCGCGCGTCTGGAGCCAGCAGAACCAGGACAGCAAGTTCCGCACGGGCGTGCTGCACATCCTGGCCGGGCACTCCGGTCCGGAGACGGCGGCCGACGCGCGCACGCACTTCGGGATCTTCTCGCCGCAGGTGTGGAAGCTGTTCCCGCGCGGCCAGGTCATCAAGCTCAGCTTCTGGGACTACAACGACGTCGCGCCGGGCTACTTCGCCGCGGCGGAGATCGCCGCCCGCGAGAAGAAGGTCGGCGTCATCGTCATCGAAGTGGCGCGTCCGGACTTCCCGGTGGCCGATCGGAGCACGTTCGCCGACACGCGACCTGACGGCCGCCGCGAAGGGCTTCTACGTCATCCGCGACTTCGCGCCTGGCAAGGCCCGGCACGGCTACGTCGTCGCGCAGGGCTCGAGCTCGACCTTCAACCTCGTCAAGGTGCTGCCGAAGCTCGACGAGGCCGGTATCAACGTGAAGATCGTCGCGGCGATCAGCGAGGAGCTGTTCGATCGCCAGCCGGAGGCGTACCGGAACGTCGGTGCTCCCGCCTGAGGCGCTCGCCGATCTCGATGTTCGTGAGCACCGGCACGCGCCGGTGTGGCCGCTGAAGAACGTCGGGCCGCTGACCGACGACTATTCGCTCACGTCCGACTGGGACAACCAGTGGCTGACGGGTGGCACCGAGGCCGACGTCATCGCCGAAGCCACCTCGACGCGGCCTCGATCTTCGCCGCGGTCGGCCGTTTCGCGAGCGACCGACCCGAGCGCATCGCCCGGCAGCGCGCGGTGGATCGAGACGCTGGGCTGATGTACACTGTTCAAGCGCTGTCGCCGCACTCACTCGAGGTGATGATGACCGCTGTGTTTCCGCTTCCGCTCGCTGTCTGCCGTGATTCTCGCGGGAGCGGTCGTTGTTCTTGGTGCCGCCTGCGAACGCCGGTCCGACGGCGGATCCACGCCAACGACGGGCGACATCCTCGTCGGGTTCTACGGGTCGCTGACGGGCGACGGCGCGTCGTTCGGGCAGTCGTCGAGGGAGGGCGCCGAGCTGGCGGTCGAAGAAATCAACAACGCCGGCGGCCTGCTCAGCGGGCGGAGGATTCGGCATGCTCGTCGAGGACGACCAGAGCCGGCCTGAAGAAGCGTCGAACGCCGTGACCAAGCTCGTCACGCAGGACCGGGTCGTCGCGGTCATCGGCGAGGTGGCCAGCCGGCGGACGCTGGCGGCCGCGCCGGTCGCGCAGCGGTACAAGGTGCCGATGATCACGCCGGCCTCGACGAACGAGAAGGTAACCGCGGTCGGCGACTACATCTTCCGCGTCTGCTTCATCGACCCGTTTCAGGGCGAAGTGCTCGCGAAGTTCGCCTACAACGATCTGAAGGCGCGGCGAGTCGCGATCCTGACCGACATTCAGCAGGACTATTCGGTCGGTCTGACCGACGCGATCACCGAGCACTTCAAGAGCGCCGGCGGGCACGGTGCTGCGCGCCGGTGAGCTACAGCTCGGCGCGACGCCGACTTCCGCGCGGTTCTGACGCAGATTCGCGAGCAGAAGCCGGACGCGATTTTCGCGACCGGCTACTACCAGGAGGCCGCCATCATCGTCCGGCAGGCGCGTGAGCTCGGCATGAACATGCCGATCCTCGGCGGCGACGGCTGGGTAGGCGATTCGCTGAAGAACGGCCGCGAGGCGCTGCAAGAACACGTTCATCTCGAACCACTATTCCGGGGACAACCCCGACCCGGTCGTCCAGAACTTCGTGAAGGCGTATCGCGCGAAGTTCAAGCAAGGAGCCGGACTCGATTGCGGCGCTCGGCTACGACTCGGTCAAGGTGCTGGCCGATGCCATCACGCGCGCCGGCTCCACCGAGGGCGCGCGCGTGCGCGACATGCTCGCGTCAGCCGACGTGCCCGGGGTGACCGGCCGGCTGAAGATGAACGCGCAGCGCAACGTCGACAAGCCCGCCGTCGTCCAGGAAGTGACGTTCGTCAACGGCGACGTGAAGTTCGTCTACAAGACCACCGTGAATCCGAGTTACAGAGGGTCACGAGCCCTTTTCCACAGATTCCGGGCCAAAAGGGGACAGAGCTCCGCGGCGAGCTCTGTCCCCTTCTGGGCCGATTCTGTGGAAAAGGGCTCTGACCCGTCCCTTATGGATACGCTGCTTCAGCAGATCGTCAACGGGCTCTCGCTCGGGTCGATCTACGCGCTCATCGCGCTCGGGCTACACGATGGTGTACGGCGTGCTGCGGCTGATCAATTTCGCGCATGGCGACGTGTACATGCTCGGCGCGTTTGCGGGGTACTTTCTGGCGAACGCACTCCAGCTCGACGCGAACCCGTCGGTGCCCGGCATGATCGCCGTCACCATCGGTGCGATGGCGATCTGCGCGCTCATCGGCATCCTGATCGAGCGGCTGGCGTACCGGCCCGTCCGGCACCACTCGCGCCTGTCGTCGCTCATCACCGCCATCGGCGTGTCGCTCCTGCTCGAGTACGGCGGCCAGGTCGTCTTCGGCGCCTCCCCGCGGTTCTTCCCGCAGATGATCCGGTCCGAGACCTACGCGTTCGGCGGCGCGCAGATCACCAACCAGAGCCTGCTCATCATCGTGATGTCGGTCATCGTGATGTTCGGCCTCGAGTTCATCGTTCACCGGACGCGGATCGGCAAGGCGATGCGGGCGACGTCGCTACAACCTGGCCGTGGCGAAGCTGATGGGCATCAACACGGACCGGGTCATCGCGTTCACGTTCGCCCTCGGGTCGGCGCTCGCGGCGGTCGGCGGCGTGCTCGTCGCGCTGGCCATTCCGCGAATCGATCCGCTTGATGGGGCTGATGACCGGGCTCAAGGCGTTCGTCGCGGCCGTGCTTGGCGGCATCGGCAACATTCCGGGCGCGATGATCGGCGGGATGCTGATCGGCCTCATGGAGACGTCGATCAGCGCGACCGCGTACTCGACCTACCGCGACGCCGTGGCGTTCGCCGTGCTGATCCTGATCCTGCTCATCCGGCCCGCAGGCATCATGGGCTCGACCGTGACCGAGAAGGTCTAGCCGCGCATGAGGCTGACCCGAAAGCTGGCAGCCGGGCTCGGCACGATCGCCGCCCTGCTCGTCCTCAACCAGATCTTCGAGCACGGCGTCGGCGACTTCTTCGTCAATCCGTACTACGCCCGCATCGTCAACCTCATCGGCATCAACATCACGCTGGCCGTCAGCCTGAACCTCATCAACGGGCTGGCCGGACAGTTCTCGATCGGCCACGCCGGGTTCATGGCGGTCGGCGGATACACGGCGACGTACGTGACGGTGTACCACGGCGATGCGATGGCGGGGCTCGCCGGCAGCACGGTCACCGATCCCGTCGGGCGCTTCGATCGCCATGGTGGTGAGCCTCGGGGCCGGCGCCGTTGCCGCAGCCATCGCCGGCCTCGCGGTCGGCGTGCCGTCGCTTCGCCTCAAGGGCGACTACCTCGCCATCGTCACGCTCGGTTTCGGCGAGATCATCCGCGTCATCATCCTGAACATCCCGGCGGTCGGCGGCGCGACCGGGTTCACCGACGCGATTCCCATCACGAACTTCTTCTGGATTTTCGCGATGGCCGTCATGACGATCGTGATCGTCCGCAACATCGCGGCGTCCACGTTCGGCCGCGCGCTGGCGACGATCCGCGGCGACGAGATTGCCGCCGAGGCGATGGGCGTCAACACCACGCGCTACAAGGTCCTGGCGTTCGTGATCAGCGCGGCGCTGGCGGGCGTCGCCGGCGGCCTGTCGGGACAGCTCTTCGCGAATCCGCTCAATCCGCAGAACCTGAACTTCGTGAAGTCGATCGAGATCGTCGTGATGATCGTGCTCGGCGGGCATCGGATCGACGACGGGCGCCGTGGTCGGTGCGACGATTCTGACCATCCTGCCCGAGGCGCTGCGGACGTTCGATCAGCAGTTCCCGGGCCTGCGCATGGTCATCTATGCGCTCCTGCTCGTCCTGCTCATGATCTTCCGGCCGCAGGGCCTGCTCGGTCGCAAGGAGATCGGCTGGGACTGGTTTCCGTGGTCGCGGCGCCAGGCGAGGGCGACCACGAAGCACATCGAGCGGCCGCGATCGTCCACGCTCGGCGACCGTGATGCTCGCGCGGTTCTGCAGGCCGTCACGAAGCGCTTTGGCGGGCTGACGGCCGTGAAGGACCTGACGATGGACGTCGGCCGCGGCGCGTTGTACGGCCTGATCGGCCCGAACGGCGCGGGCAAGACGACCGTCTTCAACCTGCTGACCGGCGTCTACGACCCGACCGAGGGCGACATCCTGCTCGAGGGCCGGCAGATTGGCGGCCGGCAGCCGTTCGAGATCGCCAAGCTCGGCATGACGAGGACCTTCCAGAACATCCGGCTGTTCTCGGACATGACGGTGCTCGAAAACGTGATGGCGGCGCGGCACCTCCGGTCGCGCCAGACGCTCGCCGACGCGGTGCTCGGCACGCCGAGGCATCATGCGCGAAGAGCGCGCGACCCGGCGCGCGCGATGGAGCTCCTGAAGATCTTCGACCTCGACGGGCTGGCCGACGAAAACGCCACCAGCCTTCCGTACGGCAGCCAGCGCCGGCTCGAGATCGCGCGGGCGCTCGCCACCGAGCCTCGCGTGCTCCTGCTCGACGAGCCGGCCGCCGGCATGAACCCGCAGGAGTCGCAGGACCTCATGGGCTTGATCCGCTGGATTCGCGACGAGTTCGCGCTGACCGTCGCTCCTCGTCGAGCACAACATGAAGGTCGTGATGGGCATCTGCGAAATCGGTCCAGGTCATCGACCACGGCGAGGCGATTGCGATCGGCACGCCGGCCGAGATTCAGAAGAATCCAGACGTCATCGAGGCCTATCTTGGCGCCGGCTAGTCCAGCCCTCGGGACCGATCCTCAAGGTCGAGCACGTGGATGTGTTCTACGGCGCGATTCACGCGCTGCGCGACGTCTCGATCGAGGTCCGCGCCGGCGAGGTCGTCACGCTGATTGGCGCGAACGGCGCCGGCAAGTCCACGACGCTTCGTGCGATCACGGGCCTGCTGGCGCCGCGGACCGGGCGCATCGAGCTCGACGGCGCAGGACATCACCGGCGCGCCGGCGCACACGCTCGTCCCGCGCGGTCTGTCGATGGTTCCCGAAGGCCGTGGCGTGTTCGGGAACCTCACCGTGCTCGAGAACCTCGAGATGGGCGCGTACGTGGCGTCCGGACAAGCGCGCGCATCAGGCGAGGACCTCGAGCGCGGTTTCACGCTCTTTCCCGCGGCTCAAGGAGCGGATCAAGCAGCGAGCGGGCACGCTGTCGGGCGGCGAGCAGCAGATGCTGGCGATCGCGCGCGCGCTCATGTCGCGGCCGCGCGTGCTGCTGCTCGACGAGCCGTCGCTCGGCCTCGCGCCGATTGTCTGCCAGACGATCTTCGCGACCATCGACGAGATCAAGGCCGCGGGCACGACCGTGCTGCTCGTCGAGCAGAACGCCCGCGCGGCCCTCAAGCACTCCGACCGCGCCTACGTGCTCGAGACGGGATCGATCATCCTCGAGCGGCACGGCGTCCGACGTCGCCAGCGACGCTCGGGTCCGAGAGGCGTACCTGGGGGAATGAGACACCGACAAGTTGGAAGTTAGAAGTGAGAAGTCGACCAGGAAAGGTTCCTACCACTTGAAGAGATTGCCGAGGTTGACGGCAATCGACCAGCGCACGCGTAGACTTCCAGTCGAGGTCTCGCGGAAACGTTCCCGGGATTGCGCCGAAGTCACGCGTCGTCGATGCCGCCTGGCACCACGTTCATCTCCAAGCGCACTTGCAGCGCATCCTCCTTGTAGCGATCGAGGACCGCCGCCCTGTACGCGGATCGCTTGGGGGAACAAGGGCGGGCTTCTGCGCTCCAACGCCAGCGGCTTGAACGTCAGCCGCAGCGTGATAGATCGGGTGGTTGAAAGGAACGGCTGGCATGCCGTAGATAGCGAACGAATCCTGCGCCAGCGCCGGCATCGAAGGCCCGGTGGCCGATGCCGGTATCGACCGTCCCCATGAACCAGAATCGCTTCGACCGACTCGGTCGATCGAGCCGGCACGGACTCGTCGTACTGGAGGTTGTTCGCGCCCTTCAGATGGGCGACCTGGAAGCCGCCCATCAGAAGCCGCCCGTCGCGGTGGAATCCGCGGCAATTCAGATCCGCAGCGAACGACTCTGCTGTCGCTGACTTCCGACGTCACGGTGCCGAGTCGAGTGATCGCCATTCTTCTTGCCATAGCAGAGCGGGAAGAACTCATATCCGAACCCGGTAAAGCCGCCCGGCCCGCTGAGCTTCTCAAGCCAACGAATGATGCCGGCCTGCGCTTAAGCCGGACGCGCAGCACGACGTGCACGAAGGCGAGGGCGATGAGAGCGATCAGGACAGCCGTCTTCTTCATCAGTCGTCTCCAAGCGTCCCGCCCGGGAGCACGAATCAGCGAGGCAGCCGCGGCGCGAAAAGATGTTCTCGGTGATACCGGTGCATCACCACGTAGCGATTCGTCGGCGAGTCGTGACTCGGGGTGCTGGAGGTCGGGGCAGTATAGCAACACTTGCTCGTCATGAACGCCGAGCCGGTAGCAGCGCTCCGTCGCCCACCATCACCCGGGGCATCTCGTTGTGGTACAGCATCCGATAGGGCACGACGAGCATCAGCAGCGTCAATGACGAGCACGGCCGCGCCCGCGGCGAGCGTGCTCCAGTGAATGGCAGACCGGGCATTCGGCGTCGACAGGAGCCGGTACCAGCTGAATCCCATCCCGAACACGAGCAACGCGGCCGCGGACTGGAAATACACCGGTTCCATACTGGCCGATGACAGGAGCTCAAGCCGACTGGCATCAACCGTACCGGGATAGGTCACGGCCTCGATCATCGGAACGAAGCGGCGCCACACGACGATTAGCGCGACGACCTGGAGCAGAACCAGCCATTGGGAGCGCGGCGACGGGACCGATGCCGCGCCCAGTTGTCTCACGACGTCGGCACAACGAGCCGACACCGATCGCTCCACGGTCTTTCGGCTGGAATCACGCTGCACCAAGCCACGCCAGACGGTGATGAGCAGGCGGCCGCTGATGATCACCACGACGCTCAGAATGGCTGGCCACACCAGTGATCGCGCGCCGAACAGCCACCAGTCGCAAGTGACTCTGTCGAGTCGTTCGTATCCCGTCCCGAGCGACTGGTCAAACGCCATCGACGTCATCGTGCCGAAGAGCCCGATGACGAGAACCGCGGCGATGCCGCGGCCAAGCCAGACGAGGAGCGGGGCTTGCTGGCTGGGGCGAAGCCGACGGCGATTCAGGCAGCAGGGCAATCGGACCGCGGCCTCTCGGTGTCGGCAGGAGATCGACCTGGTGAGGCGCCGTCTCCCAGGGCTGGGAGCTCGGCAGCGCGTTCGCCAGGTCGCGCATCATTGCACCGGCGCTCGACGGCCGGTTCTGGTGCGACGGCGCGAGTGCGCGTTCGACGGCGCGCACGAAACCGTCCGGCAGGTCCGGCCGCCGATCCGCCAGCAGGCGACGCTCTCCGCGCTGGTGCGCCAGCGACAACTCCAGCATCGACTGGCCGACGACCGGATACTCGCCCGTGATCACGTAGAACAGGAGGACGCCGACGCTGTAAAGATCCGAGGCTGGGCGAAGCGGGTCCGCCGCGGAGGACCTCCGGCGCCATGTAGACAGGCGTTCCCGCCAGATCGCCAGCCATCGCCGGACCCGCTCTCGCGGCCGGCGCCGAAGTCCATCAGGACGATGCGGCCGCCGGACTCGCGCATGACGTTGTTGGCCTTGATGTCGCGGTGGAGCAGTCCGGCGGCATGGACGGCCGCCAGCGCCTGGCACACGCTGATGCCGATGACGGTCGCTTCTTCGGCGCCCATCGGGCCCTGTTCGCGCACGAGCTGCGAGCAGGTGCCGTCCGCGAATCAGCTCCATCCACACGCCGACTTCTTCGCCGATCTGCTGGGCGCCGTACACGGTCACGACGTTGCGATGGCGAACGCGCGCGAGCATGCGCCCTTCGTGAAGCGCGGTCGGCGGCCGCGCGTGGCATCGGGCAGCCTCACGACCTTCAGGGCGATGTCGCGGGTCAGCGTGGGATCCCACGCGTGATAGACGCGGCCGAAACCGCCGCGTCCGAGCTCGCTGATCAGCCGGAACTCACCCCAGGTTCGCGCGTGGTCGGCGGCATCGGTCGGAAGGCTCGGACGAGCCGGGCGTTCGGGTCAGTTCGTCGTCACCCTGAGCCATGAAGGGTGCCGACAGAATAACGCCGTACGCGCGCGCTCAGGCGGGCGTGAGGAAGATCCTCAGGGTGCGCGGCCGGACGTACAGCCGCTCGCCAACGGTCGGGGCCAGCGCGGCGTATGCGTCGCGCGCCGAGCTCGACGCGTATGAGATGGCCGTCAGGATCCGTGAGCTCCATCTTGACGATGCCCCCGGGGTGTTCACCGCGGTGAGCGCGCGCCCAGAGTCCGCCGCCATCGTCGGTTCGTCCGACCGCGAGCTCGTGCGGGCGCGCGTACCCGGCCGCGGCCTGAGGCGTGGCGCTTTGATGCTCCGGGTAGTCGAGCGCCAGCGGCCCGAGGACGGCCCGCCCGCTTTCCACGCGGCCGTGAAAGATGTTGACGCTGCCGAGAAAGTTCATCACGAACGACGTCGCCGGGCTGTCGAAGATCTCGCCCGGGCTGCCTTGCTGTTCGATGCGGCCCTCGTTCATGACGATGACGCGATCGGCGAGCTCGAGGGCTTCTTCCTGGTCGTGCGTCACGAAGACGCTCGTCAGGTGAATGTCGTCGTGCAGGCGGCGCAGCCAGCGCCGCAATTCCTGGCGGACCTTGGCATCGAGCGCGCCGAACGGCTCGTCGAGCAGGAGCACGCGCGGTTCGACCGCCAGCGCCCGCGCCAGGGCGACGCGCTGGCGCTGACCGCCCGAGAGCTGTCGCGGATAGCGTCCGCCCAGATAGTCGAGCTGGACGAGCTTGAGCAGGCTTTGGACACGATCCTGAATCACCGCCTCGGCCACGCGTTCCGCGCGCGGCCGCACGCGCAGGCCGAACGCGACGTTCTCGAAGACGGTCATGTGTCTGAACAGGGCATAGTGCTGGAACACGAAGCCGACGCGCCGGTCCTTGGCGCTGCGGGTCGTGGCGTCCTCGTCTTCGAAGAGCACCGTGCCCGCATCGGGGCTTTCGAGGCCGGCGATGATCCGAAGCAGGGTCGTCTTGCCAGAGCCGGACGGGCCCAGCAGCGCGACCAGCTCGCCGGACGCGACCGAGAAGCTGACGTCCTTCAGGGACGTGAACTGTCCGAAGCGCTTCGTGACCTGTCGAACCTCTATGCCCATCTCACGGTCCTCAGCTGAGCTCCGCCGAACGGAACGCGCGCCAGTCGATACGGAGCTTTCGCATGCGCGCGCGCAGCGTGTGGGGGTTGATTCGTAGAACCCGCGCGGCGCCATGCGGGCCCTCCACGCGGCCGTGCGCGTCGCGAAGCGCGGCCTCGATGTGTCGTTTCATCACCACGTCCAGCGGTTCGATGCGGCCCGGGGTCGGCGCGTCGGTCACATGAGCCACGGGCGAGCTCGTCGCCATCTGGGGCATCTGGTTCTGGCCCAGCGCCGCTGGAATGCTGAGGGTCCGGCCCTGGCCCACGAGCACCGCCCGATCCATGACCGCGGCCATCTCGCGGACGTTGCCGGGCCAGCGATAGGCCGCCAGCATCCGGACGTCATCGTCGGATACCGGGACCGGTCGGAGGCCGAACCGGTTCGCCGCGCGCTCCGCGAAGTATTCCGCAAACGCGCGGATGTCGCTGGGGCGGTCACGGAGCGGCGGGATGACAATCGGAAACACCGACAGGCGGTAGTACAGGTCTTCACGAAACGTCTGCGCCTCCACCATCGCCGGCAGATCGCGATGCGTGGCCGCAACGATCCGGACGTCGACGCGCACAGGACGTTCGCCGCCGACACGCACGACCTCGCCGTCCTGGACGACGCGAAGCAGTCGAATCTGGGCGGCCAGTGCGAGCTCGCCGACCTCGTCGAGAAAGAGCGTCCCGCCATCGGCCTGCTCGAACCAGCCCTTCCTGCGGGCGACCGCGCCGGTGAAGGCGCCGGCCTCATGGCCGAAGAGCTCGGAGTCAATCAGTTCTGACGCAATGGCGCCGCAGTTCACCCGCCGGAACGGGCCACTCCTGTACGGGGAGTGCTCGTGGACGGCGCGCGCGATGATCTCCTTGCCGGTACCGGTCTCCCCAAAGAGGAGCACCGGCGCGCTGCTGCGCGAGACCATGCGGGCGCGTGCCATGACCGCGGCTAACCCCGTGTCGCCGCCAATCAGGCGTTCCTCATCCTGCCGCGCGCTGCCGTTGATCAGCTCATCCGAAGAGAGCGGACGCGCCGTGGCGACTTTTACGCGCTGTGACATATCATGGAAAAACCGTCAACTGACAAGCCCATAAAATAGCATATCTAATAGCACGACGGGCTGACACTGATTTCCCAGGGAATTTCAATAGAGCTGACCCGGCCCCAACCTTGCGTTGGGGAGCGGCATGACCGCCCTCCGGTCCCGCTGCTGTTGCCGAGCCTGTAGCAGGCCGACGACCGGCTTCATTGCCTCGTCGATCGGCTGATCCCACGCATTTCCCGTTCTTGAAGAGTTCGCCGTGCGTCCTGAGCGACGCCGGCCTAGGTGCTGGTCTGTCTGGCCGGCTGGAGTGTGTTTGATGTCACGCAGGCTTGTCGGGTTCGTCGGAGCGCTGGTTCTTGCGCTCGCATCTTCGGTCGCGAGTGCGCAGTCCGGCACGAGCGCCATCAGCGGAACTGTCCGCGATTCATCCGGGATTGGGATCCCCGGCGCCATCGTTCGCGTCGTCAACGAGGACAACCAGTCGCGGATCGAGGCGGTGACGAACGATCAGGGAATCTATCGCGCGGCGGACTTGAGCGCCGGGCGATACCGCGTCGAAGCGATCTTCGACGGATTCGAAACGGCCGTTCGCCGCCAGGCGGTCGACGGCCGGTCAGGCCGTGGCCGTTGACGTGGCGCTCGTCCCGCAGCGGGTCACGGAGGGCATCGTCGTAACCGCTCGCCGCGTCGAGGAGGAAGTGCAGGACGTCCCGATTCCGGTCTCGGTGTTGGGCGGCGACATCGTCGCGGACGCCGGCGCGTTCAATGTCAACCGGCTGAAGGAGCAGATTCCCACCGTCCAGTTCTATTCAACGAATCCGCGCAATTCGTCGGTGCAGATCCGTGGGCTCGGCTCCCCGTTCGGATTGACAAACGACGGCCTCGAGCCAGGGGTTGGCCTCTACATCGACGGCGCCTTCTACGCGCGGCCGGCGGCGGCCACCGCCGACTTCCTCGACGTGGAGCGGATTGAAGTACTCCGCGGACCGCAGGGCACGCTCTTCGGCAAGAACACCACTGCAGGAGCGATCAACATCACGACGCGGAAACCAAGCTTCACGCCGGATACCGAGTTCGAGTTGAACTACGGCAGCTACGGATTCGTCCAGGCCAGAGCCTCGGTCACAGGGCCCTTGACCGACAAGATCGCCGGCCGGATTTCGTTCTCGGGCACCCAGCGTGACGGTCTGCTGGAGAACACGCGGACGCAGGACGACGTGAACGACCTGAACAATCTGGGCGTACGGGGACAGCTCCTGGTGACGCCGACCGACAAGAGTGTCTGGACGCTGACCGCCGACTACACCCGTCAGCGTCCGGAGGGCTACACGCAAGTGGTCGCCGGCGTCGCGCCAACCCTCCGTCCCGCGAACCGGCAGTACGAGCAGATCGCAGCCGACCTGAAGTACACCGCGCCAAGTTTCAACGCATTCGATCGGGTGACCGACGTGGACACTCCGATGCGGTCATATCAGGACCTGGGCGGCGCAGCGCTCACCTACGACCGGAAGGTGTCGTCTGGCTTGCTGACATCGGTGAGCTCGTGGCGGTACTGGGACTGGAACCCGTCGAACGATCGCGACTTCATCGGTCTGCCGATCACGACGGTCTCCGCGGCTCCGTCGAAGCAGCGGCAGTGGACGCAGGAAGTGCGTTACGCCGGCACCCTTTCGTCCAAAGTGAATCTCGTGGCCGGGGTCTTCGGGTTCTACCAGACCATCGATTCGGATCCAACGTTCAAACAGGAGCACGGATTGGCCGCGGCCAGGTATCTGCTGGCGCCGACCCAGGCGGCCTTGACGCCTGGCCTGCTCGACGGCTATGGGTTCAATCAGTACCTCGCGTTCGACAACCTGAGCGCGGCGGTGTTTGGACAGGTCGAGTGGAGGGTGACCGACCGGCTTCGCATTCTGCCGGGTTTACGGTTGAACTACGACGACAAGAAGGTGGACTTCGATCAGCAGATCTACGGCGGGCTGCAGACGACCGACCCGGCGCTGATCGCCCTGCAACGGTCGGTGCTGGCTCCGCAGAGGTACGCGACCGACGTTGACGACACGAACCTGTCTGGACAGTTCACGGTCGCCTACAAGCTCGCGGAGGCCGTGAACACCTACGGCACGTATGCCAAGACGTTCAAGTCGGTCGGCTTGAACCTCAACGGCGTGCCGAGCGATGCGCTCGGCAATCCGGTGCTGTCGGCGGCGACCGTGCTGCCGGAGGACGTGGACCACGTCGAGTTCGGCGTGAAGACGACGCCGTTTGCCGGAGTCACCGCGAATCTCTCCGTCTACAACAGCAACATCAAGGATTTCCAAGCGCAGGTCGTCAATGCCGGCGTTGGCGTCTTGCGCGGATACCTCGCCAACGCGGACAAGGTGCGTGTGCGCGGCGTCGAGTTCGACGCTGCGGCTCGTGTCGGCAGCAGCCTGTCGTTCTACGGCGCCGGCGCGTACACCGACGGTATCTACGTCTCGTTCCCGGATGCGCCACCGCCGCTCGAAGACACCGGCGGACCACAGGTGAAGGACATCTCGGGCTCCGTGCTGCCCGGCATCTCGAAGTGGGCGTTCTCGCTGGGCGGGGAGTACGCCAAGACGGCGACGCTCTTCGGCGAGGCCGGCCATGCGTTCGTTGGATTCGACACGAGCTACCGCTCGGACTTCTCGTCGAGCGCTACGGCGTCGCAATATCTCTTCGTTGACGGATACTCCCTGCTGAACGCGCGCATCGGGTTCCGATGGGCGGAAGGCTGGCAGCTCGCCCTCTGGTCGCGTAACCTTCTGAACAAGGACTACTACGAGCTCCTGACGGCCGCTCCCGGAAACACCGGGCTGATCGTCGGTCAGCCGGGAGACAGTCGGACGGTTGGCCTGACCTTGCGGGTAGCCGTCGGCGGACGCTGAAAACTGACAAACGGACGGAGAGACTGTGCGATATCGCGTGTATGCAGTGGTGTGGCTGGCGTTGGGGCTTGCTTCGTGCGGCGGGGGAGCACCCGCGGAGTCCGCAGGGGGTGCAGGGGGTCCGGCACCATCGCTCCTCAACGTGTCGTACGACCCAACGCGGGAGCTTTACGAGGAGGTCGACAAGGTCTTCGCAAAGAGCTGGCTGGACAAGACGGGCCAGACGGTCACAGTTCGTCATTCGCATGGCGGGTCAGGATCGCAGGCGCGCGCGGTCATCGACGGGCTCGAGGCGGACGTCGTCACGCTTGCGCTGGCGTTCGACATCGACTCGGTCGCGAAGTCCGGCCTGCTCGACACCACATGGCAGTCGCGCCTGCCTAACAACAGCGCGCCCTACACCTCCACGATTGTGTTCCTCGGTACGGAAGGGGAATCCCAAGGGCATCAAGGATTGGGGCGATCTGGTCCAACCAGGCATCAGCGTCATCACGCCGAACCCCAAGACGTCAGGCGGCGCGCGGTGGAACTATCTGGCCGCCTGGGAATACGCCCGGCGGCTGCCGAACTCGACGGATGCCAGTGTCCGCGACTTCGTGAAGCGTCTCTACAAGAACGTGCCGGTCCTCGATTCGGGCGCGCGCGGTTCGACGACGACGTTCGTCCAGCGCGGGATTGGGGACGTGCTGCTGGCGTGGGAGAACGAAGCCCATCTGGCGCGCAGGGAGGCCGGCGACGGTTTCGAGATTGTCGTGCCGCCGACGTCGATCCTGGCCGAGCCGCCCGTGGCGGTCGTGGACAAGGTGGCCGACAGGAAGGGCACGCGCGCGCTGGCTGAGGCCTACCTGCTGTTCCTGTACACGCCCGAAGGGCAGGAACTGGTCGCGAAGCACTACTACCGGCCGCGCGACCCGCAGGTCGCGGCCCGTCACGCGGGGGTGTTCGCTAACCTCGAGCTGTTCACTATCGACGAGGCGTACGGGGGCTGGCAGAAAGCGCAGGCAGCCCATTTCGCCGACGGCGGCACGTTCGACCAGATTTACACGCCAGGGCGATAAGAACTAGTCGGGTGAATTATTTTTGTGAATGATTCACCCGACCACTTTTGGCAGGGCGCGGTGGCGAAGTGGCAACGCGGCGGTCTGCAAAACCGCCATGCGAGGGTTCGATTCCCTCCCGCGCCTCCAGTCAGTCACAAGAGTAGTCGGGTGAATTTCGCGATTCCTGCTACCGGTGGTGGCGGACCTCACCGGCCGGATCTCGCGTCCCGAGTGCCGTAGCGTCACCTACTGGACGCTTTGCAGGTACGCCACGAGATTGGCGAGTTCCGCCGCGGAATAGTTTTCCAACTGTGCCTGATGCCGCTCACGTCCGGCGCCGATACGGGCGTCGCGCAACCGGTCCAACCGGTATGAAGGGACCGAGGCTGAGCCCCTTCGGATCGAGAATCTGCGCCCGCAACGTGGCGGCGTCGTACTTCCGGCCGATGCCGGCCAGATCGCGCTCAGCCGAGTGGCACGAGGCGCACGCCTGGGCGAACTGTCCGCGGCCGGCCCCGGCGTCTCCAGGTGGCGCCGGCGTTCCAGCGAGCTCCTCGTATCGGGCGCGCTGACGCGCGTAATGGATCCAGCGCGCGATGGCTGCGATCTGCTGCTCGCTCAAATCCGAGAACTGAGGCATCGGCGAGAGTTTCGCGGTCTGAGGAATGCCGGCGCGAAGGAGCGGCCCGATCAGATTCGCGTTCTGATCCCGGCCGACGATGACCGACCGCCTGAGGTCGGTGGCTTCGCCGCGAGGTGTCAGGTTCAAACCGTGACAGTACGCACAGCCGAACATCACGTACGTTTCCTTGCTGTACTGCAACACCGGGTCGGCGAGCGGCGCACCGAGGTACTCGTAGTCGTAGCCGGGCCGGGCTCCTGACTGCGCCGCGACGACGGGCGCCGCGGCCAGCACAGCCAACAGAAACACAGCGAGGCGCCGATCGTGCCGCATGGTGCTCCTTCGAAACGGTCGTCGGCGCTTAGGCGAGCGCCCGCTTGCAGTAGTCGAACATGAGCTGCACCTCGTCGACCTGCGTGCGCAGTGTGCCGTGCTCGAACTCCAGCAGCACGACGATGGGCCATTGATTGTCGCGAATCAGGCGCAGCAGCTCGATGATCGGCGCATCGCCTTCGCCGAACGGCGTGCTGCGGCCGTTGTTCTTTCGGCGATCCCCGAGATGGACGCTCGAGGTCCGTGCGTGGTGGCGTTCGAGGAATCCGAGGCAGTCGCCATTCGCCGCGGTGAAGTGTCGAACGTCCAGCGTCGCCTTGACGTCCGGCGAAAAGGCGAGTCCCGTCACGAAAGCTGGCCTCGGTGTTGAGCGCATCAGGATCCGAGAGATTGTCGTGATTGTGCAGGCCCAGGAACATGCCGTGCTTTCCTGGAAACGCCGAGAGTCGTCTCGAGACGCGCAACCCCTGCGAACCAACGCATCCCTTGGCGCCGAGCACTTTCGCGGCCGCGAACGTCGCGTCGATCTCCGCGTCGGTGTAGCTGTCGTTCATGTTCACGTAGTAGGTGAAGATGGCTGATGCCCGCCGTGTCGAACTCCTGCTTGATGTCTCGGTAGTAGCCGGCGGGCGGGTTGAGGCGCCATTCGCGCAGTTTCTCGCGGGCGGCGTCGGCGGTCACGCCGGGCGCGTTGAACCGCGGTTCGACCCACGTCGCGTGCAGCTCGACCATACCGAGCCCGTTCTCGACGAGCCGCTTGATGAGCGTCGGACGATTCTCGCGGGTCATCGCGAGATCGTGATAGCAAAATGGCTGGAGGCCGAACTGCACGCCGCTGATGTGGGAGCGGTTGGGCGGCGCCGCGGATTGCGGCCCGACCGGTGCGGCGGCGCGGCCCTCCGCCGAACGCCAGTCCGGAGCGCCTGCGAGCGCGAGCCGGCCTAACTCCCGTCGCGTCAATCGCATTGTGCCCTCCTCCTCGCGCGGTGGGGCGATTGTAGGCCCCCGTCCGGCACTGACAAGCGTCACGACGAACGGCGTTCAGGTTCAGGCGCGGGCTTCAGCGCTTCGCGGCCCTCTCCTCACGAACGATCTCGACCACGGCGCGAAGCGCGGCCGTGTAGGAGCGCCATCCAAGACCCATGACGGAGCCGCGGGCCGCTGCCGTCAGGATGGAATGCCGGTGGATCTCGTCGCGCGTCGCGAGATTGGAGATGTGCACTTCGATCACCGGGAAGGGCATGGCCTTGATGACGTCGTGAATCGAGACGCTGCTGAACGTCAGGCCGGCCGCATTGATCAACGCGCCATCCACATCATCCATGTGTTGTTGGAAGCCGTCCACGATCGCACCCTCCGAATTCGATTGCATCGTGACGAGCTCGACGCCGATCTCTTTCGCCAGGCTGCCGAGATGGGTATTGATCTGATCGAGGGTGGTGGTGCCGTAAATCTGCGGCTCGCGCCGGCCGAGCAGATTGAGATTCGGGCCGTGGACGACGAGGATCCTCAGGCGAGTCGGCGCCTGGGCGCCTGACAGCGGCACCGCGCCGAGCATCGGGAGGCCGATGGCCGCGATCGCCACGGCCGTCAGCAGACTCATTCGTCGGCTGGTCACGAGAAGCTCCCTCAGCGCTTTCCGTGCGGCTGCACGGGCGCGTCGCTCAGTCCGAGCGACCATTTGATCGCCTCGAACATCATGATCTGCATTTTCCGAATGTCCCATGCCTCAGTGCTGTGAGAGAGCGAACTGTAGACCACGCGTCCATCGCCGTACATCTTGGTCCACACGAGGGGAAAGTCGCCGTCGGCGGGAAGTTTCGACGATGGGGCGCTCGCCGGATTCGAAGCGCAGCAGCACATCAACCTTCTCGCGTGAGAGCTCGTTGGCGCGGTAGTACTCGTCGCTGTAGTCGAACGCGTTGCCCCAGTGTCTGACGACGGGGTGATTCGGTTGCTCGCTCGTCACCCGGCCTGGCCCCGTGTAGAGGTGTCCGCCGTACTTGGCGCCCAGCATCTCGCCGAATTCCGGCCACGACTCGAACGCCGTGAGACCGGTGTGCGCCGCGACAAAGCCCTTGCCGCCGCGCACGAACGCGACGAGCTCAGCCTTCTGCGCGTCGGTCGATCGGCACGTCGCGATGGCCGAGGAAGAAGATGCCGTCGACGCTCGTCAAGCTCGGCCCGCCGCTCGCCGGCGTCCCGTCGGTCTTCTGCGCCTGATTGAAGATGATGTGCGAGTCGGTACGGATGAACGTGTCCCAGAGGCCCGAGTCGTAGCCGAGCCGCTCGATGATCGCCAGCGCGTGCGACGTGAAGGCGTGCTGCGCCTGGCCATTTCGCGTGTCCGCCCAGGCGAGTAGTGCCTTCCGCACGCGCGGCTGGGCGCCGCGTCCGCCGCCCCGGCCCTGACCGCCCCCGCGCGCGCCCGCCGCCCTGCCGGCCCGCGGGCGCTTCGCTCACGGCTGGTCCCTGCCCCCCGCCCGGTGCTCGTGGCGCCTCGCCGTAACGAGCATTGCCGCCAGGCCGATGACGCCGGCGCATCACGCTGATGCGAGTCGGGTTCGTCACGACCTCCTCACAGATACTGACGCTACAGGTCGACCTTCGAACTTCAAACTCTGAACTCCGAACTTTCGCAAGTTTCACAGTTCGAGGTTCCGTCAAGGAAGCGTGTACGCCACGAGCGTGTCGGCGCCAGGGCTCTGCAGGAACCCGCGGCCGCCGGCTGCGACGACCACGTACTGCTTGCCGTCTCGGCCGAGATAGGTCGACGGGACCGAATGCGCGGGCGCGTCGAGCCGATTCCACCCACAGCTCGGCGCCGATCCGGACGTCGAATGCGCGGAACTTGCGTCCATCGTCGCGCCGATGAACACAAGGTTGCCGGCCGTCGTGATTGCGCCGCCGAGCTGCGCGGTGCCGGTCTTGATGCCTTTCGCCTTCAGCTCCTCGAAGCCGCCGAGGATCGCAGCGCCACGCGACGTCTCCCGTCGCGGAGTTCGATCGCGACGAGCTCGCCCCACGGTCCGCGGATTGCAAGGCCAGCGCTTCGTCGGCGCTCCAGAAGCGGCCTTGTTCGGGTGTGCGCTTGCCGTACGCGGTTGGCGTGGCCGACGAGGTCGGCGGGGGCGGGCGCGCGGAGCAGGCGGCCGCCCCGGATCCGACGCTCCCTCAGCGCCACGTCCGCCGCCACGTCCACCGCGGCCCCGGCCCGCTCCGGCTGCGGCTCGAGGATGCCCCATTGCCCCGTGTTGTGGATGTTGGTGACGATGAACCCAGTTCCGCGGTGGAACGAGACGCCTCCCCAATTTCCCCCGCCGAGCGCGCCGGGATGGACGGTCACCGCCTGATTGGTCCGCCAGGGCTCGTAGGGGACTGAGTCGGCGACGTTGTTTCGCTCCCACAGGTCGCGGCAGAACGCTTCGTGTTCGGGCGAAATCTTCCAATCCCGGCAAGCTCCGCTTTCGTCATGCTCATACGGGCGAGCGGCGCTGGCTTCAGCGGGAAGGGCTGCGTCGGCGACGTCCATTCGCCTGGTGCCTTCGTCTGCGGGACGGGACGTTCCTCGACGCCGTAGATGGGCTCGGCCCGTCTCCCGGTTCAGCACGAACAGCAGACCCATCTTGGTGATCTGGGCAACGGCAGGGATCAGTTGACCGTTGTGGCGCACGTCGACGAGTGTCGGCGCGGCACCAAGATCGAAATCCCAGATGTCGTGATGGACCGTCTGGTAGTGCCAGACCATGTTGCCGGTCATGGCATCGATCGCGACGACCGAATCCGAATAGAGGTTGTTGCCGTGATGGGGACCGCCCCAATAGTCGTTGCCAGCCTTGGAGACCGGCGCGAAGAGCATGCCGCGATCGGGATCGATCGACATGATGCCCCAGACGTCGGTACCGCCGACTGGCGTCTTCCAGCTGTCGTTCAGCCATGTCGCCTGGTTCGGGTCGCCCGGCTGCGCGACGAGTTCGGTCTGCCACAACTTCCGGCCCGTCCGCGCATCGTAGGCCTGGATATTCGGCCCGTTGTCCTGGATCATCACGACGTCGCGGTAGATGGAGGGCGGCGACGTCGATGTGCCGGTGTTTGGCACACTGCCATTCTCGCCAAAGGTCGACACGGGCTCACCCGTCTTCATGCCGAGGGCCGTCAGACCGTTGGACGTCCGAGTGAAAAGCCGTGGCGCCAGCCCGCCACTCCCGGGCCAGAACTCCACGCCGCGCGTCGATGCGCCGAGCGCGTTGCCGTTCGGACCGACGGGCGCGGACTTCCAGATTTCCCTGCCGGTGACGGCGTCAATCGCGAAGACCCCGTTCGGCGCGGTGATGTACATCACGCCATCGATGACGAGCGGGGTCGTCTCGAACGTGCCGGCGGTATGGCCCGTCCGAAATACCCACGCGCGCTTGAGGGCTCTGACGTTGTCGACGTTGATCTGCGAGAGGGTGGAATACCGAGTGCCGCGGGGGTCACCGCCGTGGTACGGCCAGTCGCCGCCGGGCATGCCGACAGCCTGGGCTGGCAACTCCTTAGGGGCTCCCTGTCCCCAGACGCCGCTCTGACCGGTCAGCGCCACCGCCAGGAGGACGATCCATCGCCGCTTCATGTGGGACTCTCCGTGGAAGGGCGATTGTGGCACAACCGCCACGGGGCATCACCTATTCAGGCGCTCTCGGCGAACACCGTGTCGTCCTGGGCCGAGAGGGTGTTCTGGAGGCGCCGTTCCACGATGGTCTTGACGGCGAGCGTCACGAGCGCGAGCAGCGTCAGGAGCGACGCCACGGCAAAGGCAGCCTGGAAGGCGTACTCGTTGTAGAGAATCTCGACGTGCAGCGGCATCGTGTTCGTGAGGCCGCGAATCTTGCCGGAGACCACTGACACCGCGCCGAATTCGCCCATCGCGCGCGCGTTGCACAGGATGACTCCGTAGAGCAGGCCCCACTTGATGTTGGGCAGCGTCACTCGAAAGAACGTCGCGAAGCCGCCGGCGCCGAGCACCCGCGCGGCTTCCTCTTCCTCCGTCCCGCTCGCTTCCATGACGGGAATGATCTCGCGCGCGACGAACGGGAACGAGACGAACACCGTCGCAAGGACGATGCCCGGCACGGCAAACACGATCTGCAGACCGTGTTCGGTGAGCCACGGCCCGACGAGCCCTGGCGCCCGAACAGCAACACGAACACCATGCCCGCGATCACCGGTGAGACGGCGAACGGCAGGTCGATCAACGTGATCAGCAAGCTTCTGCCTGGAAACCGGAACTTCGCGATCGCCCAGCCGGCGGCGACGCCAAACACCAGATTCGCCGGCACGGAGATAACCGCCGCGAGCAGGGTGAGTCGCACGGCCGCCAACGCTTCATCGCTCGTGATGGCGGCCTGATAGGCCGCCCAGCCATCAGCCATGGCTTCCACGAATACGAGCGTCAACGGCAGCACGAGAAAGAGCCCCAGGAAGCCGAGCGCGATTGCGATGAGCGTCCACCGCAGCGCCCTGGGTTCTGTGAGGTGACGGCGAGGCGAGGTGGCGCGGCGTCCAGCCGCGGTGGTGTAGCCCGCCATGGTTAATGAGCCAACCGGCGGCCCGTCCAGTGCTGCAAGGCGTTAATCGTCAGCAGCAGGACGAACGAGAGGAGCAGCATCACGAGGGCGACAGCGGTCGCACCCGAGTAGTCGAACTGCTCCAGCTTGGTGATGATGATGAGCGGCGCGATTTCGGTGGACATCGGCATGTTGCCCGAGATGAACACGACCGATCCGTACTCACCGACTGCGCGCGCGAATGACAGCGCGAATCCGGTCAGCCATGCGGGATACAGGTACGGAAAAATGACCTTCCTCAGGACCGCCCATCGGCTCGCACCCAGGCTCGTGGCGGCTTCTTCGACCTGCGGGTCGAGATCCTCAATCACGGGTTGGAGCGTGCGCACGACAAATGGAAGTCCGATGAAGATGAGCGCGATCGTGACGCCAACACGCGTGAAGGCGACTTTGATGCCGAGGTCGTTCAGCGGAGCACCCAGCCATCCATTGGGCGCGTAGATCGTCGTCAGCGTGATACCGGCGACGGCCGTGGGCAGGGCAAAGGGAAGGTCGATGAGCGCGTCGATGAGCCGTCGGCCAGGAAACTCGTACCGCACGAGAACCCACGCCACGATCGCGCCGATGACCGCGTTGACGGTCGCCGCGGCCAGCGACGCACCGAGACTGAGCCGGTACGACGCGACCACTCGCGGATCAGCGATCGTGGCCCAGAAGGTCTCCCACGTCATCGACGCCGTCCGAATCGGCAGCGTCGACAACGGAATGAGGACGATGAGCGACAGATAGAAGAGCGTGAATCCCAGCGTGAGGCCGAAGCCGGGCAGAACGGAAGGGCGTTTGGCCATCGAAGTTTGAAGGAGGTTTGAAGGGGCTAGAAGTAGAGCTGCGTCCGGAACGTGAGACCGTTCTCGGCCCGGCGAGGCCCGTCGGCATCGTCGTCGAACACGGCCCTTTCGAAATTAAATGTGTACCAGAGGTTTCCAGTCGCGTACCACCGGAGGCCAACCGTCCAGGCATTCACTTTCCGGCTCGACCCTGGTGTCGCGAGGCCGAGCGTCACCGTTTCGGCGTCGGCCTGGAGCACGTGGTACCGCGCCGCAACCTGAAAGGCGCCCCAGTGGCCGTTGCCGAAGTTGAAGTTGTTCCGTGGGCGCACCCCCGCCGCCGCATCGCTGGCGGCCTCTCCAGTCAGCACCCAGGATCCGGCGACTTGCCACGCATCGTGATTGGCGTCGTGCACGAGATCGCCGCGGCGAACGGGCAACTGCGTGTGGACGTATTCCGCCCACCCGGCGAACGGCCCGCTGAAGTACCAGATCGATGGCGAGTACCGCGTTCGGATCCCGTCAGCGACGGCAGGTGTCGCACCCGTGACATACGAGAAGAACGGCGTCTGAGTCGTCTGTGTTCTGAATATCGGAAGGGCCGAGGTGCCGGTCGCTGCCCCCCGCGATCCCGCGAACCCGAAGCCCAGCCCGCGAGTCGCGCTTGTCATGGGGCCTCTCGAGGAAGGCCGGACGACGATTCGGCCCGCAACATCCTTCCCGTCGTTCACTTCGGTATCGGAGCTCCCACCATCCGCGACACCGTTCATCACGCCGCCAAGATAGATGACCCTGCCGCCGTACAGCTCGCCGAGAGCCTGAAAGCCGATGTCGCGGTTGGGCGCGAGCGCCGTGGGTGATCCGCGCTCGAAGAAGAGCATGTTTGACGCCGAGTGGAGCCGCTCGAATCCGAATGGCGTCTTGCCTTTTCCCGCGCGGAGACGAAACGCCGGAGAGAAGATCGTATCGATGTAGGCGTCCTGGACCACGAGGGTACTACCGGCAAAATCCGGGTTCACGTAGAACTCGAATCGGCGTCCGAGCCGGCCGCGGAAGGTACGGGCGGAGCCGGCGAACCGCGAAAGTGTCGATGACCTGCTGATTCTCATCGCCCGGTGTGAACCGGCCGTCAACGTGCGCCAGCACGCCGATCTGCAGTCGAAATTCGCCGTCGCCCGACTCAATCGCGATGCCGTCCTGTCCAGCGACCACACGTGGCGGGGCAGGGGCGGGCGCCGGTTGAGCTGGTGGCGGCGTGGCGGGTTGCTGCGGAGCAGCCGCGGCAGTCCGCGCGAACGCAAAGGCCGCGAGCGCGAACCCGCGGAGGACCCAGCGGGACCTCATGCCGCCGGCTGCGGGGCTGGCGACGATGCCGCAGCCACTCGATGACGATCGGCATGAGTCGAGACGGCGATGATGCCGAGCGTCACGAGCGTGAAGTTCTCCTTCACGATCGGGATGTTACCGAAGAGCACTCCGCCGCCGAAGCAGACGCCGACCCAGATGGCCGCACCGGTGAAGTTGTAGAAGACGAACGACGGATCGCGACATGCTCGGCGGCGCCGGCGACGAACGGCACGAACGTCCGGACGATTGGGACGAATCGGCCGAGCACGACGGCCTTGCCGCCGTAGCGCTCGAAGAACACGTGTGCCTTGTTGAGGTGCTCACGGTTGAGCAGGCGGTGCAGCCGGCTGTCCGAGTCGGTCGCGCTGAACACCGCCGGACCTGCCCGCCGCCCAATCGCGTAGTTCACGGCATCGCCGGCCACCGCGGCGGCGAACAGCAGCGCGGCCGTCAGCGGCATGTTCAGGAGGTCGATGCCCGCCAGTGCGCCCGCGGCGAACAGTAGCGAATCGCCGGGCAGAAATGGCGTGATGACGAGACCGGTCTCGGCAAACACGACGCCGAAGAGCATCGCGTAGATCCACGGGCCATAGTTCGGCGACGAGCTCGGCCAGATGGCGGTCGAGATGGAGGACGAAATCGATGAACTGAGCCACGGAGTGAATTGGGGTCGAGCTACCGCGACCCGGCGGAACCGACGCGGGTGGTGTCGCGGGCCGAACGATGAGGAGGGTCTCACCCGGCCGAATGAGCCCGAGCGAGCGTCGCGCCGCCTCTTCGAGAGCAGCCGGGTCCGTCGCGAGCCGCTGCCGCTCCTGCTGCAGCCGCTGATTTTCCAGCCGCAGGCGTGCGCCACCGCCGCCTCGAGCTCCGCCTGCTCCGCGCGGTAGCGGACGGTCGCCAGATAGCCGTTGTCGCCGACGATGGAGTTGACGACGAGCACGCAGAGGGCGAGCGAGAGACCGAGCGTCACGCGGCGGCGGCGGCGATTGCGCGTATCCTCGGCGCTGCGGAGGCGGCGCCGGGCTCGCCGGGTCGCCGGAGCCTGGTCGTCGCCCGTGGAATCAACCGTTCATGCGCGACATCCTTGTACCAGTTTTCGGCCGTTCGTATAAGAGGAAAATAGGGGCATGAGCGACTTCGTGCTGGCCCTCACGACCCTTCCGGCGGATTTCGACGCCGCGACCCTTGCACAGGACCTCGTCGGCAGCGGTCTCGCGGCGTGCGTCACCATCCTGCCCGGGCATCAGCTCGGTCTACACGTGGAAGGGCGTGCCGCAGATCGACCAGGAGCAGCAGCTGCTCATCAAGACCACGACCAGCCAGATCGATCCGCTCTGGGACATGCTCAGCGATCGCCATCCCTACGACGTCCCCGAGTTCCTCGTCGTCCCCGTGATCGACGGCAGCCAGGACTACTTGAAATGGCTCGAGTCGAGCGTCGGGCCGAGGACGGAATCCTAGGCTTACGCCGTTGCCCGTTGCCCGACCCGTTCCGCGTTCGTCGTTCAAGAACCAGAACGGGGAACGCGGAACGGGATCCGGGAACGGCTCAGTGAGCGCCTGTTCCAGATCCTCTTTCAAGTCCTCGATGTCCTCGATCCCAGCCGAGATCCGTATCAGCGCGTCCGACAGTCCCAGAGCGGCGCGGTGATCGGCAGGAACGGACGCGTGGGTCATTGTCGCCGGATGTCCGACGAGGGTTTCGACGCCGCCCAGGCTTTCGGCGAGGGCCATCAGCTGAACCGGTTGAGTGCCGTGCGCGCGGCTTCGAACGATCCCATCTCGAACGAGAGCATGCCGCCGAAGCCGTTGGGCATCTGGCGGCGCGCCAGCTCGTGCTGGGGATGCTCAGGCAAGCCCGGATAGAGCACGCGCTTCACGCGTGGATGTGCGGCCAGGTAGGTGGCCAGCGCGAGGCCGTTTGCGGAGTGCTGAGCCATCCGAAGCGCGAGGGTCTTGGTGCCGCGGAGCACGAGGAAGCTGTCCATCGGGCTCAGGATCGCGCCCGCGGCGTTCTGAACGAACTGCAGCCACTCGATGTCCTCGTCGCGCGTGGCGACCACCACACCGCCGATCGAGTCGCTGTGACCGTTGAGGTACTTCGTCGTGCTGTGCACGACGAGGTCCGCACCGAGCTCGAGCGGGCGCTGCAGGCATGGGCTCGCGAACGTGTTGTCCACGGCCACCGACCACGCCGTGCTCGTGCGCGAGGGCCGAGACGGCGGCGAGATCCGTCAGACGCATGACCGGATTGGTTGGCGTCTCGATGAACAGCAACCGCGTCTTCGGCGTCAGCGCCTGCCGCGTCGCGTCGAGATCGCCCGTATCGACCATCGTGAACGTGATGCCGTGCCGACCGAGGACCTTGTCGAACAGCCGATAGGTGCCGCCGTACACGTTGTCGGTCATCACGACGTGATCGCCTGACGACAGCCGCGAGGCGATCGCGTTGATGGCGGCCATCCCTGACGCGAACGCGAACGCGCGGCGACCGCCCTCGATGGCCGCGAGGTTGGCCTCGAGCGCCGATCGCGTGGGGTTCTGCGTGCGCGCGTACCTCGTACCCCTTGTGCTGTCCGAGCGCGTCCTGCACGTAGGTGGACGTCTGAAAAATCGGCGTGATGATCGCGCCCGTCGCCGGATCCGGCTCCTGGCCGGCGTGGATGCAAACCGTCGAAAAGCGGGCGTGTCGGAAGTCTCATGAGGCGTAACTTCTAACTTCGGCACGTGAACTTGCATCCTTGCTATCATTGCCCATCTCCACGCCGCCCGTCCGACTGCTTCAGACCCTGCCCGGCCGGCTCGTCATCCTGTCATCCGGGTTGTTCGCGGTTCTGTTCCTGCTGCAGCAGTTCGTCGATCTGCCCGGACATCATCGAGTTGTTCCGCCGCGTGCTTCTCGTTGCGGCCGTTGGCGGCCTGGCCTGGCTGTCCGGGCTGGCTATCGCACGCAACCGTCGCGCCTTTCTGTGGCGCGTGCGGCGCAAACTCATCCTCGTCGTACGTGTTTCTGGGATTTGTGCCGCTCGTGCTCGTCGGCGCCTTCGTGCTCACGGGCGCCATGCTCGTCTACATGATGGTCGCCAACTACGTGTTCCGCGAGAATTTCGGCGATCTGGTCGCGGACGTCCATCAGCTCGCCGAGACCTCAGCCATCGAGCTCGGGCGAAGCTCCACCGACACGCGCTCGGCGCATCGAGCGCAAGTACCAGAATCTTCGCGACCGAATACCCGGAGCTGTCGTTTGCGGTGGTCGGGGTCGGCGCGCCGCGTCGCCCGGACCAATCACCGCCGGTCCATGGCGGCACAGCCAGGCGCCGGCGCACGGTGCCCTCGTGGGTCGTGCTGGCGCGCGAGTTCTCCGGCGCCCTCGTCCGCTCGTACCGACGCGCCAGGACGCCGGGCGGCACCTCCGAGCTTGTCGTCCGAGCCGCCGTGGTCACGCCGGATGGCCGGCGGGTCGTCATCGCCGACCTGCCGGTGGACGAGTCGATCATCGAGCGCGTGCAGCAGCAGACCGGCGCGCGGCTGAAGCAGCATCAGCGCGCCCGAGTGCGGCGCCGCGTCGACGCCGCGCCAGGACCCGGTGGACCGCGGGCTCCGCACGCTCTTCAGTGAAACCGTGTCGTTCATGGACTGCCGGAACTGGAACGATGGCTCGGTCGGGCGGCTCTCCATTGGCCTCGAAGCGCCGGTCTCCGAGCTCACGACGCGCCTGGCGTCCGTCGGGTCGTCGGAGACGCGCCCGAACGCGCCGCGCCGCTGCCGGCAGCGACAACTGGTGGTCGCTCTTCGTCAACCTGCTCGTCGTGCTCGGCGGGCTGCTGCTGATCATTCAGGCGTCGGCGCTCGTCATGGGCAGCCTGCTGGTCCGCTCGATCACGGCCGCCGTGCACGAGCTGTTCGTCGGCACGGAGCGAATCCAGCAGGGCGATTTCGCGCACCGCATTCGCATCGAGTCGCGCGATCAGCTCGAGGATCTCGCCGGATCGTTCAACCGCATGAGCGCGAGCATCGATCACCTGCTGCTCGTCCAGCGCGAGAAGCAGCGGCTCGACGACGAGCTGCGGATTGCCCGGGAGATCCAGAAGTCGCTGCTGCCGGTGACGCCCCCGCGACTCGAGGGACTCGACGTGGCCGACCTGTGCGAACCGGCGCGCGAGGTGGGCGGCGACTACTACGACTTCTTCCAGCTCGGGCCGCGGCGGCTCGCGGTGCTGATCGCGGACGTGTCGGGGAAGGGCACGTCCGCGGCGTTGTACATGGCGGAGCTGAAGGGGCTGATGCTGGCGCTCAGCCGCGCCGAAGAATCGCCCAGGCAGCTCCTCATCCAGGTGAATCGCCACCTGGCCGATCACCTCGACAATCGAAGCTTTGTGACGATGACCTACGCCGTGATCGACCTGGAACAGCGGACCCTGACGTCGGCCCGCGCCGGCCATACGCCGCTCATTGTCGTGTCAGGCGGCCGGAGCGAGGTGATCGTGCCGGACGGCATGGTGCTGGGATTGCGGCTGCCGGGCGCCAGCGAGCGGTTTGCCGACGTTCTGGTGGAACATACGCGCCCCCTCTTGCCTGGAGACGTCATCGTGCTGTACACCGACGGCATCACCGAGGCGATGGATGCCGACGGCGAGCTGTTTGGTGACGCGGCGCTCGCGCGCGTGCTGGCGGCCGAGCACCACCGCGACGCCGCCGGCATCCGCGAGCGCGTCGTGCGCGACGTGCGCGCGTTTCGTCGGCGATGCCGAGCCGCACGACGACATGACCATGGTGGTGCTGAAGCTCGGTGAGGAGGCATGAGGTGGCGGTGAACCCGAGTCCGCCGGTCTTCGACGCTCCGGTCGAGGTGTTCCGGAGCCACTCCTCCGATCGAGGCCGAGGTGGTGTGCGGCCTGCTGGCCGCGCACGAGATCGAGTCGGCGGTCGGGTCCGCGATGTCGCAGTCGGTGTTTCCGGTTGGCTTCGGTCACAGTGAGTTCCGGATCAGCGTGTCGAGCGGTGATGCCGATCGGGCGCGCGAGCTCATCCGCAGTCACCTCGACGAGGCGGCGGCGACCGAGGTGCGCCGCCTCAGCGAGAACGCTCGGCCCGCTCGAGCGACGCATCAACTATCACTTCCGCGATCCTCGGCCTGCTCGAACATGCGTTGACGCACCGCTCGCGCGCGCACGAGGACGCGTCGGGCGGGGTCATCGACAACGAGTCGCTGGAGTTTCTCGGCGACGCCGTCCTCGGGTTCGTGATTGCGGACATGCTCTTCCTGCGGTTCCCGACGCACGACGAAGGCTACAAGTCGAAAGTGAAGGCCGGGATCGTCTCGGCCGCGTCACTCGCCAGGCTGGCGGAGAACATCGAGCTCGGCCGGTACGTGCTCCTTGGACGGGGCGAAGAGAAGACCGGCGGGCGGCACAAGCACGCGATTCTCGCGGACGGGTTCGAAGCGCTCATCGCGGCCATCTATCTCGACGGCGGCATCGATGCCGCGCGCGAGTTCATCGGGGCCTGCTTCGGTCCGCTCATCGCCGCCGGCGGCGATCAGGCCGCTGACGCGGCGTTCACGGAAGACTGGAAGTCCGCGCTGCAGGAATGGCTGCAGGCCAACGGTCACGGCCTGCCGCTCTATCGACTCGCCGCCGCCGAGGGCCCGGATCACCGCAAGCGCTTCGATGTCGAGGTCGTCGTCGCCGGTGAGGTGAGAGGTCGGGCGGTCGGGCGATCGAAGAAAGACGCGGAACAGCAGGCCGCGCGAGAGGCGTTGCTGTCGTTCAGGAAAAAAACGGGGTAAGGATCCGGTGGCACCCGCGACCCCTAGTCGATTTCGATGATGCCGGACCGCACCGTGTCGGCGGCCATCTCGGCCGCCACGGTCGCCGGCTGACGCGTCAGCTGCGGCAAACGCGCCTTCGCGAACGCGCCCACCTCGCGCACGATCTCGTCGTCACCCGGCGGAACGGCGCGGCCGTAGAGACGGACGTACAGCCGGAGCAGCGGATCCTCGAACGTGTAGCGCTTGCCGTGCGACGTGATCAGGTCCACGTCCTCGAGCCAGGAGAGATAGTCCTTGGTCGAGCCCGGCGTGCGCTGCAGGTGCTGGGAGATCTCGGTCAGGTTCAGTGGCTCGGACTCGGCGAGCACGCCGAGAATGGCCTTCAGGGCGCCGTAGCCGCGCGCGCGGTGCAGCCGGAATTCGTAGCACTCCCGATAACGTGCCGTGAGCGCGCCGTCGGGCGAGAAGAGCGCCGCCAGCCCCGCGACCGGATCCGTGATGGGTCCGGTGGACGCGAGCCATCCGAGCAGCAGGTTCACGGCCGACGCGCGGCCGCCCGACAGCGCCGCCACGGGCCCCGCAATCGACGGGGCCCAGTCCCGGCGACCGCCGTCGAACCGAAGCGCCATCGCCTGCACTTCGTCCACATCGAGCGGGGCGACGTGGATCACCTCGAACCGCGCGGACGCGTCGCGCAGAAGACGATGAACGCGGGACGTAAAGCGCGAGGCCAGCACGTAACGCGCCGGGCTCTTCGCGAGATGATCCACGAGCTCGCGCTGGACGTGACGCAGCCCGGGGAAGCTCTCGAACGTCCGCACGTCGAGGAACTCGTCGATCAGAAACGTGACCGCCGACGGCTGCGCGACAGAGGCGCCGGCCGAGGTATCGCAGCAAGCCCTCGAACGCCGCGCGCGGGCTCGCCGACGACGCGTCGAGCGCCGCCGATGCAGGAAGATGCGACGACGCGGTCACGACGCGGAGGCAGCGCTCGGGCGTGCTCGCGGCGGCGGCCAGGTCGACGTACTGGGCGTGGCTGCGGCCGAGCGCGCTCTCGAGGCGGAGAAGTAGCGACGTGCGGCCGGAGCCGCAATTGCCGAGCACGACCGGAATGCGCCCTGCCTCGAGCGAGGCCGGAACCCTTCGTTCGAGAGCGGGCCGTTCGACGATCACGTGCATGTCCCCGCGTTGGCTGGAGTAGTGGCCGCCGGCGTTATGGCGGCCGCGGCGAATCGTCACTCTAAAGAACGATGTGTGACGTGTCAACGACAACCGCGCGTCAAGGTATCATGCTACCCGCATGAATGTGTGTGTGTTGGGCGCCCAATGGGGCGACGAAGGCAAAGGCAAGATTGTCGACCTGTTGACGCCGTATTTTTCCGTGGTGGCCCGCTATCAGGGCGGGCACAACGCCGGGCACACGGTCTACGTCAACGGCAAGAAGTTCGTCCTGCACCTGATTCCCTCCGGCATCCTGCATCCGACCGTCACCTGCGTCATCGGCAACGGCGTCGTGATCGATCCGGTCGCGCCCTGTTGCAAGGAGCTCGACGAGCTGACGGCGCTCGGGGTGGACTGGACGGGCCGCGATTCTCGTCAGCGACAAGGCGCACCTGATCCTGCCGTATCACCGGGAGATCGAGCTTCTGGCCGAGGCGCGCCGCGGCGAGCGCAAGATCGGCACGACGTCGCGCGGCATTGGACCGGCCTACGAGGACAAAATCGCGCGCCGTGGCGTGCGCGTCGGCGATCTGGCGGACGGGTCCAGCGACGGCCCGCTCGCGAGCGCCATTCGCGAGAACGTCGGCCGCGCGCAACCGCATCGTCGGCGATACGGCGATGAAGTGGGAGGACGTGCTCGGCGTCGCTCCGCGCGATCTGGCCGCGGCTCAAGCCGCTCGTCACCGACACGTCGCTCTACCTGCATCGCGCGATGAACGCGGGCAAGCGCGTGATGTTCGAAGGCGCGCAAGGCACGCTGCTCGACATCGACCACGGCACGTATCCGTTCGTGACCTCGTCGAACGCGACCGCCGGCGGCGTCGCGACCGGACTCGGGCATCGGGCCGCGATCGATTGGGACCGTGCTCGGCGTGGCGAAGGCGTACACGACGCGCGTCGGCGGAGGACCGCTGCCGACCGAGCTCCTCGATCCGATGGGCGAGCGACTGCGCGAGACGGGCCAGGAGTACGGCGCGTCCACGGGCCGGCCGCGACGCTGCGGATGGTTCGACGCCGTGGCGGTCCGCTACGCGGTCCGCGTCAACGGGATGGCCGCGATCGCCGTCACCAAGCTCGACGTGCTCGACGGCTTCGATGAGCTGAAGGTGTGCACGGCGTATCAGCGCGGATCGGACGTCATCACCGAGATGCCCAGCGACTCGGCGCAACTCGCCGCGTGCACGCCGATCTACGAAACGCTGCAAGGCTGGTCCGCGCCGACGCGAGGCGCGACCCAGTTCTGCGACTTGCCGGCCCAGGCGCGCGAGTACATCCGCGCGCTCGAAGTCGTCAGCGAGGTGCCCGTGGTGCTGGTCTCGACCGGCTCGGAGCGCACGCACACGATCTTCCGCGAAGGCACGATCGCCGAACGCTGGGCGACGAACCGGAAGCCGGCGTCTAGCTCTAGCGCGCGCTCGCGGCTTCCGGCGCGCAGTACTTGTCGAAGGCGAGCGTCAGCAGATCCGCGATCGCGTCGGCTGAACGCATCTCGATGTCGCGCCGTTCCACCATGTAGAGCAGCTTGCCGTCGCGGAGCAGCGCGACCGACGGTGACGAGGGCGCATAGCCGGTGAAGTACTGGCGCGCGCGATCCGTCGCGTCGATGTCGGCGCCGGCGAAGACGGTCGCCACCGTGTCCGGGCGGTTCGCGTGCTGGAGCGCCATCGCGATGCCCGGGCGGGCCTTGCCGGCCGCGCATCCGCACACCGAGTTGACCACCATCATCACGACGCCGGGCTTCTTGACGACGTCGTCAACCGCCTTGGCGCGTGCGGCACTCCTCGGCGCCCAGGTTCGTCAGTTCACGGCGCATCGGCGCCACGAGATATTCCGGATACGGCATCTCGCAATCCTCCAAAAACAAGATGGCTTGCGGCCTAAGGCTTAGGCTTGGGCTCAGCCCGGCTCAGCCCTGCTACCATCGATTATTGCATGCGCCTCGATCGAAGGACGCTTTCTCCTCGGCTTCGTCGGTGGCTGGGCGCAGGTCCCTCCTCGCCACCAAGCAATCCGGGCTCGACGCCTTCGGCGGCGAGACGCTGCCTTGCGTCTTGGAGGTCAAGGCCACGCCTTCGGTTTCAGCGCGACGCGAGCTACAAGCCCGGCGCGCCGATGCGGACGATCGATCGTCGGCGCGCGGGCGAGAAGGGTGTTCCGCTGCGAGATCACCGGCATCGTCGCGGGCCTCGTCGTGCGGCCCGATTGCCGGTGCGACGCTCGAGTTCTGGCAGCCCGACGCGGCCGGCGCGTACGACACGACCGGCTTCAACCTTCGCGGCCGGCAGGTCACAGACGCCGGCGGCCGTTATCGGCTCACCACCATCGTCCCGGGCGGCTCCGGCAACCCGCGCGCCTTCAATCGGCATCCACGTGGTCGTGAGCAACAAAGCCGAGCTGTGGACCGCGATGTTCTTTCCAGGGCAGCCAGGAACAGCTCGCGATCCGGGATTCAAGGAAGAGCTTCTCGTCAAGCTCGGAGCGACGGACGCGGCGGCGGACGGGGACGTTCGATATTCGGCTGGATCTCTCAGCCGTACCTCGAGATCTACGGAGCGGCGTGCGATCGCGTATGAAACCCTGCCGCTTCGAGTTCGTGGCGTAGCTCCTCGAACGTCTTCCGCGCCTCCGCGTCGTCACCTCCCGACGCGAAGAAGCCGATCGACAGAATAGAACCGAAATCTGATGGCTTCCATGTGGAACGCCGCGACCGCGCGCCGGAGCGCTTCGGCTTCTTCAACGAGCCGATCGCGCTCGGGACCGGCAGGGAAATCCTTCAGTCGGGGGAGCAATACGTCGAGTCGGGCGAGGGAAGGGGCAGTGCGCTTCAGACATGACGGCTCAAGATAGCGCAACTCAGCGGGTCGAGTCAGCCGGCCGGCGCGCGGTGTGCCAGCGCGGCGAGGAGGTGCACCAGACGCCCAGGGCGACGAGTGCACCGGCGGCCGCCAGGCGCGGCGTGACCGGCTCCTCGAGGAGGAGCCACGCACCGGCCGCCGTGAGCACGGGAACGATCAGTTGAAGGACGGCCGCGCGCCACGCCGAGAGCGAGGGAGGACCGCGTACCAGAAGCTGTAGGCCAGGCCGGAGGCGAGAGTTCCCGATGCCGTTGCCAGCATCGCCCCGGTGAGGGTTCCGTGCGGCGGCCAGGCCAGCCAGGCCAACGGCAGCGCACACATCGCAGACGCTCGCACGAAGTTCGCGGTGGTATCGGCAAGCGGCGAGGCGCTTCCACGCCCCAGCAGCGAGTACGCGCCCCAGCAGGCGCCGGCCGAGATCATGAGCACCGCACCGGTCAGGTTGGGAGCAACCGCGCCCGGCAGCGTCAGCACAAGGAGACCTGCGGCCGCCAGCAGGACTCCCAGCCAGTCGATGCGCCGAGGTCGCTCGCCGCGGAAGAGCCCCGCGGAGACCATCGTCACCTGCACGGCGCCAAAGAGAAGCAGCGCGCCAGTCGCGGCGCCGATGCGCGTGTACGCGACCGTAAAAGCGGCCAGGTAACCTGAAAGAGCGAGCGCGGCCGGCCAGGAGGGGCCGTTGCACCGCGTCGGCCCGTGCGGGAACCGACGTTGACGAGCGAGACTCAGCACGAGCAGCACCGCGTGACGATGCGTATCAACGCGAAGGAGGCCGCATCGAGGAAGCCGCCTGCGATTGCGGCACGAGTGAGAAGCGAATTGGCCGCGAAGCCGATGAGGGCCGCCGCGACGCAGAAGATCCTGGAAGGCGCTCACGAGGCAGCGGCCACGTTACATGGATTTAATGCGGTGTTACATGTGTAAAATCCACGGCCGCTAGGCTCACCGTCACAATGTCGCCACCGCAGAGACATGCCGGCGTTACCCTCCGATCGCTCGTCATCGTCGCTTTCTTCGTCGACGGCCGTCACCGCTGGCCTCACCGCCGAAGCCCAGAGCATCACCGCCACTCGTGTCGTCCGCGAAGGACTGCGGCTCCGTCCGTCTCCCTTGTCAGGCAAGGACAGGCGCCGGCCGCAACGCCGCCGCCGTCGATTTACGACCGGATCTGGCGGTTCGCGGAATGGTATCGGAACGACGACGCGCGGGTGATCCAGCGGGTCCAGTTCACCGGGCGCTTTCAGCACGACTATGCGCTCGTGTGGACTCGGACCAGGGCGATCACGACGAGTGGAACGTCCGCCGGATGCGCCTGGGCGGGCGCGTCACGATGTTTCGGACGTTCCTGCTCCACGCAGAGGTCGAGCTCAACCCGCAGGAGCACGATCCGCTCTACGTTCGGCTCACCGACTTCTATCTCCAGTGGAGCCGGAACCCGCGCGCTCGTCATTACAGGAGGCAAGCAGGGCGTGCCGTTCACGTCGGAAGGCGCGACGTCTTCGCGCGAGCTCATCGCCATCGACCGCAGCAATCTCGCCAACAACATCTGGTTCCCGCAGGAGTACATGCCGGGCTCAGCGTGTCGGGCCGCGTAGCCCCGTGGGTCTATCGCGCCGGCGTGTACTCGTCGGGTGCGATGAACCGGGAATTCGGCGAGTTCAACGGCGGCGTGTTCACGCTGGCGCTCCTTGGCTACGACTTCGGCCCGGATCTCGGGATGCGCGAAGCGCTGGTGACCGGCAACTACCTCTATCAGCAGGAGGATCCGAACAACACCTTCACGCGGCAGCTTCGCCACATCGTGTCGATCCACACCCGGTTCGAGGATGCCAGATGGGGGCCTGCGCACGGACGTGTCGAAGGCCACCGGCTACCTCGGACAGCCGGACCTCTGGAGCCGTCATGGCGATGCCGTTCTTCAACGTGACGTCGAAATTCCAGCTCGTCGGCCGCTACACGGTGGTGAAGAGCGACGACGACAACGGCGTGCGGCTCGCCACCTACGAGAGTCGTGTGGTGTCCGGGCCCGGTGATCGGTACGAGGAGTTCTACGCGGGCGCGAACTATTACTTCTACGCGCACCGGCTGAAGCTGCAGACCGGGGTGCAGTGGGCCGAGATGGATGATCGCGCGAATGACGGCGGCGACTACTGGCGGCGTGGCGTGGACGAGCGGCGTGCGCGTGGGCTGGTGAAAGTTTCCCGACGCTTCACTCTCAGGCACTGCGGATGATACGGTTGATTGCCGATAAACGGTTCATCCGAGGGAGTGTGTTGTGTTGATTCGATGGTTGACTGGCGTGTTGGCGGCGGTGTTGCCGCTCATTTCGATTCCGGCGGCCGCACAGGAGGCTCCGCGGACCATCGGGCAGTACGACAAGGAAGCGGGCGTGCAGTACGTCGCCGTCCTGGGAAAAGGGCGACCGCTGGGGCAATGGCTTTCTGGCTCCAGGGGGGCTACAAGGTCAGCGCGTGCAGGCTCTGGGGCTGGCAGTGCCAGGGCATCGCGGAGCTGTCGGTGGCCCACTTCGACTACTTCGACGCCTCGTTCAAGCAGTTCGCCCTCGGCGTCCGCTTCGGGAAGCTGATGTGGCCGAAGGTCCGGACATTCGGCTCAGTTCCAGGCGGCGTGCCAGAACGACGGCTTCGAGGACAGCAGCAACGGGGTCGTGATCACGCCAGGCGTCGGCTTCAACTACGCCCTGACCCGCAGGTTCGACGCCCAGATGCTCGTCGACTTCCCGATCGCGATGTTCGACGACGGGACCTACAATCAGGCCCGCATCGGTATCGGCGTGGGCCTCCCGTTCGGCCGGTGCTTCGACTCTCCGCGCGGTCGCGCCGAAAGTGGCATACCGCAATCGGGAGATATTTCCGTTCGAAGCGCCAGCACGAGGGTGGCTGGCTCTACGAAGCTGATAGCTACTGATGTTCCGGCGGTTCCCTCCCCATCGCCCCGACTCCGGGACCTGAATCAAGGAGTCCGATTTCCCATGCTCGACACGCTGCTTGCGTTACCGCGCTCTGTTCCGTTCCTTGCTGTCTGTGATGGCCGTGGTCTGCGGCAGCTGTTCATCAGACACTCGCGCCATCCTGGCGCCGAGCGATGCGCTTGCTCTCGCTGACGGCGGGCGGGCCGCTCGTTGCCAACCAGGCCGTGGAAATCACGGTCGCCGCCGCGAAGAGCGACGGCAGCCCCGTGTCGGATGGCACCGAGATTCAGTTCACCGCGAGCGCCGGCGAGTTCGAGTCGGCGAAGGTTCGGACTCAGGGCGGACAGGCGACGTCGACCTTTTCGCGCAGCGGTCCGGGGCCGTCGAGCTTGTCGCCACCTCGGATGAGGCGCGAGGGCAGACTCATCCTCGTCGCCGCGTCGGCGGCGCCGACGCGCATCGAATATCAAAGTCGTCGGCCGATTCGGTCCCGGACGGCGGGGGAGAGCTTGACGTGACCGCCACGGTCTTCGGCCCGTCCGAACGAGCCCGTGGTCAGCGCGCCGGTCGAGTTCTTCGCGACGAATGGCTCGTTCGCGCCCGTCGGACCGTTCCTGACGAACGACACGGCAAGGCGACGGCGCGTTTGTCGACGACCGACGCCACCCAGGTTCGCGCCCGTGTGCTCACAATCGATTCGCCCACCATCGAGATTGGCATCAAGGCGTTCGGCGGCGGAGGCCAGGACGGTCTGCCATTCCACATGAGCGACCTTGTGTTCCTCCACGCGCCAGATGCGGCCGACTGGGACGTGACGTCAGAAATCTTCGACGTCACGTTCGACCCTCCGGCACCAGCAGAGTCACCCGAATCTGTTTTCCGCACTCCAAGGCCGGCAAGTGGAAGCGTTCCGGCGAGGGTGAGGGCAACGTCTGGGTCATCGCCGAAGTCGACGGTACGTGGTACGCGGCCACGTGGGACTACATCCGGCCGGGCCAGATCTGCAAGTCCGCGAACGGCTTCGACTGGGCCAGCCGGCGCGACGGGATTTTTGCGCACACCCAGAAGCCGCCTCTCGAGGGTAGGGTTCCGCGGTCGGGCGACCGCGTCGGGATTCATGGTGTCCGGCTTTGCCCGCACTGGACAGCGCACCGTCCTCGAGAAGAGCAACATTTTCATGACGTGTGGCCGTAGCGCGCTGCGACGGCGCGAGTATCGAGGAAGTTTGCAGGCTAGAAGTCAGAAGTTAGAAAGTTCAGAGAATCACGGCGGGAGGTCGGGTGCGGTGCATCCGGTCTCTCGCCGTTTCCGTCTCACCGCGACTCCGCTCATCCCTGTGGTACGCTAAACGGCTCTTCGAGCGTCCCCATCGTCCAGCGGTCAGGACGCGGCCCTTTCAAGGCCGAGACCCGGGTTCGATTCCCGGTGGGGACGCCAACCCAACGGTAAGACGGACGCCTCGAACAGTTTCCCAAGGGTCGCCTGTCCCCGAAATTCCCACGATCCATCCACTTTCGGCGTGAAGACGATACGGTGCTCGCCGATCAGCTTAGCCACGATCTGTCGCGCGAGCGGGGTCTGACGGCCCAGCAGCGATTTCCACTCCCTGACCCTCGCGCGAAGGGCGATCTCGATCCGGTGAACGTCGGCTCTGGAGATGTCCTGAAGCCCATCGAGAGAGGCCAACTGCTCGATCAGGTCGGCACGGGCCCGATCACGATCCGCGAGGGCCCGAGATGGCGCGACCGATGCCATGACCGGGTCAAGTACCAGAGCGTGCTCGAGGAACTCTCCGCCGCCAAATAGAGCATGTCGTGGGGGAGTCCGTTCACGGTCGTTACGTTCGGTGCGACCCTCGGCCTTCCGAGCCGAGGTCCACGTCTGAGAGGTTCCTCCCATCCACACCACCATTTTGTCCGCTGAGGCCCTTCATTTCGAGTGCGGTCCCACGGTGACCTGCGGCACGACTAGGTACGCTGTTCGGTCGTGCGCGAGCCCAATGACGGACCAGCGGGCGAAGGCATCACCATGTGCTTCGAGCATCAGAAGGCGCAGTTTAGCCCGCGCCGCCTGGACGAGCCGGCAAGGTAAAATACGCGCCCGTGCTGCTCGCGCTTGGCCTCCGATTCGGGCGTTACGAAATCCTTGGCAAGCTCGGCGAGGGCGGCATGGGCGTCGTTTACAAGGCCCGCGACGTCGACCTGAACCGCCCGGTCGCCATCAAAGTCCTGCCACCCGCGTGGGTGCGCGACAGCGAGCGCAAGCAGCGATTCATTCAGGAAGCACGCGCTGCATCGGCGCTCAACCATCCGGGCATCGTCACCGTCTACGAAATCGCGAAGCACGACGACGTGGATTACATCGCGATGGAGTTCATCGACGGCACGAACCTCGCCGACCTCGTCGTCCGGCAGAAGCTCAGCCTCAAGGAGATCCTGTCGCACGCGACCCAAGCCGCGAATGCGCTCGCCAAGGCGCACGCGACCGGCATCATCCATCGCGATCTCAAGCCGTCGAACCTGATGATCACGCGCGACGGTCTCGTCAAGATTCTCGACTTTGGTCTCGCGAAGCTTGTCGATCCCGCGGAGCCGAGTCTCGCCTCGTCGGCCGACACGCGCACCGTACCCGCGAACGTCGTGGAAACAGCCGCAGGCAGCGTCGTCGGCACTGTGGCCTACATGTCGCCGGAACAGGCCGAAGGGCGGCCCCTTGATGCGCGGTCGGACATCTTCAGCTTCGGGCTCGTGCTCTACGAGTTGGCGACAGGTGTTCGCGCCTTCCAGGGTTCGTCGCCGGCGCAAACGCTCGCGGCAGTCGTCAATGCAGAACCGAAGCCCCCGGGCGAGCTCCGAAAGGATCTTCCCCGCGACCTCGAGCGAATCATCACGCGCTGTCTGCGAAAGGATCCGGCGCGCCGCTTTCAGGTGATGTCCGATCTGGCCGTCGAACTTGACGACGTGAAGACCGAGACCGGCACGCGTATCGCGCCGACGCCAGCTCAGCCGGCGACGTCGGCCAGCCGTTGGTTTGTAGTGGGTGGCGTCACGCTCGCAGCGGCACTCGCTGCTGGCTACTGGTGGTTCAGTCGGAGCGCACCAGCGCCTGCGTCGCCGCTCGGAATCACGCCGCTGACGTCGTTCACGAATAACGAGCGGTACCCGTCAGTGTCGCCCGATGGCAATCAGGTGGTGTTCTCCTGGCAGGGCGAACAAGGCCAGAACGAAGACATCTACCTCATTCCCGTCGGCGCAGGCACTCCACTCCGGTTGACCACGGATGCGCTACCCGATCAGTCACCAGTGTGGTCACCCGACGGCAGTCAGCTCGCCTTCGTACGTGGTCGACCAGGCGAGCGCTCGATTTACGTGACCCCGCCCGTTCCAAACGCGGAGCGCCGGATTGCGTCGGTCGCGCTTGCCCCGACGCAGAACCTCAACTGGCCGACCAGCGTCTCGTGGTTTCCGGACGGGCGACGTCTGGCTGTTGAGGTGAGCGATCCGGAGGGCCGAACGAAGGGGATTGCTGCCATCGACATGAACGGCCAGCAAACACGCATCGTCTCAACCGAACTGCCGGATGGCTCGTACCGTCATCCGGCCGTGTCACCCGACGGTTCGGCGCTGGCCTACGCCATGTGCACGGCGAACTTTGCATGCGATGTCTACGTCGTGGACATCGACAGCGACCTCAGGACGCGCGGCGAGCCTCGCCGGTTGACGCCGACGAGCGCGATTTCCTCGGGCGTGGCGTGGTCGGCGGACGGCCGGTCCGTGATTTACGGGCGGCAGGCGGAGTACAGCTCGTATCTGTGGCGCGCGCCGGTCGACGGATCCGAGCCGGAACGAATCGACTTGGCGGGTGACCGCGCCTACTTTCCGTCGGTCGCAGCACGAGGCGGACTCCTCGTGTATCAGGCGAACCGAGGCAATCGCGATATCTGGCGATTCACGTCCACCGGGCAACGCGACGTGTTCCTCTCGTCGACGCGGTACGACTCGACGCCGCAGTTCTCGCCGGACGGCACACGCGTCGTGTTCGAGTCCAACCGGTCGGGACGGCTTCAAGTCTGGACAGCGAATGCCGACGGATCGAACCCGCGTCCATTGACCCAGCCGAGCTACGGCGGTCAGGGCAGTGGACGCTGGTCGCAGGATGGGCAATGGATCGCCTACGACGAGCAGCTTCCCGATGGGCCGCTGGGCGTCTTTGTCGTTTCTGCCGAGGGCGGCACGGGGCGGCAAGTAGCTGTCGGCAACCAGCCATCCTGGTCGCACGACGGCCAGATTTACTTCAACCGATCTGGCGGCATTTGGCGCATTCCCGCTGCAGGCCTCAAGCAGATGCAGATTGTCGCGGCTGGCCATGGTGCCTTCGAGTCGCTCGATGGCAGTACCATCTACTATCGCAAGACCGCGACGCCGAGCGTCCTTTTTTCTGTACCGCGAGCGGGCGGTGTCGAGCGGGAAGTCCTCTCGTCCATGGCGCCTGGAACGTTCCAGGGGGTTCCCGTTCGGGACGGTATTTACTTCGCCAGCGTCTCGCAGAGCGAACCCTCATCTCGACGAGTTTGCTTCTTCGACTTCGCGACTCGGCAGTCGAAGTGCCTTTTCTCGATCGACGGGGAGGGCTCGGGTCTCTCGGTGTCGCCAGACCGAACCACCTTCCTGTACTCAGGGACTTCGGCGAACGACGGTGATGACCTCGTGTTGATCCGGAACTTCCGTTAGTTCGCGTGAAGCATTGACGCGACGAGCGGCTCCAGATGCTCGACCGACCTTGGTCAAAGGCAGGCCTCAGAGAACCGTTGTCTTCAAGCTTTGCGCGCGCGGGCCGCACATCGACGACTCACGCGGTGTCTCTGTCGTTTCACAGGCTTTCGATTAGTCGGGCCGTACACCAGGTAGCCAAGATCGCGCAGGTCGTCAGCGAGGTGTGGTTCGGTCAGCGCAGCTTCCTTGTACGACATGGCTGGGATGCCCTCGAACAAGTTCCACGCGAGCTCTACGCCGTACTTGCGAACGACGCCGGCAGACTTATGGCCGCGCTTGTGATTCGCGAAGCGCTCGCCAAGTGCTAGGCCTGTCATACCGACGTAGTAGCCGTCTCGGCCATCGCCGTGCGGGTTCTCGAGCCGTATGACGTAGACGCGGTGATGGAGTGGCTGGCGCACGCGATCGCTGTTTCGGACTCAGATTCCCCCATCTGCAGGGGACTCGGACACGCCATCCGACCATCGGTCCGGAGCAGCGGAGTCCGAACAGTCCCGTGGTGGGCGCAGTTGGTGGGCGCACCTCGACTTCAGGGCATCAACTTTGGTCCGACCATCCCCAAGAATCAGATCGAAGATGTGCTGGACTCTGATTCGCTGAGATCTTCCGGCGCCAACGCGCCAGCCGGAACTGTCTCTAAAACCCTGCCGATTGACCCGCTGATTTCCTCAGGAATCCGTAGACTTCGGCCTGCACCGGTCGCGTCCCGCAATCAGGTGTTTCTGGGACGCTGCATCATCCGCGCCATCGCAAGCGTTCAGAACATCGAGTCTACCCAACTAACAGGCAGTTCGACCGTCACAGTGTCGGTAGCAGCACGAGGGTTGATCTCACGGCGAGCGGGGCAGAACCTAGGTAGTCGAACGTGTCTCCTGCTAGAGGGTGCCAGCGACTTTCGCCTCGAGTGCTGTCATGTAAGGGTCCGGTTACATGACAGAACAAGCCAACCGCCTTGCGCGGCCGCTTAGCCCGTACCTGGCGAGTTATGAGGAGTGATTCTCAGTCCTCGGTACCGCACTCACTCCCGTACAGTTCACTTCGTGAAGACCGCTGAGGCTGCTATTGCGACGTAGCGGTTGTCTGCTCGGGCTGCCAGTTCTGAATGAGCGTGATCGGCACGTTGGCGCGCAGACCCTGAGCCGTGTAAGTCAAGAATCGCTTGCCATCGGCGGACACCGCATAGTTACGACCGCCCACCGCGAGGATCGGGCCGAACAGCACGCTCGGCAAGCCCGCTTCGAGGGTCGTCCCCTTGGTCGTGACTGCCACGGCCATGAGGCTGCGATCGGGCGCAATGTAGAAGATCTCGCGGCCATCGGGACGCCACAGGGGAACGCCCCCATTCCCGCTGCCGGACTGCCTGGTCGAGATCACGCGCTTGGCTCCAGGCCCTGGAAACGGCGCGGCATACACCTCCGCCGTGCCCGACTCGTCAGACACGTAGGCGATCCACCGCCCATCCGGCGAAAACACCCCTTGAATTTCCGAGAACTCCGTTTGGGCAAACGCGAAGGGCTTTCGCTCGCCCGTCATCGGCAGGACCCACAGGTCCGATTTGGTCTTCGGATCAACGGAGCTGAAGAGTAAATATTTTCCGTCGTGCGACCAACTGTAGGGTTGCTTGGCGCGTTCGTCGGAGTACAGCAGCTCCTCCGACCCGACCGCTCCGTCCACCGATTTCCTGTAAAGATTGAAATGCCCGAGTCGAGAGGATGCGAACGCCAGTGAGCGGCCGTCGGGAGACCAGATCGGGTACCTGTCAATCGCCTGATCGAACGTGAACCGCGTTCGCAGCCCCCGCGTCGCCTCCAGAATCCAGATGTCCGATGCCCCGCCGGTCCCAACGGTGACCGCGACGCTCTTTCCGTCGGGCGAGAGGTTGAAAGCGGAAAGATCGCCGGGTTCGCCCACGGTTTGGAGCTGGTCCCCGCGAGCGTCGAACCACGCCAATTGCCGTTGGTCGCTGTCAAACCCGGCCCGGTATGCCATCACTCCAGCCGGCGAGGTGGAGACAACTTCGACGTTGTCGGCCACCGATACGGGCTCGCCCGCTGCCAACGCCGGCACTGTCAAATCGAGGCGCTGCGCCACGACCATCCCGTTGCGCACCCATACGAGCCATCCATTACCAGTTGACGCGGCAGGAGGCCAGGGGCCACTCGGGAGGTAGAGCCCGGCGCTGACGTCGGACGTGAGGCGTGTCGGCGAAGGGCCGTCCAGCGTCGCCAGATAGATCCCGTTTCGGTCATCGCTCCCCGAAGACGGTGAAGAGGAACCGCTTGCCGTCCGGCAGAAATGATGGCGCGTAGTAGCTGACCCCGGCGCCAAGCGGCGTCACGGGTGTAGGCACACTCCCGGCAGCGGAGACGCGCCGCAGAACGTCCAATGCGTGAGTGACGTTCTGACCCGAATGGAGAATGACGCCGTCAGCGCCCCAGGTCCCAACGCCCGGCCGGTCGCCCGTCGCAATGACTTGTGGAGCACTCCCACCGAGATCGAGTCGCTTCAGCACAGGACCCGCGAAGAATGCAATCGACCGGCTGTCCGGCGACCAGAACAGGCTTTCGGCGCCCTCGGTACCCGGCAGCAGGTGCGCCGTGGCTTCGGAGAGTGATCGCCGCCATAAGCGCGACACGCCGCCGCTGGCGGCCACGAACGCGAGCTGGCGTCCATCGGGAGAGAGCGCAAAGGACCCGGTGCCGGGCGTCACGATGTCGGTCCGGATCTCCGGTGGCGTCGATGGCGGCGCTTCCCCGAGATGCCGAACCGCAGGAATCGCAAGTGCTGCGGCCACGAGGGCCGAGGCGACCGCCATCATCCACCCCAGACGTCCGCCGGACCGCGGCGTTGGCGCGACGGCCGTCGTCTGTCCGGCAACGTCGAAGGCACCGTCGAGCGCCAGACGCACGTCGCGGATGTCGCCGATGCGCTGCTTCGGATCCTTCTGAAGGCATCGTCGCAGGTAGACGAAGAGTGTGGGCGACAGATCGCGGGGGAGCAGACTCCAGTCCGGCTCGCCGCGAACAACGGCCGCTAACGTGTCGGTGATGTCTTCGCCGGGAAACGCACGCCTCCCCGTCAGCATCTCGAACAGCACGGCGCCGAAGGCCCAGATGTCCGCGCGGCGATCGACTGCCTTTCCGCGCGCCTGCTCCGGCGCCATGTAGGCGGCGGTGCCCAGGATCATCCCCACTTGCGTGGCGCGGGCCGTCAGCGTCGGCGAGTTAATCGCGTCCGCGCTCGACGCTGCCGGCAGGGTCCATCGCCTTCGCCAATCCGAAGTCCAGCACCTTCACCGTGCCGTCGGCGCGGACTTTGACATTCGCCGGTTTCAGATCGCGATGAATGATGCCCTGCTCGTGTGCGGCCTCGAGCGCCTCGGCGATCTGGCGGGCGATCGGAAGCGCCTCCTCCAGCGGAACCGCACCACGGGCGATGCGTTGCGAGAGGTCATCGCCTTCGACCAGTTCCATCACGAGGGCGGTCATGCCGTCGTTCTCTTCCAGGCCGTGGATCTGCGCGATGTTGGGATGATTTAGGGACGCGAGCACTTCCGCTTCGCGCTGAAAGCGAGCTAGTCGATCGTGGTCAGCCGCGAGCGATGACGGCAGAATCTTAATCGGCGACCTGCCGTTTGAGCTTCGTGTCCGTCGCGCGGTAGACCTCGCCCATGCCGCCGGCGCCGATGGCGGAGACCACTTCATACGGTCCGAGACGGGTGCCGGGAGTGAGAGCCAAAGGTGGCGTGATTATAGAGGCGAGGCCGTGGTCGGGATTACCGCTGAAAAACGCCCCAGGGACGACCGACCCTTTCCAGATCGTCCGGCCCATAGCCGATTTCCCAGGCTTCGGTCGAGAATCGCCGCATAAAGAGCGTCATGCAACCGGTCGGTTGCATGACAGACAGAACGTTCCGATGAGAAGGCGAGCGGCGGGCGCAAGCCCGCTGCCCTCCAGGTGACGGGCCGCTTTTCAAGGTTTTTGAGTCATTTTCAACCAATCCTGCAAGACTCCGACATGACAATGGGGGGTATCCTCCTGCCTCTCGGAGGCGACTGTGACCGAACCGCTTCGCAAGGCACCCGGCAGCAGGACAGGGTTGGCATTGGTTGTCGCTCTGGCGCTGGCGGCGGGCGCGTGCGGTGAAACACCCACGAGTCCGTGTTGCGGGCCGCCGCCACCTCGACCACCAGGATTGGTCGTGACGGGAATCGTGTCCGGAGACGGACAGCCGCTGGCGAATGCGACGGTCCACGTGCTGGCGGCAGTCGGTGTCTTTGTGCCATGGAAAACGGATGTATCTGGCCGCTACCGTGTGGAAATCGCCAACGACACCGGTGTGTTTCTGTGGGCTTCCGACGACCGCCTCGCGTTCCAACCGTGCGCCGTATGGATTGAACCCTCTGGTTCCAGCCCGCTGGAAAGAACTGCGGACGTGTACCTGGCGTCGGCGAGCGGCGCCCTGAGCGTCGGGAACCAGACCGTCGCAGGGCGCCGTAGAGTCTCCGGCACCGTCCGAACGATGACCGCTACCGGACGACAGACGGTTTCCGGGGCATCTGTTGCCTCGAGGTTGGCCGGCTCGAACGAAGAGTGGATTGCGTGGACATCGACGGACTCGGCCGGGCGCTTTTCGCTGTGCGGACTGCCGATCGATCAGCGGTTTTTCATCTATTCCGACATCTATTCCGAGTTCGCGCAGTCGGCCAAGTGGGCGTCGGCGTCCGTCGAGCCCGGCGGCGGCGACGCGAACCTCGAGTTGATTCTCCAGTAATTGAGGAACACTTCCCCGACGTTCGCGAGCAGCGCGGCATCCTTCTGCGCTGACAACATTCGTTACCGCGCCCACCGATCAACAATCGTCCTGTCGCATCCGGAGCCGACCACGCCGGTCATTTGTGTAGCGTGCCTATTGCCCGCGCTTTCGCTCGGCGACTTTACGGTCCGTCTCCTTTAGGTAACGCGAAACGACTCGGCCAGCGGTCATCGCCTGACTGCGACTGATTCCCGGCTGCTGCCTCCGGTAGGCACGGACGAGTTCCATCGCTTCGTGCGCCTGCTCATCGGTCACCTCTGGCGTTTTGTTTGGGCGGCCTGACGGCATTGCCGCAGCCTATACCGTCAGTCGTCCTGGATCATCCGAAGTCGTAATTCGATCGGTTGGTTCCGCAGGTACGCGTCCAGCGCCTCGACCGTGGCGAGCGGTTCGGCGTCCACTGGAACCGAATGCAGGTACGCCACGACTTTGTCCTGATCGCCTCCGGTCAGCACCGCATGAAACACGTCGCTCGTCATGGCTCCGGTGTCAACGCCCAGCGCGATCAGTCGCTCGATCTCTTTCCACTGCGCCGGTGACGCGTCGCGCCGGATGAGCCGCTTCACGCCAGCCAATTGCACGCTGGCATACCGGGCGTCAGGACAAATGACCGCAAGACCGAGCGTGTCGGCCTCGCGAGTCGTGAGACCAAACGTCAGCGCGAACAGTTCCATAGGCCTCCAGTTGAAAGGCTCTTGAGATTCGCGTTGGCTCGTCGGGTTGAAACTTCCTTGAGGAAGGAGTGTTTGATCCGCATGTGGACCAGCCGTCAGCGATCTGGTCGTGGACGCATCTGCCTACGCTACGTCTCCTTGCTCGTTGTATCACTGTGTGCCGTCAGTTCGATGAATGCCGCGCAGGCTGCTTCTGAGCTGCGATTTGGAGTGGTGACGGAAAACGGCAGAACGACGCAAGCGCGATTCGAGACAATAATTCTCGCTGAGCGGTTCACGTCCATCGTGTACGCCCCATACGGAGTGACACCCGTATCCTTCCAATCAATCCAGCAGGACGGTGAGGGCCTCAGATTCGTCTGGAACCGAACGGGCGCCGACTACCACTGCGCTCTTCGTCTAGAAGCCGGATCAGTCTTTAAGGGCAACTGTCGGCATTCTGAGACCCACACGCTGCACTTGACCATCCGTCCGTTCGGCCCGGAGGATGCTCACCTTCAAGGCAACGACCTGCGTACGACTGCCGAAGATCTGGCGATCCTCGTTCGGGCACGAACCCTGATGATGGAGGGACGCGCCTGGGAAAGGGAGGATAACCGCGTCTGCGATGGCTCGGCCTACCCATATCGATGGAGCTTGTTTTGTGCCCTGCACCAGGCGTCGATCGAAACGGCGCGCGAGTACCGTCATCTGCGTCCGGCCCTGAAGGCCGTACGCGCCGCGATCGAGCGAACCGTGCCAGGGCGACAGTTTGCCCACCTCTTGCAAGACTTCAACAATGAGGCGCCCAATTTCGACGTGATACTTGCCGTTCTTGCGGACGCCGAATCAGCGCTCTCGAGTCAGCTGATATCGCCGGCCGTGCCGCAGTCCGGCCCCTAGGAGCGACAGCCAGGTCGGGCTGCCCGGACAGATCGGCGGCAGGTTTACCGTCTGGGCGAAGTCCCGGCGGGGACGCCAATCCTTCGTTCACGGATGCGCGGATGCCGCCACGTCGAAGCCTCGTCCACTCGCCGTGTCCGGATCTGACCTGACCTAAGCCGCCTCCGCTTGCCGGCGGTCTTCCAGACTAAGATTCCAGCGGTTCCCACTTGTCACTGGCCCCCGGCCTACGCCTCGGCCCCTACGAAGTGATCGCCCAGATCGGCGTGGGCGGTATGGGCGAGGTGTGGCGCGCCACCGACACGAACTTGAAGCGCGCCGTGGCCCTCAAGGTACTGCCGGAGGCCGTCGCGGCGGATCGAGATCGCCTGGCCCGGTTTCAGCGGGAAGCCGAAGTGCTCGCCGCCTTGAACCATCCGAACATCGCCCACATTCACGGGCTCGAGAAATCAGGCGGCACGACGGCGCTCGTGATGGAGCTGGTCGAAGGTCCGACGCTGGCCGACCGCATCGCGCGCGGGCCGCTGCCTGTCGATGAAGCACTCGCGATTGCCAAACAGATTGCGGAGGCGCTCGAGGCCGCGCATGAGCAGGGGATCATCCACCGCGATCTCAAGCCCGCGAACGTCAAGGTGCGCGAGGACGGCACGGTGAAGGTGCTCGACTTCGGTTTGGCCAAAGCGGTGGAACCGGTGGGTGCGTCGAGCGACATGAGCCGCTCACCGACCATCACGTCACCGGCGATGACGCAGATGGGCATGATTCTTGGGACCGCCGCGTACATGGCACCCGAGCAGGCCAAGGGCCGGTCGGTGGACGCCCGCGCGGACGTGTGGGCCTTTGGCGCGGTGCTGTTCGAGATGCTGTCGGGCCAGCGCGCATTCGACGGCGAGGACGTGACCGAGATCCTCGGCGCCGTCGTCCGCCTCGAGCCGAGCTGGGGAACGCTGCCGCCCGACGTACCCGCGCGCATCCGTCAAGCGATTCGCGGATGCCTGCAAAAGAACCCGAAGCAGCGGCTCGCGCACATGCAGGACGTGCGCCTGGCGCTCGACGGCGCGTTCGAGACGGCGGCTCCGCCGGTCGCGGTACAGGCGGCCGCGCCGCTGCGGCCGTTGTGGCGGCGCGCGATACCGGTGGCGGTCGCCGCGATCTTGGTCGGCGCGCTCACCTTCGCGGTCGCATGGAACCTTAAGCCGTCGCCACCCCCACTCCCCGTGACGCGGTTTGTGTTCCCGCTGCCCGAAGGTCAGGCGTTCACCAACCCCGGCCGGAACACCGTCGCCATCTCACCGGACGGTGCGCGCATGGTGTATGTCGCGAACAGCCGGTTGTATCTCCGCTCGCTCTCGGAACTGGACGCCAGGCCGATCACGGGCATCGAGAGGTCTCCGAACGTCATCAATCCCGTGTTCTCGCCCGACGGCCAGTCGGTGGCCTTCTTTACAACAGGAGACAACACGATCAAGCGGATTCCTGTCACGGGCGGAGCGGCAGTGACGATCGCTCCGGCGACCATTCCCTTTGGCATGAGCTGGGGGCCCGACGGCATCGTAGTTGGTCAGGCCGGCAGCCGGCATCCTGCGCGTCTCGCCGCCGGCGGCACGCCGCAGGTGCTCGTGAAGGTGAACGAGGACGAGACGGCCAGCAGTCCGCAGATGCTTCCTGGGGGAGAGCACGTCCTATTCACGCTGGCGACAGGAACGGCCGACGATCGATGGGAGCAGGGCAAAAGTCCTCGTGCAGTCAATCGCGTCCGGCGAGCGACGCGTCATCGTCGATGGCGGGAGGGACGGCCGCTATCTTCCGACAGGGCATGTCGTGTACGCGCTGGGCGGGACGCTTTTCGCCGTCGGATTTGATGCCCGGCGGCTGGAAGTGCGGGGCGGGAGTGCCGCACCGATCGTCGAGGGCGTCAGGCGATCGCCCCTTGCACAGATAGCTGGAACGGGCGTCGCGCATTTCAGCGTGTCCGACACAGGGTCATTGATTTTCGTCCCCGGCCCCGCCTCGCTCGTCGTAGGGCGGTGGAATGTGGCGCTGGTCGATCGAAAGGGCGTCGTCGAGTCCTTGAATCTCCCGGCAGCTCCGTACCAGAATCCCCGCGTGTCCCCGGACGGCAGGCGCATTGCCGTTGTCACCACTGACCCGAAAGGGGCGTACATCTCGATTTACGATCTCACCGGCGGGCCGGGGATAGGGCGCCTGACGTTCGAGGGCAACAACCGGTTCCCGACTTGGTCACGCGATAGTCAGCGCGTAGCATTTCAGTCGGACCGGGACGGCGATCGGGCGATCTTCTGGCAGCTCGCGGACGGGACCGGTAAGGCGGAGCGGCTGACCAAGCCCGACAAGGGTACGGAACACGTGCCGGAGTCGTGGTCGCCGAAGGAGGAGACGCTGTTGTTCGCGGCCGTCAAGCCCTCCGCTCCCAGGGCCCTGTGGACATTCTCGCGGGCAAGCCGGAAGGAGGAGCCCTTCGGCGACATCCAGACTTCGACCGTCATCGGACGCCGTGTTCTCTCCCGATGGACGCTGGGTAGCGTACTCGAGTGGAGAAACGGGGCGGATCACGGTGTACGTCCAGTCGTTTCCAGCCACCGGTAAGAAGTATCAGCTGGCCGCGAAGAGCGGCGACGAGCCACACCATCCAGTCTGGTCGGCTAGCGGGAGGGATCTCTTTTACACCCCGCGTCCGAAAGGGTTCGAGGTTGTTCCCGTGACGACACAGCCGACGGTCGCGTTCGGGAATCCGACTGCGGTTCCCAGACCGTTTGACGCAGGTCCCCCGGGAGTTCCCAGGCAGTTCGACATCACGCCGGACGGCAAGTTCCTCGGCCTCGTCGTGCCTGGACAGGACGCGGACGGGGCACCAGCACGGCCGGAGATTCAGGTCGTCGTCAACTGGCATGAAGAGCTCAAGCGTCTCGTGCCAGTGAAGTGAATCCGGGGCTTGTACTCGGCCTCCGTGAAGGCCCGGTTCACCCGAGCTCGCGAAAGGTCATGAAAATCAGTGCGGCGTTTGGCAGACTGGCCGCGGTGCGGAGCGGCGAGATCGACGAACCAGTGGAGCAGTTGAGGCCGATCAATTGGCTGATCCGGCGTGTGCGGTGTTGAGCGAATAAGTGGGCGTGGTCGGGGAACCCGACGACAGCCTGAGACCCTGAGTAGCGAACTGTCTGGCACGCGCTCCGCTCCGCCCAGGAGCAGGTCATGCCGTACCGAATTGCGGGAGTGGACGTTCACAAGAAGATGCTGGCAGTGGTGGTGGCGGACGTCGCGGTCGACGGGGAATATGACTTTGCCCGTCGGCGCGTGGGCACCAGCCCGTCCGAGCTGCGGAAGCTGGCCGCGTGGCTGGTGGCGGAGCAGGTCGAGGAAGTCGTGATGGAATCCACCGCGCAATACTGGCGCCCCGTGTGGGACACGCTGGAGCGGGACTGGGCACCGCTCCGCCGGACGCGGGAGGGCGCGAGTGTCATGGCGGGCACGCTGCACCTGGCGCAGGCGCAGTCCAATCGCGGGGCCAGTGGCCGGAAGAAGGATTTCCCCGACGCCGAACGCCTGGTGAGACGGTTGGTGGCGCAGGAGCTGACGCTTAGTTTTGTACCCGCGGGCGAGCAGCGCCTCTGGCGGGCGGTCATGCGTCGCAAATACCAGGTCACCCGCAATCGCGTGCAAGTGCAGAACCGGCTCGAATGTTTGCTGGAAGAAGCCCATCTGAAGGTGTCGAGTCTCGTGTCGGACCTGCTCGGCCGGAGTGCGCGACGCATGCTGCAGGTCATCGCCGAGGGCGAAACGGATCCGGCGAAGGTGGCCGCACTGGCGGACTATCGCCTGCGGGCGACGCCGGAGCAATTGGCCGATGCGCTCGGCGCCTGTACGGATCTCCATCCCGTCTATCGACGCCTCATCGCCATGGCGCTGGAGGATGTGCGCGCCATCGACACGCAGATCGATGCGCTGGACCAGGAGATGGCGCACTTACTCGGTCCGCACCAAGCGGCCGTGCAGCGATTGGCGGCGGTGCCGGGCCTGGGTGTCGATTCCGCCCAACAGATCATCGCCGAGGTCGGCCCCACCGCCGCGACGTTTCCCTCACCCAAGCACCTCGCCTCGTGGGTCGGGGCGTGTCCCGGCGACGAGGAGAGTGCCGGCGTGAACTACAGTCATCGCTCGCCGAAGGGCAATCGGCAGATGCGCCGCGTGCTCAATCAAGCGGCCCACGCGGCGGTCAAGACCAAGGGCAGTATCTTTGAGGTGGTGTATCGTCGCCTGGTGCCGCGGCTCGGCCACGCCCAAGCCATTGGGGCCATCACGCATCGCCTCTGCCGACTCATCTGGAAGCTGCTGCATCAGGGCGTCACGTACGACGAACGCGGTCCCGCCGTGACCCAACACCGAGCGCAGCGTCGCGCGGCCAAGATGATCCGGGAACTCCGACACCTCGGCTACCGCGTCGAACTCACACTGACTCCATCCAGGACCCCGGCATGAGTGGAGATGATTTTCGACCCTGGTTCGAGGAGCTGAAGCGCCTCGTGCCGACGAACTGAATCGATGACAGATTCCACGTCTGCATCATCAGGCCGCCACTTTTCCTGAGATTTCCAGCAGCGCCGTCCACTCGTCCAGCTTGGCCCTCAGTCCTTTCTCCGGGGCCGAAGTCGACGGAAAGGTGCTGGGCTGTGGAACGTACAGAGTCTCGGACGACGGCAAGACCCTCACCGCCACCACCGAGGGCCTTGGCGTCAAAGGGCCCTTCAAGACCGTTGCGGTCTTTGAGCGAGTGGTCCCCGATCCGTACGTGCCCCAACGGTGACTGTGTTAGTTTGCGGCTGACAGTCCCCGAGTGTTCGATTCAAGGCTCGAGCAGCCTGTTGTGAAACGCGTTAGTCCAGCGTGAACCCGGCACCGGCCATTTTCGTATAGAGCACGTACGTCGGCCGAAGGGAGACATCATGACGATCGCGACGCGGACGGTTGCCACCGCGATGCTGCTGACGATGCTTCACGGCCTGGCGGCATCCGTGGCCGCGCAGACCACTGTGCCGGAGCGGGTCACCCTGACTGCCGAGCAGATGGAGACGTTCCTGCTCGAGGCCAAGGTCGTCAAGTCCCGGCCGTCTCAGAGCGGAACCACCGGGACGTTGATCATCACGCTTTCAGACGGCACGCTCACCCACGACGCGCAAGCGCAGTTCGTTGACATCGAGCACGCGTTCTACAAGGTCCAGAACTACACCGAGACCAACTTCAAGGATTTTTTCGGCTTCAACATCGCGGCGTACAACTCGCCGTGCTTCTCGGATTCGAGAACGTCCCCGTGTCCGTGGCACGGAGTGTGACGGGCAAGCCGGCGGCGGTCACCTGGTGGCTCGAGAACGCGATGACCGAGGAGGCGCGACGAAAGAAGTCGGCAACCGATCCCAACGAACAACGCTTTGCGCATTACCGCTACCGTCAACAGTTGTTCGACGAGCTCATCCAGAATCGAGACCGCAACACCGGCAATACGCTCTACACGGCGGACTGGATGACGTGGATGGTCGATCACACGCGGTCGTTTCGACTCAACAAGGATCTCGGCAAGCCGGACGAGCTGATCCGTGTCGAACGCTCGCTCTACGACAACTTGAAGAAATTGACGGTGACCTCGCTCGCGGCGGCTGTGGGCAAACAACTGAGGAAAGCCGAAGTGGAGGCAGTCATCGCGCGTCGCGACGCCATCATCAACCACTTCGACGCACGCATCGCGAAATCCGGCGAGGCGTCCGTGTTGTACACCTATCCGTAAAGCGCGGCTACGTCGATCTTCTGGGATCCGATCCTCTCGGGCGTGTGGCGCGTCGAAGTAATCGACGCCGGCCGGCCTTGACCCGGCCCGACAGAGTCGGAACACACAATCCGTTGTGTCATGCGCGAGAAGCCGATCGTCCTGCCCGTCATGCTGGCCGGCGAGTCGCGATCAACCGCGCGGAAGATTCACTGCCGCGCGCCGTCGATGCCGCCAGGCACGCTCGTGTGGGTTGAGATCGACGGTCGGTGGATGCGGGCGCGAGTCGAGCGGATCGAGTTCGCCGTCCTGCATCTCACGACGGCGGCGTAACCTGCGCGGCCCTAGCATTCGTCGCACCGACAAACGTCTGCCCCACAGGTGGTTTCTGGCGCGCTACCCGGCAAATTTCTTGCAAAATCATGACAATTCCCTAGGCGGCCGCGGTGACCGAGCGTGTATGATGGCGCGGGTTCGACGTCCACAACTTGATTCGGAGTTGACCATGCGTGCTCCCCAGTCGCTCGGCCTGCTGCTCCTTCCTGCGTCGTTCGTTCCTGCATTTTCTCCCGATCGCTCAAATCGGCTAGCGTGCGGAGTGGAAGAATGAAACTGCGAGTGCTGTTCCTTGCAGCGATGTTCGTCGGTCTCGGTGCTAGCGGGGCGAAATGCTGCGCCCATCACTATCGTCTTCACCGTAGAAGTTACACAGGTGCAAGACCCCGATGGGTTGCTAAATTCACTGGGCTTTGCGACGGGCCAAACGGGCACCTTTTCGACCACGATTGAGCCAGTGGGGCTGACCGACTCGAATGCGTCGAACGATTCTGGCCTCTGGCTGGATTTAAGCGCGGCGTCTTCAATGTCCGCAATTGTCAACGGGTACTCGTTTATACCACGGACGTCAGACTGGACGTTGCAAATGACGATGGGGGACTTGATCTCTGGAGGGCGAGTGGGTGGGGCCAGGGATCAACTACCGTGCCCGGGGCCCTTTTTAACTCCATCCTTCTTCAGCTTGCGGACAACACCGCAACAGCGCTTTCAAACGACGACCTCATCTTTCCGCCAACGTTGTCGGCCTTCAACGTAAACTCGTTCCAAATCGACGTCGAGGGTTTCGAGGAGGAAGAGGCGACCCTGAATTGGGAGAGTGACTGACCTCAGCACAGTCAGCGCCGTTCCTGAACCCGCCACTCTCTCGCTGCTCAGCGTCGGCCTCGCAGGCGCAGCCGTGCGCCGGTTCCGCAAGCGCAAGTAGGCTGCACGATATCGGGATGGTTGCAGGGGCCCGCCAGCGCGCGGGCCTTTGCTTTGGTTTCCATGTCAGTGTTCACAGGAACGTTGCACCGGTCGTGGTTCTCCGCACTTACGCTGAGGCGACGAGTCGGCGACCAGCCAAAACGGGGTGAACCCATCGGCTGGTCCGTCCGAGTCTCGCTGCGGGTGACCGACGCGGCGTCACTCAGGGTCTATGCCTTCGGCTCGTATCTGGCGACCACTCGCACCAGCGTCCCTCTCAAATCGACGGGCTGGGGCTTCCGGCATTCCGCGTAGGGGCACAGCCAGAGGATGGTTTTGTGCGCTTCGGCGGGCTCGTAGATCAGCTCCACGGGCTGCCCGCAGAAGTGGCACTGGACCGGCAGCGTCACCGATTCAGCGTCAGTCACGGTCGGTCACTCCTGCGTTTCATAGCGGGCCACGGCTGACACGTCATGGCCCGAGAGTTCGACCGTCTGCAGCATCCAGCAGCCCTCGTAGGGGCACGCCCAATCATGCCGCTGCACCACCGGGCCGGGCGTGTACGTCAGCGTCACGGGACGCAGGCAACGGCGGCAGCGGACGGGCCGCGTGACCGGCTCAGCGTCAGGCATCGCGCAAGCCTATATGCGTTCTGTTAGCTCTCGTCAGTGGTCGGCCTGACGGCAGGCGGACACTCCTGGTCGAAGTGGCGTTCAACGCTTGCGCGAGTGAACGGGTGTTCCGCGTGTCCGAGAATGACGGAATAGACCACGGCGCGACCGGCAATCTGGGCGGTCAGAAACGCTCTCCCGTCCGGAAGGTCTAAGTAGGTGAATTTTACGAGCCGATGACCGGACGTCACCCTCGTCCATTCATCTTCCATGACGCCGTCTTTTGGTCTGTTCGTCTTTTAGCTCTTCGAGGAGCGCGCGGAGTTCTGCATCGACCGTTCGTTGAAGGTCTTCCGCCTGCTGGCGTAGCCGCTGGACGCGTGCGAGTAGTAGGGTCTCTGGCTCACCAGAAAAGGGCGGCGACGGAGTCGGCGGCCCAGGCATGCTTGTCGCTGGAACAGCGACAATTCTAGTCCACGCCCCGAGCTTTTCCCTTGGTTCCTCGGCTCGGATAGAGACAATAGAGACCACCCGACGCGGGCCAGACGCCCGCGACTGATGACGAATGTCCCGCCCGTCCAACCACGTCGAGCCTCGCGGTCCTCGGGAGATTGCCCGCCACTATATTCGGGAACTCATCTACGGCGCGAACGACGGCATCATCACGACGTTTGCCGTCGTTGCCGGGGTCGCCGGCGGCGGACTCTCGCCCCAGGTGGTGCTGATTTGCGGCATCGCGAATCTGCTGGCCGACGGACTCTCCATGGCCGTCGGCAACTACCTGTCGATCCGATTGTATGAAAGCGTCCGCGAGGCACAGGGACTGCCCGAAGAGGAGGCGTCTCCCATACGCCACGGCATCGCCACCTTCTGCGCGTTCGTACTCGATGGGCGCGCTCCCGCTTGTCCCTTACGTCGTGAACCTCCCTGGCAGCCGTTTCGCGTGGTCCATCGGATTCGCCTATTCCGCGATGTTCGGCGTCGGCGCATCGCGTGCCTCCATCAGCAACAGCCGCTGGTGGACCGCGGGGCCCGAGATGCTCGGACTGGGGATCGTCGTAACGGCTGTCGCCTACGGCGCCGGAGCGCTCGTAGCCAGCTTGCTTGACGGGTAGCGCGACACCTTCAGGACCGAGCTCTTCTATCGTCAGGGCGACTCGCTCATGGCGGTGCCCATCCAGTACGCGCCATTTCGCGTTCGGGCGGCCAGCAAGCTCTTCGAGTTGGCGGGATCGACGTACAACTTCGATCTCAACTTCGCGGATACGATGTCGCGCCGGACGGAAGTTTCCGGGTGATCCGGCGCGACAGTGCCGCCACCGACGAAATCCACGTCGTCCTGAACTGGCACGAGGAGCTGAGCGCCTCGTGCCGACGAACTGAATTCCCCCGATGACAGACTCCACATCTGCATCAGTTTACCGGCGGGGCGCATTCCAGCTGGTGCCCGTTTGTCTCAGGCCGCCACTTTTCCTGAGATTTCCACCGTGCAACATTCCACGATTCCCGGTGGGGACGCCAATCCCCTTGGTACGAGCGTCCCGCTAAACCAGGCCGATTAGTGTTCCTTGGCCCTGCATTTCCCAAGATCCCGCTGTTCACCCGTCAGTGGTGTGAATGTCACGCGACTCGCGAGCAGTTTTGAGAGCACCGGCCGGGCATGGGCCGGATTATTGGCGAGCACGTCGCGCCAGTTGTGGGCGAGCGCGTCGAGGTGTTCTATAACCAGCGGCGCCGACACTCCACGCTCGGTCAAATCAGCCCTGCGGAGTTCGAGCGTCGCTTCAATGCTGCGTAGGAGGCACGGTGGGGCGCTCGGCCTCCCCTTGCATGCCGCCAATCGGTGCGTTATTATACTGAACCACATGGTTCAGTATTTGGGGTCCCGTCTCGACGCCTCGTTCGCCGCGCTCTCGGACGCCACCCGACGCGGTGTTCTGGAGCAGCTCGGACGCGCAGACGCGTCGATCACGGACCTTGCCGAGAAGTTCCACATGACCCTCACGGGCATGAAGAAGCACGTCGGCGTCTTGGAGCAAGCCGGGCTCGTCATGACGGAGAAGGTCGGGCGCGTGCGGACCTGCAAGCTCGGCCTGCGCAGACTGGATGAAGAGGCGGCATGGGTCGAGAGGCACCGCCAGCTCTGGGACGCACGGTTCGACGAGCTGGACAAGGTTGTCGAGGAACTGAAACGGAAGGAGAAGGTTGATGGACGCAAGAAGAGTGAGTGAGCCTACGCCCATGAAGAACCGCACGACGGTGGAGCGGAGGTCCGAGCGTGAGCTAGTCGTTACCCGAACCTTCAATGGCCCGGCCCGCATCGTGTTCGAGGCGTGGACCAAGCCCGAGCTGTTCAGGCGGTGGTGGGCGCCGAAGTCGATGGGCATGTCCTTGCTTTCCTGTGAGATGGATGTTCGTGTCGGGGGCAAGTACCGTCTCGAGTTCGAACCCGATGCTATGGCGTTCTTCGGCACGTACCTCGAAGTGACACCGCACTCGCGCCTCGTGTGGACCAATGAGGAAGGTGGTGAGGGTGGTCCTGTCACCACGGTGACATTCGAGGATAAGGGTGGCAAGACGCTGCTGGTCCTGCACGAGCTCTATTCCTCGAAGGAAGCTCTCGACGCTGCCGGCACCGGGGCGGCGGATGCGATGGTCGAGACGTTCGCGCAACTGGACGAGCTTCTCCTCACCCTGGGCGCGAGCGTGGGACGGTCATGACGTCGTCGATCTCGCGGTTTCCGCTCACAAGGAGGCAGACGATGCACCGGCAAGATGGCCGACAAGAAATCGACCGTCGCACCACGACAATGCCGTCATGGAGAGCTTCTTCTCTACGGTGAAGATCGAGCTCGCTGATCGCTTCGCCAGTTTGAGCGAGGCGAAGATGGAGTTGTTCGGCCGGCGGCCTTCGAACGACGCGCAGCGGCCGCGGAATGTTCACCGTGGGGCGCTTGGTGGGCAGCTGCTCCCCAGCAACGGACAACGACGGGCACGCCACCAAGCGCCCGTCGACTTTCTTCGAGCATCGTAGGAGACTTATTCAACCAACCCGTAAGCCGAGCGACTTAACCAACCCGTCCACCGAATCGGATCAGGTCCACAAGTTTCTCTAGAAGGTACTGGTCCGGAGGTTGTGCCAGTGAATTGCTTGTGGGCTCTATTCAGTTGTAGAAATCTGCACGCTCCGCCCGATGGCTCTTCGCCGGCCGTGATGTTCATGCCCAGGTCTAGCGGTAGCTCGAACCCGTAGATACACTCCGCAAGGTCGCCATGGTGTGGCTTCAGTGGCTTGCGTTCATTCTCGTGGCCATCTTCACGATCGCTTGGCGATTCTGGACGCCTTTCGCCCCTGCCGTAGTTGACCTGTTCCGTAGCCTTCTCTTTCGGTTGCTAGGACCACCTCGAGAAAGGGCGGCAAGGGTGTTAGACAATCGCGTCAGCTGGGAACCTCCAGCCAATTGGGAACCTCCAGCAAAGAACTGCACGGTCCCAGGGTGCGGCGGAAGGATGACATTTCACCCTGCTCAGGGGGTGGCGACCGGCTTCCACACGCTGGAGTGGCCGTGGCGTGCGACGTGGGTCTGCCAAACGAATCCCGCTCACATGGAGGTCACCACCTCCGCGGAGGAAAAGAAGGCGTGGTCACGCCTCTCCGGACGGCGCGAAGCGTGACCGAACCCGAACGCCTCTTCACCCCCCGAACAGCATCTCAGGTGTAGCAGCGCTTTCGACCTTTAAGCGGTGACTTGGTCGCCTCCGCGCAAATTGCAGAGGCCCGGGCAGCTTGCCTGGAAGGCCGGAGCGCCCACCCTTCCGACTTGCCCGAGCCAGCCCCCGCCCGTAACATGCCCACACCTTCCCATGTCGCTGGCGCCCGGCGTCCGTCTCGGCCCCTACGAAGTGATCGCCCAGCTCGGCGTGGGCGGCATGGGCGAGGTGTGGCGCGCCACGGACACGAACTTGAAGCGCGCCGTGGCCATCAAGGTGCTGCCGGAGGCCGTCGCGGCTGATCGAGACCGCCTGGCCCGGTTTCAGCGGGAAGCCGAAGTGCTCGCCGCGTTGAACCATCCGAACATCGCGCACATTCACGGGCTCGAGAAATCAGGCGGAACGACGGCGCTCGTGATGGAGCTGGTCGAAGGTCCGACGCTGGCCGACCGCATCGCTCGCGGGCCGCTGCCGGTCGATGAAGCACTCGCGATCGCGAAACAGATTGCGGAGGCGCTCGAAGCCGCACACGAGCAAGGGATCGTCCATCGCGACCTGAAGCCGGCGAACGTGAAAGTGCGCGACGACGGCACGGTGAAGGTGCTCGACTTCGGTTTGGCCAAAGCGGTGGAACCTGCGGGTGCGTCGAGCGACATGAGCCGCTCACCGACCATCACGTCACCGGCGATGACGCAGATGGGCATGATTCTTGGCACCGCCGCGTACATGGCCCCCGAGCAGGCCAAGGGCCGGTCGGTGGACACGCCGCGCGGACATCTGGGCCTTCGGCGCGGTGCTGTACGAGATGCTGTCGGGCCAGCGTGCATTCGATGGCGAGGACGTGACCGAGATCCTCGGCGCCGTCGTCCGCCTCGAGCCGATCTGGGAAACATTGCCGCGCGACGTGCCGGCGCACATCCGTCAAGCGATTCGCGGATGTCTGCAAAAGGACTTGAAGCAACGGATCGCGCACATCCACGACGTTCGCCTCGCGCTCGCGGGCGCGTTCCACACGACGACGGAACAGACAACTGCCACCGCGCCGGTCGAACGGCCCGCGTGGCGGCGCGCGCTGCCGCTTGCGGCCGCACTGTTCGTGGGCGGTCTCGTCGTCGGCCTCGCCGCGTGGAGTCTGCGGCCCGCCGGCGCGACGCCGGTGGTGACCCGGTTCGACGATGACGTCCCGGCGGACCCGGCGTTCACAAATATTGGGCGGACCGTCCTGGCCCTGTCGCGGGACGGGCGCGCCTATGTCTACAACGCACAGGGCGGCCTCTTCCTGCGCACCATGGACACCGTGCCCGCGCGGCCAATCTCCGGCCCGGAAGAGAACCTGACGAACCCGTTCTTCTCACCGGACGGCCAATGGTTGGGGTTCTTCCAAGGCGGTCAGCTCAAGCGCATCCCCGTCGGCGGCGGCGCCGCGGTCACCATCTGTCCAGCTACGAACCCCTTCGGCGCGAACTGGGAGGCCGACGGCACGATCCTGTTCGGCCAGCCCAAGGGCATCATGCGAGTCTCGGCCGATGGCGGCGTGCCGCAACTCGTGATTCCGGCCGGAGACGGGGAGCGCATCCATGGTCCGCAACTACTGCCCGATGCGATTTCGGTGCTGTTCACCGCGACCACGGGAAGCTGGGACGAGGCGCGTATCGTCGTGCAATCGCTCAACACCGGTGCGCGCAAGGTACTCGTCGAGAGCGGGCGTGACAGCCACTACGTGCAGAGCGGCCACCTGCTTTATGTTCAGGGGACCGATCTCTTTGCCAAGGCGTTTGACGTGAATCGGCTCGCGGTCCAGGGCGGCACCGTGTCGCTCGTGGGCGACCTGGCGCGCTCCAGCGCCCAAGGTGTCCTCGGGCCTTCTTCGGTCTATGCGGTATCGGACGGAGGGACGCTCGTCTACCTGACGAATCCTGGGAGCGAACGAAGCCAGTTGACTTGGTTCGATCGAAAGGGCACCGGCCTCGGCACGTTCGGTGAGCCAGGGGTCATGCGATCGCCCGATCTCTCGTCCGACGGACGGCGCGTCGCGGTCGCGCGGGGCACTCCCTCGTCAGCCGCGGGTGTGGACATCTGGATCGTGGACGCGCTTCGAATCGACCAAACTGACGTCTGGTGCGGGCCCTCACGTGAATTTCTTCCCGATCTGGTCGCCCGACCGATCTCGAATTGCCTATTCCAAGACCACTGCTGAGCGCAGGCTGGGACAGTATGCCGCGCCGTCGAGCGGCGCCGGGACCGAGGAGGTGATCGTCGCGGACCCGGCCATGATCGAATCTGACCAGCTGGTCGCGTGATGGACGGTTCATCCTCGTCGACAAGGCGCCGGTTGACATCTGGGTGATCCCGGCGGGCGGTGACGGAAAGCCGTTTCCGTTCATCGACAGGACGCCCCACGCGGAGCGGGACGCGCAATTCTCGCCCGATGGCCGGTGGGTGGCCTACCAGTCCAATGAGACTGGCCGCGCCGAGATCTACGTCCGGCCGTTCGTCCCGCCGAGTGACCCGCGACCGCGGACGGGCCAATGGTCGATCTCGACCAACGGCGGCGCTCAGCCGCGGTGGCGTGACGACGGCAAGGAGCTGTACTGGATCGCGCCGGATGCGACGCTGATGGCGGCGCCCGTTGCCCTCCGGGACGACTCGGTAGACGCCGGCGCCCCGTTTTCGTTGTTCTCCACGCACATCGCCATGGGAGGAGCCGAAATGTCCCTCTCCGGCCAGTACAACGTCGCGCCCGACGGCCGCTTCCTGATCAACGCTGTCCTGGACGACCAACATGGAAACCCGAGTCGCCTCAACATCGTCCAGAACTGGTTCGAGGAGCTGAAGCGCCTCGTGCCGACTCAGTGATGCCGCTCGCGCGCTGGACGCCGAGCCGGCCGTGGCCGCGTTGACCGTGGACTTGTTGGAGTCCGCCGCCGTCCCCGAACCCGCCGCGCCCGCCGCATGAGCTCCTCGGTCTCGAGGTCGAACGGCCGTACGGTCGCCCTCCAACAGCACCGAGCGGCAGGGCAGTCGCGGCACCTCATGGTGGATTCCCCTGGTGGAGGGCACCAAGGTGTTCGTCACGGCGGGACGTGCGTTCGGTGGCGCGCTGTTCGACGTGACCGGTGCGACGACGCCGCTGTGGGAACAGGTCGGGTTCGCAAGCGCCGGAAGCAGACGCCGACGGACACGACTGTCTGTCCGTCGCCGAGCTTTGCACGTTCCCGCTGCCGCCGATTCGATGACGACGCGACGCTGTTCCTGTGGCGCGTGGCGTCGATCCAGCAGGAAGCGCTCGACGTTATGAACCCCTGGGCTTCACGCTCAAGACAGAGATCGTGTGGCTGAAACGCACGACGACGGGCAAGCGCTGGTTCGGCATGGGTCGGACGGTGCGAGCCGAGCACGAGACCTGTCTCGTCGGCACCAGGGGCCGGCCAGTCACCCGCGTTAAGAACATCCGCTCGGCGTTCGAAGCCGCGGCCGCCGAGCATTCCGCCAAGCCCGATGCGTTCTATGGTCTCGTCGAAGCGTTACGGGAAGGTCCGTACGTGGAACTGTTCGCGCGACAGCGCCGGGCAGGATGGATGAGCCTGGGTGATCAGGTCCCGATTGCCGAACCTGCGTGAGATGGGCAAAACGCGGGGAAATACAGTGAAACACACCGGGGCGTATCGCGAAGGTTTGGTGCATTTTGACGAGAAAACCACCCCAGCCAGCTGATGAATATCACTTGACCCTGAATCTTTGACGGGAGTGCAATACCCTCGATGGACTGCCTACATTTGGTCATCGGGCGGTGCGCATCACCGCGTGGCCGGCATGCCGCGCAAAGGAGAACACCATGCCTAAAGTCGCCGATTATGCTGTAGCGGTGGGGTCCGACAATTCCTTTACGCTGGGCTCCTCTACAAATAATAAAGAGTTCGAAGTCGACATTCCTCTGAATTTCGATCGAAACCAACCCTGTGTCTTGTCCTTTATGGTCTTGGACGTCAAGGACGTCGGATCCATGGAGATACAAGTTTGGATCAACCAGCAGATTATCAGGACGCTGAAATACACTTCGGACGCTTGGCAGGATCGAGCTATCCACGAAATATTTGAAGGGAACAAGCTTGCAACGGGAATCAATCACGTTCGCTTTCTGGCTCTGGGTGACGAAGGAAAAGTCGCCCTTTCCGACGTGATCGTTTGGTTTCAAGTAAATATTTGACCGCGGTTTCCTCAGACGCTCAAATGCGACCGTGCTTGACCGGTGGCCACGGGGCGAAGAACCGCGCGTGAACACCGTTAAGCGGCGCGAAACACTCGACAGAAATTGATGTACCAAGAATTTTGATGTCCCCGTGGGGACGCCAGCCTCCGCTCACGAATGCACGCGGAGGCTGCCCCGCCGAAGCCGCTTCGCGGCGAAGGCGGGACATGGAGAACACGCTTGCCGGGCAAATTCACCCTTTCCGACACGGGTGCGCTCGTCTATGTGAGGGGCGGCGCGCTGCCTAGGGCTGAACGCGTGCTCGCGTGGGTGGATCGGAACGGGCGCAGCCAGACGCTCGAGGCGCCGCCGCACTCCAAGGGCGCGACACGTGCCCGCACACGCATGCTGGCTACTGCTCGCGTTGCACAGACGACTCGGGCGTGAGCACCTCGCCTGTCGCTACATCTATGACCACAACTGTTCGCTGCTTCGCATCTCGGAATACACGTGGTTCTACCGTGGTTCCTGGTCCGCCGCGTTCCACGACGACATGGAGTAGTCGTCGTTTCGACTCACCTGCCTCAGTCCAGCACACAATCGGCGCCCGACCGGTGCGCTCAAAGGCCACCCCGGAGCGACGCGGTGGTTCGTTGAGGCCGGAATCGAACCAGGCGTCCCACGTGTCGTAACCGCTACGTCTTTGTTTATTCCGTCGCACAACTATAAACGCACGCGCGAGCGCGCTTGTGCTCTTGACCGTCAGGAGCGTCTCGTGGAGCCTTACCGTCGGCACCAAAGTCGGGCACGGTGCGTCGGAAAACAGGGCAGCGATTGCGGAGGCTTCGTAGGAGCTGCCGGGAAGCGAGCCGAGGCTAGTTCCGCCGATGGACCACCAGCGAACAACGCGTCCGGTTGAAGTATCAAGATCCACCAGTGCGAGTTCTGGCTTCGCCTTCGGATCAGACGGGTTCCGACTCCCTTCACAGAGTAACGTGACCGTGTTGCCGGTCACTTGAGCTTGGGAGTTTCCACCATCCCCACACGGACCGATGGAAAGCGTGAGCTCCGTCTGCAAGGTCATGGCGTTCAGCACAATGACTCGATGACGCTTTCGGGGTCTGGTCTGGGCAAAGAGCAGCGCGACACGCGCCTGATCAGGCGTCAGGACCAAGATCGTCGCCGACCTGGACTCAGCAGTTCGCTCCGTTTTCACCGTCGCGGCAAGATTGCCGCGCGAGTCCATCCGATCGATGTGGCCTGCGTACTGATAGTTGAGAAGGAAACCGCCATCTTTGAGCGGATACTTTTGAATCGGGGCGATCAGGAAATACGGGTCTTCTTCGATTGTTGATTGATTGCTCGGACTGGAAGTCCCGGTTGCCGGGACGACCAGGAGAGCGAGCAAAACCCCGAACGGAAGCCGCCAGCGCATGCCGAACCTCCACTCAGAAAGAGCGACAAGAACGAACGGCAGTTTAGTGCGTGTTCCGCTTGTAACGTCAGTGACGGCGTCATGTTACTCCTCGGGCGGGAGGTCCGGATGGCGCCGTATTCGATGGATTTACGTAAGCGGGTGGTGCGGGCGTGGGACGCGGCCCCCGAGGCCGAGGCGATTGCGGCGAAGTATGAAGTATGAGGTCAGCCGGGCGTGGGTCCACCGATTGATCTAGCGGCGCCGCCCTCCCCTCACGAGAGTCGCGTTCTACGACCAGGCGGTTCGGTCGCGCATCTAAAGAACGAGAGCGCGTGAAAGCCGCCGTAATGGTGATGTGCGTCGTTGGCGCCGGCTCGGCTGCGCTTGCCCAGCCTGCGGCTCTGCCGTCGATCGGGACCGTGCGCTTCGCCGGTGATGCGCCATTCGCGGCAGAAATGTTCGACGCGCTCAGCAAAGACGAGCGGTCCGGCGGGACGCCTGCGGATGCGTTATGTGCCTGCCTGCTCGAGGTGCGGCGGATTGCCGAGTCACAGGGCCGCATCGATTTCAGTGTGGCCATCGAGACGAATGGCACGGATGAGCCGATCGACGTGACGACGCACGTGCGGATGGGATCGCCGTACCGCGTTGGCCGCATTGACTTCACCGGCCATGGCGCCATCAACGACTCGACCTTGCGCCGCGCCCTGACGGTGCGCGAGCGCGATCTCTTCGATGTCACCGAGTTGCGACGCAGTCTGGCGCGGCTCAACGGCATCGGGCTTGCCGGGCCACTGACGCTTGCGGATATCGTCGTGACGCGGAACGCCGATGGCGCGATGGCGGATCTCACGATTCCGCTTCACGAGCGGCGCCGCCGGTGGTGGTCGCTGTCGGGCCCGATCATCCCCGGGCTCGGATCGTACCAAGCCTCGATCTCGTCACGACTGCCGCCGTGGGGGCGCGGCGTCCTCGATGCCTCGACGTATGTCGTCTCGTTCAACCTGCTGGCAGCGGCCCGGCCGCTCGTCGGGCTGCTGCCATTCCTGTCGAAGACGCCGCCGGCGCTGGTCTCGCTCGAGCGTCCGTACCTGCCGGGTCAAGGATTGCTCTCGGGCTTCGCCTGGTCGCCGGCATTTTCCCCTCGCACGACGCTCGTGCACTACGGACGATCCCAGCTGGGTCGCGGCGTGCGCGCGCTGCTCGGGCCGCTCGAGGAGGAGACGACCGATCCGCTGGCAGTGCCGATTGTTGGCAGTGATGGGCCGACGGGAAAGTTCCTCGTCTGCCATCCACCGAAGCCGCGATGGGCGTGGCTTCGCCGCGGCGTCATCCAGGCCAGCGATCTCGCACTGGCGGCAGTGTTGCCCTGAGCGGGAGTCGCTCTTCGAACCTACACGCGCTTCTTGACCGTCACCGCGATTGCGCCGCTGCCTGCATTGAGAAGCGTGGATTCGAGCGCGGCATCCGTGGAGATCGCATTGAGAAATTCCGGCGCGGCCATATCGATGTTGTGCGTGACGAACAGACCGCCGGGGCGGAGTACGGGAAGGAGCTTCTGCAGGTAATCGAGGTACCCATCCTTATCGGCATCGCTGAACACCATGTCGACCGGACCCCTGACGTTGCCGACCAATCCGTGAGCGTCGCCGAGGACGAGGTCGATCGACGACAACACGCCGGCCCGTTCGAAGTTGGCTCGGGCCCGTGCCTGCCGACGCTCGTCGATCTCGAAGGTCGTGAGGCGGCCGTTCGCACCGCCGCACGCGAGCGCCAGCCACAGGCCGGAGTAGCCAAAGGAGGTTCCGATCTCCACGATCCGGGTGGCTCCCGTAGTCTCGGCCAGGATACGGAGCAACCGGCCGTCCTCGAACGACACGCTCAGGCTTCCGGATCGTTGCGTGCGGTCGTAGTCAGCGATGACATCGTAGACGCGCCGCTCGGCGTCGTTCTTCGGCGCCGGTGGAAGTAAGGTCCCTGCCGAGCGGCGTTGCCAGGCCAGAGCCAGCGCGGCCCCGCCAGTCGCGGATGCTGTCAAGCCGAGTGCCGCCGCAAACCATCTCCGGCGGCTGACCGTGGATGCCGTGTTCATGTGGTGCTCCCGATAGGGTCCTTGGCCTGTTACGTAGGACCGACGATAGATGTTCGCGCCGAGATGCAGATCACGCGTCACCAACCGTAACCGAACTTGAGAAACACCCCGCGGTTGCCCTCGACGCCCTGCGCGTATTCGAAATTCACCAGCATTCGCTGCGCCGGCTTGATGACGAAGTGAATGCCCCCGCCGACGGTCGGATAGAAGTCGCGGTTGACCGGCACCGCGCCGCCCTCGCCGTACAGACCCGCGACGCCGGCGAAGAGTGTGGCCCCCCATCGCGCGCTGAAGGAGAGGCGCTCCTCGACTTCGAGCGACGACATGTACGGCGCCAGGTACTCGCCGAGCTTGTAGCCGCGCAGCACGATGGTCGCCTGCGCGGCCGAGGGAGCGTCGGACGTGAGCCAGTTGTTTTGCCTGAAGGCGAGAACGTGGCCGCCACCGTGCAGCCAGAAGCCCCGAAGGTCAGCGCGGTACGCATCGAAGGATGACGCCCCGCCGAGTGCTTCGCGGTAGGCAAGGTTGTTCAGGTTCAGATACCAGCCGAGCGTCGGCATGTCTTCGCTGTCGCGCGAGTCCTGCATCACCACAACCCCGAGCGCGGCAGACTCGAACCCCTGGACGCCCAGCGTCTCGAGAACGAGGTCGTCCTCGGCGGATTCGCCGAGCACCTGATAGTTCGCGGCATTGCCCTGAGCGCCGATGAACCAGTCCCCCTTCAACCGGTAGAGATACCGGCCCGCCAGTGCTTTCAGGTCGTCGTTGGTCTTGAGCGGCTGCCCGGAGCCGAGATAGTCCTCGTACTCGTTCTTGATGAACCCCAAGCCGGCGATCCCGACGATGCGGTGGCGGTCGGCGCCAAACGAGGTCCGGGCAAACGCGGCGGCCACGCTGGAGTGCGTCGAGGTGTACTGGTAATTGACGCCGAACACCGACACCCGGCTGCGGGGGTCGAACTTATGAAGGTACGCGCCCATTCCTCCGAACGACGTGCCGAGTTTCGGGCTGGACGACACCACCGGCACCAGCAGCCAGGGCGATGGCCGCTGCGCTGTCGGCGCCCGGTTGCCGCCTTGTTCGACTGGAACGACGGGCGGCGGCGTCTCCGCCTGCTGTGCTGACGCCGCTACAGGGCATGCGCACGCGAGCACCCACAGAAGCGCGGCACACGCCTTGGAAATTTCGTCAATGATCGCGACCCCCTTTGTCAGAATGACCTCGTCAGAGTCTACTCGCTCACGTCGGCATGATGAGGAGCCTGTCTATGCACTGGAACGCCGTGTCGATCCTCGTGATCCTCGTCACGATGTCGACGACCCTGTCATCGCAAAGCACGCCGCTCGCGAAGGACGGCAGAGTGCGCGCGGCCTATCTCGCGTCGAATCCCGCTCAAGCTGTAAAGGATCCCACCACGGGTCAGCCTCGTGGCGTCGTCGTCGATCTCGCACGAGAGCTCGAACGCCTGCATGGGGTTACCGTCAGCCTGATCCCGTTGGCAACTCCCCAGGCCGTCATTGATGCGGTCCGAACGGGCGAGGCCGACATCGGTTTCGTCGCATACAACCCTGAACGTGCCGGGGCCGTGGAGTTTTCTCAGCCCTATCTACTGGTGAATCAGACATTCCTCGTCAGGGAGGACGCGTCGATTCGATCGATTGCCGACATCGATCGGCAGGGGAGGAAGCTCGGGGCGACGCGTGCGGACTCCATCGCGCTCTATCTGGGGCGCACGTTGACGCAAGGTCAATTGGTGCCGCTCGATGATTCACGTCCCGAAGCTGTCCACCGCATGCTGCGCGAAGGCGCGATCGATGCGTTTGGCGCAAGCCGACAGCGCCTCACGGACATGGCGCGCGGTGTCGCTGGCTTTCGCCTGCTACCTGACGACCTTTACGGCGTTGAGCAGACCATCATCGTCCCCAGTGGCCGCGGTGATGCGCGGGACGCTGCCAACAGGTTCATCGACGACGTGAGACGGTCGGGTTTCCTGAAATCGTCGATTGAACAGAGCGGCGTCGTCGGAGTCGCTGTGGCCCCCGAACGTTAGATCTCGAAACGGGGAGGACCGATACTGCTCGGGTGGTTCACGGGTCGATTCTGACAAAACGCGCCAGCATGGCGCCACCGATCGACAGAGCTACGACGATGCCGAGCGCGAGCGGCAGCGTGGATCGTTCGGCCACGAACCCGATGACCGCCGGGCCTGCGAGAAAGCCGAGATAGCCGGCGGTCGTCACGGCCGCGAGTCCGGGACCGGCAGATCGGCCGTCGAGCCGGCCGGCCGCGGAAAAGACGAGCGGGATGATCACCGAGTATCCAGCGCCCGCCAAGAGAAAGCCCACGAGCGCCGCCGGCACGCTCTCGAGCGCGAGCGCCGCGGTCAGCCCGACTGCGGCGAGCAACGCGCCCGTGCGCACGAGCGTCACCCGCCCGAAGCGGACAGTCAGCCGGTCCCCCGCGAGTCGTCCCGCGGTCATCGCCGCCGAGAACACGGCGTAGCCGGCGGCCGCGAGTCCTGGCCCTGTGCCGAGCACCGATCCGAGATACACCGGCGTCCAGTCGGCCATCGCGCCCTCGCTGACCATGATGCACATCGCCAGCACGCTCAGCCCGATGAACGCGGCCGAGAACCGAAGGCGATGGCTGGCCCGCGCCGCCGGTTGAGCCGGCGCGGCCAGGAGCGACGGAAGCGCGAGGGCAGCGCCACCGGCGAGGATCACGGCGACGACGACGAAGTGCGTGAACACGTCGACATGGCGTGAGGCGATCGCGCCCCCGGCAGAAGCGCCCAGCATCCCGCCCACGCTGAAGAGCGCGTGGAACGTCGACATGATGGGGGAGTCGTAGCGATGCTCGAGCTCCACACCTTGCGCGTTCATCGCCACGTCCATGGCGCCCATCACCGCGCCGAAGGCGACGAGCGCGGCGCCGAGCGCCAGCGCGTTAGAAGCCAGGCTTGGCAGGATGACGGCCGCGCAGCACCCGGCCGTCGCGAGTGAGGTCACCGGGCGGCTGCCGAAGCGTGCGATCAGCCAGCCGGTGAGCGGCATCGCGACAAACGACCCGATCCCGAGTCCCGCCAACGCCGCGCCGAGCGTGCCCGCCGAGAGCGCGAGGGACTCCTGGACGGCAGGAATGCGCGACACCCAGGTCGCAAACGCGAACCCGTTGACGAGAAAGAGCGTACCGATCGCGAGCCGCGCCCGCCGTTCGTGCATGCAGAACCGGGCGCGATCGTATCGCGGGCGGCGACCATTCCTGGCGGAGCGCGGTCATCGGATCGATGCGGGGTCACTCAGTCCGGCAGAGGAGAAACCGTGATGCGCGTTACATGTGTAACAACTTGATCCGCGCATGGTGTCCCAGACGCGGATCGACCGATAATCATATTGAAGTGACGTTCGTGTAACGATACTGTTGATTCTGCGTTACTTCCCTGGACGTGGGGCGAAACATAGCTCGGGCCTCGAGGCGACTGATTGTGGCGGTTTTGGCGTCACTGACCGCTACTTCTGCCCTGATCGCTCAGGAAAATTCGCCCGACCAGGCCCTCAACACCCAGCACCCCGTTCTCGCAGACCACCCCAACATCACCGCGAGCCTCGATCGCATCGCCAGGGGCAGCGCTCTCTGGCGGGGTGAGGTCGAAGTGATTCGCTCGACGGGCCGGCTGGCTGTCATCGTGACCCCCAAGCAAGTTCTTGCCGCCGACCCTCGCAGAGGACGACAGCGCGCGTTCGATAACTCGGTCCTGGCAGATATCTCGCTCCTGCCCGCCACCACGTCAGGGATTGCGGCCGTCGTCGTCGTCAACCTGCAGTTGCTCGACGAGCTGCACGGTCGCCGCGGGTCGGCGTCAATCGAGAAGGCTGCCGATCTCGACCGCATCCTGATTCACGAGATTTACGGTCACGCGTTCCCATACCTGCGCGTGGGTAATGCCTCGGGGAAGTGCGCTGATCCGATCGCCGGCGAGCGTGCCGAGAACGCCTGTTCGATTCAGCGGGAAAATGCCGTCCGCGCCGAGCTGGGTCTGGGACGCCGCACCGACTACGGGCTTCGGGGCTTGACGCTCGGCCGGCCGAGTCTCGACCTGTTGAAGCACGCGCTCCGCATCCGAAACTAGAACGCTACGGCCTCCGGGCCAACCGCAGCGGGTTGGCCTGCCCCTTACTGAAGATCTGCAGCGTCGTCCCCTCGAGCACGAACCGCTCGGCCTCGTTGAGCGCCCGAAGGTAGGCGGTTTCCTGGCCGTTCGCGGCGTCCGACATGCAGGCCATGCGAGTGACCGCCAACGGGCCGATCGTGATCGAGCTGCCCGACACTTTCGCGGCGCCCGTGAACCGATTGCACGACGCGTTCCCGGAGACGCGGTCGCCCTCGATGAACTCGAGCGTCGCCTCCACGCCGGACGCCGCCGGCGTGCCGGCGAGATCCTCGAGTCGCCACGAGCTGCCTGAGAGGCCGGGTACCGGCGCCTGCGCCGTGGCGGGGGGCGCCACCGACAAAGTCGGCGTCTGAATCACCGGCCGAAGCACAATCACGGCATGGCTGGAATGGCCGCGCGTGATCACGAGCGTGTCTGCGTCGGTCGTATACAAGACCTTCCCGCCACTTCGCATGACTGCCTTGAGCACGTAGGTGTGGTCGTCGGCGATCCGATCACCGTCGTAGCGCAGGGCAAACACTGTCTCGCGCTCGCGCATCGGCACGGTGCCTCGAGCGATCAACGCCGGTACTGAGGCGTCCGCGATCCAGGCCTCGAGCTCGGCATCGGGCGGCAGGGCGGCCGCCTCGCGATACGTGGCCGTGGCGGTCACCCGGTCGCCACCGGTGCCGACCACGTTGACGTCAGGGCCTCCGCACGCCGAGAGCGCGAAGGTGAATGCTGCTGCAAACACAGACCGCCAACCCATGTTCATCAAGACCTCCCGCCAGATCAAGAATAGCGCGGAGCTCTTGGGGCTCGTCAACGCGGAGAAGGCCTCAGGTCCGGGCACACAAACGGCGTCGTCGCGGGCTCGAGACCGAGGTCAACGGTTTCTGACTTCAGGTGCAGACGAAGTTCGAGTCGTTGTTCGTCAGCGCGGCGAACGTCAGCGCCGTAGCTCGTGATCGGGTCTTCGACGATGGTGACACGATCGGGGGCGTCGAGGCGCCAGGTCGCCAGCCGGTAGGTTTCAACGCACGACGTCATGACGAGCGTGCCGTCCGACAGGAAGAGGTAGAAGCTGCCGGGTGGACGGCCGGCCGGGGATGTGATTCGCCAGACGCGATTGGTGAAGGATGGGAGCGGGGCCTCGACGGTCGGCTGAGGTGTGGGACTCGGAGCGCACGCCGTGAGGGCGACCAGAAGCAGCGCTGCCGACGGCGCCAAACGCACGAGACGCGGGCGGCTATCGTCCACGCACGGCGTTCGCCGCGTCGATCCCCGAGAGCGCCGCGCCTTCCATGAATCCCTGCCACTCATAGAAGGAGTTGGCGTGCTCGCCGGCAAAGAAGAGATTTCCGACCGGCTTGCCTTCGTTGCCGGCGATGGTCGTGAACTGCCCGGGCTTGTAGCAGGTGTAGCTGCCAAGCGTCAGCGGGTTCGACGGCCAGTGCTCCAGGTGGACGAGGTAGTTGCCAGCGGAGGTAATGCTGGCCGCCGCCTGTGCGCCGGGATACACGAGGTCGAGGTCCATCAGGAAACGCGTCGCCTCCTGCTGCACCTGTCCAGGCAAGAGGCCCGCGCCCCGGACGCCTCCCGAGTAGTCGGTCAGAATCGCCCGGTTCGCGTTCGCGCGCTCCGGGTTCGTCTCCCACGTCGTCTGGTGATTCAGCAAGTCGGAGTACGACGATCCGTTGCTGCCAATCGCTTTCCACGGGCGGCTGGTGAATCCCACCATCATCTTGGCGTTCGTACCGTAGCCCAGCTCATTGATCGCGAGGCGCTTCCAGGCCGGCAAGGCCGAGACTGGCGTCGAGATCGACGCCGCGCAGCACCGAGAACGGCAGCGCGAGCACGACCCTGTCGTGAGCTCTCGTGACGGTACCCGCGCCCTGGGCGAAGGTCAGCTCGATCCGGCCGTCGGACCGGCGACGAACTCGGCGAAGGCTCAGACCGAGTTGGACAGGCCGCGCGAGCGACGCCGCAAGACCCGCGGCGATGCCATCGTTGCCGTCGACGAGATGGTACCGCTCGTCGCTGGAGATGCCGAACGGGGTGAACTTCGACCGACGGTCGGCGTGAACGAACAGCAGGAAGTTCAAACAGCTTTGCTCGTGGGGCTCGAGACCGTACTCGGCGACGTACGCCTCTTCGATGACCGCTCGGAGAAGGGGGCTGGCCCCTCGGGACACGAGATAGTCGGCGAGTGTGGTGCCGTCGAGCGTCACGTCCGCGTCGTTGTGCGCATCTGCCGTGGGACTTCCCGACGCGTTCCGGAGGTCCTCATGCATCGCGGGAACGAACGCGCGGAATTCCTCGACGATTGTCGATTCCGGAACGTGCTGACCACCAAAAAAATACGTGACGTCGCCCGGGGCTTTGTTGACATCCTCGCGAGCGAGCCCGAACGACCGCGCGTACCCGAGCAGTGTCTTGTGCGGATTGTCGATGAACTCGCCGCCGCGCTCCGCCACCTGGCCAGGGAAGAAGCCGCGCAGCGAGAAACAGCGGCCGCCGACACGTGGTGCGGCGTCGTACGATCGCCGGTATGACGCCCTTTCTCGTCAACTGCTCGCGCACAGACGAGACCGGCAAGCCCGGCACCGACGATCCCGACGTCGAGGTTTTGGGATGTCGCCGCCCGTGCCGCAGCCGTCCCGAGCGCGGCTGCCGCTCCGCCAGTCACGGCCACGAACTCGCGGCGTGTCATCGGTCGCAGCGGCGGTGGCGGGCTCGTCGGCCGCTGCTCCGACAGCGCGGCGCGAACGAGTCGCAGTAAACGACGAAACTTGTCGGTACGCCCCATGAGACCTCAGCGTCCGTCCAAACGCAATCGCAGTCCAACGCTCACGATCCGAGGCGGCCCGACGAGCGTTGGCAGCGTGCCGACGAAATACTCCTGGTCGAACAAGTTCTGCCCGGCGAGGAAGACCTCGATCTGATGGTTCAGCTGACGCGAGACGCTGAGTGACGCAATCCCGTACTCCGGAAGCCCCGGCTCCTCGATTCCGGGCACGGCGCGCGTGTTCAGGTCGTCGTCGAACTGGTTACCGACGCCCTGAACTTCGAACATCACGTTGGCAAACCGCGGGTTTTCGTAGCTCACCTGCACCGTACCGCGATGCTTCGGCACCTGCGGCAGGAACTTGCCGACGAGCGCCGGGTTCGTCTCGTTCTCCTTCACTTTCGCTTCTTCGTAGACGTACGCGCCGAAGAGTCGCCAGGAGGACCCGAGCCGGTATTCCGCATCGGTCTGCAGGCCCCAGATTCGCGTGCGGCCGAGGTTCTGGCGCTGCTGCTGGTTCGTGGCGATCGTCACGTTCGAGACGGGATCCTTGACGCGATTGTCGAAATACGTCGCGCGCAGCGTGAGGTTGTTCGCCGCCAGGACGCTGACACCGAGGTCGCCACCCACGAGGTGTTCCGGGCCGAGCAGGGGATTGGCCGCGTCGGCAATCGCCCCCACGCGGAAGCTGCGGTACAGCTCGTTCAGTGTCGGCGCACGGAAGCCGCCTCCGATGCCGCCCCACACACTGACGCGATTGTTCACGCGATAGCGCACGCCCGCACGCGGGCTGACGACGGTGTCGTCACGTTCGGGCAACACCGGATCGCTCACGGCGCCCGTCGCCAGCGTGGTTTCCGTGTTGTGCGGGTCGTAGTTCTTCCACGAGTCCACGCGGGCGCTCAGCGTGATCATCAGGTCGGTCGTCGGGCTGATCACGTCCTGAATGAAGGCTCCCAGGTTGCGCTGCGTTCCACCAGCGACGCGGTGGAGGGTCACCGTCGTGCCGGTCAGCGGATCGAGGGCGTCCTCCTCGCTATCGCCGTCCGTCCAGCGCCAGTCGGTTCCCGCGGTGATGTAGTGACGTCTCATGAACGTCTTCGACCACTCGACCATGCCCCCGACAGAGTTCGTCGGCACGCGCTGGTTCAGCGTCATCCGTCCAACGCTCCGCGGCACGGGTGTCCCCTGCACCACGGCCATGAAATTGCTCCGGAACGTCTCCACGTCACTGAAGATCGTCGCCGACAGCTGGCTGTCGTCGCCAAGACGCGATCGGACGCCGCCGCTGATCGACGTCAGCGTCGTATCGTTGGCTTCCTCGGTGAACGGCTGGAAGGTGCTGATCTTGCCGTTGTCCCGCTTCTCGCGGAAATATCCAATTCGCGCAAACGTTTGTGTTCGATCGTTCGGACTGTAGTCGAGCTTCACGCCGAAATTCCGGTACGTCACGTCGGCGTTGTTGTCGATCGGGCCGCGCTCGGCAACGCCGGCCGGATTGACCTCGACGACCGGTGCGTACCCGTCCGTGTCGAACACGCTGGCGTCGAACGTCACGCCAAGCTTGCCGAAAAGGTCGCTCGCGCGCAGGTCGAACTTCGGGCTGCCCAGGTTGCCGTACTGCGTCTTCATCTCGACCGTGCGGCGCTGCGGTGTGGAGGTCACGATGTTGATGACGCCGCCCATCGCGTACGTGCCGTACAGGCTCGAGCTCGCGCTGTCCACGACCTCGATTCGCTCGGCGCCTTCGAGCGGGATCCGGGTCCAGTAGACCCAGCCACCGAATGGATCGTTGAACGGCACACCGTCGAGCAGCACCAGTGTCCGGCTCACACCGCTCGGGCCGATACCGCGAAGCGAGACACCCTGCGATGTCGGATGAGCGGACAGGCTGCTGGAACGGCGGAACAGGCTGAACGTTGGCAAGCTTCGCAGCAGGTCGTCGGGAAGGACGGCCGGGGACCGGCGGATGTCCTCACGCGAGATGACGCTCACGCTCGCCGGCACATCACCCATGCGCTGTTCGGATCGTGTGGGCGTCACCGTGACCGCATCGGTCACGCCGGCGGGCACGAGAACGACCTCGAGCCCCTCGCGTGTGGCGGGACCGGCAATCGTCTGGCGCGACTCTTCGAACCCTTCAACTCGCACAATCAGGGTGACGTCACCGGCGGCCGGCGGCACAATGCTGAATCGCCCCTCCGCATCGGTCGTGGTCTGACGTTCCGCGCCCGAGATCAGGCGCGCGATGACCGTCGCCCGCTGGACGACGCCACCAGCGCCGTCGCGGACGACGCCCGAAATCGCGGCGACCATCGTCGCGGGACGGGTCTGGAGAGGAGCAGCCGCCGGCTCGGCAAATGCGGGAGCCGCGGTCAGTACAGGAAGAAGGACGGCAAGGGAGTACGCCCCAACGTGTCTCATGATGGGTTATTAAATACCCGAATCCCACGGCGCGCCAGACCCGGCAGGGACGTGGCCGTCCACTTCCGGCCGGAGGTGGCGGCCTGGTCGTTTCACAGTCCTGCACACTTTCGGAATCTCGGGCGCACCAAGTTGCGCACGTGTTCGCACAGACTTGTTCAGGCGTCACCGGGACAAGCTAGGATCGGATCGTGGCGAGTCCGTACACACGGAACATCGTATGGGTCGGCATCGGGCTGCTTGCCGCCGTCGTCATCGTCTTTTCGTACGTCCTGATTACGGACGACGGTCCACCCATCATCCGGCAGGGCGTGCAAGCCGTTCGCGAGCTTGCATTTCCAGTGACCGACCGGCCGGACGCCCGCGGCGCCCACCGCTGAAGAACCGCAAAAGCCGGTCGTCCCGACAATCGTTCGCGAGCCGGCGCCCGCGCCAGCCGCGCAGGCACAAGTCGGGGCGGGACGCCGTTCGTCGGCGCCGGCCCCGGTGGAGCGGCCGCCACTGACATTCACGCGCGGAACAGCCGCCCCACTGCCTGCCAAGCCGACCGCGCGCCGAACGGATTTCTATCTCCCGGGCAGCGTGTCCAACTGGACGAACGTGGACGTCGTCGGGGGCGCTCCCTTGCGCCTGCGCGCTGGCGGCGTCGTGACGACGCAGGATGATCAGTCGGGCCCTGAGGGCGTGAAGGGTTCGGCGTACGAGCGCGCGCTCGAGCGCCGGCGGGTCGCCTCGTCGAGCGAACGTGTGATGGCGTCCGGGCCGTACCTCGCGCTCATCGGGCGCGTCTGTCTGGAAGGCGCGTGTTCGAATCCGTTCGTCGTGGGATCCACGAGGCTGCTCTGTCCGTCTGAATTCGGAAACGAAGGGCGGCTGCAGCTTTGGACGAACAACTACGTCCAGGTCGAAGGCACGCGAACGCTGAACCGATTCTCGAGCGCGACCGGCGGGTACGCCGTCTACGCCGAGGCCGCGGCGCCGGAAGTCTGCGCGGCGGGTGGAACGTCAGTCGTGAGCGCGCCCGACGTGGCCACGCTGACCGCCGGCCAGATCCTGAGGAAGCCGGAGTTCCTTGTGTCGAGCAGCCAGACGACCTGGAAGCCGTTCTTCCTGCCGCTGACGATGCCGCTGCGGCTTGCCGCGACGGGCCTGATGCAACCTCGCGGTGGCGCGCGATCGACGGGGCCCGAGGGCATTCCCGTTCCCGATCAGCCTCGTTGGGTATTCCCCGGAACCTCGGACCTGATCGTCGACGGCCAGAACCGCTTGTACGATTCGCGGTTCCCGTATCAGGCGCTGATTGGCCGCCTCTGCGGCACGCAAGGCTGCGGGCAGGCGTTTCTTGTCGGCCGCGACCACACGATTTGCGCGAACGCCGGCTATTCCGACCGCATCGAGCTGTGGATCAATCACATCATGCGTCCAGAGAGCATGCTCGGCACCCAACTCTCGGTCAGCATGGAAGCGCTCGAGATGCAGGGCCGCCGCGGTGAGTACCGGTTCGAGGTGTCCAGGGCTCCCGCAGGGGCGTGTAGTGGAAGTTGATCTCGTCGTTCCCCGTTCCATGTTCCCCGTTCCAGGTTTCCGTTTCAGGTTCTACGGTTCATGGGCGTTCTCTAGGTAGCGAATGAGCTTGGTCGCCGCGGCGCAGGCGCGGTTGGCCAGTGATCGGATCTCGCCGAGCTCGGTCTGCCCTGCAAGCTGGAGGAGTTCGACCTCGTCGAGGTGTGTCTTGATTTCTTCCAAGGAGCCTCTGGCGGTGCGGACGAAGCGAGCGAAGTCTTTGGGCTTGAAGCGGCCAAACCCCTCGGCCAGGTTGGCGCACGCAGACTGCGCGGATCGTCGTAACTGACCTTGAAGCCACAACTGTTGTCTAAAACCGCTTACATCCGTACATCGATGCACGTGCAGTCGTAGCTCGTTGGCGAGCTGCCACACCAACAGCTCCTCATAGCGTCGTGCGCCCACGGTGCGACAAACCGCAAGAGTCAGACCGCACGAAACGTGCCGAGTATTCGACGTAAACGACGCACCCATTCACATTTCTGCAACACGATCATCTGAATAGTTTTAGGCCCTCCGAGGAACGGAGAACCAGGAACGGGGAACCGGGAACGGGGAACGGGGAACTGACTACGTTCTCGTCCTTTGAAACCTGTCCCGTACCACAATCGCCACCGCGTTCATCACGAGCAGTAGCACGAGCAGCACGATGATGCCGGCCGACGCGTTCTCCGCGAACGCGACCTGGGGCCGCGACAGCCAGTCGAAAATCTGAATGGGCAGGACCGTGAACGCCGACCAGATGCTGTCGGGCGCGAACGGCACGTAGGTGAGGGCGCCGATCGTGATGAGCGGCGCGGTCTCGCCGATGGCGCGAGACAGGGCCAGAATGAGCCCGGTCAGAATTCCCGGCAGTGCGCCCGGGAGGACTTGATACTGGATCGTCTGCCACTTGGTGGCGCCAAGCGCGTACGACGCTTCCCGAATCGACGAGGGGACCGTGCGGAGCGCTTCGCGCGTGGCGAGAATGACAATCGGCAGGACCAGAAGCGCCAGCGTCGCCGCGCCTGCGAGCACGCTTCGTCCGAACCCCATGGTGCGCACGAACAAGCCAAGTCCGAGCAGCCCGTAGATAATCGACGGCACGCCGGCGAGGTTGGCGATGTTGATTTCGATGAGCCGGTTGAACCAGGCGGTGGATCCGTATTCTTCGAGATACACCGCGGCCCCGATCCCGAGCGGAAGGGCCAATACCGTCGTCAGCGTGATGACGTAGATGCTGCCGATCAACGCCGCGTAGATCCCCGCGTCCGCCGGGCGCCTCGAAGGAAGGCTCGTCAGGAACTGCCAGTTGAGCCGGCCGGCGCCGTCGACGACCACGTCAATCAGCAAGGCCGCGAGCGACGCCAGGGCCAGGGCGAGCACGAGGACGGCCATCGACTGAATGAGCAGGTCGCCGGTGTGCCGAACGGTCCGGCGGCCAGTTGCGGTGGCGCTCACGGCCGTCATGCGTACTCCTCCCGATAGCGCCGCCGCAGCCAGTTGCTGATGAAGTTCAGGGCGAACGTCATCAGGAAGAGCAGCATGCCGACGGCGAAGATCGTGCGGTATTCGAGCGTGCCCGCCGGCGTATCGCCCAGGCTGACCTGAACGATGTAGGCCGTCATCGTTTCGATGGGCACGAGCGGGTTTGCCGTGAGCCGCGGCTGCTGACCGGCGGCGACCGCGACGACCATGGTTTCGCCGATCGCGCGCGAGACCGCGAGGATGAACGACGCCGAGATCCCGGAAAATGCCGCCGGCACGACGACGCGCATCGTCGTCTGCAGCCGGGTGGAGCCGACGGCGAGCGCGCCCTCGCGCAGTCCGTTCGGCACCGCGTGCAAGGCGTCCTCGGACAGCGACGAGACGAGCGGCAGGATCATGATGCCCATGACGATGCCTGGCCCGAGCGCGTTGAAGCCGGCGAGGTTCGGAATGAATTGCTGCAGCATCGGCGTCACGAACAGCAGCGCGAAGTAGCCGTAGACGACCGACGGGATGCCCGCGAGCACCTCGAGAATCGGCTTGATGACGCGGCGCACGGACGCCGGCGCGAACTCACTCAGGTAGATCGCGCACAGCAGGCCCGCGGGAAGGGCCACGAGCATCGCAATCAGGGACACGAGAACAGTACCGGCGACGAGCGGGAGGACACCGAAGCGGCGCTCGGAGAAAAGCGGCGTCCACTCCGTGCCGGTCAGGAACTCGAGGATCGACACCTCGCGCAGGAACGCGAACGTCTCCGCCGCAAGGACGCCAATGATGCCAACCGTGACGAGCACGGACGCGGTCGCGCAGAGAAACAGGCCACGCTCGATGAAGAACTCGAGCCAGCGTCGCTGGTCGGTCGTCACGTCGAGACCTACTTCGCCTTCAGCCGTTCTTCGAGGCTCGCGTGGGCTGAGAGTGTCGAGGCCGAGCCGAACATCGTGCCGGTGGTCTTGGCCGCGAAGCGATCGCGCACGAGCTGCTGTTCCGCGTCGGAGAGCGGCACGTACCCGACCTCCTCGATGAGCTCGGTGGCGTGGGTGATGTAGAACTCAGCGAACTTCTGCACCTCAGGCCTGGCGAGGGCCGTCGCGTTCACATAGATGAAGAGCGGCCGTGACAGCGGGCGGTACGTTCCGCCGCGGACCGTCGCGACCGATGGGCTCGATGGGGCCGGCGCCGTTGGCCGGGTCGCCGTCGTCGACCGGAACGACCTTCATCCGTTCCTTGTTCTCGACGTAGTAGGCAAGCCCCATGTAACCGAGCGCGTTCGTATCACCCCCGACGCCCTGGACCAGCACGTTGTCGTCTTCGCTCGAGGTGTAGTCGCCGCGGCTGGCCTTGGCTTTGCCGTTGATGACCTCCGTGAAGTAGTCGAACGTGCCCGAGTCCACGCCGGGGCCGAAAAGATGAACCTCCTGATTCGGCCAGCTGGGACGAATCTGATTCCATCGGGTCACCTTGCTCTGGGCCGCCGGCTCCCACAGTTTCTTGAGCTCTGCGGCGGTGATGGATGTGGCCCAGGTGTTCTTCGGGTGCACCACTACCGTGAGGCCGTCGTAGGCCACCGGCAGCTCGATATAGGTGACGCCCCCTTGCTGGCAGGCATCGATCTCGGCCGCCGTGATGGGCCGGGACGCGTTCGAGACCACCGTCTCGTTGCGGCAGAACTTCTGAAATCCACCGCCCGTGCCGGAGCGGCCGACCGTCACGCGCGTTCCGGGCATCGCCTTCGGAAACTCCTCAGCGACAGCCTCGGTGACGGGATACACGGTGCTCGACCCATCGATGGCAATCACTTCCGTCGCGGCTGGTGCGCCGGCCGGCGCGCCCCCGCCGCACGCGGCGGCCACCAGGGACGTGACGATGCACGAGGGACAAAAGGCGGCGACGGAACTCTGGCAGGCACATGCTGTGACTATAGAGTCAGGGCAGTTGCGCGCCCATTTCCGGCGCGTAAAATCTAGCGTTACAAGCGCGTGCGCGCCTTCATTGGCACCCTTCTTTCCGCCGCCAACCAGGGGGTGTCGGACACCTTCGGCGCGCGAATCGCCGACGCGAGCCGCGGGGCTCTACGTCCTGTGCCACCGCGCTCGTCGCACATCACCCACATGTTTCTTGGTGACGTGGACGATGCGCTCGTTGAGGTCGTCACCGCCGATCTCGAGGAAGTCCTGCGATCGGTGACGCCAGTTCCATTTCGGCTCGGACGACTCGAGGTTCTTCGCGGAGGCCGTGAGCCGCGCCTGGTCCTCGCCACCGTCGAATCGGGAGCTGCAGATATCTCAGCCGTGACGCAGCGGATCCTGGACCGGCTTCGCCGGCACGCGGGGCTGGCGAAGGTTCCGCCGGCGCGTCGTCCGCACGTCACGTTGGCCCGATTTCGCCGAGGTGCCGGGGCCGATGATGCCCGTCGGGTGACCGAATGGCTCCGAGGCGCCGCGGCCGAGGCGCTCTGGCAGGAGGACAGGCTTGACGAGGTCCAGTTGCTGCACAGCGAATTGACAACATCGGGACCCGTCTACACGGTCGTCGCCCGAGCGCCGGCCGGTCGACCAGCGTAACGAAAACGGGCTCCCGGGCCGATGTACAGAGGACGGGTTGATAGTCCCGCACCCATGCCGGGCCGCGTGCTATAGTCCGCGTTTTCGGCGTCATTTTTGTGATCGGACGTCACGCAGGGGATCTCTCAAGTGCAGAAGCCGTTCGTCGACTACTACGAAGTGCTCCAGTTGAGTCCGCGCGCGACCGCCGACATGGTCGAGCGCGTCTACCGGATGCTGGCGAAGCGCTACCACCCCGACAACCTCGAAACGGGCGACTCCGAGAAGTTTTCCAAGATTCACGAGGCGTATCAGGTACTGAACGACGCTGAGGGCCGGGCTGCCTTCGACGTCGCCTACGAGAACGTCCAGTCCGTTCAGTGGAAGGTCTTCGACCAGACCGCGGCAAATGATGGCCGCGCGGAGGATCGTCAGATCATCCACGCGATTCTGTCGCTGCTCTACGTGGAGCGTCGCCGCGACCCGATGCGCGGCGGTCTCGGCGCGATCATCCTGGAGCGCATGCTCGGCGTGCCGCAGGAGCATCTGCAGTTTCCGCTCTGGTACGTGAAGCAACACGGGTGGATCGAAGTGCTCGACAGCGGTCAAATCGCGATCACGATTGCCGGCATCGACAAGTTGTCCAACCAGGACCTCGACCTTCGGAAGGATCGCCTGCTCCCGGCCTCTTCGCTGTCGACCGAGGAGAACGCGGAGAACGCGGAAGTCATCGCCGCGCTCGGGCGCGGCGCTCGCGAGAAGTAGTCGCGGCAAGAGCCCAAGACAAGAAAGACGGGCGCGCCTCCCGCGAGGGAAGCGCGCCCGTTGTGTGTACGGGGCTTTGGTTAGAACTGGGGTTTAGAACTGAGGTCTAGAACTGGAGGCGTACCGCGAACTGCACCTGACGGTTCGTGCCGAGACCCACGGTCTTGGTGACGGTGCTCGTCATCAGACCGAACGTGCCGGCGGCGGCTGTGGTGTACGGCTGACCCGGCTGTATCCGGTTTGCTTCCGTTGTCATGGAAGCGTTCGGAATCGCTTGCGGCAGCACCCCGACCGGAAGTGCGAAGTTGGTTCGGTTGAACATATTGAACACCTCTCCGCGGAACTCGATCTCACGCCCCCCACCCAAGGCGAAGTGCTTGGAGAAGAAGAAGTCGGTCTGCGAGAAGTTCGGGCCGTGGATGGAGTTTCGCTCGAGGTTGCCGACTGTGCCGGGCGCCGGCGTCGCAAAGGCCGCCGGATTCAGGAACAGCAGACCGCCGTCCTTGATGAACGGATCGACGCCGGGAATCAGATCCGGACGGCGGACGTTACGCGACGCGCCACCACCCGGAACGTTGATGATCGCCTCACGGCCGACGGCCGGGCTCGCGAAGATATTCCCGGTCACGGTGTCGCGGTACACGAAGTCCGGTCGAACGATGGTGACCGGAATGGGCAGGCCGCTACGCGCATTGAGGATGCCGCCGACGTCCCAGCCGCCGAGGAATGCGTCCATGAGCGGGCTGATATCGGTGCCGTATTGCCGCCCGCGTCCGTAGGGCAGCGCATAGATCATGCTCACGTTGAACGTGTGGCGGACATCGAAGTTGTTGTAGCCGTTCTGGTACTCGAACTCGTCGAGCGTCCGGGCGTTGTTGGCGGCAGTGTTTGCCTCGTTCGACCCGCCTGACGTTCCGCGGCTGCGACCGAGCGTGTACTGCATGTTCATCGCAAGCCCGTTGCGCGATCGGCGGTTCAGCGACAGCATCATGGCGTTGTAATTGTCATGCCCGCCAGTCGTCTTGAAGTCGATCTCCGCGTAGGGGTTCTGCACGGAAGTCGGAATGCCGTTCGCGTCACGGCCCGTCACGATCGAGTACTCGCGAACGACGACTGCGGCATTCGCCGGATTCGCGTTGGTGTGCACCGAGACGATCTGGTTCGCGACGCTGCGAAGGAACAGGTCGCGTCCCTGGCTGCCCACGTAGGCGGCTGTCGCGGTAAGGCTGCCGCCCAGATCGTGCTGCACCGACGCGGTGTACTGGTAGACCTTCTCGGGAATCGCGTAGGCCGAGGCGTAGGCGCGCGGCGCGTAGCTGCGGGTATTCGGGTTGTTGAGGAAGTTGTTCTCCAGCAGCGTGGTGTCAATCGGGAACCCGACCGTCGGGTTGTTGAGCGTCGAGCTGATACGGTCACTCTCGATGGGCTGGATCGAATCTTCGCCCTGGCCCGGTCCGACGAAGATACCGAAGCCGCCGCGCAGCACGGTCCGTCCGAGTGCGTAGGTGAGAGAGAGCCGAGGCTGGAAGTTGTCCTTTTTCGTGCCGTGGAGCTGGGTCGTGTTGGGATCGATCTGGCCCGTGTCCAAGTTGAACTTGACGATGAGGTTGTCCTTCACCTTCATCGGCGAGTAATAGTCGTACCGCAGGCCGTAATTGAACGTCAGGTTCGGCGACAGACGCCACTCGTCCTGCGCAAACAGCACGTAGTACTGCTGCCGCGTGTGACGCGACCCGGTTGCGCCGTTGTTGAACGGGCTCGGTGCGCTGATGTCGGCCAGATACTGGATGGCGGACGGCGTATTGGCGAGGAACGCCGTGACGCTCGGAAAGGTGTAGGTCGTGCCTCCGAGCTGGTCCGTCGTCATCCGGATCATCCGGACATCGGTGCCCACCTTCACCAGGTGATTACCGCGGACTGCTGAGAGAGTGTCCGAGAATGCGAGCGACCACGGGTCGTACGGCTGAGCCCGGCCGTTCGTGGCGCTGCTCGCGCGAACGAGACCGCCGGGAACGGCCAATGCCGTCGAGCCCGTCTGTCCGGCAATGCCGGTGTTGGCGATCGACGCCGACAGATTGATGGCGATGTTGCCGAAGTCAATCCCGTTGACGACCGGCGCGATGCCGTTGATGGTGGTCGGCGCCGCGTTGTAGCCGACCTTGAACTCGTTGAGGAATCCGGCGCCAAACTGTCCCTGCAGGTTGAACACGGCGTTCGTGGGCTCGTTCGTCACCCGGACGACGCGGCCGGTGATGCCCTGCGGCCCGACCTGCGTGCCCTCATCGTGGAAGACGCGGAAGTACGAGTTCCACTGCGTATTGATGCGGTAATCGAGCCGCACGCTGAACGAGTTCTCTTCGACGTTGTCGAGAGCCTGGAGCTGGTAGATGTCGACATCCGGGTTCGTTGACGCGCCAGGGAGGAGCACGGCACCGGGTGCCGTGAATCCAGGACGCAGGACGGCGACCGCGGGAACGGCGCGACCCCACGCCGCGGCGCTCGGCGTGCCTTCGACGAAATTCACGCCAGCGTCGAGCCGGTACCCTTCGTAGCTCGCAAAGAAGAACGCCTTGTCCCTCATAATCGGTCCGCCGAACGAACCGCCGAACTGGTGCTGGCTCAGCTTGGACTTCGGCAGGGTCGAGATCACGCTGCCGTCGGGATTGCGCGTCGAGTCGAAGTAATTTGGGGCGTCCAGAGCGTCGTTGCGGTCGTACTCGAACAGCGTGCCCCTGAACATGTTGGCGCCCGACTTGGTGACCACCGAGACCTGGCCGCCGGTGCCGGTGCCGTATTCCGCGGGGTAGTTGTTCGACTCAACGCGGAACTCCTGGACGTTTTCCAGGCTCGCCTGGAGTTTGAACGGTGTGGCAATCTGGCCGTTCAAGTTGCCCGGCGACGCATCGATGATGGCGGATCCCTCGACGCCGTCGAACTTGATCACGTTCTGCTGGTTGGCCCGACCGCTGAACCGGACGTCGTTCCATGTTCCGGATCCGGCGTTCTGCGACCCGGGGGCCTGCAGCATCAACTGCGACATCTGCCGCCCGTTGACCGGGAGATTTTGAATCTCCCGTTCGCTGACGTTGACGCCGATGCTCGCGGTACTCAGATCGACAGCAGTCGCGTACGCCTGCACGACCACCGACTCGGTGACGCCCGCGGCCTGGAGCGTCAAGTCGAGCGCGACCTCCTGACCGGCCACGAGCTGCATCCCCGTGATTTCCAGGGGACTGAAGCCCGCGAAGGTCGCCGTGATCGTGTAGATCGACGGCCGGAGGCCGGTGACCGTGTACCGTCCTTCGGCATTCGTCACGACCTTCTGTTCCTCACCGGTGCGCTCGTTCTTGACCACGACCGTAGCGCCGGCGACAGATTTGTCGGACGGATCGAGAACGGCGCCCGTGAACCGGCCGTTCGTCGTCTGTGCTGACGCGAACGATGGCAATGACACGAGCATGGCCAGGATGGCCGCCCAGCGCCCAAGCGTTGAGAGCGTATGCATCTGAGACTGACTCCTTGCGCGCCTATCGGAGGCGCGAACCAAGTTCAGCGTAGAAGTGGCGTGTAACTGAAACGTGACGGAGCCGATCCGTCGTCGTTAAAAGAGGCGCCCCGGGTCACGTTTTTGAAAGCATTGGGGCGTAACTCGGATTTCGTGAGACTCTGACCCCATGTCGAGGCGCCGGGTCCTCCGTGCGGCCGTGATGGTCCTGGCCGGGCTGGCGACCGCCACGGCGGCGGCCGCCCAACGCGGCGGGGGCTACTTCAACTCGCGCACCCAGGTGGCGCGGGTGGACTACAACGGCAAATTCACGTTCACCCGGCTGCGGTACAACGGAGGGCTGAACGGTGGGGGATTCGGCTGGGGATCGAACGCCTGGAACCACGACTACCCGCAGGCCGATCTTCACCTGCCGAAGATCCTCGAGTCACTCACCGCCCTCGAGCCCAACCTCGAGGTCAGCAACATCCTCGATCTCGAGGACCCGGAGATTTTCAAGAACCCCATCCTCTACATGTGGGAGCCCGGTGGCTGGCGCATCACCGATGAAGGCGCGAAGAACCTGCGCGACTTCATGCTCAAGGGCGGCTTCGTCGTGTTCGACGACTTCGAAGCCAACCAGTGGTACAACTTCGAAGCGCAGTTCCTCCGCGCGTTGCCCGAAGCGCAGTTCATCGAGCTTGATACGTCACACCGCTTGTTTCACGCATTCTTCGATCTCGACAACCTGAATCTTCCGCACCCTTCGGAAAACGTGACGCCGCACTTCCTCGGCGTCTTCGAGGACAACGACCCCGAGAAGCGCATGATGGCGCTGGTCTGCTACAACAGCGACGTGGCGGAGTACCTGGGAATGGTCGGCGAGCGGGATGTTCCCGGTGGACACGACGAACGACGCCTACAAGCTCGGGATCAACTACATGATCTACGCGCTCACGCACTAGGTCCGAGGGTTCGAAGGTCCGACGGTTCGAGGGTCCGAGGGTCCGAGGGTCCGAGGGTCGAACCGAGTCAGACCTCACGCCGCAAGCCTCGAGCTTCGAGCTCGCAGCGTCTTGCTATCGCGCCCGCGCAGCCACAGCGACTTTGCCGAGCACCACGGACACCTCGTGCGTCTGGCCATCGTCGACGAGGGGGATCGCCCGCGGATCGACAGAGACGCCGTCGAGCTCCGTTGAGCGAACACCACGGCATCTGTGCTCGGGATTGGCGATCGCGATGCGGTAAAGGGTTCGACCGAACCGCCAGCTCGCCGCGCAATCGGGCCACATCGCCGGCACGCACGGGTTCACCGAGAATGTCGTGCCCTCCCTCCGCAAGCCGATCAATCCTTCGATGGCGGCCTGATACATCCAGCCGGACGACCCCGTGTACCAGGTCCATCCGCCGCGGCCGACGTGCATTGGATGCGCGTAGACGTCGGCGGCCACCACGTACGGCTCCGCCCGGTAGCGGTCGACGTCTCCCGCCGTACGGGTGTGATTGACGGGGTTCAGCATGTGGAACAGCTCCATCGCGTCGTCGCCGAATCCGAGACGCGCGAGGGCCATGACTGTCCAAATCGCCGCGTGGGTGTACTGCCCGCCGTTCTCCCGGATGCCCGGCAGGTAGCCCTTGATGTACCCCGGGTCGTGCGGCATCCGGTCGAATGGCGGGGTGAGCAGGAGCACGATTTGCGCATCGCGCCGCACGAGGTGGGCCCGCACGGCGTCCATCGCGCGTTCCGCGCGGCGTGGTTCAGCCGACTGCGAGAGGACCGCCCACGACTGGGTCAGCGAATCGAGCCGGCACTCCTCGTTTTGAACCGATCCAAGCGGTGTGCCGTCGTCGAAGTACGCTCTGCGATACCAGCCGCCATCCCAGGAGAGCTCGAGCATGCCGTTGAGCCACCGCGCTTCGTTGCGATAGCGGCCGGCAAGATCCCCGACGCCCTGCCGCTCACAAACCACGGCGAACTCGTTCAGGACCACGACAAGAAACCAGCCGAGCCAGACGCTCTCGCCGCGCCCCTCGTGGCCAACCCGATTCATTCCGTCGTTCCAGTCCCCTGACCCGATCAGCGGCAGCCCATGCTCGCCGTATTTCATGGCGTGGTTGACGGCCCGCACCGCATGCTCGAAGAGCGACGCGCTTTCGGCCGACACCCTCGGTTGGATGTATGCCTCGGATTGACCCGGCTCGAGCAACGGCGCCTCGAGAAACGGAACGACTTCGTTCAACACGCCGTGATCGCCGGTTCTCGAGACGTACATCGCGACGGCGTACGGCAACCACAAAAGATCGTCGGAGCATCGGGTGCGCGTGCCACGGCCGCTCGGCGGATGCCACCAATGCTGGACGTCGCCTTCGACGAACTGGCGGCTTGCGGCGCGCAGCAGGTGCTCACGGCAGAGCTCCGGCCGCGTGTACAGCAGCGCCAGCACGTCCTGCAACTGATCGCGGAAACCGAATGCGCCGCCCGGTTGATACGGGCCGCTGCGCGCCCAGATCCGGCAACTCAACGTCTGGTAGGGCAGCCAGCGGTTGACGATGAGGTCGAAGGAGTCGTCTGGGGTCTTGACCTGCACAGCGCTCAACGTCTCGTCCCACGTCCGCTCCGCGCGCGCGAGCGCCGCCTCGCACGGCTCGATCGACGAATATCGCGCGGCCAGACCGGTCGCCTCCTGCAGGTCCGCGCCGTGCCCGAGGACGAAGGCCACGCGGCGTGTCGAGTTCGGCTCCACAGGCAGGTCGATCTGGAGCGCACCGCAGGGGTCGAGGCCGGGGCCAATCCGGCGGCCCAGCTCCTCGCGCAGAAGCGCCGCGGGGTTGCTCAAGCCGCGGTTCTGCCCCACGAACTCGCCGCGATCGCCGGTGAACGAACGAATCGACTCCGTGACGTGCCAGAACGCGGTCTGGCCTGGAAACTCGGTGTTGAACGAGTTGCGGGCAATGATCGCCCCGGTGGCCCGGTCGATGTCGGTCACGACGAAACGCCGTTCGTCGTTGCGCGGTGGCCCAAGGCACCACTCGACGTACCCGAACACGCTCAGCCGCCGCGGCCTGGAGCTCGAGGTGTTCGTCACCGTGAGCAGCGCCACCTTCACGGAATCCTGCGGATCGACGAAGATTTCGAGCTGCTGCGTCAGTCCTTCGACCGCGTGTTGATAGCGCGTGACGCCAGCCGAGTGGCGAACCAGCCAGCGTCCGCCATCGGGCCGGCGGGGCAGGGGCCCCGGCGTGGCACCCCACACCTCGCCGGACTCGCTATCGCGCAGAAAGATCGCCTCACCCGTCGGGTCGGCAATGGGATCGTTTGCGAACGGCGTCAGCCGATTCTCGCGGCTGTTCCCCGCCCACGTGAACGCGGAGCCCGATGCGCTGACCATGGTTCCGAACGTGGCATTCGCGATCACGTTCGACCAGGGCAGCGGCGTTTCGCGATCGCCGTCAAGCACGACGACATATTCGCGGCCGTCCGTCGTGAATCCTCCGGTGCCGTTCTCGAGCAGGAGGGGCGGAACCTCGACGGGCTGAGAGGCCGGCGGAGGCACCCGGAGCTCAATAGACGGAAGGGCGTCGCCGACCGGGTAGAGCCACGGGGTCGTCCGATCGAGCTGGGGCGCGATGCCGCCGAGATCACCGCGCAGCACGACGCGCGCGACCGCCGCAAACATATGGCGATCGACCTGAGGCATCCCTTCGCTCCGCAGCAGGAACATCCCGCCCGGGACGCCGTTCCAGGTCGCCCACCGAGGCTCCTGAACGACCGCGGTCAGAAGCTCCTGCGTTTCGTCGAGGTATTCGGCCGGGTGCTCGTTGAGGATGACGAGGTCGGCCCGCAGCCCCTTGAGCCGCCAGTACTCCTGAGCGTGCAGCAGTTGCCGGACGAGCGGAATCGACTCGGTTTCAGTAATCCGCACGAGCACGATCGGCAGATCGCCGGAGATGCCAAAACCCCAGAGGTTCGACTGGCCGAATGTGTTCTGTCCGAGATCATCCGGGCTGAGGCACGACGCGTCGGCGCCAAACACGCGCGAGGCGAGTCGATCGAAGAGCATGGCCTGGTCGTCGTTCAGGCCAAGGTACTGGAGCGTGATGTGCGCGTGCGTGAACGCCATCGAAAAGGCCCGCGCCGCGACATTCCCGTCACGGTACTTTCGCACCAGCCCGACGGCCGCGTCCCGCGTGCCGGCGATCCCCGTCGCGAACGTCACGCGCACGAACGCGCCCGGCGCGAGGCGCACCCGATCCCGCAACGACGCGATCGGGTCGAGCACCGCGCCGGTCGTTCCCGACAGCGGTCGGCCTTCGAGGGCCGCGGGAGCACCGAGCGATCGCCCCCGGCCGAGGAAGCGGGCCCGGTCCGTCTCCCATTCCACTGCGCCGCCAAGGCGCCCTTCGACGCCGAGCACGTGAAACGCCCAGGTTGTTGGGTCGTCAGTCGCACGCGGGCGGCGGCTGAACAGAATGCCCGCGCTCTGAGCGTCGAATTCGGTCTCGATGAACAGCTTGCCGAAGGCGGGGTGCGCCAGATCATCCTGCGGCCGGGCCAGCACGATCTCCGCGTAGCTCGTGACCTCGATCTCACGCGGGCGATCGCCTCGGTTGATGATCGACAGTCGCCGCACTTCGACGTCGTCTTCCGCGGACACGGCCACCTGAAGCTGGGTCTCGAAATCGCCGTCGCGGCACCGGTACGTGGCCTTGTCGAGGTCGAAGGTCGTCTCGAATTCGTCGGGCTCCTGACAGACCGGCTGAAACGTAGGGGACCACACGCGGCCAGACCACGGATCGCGCAGGTAGATGTAGTGGGCACCTGCATCCACCGTGCGATCGTCGCGCCGCCTCGTCACCGCGAGGTCGCGCCAGGTGCTGAACCCGCCGCCTGTGTGGCTGAGCGCCGCGGTATACCGGCCGTTCGACAGGAACTGCAGATGCGGGCTCGTCGTATGCGGCGACTTGAACCGTCGCGATGCGAACGTCGGGATCGACGATGGGAGCGTTGGCCCGTCGGCTGGCCTCGGTTCCGACAGGATGGCTTCGCGCGGGACCCGCTCCTGAAGGAGCAGTTCGGTGGCCTGCACGCGCGGATCGGCGTGAAAGTGTTTGACGAGCACGTCGTGGCCAATCACGTTCGCGAGCGCCGCCAGGGTCATGCCCTGGTGATGCGCGAAGAAGGCGCGGACCACACTCCGGGATGCCGCGCCAGATCGCGCGGCGTTTTCTGTCTCGACGTCGAGCGGACGGCAGTCGAGCGCCTCGTAGAAGCCAAACCGCCCGACCATCTGCTCCCGTGCGAGCCGTTCGAAGTTTGCCGCGGCCGCGGCGGGGTTGACGAGGCCCGCGAGCGCCGTGGCATACGGCGCAATCACCAGCTCGTCGGCCAACCCGCGGCGGAGCCCCAGTCCGGGCACGCCGAACGCGCGGTACTGGTACACACCGGCTCGGTCGGTGAACGTGTACGCGGACTCCGAGATCCCCCACGGCACATGCTGCGCGCGGGCGTACTCGATCTGGCGCCGCACCACCGCCCGGCAGCTCTGGTCCAGCAGGGTGCCCGGGAAGTTCCGCATCAGGAGCAGCGGCATCAAGTACTCGAACATCGTGCCGCTCCACGAGATGAGCGTCGCGCGGCCGTGGACACTCGTCAGGAGTCGTCCGAGATGAAACCAGTGATGCTGCGGAACGTCACCTTTGGCGATCGCGACGAAGCTTGCGAGCCGAGCTTCGGACGCCAGCAGGTCGTAGAACGCGTTGTCGAACCGTCCGGGGCCGTGCGCGTCCGCCAGCCGATAGCCAATCGCGAAGATTTTTCGCCGGCGGTCGTAAAGCATGTCGAAGCGCATCTCGTCGGCCAGCCGGGTTGCGCGCCGCGCCAATGTCCGCAGCGTCTCGCTGGACACGGCCGCTTCCGCGTCGAGCGCGCCGACGCCCGCCACCACGGCCCGTGCCCAGAATTCAATGTCGGCTCCGCCGGTGAAGGGCCCCGCAGGCTCGAGCGCAGCGGTCGCTTCAGTCAACTGGCGCGCCAGGCCGTCCAACCACCCGGTCCGCGGGTCCCGGACGTCGAGATGTGTGCTTCGGCCGCGATCGCGCGCGCGAGGCTGTTGATGGCGGTCAACGCCTGACGCCGGTCGGGCGACTCGGTGCTCGACGCGGACGCCACCGCGAGTAGTTCCGCGGCATCCGTGAGGCCCTTCGAGAGTTGCTCGCGCGTCTGCGGCCGCTGCGAGATGGCGATCACGCCCTGAGACACCGCCATCAGCGATGCCGCCAGATTGCCGCTGTCAACCGTCGACACGTAGCGCGGTGAAAGCGGCGCCAGTGTGGACGTGTCATACCAGTTGAGAAAATGTCCTTCGTAACGCTCGAGCCCCTCGAGCGTCGTGAGCGTCGCCGCGAGGCGTTCGGCAAGCGCGTCGGTCGGCACGTAGCCGAGCTCGTGCGCGGCAACGGCCGCGAGCAGCCCCATGCCGATATTCGTCGGCGACGTTCGCCGCGCGACCAGCGGCTGGTTGTCGTGCTCCTGAAAGTTGTCAGGTGGCAGCCAGGCTTCGGCCTCCGTCGCGAACTCCTCGAAATATCGCCACGTGCTGCGCGCCGTCCGGCGCAGCAGCCGCCGCTCGGAGTCGCTGAGAGGGCGCTCTCGGGCGCCGCCCGGGATGCTGAGCCAGTAGGCGACCGCGGGTGCCACGGTCCACAGCAGCAGAAACGGCGCCGCCGCCGGAAGCGCCGACCGATGCAGCGTCAGGATCAGTACGCCCGTGATCGCGGCCACGATCGGGCTGGAGGCCATTTCGCGCACGAATCGCTCGAGCGCCTGACGCCCGGTCACGCCGGCATCCCTGGCCGCGGCCGTCGCGGCGGTCTCCCACTCGAGCAAACGTCGGTGCGTCACGACAAGACGGACCAATGTCACGAAGATCGCGTGCAGCGTGTCCACCGCATGAAACGCGAGGAAGGTCACGCCGAGACCGACTTGCGCGAGCGCGATGACGGTGTCGCGCCACAGATTCCGGAAAAACACCGGAATGGATTGCGAGCGGGTCGGGCCAATGAGAAACCGAGCGGCCAGTGGCAGGAGTTGCGACGCGAGGACGACGATCACCGCCGCAGTCCAGAACACGGGCGGGCCGGGGAGGATCGTCCAGCCGGCGAGCGCGAGCGCCGCCAGCGTGGGCGTCACCAGGCTGCGCCGAAGATTGTCGAGAATCTTCCAGCGACCGATGAACGGCAGCCGGTTGCGTGTCCATCCGCGTCGCGATGGCACGAACGGAAACAGCCAGCCCAGGATCTGCCAATCACCGCGCGTCCAGCGATGCTGCCGTCGCGCGTGGGTGAGAACGCTGGAAGGGTAGTCGTCCACGAGCTCGACATCGGAGACGAGCGCCACGCGCGCGTGCAGCCCCTCGAACAAATCGTGAGAGAGCAGTGCGTTGTCCGGAACCAGCCCGTCGAGCGCGGCCATGAAGGCGTCAACGTCGTACAAGCCTTTGCCGGTGAAGATGCCTTCCTGGAAAAGGTCCTGATAGGTGTCGGAGACGGCGGTGGTGTACGGGTCGACGCCGGTATGGCCTGCGTACAGCCGGGCGAACAGGGACCCGGCCGCGCTCATGAACGTCACGCTGATGCGCGGCTGCAGGATGCCGTAGCCGTCGACGACCCGCCCACGCCGATGGTCGAACGTCGGACGGTTCAGCGGGTGGCAGATGATGCCGACGAGCTGGCGGGCGGCGTCGCGCGGCAGCCGCGTATCGGTGTCGAGCGTGATGCAATAGCGAACGTCGGGCAGGATCGACAGGTCGCCGATTTGCACGGCGAAGCTGGTGTCCGTCGCGCCGCGCAGCAGCCGATTGAACTCCTCGATCTTGCCGCGTTTCCGCTCCCATCCCATCCAACGCCCTTCGGTCGGGTTCCACTGGCGGAGGCGATGAAAGAGAAAGAAGCGATCGGAACGGCGATCGCCGTACTTCCGGTTGAGTGCCTCGATCCCTGCCCGCGCGGCATCGAGAATCTCGGCGTCGCGCGGCAGGACCTCACTGGCGGCATCGCGAAAATCACTGAGGACGGCAAAGTGAACGTGCGGGTCGTCGTTTCCCAGCGCCTGGACCTCCAGGTGGGCCAGGAAATCAGCGACGTGTTCGGCGCGATCGAGGATCGTGGGCACGATCACCATCGTTCTTGCCGACGCCGGTACGCGGTCGAGCTCGAGCCGTGGCAAGCGCTTTGGCGGAATCAGATAGCTGATGAACCGTTGCAGCAGCTGGATGACGACTTCGCTCGCGGGAACCACCGAGAGGAGCGCGACGACCGCGAGCACCCCGCCACTCCACCCGTGTGCCTGCGCCCACGACACGAGTGCCGCCACGATCGCGGCAGTGCCGAGGGCGATGGCGCCGAGATAGCACAGGCTGGCGTGCTGAAAGAGCAGGCGCCGGATGAGCTCTCTCGGACCCGGCCGCCACGCGACGCTTGTTTCGAAAGCTCGGCGCCCGGTGCCCACCAGATGGTCGCCGACGTGCGTGCCGCGGGCATCGGGAGTCCTGGCTCCGATCATGCGGGCACGCTCGACGCTTTTCAGGGCAACACGGAGCTGGTCATCACCGGTCGGGTCCGCCAGTTGCTCGATGGCCTGGCGGTACTGATCCCGGCTATGGAAGTCCATGCGGCTGTAGACGCTGGCTGGATCCCGCCGGAGGACCTGCTCGACGAGGCTGACGCTTTCGAAGAACTCGCTCCAATCGAACGAAGAAATCAGCCGCAGGCTGCCGATGAGGTTCGCCATCGTGGCCTGCTCCGCGGCCTGATGGTGACCTTCGGACCGGATGGCGTCCTCGACCGTCTGCCCGCGGGCCGCGAGCGCGGCTTCGAGCTCGCGGCGCATCGCGGCGGCCGTCGCGCCGTACTCCCGCGAGCGCTGCAGGAGCCGGATGACGAAGGCGGGATGAATCTCCGAAGGGAACTTGCCAGCCGGAGCCGACCCCGTATCCAGCGCACTGGCCAGGGCATCGGCCCGATGCTGGTATTCGCGGGTGGCGGCCAGGATGTCGGCCCGGACACGAAGGTGTTCGACGAGCCCGAGTTTCAGGGCACTCGGCCACGCCCAGAGCTCGCCGATCGTCAGCGGCGTGACGGACTGAAAGGCGGTGACACACCGGTGCAGGCGCTGCGCGTCGAGGCTGCCGGCGCTGCAACGGATCAGCTCGAGGGCAAGGGCGTAGACGCGGGGAAGTCCGGCGAACTCATCGGTCGCCACCACCGGAAGGCGCCGGAAGAACGAGGACGGCAGATCATGATGAATGTCGCGGGCCGCAGCCGCGATGATGTGAAAGTTGTCGAGCAGCCACTCGGCTGCCGGCGAGACACTGTCGCGGCGCGCGTCTTCAGCGAGCGCCAGGTACACCGCTCGAAGCTGACGGGCGTCGTTAGTAGAGACGGCGCAGGTGCGCGCCGCCGTTGGCGCGCTGCCGGCGCGCCAGCGACAGCAGGGCAGCGAGACCGCGGGCATGATCTTCGAGCAGTTCGATGCCCAGCAGTTCGAGCCCGCCGCCTGTCAATGATCGAGGTGTTGCCGATCCTTCGCGTGGCACGCTCGAGGAAACTCCTATCCACTACGGGAGGGGGAGCGCGACACACCGCAGATACGTCATCGTATCGCGCTTGTGGATTGGGAATTGGTGGGCCGCGATGGGATCGAACCATCGACCCTCTGGTTAAAAGCCAGGTGCTCTACCACTGAGCTAGCGGCCCTCGGACGTGACGATGATAACTTCGAAGTTCGAACTTTGAAGTTCGAAGTTGGCGTTTGGCCTTAGATAATCCGCTGCCCGAGCGCCGACAGCACGAGCTCCGTGCCAAGTACCGCGGTCTGATTCTGCACGTCGAGCACCGGGTTGATCTCCACGAGGTCGAGCGCGAGCAGCCGGCCCGAGGCCGCGATCATTTCCATCGCCGTGTGCGCTTCCCGGTAGTCGAGACCGCCTTTCACCGGCGTGCCGACACCCGGCGCGATCGCCGGATCGCACACGTCCATGTCGAGCGACACGTGAATGCCGGCGGTGCCGCGGCCGGCGAGCGCCAACGCGCGCTTCATGACCACGGCGATGCCGTGCTTGTCCACGTCCTGCATCGTGAACACGTGAACTTTCGACGCGCGAATCTGGTTCTTCTCGGGCGGGTCGAGGTCGCGAATGCCGATGAGCACCGTGCGATCGGCGCGAACCTTCGGACGCTGCTGGCCGATGGTCGCAAGCTCCTCCGGTTCGTTGCCGAGCAGCGCCGACAGCGGCATGCCGTGAACGTTGCCGCGTCCTGGTCGTCGCGGGAGTGTTCATGTCCCCGTGCGCGTCGACCCAGATGAGCCCGATCGATTCGCCGCGGCTCGTGAAGAAGTCCGACGATGCACCGACCGATCCGGCAGCAAGCGAGTGGTCGCCGCCGAGCGTGAGGGGAAACGCGCCGGCGGCGTGTGACTGATACACCTGGCTGTAGAGTCGTTGGCAGACCCGCGCGATTTCGCGGACATATCGCTTCTTCGGGTCTCGCGCGGCCCGCGTCTCCGGGATGGGCGCCGCCAGGTCGCCCTTGTCGACGACGGTGAATCCGTCCATGGCGGCAATCCGCTCGCCCAGGCCCGCGATACGGACGGCGGACGGGCCCATGTCCACGCCCCGGCGGCCCCCGCCGAGGTCGAGCGGAACGCCCAGAATGTGGATGAGGCGGCCAGAAGAAGAGGGCACCGACGAAAATTATGGCATTCGCGTGTCGAAACCCAAGTCTCGGCTTGCGGGAACTGGCGGCGAATAGTTAGGATCACTTCGCTGTTATCTCTCTGTCCGGTTTGCGGTTGACGCGAAATCGGGCTGACGACCTAACGCCCGGAGGCCTCGTGTCCCCCATCCTTGTCCGGCCCGTCCGGGAACAGCTCGAGCACGACCGCCTCATTCGGCACCTGCAGCAGAAGTACAAGCGAAAGTTCGACGTCGCGATGAACGTCGGCGATGAGCAGGGAACTCCCGTCAAGATCGGAGCGCTGCTCGCTCTTTCCGGACCTGGTGCTGATCGCGAGCCGGAAGCTCGCCGGGGTCATCGAGGTCGAAACGGGTGAGTCGGTCAACAATCTGGAGGCCATGGCGCAGTGGGTGCACTTCGCCCGCTCGCGCGTTCCGTTCCATCTGTACGTTCCCGTCACCGCGCTACGAGACGGCTCGCCGGCTCTGCGAGGCGAATCACGCGCAGGTGAGTGAAGTCTGGACCTACCGTCCCGGAGCGGACGGTTTCGATCTCGTGCGGATGTCCGCCGATCCTTCCGCGGTTCGCGTTCGGGCCCCGATGGCTACGCTTGGGACCATCGCACCCAAACCCGCGCCACCGCCGGCGGTCGCGCCACCGGCACCGGTCAAGGTCGCCCCTCCGGCGCCGTCGCCGGCACCCGTGAAGGTCGCGCCGCCGGCCGCCAAAGTCGCCAAGGTCAAGACGCCCCCGCGTCCCGTCGCAACCGCAAAGAAGCCCGCCCCAGCGAAATCGCGTGCCGCGGTGAAACCGGCCCGCAAACCGGCGCGTAGTTCACGAAAACCAGTGGCCAGCCGGCGGAAGCCAAACGTCGCCGGCCACGCGGCGACGCTAGCGCCTTGCAGAAGATCGCCGTGCCGTTCCTTCGATACACGCGCGACAAACGAGGTTACGAAACCACGTACGTGATGCACAGCTATCGCTCGTCGCAGGCGAGCGGCGACGCGCGCGTGCTGTACATCTTTCCGATCGCCGGCGAACGTCGGAGTGGGACGACGCGCGCTCGATGATGAAGCGAGGGCGGGGCTCGAGCACACCCATCCTGATCTCTCCTTCGACTGGCACTCGCTCGTGAAGGAAGCGGCGCCGGTCAAACCGGCGCCTGCGGCCGGCCGCAAGGACGGGAGTCGAAGCCGGCGAGACCGGTCGCGCCGCGGCCGCCTGCCGTCGGCCGCGGACGAATCGATCCTGGGCCGCGTGCTCGGCGCGCCCGAAGCGGCGAGGCTCCGCGCGCGGTACGGCGAGGTGCTCCAGCGGATCACGCGCCGTTCCCGTAGTCCGGAGGAGCGGGACCAACTCGTTGAGCGGCTCCGGCGTCTCAATCCTGACGACTGGGGGAACGAGAGCGCCGTCCGGGCCGGCGTTTCCACGGTCGAGGCGGAGTGGGATGCGGTCGCCGCGGCCCTCCCCGCGCGCCGGCGCGGCCGGCGGGGAGGCCGCCAGCGAGACGAGGAAGACGGCCGCCCACGAGGGCCCGTTCCCCGGCGTCTGGCATAATTGCAGGGGATGGAGACGCCGATGCACGCCAAGAAGACGCTCAGATGGCTCGGGCTGATCGGATTGCCGGCGATCCTGGCGACGACGATCGTGTCGGGGGAGCAGGGCCAGGGGACGGTATTCCGGGCGACGACTAACTACGTCAGCACGGATGTGATTGTCCGGGACTCGGAGGGCAAGTTCGTTCCGGACCTGACCGCGTCCGAATTCAAGGTGTACGAGGACGGCGTTCCGCAGACCGTCCAGCGCTTCGTGCGCAGCATCGGTGGGCGCTCCTTCACGGACGTCGCCGAAGACACCTCCACAGCCGAGAATGGTGACCGAGGGGCTGATCCTGCCCAAGTCGCGCCCGAAGGCTGACGCCTCGGGACGCATCTTCATCATCTTCATCGACGACAAGCACCTGCAGGTCGAGTGATACGCCGCGCGTGAAGCAGGCGCTGATGCAGATTCGCGACGAGCTCGTGCACGAGAACGACCTCGTCGGATTCGTGTCGACCGGCACGTCGGCCATCGAGATCAACCCGACCTACGACTTCGGTCACCGCCGCTTCAACGAGGCGATCGACAAGGTCATGGGCGGCGGGATGTCGATCAACGAAATCATCCAGAGCGCGCCGTTCGAATCGCTCAGCGGTCCGCCCGGACTGCGGCACGACGCGCACGTGGCGTTCAAGACCGCGTATGAAATGCTGCTCCAGCTCGGGCAAATCAACGATCGCCGCAAGTCGTTCATCTATGTGAGCAGCGGATACACGTTCGATCCGTTCCGGGACGGCCGCTACGCGCGCATCCAGCAGCGCTACCAGGAAGTCCAGGACACGCCGACCGAGTTCTACGACGAGCAGGGTAACGACATCAATCGACCGATCAACTCGGCGTACGACGTCGACACGCCGCTTGCCGACCAGAACTACATGCAGAAGACCGAGTTCCTGGAGTCGGATCTGATCAGCGAGCTCGCGCAGATCACGCGCGAGGCTCGCCGGAACAACGTCGTGTTCTATGCGCTCGATCCTCGCGGGACTGACGGGAATGATTCCCATCGATGTGCGCGGCCAGCAGACCTACAACGACTGGCGCGACTACATCATGACGCAGAACAATTCGCTGCGGACGCTCTCGGAAGAGACCGGCGGGTTTGCGATCATCCAGACCAACGACTACACGAAGGGACTGCAGCGGATCGACGCCGAGACCAGCGACTACTACATCATCGGCTACACGTCGACGAACCCCGATCCATTCAAGGTCCGTCGCGACGATCAAGATTGAAGTGACACGCCCGGGCGTGAAGGACGTGATCTACCGCGAGTTCTACACGATTCCGAAGCCGAAGAAGAAGTAGGCGTGTTCTAGAGGTTGAACGCGGACCGCACGCGGTCGACGGCTTCGTTCAGGTACTCCGCGTCCATCTCGATCCCCACGAAATCCAGGCCCAGCCGGCCGGCAGCAATCGCGCTGCTCCCCAGACCCATGAACGGGTCGAGCACGAGGCCCGCCCGTTCGATGCCGTGCAACCGCAGGCACTGCTCGGGAATCTTCGGCGGAAATGACGCCGGGTGCGGGCGGTCGCGATCCCGGCTCTGGATCGTGTCGTACGGGATGAACCACGTGTTGCCGCGGCAACGGAGGCCGCTGCCGGCGGCCGCCCAGCGCTTGACGTTCGACGGGTCCTGATAGGGCACGCCGACGGCACGCCGGTCGAGCGGCGTGCGCCCGCCGGGCGAGAAGTGAAAGATGAACTCGTGGCAGTCGTTCACGAACCGGTCGCTGTTGATCGGCTTGTAGTGGCCGACCGCCATGTCGCGATCGAGCCCGGCGGCCGCGCCAGCCGCCTCGCGGTCGATCGCAATCGACTTCACCCAGTGAATCGTGTTCTGCAGCTTGAACTTACGCCGGGCGACCTGCGCGACCTCGAGCGGAATCCAGGGATCGGTCGGCTTGGCGCCGACGTTCAGGAACAGCGACCCCTGGCTGCCGACGAGCCTCGCGACCGCTCGAATCCAGCGGTCCGTCCAGTTCAGATACTCGGTCCGCGGCAGATCGTCGCGATAGCTTCGGTACTTGATGCCGAGGTTGTAGGGCGGGGACGTGACGACGACCCCCACCGAGCCGGCGTCGAGCGCGGGCATGACCGCCAGCGAATCGCCGAGGTAGAAGCGCAGTTTCGCCCTGCCAACCGCCAGCTCGACGTGCGGGCGGTGCGGCCGGGACGACCGGAGGGCCAAGGCCATACGCCTCTACTTGTCGGTCTACCGACACAGAAGTACAGGGCTGTCAGCGGAAGGAGACAATCGTTCAGGCTTAGGGCGTAGGACTTGGGCCTGAAGGCAGATCACGCGAGACGGCGTTGGCGGGCCCAGAGCCTTGAGCCCTAGGAGGCCTGGTGGAATCCCTCGCCGAAGCCGTGGGCGACGCGGTCGGGACCGATTGGCTGATTGCGCCGATGGCCTGACTGGCTGCAGGACACGCCCTTTTCCTCGATGTAGGTGATCTCGCGATTGGTGCTCACTTCGCGGTACCGACCGGACACACACCCGCACGACAGGGTGGTGAAGCCGAGGAGTCTGACGAGACTCATAAGAATTCCGACCACCGCATTTGCAAGCGGCGTGCCGATTTGCGGATGAGCCGATCCGATGGAGGCGAGAACCGCGCGAAAATCGACGGGTATCTCGAACCCGAGGCGCTGTCCCGATCGCAGATTGCCCAGGGTCCAGCGCGGCCGCATCGCCGGCGGTGACTTGGATGGCCGTCACCAACTGGTTGGATCGGCGAGCTTAAATGCTCGGCGCGGCACGCCGATTGGGTGACCGTCACTCTCGCTCCACGAGACTGGGGCAGTGGACGAGCCGCTTCCGGCCGATATCACGAATGTAAGCGGCTGCGGTTCCGGAGCGTAAACAGAACAGGCGCCCGCCTTTCCGTCGTCTGGCACGGACATTGATGACGGCCTATGTTGCTGGGTTCGAAGACCGAATGTTACTATCCAGCAACTTCGGAAGGACTCCCCCGGAAGGGAAGGGAGCGCGCTTCAGGACACCACGGCTGGAGGTAGAAGTTGAAAGTCGTCGTGCGTTCGTTCCGCTATCTGTGCGCCGCTGCTTGTCTCAGCGGTCCTCGTTACGGCCTTTCCGTCGTCAGCGAAGGCCAGACCTCCTCGAAGAACACGAAGAAATCCACTACGCCGAAAGCTTCGACGTCGCGAACGAGCCTGGCGCGTTCAGCCACGGCGGCCCGGGCGCGTCGCGCCGCAGCCGCCCGGCGGGTGCGTGAGGCTCAGCTAGCGCGAGGCCGCGACACCCCGGTTCAAGACGGACGAGCTCGGCAATCTCGTGCCCGACGTCCGCGCGGCGGCCGCCATCATCTACAACCCGGAGACGGGCGACGTCCTCTACGAGGCGAACTCGCACGACCAACGGTCGATCGCGAGCCTGACGAAGATCATGACGGCCGTGACGTTCGTGGCCGACGATCCGGATCTCGATCAGCGCGTCGCCGTCACTCGCGCCGACACCTACCGCGCCTCGGTGACCCACATCCGCACCGGGGAAGTCATCACCTACCGCGACCTTCTGCACCTGACGCTCATTGCCTCGGACAATGCTGCGGCGCGCGTGCTCGCACGGACCTCGGAAGGCGGCACCGCGGCGTTCATCGGGCGCATGAACCAGATGGCCTCGAATCTCGGGCTGAAGAACTCGCAGTATGCGGATCCGTCCGGCCTCGATTCCCGCAACGTGTCGTCGGCCTACGATCTGTCGCACCTGATTGCCTTCGCGACCTCCGACGAGCGGCTCGGACCGATCATGCGCACGCACGAGTTCGACGTGCAGCACGAACCGGCGCACGTTCTCAATTCGCAACACGAACAAGCTGCTCGGCTCCGACGTCGACGTCGTCGCGGGGAAGACCGGATTCATCACAAAGGCCGGCTACTGCCTGGCGACCTTGATGCAGGGCCCGCAGGGCGCTCAGGTCGCGGTGGTCGTGCTCGGTGCGGCCAACAGCACCATGCGGTTCGCGGAAGCGCGCCACCTGTTCAACTGGGCGCTCAGCCACACCCAGGGCATGTTCGTGACGGCGGCGTCGCCGTTCGTTCCCAAACAAGACTGACCTCGCGATAGACTGGCCGGCTGTGGCGTCTCACGACGCACCGGTCAAACGTGGTGCCGACGACTCGGTCCAGCCGGCCGAGCAATCGGCGCAGGCGGGCGTGCCTCGCCTGGCTGGTCGTGCGCCTCGCCTCGGCATCCTCATGATTGCGTCGGAGGTCTGCGCCGTGGGCGAAGACCGGCGGGCTCGCGGACGTCACCGGCGCGCTGCCAGTCGCCCTCGACCGGCTCGGCCACCGCGTCACGCTGGTCATGCCGCGATACCGCGGCAGCGAGTCCCGCGGCGCGACCGTGTCGACCCGGACCATCCGTCTGGGCACGGCCGTTCACGACGTCACGTTTCACGTACGTTCGCTTTCAGCCGCGCCGGCGGCTCGTGATGGTGGACGTGCCGCGGCTCTTCGACCGCGACGGCTACTACGGCACGGGTGGACGGGACTTCGACGACAACGCCGAGCGGTTCGGCGTGCTCGCGGTCGCGGCGCTGGAGTTCGCCGAGCACGACATCAGCGAGACGTCGTGGGACATCGTCCACGCGCACGACTGGCAGGCGGGTCTCGCGCCGACGCTTGCTCAGGGTGGACGCCGCCCGCTTCCCTCGTCTCCGAGAGGCCGGCAGCGTCTTCACCATTCACAACCTCGCCTACCAGGGACTGTTTCCGCGGGAGGTCGTGCCTGGCCTCGGCTTGCCGTGGAACGTGTTCACGCTCGAAACCGGGGAGTTCTGGGGGCGGTTCAGTTTCCTGAAGGCCGGCCTCGTCTACAGCGACTACCTGACGACGGTCAGCCCGACCTATGCCGCGGGAAACACAGATGCCCGGTTCGGCGCCGGCATGGAGGGCGTGCTGTTCGCTCGCCGGCAACCGGTATACGGGCATCCTGAACGGCATCGACACCGAGACGTGGAATCCGGCGTCTGATCCATATGTGCCGGCGCACTTCGACGCCGAGCGACCTGGCGGGCAAGGCCGCCTGCAAGCGGGCGCTGCTCGAGCACTTCGGGCTGTCGGTGGGTGACGACGCGCTCGCGCGGCCGGTCGTGGGCATGGTCTCGCGGCTGGTCGAGCAGAAGGGACTGCAGCTCATCGAGGAAGCGGTCGACGCGCTGGTGGCGCTGGACGCGACGTGGGTGTTTCTGGGCACGGGCGACGCGCGCTTCGAGCGGTTCCTTCGGGAGCTCGCCGCGCGCTATCCGTCGCGCGTCGGCGTCGCACATCGGATTCGATGAGCGGCTCGCGCATCTGGTCGAGGCCGGCGCGGACATGTTCCTGATGCCGTCGATCTTCGAGCCGTGCGGGCTGAATCAGATGTACAGCCTGCGCTACGGCACGGTGCCGATCGTGACGGCGGTCGGCGGGCTCGACGACACGATTCAGCCCTACACGGCGCGCGCGAGCGGGGCGAACGGGTTCAAGTTCCGCGAGCAGACCGCCGACGCGCTCGTGCGGACGGTGCGGCAGGCGGTGCGGCTCTATCACGACAAGAGCGCGTGGCTGCCGCTCATGCGGCAGGGCATGGCGGCGGACCACTCGTGGGAGACGTCCGCCAGGGAATATGTCAAAGTGTACAGACGAGCCAGGCAGGCTGCGGCGTTTCGTGTCGCGGGCTAGCGCTTCGTCGGAAGGGGCAGAGTAGAGTCGCATGGCATCCGAACACCTCCAGACGTTCACCGACGGCAACTTCGAAGCCGACGTGCTCAAGGCGGCCCAGCCGGTCCTGGTCGATTTCTGGGCCGAGTGGTGCGGCCCGTGCCGCGCGATGGAGCCGTCCATTCACTCGCTGGCCGGCGACTACGCCGGCAAGGTCAGCGTCGGCAAGCTGAACGTCGACGACAACCCCAGCATCACGATGCGCTACATGGTCCGCGGCATCCCGACGGTGATGCTCTTCAAGGACGGCCAGATCGTCGATCAGGTCGTCGGCCTCGTGGACAAGGGCGCGCTCAAGCAGATGGTGGACAAGCACATCTGAGAGCTGACGCTGTCGGCTCAGGGCTCAGGGCTCAAGGCTCAGGGCCAGTCAGAAGCTTGGCCCTACGCCCTAAGCCGTGAGCCTTAAGCCTCGACGCCCGACAGTCGAGCGCTTTCCATCTATGTCCGTCTCCCCGCAACGTCATCATCATCGGTTCCGGCCCGGCGGGCCTGACGGCCGCGCTGTATGCGGCCCGCGCGAATCTGCGGCCGCTCGTCATCGAAGGGCTCGAGGCGGGCGGGCAGCTGATGATGACGACCGACGTCGAGAACTTCCCGGGCTTTCCGAGCGGCATCATGGGCCCGGACCTCATGGGCGCGATGCGCGACCAGGCGGAGCGGTTCGGCGCCGAGTTCCGGTCGCGGCAACGTGACGTCCGTCGATCTCGCCGGCCAGCCGTTCACGGTGACGTCGGACGACGGGACGTTCGAGGCGCGGACGGTCATCATCTCGACGGGCGCGTCGGCGAAGCTGCTCGGGCTTCCGTCGGAACGCGCGCTGATGGGACACGGCGTGTCCACGTGCGCCACCTGCGACGGCTTCTTCTTTCGCAACCGGCCGATTGCCGTCGTCGGCGGCGGCGACTCCGCGCTCGAGGAGGCGATCTTCCTGACGCGGTTCGCGTCGCATGTCACGCTCATCCATCGGCGCGACACGTTGCGCGCGTCGAAGATCATGCAGGACAAGGCGCGGCGAATCCGAAGATCACGTTCGAGTGGGACACGGAGGTCGTTGACGTCAACGATCCGGCGGCCGGCTCGCTCTCTTCGGTGCGCCTCCGGAACATCAAGACCGGCGCCGAAAGCGATCTCGCCGTCGAAGGCCTGTTCGTCGCGATCGGCCACACGCCGAACACCGCGCTTTTCAAGGGCCAACTCGACATGGACGCGAGCGGCTATCTCATCACGCGAGACGGCGCCAAGACGAACATCCCCGGCGTCTTCGCCTGCGGCGACGTGCAGGACCGCATCTACCGCCAGGCGATCACCGCCGCGGGCTCCGGCTGCATGGCCGCGATCGACGCCGAGCGGTATCTGGAGCATCTCGGTCACTAGTCATCTGCGGATCTGCGATCTGCGATTGATGAATTGCATTGACGATCGGGCGATTGTGGATTTGAGGATTGAGCCTCTTCGATCCTCAATCTCGCAATCCGCAAATCCGTCAATGCAATCATCAATCGCAAATCGCAGATCCTCAATGCTAATGTCTCTCCATCCGTGAAGCTCCACGTCCGCTTGCTGATCGCCCTCGTCCTTGGCATCGTCCTGGGCACGGCTCTGTCGCCGTACGCGCAAGGCACGTGGATCGCGGCGGTCAACACATCTCTCCTGCGGCCCATCGGTCAGATCTTCCTTCGGCTGATCTTCATGGTCGTCGTGCCGATGGTGTTCTCGGCGCTCGTGGTCGGTGTCTACGAGCTCGGGCGGCAGCGCGGCCTGTCGGGGGTCGTCGGCCGGACGCTGCTGTTCACGCTCGTGCTCAGCACCGCGTCGGTCGTGATCGGCATCCTGCTCGTGAACGCCATTCGGCCCGGGCGCGGGCCTGCGAGCTTCAGACCGCGGCCGGACAGCAAGCCAGCGTCAAGACCCTCGAATCCAACGCGGCTGCCGCGAAGCCGCTTGCCGACACGCTCGTCGAGCTCATTCCGCGCAACCCGATCGACTCGGCGGTCGCGCGCCCTCGACGGCGAAATGCTCCCGTTGATGGTCTTTGCGCTCATCTTCGGCGTGGCGCTGAGCGCGCACGGCGCCGCGGGCCGGCCTCGAGGTCGGCCGACTGCCGAACCGCCTTCGCCGCAGACGGCTTCGGCGGTCAAGCCTTGTCGTGTCTTTCCTCGAGCAGGTCTTCGAAGCCTGCATGCGGATCGTCGAGTGGGTGATGCAGCTCGCGCCGTTCGCCGTCTTCGCCATCGTCTTCGGCACGGCGCTGACGTTCGGCGTGGCGGTGCTTCGGCCGCTGCTCCTCTACGTCGTCACGGTCGATCGGCGGTCTGCTGATTCAGCAGTTCGTCGTGTACGCCATGCTGCTGCGGACCGATCGCAGGGCGATCGCCGGTCGCGTTCTTCCGAGCCTGCCGGGAGGTCTACCTCTACGCGTTCTCAACGGCGTCGTCGAACGCGACGCTTGCCGCTGTCGCTCGACACAGCCGATCGGAAGCTTGGCATCGCGCCGGCGATCGGCCGCTTCGTGCTCACCGTCGGCTCCACCGCCAATCAGAACGGCACGGCGCTGTTCGAAGGCGTCACGGTCATGTTTCTGGCGCAGGCCTACGGACTCGACCTGACGCTCGGCGATCAGGTGCGCGTCATGGTGATGTCGATCGTCGCCGGCATCGGCACTGCCGGCGTGCCGGGCGGCTCGCTGCCGATGGTCCTCATCGTCGCGCAATCGGTCGGCGTGCCCGCCGAAGGCATGGCGCTCATCCTGGGCGTCGACCGACTGCTCGACATGTGCCGAACGACCGTGAACGTCAGCGGCGATCTGGTGATCAGCGCGCTGGTGGACAAGACGACGACACAGTTGAGGATCTGCAGATCTGGCGATTGAGGATTGCATCGACGCATCGAGGGCATCGGCGATTGCGGCCAATGCTGCAATCGCAATGGCCAATCGCCGATTCAATCCTGCAATCACAAATCGCAGATCTCTCAATCAATCCACCCACCCCCGAGCACTTCCTCCCCGTCGTAGAACACCACCGCCTGGCCCGGACGTGACGGCGAGCTGCGGCGTGTCGAACGTCACCATCGCGTGAGACGCGGCAGTCGCTCTCGACCGTCGCCGGCGCGTCGGCATGACGATGGCGGATCCGGGCGGTCACCCGGCGAGGCGCGGACGGGCGGAGCGCCGGCGATCCAGTTGACCTCGGACGCGGTCAGAGCCGTTCGCCCAAGCTCCTCGCGCGGACCGACGACGACGCGGCTGTCGCCGGCGTCGATCTTGAGCACGTACAGCGGGCACGGCGCCGGAGATTCCGAGACCCCGCCGCTGGCCGACGGTGTAGCGATGCACGCCGCGATGCCGGCCAACCGTCCGGCCGCGCAGAATCGACGATGTCGCCCTCGGCGCGGCACGGTCTCGAGTTGCCGCTCGACGAAGTCGCCGGTCTCGCCGTCGGGCACGAAGCAGATTTCGTGACTGTCGGGCTTGTCCGCGACGAGAGACCCGCGCGCTCGGCCTCGGCGCGCACCTCGCGCTTCGTGAGGTGCCCGACGGGGAACATCGCGTGCCGGAGCTGATCCTGCGTCAGCGAGAACAGGAAGTACGTCTGGTCCTTGTCCGGATCGGCGCTGCGCAGCAGCCGGTAGCGGCGCGCGCTCATCGTCGAACGCGACGCGAGCGTAGTGACCGGTGGCCACCGCATCGGCGTCGAGTCCGGCGGCGCGCTCCACGAGGGACGCGAACTTGAGGTCGGCGTTGCAGTGCACGCACGGAATCGGCGTGCGGCCGGCCGCGTACTCGTCCACGAAGTTGCGGACCACCGTCGTCGCGAAATCGCTCTTCGAAATTGACGATGTAGTGGGGAATACCGAGCGACGCGGCGACCCGCCGCGCATCGTACAGATCGTCCAGGCTGCAGCAGCTTCCGAACGTCTCGTCGCCGGACCGCTGGTCGTACAGCTGCATCGACAGGCCGACGACGTCGTGGCCGGCCTCGACGAGCAGGCTCGCGGCGACCGACGAGTCCACGCCGCCCGACATGGCGACGACGACGCGCATGATCAGCGGGCGGCGACGGCCGATCGGCCGATTTGACGAAGCCGATGCGGCGAGCGCCGGCAGGATGTCCGACGACGAAATCGATCTCGGCCGCGGTCGTGCCGCGGCCCAGGCTGAAGCGCAGCGAATTGCGCGCGCGGGGCGACGGCAGGTTCATCGCTCGCAGCACGTGTGACGGCTCGAGCGATCCGGACGAGCAGGCCGATCCGGTCGACACGGCCACGCCCTCGAGATCGAGCGCGATCAGCAGCGACTCCGCCTCGATGCCGTCGAAGCTGATGTTCGTCGTGTTCGGCACGCGGCGATGCCGGATCGCCGTTGACCGCCGTGCCGGGAACACGCGTCGAGGATTTCGCGCTCCAGCCGATCGCGAAGCGGGCCAATGCGATCCGCCGTCGCGAAGCGTACTGCCGCGGCGTATCGGGCGGCCACGCCCATACCGGCAATCGCGGGAACGTTCTCCGTGCCCGCCCGCCGGCTGCGCTCGTGCCGGCCGCCAGTCTGCTGCGGCTGCAGACGCACGCCGCGGCGAATCCAGAGCGCGCCGATGCCCTTCGGGCCGCCGAACTTGTGGGCCGACAGCGCGACCATGTCCGCGCCGAGCGTCTTGACCGACACCGGAATCTTGCCGACCGACTGCACGGCGTCGGTGTGAAAGAGCGCGCCCGCCGCGCGCGCGATCGCCGCGAGCTCGGCGATCGGCTGAATCGTTCCGACCTCGTTGTTCGCGTGCATGACCGACACGATGCCCGTCTCCGGCGTCACGACGTCGCGCAGCGCGTCGGGCGACAGCACGCCCGAGGCGCCGGTCGACAGCACCGTCGCGCGCCATCCCCGTCGCTCGAGCGCCTTCACCGTGTTCAGGACGGCCTCGTGCTCGATGCCGGTGGTGACGAGATGCCGGCGGCCCGTCGGCTCGAGCGCGTCCGCCGCGCCGCGCAAGCGCGAGGTTGTCGGCTTCGGTGCCGCCGCTCGTGAAGACGACCTCGGTCGGCTCGGCCCCGATGAGCGCGGCGACGTCAGCTCCGCGCGTCATCGATGTCGGCCTTGGCGCGCCTGGCCGAAAGCGTGAACGCTCGACGCGTTGCCGGTAGTGTCGGCGAGCACGCGCGCCATCGTCGCACGACCTCCGGCAGGGGAGGCGACGTCGCGTTGTAGTCGAGATAAATTCGCACTATTGCCCATGGTAGCACTGGCGCTAAGTGCTAGAAAAGAAAAGCACTAGACACGCCATTACACGACTCGTATACTCGCCGTCTGACTCCCTCGGCGGGCCAGTCCTCCCTGCGGCCTGCTGCCTCCAGGAGTTTTTTTGGCTTGGAGATCACCCATGTGGAAGCGTGACGAAGCAGTACGGCCACCTCAGCCTGCACCACCAGCGCCGAGTCCGGCCGCCAGTACCCCACCGCAGGCGGCAGCGCCCAGAGTTGACACGAACCGACCGGCAGAGAGGGACACCGTGAACATCGGCAAGAGCGTCATCATCAAGGGCGATCTGAGCGGCAGCGAGGACCTCACGATCGAAGGACAGGTCGAAGGCAAGATCGAGCTGCGCCAGAACGTGCTCACCATCGGACCGAACGGCAAGATCAAGGCGGCCGTGTTCGCGAAGGCCGTCGTCATCCAGGGAGAAGTCCAGGGCGACATCACCGCCACGCGAGCGCATCGACATCCGCGACGCCGGCTCGGTGGACGGCGACTTGTCGGCGCCGCGCATTGCCATCGCCGATGGCGCGCACTTCCGCGGCAGCATCGACATGCAGAAGAGCCCGGGCAGCAAGCCGAGGCGAGGTCGGCCACAAGCCGGCGGCGGAGATCAAGCCGACGGCGGTTCCGGTGGCGGCTGCGCCGGCAGCGCGGTAGGCTGGCCTCGCCGTTTCTCTCGCGGCGAGCGGCCGCGCGGATCTGAATCGTGGCGGGGCTATTCAACTGGGGCGGGCGAAAAGCCGACACGGAGACGGTGGCACCACCACCGCCAAGGCGGCGTCCGCCTGCCCCGACCGAGCGCAGCACCAAAGTCCTGCCGCGATTTCTCGCGGCGCTCACGCCCGTTCGAGTCGCCGGTCCTTCTGAACCTCGGACCGGTCGTCGGACAGAACATCGCGTTTTTCGGCGAGCGGCTGGGCTGCAAGATCTTCGTCGAAGACCTCGCCGCGGATCTCGCGGCCGCGCCGCCGCCTGCCGAGCGAGATCAGGGCATTCCTCGAAAAGCGGCTTCCGCACACAGCAGGGCTCGATCGACGGCATTCTGTGCTGGGATCTGTTCGATTGGCTGGATCGGCCAACCAGCCAGGCGCTGGCGGCGCATCTGGCCCGGCTGCTGAAACCGGGCGGGGTGCTCTACGCGTTCTTCGGCGCCACGGCCGCGCCGATCACGCACTACACTCGTTACATCGTCGCCGGCCCGGACAGCTTCGAGCTGCGGACCTCACCGGCGCCCCCCAAAGCCGCGAAACGTGCTCGTCACCCGGGATATCAATAAGATGTTCGAGGGGCTGGTCGTGACCGAGTCGGTGCTCCTCAAGAGCAACACTCGCGAGACGCTGTTCCGCAAGCCATCCTGACCGAGCCCGCCCGGGCATCCCTATGGCGAAGCCTCTGATTGCGTTCGTCAGTGATTTCGGCACGCGGGACCATTACGCGGGCGTGATGAAGGGCGTCGTGTTGTCGATCAACCCCGAGGCCACCGTGGTTGACATCTCGCACGACCTGCCGGCGCACGACATCCCGTTCGCGGCCCACGAGCTCGCGGCCACGTATCGTTACTATCCCGCCCGGCACGATTTTTCTCGTTGTCGTCGATCCGGGCGTTGGATCGTCGCGGCGCGGACTGGCCGTCGAGGCTGGGGATTGGCGGTTCGTGGCGCCGGACAACGGCGTGCTGACCGCGGTCCTGCAGGAGACGCCCGCAAAGAAAGTCGTCGAGCTGACCGAGCGGCGCTACGCGCGGCCGACAGTCAGCCGCACGTTCGAAGGCCGCGATCGCTTTGCGCCCGCAGCGGCCTGGCTGTCGAAGGGCGTTCAACTGACCGCGCTCGGGCGCCCGGTCTCGGACTTCGTGCTTCTCGAGCTGCCGAAGCCGCGGCTCGACGACGCGGTGCTGCACGGCGTCGTCATCCGCATCGATCACTTCGGCAACGTCGTCACCAATCTCGACCGGCGATCGTGCGAGCGACTGGCCGACGGTGGCGGCGTGCTGCGGCTGACGGTCGGCGGACCACGCGATTGGCCGTATCGTGTCGACGTACTCCGAGCTCGCGCCCGACGAGATCGGCGCGCTCTTCGGCAGCACCGATCAGCTCGAGTGCGCCTCGAACGCGTCACGCGCCGCCGATCGACTCGGCGTCGCGTCGGCGCGCCCGTCGAGCTGCGACGACTGTAGCAGGCTCAGGGCTCAAGGCTTAGGGCTCATGGCCAGACCATGGACTTCGATCTTTCCGATCAGCCACAAACTGCTGGAACGCACCGTCGACGAATGGGCCGCGCGCGAGGTCGCGCCCCGCATTCGCGAGCTGGATCGGGCGCACACGTTCGACCGCAACCTGCTGCCGCAGCTCGCGGAGCTCGGCCTGCTCGGCGTGTCGATTCCCGGAGAAGTACGGCGGCGCCGGCATGGACTACCTGAGCCTCGGCATCGCGTGCGAGGCGCTCGAGTACGTCGACACGTCGCTCCGCGTGATCCTGTCGGTGCACGCCGGGCTGAACTGCCTGACGCTTCTCAGTTGGGGCACCGAGGCCCAGAAAGAGCGCTACCTCGTGCCGCAGGCCGAAGGGCCGTCGCATCGGCTCGTATGCGTTGACGGAGCCGGCTGCCGGCAGCGACGTCCGCGGCATTCAGTCGGTGGCCGTGCCGACAGCAGGCGGATATCGGATCTCGGGCGAGAAGATGTGGATCTCGCTCGCCGATGTCGCGGACCACTTTCTGGTGTTTGCGTGGACGGATCTCGAGAAGAAGCGCGCACCGCGATCCGTCGGGCTTGAGCGCGTTCATCGTCGAACGGAGCTTCCCCGGATTTTCAAGCGGAACGCTGACCCAGAAGTGGGGAATCCTCGCCGGCAACACAGGTTTCCTGAAGCTCGACGAGGTCGAAGTCCCGCACGAGAATCTTCTTGGACAGGAGGGCGAGGGATTCAAGATCGCGATGTTCGCGCTGGACCAGGGGCGCTACACGGTCGCCGCCGGCGCGACGGGCTTGATTCGAGCGTGCCGCGATGCGAGCACGCGTTACGCGCTCGAGCGCAAGGCGTTCGGCGTGGAGATCGCTCAGCACCAGCTCGTGAAGGAAATGATCGCGCGAATGGAGTCGGACTATCAGGCGGCGCGGCTGCTGTGGCTTCGCGCCGGTTGGCTCAAGAACAAGGGGACGCCGGAACACACGCGAAACCGGGCTGGCGAAGTGGTTCGCCACGGTCGCCTCGGAACGGGCGGCCGGCGACGCCGTCGAGATTCACGGCGCGAATGGCTACTCGGACGAGTATCCGGTCGGCCGCTTCTACCGCAATTGCAAGGGCGCCGTGATCTACGAAGGGCACTCGCGAGATCCACGCGTTGATGCAGGCCGACTACGTGCTCGGCTATCGCGTGGACAAGACGACACGGTGCGAGTTGCCGCCGCACCCCTGGATCATGAGTAGCGACTCCGGTCCGCGCACGCCGCGGACTGGATCCGGCAGGGCGGCGTGGTCGTGTTTCCCACCGAAACGTTCTATGGCCTGGCCGTCGATCCGACGCAGCCCGACGCCGTCGCGGCGGTCTTCGACCTCAAGGGGCGCCCCGCCGGCTTGGCGTTGCCGCTCGTGGCCGCGTCCGTTGACGCAGGTGGAGCAGCTTCGTCGGCCGGCTCCGCGACGCCAATGCGCGGCTGGCCGCCGAGTTCTGGCCCGGTCCGCTCTCGCTCGTGTCTCGACGCGCCGGCGGCAATCGCCCCGGCCGTGCACGGCGGCACCCAGACCGTCGCCGTCCGCGTGCCGGCCCATCCCACCGCGCGGGCCCTGGCCGAGGCGTGCGGACATCCGCTGACGGCCACGAGCGCCAATCGCACCGGTGAACCGGCCGCGGCGGATGTCGCCGGCATCGCCGCGATCGCCGCGGACCGGCGCGTGCTGGTCCTCGACGCGGGCCGCACACCCGGCGGTCGGCCGTCGACGATTGTCGACGCGCGCGTGACGCCCGTTCGCATCATCCGGACGGCGCCGTGCCGTCAGACCGCGTGCTAAAATCGATTCACGAATGAATGCGCGTCGCAGGATGACGACGGACCGGCCGCGCGAGCGCGCCGTCCTTGTCGCACTCGCCACGCGCGCCCGCCATTCGCCCGACCCTGACATCGCCCTGGACGAACTGGCCGGCCTGGCGCGGGCGGCGGGCGCTGACGTCGTGCTGCGTGTCGTGCAGGAGCGCGGCGCTCCCGATCCGGCCACGCTCATTGGCCGCGGCAAAGCCGAGCTCCTGGCCCGCGGAGCGGAGGAGACCGGCGCGACCGTCGTGATCGTCGACAACGACATCACGCCCGGACAGGCCCGAAACCTCGAGAAGGTCTCCGGCCGGCGCGTCGTCGATCGCACGGAGCTGATCCTCGACATCTTCGCGCATCGCGCGCGGACTCACGAGGGCAAGCTGCAGGTCGAGCTGGCCCAGCTTCAATACGCGTTGCCGCGGCTCGCAGGGTCGCGCACCGGATCTGTCGCGACTGGGCGGCGGCATCGGAACGCGCGGGCCTGGTGAAACGAAGCTCGAAACCGATCGCCGGCGAATCCGACACCGCATCGCCGCGCTGAAGAAGGACATCGGCGAAGTGCAGCGCCGGCGCGGATACCTCCGCAGCCGGCGGCGGCGGTCGGAAGTGCCGGTCGTCGCGCTCGTCGGTTACACGAACGCGGGCAAGACGACGCTCTTCAACGGCCTGACCGGCTCCGACGCGGTCGCGTCGGACGCCCTCTTCGTCACGCTGGATCCACTGATGCGGCGGCTGAAGCTCGGCGACCAGCGGCAGGTGCTGCTGGCCGACACGGTCGGATTCATCGATCGCCTCCCGCACCAGCTCGTGGCCGCGTTCCACGCGACCCTCGAAGAAGTCGCTGGCGCCGATCTGCTGCTGCACGTCGCCGACGCGTCAGCGCCCGATCGCGACCGTCGGGCGGATGCGGTGACGGTCGGTGCTCGCGAGCGTCGGCGCGGCTGCCGTCCCGACGCTCGAAGTCTTCAACAAGATCGACCTGGTTGACGACGTCGCGCTCGCGTACGCTGAAGCGCGCGCATCCGGAAGCGCTGTGGGTGTCGGCCACGCCGGCGCGTCGGCTACGACGATCTGCTGCGCCGCGATCGAATCGCGCCTGGCGCTGGACCAGGAGCGGGTTCGGCTGACGCTCGACGACAGCCGGGAGCGGGATCGTCGGATGCTGGCGGACCTCTACCGGCACGGACGGGTCATCAGCCAGGTGACCGAGCGCGACCGCATCTCGATCGAAGCGGACGTGCCGCGACGACTCGCTCGGCCGGTTCGCGCGGGGCAGGGTGCCGGCATGATGCGAGGCCACGGTCGCGGCGTCGCCGCCGTGCTCGCCGACAGTGGTCCGTCGCGTGCGCCCCGAAGACGCCGCCGCCGCGCAGTCGTCACGAGCGCCCCGCGTTTTCCGACGTATCCGCAGCCCGACATTCCCGCTGCCCTTCGCGCCTCCGCGCGACGTCGTCGAGCGGCACGACGTCGCGTGGCGCCGACTTCAGAGCGGCGACCTCCGCGGCGCAAGCCGCGACTTCGCCGCGCTGCTGAAGCAGCATCCCACGCTGTATCCGGCCGAGACCGGCCTCGGGTTCGTGCACCTGGCCGATCGCGAATTCAAGAGCGGCCGCGACCTGGTTCTCCGCCGTGGTCGCCCGCGAGACGCGCTACGTGCCGGCGCTGTTGGCCTGGCCGAAGCGCAGGTCGGGTTGAACAACGACGGTCAGGCGATCGCCGCGCTGGAGCGCGTGCTCGCGATTGATCCGAAGCGCGAAGCGGTTCGGACCCGGCTGGAGCTCGTGCGCTTTCGGATGGTCCAGTCGCTGATCGACGAGGGCCGCCGCGCGCGGCAAGCCAACAGACTCGACGCGGCCGAGCAGGCCTTCGAGCAGGCGCTGGCGGTGTCGCCGTCGAGCACGTTGATCCTGCGGGAGCTCGCGCAGGTCGAACTTCGGGCCGGCCGGGCCGATGACGCGGAGGGCACGTGCGACAGGCGCATGAAACTCGATGCCGGCGATGCCGAGGGACACGCCGCGCTCGGCGAAGTGCTCGAGGCGCGTGGCCGGTTCCGGGACGCCGCGGCATCGTATCGGCGGGCGGTCGTCGACTCGATGACCGGCCCGAATGGCGCAAGATGGCCGCGCGACCTGTCCGAGAAAGCCGACATGGCGGCGCTGCCGCGCGAGTTCGGCAACCTGTCCGGCGACGACGACGATCACGCGCGCGCACGTCGCCGCGTACGTCGGCATTCGCCTCGGCACGCTCATCGAGGCCGCGCCGCGCCGTGCTGTCGTCGGTGGCGACCGACGTCGGCCGCCACTGGGCGTCGCCATGGATCCTGCCGGTGACGCGGGCAGGCGTGATGAACGTGTTCGCGAATCACACCTTCCAGCCCGGCGCGGCGGTCCGGCGAGGCGACCTGGCCCAGATCATGGCGCAACTGATCGCGCTGGCGGTGCCCGCCCGATCCACCGAGCTTGCCGGCTGGCGCGCGGCGACGGCCGCGCTTTCCAGACCTGCCACCGTCGAACGTGTTCTACCAGCCCGCCGCGCTTGCGGTCACGGCCGGAGTGATGTCCGCTGGACGCCGACGGCAATTTCCGGCCCACGCAGCCGGCGACCGGCGCCGACCTCACCAGAGCCGTGGCCCGGGTGGATCAGCTCTGCGTCAAAGTAGCGCGCCATGGCCGTGCTCACCGCCGCCAACCAGCTGACGCTCCTTCGCGTCCTGCTCGTACCGGTGTTCGTGCTGTGCATGCTGTACGACCTGCCGGGATGGGCGCTCGTGACGTTTGCCGTCGCCGGCGCGACCGACGCGTTCGACGGATTGCTCGCGCGACGGCTCGGCCAGCCGACCACGCTCGGCGCCTGGCTCGATCCGATGGCCGACAAGCTGCTGGTGGCGACGATGTTCGTGATGCTCACGCTCCCCGGCGCCGGGCCACGTCAACCGGATTCCACTCTGGCTGACCGTGCTCGTCTTGAGCCGCGACATCGTGATCGTGCTCGACGGTGGCGATCGTGAATCTCGCCGTGCGGCCGCCGCACGTTCCGGCCATCGATGCTGGGCAAGACGGCGACCGCCGCGTTTGTGATCACCGGCGTCGTGACGCTCTTCGCGAACTACCAGCGCGAGCAGTCTCCGCTCGTTTCGATCGGCGTGTATGTGTCGTTGTGCCTGACCGTGGCGTCAGCCGCCGAGTACGTGGTACTGGTCGGCCGCGTCATCGCCAGCGATTCGGGTGGGGATCCCGGCAGCGACGCTACGCGCCCATCTTCTTCCTGAAGTACGCAATCGTCGAGGTCAGCCCTTCGTCGAGGGTGACCTTCGGCTCCCACGCGAGCAGCGTGCGGGCGCGCGTGATGTCAGGCCGGCGGACCTTGGGATCGTCGGTCGGCAGCGGCTTGAAGACGATGTGGCTCGACGAACCGGTCATCGTGATGATGAGCCGGGCCATGTCCTCGATGGACATCTCCTGCGGGTTGCCGATGTTGACCGGATCGTTCTCCGACGAGCTCATGAGCCGAAGGATGCCGTCCACCAGGTCCGTGATGTAGCAGAAGCTGCGGGTCTGCCCGCCGCTGCCGAAGATCGTGACGTCCTCGCCGCGGAGCGCCTGGGCGATGAAGGTGGGGACGGCGCGACCGTCGTTGATGCGCATCCGCGGGCCGTACGTGTTGAAGATCCGGACGATCTTCGTGTCCACGCCGTGGTACCGGTGGTACGCCATCGTGATCGCTTCGGCGAACCGCTTGGCTTCGTCGTAGACGCCGCGCGGGCCGACCGGATTGACGTTGCCCCAGTAGGTTTCGCGCTGCGGATGCTCCAGCGGATCGCCGTACACCTCGGACGTCGAGGCGATGACGAACCGCGCGCCTTTGGCCTTGGCGAGGCCGAGCGCGTTGTGCGTGCCGAGCGCGCCCACCTTCAGCGTCGGAATCGGCCACTCGAGATAGTCGATGGGGCTGGCCGGGCTGGCCCAGTGGAACACCACGTCGACCGGCCCGTCGACCAGGATGTACTTCGTCACGTCGTGCTTGACGAATACGAAGTCGCGGCCGGTGAGGTGCTCGATGTTGGCGAGGTCGCCGGTCAGCAGGTTGTCGATGCCGACGACGGAGTGCCCGCGCGCGATGAGCGTCTCCGACAGGTGCGATCCGATGAAACCGGCGGCGCCGGTGATGACGATGCGCATGTGAGGAGTTCCGTCAGGCGACCCGGTGGAAGCCGCGGATGAGCGTCAGCCACATGATCTTGAAATCGAGTGAGAGCGACCAGTTCTCGATGTAGTAGAGGTCGAACTCGATCCGCTTCTCGAGCGAGGTGTTGCCGCGCCACCCGTTGACCTGCGCCCATCCCGTGATGCCGGCCTTGACCTTGTGCCGGAGCATGTACTGCGGAATCCGGTGCTTGAACTGCTCGACGAAGAACGGGCGCTCAGGTCGCGGACCGACGATGGACATGTCCCCGACGAGCACGTTCCAGAACTGAGGCAGCTCGTCGACATCGTGCCGGCGGAGCCAGCGCCCGATCGGCGTCGCACGCGGGTCGTCGTCGCGCGCCCAGATCGGGCCGCTCGCGTCCTCGGCGTCCACGGGCATCGAACGGAACTTGTAGACCGCGAACTGTTTGCCGTCGAGGCCCATGCGGTCCTGACGATAGAAGATCGGTCCGGGGAGCTCCGCTTGATCAGCAAGGCGATGATGAGCGCCGGCACGGCGCCGACGACCAGGACGCCGAACGACAACGCGACGTCCACGCTCCGCTTGAGCACGCTGTTGAAGCCGCGCAGGGGCACGTCGTTGACGCTGATGAGCGGAAGACCGTCGAGGTCCTCGAGCCGGGCGCGCAGCGCGATGAATTGCAACAGATCGGGAACGACGTGGACGTTGATGAACTCGCGCGACGCGAACTCCACGACGCCGAGCATCTTCACGTGCTCCTCGATCGGCAGCGCGACGTAGATCTCGTCGATCCTCTCGCGGGTGGCGACCTCAGGCAGCTCCTGCACGGTGCCGAGAAGCGGCAGGCCGCGATAACCGATGGCGTCGGTCGCGCCGGCACGGTCGTCCACGAATCCAACCAGGACAAAACCGAGCTCCGTGTGCTCGAGGATGCGATCGGCCACCATGCCGCCGAGCTCGCCGACGCCGACGATCAGCACGCGCTTGAGACCGATGCCACGACGCCACCGGTGCTGCAACAGGTCGCGGACGACCTCGCGCGACGCGTACGTGAAGATGACGGTCAGGCCGACGAAGAGCGCCCACACCGGTCGAGAGACCTGGAGCAGTCCAACGGTCCGATCCGCGTCGCTGAGGTGATACGTCTGGACGTAGAGCGTGCCCATGACGCCGAGCAATGTCGCGAGGAGCGTGCCGACGAGCACGCCGAAGAAGTCGTCCACCCGGGTGCGACCGCGTCGCAGCCGATAGAGACCCTGCAACTGGAACGCCGACCACCGCCGCCGCGCCCATGAACGGCGCCAGCATCATGTAACGGGCCAGGGGCGGCTGGCCCAACGGCGCGTCGAGCAGGCCGGTCTCGAACCGGACCAGGTACGCCAGGATGAAAGCGAGCGTCGCCGCGAGGAAGTCGGCGAAGACGTAGGTCGCGACGAGGAGGCGATTGTGACGCCTCAGCATGCGACAGGCTTCAGCACGTCAGTCACGAGAGCGCGAAATGCCGTCTCGAAACGATCGACACCGAATGGAAGAGCGTGCCGTCGAATGTCGCCGGGATCGAAAGACCGCGTGGTCATGCTGTGCATCGCGTCCGCGAACGCCTCCGGGGTCTGATCGGTCACGAGTCGGCCGGTGACACCCGTCCTCGATGGTCTCGAGGGCGCCGCCGCGGCCCAGCGCGACGACCGGCCGGCCGCACGCGAGCGACTCGACGGGCGAGATGCCGAAATCCTCCTCGGCGGGCAGCACCAGTGCCCGGGCGTTCCGGTAAAGGTCCCGGAGCGTGGCGTCGTCCACGCTTCCGAGGAACTCGACCGACGATCCGGCGAGTGCCTGAAGACGCTGCGAGGTCGGGACCCGTACCCACCACTTTCAGTGGAACACCGAGCCGGCCGGCGGCGTGAATCGCCACGTCGATGCGCTTGTAGGGCACGAGGGCGGATACCACAAGGAAGTAGGACGCGGGCGGTCCGTCTCCGGGCGTGAAGAACGCGATATCCACCGGAGGATGGACGACTGACGCCGAACGATTATAGTACCCGGGCGATCCGCCCCGCAACGAACCGGGAATTGGCCACGAAGTGATTGACTCGGTGGGCCGTCGCGCGATCCCAGCGTGCGAGCCAGGCCATGACCGGCCGCGCGAGCGCGTGCCCGACCGTGCCCAGCCGTTCGCGTCCGAAATACGCGTCGAACTGGTCCCAGGCATACCGCATCGGCGAATGGCAGTAGCAGATGTGAACCGCCCGACCGGTGGGCACGACCGCCTTGGCTGCGCAGTGGCTCGTCGAGACCACCAGATCCACGTCGTCGAGATCGAAGCACTCGACGGCCGACGGATAGAACGGCAGATAGTGGCGGTAGAGACGCGCCGGAGCCGGGAATCGCTGAACGAAGGAGGTGCGGATCCGGCGCTGCTCGATGGCCGGAGACACCGCGCCCCGGACGTGAACCAGCGTCAGCAGGTCGGCGTCCGGGAAAATCCGGCAGAACGACTCGAGGACCTTCTCGCCGCCACGCATGCCTGTGAGCCAGTCATGCACGAGGACCACGCGGGGCCGCGGGCCGTTATCGAGCGGCAACGGCGCCCCCGGCAAGCTCGACGTAGACCTCGCGGACGCGCGCGACGGATCGCTCCCAGGAGAACATCCGGACCCGCTCGTGGCCACGACGAACGAGATCGGCTCTGAGCGACGCGTCGCCCAGCACGCCGGCCATCGCATCGGCAATCGCGCCGGCGTCCATCGGATCGATGAGAACCGCCGCGTCGCCGACGACCTCCGGCAACGACGACACGTTCGAGGTGATCACCGGCGTGCCCGACGCCATCGCCTCCAGCGGAGGAAACCCGAACCCTTCGTACAGGGACGGAAAGACGAACACCGAGGCCAGCCGATAGAGCGCGGCGAGCGTTTCCTCGGGGACGAACCCGAAGAAGCGGACGTAGGGGTGGAGTTGAAACCGGTGCACGAGGCGGCGGAGATTGGGGTATTTGGAAATCTCGTCGCCGATGATCAGGAGCTTGGGCTCGGTGATTCCCCGCCGGCGCAGAATCGAATACGCCTCGATCAGCCTGTCGACGTTCTTGTGCGGTTTGATGTTGCCCGCATAGAGGATGAATGGAGCGTTCAACTGGAACCGTTCGCGAACGCGCGCCATCTCGTCGGCCGTCGGTGCCGTGGCCAGCCTGGAATCGAGCGCGTTATAGATCACTTCGACCTTGTCGGCCGGAATGCGCAGGTAGTGCAGGATGTCCTGCTTCGAGGCCGTCGAGACCGTGAGCACCCGGCGGGCCCGGCGCGCCGCCACCCTCATCATCGTACGCGCATAGGTCGAGGCCAGCCGGTGGGGAAGGTACTGCGGGAACCGAAGATGGATGCAGTCGTGAATCGTCACGACGTACGGGACGCGCGTCAGTGGCGAGACGACGTAGTGGGGGGCATGAAACAGGTCCACGCCGGCGCGCCGGAGCGCCGCCGGAATGCTGACCTGTTCGCGAATCGAGTAGTTGCCGGCCTGCTCGACCAGCGGCTCGAACCGCGAGCCGAGCGACCGGACGTAGTCGACATCCTCACGACGGCAGAGCAGGACGTACCGATCGTCGTGTGACTGCCGCGACAACTCGTGGACGAGGTTCCGGACGTAGGTCCCGATCCCGTAGTCGTGGAGCTTGCGGGCATCGATCGCAACGCGCACCGACGGGATTGTACAGCTTCGCTGAAGTTCGAAGTTCGAAGCCAGAAGTCAGAAGTGACACACTCACCGGGCTTCTCACTTCTGGCTTCTCACTCCTCACTTGCCGGCGCGTCTCACACACGCCGGCGCTGCCACCATCTGAGCAGGGGCGCCCAGCCGGGGTGATGCTTCTCGTAGAAGCGCAGGTGGCTCGCGTCGTAGAGAGCCCTGAGATTGGCGCGGGAGGTCTGGATTGAGCGTCCGCGACGGTGAACGACCTCGGCCTGTGGCGTGAAGAGGATCCGGCCGCCACGGGCCCGTAGCGCCGCGCAAAGATCCACGTCCTCCTCGTACATGAAATACCGCTCGTCGAAGAGGCCCGCGTCGAGAACGGCGTGCCTGCGTGCCAGGAGGCACGCACCGGAGACCCAGTCCACGTGCCGCTCGCGAGACAACGAGATGCGCAATGTACCACGAGACGCAAGCAGCCCGCGGCGGCGCGCCGCGCGAACCCGCGCCCGCTGCAGGAGCTCGTTCCACGGCGACAGCATCGGACCAAACGACACCTCGGGCCGGCCCTCGTCGTCGACGAGCCGCGGCCCGGCGGCAACGGCGCCTGTCTCGGTGAGCCGCTCGACCAGCGTGTCAATCGCGTGTGGCGGCGCCAGCGCGTCGCTGTTCAGCAGCAGGGCGAGTGACGCGCCGCTTTCGCGAATGGCCACATTGTTCGCCGCACCGAAGCCGACATTCTGTTCGAGCGCAATCAGCCGGACCCCCGGCCACTCGCGACGAACCGTCTCCGCGCTCCCATCGGTGGACGCGTTGTCCACGACAAAGATTCGGTCGAGTGTCCGGGGCGGCGCCGCATGAAGCGCCTCGAGACACGCCTCCAGGTCCGCTCGTGTGTTGTGGCTCACGACGATGACGTCGAGGGTGGACGTCGTCATCGGGCGGCGGCTTCGAGCGCCTCGCGAACGGTGGACGCGGTGCGCGTCCAGGAGAGCCGGCGCATCTGGTCACGGCCGGCGGCCAGCGTGTTCTCGCGACGCGGTGTGTCCGAGAACAACTCGTCGATCGCGGCGGCAATCGCGCGCGGTTCGAGTGGGACGAGCATCGCGCCGTCACCGTACACCTCGCGTGCCACCGGTGTGTCCAGGAGGACCGACGGCACTCCGTGCGCCAGCGCTTCCATCGGTGTCATCGCGAAGCCTTCGTAGTCCGACAGAAATGCGAACACGCGCGCCGACGCGTAGAGCTGCTCGAGCTCCGCGTCGTTGACATACTCGCGCCAGTCGACGGCGTGGCCGATGCCGGCCGTGGCGGCAACCTCCCGCGGATCGATTGGCGGGTTCGTGCGGTTGGCGCCGACGAGGATCAGACGGGCGTTGGGCTGTCGTGCGAACGAGGTGCGCGAAGGCCTCGATGAGCTCCGGGATGTGCCGGCGATTGAAGAGGGAGCCGACGAAGAGCACGACCGGATCACGTTCCGGATGCGCCGTCGACGACGCGTCCGGAGGGCCTGGGGGCGCGAGACGGATGCGCGCTCGATCGACCGCGAAATAGCGAACGATCTCGGCCGCGGAGAATTCCGAGATCGTGATGATCGCGTGGGCCCTGCGGGCCGCGCGAGCGCGTCAGCCACCGGCGGCGAACGCCCTCGCGCCAGGAAAACCACTCCGGGTGAGCCGCAAACGAGACGTCGTAGATCGCGACGACGAACGGACATGGCACGCGAAGCGGCGCCGTGTAACCGGCGGCAAAAAACACCTCGACCTCGGCCGCCGCGAGCGCGCGTGGCAGCCGGGTCTGTTCCCACAGCGTTCCGCCCTTCGGCGATTCCTGCACGCGCCACCGAATCGCGGGGCCGAGCGCGGTCAGTCGCGCCGGAGGCGGCGACGGTAGAAATACGGAGATGCGGTGCGGAAACGCGGAATCGGCGGACCATTCACGAAGGACCCGCTCGACGTAGCGTCCCACGCCCGTCGGTTGTCCGATGAGTTCTCGTCCATCCACGCCGATGTGCAGCGCACGGTCAGCCACGTCGCCGTGTCCGTTCCTCGAGGGCGAGCGACCAGGCTTCGCGTAGTGACTTCGCGGTCCTTGCCCACGTGAACTGCTCGGCATGACGGCGTCCGGCCTCACGCATGCGATCGCGAAGCGTCCGGTCGCGCAAGCACCTCGTCGAGCGCCCGGCTCAACCCCTCGGCGTCCCCGGGATCGATCAGCCGGCCGGCCGGCCCGACGGTTTGCTGCAGCGCCCCTCTGTTGGCCGCGATGACCGGCACGCCCGTCATCATGGCTTCGGCGGCCGGCATGCCAAAGCCCTCCGTGTGCGACGGCAGCACGAACACGAGGGCCCGGCGGTACACGTCGAGCCGCCGTTCGGGGGCGACGTACCCCAGGACGTCCACGTGACCCGCCAGCGGCGCACGCCGTGTCCGGCCGACGATGACCTCGGCCTCGGGCGTGACGCGGCCGGCCAGCACGAGCGCAGGAGCGTCGGGCCGTCGGATGAGGAGTCGTTCGTAGGCGTCCAGGAGAATCGCCAACGTTCTTGCGGGGCTCGAGTGTACCGAGAAACAGCACGCATCCTCCCGTGGCCGGTTCGTGCTGCCGCATCGGCCACGGCGGCACGCCCGGAGGGCAGACCGACAGGCGGGTCCGCGGGACGTCAAGCCGCCGCTCGACTTCGCCCGCCGTGTGCTCCGAGACGACGACCACCCGATCGGCGCGCCGGACGTGGCCTGGCGCGAGCGCCGGATAGTCGCGTCGAATCTCGGCCTGGGTTCGTTCCGGGTGGTCGAGAAAGTCCAGGTCATGGACCGTGACGAGCCGGGCGGCATCCCTGGACGGAATCAGGAGCGGATGGGCGGACTGTGCCACGTCGATGGCGCCCGAGAAACGCTCCACCGGCGGCCATTCAAGCCGGTGCCAGAGCCGGTTCAGCAGACGGACGGGTATCCGACGATCGACGACCGATGCGCCAGGGACGGCGTCGGAGGGGAGGCGATCCTTCCAGGACGCCGAGAAGAGGACCAGGGATTCGTCCGACGGCGCCGTCGCCACAAGCGCCGTGGCCGCCTGATGGACGTATTCGCCGACGCCGGTGCGCTCGCGAAGCGCGGGTCTGTAGTCGACGAGAATCCGCACAACGGAAAGTGGGCGGATGCTATCACCCGGCCGAAAAACACTCGGGTGAGTTTTACGTTTTACGTAAAACTCACCCGACGTGTTTTTCTCGCAAGTCCTTATCTGTCAATCGATTGACACGTTTTCCACCCGCGTGCTAGCGTTGAGGAGTTTTTCAATGCGGAGGCTGAGTCTTTCATGAAGCTGGCGGTCGTCGGAACGGGGTACGTGGGCTGGTGGTCGGGGCCTGCTTCGCGGAGACCGGCAATGAGGTCATCTGCGTGGACAAGGATGCGGCCAAGATTCGGGCCCTCAACGCGGGGAAGATCCCGATCTACGAGCCCGGGCCTCGAGGAGCTCGTCCGGCGCAACCGCGGCAAGAAGCGCCTGACGTTCTCGACCGGCCTGCCCGACGCGGTGAAGAAATCCGAAGTCGTGTTCCTCGCGGTCGGGCACCCCGATGGGCGAGGACGGCTCGGCCGACCTGCAGCACGTGCTGGCGGCCGCGCGCGACATCGCGCGCGCGATGAACGGCTACAAGGTCATCGTGGACAAGAGCACGGTGCCGGTCGGGCACGTCCGAGCTCGTGCACGAGACCATCCGCAAAGAGACTCGCGTCGAGTGCAGCGTCGTCAGCAACCCCGAGTTCCTGAAGCAGGGCGCGGCCGTTGAGGACTTCCTGAAGCCCGACCGCGTCGTGATTGGCGCGAGCGACTCGCGGGCGGCCGACCTCATGCGCGAGTTGTATCGTCCGTTCACGCGCACGGGCGCGCCGATCATGGTGATGGACACGGCGAGCGCGGAGCTCTGCAAGTACGCCGCGAACGCGATGCTGGCGACGCGCATCTCGTTCATGAACGAGATCGCCAACGTGTGCGAGCGGTTCGGCGCCGATGTCGACAAGGTGCGCCAGGCGATGGCCAGCGACAAGCGCATCGGCCCGGCGTTCCTGTTTCCTGGCGTCGGCTACGGCGGCAGCTGCTTTCCCGAAGGACGTCCAGGCCATCATCAAGTTCGCCGGCGACCAGAACTACCGTTCCGCATTCTGCGACGCGGTCGAAGAGGTCAACAAGACGCAGAAGCAGAAGCTGCTCGTCGAGCTCGACCGGCGCTTCGGCCGAGCGCTGAAGGGAAAGACGATCGCGGTCTGGGGGTTGTCGTTCAAGCCGCGCACGGACGACATGCGCGAAGCGCCCGCCATTCCGATCATCGAGGGACTGCTCAAGCGCGGCGCGAAAGTTCGGGCGTTCGATCCGGAAGCACGCAACGTCGCCGAGCGGATCTTCAAGAAGCGGATCACGTACGCGGCCAACGCGTACGACGCGCTGATGAAGGCCGACGCGCTGCTCATCGTGACCGAATGGAACGAGTTCCGTGAGCCGGACTTTCGCCCGCATGAAGCAGCTCATGCGCGACCCGGTGATTTTCGACGGTCGCAACATCCTCGATCCGCCGCAGATTCGCGGCCTTGGCTTCACGTACTGGTCGGTCGGCCGACCATGAGCGTGGTCTTCGTGACCGGTGGCGCCGGCTATGTCGGCAGCCACGCGGTCAAGGCGCCTCGCGGCTGCCGGGTACGACGTCGTCGTGTACGACGACCTGTCGGCCGGCCATCGCGAGGCCGTCGAGCGGATCGCCGGCCTGTTGCCCGGCCGGTCGGTGACACTCGTCGAGGGGGACATGCTCGACGGCACGGCGCTGGAGCGGGCGATGGCCGACGGCTCGTCCCGTCGGCGGTCATGCACTTCGCCGCGCGTCTCGACGTCGGCGAGTCCGTGCGCGAGCCGCTCGGCGTACTACAAGGTCAACGTGACGGGCACGCTGGGCGTGCTGGCGGCGATGGCCGCCACTGGCGTGCCGCGTTCGTGTTCTCGTCCACCTGCGCGATCTTTGGCGAGACCGGACGAGCCGATCGACGAGGACCTGCCGCAAACGACCCGTCAACGCCTACGGCGAAACGCAAGCTCGCGATCGAGCGCGCGCTGCCTCACGTCGAGACGGGCCACGGGAATCCGCTGGACCGCGCTCCGGTACTTCAACGCCGCCGGGCGCCGACGAGGACGGCGTGATTGGGGAAGCTCACGATCCGGAGATTCACCTGATCCCGCGCGCGATCGCCGCCGCGGCGCGGCGGCGCCGACTTCACGGTCTTCGGCGACGACTACCCGACGCCGGACGGCACGTGCATCCGCGACTACGTGCACGTCAGCGACCTGGCCGACGCCCACGTCCGGGCGCTCCGCCGCCTCGAGGCAGGCGGCGAGTCTCGCGCATACAATCTCGGCACCGGCACGGGCATGTCCGTGCGCCAGGTGCTCGACGCGATCGAGCGCGCCGCCGGACGCCCGGTGCCGCACCGCGTGAGCGGCCGACGGCCCGGCGATCCCGCGCGTCTTGTCGCGAGGAGCGACCGTGCGCAGACCGAGCTGGGCTGGCGCGCCAGTCGCTCGTTGGACGACATCGTGAAGACCGCCTGCCGATGGCACGAGCGCCATCCGCTCGGCTACGCCAGTCGGCACGCGAGGAGCCAAACAGGACCGGAGTGAACGACCTCCTTCGTCTGCTTCGCTACGCCGCCCCGTACCGTGCCCGCCTCGTGGTCGCGTTCGGCGCGATGCTGTTCTACGCCCTCGGGTCGGCGTACCTCGCCTGGATGATCAAGGAAGTCGTCGACGGACTCTTCGCGGTGCAGGACGGGCAGACCTCGGCCGTGGGCACCGACATCGCGCGCGGCGCGGCCGGGATCATCGGCGCACAGATTCTCCTCGCGTACTTCCTCAAGGGCATCGGCGCCTACGGTTCGAGCTTCCTCATGGCCGACGTCGGCCAGCGCGTCGTTCGTGACCTGCGCAACGCGCTGCACCGGCACATCCTCGGCCAGTCGGCAGCGTTCTTCGCGCGCCGCACGACGGGACAACTGGTGTCGCGGATCACCAACGACGTCAACCAGGTCCAGACCGCGGTGTCCGAGACGCTGGCGGACCTGTCGCGCGAATCGCTGGCCGTCATCGGGTACGCGTTCCTGCTCTGTTTACCTCGACTGGCGGCTTGCGCTGGTCGTGGTCGTCGCCGCTCCCCTCGTGGTGTATCCGCTCGTGCGTCTCGGACAGCGCGTGCGGAGAACGACGCGGCGCGGGCAGGAAGAGCTCGAGCACGTGACGCACCTCGCGACCGAGACGTTCGCCGGCCAGCGCATCGTCAAGGCCTTCACCGCGGAGGGACGGGAAGCCGCTCGCTTCGGGAAGGCGACCGACGAGCTGTATCGCACGAACATGAAGGTGACCGGTTCGCTCGCCGGCGCTGCCGCCGCTCATGGAATTCATCGGAGGCCTGGCGGCCGTTGGCGCGCTGTGGCTCGGCGCGACGCGCATTCAGGCGGGCGCGCTGACCGCGGGGGCGTTCGCGTCGTTTCTCGGCGCCGCCTTCATGATGTACGGCCCGATCAAGAAGCTGAGCCGCGTGAACGCGAGCATCCAGCAGACGATCGCGGCGAGCGAACGCATCTTCTCGATGCTCGACACGCACTCCGAGGTGCACGAACGGCCGGGGTCGAAGCCGATGCCGCGGATGCGCCAGTCCGTGGAGTTCCGCGACGTCAGCTTCGCCTACGACGATCGTCCCGATCGGCTCGCGCTGCGTCACGCGTCCTTCACCGTTCGCGCGGGCCAGCTCGTGGCCCTCGTGGGACTGAGCGGCGCGGGCAAGACGACGCTCGTCAACCTGATTCCGCGGTTCTACGACGTCGCGGGACGGCGCCATCCTGATCGATGGCGATCGACGTCCGCGACGTGACGCTGGCGTCGCTCAGGGCGCAGGTCGCGCTCGTCACCCAGGACACCGTGCTCTTTGACGACACCATCGGCGCCAACATCGCGTACGGCGTGCCGAACGCGCCCGACGGACGCGATCGAAGCGGCGTCGCACGCCGCGCACGCGCATGAGTTCATCGCGCAGTTGCCGCGGCGCTATGCCACGCGCATCGGCGAGCGCGGCCAGCTGCTCTCCGGCGGCCAGCGCCAGCGACTGGCGATCGCGCGGGCCATCCTGAAAGACAGCCCGCTGCTCATCCTCGACGAAGCGACCTCGTCGCTCGACGCCGAATCGGAGCTGCTGGTGCAGGACGCGCTCGCCAACCTGATGCGGAACCGCACCACGTTCGTGATCGCGCACCGTCTCTCGACCGTCCGGCGCGCCGACGTCATCCTCGCCGTCGAGGCCGGGCGCATCGCCGAGATCGGCACGCACGACGAGCTCGTCGGACGCGCCGGCGGCGTGTATGCGAAGCTCTATGCCCTTCAGGCGTTCGAGGAACCGGAGAAGGTGATTGTGATTCGCTCCATGACGGGGTTTGCGGCCGTGAGCCGGAGCGAGACGGACCAGACGGTCCACGTCACGCTCAAGTCGGTCAATCATCGCTTTCTCGACTCGCCGATCAAGGCGCCGTCGTCGCTCGCGGCCGCTCGAGTCGCGGATCAAGGCCGACGCTGTCCGAGCGGCTGGCGCGCGGCCGCGTCGAGGTCACCGTGGTCGTCGAGTCGCACGCTGCCACCCGAGCGCCACGTCGTGGTCGATGACGCGCCTCGTCGAGCGCGTCGAGAGTGCCATCGACGTCGCTTGCGCAAGCGCGGTGCGATCACCGGCGGCCTGACCGTCTCTGACCTGCTGCACATCCCGCACGCCATCGATGTGCGGCCCGGCCGCATTTGCGGCGACTCCGCGCCGGCCGTGGCCGACCTCACGATCGGGGCGCTCGTGAGAAGCCGTCGACGCCCTCGTCGTGATGCGCGAGACCGAAGGGCGCCTCATCGAGGCCGACCTGACGGAACGGCTGTCGACGATGCAGCGCTTCGTCGAGAGTTCTCGAAGCGGCCGCCAGGGAAGGGCAGCGCCAGCTCGAGGCGCGACTCCGCGAACGGCTGGACACGCTTCCGGCCGACCTGCGCGGCGACCCGGGCGCGCTCGCCCGCGAGCTGGTGCGCTTCGTGTCGAGGTCGGACATCGACGAGGAAGTCGTTCGCTTGCGAAGCCACCTCGAGCACTGGCGAGGCCTGGCGTCGGCGCCCGAGCCCTGCGGCCGCCAGCTCGACTTCCTCGTGCAGGAGATGAATCGCGAGGTCAACACCATCGGATCGAAGGTCGAGCACGTCCGCGCCACCGAGACGGTGATTGCCGCCAAGGCGGAGCTCGAGCGCATCCGGGAGCAGGTCCAGAATGTCGAGTGAGCCTGCGGTCCAGCCCGGGCCTGTTGTTCGTCATTTCGGCGCCGTCGGGCACGGGAAAGACGACGGTGGTCGAACGGCTCGTGGAGCGCTGCCCGCAGCTGCGCGCAGTCGCGGTCGTACACGTCGAGGCCGGCCAGGAACGGCGAAATCGACGGGGTCGACTATAATTTTGTGAGTCGGCAGGTCTTCGAGGACATGGTCGGCCGGGACGAATTCCTGGAATGGGCCGATATCTTCGGCAATCTGTATGGAACCGTCTCGCCGCGATACCGCCGCGGCGCTTGCCTCCGGTGTCGATCTTGCGCTGGTGATCGACGTGCAGGGCGCCCGGCAAGTCCGGGAACGGACACACGATGCGGTGGCGGTGTTCGTGCTGCCGCCATCGTTCGCCGTGCTGGCCGAGCGGTTGCGGGGCAGGAACCAGGATCCGCCGGCGTCGATCGAGCGGCGGCTGGCGACCGCCCGCGCCGAAGTCGACGCCGTGGACGAATACGACTACGTCGTCATCAACGACGAGCTCGAGCGGTGCGTCGGCGAGATCGCGCGCGATCGTCGCGGCCGAGCGCGCGCGTCGCGCCCGGAAGCAGGGCGTGATCGATCGAATCGTCAGCACGTTCAGGGAAGAGCCGCGAGGAGACAACATGAGTGACAGCCCTCGGCCGACGAGTCGGCCGAAGAACTCGTTCGAGTACGTGACGGTCGCGGCCGCCCGGGCGCGGCAGCTTCTTCAGGGGTGCGTGCCGAAGGTCGACGGATCGCCCAAGCCCGCGCGGCGGGCACTGCAGGAAGTCCAGGCCGGATCGGTCGAGAAGGTGCCGCCGGCACCGACCGAGGCATAGGCCCATGGCCTTCGTGGGCCTCGGCGTCACTGGGGGCATCGGCGCCTACAAGTCCGTCGAGGTCGCACGCCTGCTGCAGAAGCGGGGACACCGCGTGCAGGCGGTGATGACCCGCAATGCCCGCCGGTTCATCGGCCCGCTCACGTTCGAAGCGATCACGCGCGAGCCGGTCATCACGACCGCGTTCGCGCCGGGCACGAACGCCAACATCGAGCACATCGCGCTCGCGTCGAGCATCGACCTGCTGCTCGTCGCTCCGGCCACGGCCAACAGTCTCGCGAAATTCGCGCACGGCCTTGCGGACGATTTTCTGTCCGCGCTGTACCTCGCCACGCGCGCGCCCGTGCTGCTGGCCCCGGCGATGAACACGAACATGTGGGAACACGGCGCGACGCAGTCGAACGTCGCCACGCTTCGCGCGCGTGGCGTCCACTTCGTCGACCCGGGCGACGGCTACCTGGCGTGCGGCTGGGTGGGCGCGGGCCGTCTGGCGGAGCCGGAGACGATTGTCGGCGTCCGTCGAGAGCGCTGCTTGCGCGGCCCGGCCGTCTCGCAGGCCGACGGATTCTCGTCACCGCGGGCCCGACGCGTCGAGGACATCGATCCCGTGCGCTTCATCGGGAACCGGTCGAGCGGCCGGATGGGATTCGCGCTCGCGCGAGCCGCTCACGCGCGCGGCGCCGAGGTCACGCTCGTCGCCGGACCGACCGAGGTCGAGCCGCCGGCCGTTCACGAAGTCGTGCGGACTCGAAGCGCGCGGGACATGCACGCCGCCGTCATGGCGCGACGCCGATCGGGCGGACGTCATCATCATGTCGGCGGCCGTCGCCGACTACACGCCGGCCGACGGCGCGCGATCGCGCAAGATCGAGAAGGGCGGCGATCTCCACCTCGACCTGGTCCCGCACGGTGGACATCCTCGCGGAGCTCGGCCGCTGGCGGGGCGATCGCCACCATCCCGTCCTCGTCGGATTCGCGGCACAGACGGGCGACGTCGAGGCCGCCGCGCGCCGGAAGCTCCTGGCCAAAGGCGTCGACCTCGTCGTCGCGAACGACGTGAGCGCGCCGGGCGCCGGATTCGAAGTCGACCACCAACCAGGTCACGCTCGTGTCGCAGCGCCGGTTCCGAACCGCTCCCGCTGATGTCGAAGGACGACGTGGCGGCGATCGTCATGGACCGGGTGGAGCAGGCGCTCGCGCAGGAACCGGTCGCCCCCGCCCAGGCATGATCGGTCTCGCATGATCGACAGGCGAACGGTCGCTGGCCATCTGCGTTTGTTCGAGAGCCTTGGCGTCCAGGGCGTGTCGCGCGACGCGTCCTGGCGTCAGCGTGCTGACCGGTCCGAGCCGCCTACTCGCCGACGCCCGGACCGCTCCGACGACGGAGATGAATCCGGTGCGTCGACGGTGACCAACTCAGGGAACGCTCTCAAAGCGCTGCGGGAGGACATCGGCGATTGCACGCGCTGCGCGCTGCACGCACAGGGCCGCAAGCAGATCGTGTTCGGCGTGGGCAATCCGGAGGCCGACGCTCATGTTCGTCGGCGAAGCGCCGGGCGCCGACGAAGACATCCAGGGCGAGCCGTTCGTCGGACGCGCCGGACAGCTGCTCACCAAGATCATCGAAGCCATCGGTCTCGCGCGAAGCGACGTGTACATCGCCAACGTCATCAAGTGCCGGCCGCCCGGCAACCGGAATCCGGCGCCGGAGGAAGTCTCGACCTGTCAGCCGTTCCTGTTCCGGCAGATCGACATCATTCGGCCGCGCGTCATCGTCGCGCTCGGCACGTTTGCGGCGCACACGCTCCTCGGCACCGATGCTCCGATCTCGCGGCTCCGCGGCCGCGTTCACGAATTTCGCGGCGGCTCGAAGCTCGTGCCGACGTTTCACCCCGCGTTTCTCCTCCGCAGCCCGGACCGCAAACGCGACGTCTGGGAAGACATGAAGAAAGTGCGTGCCCTCCTCGCCGAACACGACTGAACATCTCATCGCTGTCGCCGTGCCGGTCCCCGGCCTCGGCGTGCTCACGTACCGCGTGACCGGACGCGTCGACGCGCCGCCCAAAGGCGCCCGCGTGCAGGTGCCGCTGGGATCGCGCACCGTGACGGGGTGCGTGGTGGGCCCGGCCGACGCCGTGCGCCCGACGACCATCAAGGACGTCGTCGCCGTGCTGGACGACGAGCCGTTCCTGCCGCCGGCCATCGTCGACCTGGCGCTGTGGATGGGCGAGTACTACGCGGCCGGTCCGGGCGACACGCTCGTCAACGCCATGCCGCCGGCCGCACGCCGGGCCGAGGCCGCGCCGTTTCGCATGCGGCGAATCGTGGAGCTCGCGCCGGGCGCGACCGCCGGCACGCGCCGTGCGCGGCGAGCGTCAGCAGCAGGCGCTGCGAGCTCGCTCGCGACTCGGCCGGGCGGCGTACCGCTCACCGAGCTTGCCCAGGCGGGCGTCAGCGCGGCGACCGTGCGCCGCCTCGCTCGAGACCGGCGTGGTGCGGGTGCGCGACGAGGTCGCCGAGCGCGATCCGTTCGCTGGCGAATCCGGCCGCGGCAGCCACTGGAGTCTTCGAGCGTCGGCGCCGCCGCCGCGCTGAGCTCACCGAGCGAGCAGGTCGCGGCGCTCGACCGCCTGCGCCAACGCTCCGACGAGCGCGCAGTTCCGCGTGGCCCTGCTCCGAGGCGTGACCGGCAGCGGCAAGACGGAGGTGTACCTGCGCCTGGCGGAGCACGTGGTGCGACCGGGGCGGCCGCGTGCTCGTGCTCGTGCCGGAGATCGCGTTGACGCCCGCGCTCGTGGGGCAGTTCCGCGCGCGAGCGGGGTCCCGCGTCGCTGTGCAGCACAGCGGCCTCTCGGAAGGCGAACGGCACGACCAGTGGCATCGCATCCGGCGCGGCGACGTCGACATCGTCATCGGCACGCGGTCGGCGATCTTTGCGCCGGTCGATCGGCTGGAGCTGATCGTGGTCGATGAAGAGCACGAGCCCTCGTACAAGCAGGAGGAGACGCCGCGCTATCACGCCCGCGACGTGGCGGTGATGCGCGGCCAGATGCAGCGCGCGCTCGTCGTGCTGGGAAGCGCCACGCCGTCGCTGGAGTCAGCGGCCAACGCCGCGAGCGGCCGTTACGAGCGCGTGGATCTCTCGCGGCGCGTCCTGGACCGGCCGATGGCCGACGTGCGCATCGTCGACATGCGCCGGGAGATGGCCTCGGCAGGGCGGTTGGTCACGTTCAGCGCGGCCCTCCTCGAGGCGATCGAGGAGCGTCTCAGGCGTGGCGAGCAGTCGCTCGTCCTGCTCAACCGGCGGGGCTTCGCGACCGTCGTGTTCTGCCGCCAGTGCGGCAAGTCCATCGAATGTCCGCACTGCAGCGTTCACCTGACTTTTCACAAGGCGGCCCGGCTCCTTCGGTGTCACTACTGCAACTACGGGGCCCGTCGTGCCGAAACATTGTGAGGAGTGCGGCGGGGACTACCTCGAGCATTCCGGCTTTGGCACTGAGCGGCTGGAGGCCGAACTTCGCCAAACATTCGCCTCGGCTCGAATCGGCCGGCTCGACCGGGATACGGCGCGCCGGCGGGGCGCGATCGCGAGGCTGCTTGCCGCCGTTGCCGACCGCGAGCTCGACATCGTGGTCGGGACCCAGATGATCGCCAAAGGGCACGACTTTCCAGGAGTCACCCTGGTTGGGGTGGTCTCGGCGGACGTCGGCTTGGGAATGGCGGATTTTCGGGCCGCCGAGAGGACCTTTCAGTTGCTGACGCAGGTTGTCGGACGCGCGGGCCGGGGCGAGGCGGCGGGGGAAGCCATCGTGCAAACCCTCTATCCGGATCACTACAGCGTGCGCGCGGCGGCGCGTCAGGACTATCAGTCGTTCTTCGACCGTGAGATGGAGTTTCGCCGCGCCATGCACTATCCGCCGGACACGGCGCTGATCAATGTCGTCGTGAAAGGCCGTACCGCTCGAGGCCGCGATGGCCGATGCCACGGATCTCGTCTCGCGCGTGCGTGCGGCATCGGCCGGCCGAGTCCTTGGGCCCGCACCCGCCGCGATGGCCAAGGTCCGAAACGAATATCGCGCGCAGTTCTTCATCAAGGGGCGCCGGCGGCGTGCGATGCGGGAGGCCGTCGTGGCGGCCCTCGACGCGCGCGCCGAACTGAAGAAACGCACCATCGTTGACGTTGATCCGGCCTCGGTGACCTAGCGGGATGCCGGCATTCTCCTCCCTCGAGCGTGGTCGACGTGTCAGCCGGGCGGCCTGGCATCTCGCGATCGCCGCGATGCTCGCCGCGCTCGGCTCGGGTGCGCTCGGCGCACAGACCATCACCGCATCCGCGCCCGCGGTGACGGCCGCGTTCCTCCTCAAGTTCGTCAAGCTTCGTGGATTGGCCGGCCGATGTCCTGGCGCCGGAGGCACCCCTCACCATGTGTCTGGCCGATCCACCGGTCGCCCAGGCGGTGTCGCGAGCCGTGTCCGCCCGGCCTGCCACCGCGCGGCCCATCACGGTCATTCAAGTGCGGCCGGGCTCCGTGCCGCCTGAGTGCGGCGTGCTCTATGTCACCGATCTCGACCAGCGGCGCATGGGCACGCTCATGGCGGCCCTGCGAGGCCGCAGCGTGCTCGCCATCAGCGACACGGAGGACTTTGCCAGGCGCGGAGGCACGATTCAGCTCTTTCTCGAAGACGGCTCGATGAAGTTTTCGGTCAATCCACAGGCCGCCGAGCGCGCGCGCCTGCACGTCAGTTCGCTTCTGCTCAAACTCGCGGTGATTGTGAAGGAATGACCATGAGGCGCTGGCTCGGTCTCTTCGTGTCGCGAATGCCGCTCGTGCGGAAGCTCGCCTTCATCAGCGCGGCGGCCACGACCGTCGCGCTGGTGGTCGCCGGCGTGCTGCTCGTGCGGTACGACGCACGTGACGCGCGCAGCCGGCTCCAGCGCGACATCGGGATGCTGGCGGAGGTCGTCGGATCCAACTCGACCGCGTCGCTGTCGTTCGGCGACCGGAAGAACGCCGCCGAAACGCTGTCGGCGTTCAAGACGAACCCGCACGTGCTTCGAGCGGCCATCGTCGCGGCGGATCAGTCGATTTTCGTGCAGTACGAGCAGCAATCCCGCGCGCTCTGCCGAGCCGTTCGTGGTCACGCCGCCGGCTGACGCGGCAGACGAGCGGCGCGTGGTCGGAGTTCAACGACAGAGTGCTGCGCCTCGCCCGGCCCATCCGGCTCGACGGACAGATCATCGGCCACGTGTACGTCGAGTCGGATATCGCGGAGCTGCGCGCGCGCTCCACCTCGGTCATCACCGTGGTCGCGGTCGTCCTCGCGACGGCGCTGTTGATCGCGATTGCGTTGACGTTCCTGCTCCAGGGCGCCGTGTCGGCCCCGCTCCAGCATCTGACCGAAATCACGCGGATCGTGACCGAGGACCGCCGCTACGACGTGAGGGCCGAAGCGACGAGCGACGACCAGATTGGACGGCTGATCACCGGATTCAACAAGATGCTGTCCGAGATCCAGACGCGCGACAAGGAACTCGTCGAGCACCGCGCGAGACTCGAGGCGACCGTCGAATCGCGCACCGCGGAGCTTCGTACGCGTCAACCAGGAGCTCGTCCGCGAGCACGACCGCGCCATGGCCGCCAGCCGGGCCAAGGGCGAGTTTCTCGCGAACATGAGCCACGAGATCCGGACGCCGATGAACGGCATCATCGGCATGACCGAGCTGGCGCTCGGCACGGCGCTGACCGGCGAACAGCGCGAATACCTCGAGACGGTGAAGTTCTCGGCCGAGGCGCTCCTGGCCATCCTCAACGACGTGCTCGACTTCTCGAAGATTGAGGCCGGCAAGGTCGAGCTCGAGAAGATCAACTTCTCGGTCCGGGACGTCGTCAACCAGGCCGTGAAGCCGTTCACGGTCGCAGCGTATCAGAACGGCGTCGAGCTCATCGGCAACGTCCAGCCGAACGTTCCGGAGTACCTCGTCGGCGACTCGGGCAAGCTGCGCCAGGTGCTCGCGAACCTCGTCGGCAACGCGGTGAAGTTCACGAGCAACGGGCACGTGCTCGTCGAGGTGGGCGAGACGCGCCGCGAGGGCTCACGCTCGATGCTTCACTTGTTCGTGCAGGACACGGGCATCGGCATTCCGGCCGAGAAGCATGCCGTCGATTTTCGAGGCCTTCAGCCAGGCTGACGGATCGACGACACGGCGGTTCGGCGGAACCGGCCTGGGCCTTTCGATCTCCAGCGGCTTGATGGAGCTGATGGGCGGCCGCATCTGGGTCGAGAGCGAAGAAGGGAAGGGCAGCACGTTCCACGTCGAAGTCGGCTTCGAACTGGGCGAGTCGCCGGCGGAGCGTCCGGCCGCGTTCCGGCTGCCGCCCGTGCGCATCCTCGATCGTCGACGACAACGCGATCAACCGGCGCATTCTCACACGAGCAGCTCGTGCGCTGGGGCGCCGAGCCGCATGCGGTCGAGAGCGGCAAGGCCGCGCTCGACGTGCTGAGCGGGGCCGCCCGGGCGAGGCGGCCGTTCGAGATCGTCCTGCTCGACATGCACATGCCGGACATGGACGGTCTCACGGTGGCCGAGTCCATCCAGCAGCGCCCGGAGCTCGTGGACACCGCCATCGCCATTCTGTCGTCGTCGGCCGTCCCTGGCGAGTCCGCGCGCCTGCGCGAGCGCGGCGTCGAAGCCTGCCTCTCGAAACCGTTCCGCAACGAAGAGCTGCTACCGTCTGATCGCCGACCTGCTCGACCCGGACGGCCGCGTCAGCCGCGTCGAGGCCGCCGGACACACGACGGTGCAGCACGGTCGAGAGCGCGGCTCCGCCCGCCAGGCCGTCCGCAGAAGGTGCTCGTCGCCGAGGACAACCCGGTCAACCAGCGGCTGGCCGTGGCCCTGCTCGCAAAGCGCGGCCACCGGACGACGGTCGTGGAAACGGGCAGCAGGCGCTCGAGGCGCTGGCGCGCGAGTCCTTCGACCTCATCCTCATGGACCTGCAGATGCCCGGCATGGGCGGGCTCGAGGCCACCGGCCGTCATCCGGGCCAACGAGCGCAGCACGGCGGCCACGTGCGCATCATCGCGATGACGGCGCACGCGATGCCGGGCGACCGCGAGAAGTGCCTCGCGGCCGGCATGGACGACTACCTGACCAAGCCGATCGACGCGCGAAAGCTTTACGCGCTCATCGACGGGACCGGCGGCGGTGCACCCCGACGGAGCTCGACCGAGCCGTCGACACGCCAGCCGGCGTTCGATCGCGCGGACGTGTTGCGCCGCCTCGAGGGCGACGACCAGCTGCTTCGGGAAGTCATCGACCTGTTCATTCAGGACAGCGCATCCGCTCGTCGACAGACTGCGGCGACGCCATCGAGCGGCAGCGACGCCGCCGAAGTGCGCGCGGCGGCTCACCGGCTGAAAGGCTGCGGCGAGCAATCTCGCGGCAGGACCGGTGACCGATGCGGCGACGGGCGCTCGAAGTCGATCGCGGAACGGGGACGCTTGCCTCGCGGAGGCCATGCCGGCCTGGCAGCGCCTGAAGCTCGAAGCGGACCGTCTGGTGGTCGCGCTTCGCGCCACCCAGAAGGAGCCTGCCAGCCGGACGAGAGGCCACGTGTGACCAGGCTGAGCCATCGACCCATCGTGCAGCGGCTGGCAATCGGCGGGCTCGCGACCGTCTCCTGCTCTCGGCGCGGGACCAGAACGGCGCTGGGCCCAGACGACGGAGGACCTGTCCGACCTGAGCCTCGAAGATCTGATGAGCGTCCGCGTCGAACGCGTGTTCGGCGCGTCGCGGCGGGTGCAGCCGACGACCGAAGCGCCGTCGTCGGTCACGATCGTGACGGCCGAGGACATCAGCCGCAGCGGGTATCGGACACTCGCCGACCTCCTGCGTGGCGTGCGCGGACTGTTCGTGACCGACGACCGGAATTACTCGTACGTCGGCGCGCGCGGCTTCGCGCCGCCCCGGCGACTACAACAGCCGGATCCTGCTCGTCGTCGACGGACACCGGCTCAACGACGCCGTGTTCGATCAGGCGCCGCTCGGCCGCGAGCTCGACCTCGATCCCGCGACGTTCCAGCGCGTCGAGATCATCCGCGGGCCGTCGTCGGCTCTGTACGGCACGAGCGCGTTCTTTGCGGTCGTCAACGTCACGACGAAACGCGGGGAAGACGTGAACGGTGTCGCCATCAGCGGCGGAGCGGGCAATCTCGGGCGCACGAAGATCGGCGGCATCGCCGGCGGGCGATTCCGGAACGGCCTTGACGTCGCGTTTTCGGCCAGTGTGGAGAGACGTCGACGGCTACGACGAGCTGTACTACCCGGAGTTCGACGATCCATCCACGAACAACGGCGTCGCCACAGGACATCGACCGACGAGTCGTTGCGGACGGTCAGCGGCCGGATGAGCTACCGCGATCTTCAGATCACCGGCGCGTACGGGCGGCGCGAGAAGACGGTGCCGACCGCAGCCTTCGGCGCCGCGTTCAACGACGACCGGTTCGTGACGTCCGATTGGCGGGGATTCATCGATGCGGCGCTCGACCGCACGTGGCGCGGGACCGACTACGCCATTCGCGGCTATGTCGACGGCTACCGGTACGACGGCACGTATCCAGAACCCGTCGTCGAGTCGAGGGCGAGCCCAACGTGCTCGCCACCGACTACGGACACGGCACGTGGTGGGGCGCCGAAGGCCGAGCGACGCGCGAAACTCCCCGGGCGCCAGACGCTGACAGCCGGACTCGAATTCCGTGACTACGCAGATCAGTCACAGGGTGAAGCGTTCGAGGAGGATCCGGCCGGCAATTGGGACTCGGACGTGACCACCCACGTGTTTGCCGCGTACGGGCAGGACGAAGTGCGTCTGCGCGAGAAGTGGCTCGTCAGTTTCGGCGGCCGTTACGACGCCTACTCCGGCTTCGACCGGCTCTCGCCGCGCGCCAGTGTCGTCTACGTGGCCACGCCGACGCGCGCTCTCAAATACCTGTTCGGAACGGCGTTCCGCGCGCCGAACGCCTTCGAGTTCGACTATCTCACCCAGGGGGTTCGCAACACCGACCTGCGGGCGGAGACGATCACGACGCACGAATTCGTCTGGGAGGAGTACACCAGTGACTGGCTCCGCACCACGGTGTCCGCGTATCGCAGCAGCGTCTCGCGACCTGATCGAGCTGACGGTCAACGACGTTCGACGAGACCAGCTTCGAAAACCAGGGCCGCGTCCTGGCGCGGGGGCTCGAGTTCGAAGCCGAAGATCCGGAGCGCCGGCAATCTGTTTCTCGGAAGCTACGCGTTTCAACGCGCTCGAGACCGCGACACGGACCTGGAGCTGACGAACTCGCCTCGCCATCTCGGCAAGCTCCAGTGGAGCCTGCTGGGGCTGATCGGCGAGTCGACGCTGTCACTCGAGCTTCAGACCACCAGCCAGCGCCTGACGGTGGCACGAACAGTTCGTCGGTGGGCATGCGGTAGGGAACGTGCACTACGTACACCCGATCAACTCGCGCCTGGCACTGACGGCCACCCTCCGAAACCTGCTTCGGCACCAACTATTCGGACCCGGCGTCGACAGACCATCGGATGACCGCCGTCTCCCAGGACGGGCGTACGGGCTACGTCGGCTTGCGATGGAGCTGGACGCCAACGCCCTAGCCGCCAACAAGCTCAATCGGGATCGGCGGCGTAAAACAGAGCGCGAAGATGATGGCCGCCATGACGGCGACGAGCTGCCGGTCGCCGTCGAGCGGCTCGTGCTCATCGATCACGCGAGGATGCCGGAAGCCGAACACGCCAGCCATGACCGCCATCATCACGGCCAGCACAATCCAGCTCACCGACAGCACCGCGAGCAGCATCACCAGCACGAGCACCAGCGCCGACACGAGTGAAGCGCGGCGGCCAAGGCTCGCGTACATGATGTGCCCGCCGTCGAGCTGACCGAACGGCAGGAGATTGAGGGCGGTCGCCAGCATCCCCCACCACGCGGCGAACCCAAGCGGATGGAGCATGACGTCCATTCCGGCCGGAATCATTCCGAAGAACCACCACTCGAGCAGCTTCCAGAGCAGCGGCTCGCCGAAGTAGAGCGCCCCTTCCGGCACCGGACCCACCGTCGACATGGTCATGCCCACGATGAGCAGCGGCACGAGCGCGACGAAGCCGGCGATCGGGCCGGCGACGCCGATGTCGAACAATGCGCGCTTCGACGGAAATGCTTCCTTGATCCGGATCACGGCGCCGAGCGTGCCCGCGAGAAACAGCGGCGCGGGGATGAAATAGGGCAGCGTGGCGTCCACGTCGTAGTACCGGCACGCGAAGTAGTGCCCGAATTCGTGCGCGCTCAGGATCGTGAGCACGGGAATCGAGTACCACAAGCCCGCCTGCGATCACGGGCCATGTGAACAACAGTCGCCGGATCGACACCCGCGACGAGCGCCGGCCACACGGACGCGAGCGTGGTGCTGATGAACGTCAGCAGCGAACAAAATGACATGGCGTCGATAGCGGTGCTGGAATTTGGGACGCGGCGGCGGAAGCGCCGCCGAGAATGACTCGAGCGGCGAGAACGGCTGAAACTCCTCAGGAGGATTCGGATTCGTGCTCACTCCGACTGACCACCGATGTTCTGCAGTTCCTTGCCCGGCTTGAAGCGAATGGTGCGGCCCGGCGGAATCCGGACTTCCTTTCCGGTCCGTGGATTGCGGCCGATGCCGCGCTTGCGCGGCTTGACCTGGAAGACGCCGAAATCCTCGCAGCTCGATGCGCTCGCCGCGCACCATCGAGGTGCGCATCGCATCGAAGACCGCGTCCACGGCCACCTCAGCCTTCACCTTGGTGATGTCGGCCAGGCGCGAGACCTCGTTGACGATGTCAACCTTGATCATGACTTAGCGGGCTTCCACTCCCTGTAAGTGACGATAAAGAAACCCACTTACGCTGTCAAGTCGGCGCCTAACCTGTCACGCGCACCTCGGAAATCCCATACACTCGTCGCTCATGTCCCGTCACGTTCTCCGGGCCCACCGTCGTTCTGGTGGGACGCCCGAACACTGGCAAGTCCACGCTCTTCAACCGCGTCACGGGGACGCGCCGGTCCATCGTCGCTCCGGTCGCCGGGACGACACGGGACGTTCTGGGGGCGCCGGCGTCCTGGAAGGACCGCGCGTTCACGCTCGTGGACACCGGCGGACTGTTCGGCGCCACGACCGACCCGCTGCACGCGCTGGTCGTGGAGCACGGGCTGAAGGCGCTCGAGTCAGCCGACGTATTCGTGTTTGTCCTCGACGCCCGGGAGGGCCTCGTCCCAGGCGATCGAAGATATTGCCCAGCGCCTCCACGCGGCAGGGAAACCGGTCATCCTTGCGGTCAACAAGACGGATGACCAGCGCGCGCGGGCCCGCGCGCTCGAGTTCCACCAGATGGGTTTCGATTCCGTGTTCGAGCTGTCGGCCGAGCACGGCGACGGCGTGTACGAACTGCTCGATGAAATCCTGGCGCGGCTGCCGGCAGGCGGTCACGCGCCCGACGCCGACCCGGACGAGCTCTCGGTGGCCTTTGTTGGCCGTCCCAACGTCGGTAAATCATCGCTCGTCAACCGGCTCCTTCGCGCCGACCGGGTGATGGTGAGCGAGATGCCCGGCACGACCCGCGACACCGTGGATACCGTCATGAACTGGCAGAAGCGCCAGCTCAGGATTCTCGACACGGCGGGCATGCGGCGTCCCGGCCGGGTTGCGGCAGGCGGGGCAGTGGAAGCGGTGAGCGTCGTGCTGTCCAAACGCGCGATGGCGGGAGCCGACGTCGTCGTGCTGGTGGTGGATGCCACCGAAGGCGCAGGCGATCGGGAAGGGGCCATCGCCGGCGAGGCCGAATCGGCAGGCTGCGGCATCGTGATCGCGGTCAACAAATGGGACCTCGTGCGCGGCCAGGGCCAGGATTGGGTGCGTGCGTTCGACGACAAGCTCCGATTCCAGCTCAAGTTCCTGGAGTACGCGCCCATCGTGCACGTCTCCGCCCTGACCGGCGAGCACGCCCCGAGGCTGCTGGAGGTGGTGGACCGGGTGGGCGCCGCCCGGCGGAAACGCGTCCCCACGTCGGAGCTCAATCGCTTTCTCGAAACGGTCACCGCGGCAAATCCGCCAACGAGCAAGAACAACCGCGAAGTACGAATCCTTTATGCGGCCCAGACCGCGGTGGCGCCGCCGTCGTTCGTGCTCTTCACGAACGTCGCGACCGAGTTCCACTTCTCCTACGAGCGCTTTCTCGTGAACCGCCTCCGGGAGACGTTCGGCTTCGAGGGCACGCCGATTCGGCTGACTGTCCGGCGCAGAGAACGCAAGAGCAGGAAGTAATTTCCGCAAGCCCCAGGCCTCAAGCCCCAAGCCGTACTTGCTATACTTCGCCACGGTGGCGAGTCCAGTTATCCCTAATCGCCCACTGTTCCGGGCCCAGGAAGTCTGTGAGCTTGCCGACGTGCAGGCCTACGTGCTTCGATCCTGGGAGGCCGAGTTTCCCGACCTCGGTGTCGCCAAGACGCCGGCCGGTCCCCGAGTCTACCGGCGTGCGGACGTCGAGCGGGTCCTCCGCATCAAGCAGCTCGTGTTCGTCGACGGCCTGACGCTGGCGGGTGCCCGGCGGAGGCTGAGCGAGGAGATGCCGTCGGCGACGGCCCCGACCGAGCCCGGCGCCGTCAGCGATTCCGAATTTGCGGACCTGCTCAACGAGACGACGCGGCAGGAGCTCCTGAACGTGCGTCGAGGCCTCTCGTGGATTCTGGGCGTGTTGTCCGGCAACGGTGTCGCGCCGGAGGATTTCGTCCTGAGAGCGCCGGCCGGCCGGAGTGAACGCGCCAGCTCCGCGCCGGAGCCTCGCCGGAGCGTGGCTCGCGGAGCGAGCACGGTCGCGCCAAGGACAGCCAAGGGAAAGAGCGCCAGATCCAAGCCCGCTCGCAAGGCCGTCGGCGGCAAGAAACGCTAGCCCTTCGACTCGGCGGCCTGTGTTGGCGCCTCGCTCAGGACAAGCCGCACACAGGCGGTCGATCCGCGCTAAGATCGTCAGTCCAAAGTGTCGGGATGTAGCGCAGCCTGGTAGCGCACTTGACTGGGGGTCAAGGGGTCCCGAGTTCGAATCTCGGCATCCCGACCAATAAATACGCGGTGATCTCTGCCCGGCCCCCAGCCGGGCCTTTTTCGTGTGGGTCCACTGTGGGTCCGGTGCGTTTCAACGACTTAGCTTACCGGGCGTTTCAGAAACAGCACATAGACCACCTTGGTCATCCAGGTGTTGAACATCGCCGTCGACGACACCAGTTCCCAGCCGTCGCTACCCACGGTCCGCAGCTCTGATTGCAGTGCGTCCTTCTTGGTGGTCTCGAACACCTTGTATTCCCATTTCTGATGCACGGTCAGGCCCTCGGGCGTTTGAAGAACAACGTGTAGACGACTTTGGTCATCATCGTGTTGAACATGGCGGTGGCTGACACCAGTTCCCATCCCTCGTTTCCCAGGTGGGCGAGCTCCGGCTGGAGGTCAGTGCGGTCCTTCGTCTCGATGACCCTGTAATCCCATTGCTGCGGCATATCGATCTCCTGAGATTCGAGGTCATGGATGTCGAGGTCCAATGCGGAGGCGAGCGCCTTCTTCGACTGCAGCGACGCGGCAGCTTCGCTTTCTATGCGCTGCACGGTCCGGAGGTTGAGTCCAGCCGCGATCGCCAGTTCTTCCTGAGACCAGGACTTCTTTTTTCGGGCCTTGATCACCAGGTCCGCATTGATTCTCATCAACAGTCCTTACCCTCGTGGTTCAGGACCCACCTTGAATGGTTCAGGGGGAATCCGCTACGGCGTTAAGACGAAAACCGTGCGGTCAGGTTACGACAGTAATACGACAGAGGGCTTACGGAGTGACGGGAGCGCATCTCAGGAGTACCGTCCCGGAAGAGAATGTGTGGGTCTCGACCGGCTTGAGTCTGACGCTGTTCTGAATCTCGGAGAACGCTGCCTTGCCGGAACCCAGGAAGATCGGGACGTAGTAGAGGCGGTATTCGTCGATCAGGCCGGCGGATGCCAGGGCTGAGGCGAGGAGGAGGCCCCCGACGCCTATGGACCCGCCGCCGGGCTGCGCTTTGAGTCGTGCGACTTCGGCGACCGCATCCCCTCGTACCAGTCGCGAGTTCCAGTCGACTCTTTCGAGCGTCGATGAGAAGACAACTTTGGGGACTGGCTTCCAGATCTGAGCGTACTCAACGATGACGCCGGGCGCCGAAGGGTCCTGGTCGGCCGTCGGCCAATAGCCAGCCATGATTTCGTACATGCGGCGGCCGTACAGGAGGGTGTCGGTCTCTCGCTCAACGTCATTGAAATGTTTGTGGAGCTCCTCATCGGGCACGACCCAGCTGGAGTCTCCGGCCGCAGAATCGATATAGCCATCGAGTGAGAGGGAGGTCGAGTAAACGAGTTTTCGCATTCCGCCGCCTTGGAGAAGTAGGTGCCTCAGGCTGCCGGCTGTTTAGACCGCCTCGTGCAAGAATCGACGTGACTGCAATATGCGTTGCTCGGGTAATCGAAATGCCGTCAGAATCCCGTGCGAGATGGTATCTACGCCGATGCTCGCGGCGCCCACCGCGGGCCGTGGCCAACCGTCTGCACTTAGTTCGGCATCGTCACAGTGTCCGTAGATCACGACATCAGGCCCAGCGTAACCTCCAGGCCACTCGGGGTGCCCCCAAATCACCGCCTCCGGCCTCTGTGACTCCACGGGTCCTCCCCGAGGATCGAGGCCGCCGTGTACGCACACTCCTTCACTTGTTCGCCAAAACGTTCTCAGCCCCTCGAAGAACGCCCAGTGCTCCGTCGGTATGGCCTCGAAGAAAGAGTTGGCACGGCAGCCTGACCCGTTCCAACACGAGCCTCGGTCCGGCGGCCTCAATCGCTTCTTCAAGCACATCGGCAGCAGCTACTGAGTAACTCCTGACGGTTGCAAGGCCCTGCATGACGGTCAACCAGGAGTATCGACGGGATCCTCGAGAGTGCGCAAGAACGAGTCTTCGTGATTGCCAAGCAACGTGATCACGTTGGCAGGAGTCTCGGCTCGAAACCGGAGAATGCGGTCGATACACCCTTTCGAATCTGGACCACGGTCGATGTAGTCACCCAGGAACACAACCGTGTCTTGGCTCTGCAACTCGATTGCAAGACGACTCAGTAGATCGTCCAGGGCTTCCCGATTACCATGGACGTCACCGATCGCGACAGTAGCCATGTTCTCAGAGTAGCAGCCGCCGCTGCCTCAATTAGGCGGTTTAACGTGTATAAGCAGGTGCGTTGCGAATGAGTGGCGAAACGTGTGGCCAGGGGCACGAGTGTCTATGACCTTCATTGTCGCCACGTTTCTGGGTGTTCTCGCGATTCTGGCGGCAGCGATTGCCGGCCTGCTGGTCCAGCGCACGCGACGCAGGCGCACCGAGCGCGCGTTGCGCGAACGTGACGAGCGCTTTCGGCTCATCGTGGACCAGACACCCGCCATGATGTGGACGATGAGGCCAGACTCGACGCTCGACTTCCTGAATCGCACGTGCATGACGTTTTCCGGTCTGCCGACTCGAGAAACTGCTCGATGACGGCTGGCTGGATGCCGTCCATCCCGACGACCGTGATCGCTGCGTCGGCATCTACGTCCCCGCCGTCGAGGCACGCAGGCCGTTTCTCGCGGAGTACCGGCTTCGCCACGCGGACGGCAGCTACCGATGGCTGCTGGCAACCGGCGTTCCGAGGTACGACGCGGACGGTAGTTTCTCTGGTTATATCGGCTGCGACGTGGATATCACCGAACGGAAAAACGCCGAAGATCGGATTGGCGAGAGCCAGGTTGCACTGCAGGCGAGTCATCGGGAGATTCAGTATCTGGCCGGACGGTTGATCGAGGCGCAGGAGGTCGAACGGGCGCGGATCGCGCGGGACCTGCACGACGACGTCAGCCAGCAACTGGCTGGTGTCTCGATCGCCTTCAGTGGTCTCAAGCAGCGGTTAGGCGAGTACCACGTCAGTGAGGAGCTGCGAACAGGAGCTCGTGGAGCTTCAGCAGCAGACGCTCAAGCTCGCTCGCAACGTTCGCCAGCTCTCTCACGATCTCCATCCGGCCGTGCTGCAGCACCTGGGGCTCGTGAAGGGCCTGACGTCGTACTGTGGCGAGCTCGGGCGTGCACACGGTGTGGCGATCACGTGCACTGCGGAGGGAGATTTTGGCGCCATGACGCCGGACGCTGCGCTCTGCGTCTACCGAATCGCGCAGGAAGCACTGCGAAACGTCATCGCACACGCCGGCGCCAGCCGCGCGGATGTGAGGCTCCTCCAGATGGGTGACCAGGCGGAGATCACGATCGCGGATGACGGCCGTGGATTCGATGCCACCAACCGCGTTGAGAGGGACAAAGGTCTCGGGCTCGTCAGCATGTCCGAGCGCGCGCGGATCATAGGAGGCACCGTCAGTATTGTGTCGGGGCTGAATCAGGGAACACGGGTGCAGGCGACGATTCCGATGAACGCACGCGTGAAGTTGGACGTCGGCGCTGGCAATGGAAGGACAGGTCGCATGACCCGCCGACCCACCGTCCTCCTGGCTGACGATCACACGATTGTCACCGACGGTCTGTCGAGAATATTGCGAGAGGCCGACTTCGACGTGGTCGGCGCGGTTCGCGACGGCCAGCGTTTGATCGACGCCGCCACGCGGCTTCGCCCCGACGTCATCATCACCGACCTCTCGATGCCAGGGCTCACCGGTCTCGACGTGCTCGCTCGTCTGAAAACCGAGCGCCTCGACAGCAAAGTCATCGTGCTGACGATGCACCACGATGCGGACCTGGCGACCGACGCCATTCGCGGCGGGGCCTCCGGCTTTCTCCTGAAGGAGTCGGCCGGCGACGAACTGCTGGTCGCCGTTCGGCACGCGCTCGAGGGCAAGGTCTACATCACGCCGGCCATCACGAAGGACGTCATGGAGCGCATGGCCGGCGCGCCGAAGGCGAAGGAACCGCAGCTGACGCCACGACAACGCGACATCCTGCGGCTGATCGTGAAGGGCCAGCGCATGAAGGAGATCGCCGGCGAATCTGGGCCTGTCGACCAGGACGGTTGAAGGCCACAAATACGAAATGATGGAGACCCTCGGCGTCACGTCCACCGCCGAGCTCGTGAGGTACGCGCTCGACCGTCGGCTCAATGTGGATTAGACGGCGCACCGTCGGCGAGAACCTCCTGACCCCGTAGTTTTTCGGGCCCCCTCCTCCCGTACTTCTGCTCTCCCTCCTCCCCCGGCACCGCACCGAGAATGCGGTGCCGGTTGATGAACACCATGTACCGCCCACGAGTGCTGCTGGCCGAGGATCACGCGGAAACGGCGGAACGGCTGCGCAAGCTACTCCGAGCGGACTTCGACGTCATCGCGTCGGTCGAGGATGGTGACGCGCTGGTGGACGCGGCGGAGCGGCTCTCGCCTGACGTCATCGTCACCGATATCGCGATGGCCGGGATCGACGGCATCGCGGCCGCCGTGCTGATCCGCCGCCACGATCCGAACGCCCGGATCGTGTTCGTGACGGTGCATGCCGAACCGATGTTCGTCGAGGCGGGTCTGGAGGCGGGGGCGCTGGGATACGTCCTGAAAGACTCCGCTGGCGACGAGCTGATCGCAGCCGTCCGCGCCGCGCTCGGCGGTCACCAGTACGTCAGTCGTGAGCTCGATGGGTTCGATCGCGAGACCAAGAACTGAGACGCGCGTAAGCGCTTTCTTCAGGAAGAGGACCGACGATGAAGCGCTCGAGTATTCTGCAATCGCTCTCTGTTAGGTGTGCTGACATGCGTCGGCTCGCTCGCCGTACCACAGCCTGCATTCGCGCAATATCTCGGGCAACAACTTCCACGGCGACTTCGGCGTCAATTCCGGCACCCAGGCCGGGCCCGGATTCTATGTCGCCATTCCGTTTGCGCAGTGGAACGCCGACAACATCAAGGACGCCGACGGCAATACCCTCGCGGCCTCGCGGTTCCAGGGTTTCGATGTTCGAGCGCTGTTTCCGACGATCATCGGCGTGACGCCAAAGAAAGTGCTCGGCGCCAACTACGGGTTCATGGTGGCGTTTCCCTTCTCGACCATCCGCCCCGAACGCATCATCCCGGAAACCTTTGAGCCGGACTGGGGACTCAACGACCTGTATGTCGTACCGCTCTATCTCGGATGGCATGCACCACGCGCGGACTTCGTCGCCGGGTACGGGTTTTATGCGCCGACAGGGCGGTACGAGGCGGGCGCCAACGACAACGTCGGGCTGGGCATGTGGTCGCAAGAAATTCAGGCTGGCACCACGGTCTACCTCGATGCGGCCAAGAAGTTCAGTGCCGCGACGACGGCGTACCTCGAGATCCATTCGAATAAGAAGGACCAGGATCTCAAAGTCGGCATATCCTGCTGACGCTCGAAGGTGGCGCGGCCTACAACGTGCCGAAAATTGGCGGAGCGTTTGGCATCGGCTACTACTTCCAGACGCAAGTTGTCGAATGACAGCGGCGCCGATGTGCCCGTGTCGGCTCTCCAGGCCCTCAATCTGTACGGGAAGAACCGGCTCTTCGGCATCGGCCCGGACGTGACGATGGCGGTCTTCCAGAAGGGCGGCACGATCGGCCTCGTGAATGCCCGCTATCTCTGGGAATCCGGAGGACACAGCACGTTTCAGGGCGGCACGTTCCTGATTGGGTTCACCATCGCCCGCCCGAAGACCAACTAGACATCAAGGAGATTCGCTATGAAGAGCATCGTGGTCGTTGTCGTCGCCTCACTCGTCGCCGCGTCGTGCGGACAAGCGCCGCCGGCGGCGGAACCGCCCGCGGCGACCGCACCGGCACGCGCGCCCGCGGCCCGAAGCCAAAGTACGCCGCCATCGTGCCGGCGTCGGTGACGACGCCCGACACGGTGCAGACCCGGATCGGCACGCTCAAGTTCAGCGACGGCCTGCCCGACGCCGACACCGTGAAGAAGGTCTACGACAACCTCGATTTCGCTCGCGGCGTGGAAGCCTTCCTGTTGGGCGTTCCGTCGGCCAATATCCAGGGCATGCGACGGGGCTACGCCGAAGGCGGCTTCCCGTCGAATCAGGGCTTCGGCATCTCTGAAACCCTGGCGGACGCCCGCTCGCTGTTCCTGACCCCGAACACGGTCGTGGTCTATTGCTGGGGAAACCTGGACGTCAAGGACGGGCCGATGGTCCTCGAGGTGCCACCGGGCGTGCTGGGCATTCTCAACGACGCCCACTGGCGCTGGGTCAACGACCTCGGGGTCACGGGGCCCGACGCAGGAAAGGGCGGCAAGTACCTGATAGTGCCGCCGGGCTACAAGGGCCCGCTGCCCAGCGAGGGGTACTTCGTTCAGAAGACCCGTACCTACAGCCACAACGTCATCCTGCGCGGCTTCGTCCAGGGCAGCGACCTGGCGACCATCGTGAAGAACATGAAGGCGAACACCAAGATGTACCCGCTTTCGGCCGCGGCCAATCCGCCGACTCCGAAGTTCGTGAACTTCTCAGGGATGCAGATCAACACCGTCCACGCCAACGATTTCACCTTCTACGAGGAGCTGAACGAGGTCGTGCAGCACGAGCCGGACGACTTCCTCGAATCGGAAGTGGTGGGAATCCTCGCCTCGATCGGCATCAAGAAGGGCAAACCGTTCAACCCGGATGCGCGGATGAAGGCGATCCTCACCGACGCGGCGGCGGTTGCCAACGCCACGTCACGCGCGATGACATTCGCCTCGCGCGACCCGCTGACAAGGCCCTACCCCGACCGGCACTGGACCACCATGTTCACGCATTTGAGCCACGAGTTCGCCGATGGCGGCGAACGCACCCTGGATGCGCGCACCATGTCCTTCTACTACGTCACCGGTAATTCGCCGATGATGGCCAACCCGCAGCTGGGCAAAGGCGCGGCCTACGTGTACACCGCCAGCGACGCAAAAGGCGAGTGGCTCGACGGCAGCAAGAACTACAAGGTGACGCTGCCACCCAACGTACCGGCCGGCCAGTTCTGGTCGTTCAACGTTTATGACAATCAGCACCGTTCATTTCTGGAAACAGACCAGCGGGCCGCGGGCCTCGACAGCACGATGGTTCCCACTGTGAAGAAGAACGCCGACGGCTCGACGACTGTGTGGTTCGGCCCGAAAATGCCCGCCGGGCAAGAAGCTAACTGGGTCCAGACGTGGCCAGGAAAAGGCTTCAACGTGATCTTCCGGCTCTACGGCCCGCAGCAGGGGTGGTTCGACAAGAGCTGGAGACCCGGCGACCTCGAGCGGGTCGATTGATCATGGAGACGCATATGACGATGAAATTGGCATCGGCGGGAGTGGTGGCGCTCCTCGCGGTATCGGCGTGCGGGCAGGCGCCGTCCATCGCCGCCCGCTGCCGCACCGGGAGCGGTCGCGTCCAGTTCGCCGGACGCAGTGCAGACGCGGATCGGCACGCTGAACTTTGAGAAAGGATTTCCGACCGAGGACACCAAGCACAAGATCTTCGACGAGGTCGACTATCAGCGCGCGGTGCAGGCCTTCATGTGGGCCTATCCGGCCGTATCTTTCGAGGCTATCCGGGTTGGACTCAAACGGGACCTGGGCGTCGACTATTACGACATGGCCATCGCCGATGACTACCTAAACCCCAAGAGCCTCTGGCTCACCGCGAACGACACCACGATCTATGCGGTGACGAATGTCGATCTCGGCAAGTCCGGACCGGTGGTGGTCGACATGCCGCCCGGAGCGATCGTCGGAATCATCGAAGACTACTGGCAGAGGTCCATCAGCGACATCGGACTGCCCGGCCCGGATGGAGGCAAGGGAGGCAAGTTCCTCATCCTGCCGCCAGGCTACAAAGGCGACGTTCCGAAGAGCGGGTATTTTGTGCTGCAAGGGACGATGAACGACTACAACATCATGGTCCGCGGCATCCTCGTGAACAATGACCAGCAGGTCGCCGTCCAGAACACCAAGCGCGTCAAGGTCTATCCGTACAGCGACCGCGACAACCCCAAGCCGAACAGATTCGTTTCGATGTCGGGAAAGGTCATGGATACGCTTCCGACGAAGGGACTCGCCTTCTGGGAGAGTCTTTCGAACTTCATCAACAACAATCCCATGGAGGAGCGCGACGTGTTTTTCATGGGCATGCTGAGGCCGCTGGGCATCGAGAAGGGCAAGCCTTTCAAGCCCGATGCGCGTCAGCGCGCCATCCTCGAAGAAGCGGCACGCATGGGCGAAGTCATGGGCCGGGTGACGCTGATGGAAGGGCCGGAGCGATTCGGCAATCCGGAACCGTTCCCTGGCACGCATTGGCACTGGGTATTCCAGGTGAATCCGGTTCAGGAAACTGAAAGATACGGTCAGATCGACGAGCGGCTGCACTACACGTACGGCGCGATCTACACGACCCCTGGACTCGGCGTGATGAAGGCCGGTCCCGGAGGAAATTATGTCCAGGTCTTCAAGGACAAGAACGGCAACCGTCTTGACGGCGGCAAGTCGTACCAGTTGCACGTGCCCGCAAAGGCGCCGGCCGCGGCCTTCTGGTCGATCACGTTGTACGACACGGGAAATCGCTCCATGGTCCAGAACCGGACCGACGACGCGGCTCGCTCGTCTCTCGACAAGCTCAAGACAAATGCCGACGGTTCGATCGATCTCTACTTCGGCCCCAATTCACCGGCGGGAATGGAGAGCAACTGGGTCGAAACGGTTCCCGGCAAGGGCTGGTACCCGATGTTCCGCTTCTACAGCCCGACCGAGGGACTGTTTGACGGGACGTGGAAGTTGCCGGACATCGAGTTGGTGAAGTGACCCGCGTCAGCGCGATTCTTGCGACAATCCTGCTCTGCGCCAGGTCCCGTCAGTCGCGCGCAGCAGCCACCTGCCGCGCCGGCGACTCAGGGCGGCGCCGAGGACCTCGCCAAGAAACTCGCCGTGGCAGCTACCGGCACGATTTGTGCCCGGATGAATGGCACGGCCCGAAGTTATTCACATTGGGAGGAGCCTTGCCCGATCGAAGGCGGACCCACGATATTTCGCGGACGGTCTGGCGGGCCGTGGCTGCGGCGCGCTAGGTTGAGGACCGGAACCGACACATGACCAAGCGCCGTTCAAAGTCAAACAAGACCGGATCGCCTCCGCGCCGGAGCAGGCGAGAGTGGACGTGGGTTGCCGTCGTGACGATCGCCGCGGCCGCGATCGTGGCCTTCACGGCGACGCGCCCGAGGCCGGCGGCTGACAAAGCGGAGCCTGCGGCCGAAGCGGCGACGTCAAATCGATTTCTTCCGACGGTCGAAAACAAGAGTCGGCCGCCCGAGCCTGCGCCCGACGGCATGGTGTGGATTCCTGGGGGGGAATTCCGATGGGCGCGCAGGATCCGCGCGACATGCACGACGCTGTCGGGATGCAGGCCACGACCGATTCCCGTCCGGTGCATCGCGTGTACGTCGACGGCTTCTGGATGGATGCGACCGAGGTGACGAACGAACAGTTCGCCCTCTTCGTGAAGGCAACGGGTTACGTCACCGTCGCCGAGCGAACGCCGCGCGCCGAGGATTTTCCCGGGGCGCCGCCCGAGACCCTGGTACCTGGCTCGGTCGTGTTTTCCCGCCCATCATGCCGTTCCGCTGTCAGATCCATATCAATGGTGGGCGGAGGTCAGCGGAGCGAGTTGGCGCCATCCGCTCGGTCCGAAGAGCTCTATCGCCGGCAAGGAGCGATTTCCCGTCGTGCATGTCGCCTACGACGACGCGCTCGCCTATGCGCGATGGGCCGGAAAACGTCTGCCTGCCGAAGCGGAATGGGAGTTTGCGGCGCGCGGAGGCCTGACCGGGCAGCTCTTTCCCTGGGGCGATGAGTTCAGGAAGGGAACCAGTCGATGGCCAACACCCATCAAGGCCACTTTCCCGATCACGACACGGGTGCGGACGCGTTCACCGGCGTCGCGCCGGTCGCCCGGTTTCCGCCGAACGGCTACGGGCTCTACGACGTGGGTGGGAACGTCTGGGAGTGGGTGAGCGACTGGTATCGCCCGGACTACTACGCCCAGCTGGCTGCGGCGGGTGCTGTCGCTCGCAACCCGCAGGGTCCGGCCGACTCGTTCGATCCCGACGAACCCGGCGTGAAGAAACGCGTCCACCGCGGCGGCTTGTTTCTCTGCACCGATCAGTACTGCTCGCGCTACATGGTGGGCACGCGCGGGAAAGGGGATGTCGGACCGGCACAAACCATCTCGGATTCCGCTGCGTGAAGGCTGACATGAAAAAGTCCAGGCCCT
>CAVTYZ010000007.1:0-148080 GCA_963739035.1 uncultured Acidobacteriota bacterium | reverse complement strand
GCCGCTGAGGAGTTCCAGAAGTGGCTGGACGAATCAGGTCAGCCAGCAGAGCGGACCGGCTGACCCCTTCCGGTAACGTTTCTTAGACCGAGCGCCTCGCGCTTGATCGACGCCGCTTTGCGTCGTTGGCGTTCGTCCCGTATCAGGTCCGATATCGCTATGTCCGCGTGGCTTGAACCACGTGAACCACGTGTGGCCTCGATTTGATATGGAATACCGCCGGCGTTGGCAGAGAGAGGCCGGATCAGACCCTTGTGGGGCCGCATCCGCTAGGGTTTCGGCGTCCCGAAGATTTTCGGCGTCGGCATCCGGGCGCGGATCTTCTCCAACTCTTCCACCGTGACGCGGTCGAGGCCGTTCTTGCGGCAGGAGTCCTCGACGGCGCCGATGACCATGCCCCGGACGAACGCGGGGATTTTTTTCATGCGCGCGGTGGCCGCATCGTCCCAGGCGATTGTCGGCGCCGATTCGCCGCCGTACTGGATTAGTCCGGGGGGCGTTGCCCCGCCGGTCCCCCCATCGCCGTCGCTCGCGGGGGCCCCATAGCCCCGCCCGCTCCGGCGGTGCGCGCCTTCGGCGCGCCAATGAGCGCCAGTAGCGGCGAACCGGCGAACGTACCGGGAGTGTGGGTGCAGAGGGGGTCCTCGGCCATCAAATCGCCGGTCATCCCGTAGGCCCGGGCGCGGCAGCCCCCACAGTGGCCGTTCATCTCGCACTCCCCGCATCGCCCGCCGAGCGAGGTACGGCGGCGAATGCCGGCGAACAACTCCGACGACGTCCAGAGGTCCGCGAGACTCGAGCTACGCAGCGTTCCCGCGAAGACCGGGAGGTAGGGGCAAGGCGTCACATCCCCGTTCGGACGTATCCCCATGTAATGCGTCCCCGCCGGGCACCCACCGGCCCCTCCGGAGTAGGTCCTGATCGGGGACGAGCCTGGCAACGCCGCCTTGCCCTGAGCGGAGTCGAAGGGCGACTCGGCTTGCCCCGCCGAAGCACGTCCGTCCTCCTCGGCGCGTAGGCGGGCGTTCTCCAGAACGGTCTTGATGTAGTGGGGAGCGCACTTCGCGTTCACGAGCATGCGGCCGGCGTACTTCCTCTGGATGCGGTAGAGCGACGCGAGCACCTCGTCGTACTCGGCGGGGGTGATGTCCGACACGAACTGCCCGCGCCCTGTCGGCACCAGGAAGTAGAGATTCCAGACCTTGGCGGCCAGACGATCGTGCGCGAAGTCGGCGATCGCCTCGAGCTCGCGAAGATTGTGCGAGCCCGCGGTCGTCTGCACGATAAAGGGGAGCCCGGTCCTGTTCAGGATTTCCGCTCCCTCCACCGTGTTCCGCCAGGCGCCACGGACCTTCCTGAAGCGGTCGTGACAATCGGGATCGAGCGCATCGAGGGAAAGGGACAGTCCCCGTGCTCCGGCGTCCGCCAGGCGCCTCGCCAGGTTCTCCGTGATGCGCACGCCGTTGGTGCCGATGACGACCCAGAGTTCACGCTCCGCCGCACGCTGGACGATCTCGAGGATGTCGCGCCGTAAGAGCGGCTCGCCGCCGGTCAGGATCGTCACGCATTCAGGCGCGAAGGCCGCGATTTCGTCGATGACTCTGAAGCATTCCTCAGTGCCGAGCTCGCTCCGATCGGCGAAGTTCTCCGTGTCGACCAGAGGCGCGCCGCCGGCGTCGAGATAGCAGTGCTCGCAGGCGAGATTGCAGCGGTAGGTGAGGTTCCACGAGACGACGTACGGCCTGGCGAACCCTTCGGTGTTCGGCTGCGGCATGTTCGAGGACTACATTCCAAAAAAGTCGCGCGCCGCGTCGAGCATCTTCTCGTCCACTTCCAGGGATCCCCTCTCTCGGGCGAATCTTTCGATGCCGGTCCGAGCCATGGGGCGGACGAACTCGGGAATGTTCGCGAGCCGGGCCTCCGCGGCGGCAGTCCATCGGACGGGAACCGGCTCGGTTGGGCGCACCTCGTCGGCGCCGGGGATCATCGCCGAGAACGGACACTTACCCGCCTCCGCTGAAGCTTCGGCGGGGCTCGCCGAAACCCCTTCGGCGCGGAGGCGGTCGGGGCCGATCTTCACGCCGAGTGACTGGACGACCTGCGTTTCGTACGCATTGGTGAGCATCGCCATCTCGTAGCCGCACTCCGGACAGGCGTAGACAACCGAGAGCGAGCCGCGCTCGGGCGGAGCGACGGACTGGAGCTTCATCGGGCTGTCGCAGGGGACACAGAGGAACTTCATCGCGGCGGCTCCTTGTCGATTTCGAGGCTATCCAGAAGTTGCTGCGCAACATGCTCCAGGGCTCGGCCCACGGCTGTTTCGGAGAGTTCCGCGAGAGGGATCCCCTGATCGCAGTGCCGGGCCAGCTCGGGATCGAATGGGACAGTCCCGAGGCAGGGGATCTCGAGATTCGAGGGCCTGGGTGAGTCGAACAGCGGCTTGATGGCGTTGCAGTCGCGGCAGTAGTAGCCGCTCATGTTCTCGACGTAACCGAGGAGCCGATTGGGCCTGCCCTGAGCCGCGAGCGCTGCCACCGAGCGGGCGACCACGCCTCGTGAGACCTCGGAAGGGATCGTCACGAGCACGAACGAGACGCGGGGCCCGAGAAAATCGGCGTACTGGACGGTCCGCTCAGCTCCCGGCGGCAAATCGAACATCAGTAGATCGAGCGCGCCCCACTCGACGGACCCGAGGATCTCACCGAGGAGAGCGAACTCCCTCGTGGCGCGCCACGTATGGGACTCTCCGTTGGCCGCGCTCTCGAAGTCGAGCGCCTCCGACTCCGGGATCAGCGAGCCCATCGAGAAAACGGCAATGCCGTTCTTGGTCCGCGGGAGCGCGGCCTTGTGGCTGCCAGGAACGAGCGGCGCCCCCTGGACACCTGCCATGCGCGCCTGTGAGGGCCCGTTGAAGTCCGCGTCCAGGATCGCAATCCGAAGTCCACGGGCGGCGAGGGCGCCGGCGAGATGCCGCGTCAGGGTGCTCTTGCCGACCCCGCCTTTGCCGGAGCCGACGGCGACGAGATGGCGCACGCCGGCGAGCCCGTCGGTGATGCGGGTGCGTTGCTCGGCAACCTGCTCGAGGATTTTGGATCCTCCGTCGCCGACGATGTCGTGGTAGCCCTTCACCTTGCTGACCTTACGTGGTTTCGACGCGAGTCTTAGCCTACACCGTCGGGGACCTGGCGATGGAGACGGATTCGCCATCTCCCTGGTCGGTCAGCACCTACAGCACCCACAGGACTCACCTGCATACATGACCCAAAGAACCAAAAGGACCCGAAGGACCGACACCGCCGCTTCACACCGTTACGTCGCCGTGAAAGCGCGCTAGTCGGACCGCGCCCTCGCTGCGTAGAGTAGATGCGCGCCGGCGGGGCGGAAGCCGAGCATCTCCATGAACTCCGTTGAGATTTCCGCCGGGTGAACCTTCGGAAGCCGGAAGGTCTTCGTGCCCTTCGCGCGGAGTTGAGAGAGCACCTGGTTCAGTCGGGCTCCACCGTCCTCGACGAATGAGCGTAGCGACACAATCTCTGTCGACCCCGCTTCGCCCTGCACATACAGCACGAAGGCCTCGATTTGCTCGTCCGAGGCCACGGCGAGTCCTGCGATGTCGTCCTTCCTTGCCGTGAGGGTCTCGACCGAGCGCTCCCAGCACACCTGGGGCTGAGCCTCCTCAAGAAGACCGTTGGCGGCCAGATCGTCGATCGTCACAGGGAACACAAACATGCCGGCCGCATCTCCCACAACGCTCGCCTGCACGATCCAACACATAGTCCGTCAAGACCGCTTCCTGGACGTATCCGCTTGCGACGAACAGCTCGCGGCCGGCGCGAGAGTCTCGGGGACCTCGGCGACCATTCTCGGCGGGCCGAGAATCGCGAGCTTCGAGCTGAGCGAGGTGAGCAGGTGACGGCCATGACCCTGTCGACAATGATCGGGATGGACGGCAATCTTGTGGATGAGGGTGCCTGAAGGCCGTTTCGCGCCGATCAGAACGCCGATCGGGTCGGAGCCCGAGAAGGCCACCATGCAGCTGCTGCACCAGACCTGAAGGTCGCGGATCGACCGCTTGAACGAGGCCGGCGTCACGGCAGGCTCGTCGGGAAAGTACGGAGACCAGCAGCGATTCAGCGCGTCGACGAGAAGCGAGACGTCGTCCGTGCGGCAGAAGCGGTACGACGACATCCGCCTACGTTCGCAAGGCGTTGGACCGCGAACTTCGGCGAGATGCTCGCGATTGTCGTCCTCGACTCCGCGTCGGGACGACCCTGAGCGCGAAGAGTCAAGAGTCGAAGGGTCGCCGGGCTTGCTGGGTACGGTCAGCGAGCTCACCTCGTTGAGGTAGCCGCTGCCGACGGCCGGGACCACTTGAGCCTTGCTTTGGGCTTCCGCAATATTCTTGCTTTGGGCTTCCGCAACCTTGTGCGCTTGCGAGGGGCCGTGGCCCGTTGGAGCCGCTGCCGCGCCCTTGCCCGCTGTCGGGTAGTCCGCGATCACCTCGGCCATGATCTTCTTTCCGATCTCGATGCCCTCCTCGACGAGCCCAAGATCGATCGCCGTCAGAGGCGCGCGCTCCCGCGCAAGCCCCTCGACCCGCTCCTGTGTCTTGTTCCGCATGAACCCGGCCGGGACCCGGAGGATTCGCTGCGCGGCATCGCTCGCCCACTCGAAGGTCGAGATCAGCGGGTTCTTCTTGTCGTCGCGCGCAATGAGCTTCGCCTCGCTCCCGCACCGTTGCCGGCCTTGCTTCGGCGGAGGCTCCGGCGCGCTGGGGACGGCACCTGGATCTCCAGCGGCGTTCCGGTTTCCTCCTCGATCACCTGCCGGGCGAATTCGAGCGTGATCGCGTCGAGCTTCATCATGCGCGCGCGCTTTTCGACACGCGCCTTCACGCGGCGCCGCTGATAGGCGTTCTTCATGGTCCAGAGGCCTTTCCTCGAGTCCTCCGACCAGCGCAGCTTGCGCCCGTCGTACGTGGTCTCCTCTTCGAGACCTCCCTCGGCCGCCGCAATCTTCTCGATCATCTCCTGCGAGATCACCTCGAAGTCCGTGGAGCCGCAGACGGTGCACTTGACGGCGCCGCTCTGCGTGGCCGCGACGCCGCACGATTGGCACATCGACACGGGGCCGGCCTTCGCCCGCTCGAGCGCCACCGCTTCGGCCAGCGCCTTGGTGGCGGCCGACGCGCTCTTCGGCATGAACCGGTCCATGGCTTCGTCGATCACCGCGTTGGTGATGACCGAATGCCCTTTTTCGAGCGCCAGCCGAAGGACGCCGGTGCGCGCGATGCCCTTGACCTGCTCGGGCACGTTCTTCATGCGCGCCTCGGCCTCGGGCGTCCATCGGATGGTCTCCTCGGCGCGGACGTCGATCGTGGGCACCTCGAGGCGCGTGGAGAGGAGGACATCGCACGGTGCGGCGCGGAGAATGTTCTCCACGTTGCTCCCCAACGCCGTCTCGTCTTTCGGGCTGTGGACGCCGATGCGGCCCAGCACGATGAGGAAGGGATTCGTCTTGCGCGCGTGATCGATGATCTTCTGGAAGGGCTTGCCGTCGAGAAGCGTCTTCTTGATCTCGACGCCTTCCTCGCGCGCCATCCGCTCGGCCACCTCGAGATGCGACTGGTAGATCTGCGCGAGCCCGGTGTCGATGATCTCCTCGTGAAGCTGATTCTGCTCCTCGAAGCGGAAGACCTTCGCCGCCTGCTCGGTGAGGACGTTGACGATGCCGTTGAAGACGGAGTAATGCAGATACGGGATCGTACACGGCGATCGTCTCGACCTTCTTGCCGAACGTGCGGGCCAGATCGATGGCGGTCATGAGCGCGCCGAACGACTGCGGGCTGCCGTCGACGCCGACCAGGATCGTGTCCCGCTCCGCCTCGCCCGGCTCGGGAACGTGCTTGACGACCCAGACATCCCTGTCGGATTGGCGGGCGACGCGTTCGCAGACCGAGCCGATCACGCTGTCGCGCGCGCGCCCGATCCCCAGCGCGCCGATCACGACCAGGTCGTGCTGTGAGCCGACAAGATCCTTGAGGATCTCGGCGTGATGCTTCCCGTCCATCATCCGCGGCTCGAACTCGAGGCTCGACTCTTTGCAGAGCCGCGACATGCCATCGAGATAGCTGTCGGAGATGAGCTTGAGGCCCATGGTGATGAGGCTGTCGTGGATCTTCCGCTGGCGCTCCAGTTCCACCTCGTCGATGTACTCCTCGGGCAGGGTGTACTCCATCTGCCTGAAGCGATAGTCGTGCAGTTTTGCCGCGTAGACGTGGCAGCCGACCAGCTTCGCGGAGATACGCCTTCCCCAACTCCAGGCTGCACGCGACGGCGCGGTTGGAGTGGTCTGAGTTATCGACGGGAACGTAGATGCTCTTGTACATCAGAATCCTCCGAATAGACTCCGAACACAGCTTACGTAGCGCTGGTCGTGGCCGGCTGCGTCGACTCTCGCTGCGGCGCCGGAGCGATAACGCCGTCGCACCCAAACAATCACGGCCAGCTCGATGACGAGAATGAGCAGCGCCGTCCTCACCATCGGGCCGACGGCGGATGGGACGTTTTCGGGCTCGACGTAGAGGGAGTACCAGGGCGTGAGACCTCGCCTGTTGCCACGCTCGCGCGAGAACCCGTCCCAGACCGAGAAGGCGACCGGCATGAACGCTCCGGGCGAGAACGAGGCGCCCGCGGCTGGGCGGAGGGGCCGCTTGAAGATGACCGACCATTCGCCCTGGTCGTAGCTCGCGACGCCCGTGAGATCACCCGTGTCGTTGGGCAGCGATGTCCCCGCTTCCCTTGCCCGTGAACTGAGCAGGACCGGGGCCGGCCAGATCGAACCACCAGAGATCCACCGAGTTCTGGGCGTCGCCGAAGATGAAGTACGGGCTTGCGGGCGCCCGTCGGCACCTGCGAAGGAATCTGGATCGAGACGGCGTCGGAGAACTCGGATGGCGCGGCGGCCGGCGCGGCTGGGTCCGCAAAGGGATCCTGCGCCTGGCCGGCCGGGCTCGGCGCGACTTCCGCCTCGCCGAAGACGCTCCCTCCGGCCTGCTGGGCACCTGGCGCCGCCGACGCCTCCTCCTCCTCGGGCGGCACGGGAAGCGACGGCCCGTTCTTCCCCGCCTTCTCCGCGCTCATGTCGTGCCATCGAACGAGGAGGGCGATCGACTCAGCATCGTAAATCGCCTGAACGGTGACGCTGGTGGCGGACGGATGGAACGCGCGTCCCGGCTCCATGATCTGTCCGACGATCGGAAAGCGGGCCGACGGGCGCAGACTCGAAGCTCGCGGCCCCCTTGGCCAGATCGATCGGATCCTGGACGTGCTTGGCGACAACGAGATTGGTATAGCCAGGCCCGTCGCTCCCCGAGAGAGACACGATGAAGTCCGTGATCGCCCATCGTTGCTCGGGCTGCAGGGCGTCGTCGAGGAACCCCGGCATCGGCGTGCCGTTGAACCCCGTGGTCATCGTCCGGAAGATATCCTCGCGGGACGACCCGCCACGGAAGGTCCAGCTCTGCGCGAGGTTCGCCGGGCGTATCGGAATCCCCCAGTCGTCCTTCAGGGTTGGAGCCGACGGTCCGTCGCCCCGACCGAGCGTGCCGTGGCACTTTATGCAGCCGGTCTCTTCGTAGAGTTTTTTCCCGAGCGCGATTGACTCGTCCGTGGCTCGGGGCGCGCTCGGGAGCGCAACGGGCTGGGGGACTCTTTCGGCGTTGGAGAAATCGGGGGAGAAGGTCTTGATGAAGTACGCGAGATTCGACACGTCCTGGTCGGAGAGGTCCGGCCAGGCAGGCATCGAGGTATACGGCATGCCGCGCTTGATGATGTTGACGAGATCCTGATGTGTCGGGAGCGCTCCGGTGGGCGTCGTGCGAACCTTGAACTTGCCCGTTGTGAAGTTGCGCGGTTTGGGGAGCAGATGTGGCGTCGCGTAGCCCTCGCCGTCCCCGTTCTCGCCGTGGCACTGCGAGCAGTATTTCAGATAGAGCGTCTTGCCCGACTCCCGCTGCGCCTCCGTCCCGAGGTCGGGGCCCTGCGCTTCGACTCCGACGACCAGTGCGTCGCTCAGCGCGGGCGCGCGCACCGATCCCGTCGGTGCGACACACAACGAGGCCATCAGGACAGCGAGAGCCGCGAGACACGAGCGCGCACCGATCACGCGAGAGGTCATTGCTGCGCGTGCTCCTCCCTGGCGCGCGGCCTCTCGCCGGTGAAATCGTAGAGAAAGAGGATCGCTTCCCAGATCTCTTCTTCCGTGAGGAGCTTCTCCCAAGCCGGCATGGCCGAGTCCCACGGCCCCCCTTCTTCGGGCAGCCCGGGGCCTCCCTTGGCGGCTCGCCAGAACAGAAACGTCTCGCGAAGATTCGCGATCGTATCCCCGTCGGCGAAGTTGGTCGGGATCGGGTCCAGCCCGTGCACGAACATGCCATTGCCGCCCAGGTTGTCGCCGTGGCAGAAGACGCAGTTCCGGTAATAGACCCGGCGCCCGTTCTCGACATGTTTGCGGAACTCTTCCGGATTCGACGTTTCGAGCTGCCGGAAGGGGTTGTCTCCGGCATCGATGGCGATCGTCTTGTCGCGAACCGTGATTTCCGGAGGCGATGCCGGATGGACCGTTCGCGGGAAGAAGGGAGGCTGGAGGGGAACGTTCATCTGGACGTACACGTTCGCGGCCGCGAGCGCCGGGAGGGCGACAACCGTTGCGGCGAGCAACGGCGTGTACCGCTTCTCCGTCATGAGCCGGACGAGCGGGCGGGACACCTCTTCGCGGCGCTCCTGGCTGGAGGACACGTACGCCAGGATCGCAAGCGAGACGATTCCCATGTAGATCGAGACGACGGAGGCGGGAATCGGGGCCGTGAATCCGAATCGGAGCAGCACGTAGATCCCCACCCACCAGGCGCCGGCCCACATCAGCAGGCCGGCCCGACGCCAGCGAAGGACCCCGAACACGGCGAGCACGGCGAGGACGACCAGGATCTTCATTTCGCACCCGCTCCACTGCTGAGGTACTTGTGAGTCGTCTGCATCGTGACGGTCGGCTTGCCGCCCTGCGCCTGGAGGGCCGCGATCACGCAGAGGATCTCCTGATCGGTGAGGCCGATCGGCGGCATGTTGACGGGCGGCATCGCCGGCGGGAATCCCTCGACGACGTAGGCCGTCGGCTCGTACATCGATTCGACGAGGTACTCGACATCGCTCTTGCCGGGGACGCGGCTCCCCGCGCGGGCCCCAATTCCCGCGAGGTCGGGGAACCGGAGCGCCCCGGTCTTGCCCTCGTGTGGCAGGTCAGACAGAGTCCCTTGCCCTCCATGATCTCGCGGCCGATCTTGACCATGTCGGCCGTGCTCAGATTGCCGGTCAGGTCGGTCTCCTTGGGAGGCTGAACTTCCCTCTGAGGCACCATCTGGCCGACGTAGGCATAGAACCCGGTCGTCGCGAGGACGAGCGCGCCGATCCGGACCATGACCGGGACCGTCATGACGCGTCCGTCTGCCCGTGCTCGGGCGGAGTGGCCGCGCGGGTCCGCGCCGTGTAATCGGGCCGGTCGTGCAGGCTCGTAATCCAGAACACGAACCCGATCAGGAAAAAGAACAGGAGCACGGTCACCGAGACGACCTGCGTCGCGAAACCGAGCGTCGGCGTGAACGCGTCGGCCGACTGTGTCCCGAATGACGCCATAGACATGCCAGTGCTGGCGCAGGCCGGAGCGAACGTAGCCCATGAGGCCCATGAGCCAGGTGAACGTGACCGCGATGAAGATCAGCACGTACTGCGAAATCGCCGGAATCCTCCCCCAGCGTACTTCGCCGGTCTTCTTCGCCCCGCGGAAGAGGAAGAGGTCGATCGCCGTGATCGACACCATCGCGAACAGGACCGAGAGGACTTGCGGCACGGAGAGCCCGATCCGGACCGTCGCCTCGACGAAGTACCCGTAGACGCCGAGGAAGATGACGAACAACGCGACGCCCGCGAAGATCGTGAGCTGCGCCGCATGGCCCGTCTTCGCCCACGCCACCGTGGTGACCTTCCCCGTCCGGCGGTAGAGGAGGAAGCTCATGAAGGTCGTGAGGATCAGGATGTTCACCGCGGTGTTCTTGGCGGACATGACACCGAGGAAGCCCAGCACGGGGTGTGTCGAGCCTCCCATCGCCCGCACTTCGGAGACGGTGGCAATGATCGATCGCGGCGTCGCCCACACCATGAAGCAGAGCGCGATGCCGATGAGCAGGTACTTGATGAACTTCTGAAGCGGCTGCCGCCCCTCGACCCGCCCCATCCCGAGCCAGAGGTAGTAGTTGGCGGCGAGGAAGAGGTTCCCGATCAGGACGGCCTGGATGATGAAGAGCCACGAGAAGGCCCCGCCCATCATCGTGAGCCCGAGCGTCTGCGAGAACGCGTAGATCTCCGCCGCGAGCCAGTAGCCGGCGAACGGGAGCGGAAGGAAGGCGATAATCGCGACGAAATTGCCGATGTATCCCATCCAGTCGTAGTGCGCGCGTTCCTCGTCGGTCTCGGCCTGCAGGAACTTGAACGCCGCGTAGGCCGCGGCGACCGATCCGCCGAACGCGACGTTCGCGATGACTCGATGGACGTTGATCGGCATCCACGTGTAGTTCCAGACGGCGTCCCGGACGGAGAGCACCGCCCCGTCGCTCGCGATCCCGCTCGGAGACATCATGAACGTCAGCCAGGCATTGGCAATGAACATGATGCCCGTGCCGACGATGTTGAGGCCGAGCCCCAGACCAAGATGCACCAGCGGATGGAACTTCCCCCAGCCGTAGTAGTAGGTGTAGAGGAAAAGCGCTTCGAAGAAAAAGAGCAGGACGTACGGGAGAAAGGTGGGCGAGAACACGCTCATCAGGTAGTTCGTGAACTTCGGATACAGGATGATGAGCATGAACGTCAGGAACGCTCCGAACGTCGCGGTGAGCGAGAAGGAGACGGAGAGCAGCTTCGTGAACTCGTGCGCGAGCCGGTCGTACCGGACATCGCCGGTCTTGTAGCCGATCGCCTCGACGATGAACGCGAAGATGGGAACGGCGAGGACGAACGCCGCGAACAGCAGGTGAAGCTGCGCGACCGCCCAGATGGCCACGCGGCTCCCGACGATGGGAAAGGTCCGGTACTCCGCCTCGACGTAGGGCTGCGGCGCTGGGCCTGCGTCTCCGCGGCGCGCCTGCTCGGCGGCCGGTCCCTGCGCCGGGCGTGTCACGGCGCTCGACGGTCGCGGGCCGGGCCGGGAAGGCTCCTGGTACTCGCCGCGGCTCACCAGGGCCGAGGCCGTCGTCGCGGCCCCCGCGATCATCACGAGGGCGGCGACGGAACCGAGAAGGACCAGCAGTGTGCGGTTCATCGGAGACGTCGAAGCTTCGCCGGAGGAAGCTGAGCGCTGAGCGTGTGGAGGTGCCGTGTTCACGATCTAGCGCCGCGACCAGTAGTCGGCCCTGTCGCGAATCACCCAGCGGACGCCACCTCGTGGGTCTTTGCTGTCGCCGGGAAAACGCGGAATCAGGTGCACGTGAAAGTGCTGAACGCTCTGACCCGCGTCGGAGCCCTCGTTGATGCCGATGTTGTATCCGGACGGTGCGTGATTCTGGCGCACATGCTCTCGCGCCCGGTCGAGAAGGGACAGAATCGCCTCACGTTCCGCCGGAGTTGTCTCGAAGAACGACTCGACGTGCCGCTTCGACACCATGAGACTGTGCCCGGGCGAGACGGGGTGGGCGTCGAGAATCCACACCATATGTTCGTTCTCACCCAGAATTCTTTCTGGGCGGAGCGTACAGAAGGCGCACGGCTCGTCCGACTGCCACGTCTTCAAAGGAAAAGGGTCCCCAGTAATGGATCTCGTGTCCGTGCGCCTTGAGAACTCGGAGCGCGCGAGCCTTCTCGTCGATCTTGCGGTTGTGAACGTGAACCTTGACGGACAGAAGGGTCGCTCCCTTGCGAAGCGCCTCGTCGATGCGGCGGTTGGGCTCGCTCTCGTCTCCCACCGCGGCTTCGAGCCTTCGCAGCAGGTGGATGAACCTGCCGTGCTCGCGTCCGAACAGATCGAGGCAATGAGCGCCCTGCTCACCCACGAAGAGGTCGATGTCGTCGGTCGCGACACCGTCCTCCTCGAGCGCCCGCACCGTGGCCATGGCTTCGTCCTCGCTGTCGAATCAGACCGGTCACGTGGTTGACGAGCGCGAACAGGTGGCCGCCTGCTGTACGGATCATGATTGATTCGGGCCATAGTCTTCCGCAGCTGAATGGCGCGCTTACTCAGGGATTTCCATTTTCAGTCTCAGCCTTATATACCAACTCGCATCCACAATGAATAGGTTTTCTTCGACTCTCTCACTGGCTTGACAGGTCTCGACGTGCACCCGCATACTTTCCGCCCGCATCGCCAGTCCACACGGGGTCGGGCGTGTCGGAGTCTGTCCGCTCCGGTCAATCCTGTCGCGGGAGGATTTCGTGCGGGCACCGGTGACGGAGGCGGAGTAATGACGCACGTGGAACAACGCACCGCAACCCAGCGCGTCGAGGTCGTGGACGGGACGGCGCGTCTCGTGGAGGACGGGACGATCCTCCGGGAGCTCGCGATCCAAGAGCTGCCGGAGCAATTCGTGCAGTGGCAGCTCGACTACAAGCGGCGCGTCTACGACGCCATCGCCAAAGATGAGTACATCGCGTTCAACGCCGGGCACCTTCCCGTGGTGGGCACCATGGGCGATGAGGGTCTCGTGCCGAACCTCGCGAACAAGGGCGTGGGATTCACGCCCAAAGACGAGCACGCGGAGCATTACACGAGACTCGTGGAGGACGCGGTGGAGCGCATCCAGGCGCTGCCGCCGCATGCCGTGGACGAAACGCGGGCGCTCCGCATCGCGGCGGCGCGCGAGTTCTATGCCCACCCCGAGCACATCGATTGGCGGCGGCTTGGCCTGCTCGAGATCTTCGAGGGCGAGACCTACCGCAACCTGATGCGCCGACCGCTCGCCTCGGTCTTGTGGACCGGGCAGTCGCCGATCTTCGTGAGCTTTCAGGTGGACTGCGCCGTCGAGATCATCCCGACGGACCATCCGCGCTACCGCTTCTCCTGGGCGATGCGGCGGCTGTTCGAGTACGAGCCGTTCCACGTCGTGCAAACGATGTTCCCGTACGCCTACACCTTCTGGGTGGTCGACTGGCACGACAAGACGCCCAAGCGCCGCTACAAGTAATGAAGGAGGCCCGCGCGGCGAGACCTCGCCGCGCTCGTCGCGGCGGTCGGCCCGCCGTCACCCGCGAGGCCCGGCTGTACCTCGTGGCGACCACGTCGCATCTCGCCGAGGGATGGCGCGAGCGCGTGACGCGCTTTGAGCTCGCGGGTGATCCCGGGGCCGCGGCCCTGGAGCGGGCGGTGCTCGACGCGGCCTCGGCGCTGGACATCGCGGTCGTCTGGGAGTCGCCCGCCGACGTGATCCCCCTGCCGAGCGGCTCGGCCGATCGGGCCCGGCCGGTGCCGGCGGAAGTGGGCGGCGCGGGCGGCCCGCTCGAGGTGCTGCACTTCGACCCCTACAGCGTGGTGCTGCGACTCGTGGCGCGGGGGGACGAGCCCGACTACGTCGTCGCGCTCGAGTACCTGCGGCGCGGGTGGGTGGAGCTCGCGCGGCTCGAGACGTTGCTTGCCGAAGTGCTGCCGCAGTTCACGAGCGCGACGCTGGCGCAGGATCCGGCGGAGTTCCGGAGGAAGTTCAGGGGCCTGCGGCAACTCCACACGAGCGAGGTGGCGCCCGGCGACGCGCGCATTCTCAACGCGCGGGCCAGCGACTAGATTTCCTACCGGGTAACGTCCCCCTCCGCGGCCGCGCGCACGACGGCCCCGCTCTTAAAGAAGTCCCCTGAGGCAATTCCCGAGGCGCTACGATCGACTCATGACCTTCGGACAATCCCTGCTTTCCGAGTTCGATCAGGAAATGGCGCTGACGCGCAAGGCCATCGCGCGAGTGCCGGACGCCAAAGGCGACTGGAAGCCGCACCCCAAGTCGTTCTCACTCGCCCATCTCGCGCAGCTGGTCTCGACGATGCCGGGCTGGTTGACGAGCATGCTGACAGCCACCGAGCTCGACCTCGCGAAGTCGCCGGGATACGCCACGCACACCACCGAGGCTCTGCTGGCGATGTTCGACAAGTTGGTGGTCGAGGCGCGCGCGACGCTGGCGGCCGCCACGGACGAGGACGTCGCGAAGTCGTGGTCGCTCAAGCACGGCGATCGCGTGCTGTACACAGCCACTCGCCGGCAGGTGCTGCGCGAGACCATCAACCACCTCGTCCACCACCGCGCGCAGTTGACCGTCTATCTGCGGCTCCTCGACGTGCCGGTACCGTCGATGTACGGGCCCACCGCCGACGAGCCCTGGGGAATGACGCAGACGAAGACGTAGAATTCAGGGCAGAGGGCAGCAGGGGCATGAGGAGCAAAGTGAGCATGGCCCGACCTCTCCTTGCCCTTTGCCCTCTGCCTTGCCCTGTCTTAGTCGTGCCTTACCGCTTCCATCGGATCGATGGACGCCGCGCGCCGGGCGGGCGCGACACATGCGAGCGCGGCGACGAAGAGCAGCAGCGCCGTCACGCCTGCGAGAATCATCGGATCGCGTGAGCTTTCGGTGATCCACTGCGCCGCAAACGTGTCGAACGCGAGGCACAGACAAGACGCCGGCGACGAGTCCGACACCGACGTTCCAGGACGTGCCCGACAGAACCATGCGCACGACGTCGCGCGCCTTGGCGCCGAGCGCCATGCGGATCCCGAATTCGTTCGTTCGGTCGCGACGCCGTATGAAACCACGCTGTAGAGTCCGACGGCGGAAAGCGCGAGGGCGAGGACGCCGAAAACGGCGAACAGGTTGGCCATCAGCTTCTGCTGCGCGTACTCCGGCCGGTCGGTGATCCAGCGCTCAGATCGCGAACGCGCATGACCTGCTGTTCGCGATCGACGCGGACGATTGTCGCCTGCATGTCGCGGAGCGTCGACATCGGTGCGGTCTTCGTCCGGACGAGGATCTGCGTGAACATCTGCATCTTCAACGTATACGGCACGTAGAATGACGGCTTGATGGCGTTACGCAGGCCGTCGTTTCGCGCGTCCGCGACGACGCCGATGATCTGGATCCATCCGTCGCCTCCAGGCGCCATGGGCGAGTACGGCGGCACGTCCCTGAGGACGCGAACTTGAACTGCTTTCCCACGGCATCGCCATTTGGCCAATGCTGTCGGGCCATCGCCTGGTTGATCACCGCCATCGCCGCGCCCCGCCTCGTTTCGTCGTCAGTCCACAGACGGCCCTGCACCAACGGAATCCGGAGCAGCGAGAAATATTCCGGGCTGACGAAGTTGGCACGGATCGTCGGCTTTTCCGCACCGCCGGCGCCGTAGATCTCGATGGCCGTGTCGCCGCCGTTCGCCGGTGGCGTCGCGTTGCGTCGAGATGCCCGCCGCCACGACCTGCGGCATCGCCGCGATGGCGTCGCGCAAGCGGTCGAAGTACGCGGCGCGTTCCTGCCAGGCCATGTACGTGCCGTCGTGGACCGGAATCGGCAGCGACATCGTGTTGGTCGGGTCGTAGCCGAGATCGACGTTGGCCAGCTTCAGGAATCCCTTACCGGCCGCGCCGGCGGACGTCAGCATGAGGAGCGTGAGCGCCACCTGCACGGCCACCATCACGCGGTGGACCCGCCGCCCCTGCGACGTTGCCGAGCACGCGACGCGTGCTGGCCTGCGCGACTCGACCGAGGTCAGGACGCGAGAGCTGGAGCGCCGGCCACACGCCGAACACGAGAGCCGTCACCATCGCCACGGCGACGCTGGACATGAGCACGGGCAGGTTCATCCGGATGACCGATTCGGTGGCGAACGAATTGGTCGGCACCCACGCGATGATGAAATCCAGCGCCTTCCACGCGATCAGCACACCGAGGCCCGCGCCGACCAGGGCGAGGCACAGCGCTTCGGTGAACAACTGCCGCACGAGTCGGATGCGGCCCGCCCCGAGCGCGGCACGGACGGCGAGCTCCTGCTGCCGGTGCGCGCCGCGGACGAGCAGCAGAATCGACACGTTGGCACAGCCGATGAGGAGGAGCGACGCCACCGCACCGAGCAGAAGCATCAGCCTTGGCGCCATCGGCCAGGCATACATCTCGATGATGCTGCGCAGCTGCACCTTGAACTTGGCCGGATAGCGCTCCGGCGTCTGTTTCGCGAACTGCTCGATCAGCGGTTGCAGTTCGGCGTTGGCTTCCTCCGGCGTCACGCCCTCGCGAAGTCTGAGGTTCACGCCGTAGTAGTTGTTCGGCTCGAACTTCACATGAAGCGGCAGATAGAGATCCGCCTCACGCCAGCGAAACCGCGGTGGCATGACGCCGACGATCTGATAGTTCTTCCGAACGAGCTGGATGGTGCGGCCGACGACGTTCGGGTCGCCTGTGTAGTAGCGCTGCCAGAACGCGTAGCCGAGCACGACGACGCGCTCGGGCTCGCGCCCCGCCGGCGCATCCGCCGGAATGAGCCAGCGGCCCATCAGCGCCGGAGTGCCCCAGTGGTTCGGTGAATTCGGTGTGACGTACGACCCGATGACGTCTTCAGGGATGTCGCCGTCGGTGGTCGTGAGGTTCCAGCCGGATTCCCCCACGACGCTTTCGACCGCCCGGAGCTTTCGAAGCTCATCGAACTGCGCGCCGCTCATGCCCGGCGTAGCGGAACCGCGCCGGCCGTGTCCAGCCATCGCGATCTGCATCATCCGGTGGGAGTCCTTGTACGGGAACGGATTCGAGCAGCACGCCGTAAATGACGCTGAAGACCGCGCTCGTCGCGCCGATCCCGAGCGCCAGCGAGAGGACGGCCGTCAGCGCGAACCCGGGGCGGTGACGAAGCTCGCGCAGGGCGTACCGCAGGTCTGAGAGGAAAGACTGCATGTCCCCGTTTGGACGGTAATCGGAGGGTCAAAGGTTGGGCGCCGACCGCGCCCGGAACCTCGACGATCCGATAGGGGCGTTCGGGCGTTCAGACGGTGAAGCAACGGATACGAGACGTTGTAGACGGGAATGCCGATGGCGGTCCGGCCCTCGGGCTGGCCCCGATGCGCGTGGCCGTGGAACACCATCGTCGCGTTCATCCGATTGATCGGCTCTTCGAGGCGGCTCGAGCCGAGAAACGGGAATATCGCCTCAGGCTCGCCCAGCACGGTGTCCTGCACTGGCGCGTAGTGAAGCAGCGCGATCTTCGTCGCGGTCCGCAGCCGTGCCAGCGCCGTTTCGAGCTTGAGGACCTCGGCCAGGCTTTCCTGGACGAACGCCTTGATGATCGGTTCGCCCCAGCGATCCGAGCGTGTGCCGGCCGAACCCTCCGCAGAATCCCTTCACGCCGGCAATACCGATCCCGTGAATCTCGTGCGCGTCACCGTCGAGCACGATGATGCCCGCTTCACGCAGGATCTCGGCGACCTCGGTGGCGTGACCCGACTCGTAATCGTGGTTGCCGAGCACGGCGACGATCGGGATCTTCGCGGTCGTGCGCCACCTCGCGCGCCAGCGCACGGGCCTCCTCGGGCAGTCCGTAGTCGGTGAGATCGCCCGGCATCGAGCAGCACGTCGGCCGACGAGACGATCTCCGCGAAGATCTTCTGAAAGGTGCCGGGTGAATTGCGGCTGAAATGCAGGTCCCCCGCCGCGGCAACACGGACACTCATGGCCACCACCCTAGCAAGACCCGTGCCCCGGCACGTAAATTAGCGAAGTGCCGACTGTCGCAGGAGCCGTTCCGTTCTACCGGTCAGTGCTGCGCGCATTGAAACAGCGCGACGTGCCCTTTCTCGTCGGCGGCGCGTTTGCCATGGCGCGCTACACGCAGATCGATCGCCCGACGAAGGACCTCGACCTGATGGTTCGCCGCGCGCACTGGCCCGCCGTGGCGACGGCCCTGCGCCAGCGCCGGCATCTACACGCGCCTCTCGTTCCCGCACTGGCTGGGCAAAGCGCTCGCCGGGTCGGCGCAGGTGGACATCATCTTCAGCAGCGGCAATGCCGTCGCCGCCGTCGACGACACTGTGGTTCACGCGCAGCGGTGCCCGCGCGCGTGCTGGGCTACGACGTCGCGCTCGCGCCGCCGGAGGAGCTCGTCTGGAGCAAGTCGTTTCTGATGGAGCGCGAGCGATTCGATGGCGCCGACGTGCTGCACCTGATCCTGCGCGCCGGCCGGACGCTCGACTGGGATCATCTCTGCGATCGGTTCTACGGCCACGAGCGCGTGCTGCTCGCGCACCTCATGCTCTTCAACTACGCGTATCCGAACGAGACGGCGCATCGTGCCACGCGGCGTCATGAAGCGTTTGTCGGCAGCGCCGAACCGGCGCGGCATCGGCGGCGTTCGGCTCTGCCGCGGCAACGTTCCTGTCGCGCGAACAGTACCTCGTCGATGTCCGTGACTGGGGATACCGCGACGCGCGGCTGGCGCCGTTCGGCAACCTCTCACCGGCTGAAGTGGAGACGTGGACGCGCGCGATTCACGCGCACTGGTCGAAGGCCGGACGCAGACGATAGACGCCGCTACTGCCCGACCGCGCGTTTGGCCACGGGCGCCTCGAACGGCAGGCGGTCCGGCAGGACGCGCACCGCGGTCGTCATCTTCAACGGCAGGCCGTCGACGGCGAACGTCAACTCGACGAACCCGGCGGACCATCCTCGCGCCGGCGGCGTCACGCGTCCGACCCAGGTGTTCGGACCGACCGGCGTCAGGGCCGTCGGCTGGTAGGCCGCGCCAATCGTCTCGACCCGAAAATCGCGTGCCGTCGGGATTGACCGCCTGCCACATCGTCACGGCCGTCGGCAGGTCCTTCGACACGACGCGAATGGCGCCGTCGTCACCAAACGTCCACGTGAACGACGGACGCCTGACGTTGTTGACGACCGACGCGTAGAACGTTTCGAGCGTCCGCATGGCGTCGGACTTCTGCAGGCTGTGGTCGGTGTTCGGGACGTAGCGCAGCGCTGGTCTCGCCGGGCAAATCGCGAAGGTAGAACTGCGACGAGTCGGGAAGAAAGAACTGATCGCCGGAGGCGTTGATGAGGAACTTCGGCATGGTGAGCCGTGCGCGGTATTCGTACGGCTCGACCAGTCTGCATCAGCGCGCGGAACTGCGGCGTCCCGCGCCAGTCCATGATTCCGTGCTCGACATAGTCCTTGATGGCGGGCGCCCAGAAGCCGTAGGCGCGCCAGTGATGGATGAACGACGGCTCGACGTTCAGCATGTCGATGACGAGCGGCGCGATGGCCACGACGCGCCGATCGACGGCCGCGGTCGTCCACGTCGTCCAGCCGCGCTTCGACGCGCCGGCCACGACAAAGCGCGACACCTTGACGCCGCCGCCGGCCGCGGGCACGAATGCCGTCACGGCATCCATCGCGCGCACCGCGCTCTTGGTCATCGGCAACTGGGCGGGCCAGCGATCGTCGCCGGTGCGCAGAAATTTGTCCCAGGTGTACGCGATGAAGTCGTCTTCGACGCGCGCCTTCTTCGCCGGATCGTCGCGGAACACGATGGGCTGATTCGGCACCATCCGAAGCTCAGCCACGACGGTGTTCGTCGACCGCGCAATCCGCACGAGATCGGCCGGCGGTTCCGAGGGACGCGGACGCGTGCGCGAGCCCCGGTGATGAAGAGCAGCGCCGTCTCGCTCGTGACGACCGGTGGACGAATCACCGTGAGCCAGTGACGCCAGACAGGCTCATCGACCTCGGCGCCGGTCGAGCCACTGCTGCGACGTCAAGTCGAGCAGCGTCGCGGTGGCGCCGTTGGCTGGAATCGTCGCGGCCACTTCGAACCGGAACTCGCGATCCGGCGCAGCGACATAGCGGTCGAGCGCCGTCTCCAGGGCGCGCGAGTTCGAGGCCGGCGCCTGCGGGCGTCCGTTCGTCGGGATCGACGCTGGATGACAAGAAGAGCGGCGACAGGACCATGACCGGCCGAGCACGGCGCCAATCCTAGCGCAATGCAGGCCCGCGCGTCGGATGTCCGATACCTTCGCTGGTGACCACGAACGACATCGGGCGGACCAGCCGGTGGCTCCGGCTCATTCCCACGCGTACGCCCGGCAAACGTCGCCTTGCCCGGACGCTGCTCGAGCACGGATCCCGCAGGGCGAGAGCCGTCACCGACGGGCTCGGGCTGAGCTATCGTGTGCCCAACCTCAACGAGCCGGCGGCGTTCTCTCTGCTCGTCGACGGTGTCTATCGACGGGACGTGCTCGAGGTCGTGCTCGAGCTCCTGCCTGAGGGCGGCACCTTCGTGGATGTCGGCGCCAACGTCGGCGCGTTCGCCTTGCCGGCCGCCTGTCGGGTCGGCCAACACGGCCGCGTCTTCGCGCTGGAACCTTCAGCGGTGCTGTTTCAGTGTCTGCGCGCCAACGCGGCGGTGAATGGGCTGGCGAACGTGACGCCCATCAACGTCGTCGTTGACGACCTCAATCGCGCGCGGCTCGATCAACTGCTGCTCGATGGAAACGTCCGGCACGTCGACGTGATGAAGGATTGACGCCGTCGGCCCCGAGGACAAGGCGGACAAGGTCGTCGAGAGTGCGATGACACTCATCACCCGGCCGGAACCGCCGGCCTTCGTATTCGAATCCACGGGCCGGGGCGACGTGCAGCAGATTCTGATAGCACTGGGCTACACCCTGTGGCAGCTGAGCGCGTACCGGCGACGCCGCCCGCCCCTCACAGCGCCGGTGACGACGGGCGCGACGATAATCGTCGCGAAGCGGATCTGAAACCTTTTCCAGCCTGACGGGTTAGTCGACCTAAGCAAGGAGGGCACCGTGGGGCTGCTGGACGGTATTCGTCGGGACGTCGTGGGTGGCGTCCGTCTGCTCCTTCGCACGCCAGGCTTCTCGGCGACGGCGATCGCGACGCTGGCCATCGCGATTGGCGCCAACACGGCCGTCTTTGCCGTCGTCAACGCCCTGCTCTTCAAGCCCACGCCGGTCGCACGCGCCGCACGAGCTCGGTCGCGTCGACACCGGGCCGAGCCTGACGTCCTGGCTCAACTACCAGGACATCCGTTCGAGAAACGACGTCTTCTCAGATGTCCTCGCCCACCGCCAGACGACTGACGACGCTCGCAACGTCAGGCGTGCCTGAACAGCTCCAGGGTCAGGTCACCTCGCACAATCTTCTTCAGTGTGCTCGGTGTGCCGGCGGCGCTTGGGCGAACCTACACGCCGGCGGACGGCCGCTCCGACCTCGTCGTGTTGTCGGACCACTTGTGGCGAGTGCGGTTCGGGTCGGCCCCGTCGATTCGTCGGTCAACGCCTGACGATCGGCGGCAGGCCACTCGAGGTCGTCGGCGTCATGCCGCGAACGTTCCGCGGCCTTGCGCCTCCCGGTCTCCATCCGGATTTCTGGTCACCCGTCGACACGGTGACTCCGAGCCGAAGTCTCGCCGACCGCGCACTTTTCGAGTTCGACGTCGTCGGCCGGCTCAAGCCGTCGACGACTCATCAGCAAGCGACCGCTGCGCTCCGGGTGCTGACCGCGCGCATGCAAATCGAACATCCAGACCTGCCTGAAGGCATTCCCCAGACGCTCGTTGTCCCGATCGAAGGGTTCGAGGCGTTCCGGGGCATGTCCGGGCATCTCCTCCCGGTGCTCGCGTTCCTCGGGCTCATGGCGGTCGTGTCCGGCTTCGTGCTGCTGATCGGATGCGCGAACATCGCGGGCCTCCTCGTCGGCCGCGCCACGCGCACGCCAGCGCGAAATTGCGTTCGGCTTGCGCTCGGCGCCGGCCGGCGACGGCTCATCCGGCAGCTGCTGACGGAAAGTCTCGTCCTCGCGATCGTCGGTGCGGCCTGGCGGGACTCTTGTTGACGATATGGCTCGTCGGCGCGGCCAATTCCGCGGTGGCGTTTCCTGCCGGTGCCGATCGAGTTCGACCTGCGGATTGACGGGCGCGTCCTCGACCTACGCGCTCGGGCTGTCCGCGTTGGCCTGTCTGGTCTTCGGCCTGGCCCCCGCCTGGAGCGCGACGAAGTCTCGAGCTCGTCTCGTCGCTGAAGGACGAAGCCGGCTCGACGGCACGGCAACGAACGCGCCGCGCGCTCGTCGTTGGCCAGATCGCCACGTGCACGGCGCTCCTTGATCTGGAGCGGGCTTTTCGTGAACAGCCTTCGACGGGTGAGCACGGTCGATCCTGGTTTCGATCCGTCCGGCGTGGTGATCGCCTCCGCGGAACTCGAACGAGGCGCGATGACGGACGAGCAAGGCGAGCAGATCTTCGTCGAGTGGGCGCGGCGTGTCGGCGGGTCGGCGACCGTGGAAGTCGTCGGGGCTCGCGCTCGTCGTGCCGCTCGCGCTTACCGGCCGCGAGGACTTTCGCGTCTCGCCGTCAGACGACACACCCAGCCAGTGGGTCGTCGGCAACCGGGTGACTCCCGGATGGTTCGAGACGGTACGCATTCCGATTCTGGCTGGTCGCGACTTCACCTGGAACGATCGCGCAGGCACTCCGCACGTCGCGATCGTCAATGACACGCTGTCGCGACAGCTCTGGAACGGGCGGGCGGTCGGCCAGCGGCTGCGCTACGGCCAGCGCACGCTGGAGATCGTCGGCGTCGTTCGCGACAGCAAGTACGCCACGATCGGCGAAGACGATCGCGCCGACGGTCTATCTTCCATTCCGGCAGGCATACATGTTCGGCATGACGCTGCACGCGCGGACGGCCGACATCGAAGGCACGGCCAGCGCTGATGGTCGACGAAATGCGCCGGCTCGCGCCGAACGCTCCGGTTTCCGTCAAGCCGATGCGCGACGCCGTGGCCGTCGTCGGTCGTGCCCGCCCAGGTCGGCGCGGCGTCGACGGGCATCTTCGGCCTGGTGGCGATGCTGCTCTCCGCCATCGGCATCTACGGCCTGGTGTCGTTCGCGGTCGGCCAGCGCAAAGCGGGAATTCGCCATCCGGCAGGCGGTGGGCGCCACGGCCGCACGACATCGTTCGGCTCATCCTCGGCAGCAACGCGCGGCTGATCTCGATCGGTCTCGCCCTCGGCCTTGCGATCGGCGGCGTCGGCGCCATGGCGCTCGAGCGGATTCCTCACCGGTGTGAGTCCGTTCGATCCGGCGACGCTTGCCTCGGTGGTCGTGATCGTCCTGGCCGCCGCGTTTGCCGCGACCTGGGCCCCGCCTGGCGCGCCGCCCGTGTCCGCCCCCTCGCCGCGTTGCGGGATCAGTGAGCTGGACCGTCACTCCCGCAACCCGAACGTCATCAGGACGTTGCCGGAGATGTAGGAGATGTACTGGCGGCCATCGACCATGTAGGTGATGGGCGCCGAGCGCATCTGGGCGGAGCTGAGGTTCATCTTCCAGAGCAGCTCGCCGGTGCGCGCGTCGAGGGCCATGCAGAAAGCCGTCGCGGCCGCCGGTGAACACGAGATCCGACGCGGTCGTCATCACGCCGCTTTCGGTCAGGTCGTACATCGGGAACGTCCACTTGCGATCGCCGGTGGCGGGATCGATCGCGATGAGCGCGCCGTGCGACATGGCGTCCGTCCACGTGTTGATCGGCGGCCGGCCGATGTTCGGCGACACGGCCGAGTCGGGCGTCGGCCGCGTCGCGCGGAAGTTGCCGCCCATGAACCCTCCGCCGGGCTTGTAGGTTGCCGGCTGCGGCGTGAAGACGCCGGAGACGTCCTCCCAGGCGCCGACGTAGAACAGGCCCGTGCGCGGACTGTAGGCCGGCGACCACCAGTTCGTGCCGCCCTGCTGTCCCGGATACGTCGGCTGCGCCGGCCGGCTGCGGCGTCTGAATCGGCCGACCGTTGTCGTCGAGGCCGCTCGCCCAGTTCACCTTGATGAACGGTTTGCCGACGAGAAACTTGCCGGTCACACGATCGAGGACGTAGAAGAACCCGTTGCGATTGGCCGCCATCAGCAGCTTCGCCGGCGCGCCGCGCCATGTCGCGTCGACGAGGACCGGCACCTGGATCGCGTCCCAGTCGTAGGCGTCATTGGGCGTGAACTGGAAATGCCACTTCAGCGTGCCCGTGTCGGCGTCGAGCGCGACGACCGAATTCGGTGTAGAGGTTGTCGCCGGGCCGCTGCGCCGGGATTGAAGTCCGGACCGGGATTGCCGACGCCCCAGTAGGTGAGATTGAGCGACGGATCGTAGGTGCCGGTCACCCAGATCGAGCCGCCGCCGGTTTTCCACGAGTCGCCGCTCCACGTCTCCGAGCCCGGCTCGCCCGGCGCCGGAATCGGTGTAGAAGCGCCACACTTCCTTGCCGGTCGCGACGTCGTACGCGGCGATGAAGCCGCGAATGCCGTACTCGCCGCCGCCGACGCCGACGATGACTTTGTCCTTCACGACGAGCGGCGCCAGGCTCAGCGAGTAGCCCGCGCGACTTCTCCGCCACGGTCGTGTTCCACAGCAGGCGGCCGTTTCGCGCGTCGATGGCCACGAGGTGCGCGTCGAGCGTGCCCATGAAGAGGGTGTGGCCGTGGATCGCCAGGCCGCGATTGTTCGCGCCGCAGCAGACCTTGTAGTCGGTCGGCACCGACGTGCCGGTACATCCAGAAGATGCGGCCCGTCCGCGCGTCGACGGCCATGACGTCGTTCGGCCGCTGCGTCAGGTACATGATGCCGTCGACGACGAGCGGCGAGCTCTCCCAGGAACCGAAGACCTGGTTCTGGAGCATCCACTTGAACTCCAGGTTCTTCACGTTCGACGCGTCGATCTGCGTAGCGGACTGTAGCGCTGGCCGGAGTAGCTGCCGGAGTACGTCAGCCAGTTCGCGCGGCTCGTCGGCGGCGCGCGCGATGCGATCGCTCGACACCTGCGCGGACAGTGCGTAACCGGCCGCGGCAAGGGCCGCGCAGCACGACCACGAGCAGGCGAAACATGGCGGTCACGGACGTGCTCCCTTCAGCGACATGAGATAGGCCACGAGGTTCGCGAGCTCGGCCGAGGACAACGAGTCCCGGTACGACGGCATCGTGGAGGTCGTGCTCGACCGTCCACTCCTTGAGCTCCGGCTTCACGAGCGACACGAGCCTGCCCTCGTTCGTGATGAGCTGCACGGTGAACAGATCTTCGTTCAGCCGGCGCCCGGTGATCGACGGTCCCGTCCCGCTTCACGGCGCGCACCGGCCGATTGATCGGCTGCATGTTCCCGGTGGGATCGACGAGCGACCGCTGCAAGCGCGGCCGGCGAACGCAGCCGGCCGATGTCGGTCAGCTCGGGGCCCGACGAACATCCCGGTCGTCGAACACGCGATGGCACTCGAGACACTTGCCCTTGGTCTCGAAGACGAGCCGGCCGCGCGCGGCGTCGCCAGCCGCCGGCGCGGCGGCGCCGGGGCGCCTTCGAGACCCGGATCGGATGAACGCGACGAGACCGTTGAGCTCCGCGGGCTCGAGCTTGAACGCCGGCATGCCCGACTGCGGAAACCCCTTCGTGATCACCGCCCTCAAGCGCATCGTCGGTGGCGGCGCGCGGAAGCGGGCCGCGGCGCAGATCCACGTTGCCGATGGCGTTGCCGGTCGGGCCGTGGCAGGCCGCGCACACCGTGCCGTACACCTTCTGGCCGATGGCGACATCGGCCGCCGGGTACCGCCCGGAATGATCCTGCGTGGACGCGGCAGGCGCCGCCGGTCCTTGACGCGGACGATCGCCGGGCCGCCAGCAACGCAAGAAAAAGAAGCCCGCCGGCCCCTCGATGCCCCGTGGTCATGTTCGTCAGCTTTTACCACAGAAAAAGAGGCACGCGGGTGGACAATGCCCCGCTGTATGAAACCGATCCTTCTCGCGCTTGCCGTCTTGCTGCAGCGGCGGAGCGGCCGCGATGGCCCAGACGGCGCCTGCCGCCGCACAGGGCCGGCCGGCGTTCGACCTGGCTCAGGCGACGGTCACCGCGCTCACGATGGCCGCGTCGATCGAGCAATCCATCGATCGCATCGATCGCAACCGGCTGGGCGACCAGTCCGGCCGATTCGAGGCGACGAGCGAGGCGCGCCGGGCGCTGGGCAGAAGTCAGGAGGCGAGCTCGCTCCTCGGCAAGCCGATCGGCGCGCCGGACAGCCCCGTCCGCAAGGCCGCGGCCGCGATGCGGGCGCCGTTCAGCCAGTTGTCCACGACCCTCAACGACGCGATCAGGATCTGGGAAAAACTCGACAGAGCCGCCGACGAGAACGAGACGGTCGATCTCGTGCGATCGTCGGTCGCGCTCCTGGCGAACGAAGCTCCGTGGGATCGCATGCAGCAGGCGACGATCGGCGTGACACAGGCGCTGCTCGATCCGAATCGCGCCGGCCGACCTGCAGCTCACGAAAGCCGACCGCGAGACGGTGCTCGCCGGTCTCAAGAAGTCATTCCCGCGATTGAGCACGACCGCCCGGGGCGGCCGCCCGCCGGAGGCGGCCGCCGGCATTCTGTTCGAGTTCCTCAGCCAGCCCCTGGCAAACGCGGAAGACCCGTAGACTCGGCACCTACCTGAGCGCCTCGAGCCCGCGACCGGCGACGTAGCCGGTCATCTCGAGATAGCCGCGGCCCTGCGCCGGGCGTCCCTTGACGGCTCCACGTCACGTCGATCGCGCCTTCCCAGTAGTTGACGCCGGTTGACTCACCGGTGACGAAGCTCCTGGTCGTCGAGCGCGGCGCGACCGACAGGTCGATGGACTCACGTGGAATGCGCACGCGCCATTCCGACCGGATACCGGCCCCCGCTCGAGGCGACGTCCACACGCGTCCCGGTTCCAGCGCGAACGCCGTCGTCGAACGTGATGTGCCGGAACGAACCGTCCGGGCTCCACCAGCGTGCCGCTCGATCGCGGATCGATCGATCCGTCCCGTCGCCGGAGCTGAAACACCATCAGGTCGCGTCCATCGTCGAGCTGCATCGAGAACCAGTCCCAGCCCACCTGTTCCTTCTCGAGGAACGTCGTCCCGAACTCGTGATCCATCCAGCTCTGCGCCGGTGACCTCGATCGCGCGCCCTTCGATCGTCACGGTGCCCCGCGTGGGCATCCGCGTGAGCGAGTAGTAGAACGATGCGTTGCCAGGCGCCGTGCCTTTGCGGCTGTAGCCCCGGTCGCCGTGGAGCACGGCACGCCGGCGTTCGTCAAGCCGAAGATCAAGGCCAAATTCCTTCGTTGACGCGACGAGGCGGTGCATCGCCTCCGGACCCGAGGCGTCGCCTCCCATCCGTCGTTCCAGACCCGATACGCCGTCCGTCGCCGCACCTGCCCAGCCCGGGCCCGAGCGATTGATCCGATCGGTGAACCGGAACCGCTTGCCGTTGATGTCCGTCAGCGCGAGATGCGCCATGAACAAGTCCCGGACCGCCCAGCGGGATGGATTCGCCGGGCGCGGGATCCACTCCGATGCGGAAGAACGTCAACTGATAGCCGAACCGACGCGTCGTCGGCCGCGTCGAGATTGCCGGTGTAGTACCACCACTCGACCTTGTACTCCGGATGACTCGCATGATCCGCCGGCAGCACGATGGCGCGCCCGGGCGCGGCGTCCTTCCACGCCGGCGCCTGTGCCGCGCAGCGATGACCGTGGCCAGACGCGATGCGCGCGCCGGGACGATCGCATCGGTCCCACCGGCGTCACGTGTCGAACCTCGTCAGCCGATTGGCGCGCCGGGCCGGGTACAGCCCCGCCACGCCGTCGCCATGACGATGAGCGCGGACGATTGCGCGAGGAACGCCCAGGGCACGTGGAACTGAATCGTCCAGCCGAAGCTCTGCACGTTGATGACGTAGATGAGCACGATCGAGAGCGCGAGGCCGACGACCAGACCGATCGCCTGGCTGACGGCACCGATGACCACGGCTTCGCCGACGACCATCCGGCGGATCTGACGACGCCCTGTGCCGATCGAGACGCAGGATCGTCAACTCGCGCTCCCGTTCGAGCACGAGCGTGACGAGCGTGCCCGAGATGCCGAGGATCGCCACGACGATCGCCACGAGCTCCAGCGCGTAGGTGATCGCGAACGTGCTGTCGAAGATACGCAGCACCTCCGCGCGAAGCGATCGGTTGGTGTTGATGAAGACCGAATGGCGCATCGCCGATCGCGGTCAGCAGGCGTTCGCGCGCCGCGTCGGGCGTCACCTCGTCTTTCAGGTAGACGGTCAGCCCGCTCGGCGCGAGATCGCCGAAGTGTCGTTCGAACGTGGCCCGATCCATCATCAGCACGCCGCGATCGTTCGAGTAGTCGAAGTACACCGCGGCGAGGCGGAAGGGCGCGGGTCCCGTCGGCGTCGGCACCAGCACCCGATCGCCGACGTTGGCGTGGTGCTTCAGCGTGAACGCCTCGGACGCGACCACGGCGTCCTGCCCGATCGCGCCGCGCATCGCCGCCGTGCCGTCCGCCGGGGCCTTGAACAGCAGGGAGCCGTGCGTGAGGATCACGTCGAAGTCACCCGCGCCCACGCGAATGCGCGTACCGCCGTACGGCACGTCTGTGACCCGGAATCGATCGACGGCGAGAACGTCCGGGCTCGTCGTGACCGCCCGCACGACGTCGGGCGAGAGCGTGGCTTCGGCCGTCGGCCGGCCCGCCGCGGCCGGACTGATGAACAGATCGGCCTGCAGCGTCTGGCCGGTCCAGTAGATGACGGTCTCACGAAAGCTGCCCACCATGACCGCGATGGCGACCATCATCGACAAGCTCACGGCGAGCGCGGCCACCGAGATTGACAGCCGCATCACCGCCGACGAGATGTTCGTGACCGCAAGCCAGTCGTCAACCCGGAGAAACCGCCGAACGGGCGCCTCGAGGACGCGCGCCACGCCGAAGAGAATGGCGGGCACGAGAAACGACACGCCGAAAATGATCGCGAACGCCGACGCGTAGCCGAACACCGGCAGCCCATTGAGCGCGGGACGCGTCGCGAGCCACGCGCCCAGAGCCAGCAACGCCATCGCGATCACGGCGTAGCGACAATGGAATCCGCGTGCGCCGTGTCGACCTGGTCGGCGCCGCGGATGGCCGCGGCCGGCGGCACGCCTGCCGCCTCCTGTGCCGGCAGAGCCGCCGCAATCAGGGACAACGGCAGGCCGACCGCGAAGGCCATCGCCGACGACCTGACCAATCCAGCGCCGGCGGCGCCGCCGCCGTCCTGATGTACAGCGCCGATACGGTCGTCGCCGTCAGCGCGACCGCGCCGTCCGCAAGGAGGCGTCCCAGCGCCACGCCCAGCGAGCAGCCCGCGACGGCGAACGTCGCCGCCTCGGCCAGAAACAGCGTTCGCACGCGAGCGCGCGTGACGCCAAGCGCGCGCAGCACGCCAATCTCGCCGCGCCGCGAGAGCACCGCCACGGAGATCGTGTTGTAGACGAGGAACAGCCCGACGAGGAGCGCGATGTAGGAAAGCGCGGTCAGATTGAGATGGAACGCCGAGAGCATCTGCTCGACCTGCCGGCTGCGCTGTGCCGGGCGTTGGACGGCCAAGCCCCGCTGGCAGACGTGGCTGAATCTCCAGCTCGGCGCGCTCGATCCGCGGACGGATCGTGCAGCCGGATCTCGACCCGATCGATCCGGCCGAGCCGGTCCAGGAGCAACTGCGCGGCCGCGATGTCCATGAGCACGAAATGCCCGTCGAGCACCCGCGCGGGGCCCTCGTCCTTCAGAAGCCCGCGTACGGTCAGCGTCACCGTTCGATCGCCGGCAATCGCGGCGAACGTCGAGCCGATCGCCAAGGCCGCGCGGCGTCGCGAACTTCGCCGCGAGAATGACCGCACGACGGCTCGAGCAGTCGCGAAAGCAACTGGTCGCTCGGGAGCTCCGCGTGCTCGGTCAGCGGGTAGTCGCGGAACGACCGGTCGCGCAGGATGTCGATGCCAAGGACGCGCAGCGTCTCCGGCGGACGACCGTCCTCGCCGAAGCGCGATCTCGCCTTCGATGACCGGCGTCACGTCGCCGTACTCACGAAGCCATCCGAGCTCGAGGAGCTGCGTCTCGTCCACGCCGACGCTCGTGCCCACGATCTTCGAGCGACGCGCGGCCCGGACACCGTGTTCAGCGCGGTCTCGAATCCGCCGAGCGAGCTGGCGTTCGTCAGCCGAATGGCGACGACGACCGCCACGCCGAGCGCGACGCCGAGCGTCGTGTCGTCGTTCGCAGTGGCTCATGGACCAGCCGCCGGAGAATGAACCACTTAAACAGGGCATCGCATGCGCATCTCGGCACTCGTTGCGTCCGTCCCGCATGCGAACGACGCGCCCGGCGGCGGCCGCAATCTCTGTGTCGTGGGTCGCGAGCAGCAGCGTGACCCCAGTCTCCCGGTTCAGCCCGGTCAACAAGTCGAGCACGAGGCGTCCGTTCTCGGAGTCGAGGTTGCCCGTCGGTTCGTCGGCGATGAGCAGGGCCGGACGATGAATCAACGCGCGGGCCACGGCCGCGCGCTGCATCTCGCCGCCCGAGAGCTGCTCGGGTAGTGACGCGCGCGCGCGGCCGAGCCCGACCCGGTCGAGCAGCGCACGCGCGGCCGGCTCGACCGCCGCGGACCGTGCCGCCGCCCAGCAGGACCGGCAGCGTCACGTTTTCGAGAACGGTCAGCGTCGGCAGCAGATTGAAGAACTGGAAGACGAAGCCGACGCGATCGCGCCTGATCCGCGTCAGCTGCATCGTCGCCGAGGCCTTCGAGCGCGGCGCCCTCCAGCCGCACCGACGCCGGCGGTCGGCCGATCCATGGCGCCGCAGAGATGCAGGAGCGTGGACTTGCCGCAACCCGAGGGCCCGACGAGCGCGACGAAATCGCCGGCATCGAGCGAGAGACTCACGCCGGCCACCGCGTGGACTCGCGCATCGCCGACCACGTACGTGCGATGAAGGTTGTCGGCGACGAGCAACGGCACCTGAAAATTGTAGTCGGGTCAGATCCTCAACAGCCGGCTCAGATTCCCGCCGAGAATGTCGGCCTTGTCGGCGTCGGTGAGATACGACGCGTTCAGGATGAGGTCGATCGTCGCCGGCCAGTTGAATGGGATGTCGGTGCCATAGACGAGCTGGCTGACGCCCATCTCCGCGACAAGATGGCGCAGGCCTTCGTCCGTGAACACCATCGTATCCGCCAGAATCTGCGCGCGCAGATACTCGCGCGGCCGCCTGGTGTTCGCGCACTTGGCGGCCGGACGAACGTCGCACGCGACATCCGTGCGCGCGAAGTACGACGGCAGGTAGCCGCCGGCATGCGCCGCGCACACCTTGAGCGACGGAAACCGATCGAAGGTGCCGTCGAAAATCAGCCGGGAGAGAAAATACGTCGTCTCGAGCGGGTTGCCGATGATGTTGCCGAGGTCGCCGCGCCCGCCGAACGCACCGCTCCGGATGATGTTCTCGGCGCCCGCCGGATGCATGAACACCAACGCGCCAAGAGCTTCGGCCTTCGCCCAGAACGGGTGAAACCTGGCGTCCGACAGATCCTGGCCGTTGACGTGGCCGCCAATGGCCGCGCCGCGAAGGCCCAGGCGCGTGATGCCGTCCTCGATCTGCGCCGCCGCCAGGTCGGGAAACTGGAGCGACGAGGACGCGAACGCGACGAACCGATCGGAATGCGCGCGGCACCACGCGGACAGCCCTTCGTTCTGGGCACGGACGATGTCGTCCGCCAGGTTACGGTCGGTGACGCCGTACCACCAGAAGCCGTTGATGCTGAGCGCCTGATAGTCGACGCGCTGCACGTCCATGGCCCGGATGCGCTCCGGGCCGAGCACCTGCGGCTCGGGAACGACGGCATTGGTCTCGAACGGTGTGCCTTTGACGACAGCGGCGACGGTGGACACCCCACAGTGCGCGTGCACGTCGATGACCGCGCCGGCCGACGGCGCTCCGCGCCTGACCGAACGCGGATGCGGGCCTGCTGAGCGACGCGCCGCCAGCCAGTCCGGCGACCGCGCGCACGAATTCACGACGATTCGTCATGGGGAACATTCTTGTCGATTTCCCAGGGATTCCGACACGAAAGTCACCGCGGCGCCGATGGTAAACTCCCGCGCATGACCCGACATTCCCGTCTCGTCGCCATTGTGGCCATCGCCGTCATTCCCGTTCTCCCGTCGGCCCAGCAGCCGCCGCCGGCGGCCCCGCCCGCCGACTCGCCGCGCGTCGCGGCGATGAAGACGACGGCATCGGAGAACGTGGACTCGATGGCGAAGCAGATCCAGGAGATGGTGGATTCGGTCTTCAGTTTCAGCGAGCTGGCGTTTCAGGAACACGAAACGTCGCGCTACCTGACCGGGATCCTCGAGAAGAACGGCTTCGCGGTGAAGCGCGGCGTCGCCGGCATCCCGACGGCCTGGGTCGCGACCTGGGGCAGCGGCAAGCCGGTGATCGCGCTGGGATCGGACATCGACGGGATCCCGATGGCGTCGCAGAAGCCGGGCGTGGCGTACCGCTCGCCGCTCATCGAAGGCGCGCCGGGCCATGGCGAAGGCCACAACAGCGGCAACGCCGTGAACATCGCGGCCGCGCTCGCCGTGAAGCAGATCATGGAGCGCGAGAAGCTGCCGGGCACGCTGGTGCTGTGGCCCGGCGTCGCGGAAGAGCTCCTTGCGACCAAGGCCTGGTACGTCCGCGAGGGCATGTTCAAGGACGTGGACGTGTGCCTCTTCGCGCACGTCAGCGACAACCTCGCCGTGTCGTGGGGCCAGGGCGGCGGCACGGGGCTCGTCTCCGTGGAATACACCTTCACGGGCGAGAGCGCGCACAGCGCCGGCGCGCCGTGGCGCGGCCGCAGCGCGCTCGACGCGGTCGAGCTGATGAACATCGGCTGGAATTACCACCGCGAGCACATGCGGCTGCAGCAGCGGTCCCACTACGTCGTCACCGACGGCGGCCACCAGCCGAACGTGGTCCCGCCGATCGCCACCGTCTGGTACTACTTCCGCGAAACGAGCTACGCGCAGATCAAGTCCATGTGGGAGACCGGCGACAAGATGGCGGAAGGCGCGGCGCTCATGACGAACACGAAGTGGACGTCGCGGATTCTCGGCGCCGCCTGGCCGCAGCACATGAACAAACCGATCGCCGAGATGGCCTACGCGAACATCCAGAAGGTCGGACTGCCCCGCTGGACCGAAGCCGATCAGCGCTTCGCGAAGGCGGTGCAGAAGGAGATCAACTCCAACGAAAAGGACGGCCTGTCCACCGAGACTCGACAAGCTGGGCACGCCCGTGGCGGAATCCGACCAGCGCGGCGGCGGCTCCGACGACATCGGCGACATCTCCTGGACCGTGCCCGACGATCACGCTGCGGTATCCCGCGAACATCCCGGGGCTGCCTGGGCACAACTGGGTCAACGCGATCGCGATGGCGACACCGGTCGCCCACAAGGGCTCAGTCGCCGGCGCCAAGGTGCAGGCCCTGAACCTGCTCGACCTCCTGACGAAGCCGGAGATCATCGCGGCCGCGAAGACGTACTTCAATGACGTGCAGCTCGAAAGAGACGAAGTACATCCCGCTCATCGCGAAAGACACGCCGCCGGCCATCTGGCTGAACAAGGAGACGGACGACAAGTTCCGTCCGGAGTTGAAGAAGCTGTACTACGACCCTTCCCGGTTTGGGACGTACCTGGAGCAGTTGGGAATTACGTATCCGACGGTGAAGCCGTAGACAAGCAAGTTCGAAGTTAGAAGTCAGAAGTCAGAAGCAACTGGGCGCATGCGGTGGAACGCCGTCAGTTGCTTCTAACTTCTGACTTCTACCTTCGCACTTGATGCCGTTTCTTCGAAAGCCTTGAGTTTCGCCACATGCATCGTCACGGCTGCTGCGATGCCCAGCAGCACCAGGCGAATCCATAAGGCCTCAACAGACCAGATCGCCGTCGCGCCGATGCCGGCCCACAGCGCGATCAGCGTGACCACCTTGTCGCGCCGCCTCATGCCGCGGCCTTCGTAGTGGTTCCGGATGTAGCGTGCCCAGCCATCGGTGGTTGACCAGCCACAGGTAGAAGCGATCTGAGCTTCGCGCATAGCACGCGGCCGCGAGCAGCAGGAACACCGTCGTCGGCAGCAGCGGCAGAAAGATGCCGAGGACGCCGAGGCCGACTGACAGCGTCCCCAACGTCACGAGCAGGGCCTTCATGAGGCGGGAGGTCATGCGCGAGAGGCGAATCTTCTCACAGCATCATCTGCATGTAAATCACGTCGAGCCAGCGGTTGAATTTGAAGCCGACCTGCCGCAGGTGCGCCACGCGTTCGAAGCCGAATTTCGCGTGAATCGCGATGCTGGCCTGCTGCTCGCCGTCGATGCCGGCCACGATCGTGTGATGCCCGGCGCCCGTCCCCGTTCGATGAGATCGGCCAGCAGTCGCCCGCCGATGCCGTTGCGATGCCAGGTGTGATCGACGTAGACGGAGTTCTCCGTCGAGAAGCGATAGGCCGATCGCGGGTGGAAGCGTGAGAGCGAGCCCCAGCCGACGACCTGGCCGTCGACTTCGGCAACCGTCACGGGATGCGCCGGCCCGTGCTCCTGGAACCACCGTGCCCGCTCCTCTGCCGTGTGCGGCTCCTCCTGATAGGTGCACGTCGAGTGCAGGACGTAATGGTTGTAGATCTCGTTGATGCGGCCGAGATCGTTGCTCGTGGCAAGCCGGATGCGATCTCCATCGGGCCTCACGCTTCCTCTACCATGGGGATGGGATTGATTCGTGACGCTCATCGCGCTGGTGGACGCGGCGGACGCGGTCGCCGCCACGAGCCGCCGTCTTGAAAAGATTGCCCGGCTGGCCGCGGTCCTGCAAGCGGCCGGTCCACCGGAGGTCGAAGCCGTCGTCGCGTTTCTGTCCGGCGCACCCCGGCAGGGCTCGATCAGCATCGGACACGCCGCCATCTCCGCCGCATCGGACACCGGGCCGGCTGGCACGGCCACGCTGACCGTTCGTGACGTCGACGAGGCGTTCGACGCGCTCGCTCGCGTGCAGGGGCGCGGATCCGCGCGTGAGCGCACCGCGCGTCTGCGCGAGCTCTTCGCGCGCGCCACACGCCAGGAACAGGACTTCCTGCGCCGGCTTCTGTACGGCGAGCTGCGCCACGGCGCGCTCGAGGGCGTGCTCGTCGAAGCCGTCGCGAAGGCGGCCGGCGTCGGCCCGGACGTCGTGCGCCGCGCCGCGATGATGGCCGGCAGCCTGACGGCGGTCGCGCGGCCGGCGCTCGAGGGCGGCGAGCCCGCGCTCGGCGCCTTCTCGGTCCAGGTGATGCGGCCCGTCCAGCCGATGCTCGCGCAGTCGGCGAACTCCGTCGACGAGGCGCTCGGCGAGCTCGGCGACGCCGCGCTCGAGTACAAGCTCGACGGCGCGCGCGTCCAGATTCACAAGGCCGGACGACGACGTCCGCATCTACTCGCGGACGCTGCACGACGTGACCGGCTCGGCGCCGGAGATTGTGTCGATCGTCGGCGAGTCTGCCGGCGCGGGAGTTGATTCTCGACGGCGAAGTGCTCGCGCTGCAAGCCCGACGGCCGGCCCCATCCCTTCCAGGTCACGATGCGGCGGTTCGGCCGGCGGCGCGACGTCGCGGCGCTCCAGACGGAGCTCCCGCTGACGCCGTTTCTCTTCGACTGCCTGCAGATTGACGGCACGCCGCTCATCGACGAGCCGCAGACACGCCGGCTGCGGGCGCTCGAGGATCTTGCGAGCCGGCTCGTGGTCCCCCGGCTCGAGGGCCCTGACGCGACGAGTGCCGCGGCATTCCTCGGCCGAAGCGTCGCGCGCGGCCACGAGGGCGTGATGGCCAAGGCGCTCGACGCGCCGTACGCCGCCGGCCGACGCGGCGCCGCCTGGCTGAAGATCAAGCCCGTCCGCACGCTCGACCTCGTCGTGCTCGCCGCCGAATGGGGACACGGACGACGAAAGGGCTGGCTGAGCAACCTGCACCTCGGCGCGCGTGACCCGGTGACGGGCTCGTTCGTGATGCTCGGGAAGACCTTCAAAGGTCTGACCGACGAGATGCTCGCGTGGCAGACCGAGCGGTTCCTCGCGATCGAAACCGGCCGCGACAACTACACGGTCTATGTTCGGCCGGAGGTCGTCGTCGAGATTGCGTTCAACGAAATTCAGGCCAGTCCGATCTATCCGGGTGGTCTTACGCTACGCTTTGCCCGCGTCAAGCGGTATCGCAGCGACAAGACCGCCGACGGAGGCCGACACGATCGACACGGTCCGCCGGCTCGCCGGCGCGATCACGTAGAGCGTGGCGTCAACCGCGCTTCAGGGGACACAACGATTCATGCGTCGTATCGCCATGCTCGGCACGGGCCTGATCGGCCGCTTCTACACGGAGACGCTGCACGGTCTGCGCAGCCGCGACAGGGTGCACGTCGTCTACTCGCGGTCGTCGGAGCGCGCGGCGCAGTTCGCGAAGGACTGGGACATCCCGCACGCCGACCGACGACATGGCCGCGGCGATCACGCATCCGGACGTCGACGTCGTCGTCGTGGGCCTGCCCAATCACCTGCACGAAGGCGGCCGTTCGTCGCGGCGGCCAGGGCCGGCAAGGCCGTGCTGTGCACGAAGCCGCTCGCGCGCGACGGCGCGGAAGCGCTCCGGATCCTGAAGGCGGTGGAGAAGCGCCGGCGTCTTTCACGGCTATCTCGAGGACCTCGTCTACACGCCGAAGACGCTGAAGGCCATCCGATCGGTCCACGAAGGCGCCCTCGGCAAGGTGCTGTGGGCGCGGTCGCGCGAGACACATCCAGGACCGCACAGCGACTGGTTCTGGGACAAGTCGCAGTCGGGCGGCGGCGCGATCATCGATCTCGGCTGTCACTGCATCGAGATCAGCCGGAGCTTCATCGGCAAGCGTGTCCGGCCCGTCGAGGTCATGTGCTGGGCCGACACGCAGGTCCATCCGATCGAGGCCGAGGACAGCGCCGTCGGCCTCGTGCGTTATGCCAACGGCGCCATCGGCCAGTTCGAGGTGAGCTGGACGTTTCGCGGCGGCATGGACCTGCGCGACGAGGTGACCGGCACCGAGGGCACGATCTGGCTCAACCACTGGCTGCGGACCGGTTTCGACATGTTCACGCGCGGCCGGCGCGCGGCGGATATGTGGCCGAAAAGGCGGAGAGCGCGACGGGCTGGATGTTCCCCGTCGGCGACGAGCCGGGCGCGCTCGGCTATGTCGAGATGTTCACCGACATGTTCAACGCGCTCGAGCGCGGCGCGAAGCCCGTCGAGGACTTCTACGACGGGTACGTGGTCAACGCGATCATGGACGCGGCGCTGCTGTCGGCGCGCACGAAGCGCTGGGAACCGGTCGCGCTCGAGGACTGGCGCGGCGACGCGGACGCGGACACGGCACAGACAGCTCCGCGAGTTCGACGCGGATCACTTCCTGATCAAGAAGGAGAAAGATGCCCGACGGCCGCGTGAAGGTGATTCTGAAACAGAAAGCCGGCGGCAAGGTCGATCGAAAAATACGTCGGGTGAGTTTTACGTAAAACGTAAAACTCACCCGACGTATTTTTTCTATACACTGCACCGGCCCATGAGTGTGTCTGCGTACAGCGCTTCCCCGCCGGAGGCCCGGTCAGGGCTCGAGCCCTGGAAGACCGGGCGATCTGCCTGCCCCACCCGTGCCGCGCGGTCTCGGCTGGGTCGGGGTCGTCGGCCCCGGCGTCATCGTCCTCGGGCGCGTCGATTGGCGGCGGCGAGTACCTGCTCGGACCGACGGTCTTCGTGCGACACGGCCTGACGCTGCTCTGGGTGACGACGATCGCCGTCTTCTTCCAGACCGATCTTCAACACCGAGCTGATGCGCTACACGCTGGCCACGGGCGAGCCGGTGTTCACCGGCTTCATGCGGACGCGCCCGCACGCGACGTTCTGGGCGTGCGTGTACGCCATTCTGTTCTTCCTCCAGGTCGGCTGGCCGGCGTCGGCGGCGGTGGCCTCGGGCGCGATCTTCTTTCTCGGCGCCGGCCGCCTCCCGGGTCCCGGCGACGTCTCGACGGTCTACCTCATCGGCGTCGCCACGTTCCTCCTGTGCGTCGCCGTCCTGCTCGTCGGCCGCCGCATCGAGCGCACGCTCGAGATCGCGAACTGGGTGCTCGTCGTCTGCACGCTCGGCGGTCTGCTGATTCTTGCGCTGCTCCTGTTCGTTCCAGGCGTCGACCTGGCTCGCCGGCATCGCCGGCCTGGTCGGCTACAGCCCGTCGCGCCGGCCGCTTCGACTTCCTGCCGGCCAACGCCGACTTCTTCCTGATCGCGGCGTTCGTGGCCTACTCAGGCGCCGGCGGCGTGATGAACATCACGCTGTCGAACTGGGCGCGCGACAAGGGCTACGGGATGGGCCAGCGCGTGGGCTACATCCCAGCCGCCGTCGGCGGCCAGCGCGTACACCTCGCCCACACCGGCTTCATCGTCACGCCGACGCCGGAGAACCTGCGCGCGCTGGCGCGGCTGGTGGCGCATCGTCCGCGCCGACCAGTGGGGCGTGTTCTGCGTCGGCGCGATCGTCGGCATGATGTTGCCGGCGCTGCTCTACGTGACGTATCTGCCGGCCGGCTCGAACATCCAGGGACTCGGCATCAGCGCCGCGCTCGCGTCGAGCCTTGGCGCGCGCGAAGGCGCGGCGCTCGGCGTCACGCTCGGCGTCCTCGGCGCCTGGCTGCTCTTCAAGACGCAGCTCGACCTGACTGAAGCGCTCGTCCGCGCGATCACCGACATCCTGTGGACCGGCAGCCGCAGCGTGCGCGCGTGGCGCGGCGGCGACGTGCGCGCCGTGTACTACACGGTGCTCGACGATCGCCGCCGGATGGGGCATCTTCGCGCTCCGACTGGCTCAGCCGATCATCCTGCTCGCAGATCGCCGCCAACGTCGCCGGCTTCGTGTTCGTCATCGCCACGCTGGCACCTGCTGTACATCAACACACGCTACCTGCCGGCCGAGATCCGCCCATCGCGTCGCGACAGCCCGTCCTCGTCGCGATGTCCGTTTTCTACGCGTTCTTCGTGACACAGTCGATGAGGACCTTTTTCTAGACCCCGGACAGGAGCCGCGAGCCGTCGGGCCGTCGGCGCCTCTTCGACCTGTCGCCGCGTCCAAACACGCCTCGCCACGTCAAGAGCTCGAGGACGATGGATGCGGCCACCACCGCACCGATCGTCATGGCCGTCTGCCCCGTCGCGACGACGAGCAGGAGAATGAAAGCGGCAAGCGCCCAAAGACCGTTCTTGTGGAATTTCACCGTTCCTCCTCCTCCTCCTCCTCCTCGGGGGGGCCCAGGCCCCAAGTCTCGAGCCCTAAGCCTACCCAGTTCTTATCACCAACGATTTTCCAAACGCTTTCTCGAACCGCTGCTCGATGTCGCGGCTTCGCCATGACGACAACTGCGGCACCGACACGCGAACGTCCTTGCCGACCGAGCAGGAGACCTTGATGCGCCGGCCGCGCGGGCATCGGCGCTCGATTTCGTCGGCCAGCGCGAGCAGCACGGCGGCGCGGTCGAGTGCATCGTCCGATCGGTCGTCGCAGCAGCGAGCCAAGCCGCCGCGGATCCGCATGCCGGTCGCCGGCCAGCCGCACCACCGCTGACGCGAGCGCGATCTCCTGATGCGTGAACCCGTCCAGCTCGGTCGTCGAGCAGCACGTCCGCCACATGTCCATGCCGATTGAAGAAGTCGAAGCTGCGGCCGATGTCGAGCAGCTCGGGCACCGTGGTCGAGCGCCTCGGCCATCGTCTCGTCCGCCTTCGGGTCGATCCCCTCGAGCAAGCGCGGCCGCCGTGGCGCGGCGCCGGACCGCGGCATCCGGATCCCAGCCGTCGAACCGGCGCACGAGCGAGGACAGCGTCGCCTCCTTCACCTCGTCGGTCGGCGCGACGGCCATGCGCAGCAGGCTGAGCGCGATGCCTTCCCGAACGCCCTGGCCCGACACCATCACCTCGTCAGCGCGCACGAACTCCATGAACGTCTCGATCGCGATTCCGCCGCCGACGATCGAGTCGGCGCGCTGCGCGCTCAGACCCGCGACCTCGTCGCGGTTGCGTTCGCGCGTCGCAGCCAGACGACGGACGACGTCGTGCATCCGGTCGAGCGTCAGCACGTACCCGTGAAGCGTGCTGATCGGGATACACGTGCGCAGCTGCGGTCGATCTTGGCGAGGTTTCGCACCGTGCCGCCGGTCCCGACGACCGTTTCATACCGGCCGAGCCGCTTCACGCCCGCCTTCTTCAGATGCTTCCAGCACGTGATCGCGAAGGCGCCGAATCTCGCGCGGCCTTCGGCGGATCGGACTCGAGGAACGTCTCGCTCAGACGCAGGGAGCCGAGAGGCAGGCTCGTGGCCCGGCCCAGTCGTCGGGATCGGAACGTGGAAATCTGCATCGACCCGCCGCCGAGGTCGAACAGCAGTCCGCTCGACACGGGCACGCCGCGGACGGCGCCCGCGAACCCGTACGCCGCCTCGCGGCGGCCGTCGATGATCTGGACGCCCATGCCAACCTCACGCCGGATGCGCTCGATCAGCCGCTGGCCGTTCTTCGCGTCGCGCATCGCCGCGGTCGCGACGGCGACGACGCGACGTGCGCCGGCACCGAGAGCAATCGCGTAGAAATCGCGCACGGCCTCGATCGTCCGCGCCATCGCCTCCTCGCCGAGCTTCTGACGCTCGTCGACGTCATGCACGAGGCGAAGCGGCGCGCGCGACCCGGCCAGCAGCCGCAAGTGCCGCGCCGGGTCGAGCTCGAGGATGACGACGCGGCCGGAGTTGGAGCCGATGTCGATGACGGCGACCGGCGCGGAGCGGCGGAAGTGTGAGGCGCGCGCACTAGAATCTCGACGCCCTGATCCAGGTGTCCGCGCGCGCCCAGCTTGCGGCAAAGTCCGCGTCCACGTCGGTTGTCGGAAGGCCGCGGGCCGCCAGCGCCTGCTTGAGCCCGAAGAGCGACCAGCCGTTTCGAGGGTGATCGTCGAGCTCCGCCCGATAGACGCGTTCGGCGTCCTCGAACCGTTTCGCTTCGATGAGCGCAGCGCCCAGCCAATGCCGGGCCGCGAACGGCATGGGTTCCGGCTCGTCATACATCAGCCCATCGTCCAGCGCGACCGCCTTCTCAAACGAGGCGATCGCCCCGGGCAGATCGCCCGCGCCGCGCTTGATCTCGCCGTCGAGAATCGCCGCCGCGATGCCCAGCAGGTCCCGCCCGGTGTGCACGCGAAATCCCTGCGTGGTCGCCGACAACCGGACCACGGCCGCCAGGCGCTCGCGCGCGTCGTCGGCGCGGCCGAGCCGAAGCGCCGCGTAGCCTTGAGCGAACTCCCAGAAGCCCGCGCTCACGTCGCTGTCGGGACGAGCCGTGACGGCCGGAATCTCGTCGAAGCGCCCGAATCGCACGAGCGTGAGCACGTGGTAGAAGCTGTCCTTGGTCAGCTTCGCGTAGTCCTTGCCCGCCTGGATCGCGACAGCGCCCTGGCCGTCCATCGACGCGGCATAGAGCAGCATGTGGAGGTTGTGCTCCGGATAAATCGCAAATCCCTCACCCACCGCCGCTTTCAGGTCGGAGTGCCACGCCTCGATGTTGGCGCGGACCGAGTCGCCCCACCGGCCCACTTCGTTCCACGTGTGGGACGGCATGTGATTGATGTGACTCGCGCCCGGAATGGATCGACCGAGAAACTCCGCGCACGCTTCGGCGCGCCCGGGCACGACCGTGGACTCGGTGGCGTGGACGTACAGGTGGCACGCGCCGGGATGGTGGACGTCGCGGCTGCAGCACGCCCTCGAGCACGTGGTGAAGGCGCTGGACGGTCGGCGGCGTGTGGTCGCGCGTGCCGCGCCGCGGCTCGAGCAGAAACAGCGCGTCGGCGTAGAAGACCTGGATGTCGAGGTCGTCGGGATAGCGCGCCGCGACCTTCTCCATCGCGTCCCGGTACGCGCGATCCTGTTCGACGCGCGTGGCAGCGTCGAACTTCTCGACGTAGCGAACCGACAGCGCCTCGATCAGGTCGCGCTCGACCGGCGTCGCACGCTCGACGGAGCGACATCGCCTTCTTGACGGCCGCGTACGCGTGGGGCGACTCGGCCGGCGACATCGGTGCGTTCAGGTACGACCCCCATGCCCACGCCTCGCCCCAGTAACAGATGGCGCAGTCCGGATCCCGCTTCCACGCCTCCCGGAACGACAGCACCGCCTCCCGCTTCGCGAACGCGAACATCATCTGGAGGCCCTGGTCGAAGTAGGCCTGCGTGCCGGGGACCCGCGAGGAAATGGGACGGGTGAAGGTGCCGAGGCCTGTCTTGTAGAGCGGGACCGGGTCGCCGGCAATCCACGCGGCGGCCGGCCCTGCGCGGCCAGGGCCTTGCGCGAACAGACACGCAAAGGACAACGAGCGCTGTCGCCACCCTACGTCCTGTTGTCACGCGAGCGACTTCGACGGCGTAGGTTGTAGATGTAAGCTTCGAACTCGGCTCACGACTTCGTACGTCAAAAGACCCTATGCATCCGTCTTCGTCATCAGAAGGCTTGCCAAGCCGACTTCGACGGTCGCTGCTGTCTTCGCGCGTGCTGGCACGCGTCCACTCCGCCCAGCGGTGCCGCGTCCCAGCGTCACGCCCGTCGCGTCCGCAGCCGCCCTCGGCCCGAACGCCAGCGACCCAGGACGCCCTCTTCTCGCCGACCGCGGTCTGGACGGCGCACCTGCGATTCACTCCGGAGCAATGGGCCGCCATTCGGCCCGTCCGAGGGCGCTGGCCGCGGGTCCTCTTCCTCGGCCGACTGGCTGCAGGGCGTCGGAGGGGCATCGCAACGGCTGGGGGGTGGTCAACGGTGTCGAGTTCGAGTACGTCCACGCCGATCTCGAGTTCGCGGGCAGCACGTTCAAAGACGTCGCCGTCCGGTACAAAGGCAACGGCACCTATCTGAGCGGGCGACAGCAGCGGCAAGATTTCGTTCAAGGTCGACCTCAACAAGTACGTCAAAGGCCAGAAGCTCCTCGACCTGTCCACGCTGAATTTTCACAACATGATGGTGGATCCGGGCCTGATGAACGAGGCGCTGGCCTACCGGCTGTATCGCGACGCCGGCGTGCACGCGTCCGCGGACCGCCTATGTGAAGGTCTCGGTCACCGTCGGCAACCAGCCGACGTTCGCGATCACGGCCTGTTCGCGCTCGTCGAGAACGTCGACACGAACTTCATTCACGCGCGCCTCAAGCTGCCGGGACGGCGCGATACTCAAACCGTCCACGCGCGACCCGTTCGTCGATCGCGGCACGGCGTGGGCCAGATACAACCAGACGTACGACCCGAAGACGGATCTGACGGACGCCGAACAGCAGCGCATCATCGAGTTCTGCCAGTTCGTCTCACGCGCGAACGACCGCGACTTCGTCGCGCGCATCGGCAGCTACGTCGACATCGAGGCGTTCGCCCGCTACATGGCGATCGTCGTCGTGGCTGAGCAACCCCGACAGCATTCTCGAGCGCGGCCAGAACTACTACGTCTACCTCCACCCGCAGACGCGCAAGCTGCACTTCATCCCGTGGGACCAGGATCACTCGTTCGGCAGCTTCCTTCGGACGTCGCTGGCGCCCTACGAGACGGCGAACATCCATGTGCCCTGGGTGCGCGGGGTGAGATTCCTCGAGCGGATGAACGCGGTGCCGGCATACCGCGACGGCCTATCTCGCGCGGATGCGCGAATTCAGCACGACGGTGTTTGCTCCGGCACGCTTCGCGGCGCAGGTGGCCGAGCTCGCACCGGTCGTGCGCAGCGGCGTTGCAAAGTGAGCCCGCGCGAATTCCCGCCTTCGAACGCGGCGTCGCCGGCCAGTCCGGCATTCTTCGGTTCGCGCCCGCGCGAACGCGGTCGGTGATCGAGCAGCTCGGAAGAGCTCAGTAGGGCTCAGGGCTGGCTTCAGGGCTCAGGGCCGCGTTTCTTACTGTCTCCATTCAGCCGCGAGTTTGTTCAGCAGCTCCGCTCGGCACCTCGCCGTCGAACAGCGCGACGCGATAGCGGAGCGCCAACGGCTGGCCCTTCGCGACGTTCACGCGGCGCTTGCGCCATGATCGCGGGCTGCAGAAAGTGCACCGACCGCGGCTCGTGCCAGGAAGACGTCGGTTGGAGGGATGATCGATGACGGCCCAGCCAACCTTCCTTCCGCCGGCCGGCGTCACCGAGTACGCATACCAATCGGCCGGAGGCCAGTTGAGATCCGGGTTGCCGGCGTTGGAGTTCGGCAGCTCCACGACGCCCTGCGCGTTTGAAAACGCGGACGGACCGTCGTTGCGGCCGCGCGCGCAGAAGCCGCCGAACGCCTGCCGGTCGATCGTCATGTCGACATCGGGCGTCACCTGGCTCGTGAGGTCGAGCAGATTCACGTCGGTCGCGCCGCGCCAGCGCGCGGTCGTCCGCTCCGCCGCCACGCGCTTGCCGTCAATCGACCAGTCGTTCTGAATCTCGATGACCGCCGAGGACGCGTCGGCTGACACGAGGCGCAGGTCACGGTTGGTGATCACGCGGCCGGCAGTTGGCGCGTATCGTCCCCATCCCCAGAAGTCGGCGCGCACCGGCTCCGGCATCCTGAACTCCATGGCATGCCACGCGAGGAACACGCCTCGGTGGGTGGTGTGATCCTTCGGCGCCAGGTCCGACACGCGCTCGCCCGAAGGCGTGTTGACTGGATGGAAGCAGCACGCGCTCTCGGCCGACAGCAGGGACCCGGCGGGCTTCTCGTCAGGTATTCGAACGCCACGCGACCGTCGCCGGACTTGAGGACGCGCCCCGACGCCGTCGGCTCGAAGGTATACGGACGCGCCTGAAGGCCGCGCCCGAGCGCCAGCCCGGTCGTGCCCGCGAGGAACTCACGGCGATCGAGGTCGAATGACATCGACGAACTCCTTCAGGGAATGGACGCAGTATAAGCCCCGTCGCCAGGCCGCGACATCATGACGGTCGCGGTCCGGCCGGTCCGCTCGGCATAGACCCGCTGCATCGTGCCCGCGACGCCGGCCGCGGCGTCCGTCCGCGACGAGGCAGACCACCGATCCGCCGAAACCCCCTCCGGTCATTCGACAGCCAAACACACCGCCTGCCCGACCGATCACCTGACTGATTTCGACGAGCACGTCGAGTTCGAGACAGCTCACGCCGAAGTCGTCGCGCAACGAACGCGTGACTTTCGTACATGAGTCGACCGACGACCGTCCCAGTCCCGATGGCGGGCCGCGTCGGCCGCCGCGTGGACGCGGGCGTTCTCCGACACCACGTGGCGGGCGCGGGAAAACAGTTCGGGGCCGAGCGCGCCCGCGTGCTGCTGCACGTGGTCGTGTGTGGCATCTCGAAGCGCCGGCACGCCAAGTCGCCGGGCCGCTTCGACGCAGGCCGCGCGCCGGTCCGCGTAGGCGCCGTCGGCCAGATCATGGCGCACGTTGGTGTTGACGATCATCACGGTCGACCGTCAGGATCTGTCAGATCCACGTAGGCCGCCTCGAGCGATCGGCAGTCGATCTTCAACGCCTGACCCGGCCTGGCGAGGACGGCGACGAGCTGGTCCATGATGCCGGTCGGCACGCCGGCGAATTCATGCTCGGCGCGTTGACAGAGTCGTGCCTTCTCTCTGGACTCCCATCGTCAGGTCCGGTCGCCGCCTCAACCAGCGTGGCGACCGCCACTTCGAGCGCGGCACTGCTCGACAGCCCCGCGCCAACCGGCACGTCCGATTCGATGACAAGGTCGAGCCCGGGCACGATCACACCCCTCGCCTGGATGCCGGCGATGACTCCGGCGGCATAGTTCGACCAGTGCCTCGCGCGTGGGACGAGTGGACCGGTGAGGTCGAGCGACGATCGATTCGTCGAACGCCGCGCTGTACAGCGTGACCGCGCGATCGCTCCGCGGCCCGGCCGCGACGGCCGTGCGCGCCTCAATCGCCATCGGCAGCACGAAACCATCAGAGTAGTCGGTGTGCTCGCCGATGAGATTGACGCGGCCAGGCGCCGACGCGACCCAGCTCGGGCGGCTGGCCGACACGCATCGAGAAAGCGCGCGAGGGGCCTCGGTCCGAGTCGCGGTCAATGATTCTAGAATCCGATGCTCATCCCCACCGCCGCTGTCCGGCCCGGCGCGCGCCAGCCGCCAAGGTAGTAGGTCTCGTCGAAGAGGTTGTCGAGCCGGAGATACGCACGGATCGGCACCGGCCCACCCCGCGTCACGCGGTACGACGAGGTCACGCCGACTGTCGTGAATCCAGGGAACCTGAACGCGCGCGACCGGCCGTTGGCGAAGAGCGCCGTGTAGCTCGACGACGCGTGAAACACCTCCACCGCGGTGTGATTGTACGTTCCGCCAGTCGTGAGTGACGACGAACGCCGCCGTGTCGCCGAACACGCCAGGTGACTCTGAAGAAGCCTTCGACCGCAAGGTCTTCCTCGGTTTCGGAGTCGGTGTGGGCGTACGAGCGCGCGAACCGACAGACTGGGCGCGGGGCGCGTGTCGAGGGAGAGCTCGAGGCCCTTTGACGAACCGCCCGACCCGTTCAGATAGCCAAAGAAGCGTCCGAACGGGTCCGTGGCGGGATCGATCCCGCCGCTGAAGTCGAACTCGGTCAGCGATTTCGCGTCGATACCAAACACCGTCGCGGACGCGATTGCCCGATCGCCCCAGAAGTACTGATCGACGCCGGCGTCCACCGTCCGATAGCGATCGGGCGAGAGCCGAGGGTCGCCGAACGGCGAGAAGATGATCACGCGCGTCGCGGGGTCGGCGAAAAACCCGCCGCCGAACCGCTCGTACAGCGACGGGTGCACGATACGCGTTGCCGGCATGCGCCCGGACCTTCGTGCCCGACGCGGAAATGAAATACGCCGCCGACACGTCACCGGTCACCGCACGCTCCGGCGCCTCGAGGTCGAGCCCTTCGTACGGGTTCGCCGTGCCGACCGTGGAGAACGTCGGCGTCCCCAAACGGAACCCCTGCACGCGGCCGGACACCGAGATCTGGAGGCGCCGATCGTCGAACGCGGCCTGCAGGGCGCCGAAGACCGTGTGGCTCGTCTGCGACACGTCAGATTCCGTGATCAATCGGTCGGGTGGCGGGCGCGTTGTCGTCGATGTGCTCGAAGTACGCTTCACGTTCGAACTCGTACCCGCCGGTCACGCTGATCCACGGAGCGCAGCTGGGCCGTCCCCCGAAGCTCGATCGTGTCGATGTCGCCGGCGAACTCGCTCACGCTTTCAGTTGGATTCTGGAACCCCGGTCCAAGCGGGCCATTCCGATGCGTCCGCGCCGTGTGCATCCGCTGGTAGCTCGCCTGCCACAGGAGCGCCGACGTCTGCTGCCGTTCCAGGCGAAGCGCGATCGATCTGGAATGACGACCGGCGATTCGGCATCCGGATCGTTCGCCCCGGAAAAAACGTCGCACCGCCGACCTCGACGGACTGACCGTCGTCGAATCGCTCCATCTGGTCCGGCGCCACGGCGATGGCATCGACGATCGTCCGATCCGGGATGTTTTCCGCCGGGAATCCCGAACGTCGTCGGACTCGCGTTGCGTCCGTACGCGATCGGACGATCCGAAGTACCGGGCCCAGATGTTCGTGGCCGGATCGATTTGAAATCGCATGGCGCCGTGAGCGCCCGTGCTTCGCGCCGCGTCGTCGCCGTCCACGCCGTCCGCCGTTTCCCATCCAAGGCCGCCCGCCGAGAAGGCCAGCCGCTGGTTCATGGCGCTGCCGGTCACTGACCCGCGAGCCCGCGCCTGACCGAGCGAGCCGAACTCGACTTGCGCGTCGCCGCCGAGTGGACCGCCGCCAGCCTGAGTCACGAGATTCAGACACACCGCCGACGGCATTCGTGCCGTAGAGCGACGACCCCGACCCGCGCAGAACCTCGACGCGGTCGGTCGCCATCGACGCCCAGGTTGGAGAAGAACGCGCGTCGCGTCAGCCTGGGTGGACGCCGCGTCGCGCAACCGAAATCCATCCACGAGCACAGCCGCCGCGTCGGGCCGAAGGCCTCGGATGCGAATGCTGCCGAGCTGTCCGGGCCCGCCGTTGTCGCGCACCTGCACGCCGGGAGCGGTTCGCACGACGTCGGCGACGGACACCTGCTGTCGAGCGACGCATGTCCGCCTGCTCGAACGTCGACATGGCTTTCGACGTTTCGCGCAGCGCCTGCGGAATTCCTGCCGCAGTCACGACGACAGCTTCGTCGACGCCTTCGAGATCGAGTGTGAACGCCAGCGTGAGGCGAGCGTCGCCTGACACGGTGAAGGACTGCACGAGCCGGCGGAATCCGGCACGCTCAACCTGAACGATCACGCGGCCAGGCAGTCAGGCCGGCGATCTCGGAATCGCCCATCAGCCGCGGACACCGCGACGAGCGCGGCGCTTCCGCCGGCCGCACGAGTCACGCGGATGGTCGCCCCGGCGACGGCTCCGCCCTGCGCGTCCAGCACGCGGCCTTCGAGGTCCACCGTTTGCGCGGCCGCATCAGCCGGCCACCACATCAGCGCCGACCAACACCACGGTCAACAGTCTGCTCACCCGCATGACACACCCTTCCTGGACGCTCCGCTCCTCGAGACCCGGAAGCGGAGTCGTCGCACGGCGGTACGCGCCGAGTTCTACGCGTCTCCCGCCTGAAAATGGCGGACAGACCGCGGTGACAGGCGTGCTATTGGAATCGTGGGAGTGAGGGGACCCGGATGCCAGCGCATGCTTTCTGTGCTCCGCAGAAAGTCAGCCGATGCGCCTTGGGTAGGTCTCCTGGCTCGGAGGGGGAAAAATGTCGGGTGAATTTCCCGATTTTTCCGGTCGCTTCACCTTCCCCGGTCTATGATGGCCGAGTGGTCTATCGAAGCGACGCGCCCTCACTCACAGTGGCGGAACCGCGCCGGACTTGCACCGGACTTCCCTGTTATGCCCCACATGGGCACCAAAGGCAAAAGACACTAACACAAGGTTCGTTCCCCGTTCCGACGAGCGCTTTACCGTCGTTCACTCGTGGACTCACCGCCCAGATCGCGCGATGACGTCCGCGCAGGAAATCGATCACGCCGATGAACGCTGCCGCGTTCACGTGCAGAAGTACACCCAGAGGCGCAGGAGCGCCGGCACCGGAACCGATCGCTTGAGCGCCGCGTTGCCCGACGAGGAACGCCATCGCGCCGAGGCCGGCGAGCGCCGAGCGTCGCCTGATAGAACGGCTGATCGAGCAGGAAGACAGTTGGCGACGAGCGCGCCGAGCAGGAAGAACGGCACGAGCCAGCGCATGAGCTTGTGACTGGCCAGACGAAACGCCAGCATCGGCCGGAACGGCTTCAGAAAATAGCCGACATGCCGGTGCGCGCCCAACTGTCGTGTGACCATGCGCGCCTTCCGGTTGAACTCCTCCGACAAATCGTCGGCGGCACGCTCGAACGCGCGGGCCCGCGGCTCCACCACGACGCGGTAGCCGGCCTTGAGCGCCAGGAGCGGCGTCACCGAATCATCCGAGATGCCGGCGGGAAGATGCTGCCAGATCGAACGGCGCAAGCGCGTAGATGGCGCCGGTCGCGACGAGCGTTCCGCCGAACCGGCTTTCCATTTCCTTGATCGCGTTCTCCAGGCCGCCAGTAGAGACCTTCACCCGCACGCACGGCCGGCTCGCGGTGGTTCACGTACACGAGCTCGCCGATCGACGCAACCAATCGTCGGGTCGGCGAAGGGCGCCACGAGGTGCTGGAGGGCGTCCGGATCGAACTCCGAGTTCGCGTCGGTGAACACCAGGATGTCGGCCGTGGACAGCGCAGACCATGGTGTTCAACAGGGCCGTCTTGCCGGCGCCGCTGCGACATGTTCGACCACACGGAAACGGGAATCGGGAACCGAGGCTCGGCGATCGCCGCCGTCCGATCCGTCGACCCATCCGACCCGAGCAGGAAATCAATCCGGTCCGCGGGAAACCGCAACGAGAGCAGGTTCTGGATCCGTTCTTCCAGAACGGCCGCCTCGTTGTGGGCCGCGACGACCACGACTCACCCGGTCGGCCGATCCGAGCGACTGAGACAGGAGCGGACTCTTGCGTGCGGGAACGACGAGAGAAGCCGCGACGAGCAACAGCGGATAGCCCGCGTACGCGTAGGCGACGCAGGCGAGGAGCAGCCAGAACAGGACGTCCAAGGGAGCCGTCGCCAGTATAGCGGCGGCCGACGGCCAGCGACCGTGGATTGCAAAACACACGACAGAAGGCGGGCCACCGCCGCCCCCTCCCGAGCGGCAGCGCCCGCGCTCCTGTCGGCTCGTGACCAGACTGCCGTTCGGGATGGAACCGCGGCACCTGGGCTCGAGATGCGGACGGTCGTCTAGGGAAGGCGCCGTCCTGGATTTCTTGGGGAGAAGCAGCGGGAGGCTACACACCTCTCCCGACTACCTTCGTCAAAGCACGCTCTGTGCCAGCCACGATCGCACCGCATCGACGGTGGCTGAGGGAAGGGACGCGTCGCGGTCAGTGTGAAAACGCCACACGCGTCCGATGGGCATTTCTACATTCGGTGGCCGATGCTCTTCCTGATTTGCGCCACGAGCTTCGTGAGCACTGTGCCCGGGCCGACTTCTTCGAAGTCGGTCACGCCCTGGCTCGGCAAGAAAGCGCATCGAGTCCAGCCAGCGGACGGAGTGTCCGATCTGATTCGGCGAGCGTGTCGTGAAGGACGTCCGGCGCATATGGAAGGCCCGTGAGATTCGCCACGACGGGAATCGACGGCGGTCCGAACTCGAAGTCCGCGAGAAACGTCTTGAACCGCCGCATGGGCTCGTGCATGTATCGCGAGTGAAACGCCGCGCTCACTTTGAGGACGATGCACGCGCGGGCACCCGCGGCTTTGAGTGCCGCTTCGGTCGCCGCCAGATCCTCGACGCACGCCCGCGAGCACCGTCTGTTCAGGCGAATTGAAATTGGCGACGTCCACGCGGCGTCCGGCCTCGCCCGCGCCAGCACCGCCTCGATCCGGGCCGGCGGAAGCCCGATGACGGCCATCATCCCGCCGCCGCTGATCTGCCCCATCAGCGCGCCGCGCTCGCGAACCATCCGCAGACCATTCGCGAAGTCGAACACGCCGGCGGCGACGAGCGCGTTGTACTCGCCGAGGCTGTGGCCGGCGACAAATGCCGGCGGCGCCAGGCCCTGATCGGTCCGCGCGCGATAGGACATCGCGTTCACCACGAACAGCGCAGGCTGCGTGAACGCGGTCTGCCCGAGCTCGCCGCGCGGATCCTCGAGGCAGAGCTCGCGAATCGAGTAGCCGAGCACGTCGTCGGCGACCTTCGTCCAGTCCGGGATAGCGATCGAACAACTCGAGCGCCCATGCCCTTCGACTGGGAGCCCTGGCCAGGAAACAGACACGCAATCGACATACGACCTCGAGATCGTATCAAGAGCGCCCGACGGCCCGCGCTACGATGGTCCGACGGTCCGAGGCCAGCTTCGGCCGGTCGGACCTTCGGACCTCGGACCTTCGGACCCTCGGACCGACTAGGAGTATGGTGTCTTCCGGGCGTGGAGACATCGATGCGCGCAGCGTCGTATGCCCTCTCGATCGCGGCGATTGCTGTTCGCGGGATGCCGTCGGGCCTGCGTCGCGCAACTGCAGCCGGCGCTCGTCGCGACCGGCCTGAGACAACCGCTGGGGTTCGTGCAGGACCCGAGCGACCCGACGGTCCAAGTCGGTGCTCGAGCAGGCCGGACGCGTCCGCGTGCTCAAAGGCGGCGTCGTGCAGTCCGCGGACTTCATCGATCTGCGAAGCGCCATCGCCTCCGGCGGCGAGCGAGGGTCTGCTGGGATTGGCGTTCGCGCCCGACTACGCGACGAGCGGCCGGTTCTTCGTCTGCTTCACCGACCGCAACGGCCATATCGTGGTCGCGCGCTTCAAGCGTCTCCGGCCGGATCCGCTCCGCGCCGATCCGCAACAGCCGATTCGATCTGGTCTGGCCCGACGGCCGGCGGTTCGTCGACCATCCGTTCAGCAACCACAACGGCGGCAACCTGGCGTTCGGCCCCGACGGATTCCTGTATGTCGGGATGGGCGACGGCGGATCGGGCAACGATCCGCAGAACTACGCGCAGAACCCGCACTCGCTCCTCGGCAAGATGCTTGAGGCTCGACGTCGCCGTACCCGACGATGATTCGCAGGGGCTACAGCGTGCCGCCCACCAATCCCTACTACGGCAGCTCGGACGTGCTCTGGGAGATCTGGTCCTTCGGCCTGCGAAATCCGTGGCGCTGGAGTTTCGACAACCCGGCTCGCGGCGGGAACGGGCGCGATCGTCATCGCCGACGTCGGACAGAATCGCTGGGAGGAAATCAACTACGAGCCGTCGGGCGCCGGCGGCCGCAACTACGGCTGGCGAATCCGTGAGGGCGCGCACGACAACGTCACGACGTCTGCCGGCATTCTCGCTAGCCGCTGCGCGAACCGACTCTGGGAGTACTCGCACGCCGACGGACGGAGCGTGACCGGCGGATTCGTGTATCGCGGCCGTGCGCTGGGTTCGCAGTTCGTCGGGCGCTACTTCTTCGCCGACTACGTCTCGAGCCGCGTCTGGTCGCTGCGCTTGACGATCGATCCTGTGACCCGAGAGGCGGTCGGCCGATGAACCCGCTGGAGCACACGTCGCAGCTCGGCACCGGCGCCGCGGTCGCCGTCGAGCTTCGGCGTCGATGCCGGCGGTGAGCTGTACCTCGTGAGCCACAACGGCGGTGCTGTCTACCGTATCGACCCTCCGCCCGGACAGGTACCTGCACCGGACCTCCGAGTCCGCCACCGTGCCGTCCGCGCCGCCTCCGACCAACGAGATCCCAACCAGGGCTCCGGACCGAGACAGCGAGTCGGCGACCCGACGGGCCACGCGAACCCAGGATCCGATGAGCGTAGTGTCGGTCTGGCACGCGACGACCGCCGACGTTCTCGACGACGATGCGCGGCGGCGCCAGTGCGTCGGCCTGGCTCTCGCCCGCGGATCACGCTGCGCCACGAGCGCTACCGATTCCAGGCGGACCGCGACATGTTTCTGCTCGGCCGCGTCATGGCCCGCGCGCTCGTCGGCCAGGCGCTCGGCGTGGGTCCGCGCGACTGGGAATGGCGCGAAGGACCGCGCGGCCGGCCGGAAATCGCTGATCCGGCGGCCGCCGGAGCGGTCTCCTTCAACATCGCGCACAGCGCGGGCCTCGTCGTGTGCGCGATTTCGAGCGACGGCGACGGTCGGCGTGGACGTCGAGCATCGTCTGCGTCCTCCGGTCGATGCCCGCATGGTCCGCCGCTACTGCGCGCCGTGCGAGGTCGCGGACATCGAGCGGCAGGGGCCGTCCGCCTGGCAGGACCAGTTCCTCAAGTACTGGACGCTGAAAGAGGCGTACCTCAAGGCGCGCGGACTTGGGCATCGCCGTGCCACCTGTCCGATCTCAGCTTCACGCTTGGCGCCGACGCGATTCGCCTGGATCGGCTCAACTCCGCTGTCGGCCGACGACGACGCGCGAGTGGGCGTTCGTCCTCGATGCGTCGAGTCCATCGCACTTCGTCGCGGCGGCCGTGACGGCCCCGGCCGGCGTCCGCCCCACCTTTTCGATCGGGCCGCTTGCCTCACGACCTGCTGCCGTGAGATTGCTGGCGACGAGCGACATCCACATCAGCCACCGCGAAAATCGCGACGCGCTGATGGAGCTTCCGGCTTTTCCGGACGACTGGCTGATCGTCGCCGGCGACGTCGGGCGAACGGCCCGAACATCTGGCATTCGCGCTCGATGCGCTGGTGCCGCGATTCGCACGGGTGATCTGGACGGCGGGCAACCACGATCTGTGGAGCCCGCTCGCCGAGGCCGGCCGCACGCGCGGCCAGGCCCGCTACGACGAGCTCGTCGCGATCTGCCGCAGCCACGGCGTGCTGACGCCGGAGGACGAGTACGCGGAGTGGCCGGACGGAAGCGGCGACGTTCATCGTCCCGATGTTTCTGCTGTTCGACTACAGCTTTCGGCCGCCCGACGTTGCCGAGGCCGACGCCGTGCGCTGGGCGCGCGCGGCCGGCGTGCGCTCGGGCGACGAGCAGATGCTGAGCCCGGCGCCCTGGCCGTCGATTGCCGACTGGTGCCACGCCCGCTGCGACGCGACCGCGGCGCGACTCGAGGCGCTGCCGCCGATGGCACAGCACGATTCTCGTGAACCACTGGCCGCTCCGGTACGACCTCGCGCGCCCGCCGCGCGTGCCGCAGTTCTCGCTCTGGTCCGGCACGACGCGCACCGAGGACTGGGGCCGCCGCTTCCGCGCGCGCGCGGTCATCACCGGCCACCTGCACCTGCGGACGACGCTCTGGCGGCACGGCGTGCGGTACGACGAAGTGTCGCTCGGCTATCCCGCGCGACTGGCGGCGCGAGCGCGGCATCGGCGTGGTACTTCCGCGAGGTGCTGCCGGAGCACTCGCCCACGAGCGATCGGTTCGTGCCGCCGCGCGATCCGTTTCTTGACGGGGATTGGCGCCGCGCGATGCGAACGCATTGAACGTCTTCGTGTCCTCATCGTTCAGGTCTGACACGCAAGGTCGCAGTATCATTTCGCGTCCATGAAGAAGCTTCGCGTCCTCGTGCTGATGCACCACTACATGGTGCCGCCCGACGACGTCACGGGTCACGACCTCGCGACGGCCGACTGGCGCACCGAGTACGACGTGCTGAAGACGCTGCGCGAGGACCTCGAGCACGACGTGCACGTGCTCGGCGTCAAGGACGACCTCGCGGGCATCCGCCAGGCCAACGACGAGTTCAAACCGCACATCGCGTTCAACCTGCTCGAGGCGTTTCACGAAGTCGGCACGTTCGACCAGAACGTCGTCAGCTACCTCGAGCTGCTGCGGCTGCCGTATTCGGGATGCAACCCGCGCGGCATGCTCCTTGCGCGCGACAAGGCCTTGTCCAAGCAGTTGCTGCAGTACCACCGCTTGCCGGTGCCCGACTTCCTGATGGTCCCGCGCGGACGCAAGCCGCGGCTGCCGAAACGCCTCGCGTTCCCGCTGATCGTCAAGTCGCTGACGCAGGAAGCGTCGATTGGGATTTCGCAGGCGTCGGTCGTCGAGGACGAGGCGAAGCTCCGCGAACGCGTGCAGTTCATCCACGACTCGGTCACGACCGACGCGATCGTCGAGCAGTACATCGAGGGGCGGGAGCTCTATTGCGGCGTGCATCGGCAACCAGCGGGTGCAGGTGCTGCCGGTCTGGGAGATGACGTTCGCGAAGATGCCGGATGACCAGCACCGGATCGCGACCGAGCGCGTGAAGTGGAGCCACGAAATACCAGACCAAGATGGGCATCGACACGGCGGAAGCCGAGGGACCTGCCGCCGGGCCTGGCCGAGCGCATCCAGCACATCTCGAAGCGCACCTACAAGGTTCTGCAGCTCAGCGGCTACGGCCGCATCGACCTGCGGCTCGACGCCGCGGGCGGGCGTCCACGTGCTCGAAGCCAATCCCAATCCCGCAGATCGCGCGCGCAGGAGGATTTTGCCGAGTCCGCGGCCAAAGCTGGCCTTCCTTACCCGGCGCTGATCCAGCGTATCCTGACGATCGGCATGCGATGGGAGCCTGAACGGGGCGGCTGAACTGGAACGTCGTTTGCGTATCCTCCCTCGGGGATGTTCCCGCTTACTGATTTCAATAATGAGGATGAGCATGCGACGAAGCTTCATAACTCGTCGATTCCAGTTCTGGTTCTCGACCGTGGCCTGCGGCGGCGAGTCGCCTGTCGAGCCGTCGAACGGGCAACGGCGCAAGCATCAGCGGTCAGATCGTGTCTCCCGGACAGAGGCGGCAGCATGCGCAGGCGTGACGGCCGCGTCTCCGAATCCGTCGGCGCACGGCATCACGGTGTCCGTCGGCGGCACCGACATCAGCGCTCCGGTCAACGGCACCAGTTCTCGCTCTCCGGCGTGCCGCGCGGACCGCTCTCGCTCCGCTTCACCGGCAACGGCATGGATTCCGAGCTTGGCCTGGCGCCAGTGCGAGGGCACCGAGGACATCGACCTCACCGTCAGCGTCGACGGATCGACCGTCACACTCGAGTCGGAGCGGCGCAGCTTCGGCAAGGAGATTCAGCTCGAGGGACTGCGTCGAGGGTCTGCCTCCGACGACGGCGCTCGGCGCGCTCGATCGTCGCGGGACAGCTCGTGACCACGACGCCGGCGACGCAGATTCTTCTTCCACGGTGAGTCGGCGGCGTTCGCCGACCTGGCGCTGGGCTACCGCGTCCACGTGAAGGGCCAGTCCGTCACGGGTTCGCTCGCGGCGATCACGATCATGATCCAGAGCACGAACCTGAAAGACGACGAAGAGGACGACGAAGAGGAAGACGAAGACGACGAGGACGCAGGACGACATCGGCGTCGATCGAAGGTATCCTGGCGACGATCGGCGGCCGGGACCTTTCCCCGACTCCTCGTCGGCAACACGACGTGCACACCGACGCGTCGACGCGCGTTCAGCGGCGAGGGCGACACGCAGGATCTCGAAGACCTCGCCGTCGGCATGCGCCTGCATGTTGTCGGCACGCGGCAGCCGGACACGTCGATCCTGGCGCGGAAGATTCAGATCAAGGGCGACGCGCCGGGCAGCCGAGTTCGAGATCGAGGGGTCGATGGGCGGTGTCAAGGGCACCTGCCCGTCGCTGGCGTTCTCGGTCAATGGTTACAAGGTCACGTCGGACGGCACGACGTCGTTCTCACCCGCCTGCTCCACGTTCAAGTCCGGGACGAAAGCGACCGTGAAGGCGATCATGCAGCCGAATGGCTCCGTCAAGGCGTCATCGGTGACGAAGAGCGTAGCGCAGATCTTCTCCCATGCCGGGAGCGGCAACGTCAGCACCCAGTATTTCTTTCTGAGCGCGATGACGCGGGCGAGGTAGTCCGAACGCTCGACCTCGCCTCGTCTCAATGCATCGCGCAGACGCCGCAGCTCGTACTTGTAGAGCTCGTCCACGGCCTCGCGCGCGAGAGCCGGCGGCGTGTGGCCGGTCGGGGCGAAGCCGAGCGGCGCGAGCGCCGCAAGGAGCTCGGGCGGATACGTCCAGGCATTGTTATCGGTTATTGGCTATTTGTTATTGCATTGGTTACTGGCTATTGGTTATTGACGAATTGGCTATTGGCTCCCGATGAGACACGGCTGAGCAGCCGCGCGATCAATGACCAATCAGCAATAACCAATGCAATAGCAAATAACCAATAACCAATAGCAAATGGCTACCGCGTCAGCTTCCGATACTTGATCCGATGCGGCTGGTCGGCGGCCGCGCCAAGGCGACGCTTCTTGTCGGCCTCGTAGTCCTGGAAGTTGCCCGCAAACCATTCCACGTGGCTGTCGCCCTCGAAGGCCAGGATGTGCGTGGCAATGCGATCGAGAAACCAGCGATCGTGCGAGATCACGACCGCGCAGCCCGCGAAGTCCAGCAGCGCGTCCTCGAGGGCGCGCAGCGTGTCCACGTCGAGATCGTTGGTCGGCTCGTCGAGCAGCAGCAGATTGCATCCCCGTCTGCAGGAGCTTCGCGAGGTGGACCCGATTGCGCTCGCCGCCCGACAGCGTCCCGACGTTGCGCTGCTGATCGCGGCCCTTGAAGTTGAACCAGGAGACGTACGCGCGCGAGTTGATCTTCCGCTTCCCGAGCACGAGCTCGTCCTCGCCGCCTGAAATCTCTTCCCAGACCGTCTTCCCGCGACCGAGCGCGTCGCGTGACTGGTCGACGTAGCCGATCTGCACCGTCTCGCCGAGCGCGCAAGCGTGCCGGCATCCGGCGTCTCCTGGCCCACGAGCATGCGGAACAGCGTCGTCTTTCCCGCGCCGTTGGGACCGATGACGCCGACGATGCCGCCGGGAGGCAGCGTGAAGTTGAGATCGTCGATGAGCAACTGGTCGCCGTAGCCCTTGCGGAGGCCGCGTGCTTCGACGACCACGTCGCCCAGGCGCGGGCCGGGCGGAATGTAGATCTCGACGCGATCGACCTTCTCCTGCGTGTCCTCGGCGAGCAGCTGCTCGTACGCGTTCAGACGGGCCTTGCCCTTCGCCTGGCGCGCCCGCGGCGACATCCGGATCCACTCGAGCTCGCGCGACAGCGTCCGCTGGCGCTTGGTCTCCTGCTTTTCCTCGACCGCGAGCCGCTTCTGCTTCTGGTCGAGCCACGACGAGTAGTTCCCTTCCCACGGAAACGCGCGTGTGCGGTCGAGCTCGAGAATCCAGCCCGCGACGTTGTCGAGAAAGTAGCGGTCGTGCGTGATGGCGACGACGGTGCCGGCGTAGGTCGTGCAGGAAGTGCTCGAGCCAGGCCACCGACTCGGCATCGAGGTGGTTGGTCGGCTCGTCGAGCAGCAGCAGGTCGGGCGACTGCAGCAGCAGGCGGCACAGCGCGACCCGCCGCCGCTCGCCGCCCGACAGGTTGTCGACGGACGCCTCGGCAGGCGGCAGACGCAGCGCATCCATCGCATGCTCGAGCTTGGAGTCGAGATCCCAGGCGCCGGCGGCCTCGATGGCGTCCTGCACGCGGGCCTGCTCCTCGAGGACCTTCTCCATCTCCTCGGGCGACAACTCCTCGCCGAACCGGGCGTTGATCTCGTCGAACCGGGTCAGGAGCGCCCGCGTGGCGCGCAACGCCCTCCTCGACATTGCCAAGGACGGTCTTCGTGGGATCGAGCGCCGGCTCCTGCGGCAGGAACCCGACGCTATAGCCGGCCGACAGCGTCGCCTCGCCCTGAATGTCGTGGTCGAGGCCGGCCATGATCTTCAGCAGCGTGGACTTGCCCGATCCGTTCGCGCCGAGCACGCCGATCTTCGCGCCGTACAGAAACGAGAGGTAGATGTCTTTGAAAACGACGGCGTCGGGCGGATAAATCTTCCCGAGCCCTTTCATGGTGTAAATGAATGACGACATAGTCAGTGACGTACGACGTCCTGTACATGCGGGCGTGTTCCTCGCGCACGGGCATCCGCGCGGCACGGCTCGGCTGGCTCCGGCGTGAAGTCCTCGCCCGGGTTGATGAAGCGGTCGCGCTCGAAGTTGTACTGCTTGTCGTAGAGCTGCCGGTAGCGGCCGCCGAGCGCGAGCAGCTCGTCGTGCGTGCCCCGCTCGACGATCTCGCCCGTCTTCGAGCACCAGGATCTGGTCGGCGCTGCGAATCGTCGACAGCCGGTGGGCGATGACGAACGTCGTGCGGCCGTGACGCAGCGACCGGAGGCCGTCCTGAATCATCGCCTCGCTCTCGCTGTCGAGGCTCGACGTCGCTTCGTCGAGGAGCAGAATCCTGCGGGTCGGCCAGGACGGCCCGCGCAATCGCGAGCCGCTGACGCTGCCCGCCCGAAAGCCGGATGCCGCGCTCGCCGACGACCGTCTCGTAGCCCTTCTCGAACCGGTCGATGAACTCGTCGGCGTGCGCGATCCGGCTGACCCGCTCGATGTCCGGCATCGTGTCGCGTGCGGCGTCCCGTAGCGGATGTTCTCGGCGACCGTGCCGTCGAACAGGAAATTGTCCTGCAAGCACGACGCCGAGGTGACGCCGGTAATCGGCCAGGCGAAGCGTCCCCAGGTCGCGGCCGTCCACACGAATCGTGCCCTTCGTCGGCCGGTTGAACGCCATCACCAGGCTGATCAGCGTGCTCTTGCCCGACCCGGACGATCCGACGAGCGCCGTCGTGGTCCCCGCGCGGGCGTGGAACGACACGTCGCGCAGCACGGGCACGCCCGGGTTGTACTCGAACCACACGTGGTCGAACTCGATGTCCCCGGCCAGGTCGCTCCACGACGGCCCGCGACGCGTCCTCGGCATCCTCACGCGGGGTGTTGAGAATCTCGTGAATCCGGTCGAGACCGGCAAACGCCTCGGTCATCTGCGTGCCGATCGACGCGATCTGGACGATCGGCGCCGCCATGAGGCCGGTGAAGAAGATGTACGCGAACAGATCGCCGAGCGTCATCGTCCCGTCGACGATCGCCCGGCCGCCCACGACGATCATGACGATGCCGACGGCGCCGATGACCACGCTCGAAAACGCGGTCGTCGCCGAAACGCCCGTCATCGACTTCGCGATGTTGCGGAACAGCTTGTGCGCGCCCTTGGTGAAGACGAGATCTTCGCGCTTCTCGGCCGTGTAGGTCTTGACGACGCGCACGCCACCCAGCGCCTGGTTCAGCCGGCCCGTCAGCTCGGCGCTGAGCTTGCCGCGCTCGCGGAAGAGCGGACGCAGCGTGCGGAAGGCGTATCCCATCGCCCCGCCAAACATCGCGAGCACGACGATCGTCACGAGCGTCAGGTGCCAGTTCAGAGTAGAGCAGCGCGCCGAGCGCGAGCACGGCGGTGACGCAGACTGCCGGTCAACTGCACGAGTCCGGTGCCGACGAGGTTGCGAATGCCGTCGGCGTCGCTCATGACGCGCGAGATGAGCACGCCCGTCTGCGTCGTGTCGAAGTACCGGACGGGCAGCGCATGACGTGCTCTTCCACCCGCCGGCGCATCTCGGTGATCGCCCGTTGCGCGGCAACGCCGAGAATCTGCGACAGCCAAATGAAGTCACGGCCTGGACGACCGTGGCGGCGCCGACGGCCCACGCGATCGTCGTGAGCAGCTCGACGCGGCCCTTGCCGATGACCTCGTCGATGAGGTACTTGGACGCGCCGGGAAGGACCAGCCCGGCGAGCCGGTTGACCAGCATCAGGGCCAGCCCGAGGAGCAGCCGGCCGCGCCGCGCCCAGACGAGCGTCGCGCGCCTCCTGCCAGGCCATGGACCAGCGGACCTTGTGCTTTTTGCCTTCGCCGTGAGACCTGGGCTGGCCGGTTCCGAGAAGTCGCCCGCCGCCTTCAGCCCGTCGTGTGTTGATACCGAAGCGTGCTGCCAATCGTTCTCAGCATAGCAAGGACGGCTCAGGCTCAAGGCTCAGGCTTAAGGCTGAGCCTTAAGGCTGGACGCGCTTGAGCAGCCTGACTGGCCCTGAGCCCTGAGACCGTGAGCCTCGCTCAGACCGGCATCGGCTGGTTGCCGTTCAGGGCCAGCCAGCCGCGCACGATCCGGTAGACGAACCAGATCGTCGACGATCGCGATCGGCAGCCAGACGATGAGGATGCCGAGGCCGAGCGTGAAGATCACGAAGAGCACGCAGAGCGACACCCACAGCAGCCCGAACCAGAAGGTGCGGATCTGCCAGCGGAAGTGAGACTCCAGCCACGTGCCCCGGACCTCGCTGCGCTTCACGTAGTTCAGGATCACCGCGATGATCGACGGCCACCCGGTGAGAAAGGCGCCGACGACCGTCGCCGCGCCGAGGATGCCGGTCGCCAGGCTGAACGCGTGGAGCATGTAGATGACATGCGTCCACGTGCGCAGCGACTGCGCGTTGGCCGTGGTGATGCAGGTCGAGCGGACATTCCATCCATACCGGTAATCTTACGCCCCTGCCGGCCGGATGTGCGGGCCGAGGCCTAGGCAGCCCGTGGCTGCTCGGGCGATTGGCGGCCGGACCAGTCGAGACAACGAGCCAGACCGCAAGACCGACGAGCCCCGACGGACGCGGAGATGCGTGTGCCATGATCCAGAGTGCGTCAGAGAAAATCGGCTCCGTGTTCCCCCATGACCTCGCCCGCCGACCCTTCAGTCGCTGACAAGCCGCAGCCGCCCCCCGCGTCGACCTCGCGGATCTGTCGGACGAGGCCCTGCTCCAGCTCCGGTTCTCGGACCTCGGACTTCGCATCGAAGGCAGCTGGCTCGAAGAGCGCATGGCCGACCTCTATCGCGAACTTGCCGGCCGGGGCCTGCAGTTCCGCCCTCATGCCTGGATCTCGTCCGAGTGGTTCTCTCCCGACGGCGTGCCGGGCATCGCCATTCCCTTCTATCTGGCACACCCGCGGCTGATGCGGCTCGAGAAGGCGCAGATGCTCGAAGTCGAGGGCGGCACGCCCGAATGGTGCATGCAGATCCTTCGCCACGAAGCCGGTCACGCATTCGACAACGCCTACGCGCTTCGCAAGCGGCGCCGCCGGATTCGGCTGTTCGGACGCCCGTCCATGCAGTACCCGGATTTCTACCTGCCGAAGCCGCTACTCGAAGAGCTTCGTGCTGCACCTCGATTCCTGGTACGCGCAGAGTCACCCCGACGAGGACTTCGCGGAGACGTTTGCCGTCTGGCTCACGCCCGACAGCGACTGGCGGTCCCGCTATGCCGGCTGGCCGGCGCTGCGAAAGCTCGAGTACATGGACCGGCTGATGAAGGAAATCTCCGGGCAGCGGCCGGTTGTGGCGACTCGCGGCGCCGTGTCGAACCGATCGAGCGGCTGCGGACGACGCTGGGAGCCACTACGCGAAGAAGCGCGCGCACTACGGGCTGGAGCACCCGAACTTCTACGACCGCGACCTGCGCCGCTTGTTCTCGGACGCGCCGGAACACCGGCGAACAGGAAAGCGTCGCGGTTCATCCATTCGATCCGCCGCGACGTGCGCCGGCTCGTCGCCGAATGGACCGGCTCGTACCAGTACACGATTGATCGGGTGATCGAGGACATGATCGAGCGGTGCGACGAGCTCAACCTGCGTCTGATGCTATCCGGAGGATCGCACCAAGCTCGACTTCACGATGCTCGTCACCGTGCAGACCATGAACTACCTGCACTCGGGCCGGCACAGGGTGGCGCTTGTAAGAAGTTAGAAGTAGAAGTAGAAGTCAGAAGTCAGAAGGCTTCTATCAGTGAGTCGCCGTGTAAACCACGTAGCCTACGCTTGCAGACGTTGGCGGGCGGCATCGTCCGCTTCGAGCGATGGAGCGGCAACGAGTTGCACAACCACCGCACGTCGGCCGGGCGACTGCGCATGAACGAGCTCGGCCGCCGCTGGCGATGACGCGATCTCGGCGCCGGCGTGAAGACTGACGAGCAACGGGCGTGTCTCGGCCGTCGATCCGATGTGATGGACTGGACGAGCGCCGCGGCGATCGAATCCTCACCACCCGTCTGTCGGCGGGCCGGTCGCCACGATTGGCCAGCGGCGCGCAATCGCGAGCTTCATGAGCGGCAGATATGCCGGCCCCGGCGCCCAGCGACATTTTCGTCTGAGCCAGGAACTCATCATCCGACAGATGCTGCATCTGGAAGTGCTCCAGAGGATCCTGCGCGGCGCGATCGACGACATCGAGCGCGAGCGACGACGTCCCGCCGGCCTGCGAGGGCCTGGAGCACGGCCGCCTCGAAACGATGGATGTCAGGCGTGTCCCCGTGCTCGTTCAGAAACAGAACGTCGGCGCCCGCGATGTCCGCCATCAGCGCGTCGAAGCTGACGAACGCCCGACTGGCGGTCGGAGAGACTCGCGCTCCGGCGGCTCGACTGCCTGGCCGCCGAGCCGATCGCGGCCAACAGGCCAGGCACGACGCCGGCAAGCGAGTGCACTGTTACTTCTCGTACTTCGGGTGGAGCTGCACGGGGCGCGTGCTTCCGCCGGACACGGATGTTGATCATCTCGACGAACACCGAGAAACCCATCGCGAAGTAGATGTAGCCCTTCGAGATGTGCTGGCCGAGGCCGTCGGCCATGAGCGACATGCCGATGAGCAGCAGAAACGACAGCGCCAGGATCTTGATGGTCGGGTGCGTCTCGACCACGCGCTGATGGGCTCGGCGGCCACGAGCATCACGAGCACGGCCAGCACGACGGCCGCGATCATGACGCGCTGGTCGTCGGCCATGCCGATCGCCGTGATGACCGAATCGAGCGAGAACACGATGTCGAGCATCATCACCTGGCCGATGACGCTGGCAAACGACGCCGCCGGCCTGGCCGGTCCGCCCTCGTGGCCCCTTCGAGCTTGTCGTGAATCTCGTAGGTCGCCTTGGCGAGCAGGAACAGGCCGCCGCCGATCAGGATCAGGTCGCGGCCCGAGATCGACCACGGTCCGAGCACCTCGAACAGCGGCTCGGTCAGCCGCGAAATCCAGAAAATCGACCAGAGCAGCGCCGATGCGCATCACCATCGCGGCGATGAGGCCGACGCGGCGGGCCCGCTTCTGCTGTTCCTTCGGGAGCTTGGCCGACAGGATCGAGATGAAGATGACGTTGTCCACCCCGAGAACGATCTCGAGGAACGTCAGGGTCACGAGCGCAATCAGGAGTTCGTGCATGAGAGTCGAGGTTCAGTGAGCTTACTCGACGCGGCTTTCGGCTCGTAGCCACGCGACACGGTTCCGTCGACCGGCAGGCCGGCGGGTAGCGGCGGGATACCGCGGGTCAGTCTGCGACCGTTCGCACAGGACGAAACGGCTGCCGCGGGCGCTGACGATCGTCCCGCGCATGACGGCAGGTGGCGCACAGCCCGGCCGGGGCCGGTTGCCGTTGGTCCGGGCGATCGTTCATGATGTCGGCATGTTCACGTCCGAAGCGGTGACGCGCGGCGTTCGCGTGTCGGTCGTGTCCGAGTACGCCCCGGCCCGGTCGCGGCCGCAGGCCAACGAATGGTTCTTCCTGTACACCATCACGATCAAGAACGAGGGCGACGAGTCCGTCCAGCTGATGTCGCGGCACTGGATTATCACGAATGGCGCCGGCGAAGTAGAGGAAGTCCGTGGGCCGGGCGTCGTCGGCCAGCAGCCCGTGATCGCCCCCGGCGAGTCCTTCACCTACACGTCGGGCTGCCCGCTGACCACGCAGTTCGGCACGATGGAAGGCACCTACCACATGGCCACTTCGTCGGGCGAACCCTTCGACGTGAAGATCGCGACGTTCACGCTGAGTGAGCCGTACTCGGTACAGCACTAGACAGGCTTGGAGCCGGCTTGGGTTAGGCAGACTGGCAGAACTCAGCCCTGACCCGGAGCGCCTCTTTCAATCGGCGCAGGTACTCCTTCCGCGGAATTTCCACGGCGCCGAACTGCTCGAGGTGGGCCGTCGTCCACTGCGTGTCCAGCAGGACGAACCCGCCTGCGCGAAGGCGCTCGACGAGCGCCACGAGCGCGACCTTCGAGGCGTCGGTGACGCGGTGAAACATCGACTCGCCAAAGAAGGCGCCGCCGAGGTGCACGCCGTACAGACCGCCGACGAGCGCCTCGTCGCGCCAGACCTCGACCGAATGCGCGCATCCGAGCCGATGGAGCTCGACGTAGCTTTCCAGGATCTCGTCGCTGATCCAGGTGCCTTCGCCCGGCCGTTCCGCGCAGGCGCGCATGACATCCTCGAAGTGCGTGTCGACCCGCACGGTCCACTGGTCACTCCGCACGACGCGCTGCAGCCGTCGCGGCACGTGAAAGGTGTCGAGCGGAATGACGCCGCGCGGATCGGGCGAGAACCAGCCAATCTCGCCGTCCTCGAGGGCCATGGGAAAAATGCCCTCGCGATACGCCGAGACGAGCACCGACGAAGGAATCATGTGCTGGCCGGCGTCGCAGGACCCGGTCAGTATTCGGGCGGCGGTTCGATGAAGGGCTGAGGCTTCGGGCCGGCGTCGGACTTGCCGCTGCCCGCCAGTCGGCTGATCGCTCGAACCGTCATGTCGTGCTCGCACAGAATCTGGCACGAGAGACGGACGCCGGTCGCCTCGTTCTCGGCCAGTGCCATCGTCTCGGCCTTGGTGTAGGCCTCTGGCTCGCCTGAGACGAACTCCACGCGACACGTCGTGCAGCGTGCGCGCCCTCCGCAGCGGTGCAATTGATCGATGCCCGCGTCCTCTTCGAGCGCGAGCACCAGACGCTTGTTGAGGGGGACTTCGAACGAACCGACATCGACAACGGTCAGCTTAGGCATGGGTAATTCTAATCGACAAGTTAGAAGTACAGAAGGCAGAAGTCTGAATGTCGTCGACGTTCCTGACTTCTGACTTCTGCTGACTTCTGACTCCATCCGCGTCCCGTATTTTCCGCGAATCCCGGGAATCAGATAGTCCCGCACCGCGCCATCGAAGTCGTACGCCGGGTTGAAGCCCCAGTCGCGGCGGGCTGCGCTGTCGTCCGTGTCCTCGGGCCACGAGTCCAGGATGCCCTGGCGCTTCGAATCCACCTGGAACGTCACCGCCGCGTTGGGAAACGCGCGGAGCACTTCGCGGCGCACGTCGTCCGCCGTTGGCGCGAACGCGCGCACGTTGTAGGCCGTCAACGTCAGCCGATCGCGCGGCGCGTCCGCGAGCGCCATCAGCGCGTCCACCGCGTCCGGCATGGCCATGAACGGAATGCGAGTGTCGGGCCGGACGAAGCACGCGTACGGGAGTCCTTGCGCGGCGGCGTGGAACATCTCCGGCGCGTAATCGGACGTCCCGCCGGATGGCACCGTGGCCGCCGAAATCAGGCCCGGAAACCGCAGCGATCGAAAGTCCACGCCGGCGCGTGGCCGATCCACCGACAGCTGCTTGTAATGCCGCGCGTAGTACCGGCCGAGATGCTCGCAGTACAGCTTGTTGCACCCGTACATCGTCGTCGGCGCGGCCCACTCGGACTCCCGGACCCGGCCGGCCGTGCGCTTCGTCTCGACGTCGGGCAGGCCGTACGCGGCGATAGACGACGGATACAGAAATGTCACCGGACGGCCGTGCGACTCGGCTTCTCTCTGCGCGAACTCGAGGAGGCCGAGCGTGCCGCCCACGTTGATTTCGTGCGCGCTCGGCGGCGAGAACTCCGCGCGTGTGGACAGGAGCGCCGCGAGGTGAAAGATCTGATCGATCTCGGTACTCGGCCAGGATGCGTTCGAGCAGCGACCGGTCGAGAATCGATCCCGGCACCTCGCGTTGCACGTACTGCCGCACGCCGGGATCGAGTGGGACGACGTCGAGCGTCACGACCGCGCGCGCGCCAATCGCGGCCAGCCGTTGCAGCAGGCCGTGGCCGATCTCGCCCGAGGCGCCGGTGACGAGCACGACAGGCTTGCGCATCTACCAGTACTGCATCCCAAGCATCAGCCCGTGCACCACCGAGAACACGATGGTCAGGATCGTGAGACCGAGGCACACGACGGCGCCGATCATGTGGTCGATGCGCTCGGGCTTGAGAGGGTCGAGCACCCGCCCCATCAGATAGCCTCCGGCAAAGCCCCCGGCGTGAGCCCAGTTGTCCACGCCCGGCATGATCAGCCCGAACATGAACATGAACACCGCCATCGACCACGCCTGGCTGCCCACCATGCTCGACCCGCCTCGCCTGCCGTAGTACACGAGCGCGCCGAGCAATCCGAAGATCGCCGCCGACGCGCCGAGCGTGGTAATTCCGCCGGCGAGAAACGGAATCGGGAACAGACCCATGACCGAGCTTGCGGTGAAGCCCACGACGGAGGCGACCGTATAGATGATCACCATGCGCCCGGGACCGTACATCTCGCCGACGGCAGGCGCAAGCTGACGAATCCACATGACGTTGAACAGGATGTGGAGCAGTCCGCCATGAAGCCAGCCGGCCGTCAGGACCGTCCACCAGCGGCCAAGCTCGAAGATGGGGCCGGCCCCCGACGCGCCGAGTATCAATTGGACGTTCCAGGCCGGGGACAGCATGCCGAACAGGCCGCCGCTCGTAATCGACTGGCCCGCGAACACCGACATCACCAGGCCGAGCACGTACAGGACGATGCAGACGCCTGTGACGAAGGGCACGAAGCCCATGTCGTGCCCGAGGTTGCGGAGGGCGGGAGCGAAACCCCAGAGGCCTGGATTCCGGCGGCCGCAGTGGTAACACTTCTCGTCATTGACCCCGACGAGGTAGCCGCAGGACGTGCACACGACGGACCCACTCGTCTGCCGCCGGAACATCCGACGCAGAATAGCATGCAGATTTGAGGCCGATGGCCGCTGACGCCCCCGCCCTAACCACTTCCGGCCCGTCTCGTCTAACTGCCCAGATGCACCCGGACGACGAGGTCGCGGTCGCGAGAGCGCGCCGCGGCGACGAGGACGCCTTTCGCCTGCTCGTCGAGCGGCACAGCCGAAGCATCTATCGGTTGGCCTACCGGATGACCGGACGGCCAGAGGACGCGGAGGACGTGGTGCAGGAGGCTTTCGTGCGGGCCTACAAGCAGATGGATCGGTTCGAGGCCCGATCGAACTTCGGGACGTGGCTCTATCGGATCGCGTTCAACTGCGCGGTGGACTACACCCGCACGCGCCAGCATCGCGACCGGCCGGAGAGCCTGGACGTCCTGGAGCGACGAGCACCCGAAACGAGAGTGCCGGCCGCAGACGACCTCGTGTTCGCGACCGAGATCGACGGTTCGATCCAGCGTGCGCTCCTGGAGTTGAGCGCCGCAGGAGCGTGCGGCGTTCCTGATGCGCCACTACCAGGGCTGCACGATCGAGGAGATCTGTCAGGCGCTGGATCTCAAGACGAACGCGGCGAAGCACGCCGTGTTCCGCGCGGTCAGGAAAATGCGGGCGGCGCTCGAGCCGTTCGTAAAGGGAACTGCCGGCCGCTCGGCGGCCGGCCGGCGAGCCGCGCCCAGGCGTAAGAGGAGAACATGAACGTGAATTGGCACCCAACGGAGGACGAACTCATCCTCCACTACTACGGCGAGGCGCCGAACGAGATTCGGTCTGAGACCGAAGCGCACCTCGCGGACTGCTCGTCATGCGCGGCGGCGTGGCGCGAACTGACCGCGTCCTCGGCGCGGTCACGGCCGTCCCCGTGCCGGAGCCCGACGAGAGCTTCGAGCGGGTCATGTGGGCGCGCGTGAGCCGTGAGCTGCCGCCGCGCCGGACCGGCTGGTTCCACGGCCGGCTGGCCGTTGTCGGGGCGCTCGCCGCCGCGCTCGTCGCGGTCATCGCCGGCACGATGACGTGGATCACGCTGGCGACGACACGACGCCGGCGACCGCCGTCCCGACCGTGGCCGACGAGGCCGGCGGCGCCGAGCGATGACGCGCAGGAGCGCGTGCTGCTGACGGCGGTGACCGAGCATCTGTCTCAGACGGAGATCCTGCTCGTCGAAGTGATGAACGCACAGCCGGCCGGCGGCGGAGACCCGACGCGTGGACGTTCCAGCGCACGACCGCGGACGAGCTCGTGGCGTCCGGCCGCCTGTATCGGCAGACCGCGCGCCAGACCGGCGAACTGCAAGTCGCAAACATGCTCGAAGACCTCGAGGGTGTTCTCGTGGAAGTGGCGGCCGCGCCGGACGCGGTGGACCGCCGCAATGTCGATTTCCTGCGGGCTCGTATTGAAGACGACGCCCTGTTGTTCAAAGTCCGAGCGGTCGCGAGCGACATTCGCGGCCGCCAGACGCGTTTGACCTATTCCGAGTGAGTGAGGCTACCTCCTATGGAAGACGAGTGAGTGATCTGTTCTGGCTGGATTCGTCCTGTTGCCCGCGATCGCCGGCGGCCCAAGCGGTGCCCGTCGCGCCGCTCCCGCCGGTGCCACCGTCGCCGGTCGTTGCCCCCGTTCCGCCCGTGCCGCCCGCTCCCGTGGTCGCCGCCGGTGCCGCGATTGGGCGTTCCCGGTGTGGCCGGATTCCAGCAAGTTGTGGGAGCTCCAGGACAAGATGTTCGAGCTGCAGGACAAGCAGTTCAAGCTCTCGGCCGACGTGCAGGCCAAGATCGCCGACAAGGCCGCTGGCGTCGCGCTTGGCCAGCGTCGACAACGACCTCAACCTGCTGAACTTCCGCAACGACTTCACGTTCGAGCCGTTCGAGTTTCAGGGTCCGATCACGGTCGCTGGACCTCGGGTCCCGTGACGGTCGTTGGCCCGCAGGGTCCGGTCATCGTCGGCCGCGGCCGTGACGGCGACGAGCGCGGGATGTACAACAACGGTCTCAGCGCCCTGCAGAATCGGCAGTACGACCGCGCGATCCTGCAGTTCGATCGCGTGATCGCCTTGAAGGGTTCCAACGCGGATGCGGCCACCTATTGGAAGGCGTTCTCGCAGGCGCGGCTCGTGCGCACCGATGACGCGCTGGCCACGATCGCCGCGCTGCGCCGCGACTACCCGCAGAGCCGGTATCTGGCTGAAGCGAAAGTGCTCGAGGCGGACGTCCGGCGCCTGGCTGGCCAGCGTGTCGATCCGCAGACGCTCGATGCCAACGACGAGCTCAAGCTCATCGCGATCAACGGCATCGCGAACACCGACCCGGATCGGGCCATTCCACTGCTCGAAGGCGTGCTGAACGGCGCCAACACGCTCGGCAACAAGCGGCGGGCGCTCTTCGTGCTCGCGCTCAGCAAGGACCCGCGCGCGCATCAGATTCTGCTGCGATACGCGAAGGGCGGCGGCAGCCCGGAGCTGCAGGTCGAGGCAATTCGGAATCTCGTCTCGCGCCGCGACGGACAGACGACCGAGGCCGAGCTCCGTGAGATCTACGAGGCTCGCAGGATCCGACGATTCGGCGCGCGGTGATCGAGGCGTACGGCAACGCCGGCAACAAGACAGCGCTCGTCGCGATCGTGAAGAGCCGGACCGAAGTCGCGGACAACAAGCGGACCGCGCTGAACCGGCTCCAGAACCTCGCGGCGCCGGCGGAGCTCATGAGCGATCTACCAGAGCGGAGCAGGATCCGGAGCTTCGAATCCAGATCGTGAACGTCCTCGCGTCCATGGGCGCCACCGAACAGCTCATGCAGATCGTCAAGACCGAGAAGGAGCCGAAGGTTCGCCTGCGCGCGCTCCGGAATCTCGGCAACCAGAACGCCGAGACGACCGGCACGCTGCTCGTCGATCTCTACGCCAGCGAACAGGAACGCGAGGCGAAGCGCTCGATCATCAGTGCCTTCCGCTCGCAGAACAACGCCACCGCGCTCGTCGCCATCGCGCGCAAGGAGACGAACCTCGAACTCAAGCGCGAGATCGTCTCGGCGATCTCCGAGATGGCCGGCCGCGACAAGGTCGCGGCGGACTATCTGATGGAGATGATCAAGTAGGTTCGAAGGTGCGCAGGTTCGAAGGTGCGAGGTTGGTTCGAAGGTGCGTGAGGTTGGTTCGGAGGTGCGAGTGTCGCAGGTGCGGAGTTGCGTCCGGAGGCTGCGATGTGCGTCTGGCCCTGATCGTCGTGGACCTCGCGGCGCTTGCCCTGAGCGCAGCCGAAGGGCAGCGCCCGAACATCCAGAACGGCCGCGTGGAATCGCGGGCCGCGACGTCGATCGCGCGTGAAATCACCGCGGCGGGCGCGAGCGGATCGCCCACGTGGGTCGGGTGGAGCGTGCCGATGGTCGCCGGCGACCGCACGCTCTGCTCGACCTGGAGCGACGGCAACACGTTCGTGCGCGGTGAGACGCTCGAGCGTACGGACGGCGCGCGTCCGACCGCGCTCGCTCCACCGGGCGGTCCAGTCCGTCTCGAGGGCGGCACGTCGCTCGTGGTTCTGGCCCGACTCGTTGACGGCCGGCTGGAACGCCTCCGCTCGATCGGCGATGACTGCCCGGTGGACGCCGGTGGCGCGACGATCACGTGGTTGACCGGCGTCACCCCGGCCGAAAGCGTGAAATACCTCGACGGGCTGACCCGCGCCGAGGCGCTGAACGTCAGCGCAACCCGGCGTCTCGCCGAGTCGGCCGTCTCCGCGCTGGCGTTGCATCAGGATCCGTCCGCTCTGCCGGTGCTCGATCGGCTCAGCAGCACCGCGACCGCCGACGGCGCGTTGCGGCGACAGGCCGCCACGGGCCTCGCGGCCCATGGCGGCGCGACGGGCTTCGATCGGGTCGTCGCACTGATCAAGAGCGAACGCGGCCGCGACCTGCGTCGAAGCTTTGTCGGCGCGCTCGCGCAGAGTCCGCACGGAGAAAACAACGGACATGCTGCTCGAGATCGCGCGGACGGACGCCGACGCCAGCGTTCGCGGCGAGGCCGCGATGCGCTATATCCGGCGCGCCGGTCAGCCCGCGCTCTCGACAGCGCTGGCGATGCTCGACAAGGAGCCCGATGACGAGGCGAAGCGGCGAATCATTTCCGGGATTGGCTCGCTGCCCGAGCCCGTCGCCGCGCCGGCGCTCATCCAGCTCGCCAGGACCCATCCGAACGTCGTCGTACGCAAGGACGCCGTGTCGGCCCTCGGCCGGTTCAGCGACCCTCAGGCAAGGGCGTTGCTGGAGGAATTACTTCGCTGAACGTGACAAGTTAGAATTGAGAAGTTAGAAGTTCGAAGCTACTTACCGGCACGATTGACTAGCGCCCAGTTGCTTCTGACTTCTGACTTCTAACTTCTGACTTAACAGGTTTCTCAGTGCACTCCATGTCCCATCTGGAGCAGATGGGGATCGGCGCCGAGACGGCGAATGGCCATCTCCCACGCCGCGGGCGCGGGGATTTCGAAGATCAAATCGAGCTCAACCGGCATGATGAGCCAGGCGGATTGCGCCAGCTCTTCGTCGAGCTGGCCCGGCCCCCAGCACGCGTAGCCCGCCAGGACCTGCGTGCGACGCGGCATCGGACGCGCGCTGAGAACGCGTCGAAGCAACACGGGCGATGCGGACAGGTAGAGGCCAGCGCCGATGCTGCGGGCTTCGACGCCTTCGGGGAGCGCCGCGGTCAGAATCCAGCCACGCTCAGGTTCGACAGGGCCGCCGAGAAGGAGCGGAAGGTCGTTCGGGTTCGTGAGCCGCGGCTCGAGCTTGACGGCCTCGGCAGCGGGAATCTCGGATGGCCGATTGACGATGAGACCGAACGCCCCGTCCGGGGCGTGCTCGCAGAGCAGGATGACCGTCCGCGCGAAGTTGGGATCGATCAGCTGCGGCATCGACAACAGCAGCGTCGGTGCGAGCGACATTCCTCGATATTAGCAGGATGGGGTCAGGTCTTGAATTGACGTACGGCGTCGTTCCTGTCATGACGTAGGTGGCGCCGTACGTCAATTCAAGACCTTACCCCACTTGCCCATTGGCGCGCCCAGGCGATCGCCTCAGCCACCTGAGACTGGTGCCCGGATGGATGGGCCGCGAGCGCGTCCAGCGCGTGTGCGCGCTCGGCGGCCGGCAAATGCACCGTGGCGTACGCCGAGTGACCGACGCAGCCGGTGCAGTCCGGCTCGTCGGAGCGCGCTGCCCTTCAGCATCCGGCTCCAGTCCGCGTCGGTGAGCGCGCACAGGTCCACGAGACGGCTCCCGCCGAGCATCGGCCGCGCGGCCCAGGCCGGATCGGCGCTCACGGCTGGACGCCGGTTCCAGGGACACACGTCCTGACAGATGTCGCAGCCGAAAATCTGCTCCCGAATCGACGACCGAAGTTCGGGTTCCACGGTGCCGCGCTGTTCGATCGTCAGATATGAAAGACAGCGTGTGGCGTCGAGCGTGTACGCGGCAGGGAGCGCGCCCGTTGGGCACGCGTCGAGACAGCGCGTGCACGTTCCACACTGATCGACGCCCGGCCGATCGGTCTCGAGCGCCTGACTGACGAGCACCTCGCCCAGGACGATCCAGGACCCGAGCTGCGGGTTGATCAGACAGGTGTTCTTGCCAATCCATCCGAGGCCGGCCTGCTCGGCGAACACGCGCTCCTGGATCGGTCCGTTGTCGATGCACGAGAACGCTTCGAATCCCGGACCCGCCTCGTCGACCATCCAGGCCACGAGCTTGCGCAGTCGTCGGCGCAGCACGTCGTGATAGTCCTCGCCACGCGCGTACCGCGCGACCGAGACGTGCCCTGGCCCGCTCGTGCTCACCGGGGTCCGGCCGCGCCGAGTTGTAGACCGTCGCGACCGACACCACGCTTTGCGCGGTCGTGAGGACGTGGCGAGGATCCAGGCGCTCGTCGAGCGACCGCGCCAGGTAGGACATGTCCCCGGCCCGGCCCTCGGCAATCCAGTCAGCCAGCCGGGCCAGACGTGGATGCCGCTCGGCCGCCGAGATGCCGCACAAATCGAATCCGAGTGCGGCAGCCTTCGCCTTCACCGACTCGGATGTGAGGCTCATGGCTCATTGATGAAATCCGGGATCAGATCCTCAAGTCGCTGCTGGTCAGTGCGCCTGGCTCACGAGCCGCCGCAAGACGTACGGCAGGATGCCGCCGTGCCGGAACGCCGTGAGCTCTTCCGGCGTATCGACGCGGACGTCCACCGTGAACACAACGGTCTCCCCGCCTTCACGGGCGGCACGCACCGTGAGTCCGCCGCGGGGCGTGAGTGCCGCGCCCGAGCCGACCATGTCGAACAGTTCGCGGCCCGTCAGCCCAAGAGATGCCGCGGTCTCCCCCGCCCGGAACTGCAGCGGCAGGACGCCCATGTTGACGAGATTGCTCCGGTGGATGCGTTCGAAGCTCTCGGCGATGACCGCCTTGACGCCGAGGAGCATGGCGCCTTTTGCCGCCCAGTCACGCGAGGAACCCGAGCCATATTCCTTGCCGGCAATGACCAGAAGAGGAACCCGCGCGTCACGGTACACGACCGACGCATCGTAGATCGACATCACCTTGCCGTCGGGCAGGTGCGAAGTCCAGCCGCCTTCCGTACCGGGCGCGAGCGCGTTGCGGAGCCGCACGTTTGCGAAGGTGCCCCGCATCATCACTTCGTGATTGCCACGCCGCGCGCCGTAGGAGTTGAAGTCCTTCGGCGACACTCCCTGCGCGATCAGATACTGCCCGGCCGGCGTGTCAGCCTTGATCGAGCCGGCCGGCGAGATGTGATCGGTGGTGATGCTGTCGCCGAGCAATGCGAGCACGCGCGCGCCGCGAATCTCGGTCGGCGAATCCGGGGCCAGCGAGACGTTCTCGAGAAACGGCGGGTTGCGAATGTACGTCGACGTGTCGTCCCACGCGAACTGGCTGCCCGTCGGCACCGGCAGCTCGCGCCACCGTTCGGCGCCCTCGAACACCCCGGCGTACTGACGACGGAACATCTCCGCCGACACGGCCGCCAGCATGGTCTGTCTGAATCTCCTGCTGAGTCGGCCAGATGTCCTTGAGGTAGACGGGCCGCCCTGTGGAATCGGTCCCGAGCGCCTCCCGGGTCAGATCGACATTCATGCTTCCGGCGAGGGCGTACGCCACGACCAGCGGCGGCGACGCGAGGTAGTTCGCGCGGACGTCCTGCTGAATACGGCCCTCGAAATTGCGGTTGCCGGAGAGCACGGAGCACACGACGAGATGGTGCTCGCGCACCTCCGCCGCGATGGCGTCCGGCAGCGGCCCGCTGTTGCCGATACAGGTCGTGCACCCGTAGCCCGACGAGGTTGAAGCCGAGCTCGTCGAGGTATGACTGCAGGCCGGCTTTGACGAGATAGTCGGTGACGACCTTGGATCCCGGCGCGAGGCTCGTTTTGACCCACGGCTTGCTGCGAAGACCGCGTTCGACGGCCTTCCGCGCCACGAGGCCCGCCGCAATCATCACGCTCGGATTCGAGGTGTTCGTGCAGCTCGTGATCGCCGCGATGACGACCGAGCCGTGCTCGATCGTGGTCTCGACCGCCTCGGCCACGGCAGCGCCGCCTGCCCCGCCCGTTGCGGGGCCGGCTTCTTGATGCCCTTCTGGAGGTCGGGCAGCGCGGCTGAGAACGACGCCTTCGCACGTGTGAGCGGAACGCGATCCTGCGGACGCCGTGGACCAGCCAGGCTCGGCTCCACGGTCGCCAGGTCGAGCGAGAGCGTGTCCGTGTAGATGGCTTCGGGGGAATCGTCGGTCCGGAACAAGCCCTGCGCCTTGGCGTACGACTCGACGAGCGCGACCTGATCCGGGTCGCGGCCGGTGAAGCGCAGATACTCGAGCGTCATGTTATCGATCGGGAAGATCGCCACGGTCGCGCCGTACTCCGGACACATGTTGCCGAGCGTCACGCGATCCGCAATCGTCAGGTGCGCCAGCCCCGGTCCGTAGAACTCGACGAACGCTCCCACGACGCCCTTCTTGCGCAGCGCCTCCGTGATGGTCAGCACGAGATCGGTCGCCGTCGTCCCTTCCGGCAATTGCCCGGACAGCTTGTAGCCGACGACCGGCGGGATGAGCATGGAGCTCGGCTGGCCGAGCATCGCCGCCTCCGCCTCGATGCCTCCGACGCCCCATCCCACGACGCCGAGACCATTCACCATCGTCGTATGCGAGTCCGTTCCGAACACGGTGTCGGGATATGCCACGGGACGGCCGGCGATCGTGTCGCGGCAGACGACGCGAGCGAGGTACTCGATGTTGACCTGGTGGACGATGCCCGTCTCGGGCGGAACGACCCGGAAGTTGCGAAACGCGGTCTGTCCCCAGCGCAGGAACACGTACCGCTCGCGATTGCGCTGGTACTCCAGCTCGGCATTGAGCGCGAGGGAATCCGGGCCGCCCAAAGTGATCCACCTGGACCGAGTGATCGATGACGAGCTCGACGGGCTGCAGCGGGTTGACGCGTTCAGGGTCACCGCCCAGTCGAACGATCCCGTCACGCATCGCGGCGAGATCGACGACGCACGGCACGCCGGTGAAGTCCTGCAGCAGCACGCGAGCCGGCATGAACGAAATTTCCTTCGCCGGCGACACGCCGGGACGCCATCCAGCCAATGCCCGGATGTCCTCGGCGTGCACGAACGCCTGGTCCTCGCGCCTGAGGAGGTTCTCGAGCAGGATCTTCAACGAGAACGGAAGCCGGTTCAGGTCGCCGTAGCCGGATCTTTCGAGCGCCGGGAAGGCTGTAGATGTCGAACGTGTCTGATCCGACCGTCAGAGAGGAGCGCGTGCCGAATGAATTGAGTGACATGGTTGAGGAGTCAAAAGCCGATCATCAGATCCGCTGACGCCGCAGGCGCGAGCGCGGACGCCCTCCGCGCCGAGATCGACGCCGCCCGATCGCAGGACGGCGCGCCCGTCCAGCCGCAGGCCCAGCCGGCGACGCTGGATCGGAAGTTGAAGCGCCCCACCAGTATTTCACGGAGGCGCCGACGTTGCCGATGACGCCGGTCTCGGCCAGCGTCGCGCCGCCGGTGAGCTCGCGCATCCAGCCTGCACCGCCACGGAGATAAAGGGCGCGTTTGGCGCCGCCTGCCAGCCGCCACAAGGCGGAACCCTCGACCGAGAAGCGCGACAGGTCCTCGGTCAGCGTGGCGTCCGGCGCGTTGTCGAAGTCCGTCGACACCTCGGCGCGAATCGTCGTGAACGTCCACGTGCCCGTGACCTCGAGCGCGAGCCGGGATCCCACCGAACGTCCAAAGTGGACCTCGGCTCCTGGACCCGGTCCCATGCTGATGTCGCTGTTGAACACCAGCAGCGGACTCGCCGCTCGGCCGCGAGAACGTGGCGTCGCTCTCGCCGAACGGCATCGGGCCCATCGCGACCGCGCCGATCGAGAGCTCGTAACCCCGTAACCCGTCTGTGCCGACGGCCGGCGCGGCGAAGATCGCGAGACAGACACGACACTGCGGCGTGCATGTAGCGCATGTAGCTCGTGTAGGCCATGTAGAAGCGCTTCGGTTTCTTGGTCCAGCTTTGCCTGCATGCCGTCACTTGGCTCGACCTCGATCTCGATGGGTCCCCACGCCCGCCTGCGGGCACGACCGCAAGCTGGGGCGAACGTACGCGCAGAAATCCGCATCGACCGACGCGTCCGTGTCGAAGAAGCTGTCGATGGACGCATCGTCGAGCGGCTCGACGCGAATCACGTAGACGCCGGCTCGAGCCCCGCCAGCACGAACTCGCCTTCGGCCGACAGCGAAAAGGTCGCGTTCATCGTGCCGGTACTGATGTTGTGCGCGACGACGTGCGCGCCGAACACGCCTCGGCCACGCGAACGAACACGGCCCGTCGACCGAGCCCGTCTCGCGGTTGACGCTGAGGCGTCGGATACGATGTCGGACACGCCCGCGATGTCGTCGGTCGACAGCACGCGATCCGCTGATGTTGCCGGGCGGAAACGCAATCGGAAACATCACCGCGCCTTTGCAATCACGCGGCGCCGATCGCTCTCGAGCAGCTCGGTTTCCCCGAGCGCGGAGTGCCCGAGGCCGAGCAGTGCCCCACCTCGTGCAACACGATGGATTCGACGTCGTGACGGCCCGGCTCACCGCCGGGGCGACCGACCACGGCAAAGTACGAGTTCAGCACGATGTCCGACTCGACGAATCTCGCCTGTCATCCTCGTCCAGACGAAAGATGTCTCGCCCAGCACGCGTGTCGTCGTCCAGCGGCACGAATCCAATCACCGAGGCCCCTTCGTCGACACCCGGCGCGCGCTCACGAATCCGACGAACTCGGAAGAGACGGCAGACGATCCCGTGTTCGTCCACGTGGAAAACGCGCGCTCCGATTGCGCGCGCGGAACTCCGGCGCCGGCACGCCGGGCACGTCGCGATTCGTGACGAAGTAGCGCACGCCGTTCGGCCAGCGAATGCCGACGACGGTGCCGCCGATATCGAACCCGATTTTCAGGTACGCATCGAGACCGAGCGCGAGCGTCACGACGACGCCGAGCGCACGAGCAGCGGCGCGCCAGTCGCCTCACTGGCGCCCCCGCAGTCGACAGGTGAGGACTGCGCGCCCGAGTCGCCGATGACCACCGCGACAAGCGCCTCGAACTCCTCGACCGACAGACTCCGCCGGCGTTCGTCTCCGCGAACGACGGGGCCGACCGACGCCGTGTGGCCCTGGACAATCACCGGCGACACGAGCCGCCGCCGGTCGCCGGCTCGGTCAGCACGCGCACGACTCCTGCAGACCTGCCGACAGGGCCGCCACCCGTTGTCGGCGCCGCGCTTGAGGAAAAACACGGCCTGTTGATTCGGCGCGCAGCGCGGGCGCACCGACGTGATCCTGCCGGTAGCGGCCCGACGACGCCGCCTGGCACGTGAACGGCGATGAACTGACTCGCATCACCCTTGATCACGCGCTCGACCGCGATGGTCGCCACCGACTCGATGCCCCGGCCCGGCACTGGAAACGCGCTGCACGTCCATGATCGATCCGCGAACGATCAGCGTGGCGCTGGAGGCGAGTTGCCGAAGGGTGAGCGGGCTCGGTGACGCTGGCGAAGAGCGTGGCGATCGCAGAGCGGTCGCCGATCGGCAGGTCCAGCGCCGCCGACGTCGCCGCATGGCTGCCAGTCTATCGCGCCTCTGCGGGAGCATGCGCCGCTCCGCGACGTCGAGCACGATTCGCGCGACCCGCATCGACGCGCCCGGTTCGCCGAGCGCGCGACGCACCTCGGCCAGGTCCGACACGCACGCGGTCGGCGCGCGCGGAATCGGTGAGCAGGCTCACCGTTTCGCGCGCGACGTTGTCCGCGGTGAGAGTCCTGCTGAATCAGCTCGGGCACGATCTGCCGGCCCGCAATCAAGTTCGGCATGCCGTACGACGGCACGCGGACGAACTGTCGGCCGATCGCGTAGGTCAACGGCGACAGTCCGTAGACGATCACCATGGGCCGACCGTGCAGCGCCGTCTGCACGGTCGCCGTTCCCGACGCGGTGACCACGACGTCGGCGGCCGCAAGGACTTCGTCGGCCGCGCCTTCGACAATCGCGACGCGGAACCGCCGCTCGCCGCAGAGCTCTCGAAGCGCGCGAACAGATCGTCGTCGAGATTGGGCGCGCGCGCCACAACGAACTGCACGCCCGGTACCCGTCTCGCAATCTCCGGCACAGCCCCCGCCAGCACCGGCAGGATGCGTCGGACTTCATTCGGCCGGCTGCCCGGAAGCAGCGCAACGACTGGCCGGTCCGGCCGACAACCCGACGTCCCGGCAGCCACGGCGCCGAGCGCGTCGTGGGCATCGCGCGGTCGACGAGCGGATGCCCGACGAACTCCACCGGCACGCCGGCGCGCTCGTACAGTTCGCGCTCGAACGGAAAGATCACGGCCATTCGGGTCACGTAACGCTTGATCGTCTCGATACGGCCCGGACGCCACGCCCAGAGCTGCGGGCTGACGTAGTAGACGATCGGGATGCCCAACGCGTGAATCGCTGGCAGCAAGCCGCAGGTTGAAGTCAGGAAAGTCGATCGCCACGAACACGTCCGGCCGGCGCGTGGCGGCTGCATCGCGAAGGCGGCGCAGCATGTCCCACGCGCGTCTCAGCACTGCCGCGGCCTCGACCAGTCCCGTCACCGAAACGCCGGCGTAGCTGCCGACGAGGTCGGCGCCAGCCGCGCGCAGCCGTGGCGCCGCCGAAACCAAACACCTCGACGGCCAGGGTCGAGGGAGCGCAAGGCCTCGACGAGCTCCCTCGGCGTAGAGGTCGCCGGAGGCCTCGCCGCACGAGACCATGACGCGACAGCCGTTCGCTGTTCAGGGCGTTCGTGCAGTGGCAGATTGCGTGAGGCTGGCCAGTCACACGCCGCGCCGCCGTCAGTCGCGGCCGGCAGGCGCGCGACCCGGCGGCGCCGGGCTGGCGGCGGAACGTCGGAGAATCCAGATCGAGCTCGGCGAGCGGAATGCGATCGAACGTGCCGAATCCCACGGCCTTGAGCTGGCTGGCGAAGGCTGACGCGTCGCCGACGAGCACGACCGTCGAGCTGATCCGGCTTGAGCCACTGTCGAGCGACGCGCTGAATGTCGGCCGCGGTCACCGCCGTGACGCGGTCCACGTACGTATTGATCTCGGCCAGATCCTGGCCGTAGAACAAGACGCGTCAGGACCTGTTCGGCGATCGCGGACGGCGTCTCGATCGACAACGGAAAATGGCCGGCGAAAAAGTCCTGCGCGCCCTGGAGCTCAGCGGGGTGCACGGTGTCGCGCTGCAGTCGGGCGAACTCGTCCACCATCAGCCGGAGCGACTCGCCGGTGCCGGACGTGCGCGTGTCGGTCTCGGCCACGACGACGCCGCTCGTCCGGTACGCGTTGAACTCCGCCGAGGCGCCGTAGGTGAGGCCGCGTTCCGAACGCAGCACGCCGAAGAACCTGTTCGCGCCCTCGCCGCCGAGAATGCGGATCGCCATGTCGAAGGTGACGTAGTCGGGATGCGTACGCGGGAAACGCCAGGTGGCCGACGCGAATCTCGGTCTGCGCCGAGCCGGGCCGGTCGATCACCACCACGCGGCGCGACGGCGCTGGCGGATCGACCGGCGCGACGACCGTGCACGTCGCGCCGAGGCCAACCGCCAAACGCCCGTTCGGCCGCGGCAAACGCCTCGGCCGGCGGCAGGTCGCCGACGATCGCCAGCAGCGAGTTGTTCGGCGTGAACCACTGCCGGTGAAATGCGGCGAGGTCGTCGCGGGTGATCCGCTCGATCGACTCGACCGTGCCCTGGCCCGGACGACCGTACGGATGCCGGCCAAAGACGAGCCGATCGAACACGACGCTGGCGATGTAGTCCGGATCGTCGTTCGCGACCTGCAGCGACGAGAGCGCCTGCCGCTTCTGCAGCGTGATCTCGGCCGGCGAGAACGCCGGGTTCTGCACCATGTCGGCGACGAGGCCCAGCGCCTCGTCGGTTCGATCCTTGATGACGGCGCCCTGGACCCAGCTGAGCTCGTTGCCGGCGGCCACGCCAAGGAAACCGCCGGCCGAATCGATGAGCGTCGCGATCGTCTTCCGCCGACTTCGTCGTCGTGCCCTGATTGAGCAGCGTCGCCACGAAGCTGGCGACGCCTGGACGGTCGGCCGGTTCCTGAACGGCGCCGGCGCGCACGAGCAGGCGGAAGCACGACGGACGGCTGCTCGTGGTGCGGAACGGCGAGCACCTGCAGGCCGTTCGACAGCGTCCGCAGCTCGTACGGCGGAAAGGCGACGTGCCGCGCCGCGAGCGGCGCCGGCGGCTGCTCACGCGGCCATTCCTGGAATCCGGCGAGTCCGGATCGAAGCCCGACGAGCAGCACGACCGCCATGACCGCGCGAAGCCACACGCCGTTCATTGCCGCGACCCGCCTGGATCGACCGCCGTCCCGGGCATCACCGTCAGCAGCATCCGCGACTCGGCGGTGAAGTACGTCTGGGCCACGCGCTGCACGTCGGCCAGCGTCACGTTCTGGAAGAGGTCGAACTCGTGATCGGCCGTCGTGATGTCGTCTGTGAATCACCGCGGCATGCCCGAGATGCAGCGCCTTCTGGCGGACCGTGTCGCGGCTCATGATGTAGTCGCGCGCGAACTGCCGCTTCGCACGCTCGAGCTCCTGGCGCGGTCACGCCCGTCGGTCTTGACCCGATCGATCTCGGCCTGCAGCGCGCTGCTGCACGACAGCCGGCTCCTGCCCCTGCTGCACGATCGCCACCGCGTAGAAGAGGTTCGGGTGCTCGATGAGCTTGGCCTCGCCGAACGCAGCAAGCGCGATCTGCTTCTGATAGACGAGCGAGCGATGCAGGCGCGAGCTGTCGCCGTCCGACAGAATCTTCGCCAGGATGTGCAGCGGGTACGCGTCGGGTGTGCCCGTCCCGCGTGATGTGATGCGACACGACCACGACCGGGAGCGGCCACGGCTGCGTCAGCGTCGCCCGCGATTCCATCGTGTGGGGCGGCTCGGCCGGGATGTTTCGCGGCACCGGCTTCCCCTTCGGCACGCGCCCCAGGTACTTCTCGACGAGCTGCTGCGCCTGCTCGCGTCTCGAAATCCCCGACGAGCACCGCCGTCGCGTTGTTCGGCACGTAGTACGTCGAGTGGAACTCGCGCACCTGCCGGATCGACGCCGCCTCGAGATCGCGGAGGCTGCCAATCGTCGGGTGCTTGTACGGGTGAGTCGTGAACGCGCGGTCGAAGATGATTTCGGAGAGCTGGCCGAACGGCTGGTTCTCCACCTTCATCCGCCGCTCTTCCTTGACGACCTCGATCTCGGTCTTCAGCTTCTCCGCGCTCACTTCGAGCGAGGCCATGCGGTCGGCCTCGAGCCAGAGCGCGAGCGGCAGGTAGTGCGCGGGCACCGTCTCCCAGTAGACCGTCGTGTCTTCGTCGGTCTCGGCGTTCGACTCGCCACCGATGCTCGTGATCAATGACGGATGCGCGTCCGGCCGGACGTTGCGCGAGCCCTTGAACATCAGGTGCTCGAACAGATGCGCGAACCCCGTGCGGCCGACGGGCTCGTCCTTCGAGCCGACGTGGTACCACATCGCGAGGTGCACGATCGGCGTGGAGTGGTCTTCGAGGAAGATGACCTGCAGCCCGTTGGCGAGCGTGCGTCATCGTGTAGTCGAACTTGGTCGGGCGCGGAACCGACGGGGCCGACTGCGCGCCCGCAAGCGTCGCGACCGTCACGACGCCACCGAGCACCGCCAGCACGGGTGCCAAGAGCCTGCGCCTCATTGCCGCGATTATGTCATGGGGGTCCGAGGCCATATACTCCGCCGCTGTGACGCTCGCGGAGCTTGCCGACTCGACTGGGCTGCCAACTCGAGGGCGACGGCACGATCGAGGTGAAGCGCGTGGCCGCGCGTGGACGACGCCGGCCCCGGCGACGTGACCTTCGTCACCAATCCCAAGTACGCAAGCCGGCTGGCTGGAACGCGCGCCTCGGCGGTCATCCTGGCGGCGACCTCGGCCACGTCCCCGAATGAGTCGCTGCCCATCGCTCCGTGCGCGGTTCTCCGCGCGCGGCGTCCGTACGTCGCCGTCGCCGAAGCGGTCGCCATTCTCACACCGCCGAGCCGCCCGGCGCCGGGCATCAGTTCGCTGGCGTCGATCGATCCCTCCGCCGAGCTCGGCGCCGGCGTGAGCGTCGGCGCGTTTGTCGTCCTCGGACCGCGCGTCCGCGTCGGCGCCCGCACGGCGGTCCATCCGCACGTGGTCATCGGCCGAGACTCGGTCATCGGCGAGGACTGCACGATTCACGCGCAGGTTTCGATTCGTGACGAGGTGGTCATCGGCAACCGCGTCACGATTCAGGACGCGGCCGTCATTGGCAGCGACGGTTTCGGGTTTGCCGAGCGCGAAGACGGCACGCATCTCAAGATCCCGCAGGTCGGCCGGGTCGTGATCGAAGACGACGTGGAGATTGGCGCGCAGTCGGCGGTGGATCGTCCGGCCGTCGGCGAGACGCGGATCGGCCGCGGCACCAAGATCGACAATCTCGTACAGGTCGCGCACGGCGTGAAGATTGGCCGTAACGTGCTGCTCGCCGCGCAGGTCGGCATCTCCGGCAGCACGGTGCTCGACGATGCCGTCGTCATGGCGCGGCCAATCTGGCGCGGCAGGCCACCTCCGACTCGGCCGCGGTGTTCACGTGAGCGCGAAGTCCGCCGTCACGAAGGACATCGCCGACGGCGAGCATGTTGCCGGCATCCCCGCCGGCGACGTGCACGACTGGCGCGAGTCGACGGTGCTCGTGCGAAAGTTGCCGGAGCTGCGGAAAGCGGTGTCGGAGCTCGAGCGACGGCTGGCGGAATTGGAAACGAAACTGACGAACCCGCGTGGCTCACCATGAAGCCATGAAGCAGTCACCATGAAGTCATGAAGACATCCAATCGGGTTTGCCCAGAAAGAAATTCTTCATGCCTTCATGGTGAGCGAAGCCCTCAACCAATCTTTCGACGAACCACGCCAGTCGGGTTTGCCCAAAAAGGAATTCTTCAGGCCTTCATGGTGAACGAAGCCCTTACGCAATCTTCTCGACGAACCAGGCCAGACGATCGAGACCGAGGGCGGCGGCAATCTCGTCGATTCGCCGCGATCGCGTGTCGTGATCGAGCGCGAGCGCGGCGCGGAGCGCGGTGAGCTCGGCGGACGGATCCGCCGTCCACGTCGCGCCCGACAATCCTTGACTGGCGCCACGCAGCGCGAAGAAGTGGCCAATCGCTCGGAACGCGAAGTACCAGGACACGATGTTCGGACCCGGCACGAAGAAGAAAAGCGGCCCGGTGATCGCCACAATCAGGCTGTCGATGATGCACCAGCGGCGGTGCTTCGCGTAGTCAGCGCCGATGAGCGCTTTCGCGGTGGCGATCGCGCTCGACGCCGGCAGGTCGTCCGGATGAACGAGGCGCACCTCGGTTTCGTGACGTAGGTGCCAGAGCAGGCGCTGCTCCGCCACGGCTTCGGCGACCCGGCGTGTAATGAATTTGCCGAAGGCGTCCGCGCTCCGGCGCGTCGGGCTCGTGGCCGTGAATCGCCGCCTCGCCTTCCGCGACCATCCGATTGAAACCGTTCACGAGCCGCTCGCGCAGCGAGCCCGATCCCCGCCCGGTCTCGGCAGCGCTCGACGCCACTTCGCAGTACAGCTCGTGACGTCCACGCGGCAGCTGGCACGAGGTACACGTTCATCCGCGGACGCTCACAGCTCCCATGCTAGCATCCTGTTTCTCATGGCCCTGACGCTTGGCCCCGAGGATGCGCGGCGAATCGCCACACTGGCCCGCATAGAGCTGACGACGGACGAAGTCGATTTGTTCGCCCGGCAGCTCGGCGACATCCTCGACTACGTCGACGAGCTGCGCGCGCTCGACACGACGGGCGTCGAGCCCACGTCTCACCCGTTGTTGGCAGGTCCGATCTGGCGCGACGACGAGCCCGTGCCGTCGCTCCACCGCGACACGCTGCTCCAGGGCGCGCCGGACGGGTCCCCGCGCACGGGGCTGTTCAAGGTTCCCAAGGTGCTCTGACCGATGGTCGGACCGTTCGACACGGCGCGCGCGCTGCGCGATGCCATCGTGTCCCGCCGGATGTCGGCTGAAGAGGCGTGCCGACTCGCGCTCGATCGGATCGAGCGCGCGAACGGACGATTGCACGCGTTCCACTCCGTGGACGCCGATCGCGCCCTCGCGCGGGCGCGCGCGCTCGACGCGGCCGGCGTGGTCGACCGGGCCGCTCCATGGCGTCCCGATCGCGTTGAAGGACAACATCGCCGTCGCCGGCGCGATCACGACCGCCGGTTCGCGCATCCTCGAGAACTACGTGTCGCCGTTCAATGCGACCGTGGTCGACAAGCTCGAGCGCGCCGGCGCCGTCATCGTCGGCAAGACCGATCTGCGACGAATTCGGCATGGGCTCGTCCACGGAGAACTCCGCGTTCGGCCCGTCGCGCAATCCCTGGGACACCGACCGCGCGCCCGGCGGATCGAGCGGCGGATCGGCGGTCGCGGTGGCGGCCGGCCTGACGCCGCTCGCGCTCGGCTCGGACACCGGCGGATTCGATCCGCCAGCCCGCCGCGTTCTGCGGCATTGTCGGGATCAAGCCGACCTACGGACGCGTGTCGCGCTACGGGCTCCTGGCCTACGCCTCGTCACTCGATCAGATTGGACCGTTTGCGCGGTCGGTCGCCGACGCCGCGCTGTGCCTCGAGGCGATCAGCGGCCCCGACGCGCGGGACGCCACGGCCGGATCCGGCGCCGGTGCCGGCCTTCAGCGAAGGACTGACCGGCGACATCGCGGGCGTGCGCATCGGCGTGCCCCGCCATCTCCTCACCGATGGCGTCGATTCCGAGGTTCGGACCGCATTCGCGTCAGGCGTGCAGACGCTCGAACGGCTCGGCGCGACGCTTGTCGACATCGAGCTTCCGCACGCGCGGTTCGCGATTCCGACCTACTACCTCGTCGCGACCGCCGAGGCCAGTTCGAACCTCGCGCGGTACGACGGCGTCCGCTACGGCTTCCGCGCACCCGACGCCGGCACGCTCGAGGAGATGTACGACCGGACGCGCGATCAAGGATTCGGCGCGGAGGTGAAACGGCGCATCATGCTCGGCACGTACGTGTTGAGCGCCGGCTACTACGACGCCTACTACCTCAAGGCCCTGCAGGTGCGCACGCTCATCCGCCAGGACTACCAGCACGCCTTCGAGCGCGTGGACGCCGTGGCCCTGCCGACGACGCCGACGCCCGCATTTCGACTTGGCGAGCGCACCGAAGACCCGCTGCAGATGTATCTCGCGGACGTCTTCACCGTGAGCGCGCCGCTGTCCGGTCTGCCCGCGATCAGCGTGCCTTGCGGGTTCACGCCAGACGAGCTGCCGGTCGGCTTGCAGCTGACCGGCCGCGCGTGGGACGAAATGACGCTCCTTCGCGTCGCCGACGCCTTCGAACGCGCGACGGAGTGGACGGGACGGCACCCGACGCTCTAGGACAACTTCAAACTTCGAACTCTAAGCTTCAGATTTCACACTCCAGCGTTCTGGAGCTCTCTGAGTGTTCGAGAGTCTTGAAGTTCGAAGTTGACAAGCGGCACTTCGCTACCGCCTCGAGCGAAGCCAGAGAATTACAGGTCCTCCGACAATCGTCGGAAACAGCCAGAGCAGCACTTCGAGTAGTCCCGAGAGCGCGAGACCGAGCGTGCGCGAGGTGCCGAACACGAGCAATGCCGTGTGCACCGTGACGCCGGCGGTCACGAGGCTCGTCAGGTGCTCACGCTCCCAGTCGCTCGAGGTTGCTGACGGACGGCTCGCGTAGCTGAGGTTGCGAAGCCCGACGGCGAAGCCAATGGGCGCGAGGATCAGGACAACCCATCGCTGCCAGGTGACGGACGCGGCCAGCAGCAGCACTGTGCCGACGAGACACGACAGATTCAACGTGGCGTGGAGCCGCGAGCGAATGCGAGCGGGCGCCGGACCGGCGGCCACGACCGCGATGCCGTGCTGTGCCGGCGCCACGATGATCAGCAGCACGTACAGCACGACCCACATGGTCTGACGGTGCGCCTGGAGCGCTTCCGTCCACGCGTCAACGGACTGCCCGGGCCGGATCGGATGTCCCCACGCGGGCACCGCGATACCGGCGAGCGCCAGCAGCTCCGCCCGTGAGCGCCGCGGCGTAGATCAGCCGCCGGAACCATTCACCGGCCGATGCGGTGTCGAGGACCGCCCTTGAAACTGAAACCCGCAACCCAGAAGGCCGCGGTCGCCCCAAGCGCGCACGCGAGATGCACGCTGAGAAGGGCTCGAAAGGACGACACGCGAGAGGGATGGTACAGCGAAGCGGGCGTACAAAAAGAAACCGGGCTTCCACGAGGAAGCCCGGGTTGACCTGTTGTTCGCGGTCGACGTTGTCAGCCGTTGACCTGGATCTGCCGCGGGCGCGTCTCTTCGCGCCGCGGAAGCGTCACGGTCAGCACGCCGTCGCGATAGGTGGCCTGCACCTTCGCCGCATCGACCGCTCGCCGGCAGCGTGAAGCTGCGACGGAACGCGCCGTAGCTGCGCTCGACGCGGTGATACCGGTCGGCCTCCTTGGTCGGCTCGGACTTCCGCTCACCTTCGATCGTCAGGACGTTGTTCTCGAACGTGATCTTGATGTCCTCGCGCTTCATCTCCGGCAACTCGGCCTTCACGACGACCTCGCCCTCCGCCGGTCTCGAGAATGTCGACGGGCGGAATCCAGGCGCCGTGCGAGAACGCGTCGCTGCCAAACGCGGCCTCGAACATCCGATTCAACGCAGTTCACTTCGAGGGCCGCCAGGCCGCTCACGGGGCTCCAACGAGTCAGTGTCATTGCTCTTTCCTCCAGAAGTCTTGGCCCGGGTCGAACGCTCCGAGCGACGTCGACCATCATAGCCAGACTACTAAGTGTATGTCAATAATATTATATTAGTGTTATAACACTCATATTTAGACCAGACCGAAATCGCTGCCTCTGTTTCTGGCCCCACCTGTATGATCAGCGTCGTGACGAGCCAGTTTCAGCGAGGCCCCGGCCGAACTTGCCGACGACGCCCGGCGCCTCCTCAACGAGATCGAACAGGACGTCCCGAGGCGCCGCCGGCCTCACGGCCGACTGCCGGCCCCCGCTCGACGTCCTCGAAACGGCGACGTCGGTCGAAGTCGTCGTCGACGTGCCGGGCGTTCGGCCGACCGGCGTCCGCGTGGCGATTCGCCGCAGCACGCTGCTCATCGTCGGCGCCAAACCTGGCGGCCCGCTCGAGCCGAAAGCCGAGCTATCACCTCGCCGAGCGCAGCTACGGGCGCTTCGCGCGCGCGGTCCGGCTGACCGGCGCGTTCGACGGCCGGCGGGCGCGGGCCATCGTCGGCGGCGGCCAACTGCGCGTCGTGCTGCCGCTCCTCGAGGATCGGCGCGGCCAGCTCATGTCCATTCCCGTGGAGTCTGCAGTGACCCGCCTTCTCTTCGTCGGCGACATCGTCGGCAAGCCCGGACGCGAGCTCGTCCGGCGCGGCCTCGGCGCCATCGTCGCGCGCCATCAGATCGATCTCGTCGATCGCCAACGGCGAGAACGCGGCGGCCGGCTTCGGATTGACGCCCGATCTCGCCGACGACCTTTTCGCATACGGCGTTCACGTGATCACGGGCGGCAATCACACCTGGGACAAGAAGGAGATCGTGCCGTACTTCGCCGAGCAGCCGCGCCTGCTCCGGCCGGCGAACTTCCCGGCCGGCACGCCCGGGCCGCGGCCGCGTGGTCGTGCGCGCGACGAACGGCGTCCCGGTCGGCGTCGTCAACGTCATGGGACGCGTCTTCATGACGGCGATCGACGATCCGTTTCGCGTCGTCGCTCGACGAGATCGAGGCCGTGCGCAAGGAAGCGCGCGTGGTGTTCGTCGACTTCCACGCCGAGGCGACGTCCGAGAAGGTCGCGATGGGCTGGCACCTCGACGGCCGCGTCGACGGCCGTCGTCGGCACGCACACGCACGTGCCGACGGCCGACGCGCGCGTGCTGCCGCAGGGCACGGCGTACATCACCGACGTCGGCATGACGGGCCCGCACGACTCGGTCATCGGCGTCGAGCGCCACGCGATCCTGCAGCGGTTCCTGACCGGCCTGCCGCAGCGCTTCGAGACGGCCACCGAAAATCCGCGTCTGAACGCCGTCATCATCGCGGCCGATGAAACGACGGGCCGCGCGGTCTCGCATCGAGCGCCTCGGGTTGTCTCAGCAGGACATCGAGGAGCTCGCCAGCCAGCACGCGCCGGCCCGCTGAACATGGCGCCATCCGCCCGGCCTCCCGTTCGACGACGATCGGGCCGCGCCGCTGTCGGTCAGCGAGCTGACGGCCGCCATCAAGCAGGTCGTCGAGCAGACGTTCGGCCGCGTGCTCGTCGAGGGCGAGATCTCGAACTGCAGGCAGTGGAGCTCCGGCCACATCTACTTCACGCTGAAGGACGACCGCGCGCAGATTCGCGCCGTGATGTTCCGCATGACCGCGCGGATGCTGCGATTCAGGCCCGAGGACGGCATGCGCGTCGTCGTGCGCGGCCGGCTGAGCCTGTACGACGTCAAGGGCGAGTATCAACTCATCTGCGATGCGCTCGAGCCGCACGGCCTCGGCGCGCTGCAGGCGGCCTTCGAGCAGCTGAAACGCCGGCTCCAGGCGCGAAGGCCTGTTCGACGCCGCGCGCAAGCGGCCGCTGCCGGTCCTGCCCCGCCGCATTGGCGTCGTCACGTCGCTCGACGGCGCCGCGCTTCGCGACATTCTGCGCGTGCTCACGATCCGCCACCCGCGCGCGCGCGTCGTCGTGCGCGCGGCGCGCGTGCAGGGCGAGGGCGCGGCCGACGATCTGGTTCGCGCGCTTCGCGCGATCGTGCGCGTGCCCGGACGTCGACGTCGTCCTCATCGGCCGGGGCGGCGGGTCGGCCGAGGATCTCTGGGCGTTCAACGACGAACGCCTCGCGCGCGCGATCGCGCACTGTCCGGTGCCGGTGATCTCCTGCGTCGGCCACGAAGTGGACTTCACGATCGCCGACTTCGTCGCCGACGTGCGCGCCGCCACGCCGTCGAATGCCGCCGAGCTCGTCGTCGAGCGCGCCGATCACTTTCGGCGCGGATCGATCGGGCCGAGCGGCGCCTGCAGGCGTGTCATCGAGCTCGGCCTGGATCGGCGGCGGCAGCACGCCGATCGGCTGCGCATGCGGCTCGAACACTGGCCGACCGTGCTCGTGATGCGCGAGCGCGACTGCCGGCATCTCGATCCTCGGCCTCCGCCACGCGCATGGCCGATCGGCTGGCGCGCGTCGGCCAGCGATTCGACGGCTTCCGCCGCCGGCTCGAGCGGCGGGATGCGCGGCGCGTCGATCGCGGCCTGCGCACGCGCATCGTGCAGGCGGACGGCCGGCTGCGCGAGCGCGCGACGCGCCGCCAGCTGGCGGCGGCCGCCCGTGCCGGCGCAGCTCGGCGCGCGGCTCGACGCGCTGAGCCCGCTCGCCGTGCTCGGCCGCGGCTACGCCGTGTGCTGGAACGACGCGCGGACCGGTATCATTCGGTCGGCGGCATCGGTCCGTCCGGGCGACCGCGTTCGCGTCACGCTCGCCGAGGGCGAACTCCCCTGCCGCGTCGAACAGGGGTCGTAATGTCCGATTCCATCAAGGACTTCGAGTCCGCCATCGCGGAGCTCGAAGCCATCGTCAAGCAGCTCGAGGACGGCGACCTGCCGCTCGACAAGTCGCTCGCGCTCTTCGAGCGCGGCGTGGCGCTCTCGCGCTACTGCCACGACAGCTCGGCGCCGCCGAGCGCCGGATCGAACAGCTCACCGAGCGCGGCGAGCTGCGCGACGCCTCGCACCTCGTCGATCCGGCGGACTCGGATCGGTGACGATGATCGGCCGTCGCTCGGGACATACCTCGGCGACCTCAGGCGCCGAGATCGAGGCCGCCCTCGAGCGGGTGCTCGCCAGCCTGCGCGGGCCCGCCGTCATCGCCACGCCCGTCCGCTACGCGCTGTTCGGGCCGGGCAAGCGCCTTCGGCCCTGCCTGACGCTCGCCGCCGCCGAAGCCGTGGCCGGACCGCGTCGAGCCTCGCGCCGGAGACGGCGCGAGCGCTCGGCACTGCCCGCCGCGTGCGCGGTCGAGATGATCCACTCCTACTCGCTCGTGCACGACGACCTGCCGGCGATGGACGACGACACGCTGCGCCGGGGCCGGCCGACCACGCACGTCGTCTACGGCGACGGCCTCGCGATTCTCGCGGGCGACGGCCTGCTCACGGAGGCGTTCGGCGTGCTCGCGCGGTGGCCCTCGCCGGCGTGCGGCGGATCGGCGACGTGGCGGCGCCGCCGGCCGCATCGGCTGCCTCCGGGCCGTCAGTGTGCTCGCCGAGGCGGCCGGCGTCGCGGGCATGGTCGGCGGACAGGCGATCGATCTCGGACGGCGTCGCGCCGAAGGACGCCGCCGGCGCTCGAAGACATGCACCTGCGCAAGACCGGCGCGCTCATCCGCGCCGCGTCGACGCATCGGCGCCATCATGGCTGGCGCGGATCGACGACGGCGATCGACGCCGATCGACGCCTACGCGCGCGACCTCGGGCTCGCGTTCCAGATCATCGACGACGTGCTCGACGTCGAAGGATCGAACGCCGGCGCTCGGCAAGACCGCCGGCAAGGATGCGGCGCCGGGCAAACCGACGTTCCCGGCGCTCTACGGTGTCGAGCGCTCGCGCCGCCTCGCGCGTCGAGTGCATCGGCCGGCGCAAGGCGGCGCTCGCCGCCGAAGGAGCTCGGCGGCCGGCTGGCGGAGATCGCCGACTGGAGCCTGGCCCGCGCAGAAGTAGCCGACGAGTCCTCGAGTGAGCACCGACGCGTCTGCGACGTCCTCGCTGGTGGCTCGCGGTCTCGTGCCGCGACGCGCGAACGGGCGCGCGCGCTCATTCTCGCCGGCGACGTGCTCGTCGACGGGCGTGCCGGTGACCAAGGCCGGCACGAGCGTCGCCGACAGCGCCGACGATCGACCTCGACAGCCGGACCATCCCTGGGTCGGACGCGGCGGCGTGAAGCTGGCGCACGCGCTCGAGGTCTTCGGGCTCGACGTCACGGGCCGCGATCGCGCTCGACATCGGCGCGTCGACGGGCGGGTTCACCGACGTGCTGCTCGCGCGCGGCGCGCGCCGCGTCGTGGCGCTCGACGTCGGCACGGGTCAGCTCGACTGGAGGCTGCGCACCGACCCGCGCGTCGTCTGCCTCGAGCGCGTGAACGCGCGCTACCTCACGCCGGACCGATCTGCCCGGACGACGCGCGCACGTTCGACCTCGTCACGATCGACGTGTCGTTCATCTCGCTCGCGCTCATCCTGCCGGTCGTCCCCGCGCTCCTCGCCGACAGGCGGTCGCGTGGTCGCCCTCGTCAAGCCGCAGTTCGAGGCGGGCCGTGACGAGGTCGGCGCCGGGCGGCATCGTGCGCGACGCGTCGGTCCACGCGCGCGTGATCGAGACGGTCGCCGCACGGCGCGCATCAGGTAGGATTGACGCGCCTCGCCGTGGAGCCGTCGCCCATCACCGGCGCCGAAGGCAACCGCGAGTTCCTGATGCTCCTCGCCCGGACGACGTGATGTCCACGATGCCCGTCAAACGCGTCGCCCTGATCGCGCGACCGAAGCTGCCGCAGGCGCTCGAGCACGCTCGCCGAGGCCGCCGAGTGGCTCGCCGCGCACGGCTCGACGCCGGTCATCGAGGCCGAGAGCGCGCGGGCCGCCGGCGCTCGACGCGCGATGGACGACGGCCCCGCGCGAGTCGCTCGCCGACGGCGTCGGACGTCGTGCTCGCGTTCGGCGGCGATGGCACGCTGCTCGACGCGGCCGGCGTCGTCGCGCACTCGGCGCGAGCGATGCGCCGCTCATCGGCGTCAACCTGGGACGCCTCGGCTTTCTCACCGAGGTCGATCGATCGGAGCTGACGCGCGCGCTCGACGAGCTGGTCCACGGCCGGGGCCGCATCGAGACGCGCGTGATGCTCGAAGGGCGCGTCGAGCGCGGCCGGCCAGCCCAGCGCGAGCGGCTGGCGCTGAACGACATCGTCGTCACGCGCAGCGCGCTGTCGCGCATGACCGAGATGGACATCACCGTGGACGGCCAGTTCGTCTGCCACGTGAAGGCCGACGGGCTGATCGTCGCCACGGCCACCGGTTCGACGGCCTACAACCTGTCGGCCGGCGGCCCGATCGTGCATCCGTCGGTGGACGCGCTCGTGCTCACGCCCGATCGCGCCGCACACGCTGACGCATCGTCCGCTCGTGCTGCCGGCCTCGGCCGCGATCACGCTGCGGCCGCTCATCGACGCGCAGGCGGACGTCATCGTGACGTTCGACGGTCAGTACGGCGTGCGCCTCAGCGCCGGCGACCTCGTCCACGTCCGCCGGGCGCCGCGCCTGCTGCGCCTGCTTCGCACGTCGTCGCGCACCTACTTCGACATGCTGCGAGAGAAGCTGAAGTGGGGGAATTCGTAATTGATGATTGCGATCGATGATTGAGGATTGCATTGAGCCATTGAGATTGCGATTGAGGATCGAGTCTCAATCCTCGATCACGATCGATCAATCATCGATGAATCCTCAATCGCAGATCGCAGATCCTCAATGGTTCACTACGTCCTTGAAAGTACCTGACCTGCCACTGCTGCACGTTCCGGTTGTGCTCGGCGAGCGTCGTGGCGAACACGTGGGTGCCGTCGTTGCGGCTGACGAAGTAGAGGTACGGCACGTCGGCCGGCGTGACGGCCGCCTCGAGCGACGCGCGGCCGGGCGACGCGATCGGGCCCGGCGGCAGTCCCGCGTAACGGTAGGTGTTGTACGGCGAGTTCATCTGCAGGTCCTGCCGCGTCAGGTTGCCGCGCCAGCGGCCGCGCCTGCATCAGCGCGTAGATCACGGTCGGGTCGCACTGGAGCGGCATGCCGAGCTTCAGCCGGTTGCGGTACACGGCCGACACGAGCGGCCGTTCGTCGGCCGCGGCGGTCTCCTTCTCGATGAGCGACGCCAGCGTCACGACCTCGCGGAGGCTCAGCTTGTCGGCGCCGCGGCTTCGCGCGCAGGTCGCGTCCGAAGGCCGGACTGGAAGCGCGCCGACCATCGCGGCGACCGTGCCCTCCGCGCCGGCCTTGCGCGGCAACGGCATACGTGTCCGGAAACAGATAGCCCTCGAGCGTCTCTGGCCTCCGGGTCGAGCTCGGCCCAGCATCGAACCGTCGCGCGCCGGCCCGCTCGAAGTCGGCAGCCGTGCCAAGGCCGCCTCGCTCGAAGATCGCGGCCATCTCCCGGATGGTCAGTCCTTCCGGAAAGGTCAGCGGGCGTGTACACGTCGCCCCGCGCGAGGCGGTCGACGACGTCGAAGGGCGAGGCCGGATCGGCGAACCGGTACTCGCCCGCCTGCAGGCGGCGCTCGGCGCCGCTGAGGCGCGCCGCGAGGCGGAACGTCAGCGGGTCGGGGACCACGCCTGCAGCGGCCAGCTCGGTCGGCGATTCCGGCACGCTCGCGCCCGTGCGGCAGCTCGACGAACACCTCGGCGCTCGGTGAATCCGCGGTAGGGCGTCGTGAGCCGTGCTCTGCAGCCACCACAGCGCCGGCGGCGCCCGCTGATCGCCAGAACGAGGCGAAGAGCACGAATCGCTTCATGCGCCAGCCCGGCCGTCGTGCCGGCGCCTCGCGACTCGCGCGGTGGTCGAGAAAGTCCTGGAGGATGATCGCCGCGGCGACGGCATCGATCTGCGACTTGCGCCGCCGCCAGTCCGGCTCGCGTTCGGCCAGCCGCTGCTCGGCCTCATGGCTCGTCAGCCGCTCGTCCTGCAGGTGCACCTCCAGTCCGGTCAGCGCGTGAAGCGCCGTGCCATCTCGCGAGCGGGCGCCGTCTGTCCGTATCGGATCCGTCGAGCCGGCGCGGCAGACCCACGACGATGGCGCCGACGCCAGCACGCCTGATCGAAGGGATCGTCCAGCTCACCGAGCACCGCGACCACGCGATCGGCCGACACTCCGGCGAGTGGCCCGCCGGCACCATCCGCCACGGCCGCGCCAGAGCGCCGTCGCGTCGGACAGCGCGAGGCCGATGCGCTTTCGCCCGATGTCGACGCCCAGAATACCGCACGGGACAGAGGCCACGTTCCCCGTTCACGCGTTCCTCGTTCACCGTTCTGGTTCCGGGTTCCTCAGGTTCGCAGCGCAATAACCAAATAAGAACCGAGCGAACGTGGAACCGAACGGAACCGTGCATAATAGGAGCAATGTCCTCACGGTCCCGCGTCCTGCTCTTCCTCGTGTCCACGCCGCTCGCGGCGTCCTGATCGTCGGGCGGCCTGCTCGGCGCCGCGCGACCGGCGCGCGCAGCAGGGTGTGTCGCACCTGCGCGTCTTCGAGGACGTCGTGCAGCTCATCATGAACGCCTACGTCGAGGACGTGAACGTCGACAAGGTGTTCGACGGCGCGATGCGGGGCCTGGCCGACGGGCTCGATCCGTCGAGCGCGTATCTGACGCCGGACGAAGTCCGCGCCGTCGACGCCAACGCGCCGCTGCCGGCCGGCGACGTCGGCCTCGTGCTGTCCCGGCAGTTCTATCTGCGGATCGTCAGCGTGCGCGACGGATCGCCGGCCAAGCGCGCCGGCCTCGCAGAGGGCGACTTCATCCGCGCGATCGACGACAAGCCCACGCGCGACCTGTCGGCCTTCGCCGGCACGCGGCTGCTCCGCGGCGCGCCCGGATCGAAGGTGAAGCTCGCTCGTCGTTCCGCAACAGCGCCGCCGAACCGCACACGGTCGACCTGACGCGCGAAGCTCCACCGGCGACGCCGGTGACGAGCCGCAAGTTGCCTTCCGGCGAGATCTACCTGCGCGTCGCGAGCTTCGGCTCCGGAACCGCGGCGGCCGTGCGGCACAGCTGCCGATCGCGCGGTCTCGAAGCGCCAATGCGGGACGCTGATCGCGCGCCATGTCGCCGCCGACCCGGCGCGTCCGTGGTCGATCGACCTCCGCGAGCACGGCGACGGCACCGCCGAGGAGGCGTCGCCGCCGCCCGGCTCTTCGTGAAGTCCGGCACGCTCGCGACGCGCACGCGTCCGACGCGACCGCGCCCCGAACCGTGACCTCGGCCGCGGCAGGCGACGGCGCGCTGACGATGCCGGTCGTGCTGCTCGTGTCGAACGGCACGGCCAACGCCGCAGAGGTCTTCGCCGCGGCGCTGGCCAACAATCGCGCGCGCGGCTCGTCGGCGAACCGACGGCCGGCATCGCCGGCGTGCAGCGGCTCGTCAGGCTGCCGGAAGGCCACGGCCTCTGGCTCACCTACGCGCAGTATCTCCAGGCCGACGGCACGCCCATTCACCAGAACGGGCCTTCGGCCCGACGTCGCCGGTGGAGGTCCCGACCGTCGGCTTCGACGAGACGCCCCGGCCACCGACGCCGTGCTCGACCGGGCGCGTCGAGGACCTGAAGACGCAGCGGCGCGCGCGCGAGACGAGGTGCGAGTTCGAGCGCAACGCCAGCCGGACACCGCACCGGTGACGTCTGCCCCGACGGACACGTGACTGCCGCCAACGCACGACGCCGCTGAACGTTTGACGCTCGAGTTTTTCCGGACGTTATACTGACCGTTCGCGCTTGCGGGCCACGCAACTGGCCGCCTCGAATCGGCGTGCGCTAACACCATAGGCGCGTAGCTCAGCTGGTTAGAGCGCCTGCTTGACATGCAGGAGGTCGGCGGTTCGAGTCCGCCCGTGCCTACCAACCTAGCGAAAGTTCGAAGTGAGAAGCCAGAAGTTAGAAGTTACTGACGTGTGCCTGCCCAGCATGACGCAGCGCCCAGTTGCTTCTGACTTCTCACTTCTAACTTCTAACTTGTCACGTTGTCTTTTGATCACCCTCACTCTCCCTGACGGTTCACGCGAAAGATGTGCCTCGCGGCACGTCGGTGCGGGACTTTGCCGCGGCGGCGCTGCCGCCGAGCGTCGTCGAAGAAGGCGCTCGCGGCCGTCGTCGACGGCCGGATGGTGGATCTGTCGTATCCGCTCGACGCCGACGCGACGCTGCGGCTGGTCATGCCGAGCGACGCCGACGCGCTGCCGCTCTAGCGCCATTCGACGGCGCACCTGCTCGCGGCCGCTGTCACGAATCTCTTCCAGGCGCGCAGTGCGGCATCGGCCCGGCCGACCGACGAGGGGTTCTTCTACGACTTCGTCGTCGAGCACCCGTTCGTGCCGGAGGACCTCGAGCGCATCGAAGCGAAGATGCGCGAGCTGGCCGGGCCAGGATCTCCCCTACGAGCGCCAGATCTGGCCGAGGCGAGGAGGCCATCGACTTCTTTCACGAAGCGCGGCGAGCCGCTGAAGGTCCAGCTGATCCAGGAGAAGACCGAGGGTCAGTCCGACGTCTCCTGCTACACGATCAAGGACCGCGAGACGTTCGTCGACTTCTGCGTCGGCCCGCACGTGCCGTCCACCGGCCGGCTGAAGGCGTTCAAGCTGCTCTCGACGTCGAACGCGTACTGGAAGGGCGACGCGCGCAACCAGCCGATGCAGCGCATCTACGGCACGGCGTTCTTCAAGGAAGACGACCTCAAGCAGCACCTCGTGCAGATCGAGGAGGCGAAGAAGCGCGATCACCGGAAGCTCGGCAAGGAGCTCGGCCTGTTCACGGTCAACGAGCCGTGGGCGCCGGGCTGCCGCTCTGGCTCCGAAGGGCGCGACCGTTCGCCGACTGCTCGAGGACTACATCCTCGAGAAGGAGCGTGCGGCGGGCTACAGCGACGTCTACACGCCGACCTCGCCAAGGTCGAGCTCTGTGACAAGCGTCGGGGCACTGGGAGCACTACCACGAGGACATGTTCCCTCCGATGGATCTCGAAGACCGAAGCAGCTGGTGCTGCGGCCGATGAACTGCCCGCACCACATCTCTGATCTACGAGTCGCACGCAGCGGAGCTATCGCGACCTGCCGGTCAAGCTGGCCGAGCTGGGCACGATGTACCGCTACGAGGGCTCGGGCGTGCTGAGCGGCCTGAGCCGCGTCCGCTGCATGACCGCTCAACGACGCGCACATCTTCTGCACGCGCGGACCAGATCGGGGAAGAGTTCTCGAAGGTCATGCAGCTCGTCGAGCAGGCGTACAAGGACTTCGGCATCACGAGTACAGCTACCGGCTGTCGCTGCGCGACCCGGCCAACAACGAGAAATACGTCGACGAACGACGCGATGTGGGAGCTCGGCGAGCGCATGCTGCGCGAAGCGCTCGACGCGCTCGGCCTGCCCTACATCGCGAAGGCGTCGGCGACGCGGCTTCTACGGCCCGAAGATCGACTTCCACCTCGCCGACGTCATGGGCCAGAAGAGACGTATTCGACCATCCAGCTCGACTTCCATCTGCCGAACCAGTTCGAGCCTCGAATACATCGGGGCCGACGGCAAGGAGCATCGGCCGGTCATCATTCACCGGGCGATCTTCAGCACGATGGAGCGCATGATGTCGTATTCTGATCGAGCTCTATGGCGGCGCGTTTCCGCTGTGGCTGGCGCCCGTGCAGGCTGGTGGTCCTGCCGATTGCCGACCGCCACCTCGACTACGGCGAGTCGGTGCGCGCGACCGGCTGGCCGCGGCGGGCCTGCGGGTCGAGCTCGACGACCGCCAGGAAAAGATTGGTTATAAGATCCGGGAGGCCCAGTTGCAGAAGGTGCCGTACATGCTGGTCGTCGGCGACCGGGAGGCGGCCGAAGGCACGGTGTCGGTGCGCAGCCGCTCGGGTGGCGACCTCGGCGCGCGGACGCTGGACGCGCTCGTCAGCCGACGCGATGGACGAGGTCGCCGAAGGCAAGACCGAGCCGGGGTCGCATGCGGTGCGCCTCGCCACGTCCGAGTAAGAAGGTAGGCGGTTATCGCTTTCGATCGCAGCCCACGGCGGGATGACCGCACACGGATCAACGAGCGCATTCGAGTGCGCGAGATCCGGGTCATCGACGACAACGGCGAGCAGCTCGGCATCATGCCGCCGCCGCAGGCGCTGACGCTGGCACGGAGCAAGGGACTGGACCTCGTCGAGATTTCGCCGACGGCCGTTCCGCCGGTCTGCCGGATCATGGACTTCGGCAAGTACCAGTACGAGCAGCAGAAGCGGGCGCGGTCGGCCAAGAAGCACCAGAAGGTCATCCTGGTGAAGGAGATCAAGTTCCGGCCGAAGGTCGACGAGCACGACTATCAGTTCAAGAAGAAGCACATCGAGCGCTTCCTGTCGGAAGGCGACAAGGTCAAAGCGACGATCTTCTTCCGCGGCCGCGAGAACGCGCATCCGGAGATCGGACGCCGGATCCTCGAGCGGCTGATGGGCGAGCTGGCGGAGTTGGCCGTCACCGAGACGGACCCGCAGAAGGAAGGCAACCAGCTCCACACGATTCTGGCCCCACGGCCGGGGTCGAAGCGGGGCTGAGTTCGGAGAGTTCGAGGGTTCGGGGAGCTTGAGCGAGCCAACAGAGATACCATGCCGAAGATCAAGATCGCACCGTGGCGCCGCCAAGCGCTTCAAGAAGACCGCGACGGGCAAGTTCCTGCGCTCGAGCGCGTTCAAGCGGCACATCCTGACGAGCAAGCCGACGCGCCGCAAGCGCCACCTGCGCGGCACCGAAGTCGTCGCCAAGGTGGACGTCGCGCGGCTTGAAGAAGATGCTCCCGTACGACTGAAGACGTGTTAAGTTAGAAGTGAGAAGCCAGAAGTGAGAAGTCACTGGACGCTTCCTTCTGACTGGTGCTGCACCAGTTACTTCTAACTTCTGGCTTCTAACTTCTAACTTGTCTGAGAGGTTCCAATGCCCCGCGTGAAGAGAGGCACCGTTCGCCGCGCCAAGCGCAAGAAGCTGCTGAAGCGCGCGAAGGGCTACTACGCCACCAAGAGCAAGCTGTACCAGGCCGCGCAGGAGGCGGTCGACAAGGCGCTGAACTACGCCTACGGCGGCCGCCGCCGCAAGAAGCGCGACTTCCGGCGGCTGTGGGTCGTGCGGATCAACGCGGCGGCGCGCGCCAACGGCCTGACCTACGGCGAGCTCATCAACGGCCTGAAACGCGCCGGCGTCGAGCTGGACCGCAAGAGCCTCGCCGATCTCGCCGTGAATCATCCGGCGGCGTTCGCGCGCGTGGCGGAACAGGCGCAGCAGGCACAACCCGCGCGGCCCGCGTGAGGACGGCTCCCGGAGCCCGTTTCACGCGCGCCCATGCCCACGCTCCCCGACATCGCCGCGCTCCGCGCTGAGTTCGACGCGGCGCTCGCGGCGACGACCACCGTCGCGGACGTCAAGGCGCTGCACGACCGGTTCCTCGGCCGCAAGAACGGCAGCGTCACCGCCATCCTGAAATCGCTCGCCGGCATGACGCCGGACGAGAAGCGGCACATCGGTCGCGACGCCAACGAGCTGCGGCAGGCCGTCGAAGCCGCGCTCGCCGAACGCGAAGCCGTGCTCGGCGCCGTCCGCTCCGCCCGCCGAACGCGGTCGACGTCACGCTGCCCGGCCGCGTGCCGCTCGTCGGCCGCCGCCACCCCCTGACCGCAGGTCCGCGAGCGCATCGAAGCCATCTTCTCGGCGATGGGCTACGACATCGCCTCGGGTCCCGAGCTCGAAGACGACTGGCACAACTTCGAAGCGCTGAACATGCCGGCGGATCATCCCGCGCGGGACATGCAGGACACGCTCTACCTCGCCGAGCCCGTCGCAGGCGCGGACGGCGGACGGCCCGGCCACGCTTCTCCGAACGCACACCTCGGGCGTGCAGATCCGCTACATGGAAGCGCACACGCCGCCCGTGCGCCTGATTGCGCCGGGCCGCGTCTATCGGCGCGACAACTTCGACGCGACCCACACGCCGATGTTCACGCAGGTCGAAGGTCTGGTCGTCGACGAGGGCATCACGCTCGGCGATCTCAAGGGCACGCTGAACGCGTTCGCCGAGCGGCTGTTCGACCGCGCCGTCAAGCACGCGTTTCCGCCCGAGCTTCTTCCCGTACACCGAGCCCTCGGCCGAGATGGACGTGGCCTGCGGCGGCTGCGACGGCGCCGGCTGCGCGCTCTGCAAGCAGAGCGGCTGGATCGAAGTGCTCGGCTGCGGCATGGTGCATCCGGCCGTGTTCGAGGCCGTCGGGTACGACGCCGAGAGATACACGGGCTTCGCGTTCGGCGTCGGCATCGAGCGGCTCGCGCTGCGCTTCTACGGCATCGACGACATCCGCATGTTCTACGAGAACGATCTCCGGTTCCTCGGGCAGCTGGCGCTGTGAAGGTCCCCGTCAACTGGCTTCGTGAGTTCGTCGACGTGCCCGACGACCCGGCTGCGGTCGCGCGGCGCGCTGGCCGGCTGCGGATTCGCGGTCGAGGGCATCGAAGGCGAGGTGATCGACTTCGAGGTCACCGCCAACCGCCCCGACTGCCTCAGCGTGTACGGGCTCGAGCCGCGAAGCCGCCGTCGCGTTCGACAAGCCGCTGAAGCCTGCCGCCGGCGGGCGGGCGCTCCGGCCGGCGCCCGCCCGGTCGGCGTGTCGATCGACGATCCCGCGTGCGGCCGCTACGCGCTGGCGGTCGCCGACGTCACCGTCGAGCCGTCGCCGGACTGGATGGCGCGCGCGCTTGCTCGCCGCCGGCGTCCGGCCCATCAACAACATCGTCGACGTCACCAACTACGTGATGCTCGAGATGGGACATCCGATGCACGCGTTCGATGCCGCGCGGCTCGCGGGCGCCGAGATTCGCGTGCGCGCGGCGCGCCCGGGCGAGCGAATCACAGACGCTCGACGGCGAGATCGCGCGCGCTCGACACGACGATGCTGGTCATCGCCGACCGCGACGATGCCGGTGGCCATTGCCGGCGTGATGGGCGGAGCGGCGTCCGAAGTCTCGGACGGCACGACGCCGCATCGCGCTCGAAAGCGCCTGGTTCGTGCCGGCGTCGGTGCGCGCGACCAGCCGCAAGCTCGGCCTCAAGACCGAGGCGTCGGCGCGATTCGAGCGCGGCGCCGACGTCAACGCGCCGGTCACCGCGCTTCGACGCGTGCGTTGCAGCTGCTCCAGGAGATCGGCGCCGGCACGGCCGGTCGGCGGCGTCGTCGATGTCTATCCCGCTCCTCCACGCCGACGACGCGTCCCGCTGCGGAGCTCGCGCATCTCGCCACCTGCTGGGCCAGGCCGTGCCCGACGAGCGACGTGCGAGCGGATCCTGACGGTGCTGGGATTCCGGCTGGAGTCGACCAGGCGACGGGTTTCTGGTCGACGTGCCCGTCCTTCCGCGTGGATGTCGCGCGCGAGGCCGACCTGATCGAGGAGGTCGGCACGCCACTGGGGGTTCGATCGCGATTCCCGCGACGCTTCCACCGCTTCGCGAGGCGCCGCCACACGCCCGCGCCCGACGCCGAAATCGAGACCCGCCTTCGCGACCTTGCACGCGGCGCCGGCGTGCAGGAGGCGGTGACCTTCACGTTCATCGAACGCGCGCCATGGCCGAGCCGTTCGTCGCGCCCGGCGCGACCGCTCGTCGCCATCGCCAACCCGCTGTCGGAGAAGTTCGCCGTGCTGCGGCCGTCGCTCCTGCCTGGCCTCGTCGACTCGCTCGTCTACAACCGGCGGCGCGAGTCGGACGTGCGTCCGCCTCTTCGAGCTGGGCTCGGTCTTCCACCCAGACGGCGAGACGACGCGCATCGGCTGGGTGCTGACCGGCGCGCGCGTTCGGAATCACTGGAGCGGTTCGGGCGGACTCGTCGATTTCTTCGACGCGAAAGGTCTGGCCGAGCTCCTGGCGCAGGCGGCCGGCTTTCCAGCCGGACGAGTTGACGACGACGATGCGACGACGCGCTGCCGTGGTTCGTGCGCGGCGCGTCGGCGCGGCTGACGGCTCGGCACGGGCGACCGGCCGGTCCGGCTCGGATCGATCGGGTCAGCTTCGTCCGGAGATCGTCGCGGCACGCGGTCTCGACGGCGCGATGGTCGTCGGCGGCGAAATCGACGTGCCGGCGCTCGTCGGCTGCGCACCGCGATCGGCGCTGGCGCCGCGCTGCGCCGATCCCGCGCTTCCCGTCGATCGTGCGCGACATCTCGATCTTCGTGCCAGAACGCTTGCCAGCCGCCGATGTTCGTGGCACGATTCGACATCACGCGCCGCACACGCTCGTGGCGATTGGCGAGTTCGATCGGTATCAAGGCAAAGGCGTGCCGGACGGTCACGTGAGCCTGTCGATCCGGTTGACGTTCCGCGACGCCGATCGCACGCTGACCGACGGCGACGTCCAGCCGGCCGTGGACGCGATCGTTCACGGCGCTCGGTCGTCGTGCACGGCGCGGTCGCTTCGCGGCAAGGTCTGAGAGTCTGGAGACGTCATGGTTCGAACAGGCGCTGTAGTGGATCTTGCAACCGATCGATCGGCTCGAGGAAAAAATCCGTCAGCTGGTCGGCATGATCGACACGCTGCGCGCCGAGCGCGCGAAGGCCGTGGACGAGTCGGCGCGGCTCGCGCGCGAGCTCGACGGCGTGCGCGCCAGGCTCAGCGAGGCTGCCGGCGCCTCGGCCGAGATGGCGAACATGCGCGAAGAGCGCGAGCTCGTGCGCAACCGCGTCGTCCAGATGATCGCGCAGATCGACAAGCTCAATCTCTGAGTCGGACCGTGTCCTTCCCCCGGCGTCCCGGCAGACGAGGGCGGCGGCGCGAAGGACCTGAGGGCCAGATATGTCGAGCCGCGTCGTTCACGTCGAAATTCACGGACAGCGCTATGCCATCCGGAGCGAGCTCGACCCGCAGTACATCGGCGAGCTCGTCGGCTACCTCGACGAGAAGATGCGTGCCGCCGCGCGCGAGCTGGCGAGTACCGACCCGCTTCGCATTGCCGTCATCGCCGCGCTGAACATCGCGGACGAGCTGTTCAAGGCACGCGCCGACTCGTCGGGCGCCGACGGCCGCGTCCGCGCCCGCGCCGCCGAAATCGAGCGCCTCGTCGACGCCGTGCTCGACGAAGCCAAAGCACGGGTGGTTAATCAGTTGAGCGGTGAGGTGACAGCCGCTTACGGCAAGCGCCCGAGCTTCGACGCCTCACCCAAGTCTCGCACTTGACCTCGTGCTACGATGAGCTCCCTGCTTTGTGCGTGATGGCTCGGAGCGCTGCTTGAGCCGATGCTTCATCACAAAGTGAGTCGCGATGCCGCGTGGTGTGCATGCCTCCGTGGTGAGGAAGCCTGAAGCGCGGCTTTTCGAGCGGCTCCACCTGCTTCGCAGGTTCATGCAGCCTCCCCACACGGCAAAGCGGGGCTTTTTCCTTCCTTCTCGCACGCAGCGCGGCCTGAGCGCGCCGTCCCACGTTCCATGTCCACGTCCATCGCTGATCTCGGCGAGCTGGCTCTGATCGATCGGCTGCGCCAGCGCGTCGGCGCCGCCGCCGCCGCACGTCGAGATCGGGATTGGCGACGATGCGGCGGTGATCGCGCCGCGAGCGCGGGCACGGTTCGGTCGTGACGACCGACGCGCTCGTCGAGGGCGTGCACTTCCGGCGCGACTGGACCGCGCCGCGCGCGCCATCGGCCACAAGGCGCTCGCCGTGAACCTGAGCGATCTGGCGGCGATGGGCGCCGCGCCGCGCGCGTCGCTGCTGAGCCTGGCGCTGCCGGACGCGTTCGCCGCTCGACGACTTCGACGCGCTCGTCGACGGCTACGTCGGCGCTGGCGACGGCGTCTGGCGCCGCGCTCGTTGGCGGCAACCTGACCACGCTCGCCCGGCCCGGTCGTCGTGAGCGTCACCGCGATCGGGTGCGGTGCGCCGCCGGCGCGTGCTCCGCCGGGACACCGCGCGCGCCGGTCACGAGCTGTACGTGACGCGGCGTCATCGGCGCCGCCGCCGCCGGGCTGGCGCTGCTCTGCGCGCGGGCGTCCATCGCGATGCGATGGACGCCGCGGCGCCGCGACGCCGTCGCACGCTACGAGCAGCCCGACGCCCGGTGGCGGCTCGGGCTGGATGATCGGCCGGACTGGCACGGCGTCGGCGGCGATGGATCTGTCCGACGGGCTGGCGGCGACCGCCCGCGCCATGGCCGAGGCGAGCGGCGTCGGCGTCGTCCTCGAGGCCGACGCCATCCCGGTCGCGGAGGCGGCCCGGGCCTGGGCCGCCTCCGCGAGGCTGGATCCCGTGTCATTCGCCCTCGCCGGCGGCGAGGACTATGAGCTGGCGTTCGCCGTTCCCCCCGCAGGCGGCGCCAGTTCCTGGCCACGGCCCGCCGTGCGCGTGACCTCCCGGTCACGCGCATCGGCCGGTTCGTCCCCGAACGCGGCTCCTGGCTCGCCCGCGACGGGGCGACTTGACGCCCCTCACCGGAGGGTTTCAGCATTGGGGACAGAGCCCGGTTTCCACAAAACAGGCCTGAAACGGGGACAGAGCGCGGCTAGCGCCGAAGCAGCCCTAAAGCGCCTCTGTCCCCTGTTGGCCCTGTTCTTGTGGAAACAGGGCTGCCTGTCCCCTCCCTACAATGGAACCATGCTGCTTTCCCGGTCCCTCCGGCGGAAGCTCCTGGCCACGCTCATCGGCGCGGTGGCGTTGATGCTGCGTCTACCAGGCGACCGTCATCGACTCCCGGTCGGTGCCGGCGGCCGCCTACGGGCGTCGGGCGGCGGCGCCAGGCTGCCGTTCGTGGCCACGGCCTACTGCAAGGGCACGACGACCGCGTCCGGCGTCGCCGTCCGGTCAGGCATCGCCGCCGCCGACCCCCGGCTCCTACCGGTCGGTTCGGTCGTCAGACTCGACGGCACTCCCGAGGGGCACGAGGGCATCTACACGGTGCTCGACACCGGCCCGAAGGTGCAGGGACGCCACGTCGACCTGTACATGTGGAGCTGCCACGAGGCGCTGGCCTTCGGCCGCCGGAAGGTCTCGCTGACCGTCCTCCGACGGGGCTGGCACCCGAACGGCGCGGCCGCCGCGGCTGCCAAAGGCGACTGAAACGGCGCCTTGGCGCCGAAGTTCGAAGTCAGAACTCAGAAGTCAGAAGCTAAGCGCGCTGCCCTTCGAACTTCGCACTTCTACTTCCGCCTGTGTCTCTGAACTGCAACTCGTACAGCCGGAAATAGAGTCCCCGCTCGGCCACCAGTTCCTGGTGGGTCCCGCTCTCCCGCAGCTCGCCTTTGTGCAGCACCAGAATGCGGTCCACGTCCTGGATGGTGGAAAGCCGATGGGCGATCGCCAGCACGGTGCGCCCGGCCATCATCACGTGAAGCGCGTCCTCGATGAGCGCCTCGGTCGCCGTGTCGATGCTCGACGTCGCCTCGTCCAGAAGCAGGACGACCGGGTCGAAGGCGATCGCGCGGGCGAACGACAGCAACTGCTTCTGGCCGACCGACAGCGTTCCGCCGCGCTCGGCGACGACCGACTGATACCCGCCTTCGCGCCGCTCGATGAACCGGTCGGCGTGCACGGTCTTCGCGGCGCGACCGCACGGCGACGTCGTCGATGCCCGCTCGGCCGAGCCGGATGTTGTCGGCGATCGTCCCCGAGAAGAGGTGCGTGTCCTGCAGCACCAGTCCGAACAGGCCGCGCAGCTCCGCGAGGTCCCACTCGCGCACGTCCACCCCGTCAACGAGGATCCGGCCGCGCGTGACGTCGTAGAACCGCAGGAGGAGGTTGAAGAGCGTGGTCTTGCCGGACCCGGTCGCACCGACGACACCGATGCGTTGACCGGGCTCGACGACGAACGAGACATCGCGCAGCACGAACTGGTCGTCGTTGTACGCGAACCAGACGCGATCGAACTCAATCCGGCCGCGCACGCCGTCGAGCGGCCGCACGGTCGACGGCGGTGTCACGATGGCAGGCTTGGTGTCGAGCACGGTGAAGATGCGCTCCGAAGCGGCCATCGCCGCCTGCATGATGTTGAACTTCTCCGACAGGTCGGCGATGGGCTGAAAGAATCGCCGCGAGTACCTGCAGGAACGCCACGAGCACGCCGAGCGAGACGCGCGCCCTCGAGCGCCCATCCGCCCCCCACGACGATGATGAGCGCCCCTGACAGCGCCGCGAGGAACTCGATCGACCGGGATAGAACACGGCGTAGAAAAAGATCGAGTCGATGTTCGCGTTGCGGTGCTCGCGGTTGATCCGTTCGAAGCGGCCGTGCACGCGCAGCTCCTGGCCGAAGAGCTGCACGGTGCCCATGCCGGTCAGGTGCTCCTGCAGGAACGCGTTGAGCCGCGCGACGAGGCCGCGCACCCGCCGGTACGACTCGCGGACGTTGCGGCGGAACCATTGCGCCGTCCAGCGCGATCAGCGGCAGCACGAGAAACGCGACGAGCGCGAGCCGCCAGTTCATCACCAGCATCGCGATCATGATGCCGGCGAGCACCAGCACGTCCCCGAACACCGTGATGACGCCCGACGTGAAGAGGTCGTTGATCGCATCCACGTCGGTCGTCACGCGCGTCATCAGCCGCCCGACCGGATGGCGATCGTAGAACCGCACGTCGAGCGTCTGCATGTGCGCGTAGACCTGGATGCGAATGGCGCGCATCACACGCTGGCCGATCGTCTGGACGATGAAGGTCGTCGCGTAGTCGGCGGCGAATCCGGCGAGGAGAAGCGCCAGAAACAGCGCCGAGACCTGGGTCAACCCGGACAGATTGCCGGCCGCGATGTAGCGGTCAATCGCGATCTGCGTGAGCCAGGGCTGGGCCAGCTCGCTCAGTGACGAGACGAGGATCACCGCGAACGCCACCGCAACCGCGCCGACGTACGGGCCGAGGTACGTCAGCAGACGGCGCATGAGCCGGGCGTCGTACGCCTTGCCGACGACGTCGTCGTGCGCGAGCGCGGTCTCGCTAGACACTCGCGATCTCCTCCTCGAGGCGTTGCCGGCGATGCATCTCCGCGTACGGGCCGTCCGCGCGGATGAGCGCGTCGTGCGATCCGCGCTCGACGATCCGGCCGTCGGCGAGCACGAGAATCAGATCCGCGTCGCGCACGGTGGAGACCCGGTGCGCGACGATCACGCACGTCCGCGAGCGGCGGACCTCCCGCAGGTGACGAAGGATGTGCTCTTCGGTCCCGGTGTCCACGGCCGAGAGCGCATCGTCGAGGATGAGGATGCGCGGGTCGATGACGAGCGCGCGCGCGAGCGCCACGCGCTGCTTCTGCCCGCCGGAGAGGGTGATGCCGCGCTCGCCGACCATCGTGCCGTACCCGGACGAGAACGATTCGATGTCGCCGGCGACGCCGGCAAGCTCGGCGGCGCCGGCCGCGCGGGACCGGGCGCCCGGATCGCTCCACTCCGCCGCCGGTCCCGAACAGGATGTTGCCCCCGACCGTGTCGGAGAAGAGAAAGGGCTCCTGCATCACCATGCCGATCGCTCCGCGCAGATTCGCGACCGGCATGTCGCACACGTCGGTGCCGTCGATGAAAAGCGTGCCGCGGGGTGGCTCCGCGAGACGCGGCATGAGGTTGACGAGCGTGGATTTGCCCGAGCCCGTTGGCCCGACGATGGCGAGCGTCTGGCCGGGCTCGACGACGAACGACAGGTCATGGAGCGACGCGGCGGGCGCGCGTGGATACGAGAAGGTCAGGTTCCGGGCCTCGATTCTGGCCCGGGGGGCTGCGCCCCCGCGGCCCCCCTTACGCGCTCACTCGCGGGGGCCCCAGCGCCCCGCGCCGTTCGCGCGGGCTCGCTTGCACTCGCATTCGGCTCCCCACCAGGCGCGACTGGAGCGTCGAGGATCTCGAGCATCCGCTCCCAGGAGGCGATCCCGCGCTGCACCATGTTCGTGACCCAGCCAAAGGCGATGAGCGGCCAGCTGAGCAACACGAGATAGCGGCCGAACGCGACGAACTCGCCGAGGGTCAGGCGGCCCGACATCACATCGCGGCCGCCAATCCAGAGCACGAGCAGTCCGCTCAAGCCGAAGCAGAACGTCAGGGTCGGAAAGAACGCGGCTTGCAGCCGAATCAATCCCGCGTTACGGTGGATGTACTCGTCGTTGGCCGTCGTGAATCGACTCGAGTTCGGCGCCCTCCTGCCGGTAGGCCTTGACGACCCGAACGCCAGAGAGCGCCTCCTGCACGACCGCGCTCATCTCGGACAACTGGTCCTGAAGGCGCTCGAACCGATCGTGAATCGCGCGGCCGAAGTACCGGGTGCCGAGCGTGACCGCTGGCAACGGCAGCAGCGCGACGACCGTGAGCCGGAAATCAATCCAGCACATGATTCCGACCGCGATCACGAAACCAAGCGCGGTGCTGGCGAAGTACATGACCGCGGGGCCGAGCATCATGCGCACGGCGCCGAGATCGTTCGTGGCACGCGACATGAAGTCGCCGGTCCGGTGGCTCTGGAGGTAGGCCTGCGGCAGCCGCTCCAGGTGGGCGAAAAAATCGTTCCGGAGGTCATACTCCATCTGACGTGATGCGCCGATAAAATAAATGCGCATCAGGTAGCGGAAGCTGCCGTCGGCGATGGAGAGCGCAAGAATAGCCGCGGCGTAGCCCACCAGACGCGTCCGGTCGACACCCTCGGTCAGCCCGTCAACGACGTATTTCAGGACCCAGGGCGAAGCGAGCGAGAGGGCCGTGGCAGCGAGGATGCATGCCAGGCCAATAACGAACGATCGCCGGACACGAACGACGTACGGCAACAGGCGCGTGAGCGCCCGAATCATGGAGGAAGTATAGCAATGCGAGTTTGGCTCCGGCGGCTTTCGAGACGCCGCCACCGCGTCGTGATGTGGCTAACGGCCATGGTGCTGTCGCTGCCCGCGATGGCCACGGCACAGTACGGCACACCGGAGCTCGTCACCGGCGTGCCCGCCGAGCAGTACCACGTCGAGGTCGCCGGCACGATCTGGAATCCCGGTCTCTCAGGCATCATCTCGAGCCAGCGGCTCGGCATCATCGGCAGCAACGTCGATTTCGTCGACGACCTCGGGCTTCGAGCAGTCGAATTTCACGGACTTGCGGATTGTGCTGCGGCCGAGCAAGAAGTCACGGTTTCGGATCCAGGTACACGCCAATCGAATACAAGGCGGAAACGACGCTCAAGCGGCAACATCATCTTCAACGGTCGGAGCTTTCCGGCTCTCGCTGCCGTTACAGTCCGAGCTCGACTGGAAGGTGTGGCGATTCGGGTACCAGTACGACTTCCTCTACCGGGAGCGGGGCTTCATCGGTGTGCTGCTCGAAGGGCGCTATACGCAGATGACAGCCTCGCTGTCCTCGCCGCTCATCAGCGAGTCCACGGAGGTCAAGCGCGCCCCTTGCCCTCGATCGGCATTGTCGGACGCGCGTACCCGATCAAGGAACTGGCCCTGAACTTCGAGGTCAGCCTCTTCCGGGTCCCGCAGGAGCTCGATTCCCGACGTCGAAGCAAACTACTACGACTGGGATATTCAACGGCACGATCAACCTGCACAAGAACTTCGGACTGCAGGTCGGCTGGCGTCGAATGACGAATTTTCTGGTCATCGAACGACGACAGCGCCGACGTGAAGTTCCAGGGGTTGTGGTTCGGCGGCGCGTCTGAACGGGTACTGGACACAATCTACTCCACGACGCGGACCCGCACGCCCAGATAGCGGCGATCCTCACTCGCGCCGTCGTCTGACGGCCGGAACCCCGACGGTGACGTCAGTCGAACGAGCGCGGTCCCGTCGCCGGCCACGTCCACATTGATCGTGCGGGACTCGGCTTTCGCAAGGGCCAGCCGCTCGCTCCGTGTTCCCCACTCCAGCCTCAGATCGTTCGGCGCTGCGCCATTGCCCAGATCGAGACCGACCGCTCGAACGTCCTGGTTCCACCGCGATCATGAACTCGGCGGTCTGGCCTCCACGCACCCAGAATCCGTCGGGCTCCACGTAGATCGTCGGCCCGTAGAAAAAGACGTCGGAGTTTCCAAAGTGCGCGCTCGTCATTGCGTATCCGCCGCTGGGCGCATGCAGTTTCACCGGCGTCAACTCGATCCGCTCGGCGGCGGCGGCAAGGCCGGCATCTGGGCTCGAAAAATAGCGCGCCTGCACCGGCCGGCAGCACGAGCGGCAGCGTCTGTTCGTTCACGCCGGCGCAGGGACAGCCGGCGCAACGGCTCGCCCGATCGACCCACGCGAAGGGCCAGCTCCCCCTCTCGCGGGCGCCGAAGCGTGACCGTCACGGCGAACTCACCCGAGGGAACCTCGAGCAGCGGCAGCCAGCTTGCGGCGGACTCGCCGACCTCATCCGCGCGTGTTGCGCGAATGCGCATGCGGCCGGTCAGATCGCGCAGCGGACCGATCGAAGCACGACCTCACCTGGCAGCACACCTCGTCCGGACGCGGCCGCGTTGAGCACGGCGACCTGCGACGGTGCGGCGCTCACCCCGGTGGCGCCGTTGAACCACCAACCGGCCTGAATCGCCACCATCAGCGACACGGCAAGCCACCACACGGCCGCGAGGCCGTTCGACGCCGCGGTCCGGTTTCCATGACACGCGGACGAGGAGCACGCACGAACCGGCGAACACGGCGATCCAAATCAGCACGTGCGCGAGAAAGTGCACCTCGGTCGTCAGGTCGGTCGGCGACAGCCTCCAGAAGAAGCTGGGCCACGCCCGCGAGAGGTCGCTGACGCCACTCAGCCAGTCGAGCCAGTTTGCGCGGATGCCGCGCGTGTTCCACGCAATCCTGGCGCGCGCGGCCCCGACCACGATTGCGGTCAGGGCGACGGATACGGCCAGGAGCGTGAGCCAGACGGCTCGCATCGCTGACGCAGCCGACGCGCCAGGCCATGGCGATCGGAATCACGAGCACGGGTAGTACGGCGGCCGCAAATCGTGCCGGCGGCGCTGGAACCCCAGCCCACCACATCCAGTAACTCGCCGACACCGCAAGGTACGCGAGGCCGACGAGCAGCCGTGCCTCGAGCGATCCGGCGCACGGGGTCCGCCGCGCCGGCCGGTCGCACGAACAACCCGATGAGCCCGGCAGCGAGAACCGGCGAATACGCCAGCAGGCCAAACTGCGCGTCGAAGAACAGGCCGAGAAGTCCGCCTGGCACGTAGGCGAGCCTCGTGCCCCGATCTTCGCCGTACGGAAAGATCGGGTTGGGCGTGCCGTAGACGATCTGAAAGAACCCGAACCATGCGGCCGCGCTCACGACCGGAACGATGGAAAAGGCGAGAAGACGACGACAGCGATCTCCGAGTCGACCTGCCGGGGCTCGGTGAGGATCATCCACGCCGGCCAGGACGCCAAGTCCGGCCGCCAGCACCGCAAACCGCGTGTGGAGCCAGGGGAGGGTCGCAAGAAGGGCGGACGAGCCGACCAGGCCCCACGTTGGAAGTGGCGTGCCCAGTCCGGCCACGCGCAGCAGCGACACCACGACGGCGGCGACTGATGAACATGCCGATGCTGTCTGGAAAAATCGTGACGCTCTGGATCACGAACGTGGGCGTGCCGGCCACCGCCAGCCACGCGACCCATGCAGCTCGGCGGTCACCGGTCGCGAGCCACCCGGCGTACCACATGAGCGCGCTGGCGATCGCGGCGAGGAGCACGACCGTAGCCTGGGCGCCGCGATATCCGAACGCGGCAAAGGCCGGCAGCACGACGACTGCATGTACCGGGCGCGTGGATGGAGTAGATCGCGCCGTTCCGTCCGCGAATCTTGAAGTCGGGCGGCGCGTCACCCGAGTAGTAGACGCGGCGAAGTCACGCGCCGTGTGGTTGTTCTCGATCTGGATGTCGCCGTCCTGCAGCAGGCTTTGCGTGATGATGAGGTAGTGCGGCTCGTCGCCGCCCGGCAACCTCGGCGAGAGCGACCACGCGGCGAACACGGCGACAACGACCGTCAGCGCGGCAGCGGCGATCGCCGGCCTGAACGGGGACCGCCGGTGTGCGAGTGAAGGATCGGCACCTGAACCGACCCGCACGAACGCGGCGATGCCGGCGAGCAGGATGGCGAACCAGGCCATCGCGCCGCTCCACACCAGCGCGAGAGCGGGCATCGCAACGGGCCACCATGGAAGCGTCGCGAGGAGGGCCGGCGTGGCACTCAGCGGACGCCGGCGCCAGCCCGGCACGACGCCGGCGGCCAGCGCGGCCGCCGGAAACCAGTACCACTGCGCGGGAATGGCGACCCGGAGGGAGGGGTCGTCCGGCGTCAGGACGGACATCTCCCCCAGGGCACACCACGCAGCCAGCCCCACGACGAGCGGCCCAATGGCGGATCGCGCTGCGGCCCGCGGTTCCATCACAGTCGGCGCGATTCTAGAGCCGTTTTCGCTTTTCCGTCGCGTCGGTGATCCGGCCGCTGACGGGCCGCTGACACACTGGCCGACCTGCCTCTTTGGGCCGACAACCCGATCAGGCATTTGATTTCTGACCGCGGGATTGCAGATTTTGCGACCCGCGTAGCAGAAACGTGGATCCGGCCCATAAATGCGCCGTCGCGACGGGGACTGTGTCGACTAAGTCATTTTGTTACATGGATTTGCCACTGAATTTGAGCCGATAACAATTTTCGCAGGCATGGCACTTCGATTGCTTGTGGGGTTGGGCTCGTGGTCGTCCCTTTCATAGGAGAGACAAACAGAATGTCCCGCTACCTCACGTCGCTGGGTCGGCTCGTCTCCGCCGCGAGCTGTGTCCTGTTCCTCCTCCCTGCCCTCGTGGCTGCTCAGACGCCGACCGGCACGATCTCCGGGCGGGTGACCGACAGCAATGGCGGCGTCATCCTGGGAGCCTCCGTGTCCATCGCGTCGCCGGCGCTTCAGGGCACCCAGACGCGGGTCACAACCGAGAATGGCGACTACATCTTCCGCGCACTGCCGCCGGGGCTGTACACGGTGACGGTCGAGTCGATGGGATTTGCCAAGACGGATCTGAGCGTGCGCGTGGCGCCATCGGAGATGGCCACGCTGAACGTGACGCTCCAGCCAGCGACGGTCACCGAGTCGGTCTCGGTCATCACGTCGGACGACCGGAGCTTCGTGAACACCGTTCAGGCGGCCGCGAATCTGGACTACCAACTGATTCGGACGTTGCCCACGGCGCGGACACTCGAGTCGGACATCAACCTTGCGCCGGGTGCCCACTCCACGGGTCCGGACGGCAACATTACGATCTCCGGCGCCATGTCGTACGAAAACCTGTTCATGGTCAACGGCGCCGTCATCTCGGACAACATCCGCTCCGAGCCACTGAGACTCTACGTCGAGGACGCGCTGCAGGAAGTCACCGTGGCCACGTCGGGCATTTCCGCCGAATACGGACGATTCACGGGCGGCGTGGTCAACGCTGTCACGAAGTCCGGCGGCAATATGTTCAGTGGCACGTTCCGCTCCGAGCTCAACAACGACGACTGGCGAACGGTGTCACCGTTCGGCGAGCCGAAAGCCGACAAGGTCAGTCCAGCACACTCGTTTACGTTCGGCGGCCCCATTCTCGAGGACCGCATCTGGTTCTTTGGCGCAGGCCGGTTCGAGAACCGGGAAACTGCCGAGCTCACGGCGGAGACCGGCGTTCGCTACACCGAGTCGTTTGAGCAGCAGCGATACGAAGGCAAGCTGACCGTCGCTCCGGCGAATTGGCAGCGCCTTCAGATCGACTATCTCGGCATCAATCAGGATGCCTCCAACACCAACGCGGCCGCGATCGGCGCCGATGTGATGGATCTTCGCAGCCTGGTTTCCCGCCGCGATCCGCAGTCGCTGACCACGGTCCACTATGCCGGCGTATTCGGATCGAGTCTCGTCGTCGAGGGCAGGGCCTCCGCCCGGCGCTGGACCATCAAGGACCTGGGCGGGCTCAATCCGGAACTCACGCAGGGAACGCCCGTCTTCGATCAAAATACGGGCAACTCCTACTGGGCGCCGGGTTTCTGCGGAACGTGCGACAACGATCGGAACAACACCAACCTTTTCTTGAAGGGGAGCTATTTCAAGTCGTCAACCGCCGGTTCTCATAACCTGGTGTTCGGCTACGACACGTTCAACGACAAGGAAAAGAGCGATAACCGGCAGTCGGCAACGGACTACTGGCTGTACGCAACCAGTGCGCAACATCGCCGGGACCGACATCTACCCCGTCGTCGAGCCGTTCAGCACGCTCATCGTGCATTGGCCGCTTGAAGTCAGCAGTTCGGGGACGAATTTCCGCACACACTCGCTCTTCGCGAACGACACCTGGGCGGTGAACGATCGCCTGACGCTGAACCTTGGATTGAGGTTCGATGGCAACCACGGGAAGAACTCGTCCGGCGAACTCGTGGCCGACGACTCGCTGCTCAGCCCGCGTCTTGGCCTCGTCTTTGACCCGAAAGGCGACGGCAAGACGACGATCAATGCCAGCTGGGGGCGATACGTCGCCGCGATTGCAAATTCGGTCGCCAACGCCTCGTCGCCCGGGGGAACGCCGTCGATCCTCGTCTACCTCTATACGGGCCCCGACTTCAACCTCGATCCGTCGGCGCCCCAGGTACCCGCCGATCAGGTCATCGCCCAGTCGTTCGCGGATTTCAACGCCAATGTGAGTGATCCGAACCGACCGGGGATGTCTATCCGCTCATCCAGGCGGATGTTCCTGGCGTCGGCATTCAGATTCCCGGGTCGTTGAAGTCTCCACACGCGGACGAATTCGCGGTTGGCGTGAGTCGCGCCATCGGCACGCGTGGCGCGGTTCGCGTCGACGTCGTGGATCGCCACTTTGCCGACTTCTACGGAGAGCGAGTCGACTCTGACGACGGGAACGGCCGCCCTCCCGCTTGGCGACGTTGATGTCATCGAGGTGGAAAACACCAACGCGGTTGAACGCCGCTACACGGGAATGACGCTCCTCGGGACGTACCGTGCGGGCGCTCGTCTGGACCTCGGGGCCAGCTACACGCTGTCGAAGCTCCGAGGGAACATCGAAGGCGAAAACATCAACAGCGGGCCGCTCGCCGACTCGTCGCTGTCCCGCTATCCCGAGGACCTCGAGGAGAGGTGGACCGCACCGAAGGGCGACTTGTCAGGCGATCAACGCCACAAGGCGCGATTCTGGGGGACGTTCATGTTCCCCATGGGCCAGGCGAACGACTTCACGCTGGGTGTCCTGCAGCAGATCGATTCGGGCACGCCGTACGGCGCAGTGGCGGACACTCCGTTGTTCGACGGACGAGAACGATTACGTCCAGAACCCTGGGTATCAGAATCCGCCAAGCACGGCCACGTACTACTTCACCGACCGCGACGCGTTCCGAACCGAGGCGATGATCCGCACCGACGTTTCGCTGAACTATCAGCGCCGGTTCGGTTCGCCGACCCGCGGATTCAACCTGTTCGCTGAATTCCACATTCTCAATCTCTTCAACCAGTTCGCCGTCTACAACGTCGTCGGTGCCGATGTCGACACGACCGTGCTGACGGCGGACAACGACACCGAGCTGGGGCTCGTGCCGTTCAACCCGTTTACGGAGACGCCGGTTCGAGGCACGAACTGGGAGCTCGGCGAGAACTTCGGCAAGCCGGTGAGCAAGGACGCCTACACGCTGCCGCGGACGTTCCGGTTCTCGGTGGGGTTGAGATTCTAGGAAGACCAGCATGTGGGTCATGTAGAAGGGCATCGCGCCCTTCTACTGGCCACACGGCCTGCATGATCTACATGCGTCTCATTCCGACCCGTAGCTTCTCCAGCCGGCGCTCCGCTTCCGCCAGCGTCTCTTCCTTCTTGCAGAAACAGAACCGCACGAACTGACGGCCGGCGGCGCGTGTCGCGGAAGAAGCTGCTGCCCGGCACGGCCGCGACGCCGATCTCGGTCACCAGGTGCCGCACGAACGCCACGTCATCGTCGAAACCCGAACGCCGTCGAACGTCGGTCATGACGTAGTACGCGCCGTGCGGCGTCATAGCACGGGAATCCCGCGCCTTCGAGGATCGCGAGCAGCCGATCGCGCCGCTGGCGATAGCTCGTCCGCGAGATCGCGGTAGTAGTCGCCCGGTAGCGTCGAGCGCGGCCGCGGCGGCCGCCTGCAGCGGCGCCGCGGCGCCGACGGTCAGGAAATCGTGCACCTTGCGGATCGCCGGGCGCGATGTCCGGCGGCGCCACCGCCCAGCCGACGCGCCAGCCGGTGACGCTGAACGTCTTCGACGTGCTGTTGATCGTCACCGTCCGATCCGCCATGCCGTCGATCGTCGCACATCGGCACGTGCGTGGCCGCCGTCGATAGACGATGTGCTCGTAGATCTCGTCGGTGATGGCGATGACGCCCCACTGCTGGCAGAGCCGCGCGATGGTCTCGAGCTCCGTCGCGCGTGAACACCTTGCCGGTCGGGTTGTTCGGCGTGTTGATGATGATGGCGCGCGTGCGATTCGTAGAACGCGGCGGCGAGCTCGTCGGGTCGAACCACCAGTCGCCCCGCCGCGCGATCGGCCGGCGGACGCAGCCGCACGAACCGCGGCGTCGCGCCCGACAGGATCGCGTCGGGCCCGTAGTTCTCGTAGAACGGCTCGAAGACGATCGACCTCGTCGCCGGGATCGACGATGGCGAGCAGCGTCGCGATCATGGCTTCGGTGGAGCCGCAGCAGACGGTGACCTGCGTGTCCGCGTCGACCTGCGATGCCGTGGCGCCGGGCGACGTCGGCGGCGATCGCGTCGCGCAGAGGCTTCGCGCCCCACGTCACGGCGTACTGGTTGATGTCGCCGCGAATGGCCTCGCGGCGCGGCCTCCTTGATCGCGTCGGGCGCGGGAAAGTCGGGAAACCCCTGCGACAGATTCACGGCGCCGTGACGCTCGGCGAGCCGGGTCATCTCGCGGATGACCGACTCGGTGAACAGGGCGGTTTTCTGGGACGTGCGCGGCCGCATGCTCGTGATCAGCGGGTCAGCGGCTCGATTCTCTCACGGTCGCTCGCGGACGTCCGGCCGTAGAGCAGGCGATAGTCCTCGGCCGTGCCGAGGATCCGCTTCACGTAGTTCTGCGTCTCGGGGAACGGGATGTCGTCGATGAACTCGTCCTGCTCGAAGCCGGGCCGCTCGGCGCGCCAGCGATCCACGCGATTCTCGCCGGCGTTGTAGGCGGCGAGCGCCGGCGCGGGATCGCCGCCGTAACGCCGGAGCAGATCCGACGAAGTAGGCCGTCCCGATGCGCACGTTCACGTCGGGATCGGTCAGCCGGCGCGTGGTAAAACGCGGAATGCCGAGCCGGCGCGCGTAGCGGCGGCCGGTCGTCGGGCACGATCTGCATGAGTCCCCAGGCGTTGGCGGCCGACTGGACGTCGGCCTGAAACGTCGACTCCTGCGCGACCAGCGCGGCGACAAGATACGGATCGAGATTCCGCAGCGTCGGCGTGCTCGCGAAGCAGGTCCCAGTACTCGAGCGGGAAGATCACCTTGAGGATCGCGGACGGGAGCATTTCCCCGCCCTCGGCCATGAACTCCGGGATACGCGCGCCGCATCGCGGTGATGGCGGGCCGCAGCTCGCCCTGGCGGTTCAGCGCATAGGCGATGCTGGCCTCGATGAACGGCGACGATCCCGACTGGCGGGCGCTCCATCGCAATTCCGCCGCCGCGTCCTCGAACAGCTCCGCGGTGAGGAGCGCGCGGACGAGCGGCACGAAGCGATCCGGAGGACGCAGTCCGGGATCGATCCTGAACGGCGAGGCGATCGCCGGGTTCGCCGGCGCCGCCGTTGCCGCGACGCGGCCTCGGCCCGCAGAGGTCGTCGGCTTGAGGCGCGGCTGCAGCGCGCCGGCCCGCCGCATGGCCTGCCGGCCGTAGTACCGAGTTCCGGTAGAACGAGATCGTTCGCTTGTAGCCGGCCATCGCGGCGTCGAGATGACCGAGCCGCTCGTGCGCACGGGCCGACCAGTACAGCCACGAGGGGCGGTAGTCGGCGCGCGGAAACGTGACGGCGGCGGATTCAAAGATTGACGCGGCCTTCGCGTACTCGCCCGCGCGGTAGGCCCACCACCCCGTCCTCCAGGCGGCGCGATCGGCAAACGCGCCGGCGGGAAACCGCCGCAGGATCTCTTCGAATACCTCCTCGGCCTTGTCGTCGGCGTCCGCAAGAATGTGGTACGTGGCGAGGTCGTTCAACGCGGTCTCGGCCAGCGGCTCGGCCGGGTTGGCGTCCACGAAGGCGCGGACGAGCGCGAGGTATTCGGCGTCGCGGCGAAGGGCACGCACGGCGCTGAGGTGAAAATACTCGGCCTCGGTCCGGCGCGTCGGCGGACGGTCCGCGTCGAGATAGTCGCCGAGCGCCGCGCGCGCCTGTTCGAAACGTCGCAGGTAGAAGTCGCACTCGGCCTGCCGCAGCTCGACGATCACCCGATCCTCTGGCGACACTCGGCCGACGAGCCGATCGTAGGCGCGCCGCGCCTCGGCGTAGCGTCTTCCCGCGAACAACTGTTCGGCCCGCTCCAGCTCGACCGTCGCCGTGACGGTGACCGGCTGGGTCTTGAGCTTTGTGAGCTCGGCGTCGGCCTCCGCGGCCTCGGCGCTCAGCGGATGCCCGTAATAGACCGTCGAAAACGCGCGCCGGGCCATCGCGGTGTCGCCGAGGGCCACTGACGCACGCCCGAGTCGAAGGTGCGCCAGCGGAAGCGACGCGGACGGCTGGGCGAGGTCGGCGATGGCCCGAAGCGCTCCCGCAACGTCAGACCAGCGTCCAGCCGCTTCCGCGGCGTCGGCCATCAGCCAGAGCGCCGCTTCGCCAAGATAGCTGTCAGGTGAGCTGGCCGCGACCTGTCGCGCCGACGCGATGGCCGCGTCGTAGCGGTTGAGCGCAAGCTCAGCGCGACCCTGGTACAGGCGCGCATAACCGCCGAGGATTGGGTGGCTCGTGGCGCGGCTGAACGACGGCAGCGCCCGGTCAGCGCGGCCAGCTTCGAGTTCGGACACCGCCGTGCCGAGCGCGGGCGTGCCGGCCAACGTCGGCGCGGGCGTCAGCCAGAGGTCGGTCTCGACGGGCACCTGCGGCGCCGCCAGGAGGCTGCATCCAACCGCGAGGACTCCCAGTCGTACGGCGAAGCGGGTCGCGCGGTGCAGGTGAAGCATCGGTGAAAAAGTCAGGACGAGGCGGTCAGCACTTCAACGGTGCGCTGGGAGGTCACGCTTTCGAGTCGCGCGGACCCGTGGCGGACGAGCACCTCCACGACGTCGCCCCACTTGAGTGTATCGGCTGCCCCGTCGAGAAAGACGAGGGCCACGGCCAACTGGTCGACGACAAGCGGCAGGATCAGGCCGGATCGGCCCGGCGCGATCTGAAGAAATCGCGGCGTGGAGCGGATCCGGCGTACGAACCGCTCCCATCCGTACCATCTGGCACTTGGCGACCGCCTGCGATATCGCCACGGATGAGGTGATCGCGACTTGCGCCGGCACATGCGGCCGGAGGGAACCCGTGGTGGCGATAGACGCGCAACTCGCCTCGGTCCCTCTGATCCCGCTGATCCCTCTGATCGACCAGCAGCACGGCGACGCGCAGATCCTCCGACGCCGCGCCGTCCGCAAGCGCGTCGAGGATGCCGCGCAACGTCGTCACCTCATCGAGACGCCGGACCGTCGTCAGGATTCGCGCGACTGCGTCGGGCACAGTTCGATTGTACGGCCGATCTATTTGCTATTGGTTATTGGCTATTGGTTATTGCATTGAGCTATTGGCTATTTGCTATTGGGCATCCGGCCGGCGCGCGGGCTTCCAGATTCAATAGCAAATACGCCCAATCACCAATGCAATAACCAATAACCAATAACCAATAACAAATATTCCTAGCTCCTGATACGCCTGTCGGCCGAAGCCCTGCGCCTCGAAGCCCTGCGCCGGCAGCACCTCGTGCTGCAGCGCGTACATGCAGGCGGCGGCTTCGTCGATGCGGCGCACGAACTCGATCGAGCCTTGCAGGATCGGCTTCACGCGCGCGACGTCCTGGATGCGCGCCGGCTGGAACTCGTGCTCGACGACCAGATGCGTGTTCGCCACGTCGAGCTTCAGCAGCTCGCGCGCCGCGAGCTGATGATCGAGCCAGTCCACGCTGCGATTCTGCAGGTACGCGAGCGGGTCGTGCCTGGCCGTGCCAGGCAGCTCGTGGTCGCAGAGCACCACCTGCTTCTTCCACGCGTTGAGGTGATCCACCGGGTTGGGCGACGGCTTGCCGTCGATCCAGTCCCCGCGCTCCATCGTCTGGCCGCCGTAGCCCCAGCCGGAGACGCCCTTCGAGTTGATGACCTGCCCTTTCACGTGGAAGCCGCCGATGAGGAAGTTGTAGCCCTCGTCCTTCAGGTACTGAAAGATCGACCGCGTGTCCATGCCCATCAGGATCGCGTGCGACGGGTCGTAGTGGATGCGGAACTGGTCGCCGACGCCGTGCTTCTCGCAGATCCGGTGCAGGATGATCCAGGTGCCGGGCGCGTACGCGATGTTGTTGTGGAAATTGTCGTTCGTCGTCCAGCCGGGCATCGGACACTGCTCGACGCGGAACGACAACCCGCGCGCCTTGGCTTCCTTCAGGAGCGGGACCATGTGGTCCTCGAAGTCCTGGAGGTTCTGGTCCATGCTGTGCTGCTGGTTGCGGCCGACGAAGCCGCAGACCGCGTCCACGCCCGAGCATCGCCGCCGCGTCGAAGACGCGCAGCATGAAGTCGCGCTTCTTCTTCCGGATCGCCGGGTCGTGGTGGAGCATGTTGTCGAAGTAGCCGACGTCCGAGAATCCCGACGCCGGTCGCGTCCACCGCCGCCGAGCACGCGCTTCGCCCGCGCCTTGTCGAACGGCTGACGAAGGTCGAGCGTGTTCGCGACCGGATCGAGCATGGCCTCGGGCGGCACGTCGGCTTCCGTCGGGTGCAGCGCCGACGAGAGCTGCACGTACTTCACGCCCAGCTCCCGCGCGAACTCGAGCCACTCCTCGATGGCGCGGTCGGGATCGGGATCGCGCACCTCGCGCGGCGTCAATTCCTGCAGGGCGGCCGTGAGGACGCCCACTTTCATGAACTTCGGCTCAAACGGTTTGATCGTCATGGTTGTCCGAAAGGGGTCAGGTCTTGAATTGGCGTGTCCACAGCGTCATGACAGAAGCGACACCGTACGTCAATTCAGACCTGACCCCGACTAGTAGTTCACCTTGGTCCACACGCTTCCGGCGCGAGCACTCTCGAGAATGGCTTCGACAATCACGTTCGCCCGGTAGCCGTCCTCGAACGACGCGTAGGCCGGCGGCCGGGCGTCGGTCGCCTTCTTGCCGGCGGCAATGAATCCGTAGATGTCGCGCATGATGTTGCTGAATGCGTCCGGCCACCCTTCCTGATGACCGCCGGGCATGTGCGCGTAGGACTGCACGGCCGGATCGATGAGCGACGGGTCCTTGGCCAGCATCTCGTTGGCCTTGTCGCGGTGGCCGATCCACAGCCGGTTCTGCTCTTCCTGCACCCAGCGCATGGACGCCGTCGACCCGCACACTTCCACGAAGCAGTCGTTCTTGTGGCCGGCGCACACCTGGCCGACGGTGAACGTCGCCGCGAGCGCCGTTGTCGAAGCGCACCATCACCGAGGCGAGGTCCTCGACCTTGATGTCGACGAGATCGAACGCCTCGTCGGCGCCGGCGGCGGCAAACGCCTCGCGGTTCGCCCTTCGGCCGCTTCCGCGCGCGGCACGACGGTCGAGATCTCGCCGAGCACGTGCGTGATCCGAAGCCCGGTCACGTGCTGGGCGAGGTCGCACCAGTGCGACCCGATGTCGCCGAGCGCTGACGACGCGCCGCCCTTGTCCGGCTCGAGACGCCACGAGTAGTCCGTGTCCTTCAGCAGCCAGTCCTGCAGGTAGTGACCGAACACGAATCGCGGCGTCCCGATCTGCCCCGCCGCGATCGCGTGGCGCATCTGCTGCACGAGCGGATTGCCGCGATAGCTGAACGTCACCGCGTTGACGACACCGGCCTTGTTCGCCTGATCGCGCAGCTGCCGCGCCTGATCGGCCGTCAGCGCCAGCGGCTTGTCCGACACGATGTGCTTGCCCTTGGCGATGACCGCGGCGTTCACCGGGAAGTGCAGGTAGTTCGGCGTCGTGTTGTGCACGACCTGGACGTCCGGGTCGTCGAGCATCGCCTCGTAGCTGCCGTAGGCCTTCGGCACGCCGAGCGCCTCCGCCTTCGCCTTGGCCAGGGTGTCGTTCATCTCGGCGATGGCGACGACATCGACGAAGCCCAGACGGCGGACGGCGTCGATGTGATGCGGCCCGATGAAACCTGTTCCGACGATGCCCATGCCTATTCGTTTCACGATCTCCTCCTGCGGGGGCTTCGCCCCACGCTCCCCCTACGCGCTCTCTCGCGGGGGCCCCACCGCCCCGCTCCGTTCGCGCGGCTCACTCGCTCACGCTCGTTCGCTCTGCGGCTGACTGATTGAGGCGCCTACGATATCGGCTTAGGGCTCAGGGCTCAAGGCTTAGAGTTCTGGGGTGACATTGAAACTTTGCGCCAGGCGCCGCGTTCTGCTCCCGAGTAGACCGATGAAGGTCGAGTGATATGGTGATGCGCTGGTTCCGCACCGCATCCCATGCAGGATCTGACTTCGGGTTCCATCCCGCGGCATCTCTTCAAGACCGCCAGCTTCATGCTGGTCACGATGCTCTTCCAGACCCTCTACTTCCTGGTGGACCTCTATTGGGTCGGCCGGCTCGGCAAGGAAGCGGTGGCCGCCGTCGCCCTCTGCGGCAATTTGACGTTCGTCGTCTTCGCGCTCACGCAGATGTTGAGCGTCGGCACGACGACCGTGGTGTCACATGCCGTCGGCCGCCGCGACCCGAAGCGGGCGCGGCACGCATTCAATCAGTCACTCCTGATTTCCGCGATCGTCGGTCTCGTGTTCCTCGCCGTCGCCTTGGCCGTGCACGAGTCGTACGCGCGGACGCTCGCCGCGGATGACGTGACCGCGGCACTCGCCGCCGACTACCTGCTGTGGTTCATTCCAGCGATGGCGCTGCAGTTCGGCATCGCCTCGATGGCCGCGGCGCTCCGCGGCTCCGGCAACTTCAGGCCCGGCATGGTCGTCCAGACCGCGACCGTCGTCATCAACATCATCCTCGCGCCGATTCTCATGTTCGGCTGGGGAACGGGTACGCCGCTCGGAGTGGCGGGAGCGGCCATCGCCAGTCTCGTGGCGATCGCGATCGGCACGGCGTGGCTGTCCGTCGTACTTCCTTCGGAAAGGCGCCTATCTGTCATTCGTGGCGTCCGAGTGGGTTCCGGACATGAAGCTGTGGGCCGATCTCCTCAAGATCGGCCTCCCGGCTGGCGCCGAGTTCGGGCTGACGGCGGTCTATCTGTTCGTCGTGTACACGCTCTGCCGCCCGTTCGGATCGGCCGCGCAAGCGGGGTTCGGCATTGGCATGCGCGTACTGCAGGCAGGGTTCATGCCGGTTGTCGCGCTCGGGTTTGCGGTCGGCCCGGTCGCCGGCCAGAACTTCGGCGCCCGGCATTCCGATCGCGTTCGTGACACGTTCAAGACGGCCGCTGGCGCCGCGGCGGCCTTCATGTTGGTCTTCGCGGTCGCCTGCCATTTCGCCGCCGCTGCAATGATTGGCGTCTTCTCGTCGGATCCGGGGGTCATTGCGGTCGGCAGCGAATACCTGCGTGTCGTATCGTGGAGTTTCGTAGCGTCGGGCGTGGTCTTCGTGGGCTCCAGCATGTTCCAGGCGATGGGCCACACGCTGCCCGCCCTCATCTCATCGTTCGTGCGCATCGCCGTCGTGGTGATACCGGCGGTGTACCTTTCCCGGCTTCCGGGATTTGAATTGCACTGGATCTGGTACCTGTCCGTGTTCGGCGGTGCTACTGCAAGTCACGCTGCAGTTGCTGCTCCTGCGGCGCGAGTTCCGCGTGCGTCTCGGAACGCTCACCGCGACGGCACCGGCGGCGTAGGCGCGCCAGACGCTCACGCCTGCGGGAACGTCGCGTCCGGGCTCCGCCGGCTTTCACCGAAGACACCCACCAGATCGGCGCTGAAGAGTCCGCGCTCGACGCCGCGCAGAAGCTCCGTCATGGCAGCCTCCGCGGGAATCGCACGGTGATACGAGCGATCGGTCGTGAGTGCGTCGTAGACATCGACAATCCCGATGATCTGCGCGAGCAGCGGAATGGCGTCGCCCGCCAGCCCGTCCGGGTACCCGCTACCGTCGAGCCGCTCGTGATGGTGCCGCACGATCGTGCGCACGCGGGCCAGCGCGCGCAGATTACCGCACAGGTGATCGCCCACGACCGGATGCTGCTTCACGCGGTCGAACTCCTCCGGCGTCAGGACACCGGGCTTCAGGAGGATCGAGTCAGGCAGCGCGATCTTCCCGATATCGTGAAAGTACCCACCGCGACCCAGCGCCGCCACGGCTTCTTCGTCAAGCGCCAGCGTCACACCGACAGCCGTGGCGTACTGGGCGAGACGCTGGCAATGGCCGTCCGTGTAGGCATCGCGGGCCTCGACCATGAGCGCCAGGCTGCGCAGCACGTCCTCAGCCGAATCCAGGTCGTCAGTGAAACGCTTGATTTGCATCAGCGATCGGACGCGAGCCTTGAGCTCGGGCTGATCGATCGGCTTCATGACGAAGTCGTTCGCGCCCGACTCGATCGCGCGAATGCGGTCGGCGGAGTCCGCCGTGGCGGTCATCAGCACAACCGGGGTCAGCCGCGTCGACGGCTCGGCCTTCATGGCGCGGCACAAGTCGAACCCATCGCACCGTGGCATGCGAACGTCCGAGAGCACGAGATCGGGCTTGTCCCGATGGACGACCTCGATGGCTTCCTCCCCGTCGCGCGCGGTCAGGACGTGGTAACCCTGCAGCGTCAGGATCTCGGTGAGCAGTGTGAGGTTGGTCTCGAGGTCGTCGACGACGAGAACCGAGCCCGCCGATCCCTTCGGCCCCGGCGATGAGCCTGCAGCCATGGCGCGTGATGTTATCGCACGCGACCGTGTCGCAAGGGCGCCGCCTTACAGACCTGTCAGCCGAACGCCCGGATTGTCAGCGGACGCGCGAGGGGTTGTGCAAGGCGCGGTAGGGACGTGCAGGATTTGCCCGCGCCAGCCGACAACGCAGGCACGGCGCTTGCTTCGCATGCCTCTCTTGTATGGTGCGGGGTTTCCTGTTCGCGCTCGTCGCCGCCACGTTGGCGCAGTTCGCACCCGTGCCCGTGGATCTCTCGGGCCGCGTGGAGGCTGGCGGCAGCCCGGTCGCTGAGGCGATCGTCTGGATTGATGCGCCGGGCGCCCGCCGAATCGGCAAGACGCCCGACGCCGTGCTGAACCAGCGCGACGTTCAGTTTGCTCCACGTGTCCTCGCGGTCCAGGTGGGAACGCGGGTCAGGTTCCCGAACAGCGATCGCGTATTCCACAACGTTTTCTCGTACCACGACGGCACCCGATTCGACCTCGGTCTCTATCCGGTCGGCGCCGTCAAGGAAGTGCCGTTCGATCGACCTGGACTCAGCCGCATCTTCTGCAACATCCATCCGCAGATGGCGGTGTACCTGATGGTCCTGGATACCCCCTTCTTTGCGGTGTCCGATCGTGACGGACGATTCACGATCCCGGGCGTTCCGCCGGGCGTCCACCGGTACCACGCCTGGCGGGCCGGCGGGTCAATACTCACCGACGAGATCAACACCGGCGTTGATGCGCCGTTCGTGGTCCGATGGCCGTGAAGACGATCGCGTGGCTGCTCGCGGCGGCGATCGTGTTTCCTCGCGTCGCGGCAGCACAGGGGCTGACGCGCGAGGCCGAGATGTCCGGAGGCCATTCGAGCGAGGACATCCAGGCCGGTGGTGTCCAGGCCCGCGTGTTCGGCACGGTGGCGGGCGGCTGGCGAGTTTACCTGGAGGCATCCTGGGCGGGAGTGACGCGCTCGGGATCGGATGCGTTTGGCGCGGCGTTCCCGTACGACGGGCGGCTTCGCCCGATGGAACTCTACGTCGAGAAAATCGGCCGGCCGAAAGGCCTGCTCGTCGGAGTTCGCACGGGCCGCTATCGTGTGCCGTTCGGCATCTATAGCCGGAGCGAGCACGGCTACTCCGGTTTCACGCGCGCACCGTTGATTCGCTATGGCGGCAATTGGGCGCTCTCGAACAACGCGCTCGAGGCCGGCGTCGCCACGCTCGTCGGAGTGCCCTCGTTCACTGTCGAAACAAGCGTAGGCTCTCCGCTCGACAGCGGTCACGACGGGCGGCCGAAAACCCTCGACATGGCGGTTCGCGCCCAGGCGTATCGGGGCGCGCTGATTGTGGGAGCGAGCTACCTGAATTCTCGCGCCTACGCCGAGGGTCCGTGGGTTGAGGGACGCACGGAGTTCGGAGGCATCGATGCACGCTGGATGCGGTACGGCGTGGAGCTACGGGGCGAGTGGTTGTTCGGCCGCCCGTTCAATGGCGTCGCCACCTACGGCGGGTACATCGACGTCTCGGTGCACCGCCAGCGCATGGGACCTCTCACGGCGATCGCGCGAGCCGAGCGCCTCGACTACGAGGCCGGCGAGCACTCCGCATACATGAAACGCTACACAGCCGGGGCCAGAGTCCGCATCTCTCGCGAGCTGTCGCTGCAGGTCAACCTCCTCCACCAGCCCGGGGGCTTCACCGACGGGCGACGGCTGGCCTCCGATGTCTCCCTCACGAACACCATTCGATTCTGAAGCGGCGTGACCACTCCCCCCGCCGCCCCGGCGACGATCCCATGGCACGCGCGCCTCGAGGCGCGCGTGCTGATTGTCGTGACGCTGGTAGCGACCGTGCTCCTGGCGGCGGTGCTGCTGGCGACCACCAAAGTCGTCGCCCACTACTCGCTCACCCGTTCTGTCGAAGACCTCACCGCGGCGCGGGCGGCGTTCGAGCGGCTGACCGAAACTCGCCGGCAGTCGGCCTCCAAGACGACGCGGTTGATCGTGGAGCTCCCGACGTTCCGCGACCTGATTGCGGATCCGGTGGCGGCAGCCGACGCGGCGACACTCGACCACACGACCGAGGAGTATTGCGAGAAGCTCGGAGCCCACTTCTGCGTGGTCACCGATCCCCGCGGCCGATGGATGGGACGGTCCGGAGCCGTGCCAGCCGGCGCGGAGACCGCGACGATGACGTCGATTGGTGACGCGTCCGCGGGGCGTTCGTCGAGCGCCACCGTCGTCATGGATCGAGGTCTCTACCTTGTCGTGGCGGAGCCGGCGATGTTCGGCGCGGTCGAGGTCATCGGCACGTTCACGGCGGGGTTCCGCCTCGACGACGCGGTGGCGACGGAACTGGCCGGCATCACGAACAGCGACGTCAGCTTCCTGTGCCCCACCGTCTGCGGCAGCAGCTTGCCCGCCGGCGCGCGGGGCGAGCTGCTGGAGTTGCTCGCGCGGAGCCGGGACGTGTTGCGGCCAACGAGCGCCACGCCGGCCCTCCACACGATTGGCCGCGCCGAGTACGTGGGCGCCCGGTACGCGCTCGATTCGATTCCCGGACAGGAAGTCTCCCTGGTGCTGCTGAAGAACTGGGCGCCAACGGCCAGGGCGCTGCGCGAGATCGACCTGGCGCTTGCCTGGGTCACCGTCATGACGCTGGGAGTGGCGGTTGGCGGCACACTGGTCTTCAGCCGCCGCCTCACGCGGCCCCTTCGGGATATGGCGGCGGCAGCCGACGGTATCGCCAGCGGCGAAACCGGGACCCGTGTTCGCTCGACGGGCCCGATCGAGACTCGCCACCTTGCGGATGCCTTCAACCGGATGGCGGACTGGCTCGTGCACTGGCAGGACGCCGTGGAGGCGCGGACCGCGGAGTTGAACGTCGCGTATCGCCGCTTCCGCGCGATCACCGACTCGGCGAGCGACGCGATCGTCTCGATCGACGCGCGCGGCCGCATTGTGTTCTGGAATCCGCGGGCGGCCGCCGTGTTCGGATACACGGACGCCGAGGCCACCGGCCAGTACATCGACATCCTCGTCCCCGACGAGCAGCGTGAGGACGGTGCATCAGCCCTCCAACGCCTCGCGGCGGGCGAAACCGAATGGCTCGGGCACGCGTTCGAAACCACGGCCTTGTGCCGCGACGGGTCGCGGGTGGCTGTGGAGCTCTCGATCTCCAGATGGTCCAGCGATGCCGAGGTGTTTCACACCGGCATCATCCGCGACATGACCGAGCGGCGGCAGGCCGCCGACGCTCTCAAACAGCGGGAAGACCAGCTCCGCCAGGCTCAGAAGATGGAAGCGGTTGGCCGGCTCGCCGGAGGCGTCGCCCACGACTTCAATAATTTGCTCACGGCGATTCTTGGCTACGCCGACTTGCTGATCGAACAACTCGGTGACAACCACGCGGTACGCCCGAAAGTACTGGAAATCCAGAAGGCGGGCCGTACCGCGGCCTCGCTGACGCGCGATCTGCTGGCGTTCAGCCGCAAACAGGTTCTACAACCTGTGGTCCTGGACATGAACGCGGTGATTCGCAACGACCAGAGCCTGCTGCAGCGACTCGTCGGTGAGGACGTCCACATCGACGTGACACTCGATGCGGGGATCGGCTTCGTCAAAGCTGATCCGGGACAGATCAGCCAGGTTCTGCTCAATCTCGTGGTCAACGCGCGCGACGCGATGCCGGACGGCGGGCGGCTCACCATGGCGACCCAGAGTGTACCGGGTGCGGGGTCGCCGGACGAGGTGCTGCTCACGGTCAGTGACAGCGGTCGAGGCATGACGGAGAGCGTTCGGGCGCACATCTTCGAGCCATTCTTCACGACGAAGCCGGTCGGGCACGGAACAGGCCTGGGACTCGCAACCGTGTACGGCATCGTGCAGCAGAGTGGCGGCCGAATCTGGGTCACGAGCGCACCGGGCCTGGGCTCGACGTTCGCGATTGCGTTTCCGGCGGTCGTGGGAGACCGGGTGCCGCAAGAGACGCCCGACATCCCGCCGGTCCCGGGCAAGCGTGCGTCGGAGGCCGTGCTGCTCGTCGAAGACAACGAAGTCGTTCGCACGATGGCACGCGAAGCATTGACCGCGGAGGGCTACCGCGTCGTGGAAGCGTCGAACGGCGCCGAGGCGCTCCGAGCCACGGCCAACGGCTTCGGAGACATCGCGATCGTCGTGACCGATGTGGTGATGCCGGTGATGGGCGGGCGGGAACTGGTGGTCAAGCTGCGGGCGATGCGGCCGGACATCAAGGTGATCTTCACGTCGGGCTACGCCAGCGATCCGAACACGGCCCAGCACGCCCGTTCGTCCGGCGCCGCGTTCATTCAGAAACCGTTCGTCCCGTCAGTGCTCCGGCGCACGGTCCGCGAAGTGCTGGACGGTCAGGTCATAGCCCGCATCTACATCCAGCTCCGAATCAGATCCCGGATCACGAAGAACGCGAAGAACGCGTAGAAGCCGACGCACCCGAGAGGCCCGCCTCGCGAACGAGCGACGGCCGGAGCGCCGGCGGCAGGAACCGCCGGTTGACCAGGAAGATCTGCACGCCGGCGATGACCATGATCACGCCCGCCATGTTCGCGACGATCTTGAAGAGCACGAACGGCGAGGCCGACCGCAGCGCGAACACGCCCCAGACCGAGAACGCGACCAGCACACCGTAGTAGATCGAACGAATCCCCCACCTCGACTGCCGCGCCCGGTCGCTCGCCATCCAGGTCGCGTCGGTCACGGCGCGAACGAGGATGTCCGTGTTGCCAAGCTGGGTCTTGAACAGGATCCAGAACCCGTTGAAGAGCGTCAGGAACCAGAATCCCGTCCAGATCTTCGCGAGATACTCGGCTTGATAGGCGCCGGCGGCCAGCCCCTGCAGGTCCGTGCCGTGCGGCACGATCGCGGTCGCAAGATTGACGTTCAGAAACATCCCGAGAAAGCAGAAGAGCCCCCACACCCAGAGCTGATCCGCGTGGACGTAGCGCATCCACTGGCGCCACCGCGCGAGGTTCTCCGCGGTCGCTGGAAACACGGTGCCGACGTGCGAGAGCGTGATGGCGTGCCCGCCCACGGCGCTCGGAATGGCGCCGACGAGCGAGCCCATGCCGAACCCCTTGTCGCGCACCCAGTTGGTGACCGTGAGGTTGCCCATGCCGCCGGATCCGGCCGTGCCGGCGAGCGCGCCGAGCAGCGCCCAGTCAATCGGATCGGTGAGACCGTCGAGCCGGAAGAACCCCGTGAACGTCTGCCACCAATGCGCAAGCGGCACGAACGCGACGTTGACGACGATCAGAAACAGGAACACGAGGGCGAGCATCGTCCACGCGAAGTACTCGAGCATGCGTTCGATCGTGCCGCCGAACGACAGGACCAGGACGATGACGACGATGAGTCCGACGGCGATCCAGGACTGGGTCGAGGCATCGGGCGCGCCCGGCATGCGCCCGAGCCAGGCGCCGAGCAGCGTCGCCGCGGCGCTGCCGGCGAGCGCTGGCCAGCCGAGCTGGAAGAAGCCGAGCAGCGAGTAGACGGCCGCCCAGAACTTCGGCCCCGGCCGAAGACGCATGAACCCGCCGAAGATCGGCTCGCCGGTATAGACGGTGTAGCGAATCGCCTCGAGGTTGAACGTGACCTGCAGGATGATGCCGATCGTCGCGATGAGAAAGATCGCCGACGAGTACTTCACGGCGGCGGCCGGACCGACGAGCCACTCGCCGCCTCCGATCGACGTCGCCGCCATGATGGCGCCGGGGCCGATCACCTTGAAGAGGTTGCGCGCCGAGAACGGCGGCGGCGCCGGCAGATCGGCCACGCCCCAGCGCGGCAGCGCACCGTGATCGAGAGGCAGTCGATCGGCGGAGCTCTCCGGAGTGCTCCATCATCTGCCTTGCGGGTCGGAACGGTGAACCGGGAACGGAACGCGGGAACGGGAACGGGGAACGGCGAAGCCCTCACCAATGCGTCAACGAGCCGTCCGGACGCTCGAACACGTTGCGTCGGCCCGGCGTGGTCACTTCACCCACCTGCTTGAGCTTCGACATGTCCGCGGTCACGCCGAGGCCGGGCCGCTGATTCGTGTAGGCCTTGCCCTGTCGGAAATCGAGGCACTCGGGCAGGTAGTCGATCGGCTGGCCGCCGAAGTTGTACTCGAGCATCAGCGGGCCCGGGAACGTGGACAGACAATTGACGAGCGCCGCCGTGGACGACCGGCCCGGTGAAGTGCGGCACGATGCCGACCGCGTGCGTTTCGCACATCGCCGCGATTTTCATCATCTCGGTGATGCCGCCGACGTTCGGGCACCGTCGCGCGGATGTAGTCGATGTCGTGGTTCTCGACGAGCTTGTTGAAATCCCACCGGTTGCCCCACTCTTCGCCGTGCGTCAGGGGAACGACGGTCATCTGGCGCAGCCGCGGCAGATCCATCAGCGCGTGCTCGTCGCGGACGGGATCCTCGACGAAGTACGGCTCGAACTCCTCGATGCCGCGGCAGGCGCGCACGGCGTCGTTGTAGTCGAAGCGCTGGTGGAAATCGATGCACCAGTCGCCGTTCGGCCCGACGCCCTGCCGCGCCTCGCGGCACTGCTGGATCACGCGGCGCACCATGTCGTGGGTGTTGTAGACCTGACCGATGGGCACGTCGGCGGCGCCCATCCGGAACGCGCGGAATCCCGAGTCCATGGCGGCCTTCGCGCGATCGGCGAGCGTCACGGTCTTGCCCGGCCCTGACGGCACGACGGTGGTCGTCCCGTAGCACTCGCAGAAGTTGCGCACCGTGCCGCCCAGAATCTCGTGCACCGGCAGCTTGAGCGCTTTGCCCTTGATGTCCCACAGCGCGAGGTCCATCGCGCCCACCGCGTGCGTCTTCTCGCGGCCCGGCGGATAGAACCAGGCGATGTACATCTCCTGCCAGATCGCTTCGATCCTGAACGGGTTCTTGCCGATGAGCGTGCCGGCGCACTGCTCGAGCGTGTCCTTCGATCCGCCCTCGCCGATGCCCGTAATGCCGATGTCGGTCTCGACCGTGCAGAGCATGTTGCTCTGGTTGAAGAGCGGATTGAGCGTCGGCGGCTCGTAGATGCGGACCCGCGTGATCTTGGCCGGCGGCAGGTCGGCGTCCGCCATGCGCGGGCGAGCCAGGCCCACGGCAGACACGGCGGCCAGAGACTTCAGAAAGGCTCGGCGGTGCATATGCGCGGGAGCTCCATACGCGGCGGGAGTATACGCCTCGAGAGCATGAACCGTGATGACGTGAGAACGCTCGGAGTTCACGGCGATGCGCTTTATGCGTTCATTCCACGCAATCGGTGGACTGCAGCTGCGTCAGCACCTCGGCTGGATAGGCCCGATTCGCGTCATGAGTGCTGGCGTGCGATTCTCGTGGCCACGGTGCCGGCCGTGCGTGCCGGCCGCAACAAGCCACGCCGCCGCCCACCCGCAGCATCACGAACATCACCGGGCAGCTTTATCGCGCGCAGAACAACAATCACTACAACGTGTTCCTGGTGACGCCGGAGGGCGTCATCATGACCGACCCGATCAGCCGCGAGTTCGCGTTGTGGCTCAAGCAGGAAATCGCGCAGCGCTTCAAACAGCCCGTGCGCTACGTGCTCTACAGCCACCACGACTGGGACCACGCGTCCGGCGGCGTCGTCTTTGCCGACACGGCGCAGTTCGTCGGACACGTCAGCATGCCCGACACCCTCGCGCCTCCCGGCGGGCAACCTTCCGCTCCCGCCGGCGTTGCAGAAACTCGACGCCAACGGCAACGGCGTCGCTCGATCGGACCGGGAGGCGACCGGCGCCGACCGCGACGAGCTTCGCGCTGACCGACGCAGAACGGCGACGGTCTGCTCACCGGCGCCGAGGCGCTCCGCGGCCCGGTGAACGACGTCTATCCGCCGACGTGGACGTTCACCGACCGGCGCGTCATCGCGCTCGGCGGAAAAACCGCGGTGATGATCCACATCGGCGTCGCCCACGCGCCCGACAGCACGGCGATTCTCTTTCCCGCCGAACGCACGGTCTTCGGCGCCGACACCATCCAGGTCAGGCGGCTGCCGCTCGCGCGTCGGTCCGCACATGGGCGCGTGGCACGACACCATGCGCGCCCTCATGGCGATCGACTTCGACGTCGTCGCGCCCGGCCACGGCGCTGATGGGCACGAAGAAAGACATCGCTGCGCTGCAGCAGTACTTCGTGGATCTCACGGGCGGCGTGGCCGCCGGCGTCGCCGCCAACCGCAGCCTGGCCGAGATTCAGAAGACCTTGATGCTCGAATCCTACAGGACTTTCGAGCGCTGGGACACCCACCGCGAGGCGCACATTGCAGAAGTGTACGCGACGATGAAGGGTACACCGTAGTTCACGTCCGTTACATCGTGCTAATCATTCGTCATCCCGTCGTCGCAGCCCGTTGTTACGGTTCCTGCCACTTCTCGACTGGAGGAGGACGCGACGTGATGCAGGCAGGGCGACACAAGAGCGCGCTGGCGCTCGCATGGGACTCGGGGCGATGGTGTGGCAGGCGGGCTCGGTCGCCGGCGCGCCGCCGCCGAAGGACATCACGCTGACGGCGATCGGCGTCCACCGCACCTGGCTTTCGATCGCGGTGGATCGGAAATCGCCGCGTACGATCCCGGAACCCACCGGGTCTTCTCCGTCAATCTGCAGGATTCCGCAGGTTGATGTCCTCGACATCTCCGATCCGGCGAACCCCACGGCGCTCGCCCCCATCGACGTCTCCCAATGGGGCAGCCAGGCGAACAGCGTGGCCGTGCACGGCGGCGTCGTCGCGATCGCGATCGAGGACGCCGTCGAAGACCAGTCCAGGCAACGTCGCTGTTCACCACGCCGTCCGGCGGACTTCCTGAGCTCGTCACGGTCGGCGCGCTGCCCGACATGCTGACGTTCACCCCGAACGGCCAGTTCGTGCTCGTCGCCAACGAGGCGAGCCGAACAGCTACGGCCAGCCGACTCCGTCGACCCGGAAGGCAGCGTCAGCATCATCGACATGCGCAACGGCGCGCGCAACGCTGACGCAGGCCGACGTGACGACGGCGGGTTTCGGCGCGTTCAACGGCGCGACGCTCGATCCGTCGATTCGCATCTTCGGACCCGGACGCGACCGTCGCGCAGGATCTCGAACCGGAGTACATCGCCGTGTCGCACGACTCGAAGACGGCCTGGGTCACGCTGCAGGAGAACAACGCCATCGGCATCCTCGACATTCGCAGCAGAAGAAGTTCACGAAGCTCGTCGGCCTGGGGTTCAAGGATCACTCGAAGGCCGGGCAATGGCTTCGATTCGAGCGATCGCGACAGCCACATCGAACAACGATCGTCCCGCGCCCGGTCTTCGGCATGTACCAGCCCGACGGCATCGCGGCCTTCGAGCGTCAAGGGCAAGACGTACCTGATCACCGCCAACGAAGGCGACGTGCGCGAGTGGCCGGGCCTCGCGGCGCGGCAAGCCGAGGCGCGTGCGCGTCGGCTCTGACGCTCGATCCGACGGTCATTTCCCGACGCCGGCGCGCGCTGAAGAACAACGCCGTGCTCGGCCGGCTGAACGTGACGAGGTTCAACGGCAACACCGACGCGGATGCCGACTTCGAGGCAGCTCTATGCCTTCGGTGCGCGCTCGTTCTCGGTCTGGAATGCTGACGTGGCGCAGCTCTTCGACAGCGGCGACGCGCTCGAGCAGCTGACGTCCGCGCGTACCCGCCGGATCCCGGCGAGCCAGCGGGTTGTTCAACTCGACCTACACCAACAACACGAACGACCGACGCAACGCCGAACGACTGGACGCACGACAACCGCAGTGACGACAAAGGACCGGAGCCGGAGAACGTGACCGTCGACGAGCTCTTCGGACGCCAGTTCGCGTTCATCGTGCTCGAGCGCATCGGCGGCGTCGTGATCTACGAAGTCACCGATCCGGCCGAGCCGCGGTTCGTCCAGTACATGAACATGCGCGTCTTCGGTGTCGCCGGCGCCGCACCATGCCGACCGCGCGCCGTGGAAGACCTCGGCCCCGAAGGCGTCATCGTGATCAAGGAGGAAGACAGTCCCGACCGGCAAGCCGCTGCTCGTGGTCGCCAACGAAATCAGCGGGACGACGCGGATCTTCGAGATCTCGAAGGGTGACAAGGTCGACTAGAAAGCGAAGCGACGGGAGCCGCCGGGGTGTTCAGGGCTGAGCACCCCGGCCGTCCTGCCGAACGCCGACGGCAAGTCCCAGGCCGAGCAGGACGACTTCCCGGCCCGTCCGCGCCCGGATTCCCCTGACGCGCTCATCGCGGAGCGGAAAGTGTACTATTCGCCTCGCCGGTGTTTCCACTGGCCGATGTGAACGGCGAACCCGTGGTCCTCTATGGCGTCGGCTCCCCCGTCGTCGCCGACGTCGAAGTGAGCCTGGCGAGAGCCGGCTGCCGACTGGCGGCCGGCGTCCGCAACGTGCCCGGCGACACCTGGCTCGAGAACCGCGCCGCGATCGTCGACGCCTCGGATCTACCGGCCGAGGTACTGACGCTACCTTTCCTGGTGCCGTTGTTCACGCCCGGCCACCGGCAGCACGCCATGAGCGAGGCGTGCCGGGCCGGGTTTACGCGTGCCTATACGTTGGTTGACCCGACGTCGGCCGTGCCGCCAGGATGGACGGCCGGTGCGGGCACCTACGTGAACGGCGGATGCGCGATCGGCGCCGCCACGCGCCTTGCAGGCTTCGTCTTCGTCAACCGCGGCGCCTCCGTCGGGCACCATGCCGTCATCGACGCCTTCGTGTCGATCGGTCCGGGGGTGGTGGTCGCCGGCCAGGTCACCGTCGGGAAGGGTGCCGTTCTCGGCGCCGGCGCCGTCGTGCTTCCCGCGGTCTCGATAGGCGCGAACGCCGTGGTGGGAGCGGGTGCCGTCGTGACGCGCGACGTGCCGCCACACACGCTGGTGGTTGGCAACCCGGCCAAAGTCGTGAAGACGGGCATTGTCGGGTATCACGACGTGACCGTCACCTGACCGCCACGAGTTTCCGATGTCGTCAACGCACGTGATCGACCAACCGCTCATCCTCAATCTCGCGCCGACCGGCATGGTGCCCACGCGCAGCATGTCACCGCACGTGCCGTTGCAGCCGAATGAGGTCGTCGCGGATGTCCTGCGGGCCGCGGAGGTCGGCATCACGGTCGCGCACCTGCACGCGCGCGACGAGAACGGAGAACCGACCCACCGCAAGGAGGTGTTCGCCCGCATCATCGGCGGCATCCGGGAGCGGCGACCCGACGTGATCGTGTGCGTGTCCTGTTCGGGACGGCTCACGCCCAGGCCGGAAGATCGCGCAGATGTGCTCGATCTCGACGGCGACCTCAAGCCGGACATGGCGTCGCTCACTTTGTCGTCGATGAACTTTCCTCGGCACGCGAGCGTCAACGCGCCCGAGACCGTGGCGTTTCTTGCCCGGCGGATGAGAGAGCGCGGCATCGTGCCCGAGATCGAGATTTTCGATCTGGGCATGGTCAACGTGCTCCACTACCTTCAGGAACGACGCCTCCTGGCCGGTCACGCCTACGCGAATCTCATTTTCGGCAATCTCGCGACGGCGCAGGCCGACCTGCTCGAGATCGGCGCCCTGATCAACCGGCTTCCCGCAGGGACGTTGTGGAGCATCGCGGGACTCGGCGCCGCGCAGTTGCCCGTCGCCGCGATTGGGGCCGCGATAGCTCCCGGCGTCCGCATCGGCCTCGAAGACAACCTGTGGATCGACAGCGGCCGCACCGAGCTCGCCACGAACGTCGATCTGGTCGAGCGGGTGCATCGCCTCGCGGAACTGGTCGGCCGGCGCGTCATGACCGGTCCGGAGCTGCGCGAAAGCCTCGCCGCGTCATCAGGATCCGTGACGTCCGTCGAGTCGTGACGTCGCGCCCGTCGCCCGCCGTCAGCGTTCTCGTCATCACGCGCAATCACGCGCCGTTCATCGAACAGGCGCTCGAGTCCGTTGAGCGACAAACCGCCCACGATTTCGAGGTCGTCGTCATCGACGACTGCTCGACCGATGGCACGACGGAGAGCGTTCGGCGGTGGAAGGCACGGACCAGGCGGAACGCGCACGTCATCGTGAATCCGCGAAGCCGTGGCATGTGCGAGAACCGCAACCAGTTTCTTCGCGCCGCCCGCGGAGAGTGGATCGCCAGTCTTTCCGGAGACGATTACTACGAACCCGACCGTATCGACCGCCAGTTGCAGTTCTTCAGGACGCTGCCCGATTCGGTGGGCGCGATCTTTGGACAGGTCCGTGTCGTCAGCGAAGCGGGACGAGAGGTCGGCGTGTGGTTCGACCACTGGCCGAACGTGCCGGACGGCCGGATTTTCGATCGGCTCATCCTCGACAATTTCGTGTCGGCGACGACCGTCATGATTCGGCGGTCGGCGGTCGATGCCGTGGGCGGCTACGACGAGAGCCTGTTCTACGAGGACTACGACATGTTTCTCCGGCTCGCCGACCGGTACGAGTTCCGCTACCTGCCGGGCATCGTGTCCAACTACCGCCTGTTCTCCGGCAGCGCGTCGCGGGCGCCGCAATACCTCGCCTCGATGAGTGAGTCGACGGCCCGGTTGCTCCTGAAGTGGCACGGACAGGGGCGCCCCTGGGATTCCGTCATCGAGCGTCGGGCCCGGTTTCACGCCTGGCGGGCGTTCGGAGCGGACCCGTCCGTGGGCCGCGCGACGCTGAGGGCCATTCGCGATCGGCGGCCGTCGCTGGTAAATCGCGTCTCGGCGGGACTCGCCACGACGCCTGGCGTGCACCGGCTCGTGTCGCAGGCTCAACAAGTCGTCAGGTATCTCAAGAGACGGCGAAGGCAGACACGCCGTTGACATGGGGCGCGGGACGTTCCCCTGAGTTCTCTGAGCCTCGTCACGCCAACGTCGGCAGATCACGCTAGAGTGTCGGCGGAGCCCACGATGCGCCGCATTCTCTCGTCCCTGGTCATGTTCGCGTGTTTGTCCCTCTCGGCCGGAGCATGGGGCGTCCGCGGTCACAGCATCGCCAATCGAGCGGCCGTGGATGCACTGCCCGCCGACGGCCCGGTGTTCCTGACGGAGTTCCGCGACTGGATCGGCCACACGGGACCGGTGCCGGACTCGTGGCGCGGCGCCACGGAGCCGTATTCCAAGATCTTCGAGGACCCCAACCACGGCTGGTTCAAGGAGCAGTTCGCGTTCATGACCGCGATCCCGCGGAACCGTTACGAGTTCGTCCAGCGGCTGTACGACGAGCACCTTCGATTGAAGACGAGCGATCCCGAGAGGGCGGCGCTCACGAACGTCCGCTGGACCGGGACGCTGCCATACGCCGCGATCGAGAACTACGATCGGATGAAGTCGGCGATGCGGATCTATCGCAACAGCCCTGACCCGTCACCGGAGCGCGGCTTCCTCGCGCGGGATATCGCCTTCTACATGGGGTGGCTCGGCCACTACACGGCCGACGGCGCGCAGCCCCTGCACGACACCATTCACCACGACGGCTGGCAGGGCCCGAACCCGAAGGACTTCACACGCGATCCGGCGATTCACGGACGGTTCGAGACCGCGTTCGTCGACCTCATCCAGCTCTCGGAAGCGGACATCGCGCGAGAGATCTCCGCGCCACGCGTTCTGGACGATCCGTTTGCGTCGATCCTGGCCCACCTCGACGACGCGTCGACGTTTGTCGAAGCGGTGTATGAGATGGATGGCCGGAAGGCGTTCGCGAACAAGGACGACCAGGACGCAAGGAAGCTCGCGACGCGCCAGTTGGCGCGAGCCGCTTCGCTCCTTCGCGATTTGACCTACACGGCCTGGATCGAGAGCGGACGCCCGGCACCGGCACGCGGTTCGATGCCCAATCCCACTCTGCGGACCCACCCGATGTACGATCCGGCCACGGGCACCGCGCCGCCTGGAGCTGCCGTGGGCCGATGACCGGAACGGGGATTTTCAACGTCGCGGACGTCGCCATCATGCTGGGCGCCGCGCTCGTGCTCTTCGGCTCGACGCGATCAACGCTTCCTTCTTCTCCTTCGTCAGGCACTTGAGCTGGTGCTCGCGCCGCAAGGCGTCCCCGACCGTCTCGAACACTTCCGAATAGACCAGTCGAACGGGCCGGCGGCCCGCGGTGTACCGGGCGCCGCGTCCGTCGTTGTGCACGCGTACTCGCGCCTTCGGATCCTTCGCGTACCCGGTGTAGAGGCTGCGGTCGGCGCAGCGGACGATGTAGACGTAGTGCGCGACGGTTTGTCGGACCATCTGAACGGCTAGAGAATAAACGCATGGCCGGCCGCGAGTGCTATCACTGTAAGCAATGGATTGAGGACGGCGCACCGCACGATTGCTGGACCACGACGGAAGCGGCGCTCACGCGCGATCTCTCCGAGGATCTGCGTGACGCCTGGGAACGGCTGCGAGAGACGGCGGCGGACTTCGGCGAGCAGCGGATCTACGCGTCGCACCACTGCATCATGTTTTCGCGCAAGGCCTGCTACTTCTTCGTCCGGCCCAAGCGGCACGTGCTCGAGCTCTGCATCTTCCTCGATCGCGGACTGAAGGCACCGCAGGTGCGCCGCGCCGAGCCTCGTCGCGCACGAAGGTCGCGAACCTCGTTCACATCACCCACCGCGACGAGGTCGAACCCCCGATCACCGACTGGATGCGTGAGGCCTATGAGTCGTCGGACCGCCTGAGCGGGAGATCGGGAAGAGAAGTCCAAGCCTGAGAAACGGGCGAAGAAGCGTAAACCGAAGACCACCGCCAGGCGAAAGACACGCGGCCGCGCGTGAAGCGCGCCTTCTTCGCTCGGGCACCTGTCTTGCATTGCCGTGTCGAATCTCGACGCAGGAGGTCCTCCCAATGAACCGTCACACTCTTCTATCCCGGCCTTGCGGCCCTCGCGCTCGTTCTTGGCGGCGTGACCGACCTGGCTGCGGGGCGGGTTGAAGGCTCGAGCCAGACGTTGCCGATCGTCTTCTCCCAGGGCCTGCAGGGACCGGAATCCGCGCTCTTCGACCCCGAGGCCGACGTCTATCTCGTCTCGAACATCAACGGCGGAGCCACCGACAAGGACGACAACGGCTTCATCGCGCGCGTCGCGCCGGACGGGCAAGAACTACGAGCTCCACTGGATCGACGGCGCCGCGGCCGACATCACGCTCAACGCCCCGAAAGGCATGGCGTTCCGAGGCAACCTCCTGCTCGTGGCCGACATCGACACGGTCCGCTTGTTCGACCGAAAGACAGGACGACCGGCCGGCGCGTGGCCCGTACCGAACGCCACGTTCCTGAACGACCTCGCGGTCGGACCGGGCGGCATCCTGTACGCGACCGACACGGCGATCACCTTCGCCGGCACACAGGCGCAACCGCAGGGCACGGCGAAGCTCTACCGTTTCGAGAGCGATCAGAAAGTGCCGACGATCCTCGCAAGCGGCGACGGACTGAGCGGCCCCAACGGCCTCGTGATCACGTCGGAGGGTCCGGTCTTCGTGACGTTCCTCAGCAACAAGATCCTGCGCGTGAAGACGAAGGACGCGGCGCCTGAAACCATCGCGACCCTTCCCGCCGGCCAGTTGGACGGCATCGAGCGGCTGAGCGATGGATCGTACGTGGTGACGAGCTGGGCGGCGCGCGCTGTATTTCGCGTGGGCGCGGACGGTCAGGCGCGTCAGATCATCGGAGGGCTCGTCTCTCCGGCGGATCTGGGCGTTGACACCAAACGCGGACGGCTGCTGATTCCGGAGCTCACCCAGAACACATTGCACATTGCGGCGTTGAACTGATCGTCTACGGCGCGGCGAGATACCCCGGCCGCGCGCGCACCTCGGCGCGCCGGCCGGGCACACGCACGATGACCTCGTGCCACCCGCTCCTGGAGACACCAGTCGGCGTGTAGCTGACGAGATACCGTTCCCGCGACTCGCCCAGGATTTCCGCGAACGCGTCGCTCAGCCGCTCGAGCGACGCAATCTCGATGCGGCGGCCTCCGGTCAGACGCACCACGTCGTCGAGAAACCGATCCTGCTCGTCCTGTCGCTGATGTGACGGTGTACACCACGGGTTCCGTCCGCCGTGCCGTATCCAGCACGAGCTCGGGCGAGAGGAAGCTGGCCGTATCGGTCCCGTCGCTGAAGACGATGACGAGTGGACGGCCTGACCTGGAGCCTCCGAGCACGAGCGCCGCGTGGGTCGCGTCCCGGAGGGCCGTGTCACTGCCTCCGTTGGGCTCCCGCAGTGCGTCGACGAGGGTCGTCTTGCTCGTGGTGAACGCGGATCGGATCGTGACCTGTTCGGTGAACGCGATCACAGCGCCGGCGTCATCGGGCGCGAGCGTCTGGATGAGCCGCTCACCGGCAGCGCGGAGTTGGTCCAGTCGCGCGCCCTGCACGCTGCCGCTCATGTCGAGCGCGAGGACGACATTCACCGGCATCTGTTCGAAGCCCCACCGAACGTCACCTGCTGCCGCACACCGTTGTCGAGCACCTCGAAGTCGTCGCCCGTCAGACCGCGAAGAGCCTGGCGGCCCTGGCGGACGGAGACGTCGATGCGCACGGTCTCGATCTCCGACGAAAACGTCGGCTGCTGCGGGAAGCCCGCTGCGGCGCCTGGAACGCAGACGAACAACGCGAAGGGCGCATCTGGAGAACCCCTGTCATCTCGGCACCACCCGGCGCAGGTCGTCCAGCAGGGTTCCGGCCGATGGGTCGTGCACGCGATCGAGCCACCACCAGGGCTCGTTCGCGTCGACCCGCCGGGCGGCGTCACTCCGGATCAGATACGAGAGGCTGTCGGATTCATTCCTCTGCGCCATCGCCAGCTCGCTCAGACCGAATTTCGGGGCCGGCGCATTCGGATAGAGCGCCGCAGCCCTCTCGAAGGCCGCGCGCGCGGCCTGAGCCTGTCCTCGCAGCCCTCGCTTCCCTTCCGGTGAGCAGCGACGCGTAGTAGTCGAGCACGGCGGGCAGTCCCGACGCTGGCACCTGCTTCAACTCGGCGGCCGCCGCGTCATGGCGGCCGGCGTCACCCAGCACGTGCGCAAGGCGAATGCGAGCCTCGGCGAGCGAAGGATCGATTGCGAGCGCGCGGCGAAACGCGCGCTCGGCCTGAGTCCTCGACGCACCCGGCCGAAGGAGGCGCCGCGGGAAGGGTCACGACCTCGGCCGGCGAATTTCCCGACGCGCTCTGCGGAAGCCGCGTGGTCGCCGTGGGCCGCTCGCGCGCCTCCGCACGGCGCCTTTCGTCGAAGAACCGCTGCACGCGCGGGCCGGCGAATGCCTGGCGCATCGTCCCTTCGTACAAGAGCAGCACGGCATCCTCTCCGAGCAGCCGGCGGCCGCCGGCGAGATGCGCCGACAGCTCCGCATATTCGCCCCACAGTTGAAGCACGGCGCTCGTCGCGCGGTAGAACGGCGGCCGATGCGCAGTGCGGTCGTCGCCCTCGGGCGCGCGGTCGAGCAGCCGGCGCGCGAACTCCCAGTGGACCGTTCTCGACATCTGCCCCACGGCGCGGCCGTCGTTGAACAACGTGACGTTCGCCCGGCCCGGCCGGCAGATTGTACCCGCCGGCCTCGCGATGCAGGATGGCGATGTCCGCGTGCAGCACGAGCGCGCGTTCGACGAGAGCCAACCTGGTCGGTGGGCGGGGTCTGGCGCAGTTCGCCACTGCGGCGTCCAGCTCGTTCAACGACCACGGCGCGATGCGTGTCCACCGATTCGTCCCGTCCGCCGGGAACATGCGCATCGACGGCGTCGAGCCAGGTCTGGAAGTTGCGGGGCTGCGAGGACTGGGCGGTCGCCAGGCCGCCCGACACACGGCGAGAGTACGGCTGACGAAAGGCACGCCCGCAAGGGCCATTCTCGCCGAGACAGGGCCGGCATGATGAAAGCAATTCCGCCGCTGAGCGCACTCCGGCACGAAAGTCGAGGGCGCGGTTTCCCCGAACGTGTCACAATAGACAGGTCTTCTGTGGTCCACCCTAGTGGGGGCGATCCGGCTTCGACGGGGGCAAGGGACCGCGGGATGCATGCCGAGCTTGCTCATCTCGCTCGTTAAACCGGTGGGCAAACCAACGTAACTGCGGATTCGCAGCTTGCGCTCGCGGCCTAATTAGGTACGCGACGTTCGTCCCTTCCAGCCCGCGGGGAGGGAACGAACGCCATTTAGCGGGCTGGTCCTGACGCGCGTCCGGTGCGGCGGGACGAGACTTTTCCGGACTAGTGGCCGGCGCATTCGCCGTTCTTTGTTGCCGGCCGCGAACCATCAAGGACGGATAAGCATGTAGAGTTCTGCGGCGACAGGCCTTTCGGACGCGGGTTCGACTCCCGCCGCCTCCACCACTTTCGCCCGTGAACATCGAGCCGGTTCGTTAGTTCCCGCCGCCTCCACGATTCTTCCACGACGTGTCGACGTCCAAGAGCGCGATCGCGTCCGTCCAGCGCCGCCGGGCTGAGGTGCATATAGCGCAACGTCGTCGCGAGCCGCCCGTGGCCCGCCAGCTCCTGGATTGCCCGAGCCGGCACGCCCCGCATCGCCAAATGCGAGCAGAACGTGTGACGCAGGATGTGGATGCCGGCGCCCCGCCGCGACGCCGCCACTCGCCTCCCGATTCCCTGGCGACCTTCATCGTCAGCGACTCCCCCGCCTGATCGAGCAGCACCCGCCGCCCGCGCAGATGGCGGCCCTGCCGTCAGCACGTCGGCCAAGCGCCCGGTCAACGACACGTAGCGGGTCTTGCCGCCCTTCGGCGTGGTGACGTGGCCCTTCCACTCGGAACGCGCCACGGTCAGTTGCCGCCGACCGAGATCAACGTCGTCCCCACTGCATGGACTGTGCCCTCCCCCTTTTCGGCGCGACTTTGCCGTCAATCGGCCTGCGATTCCTGCCTTTCGGAACTCGTCGCGGCGTTGCAGAATCTCCGAACCGTCTGCTGCTGCTGGTCCGCCTCGCGTCATGCCCCCCGGCACGGTCGTGTGGGTTGAAGTGGACGGTCGATTGGCGAGACATTCCACCGCGGCGCGTTGGTGCGCGGGCTGCGCAGATGGAAAGGGCAGGAATCGGTGATGACGAACTGGGCCTCTCGACTTCGAATCGAGGTGTCGCAACGGGCGAGGGCGTTCGCAGCGGCCGACAACCTTCAGTTCTACGAGAGTCTCGGCAACACGCCTACGGTGCTGTTTCCTCCCGAGGCCAGGTCCCATGGCAATTTCCAAGCTGAAAGCTATAGCGCGATCAAAGGGGAGCCGTCATGGGTGTCGCGACTTTCGAAGCCGCACAGTCAATCGGCGGCATTGCCAGAACAATGGCGAAACGCTGCCAAGGAACTTGACAGTTGCAACAGCTCGGATGCACTGCTTATGAACTGCTTCTGCTATCCAGGAGCGGCCGACCACATCTTCAAGCGGTTACTGTCTGCATTTCCCACTGGTCGACCCGAGTTCGGAGTGCCGGGCAACGTGCCACTTCAGAACGGACTTCCCGATACCACCGAACTAGACATGCGCGCTGGTACGGTCATCTTCGAGAGCAAGCTGACTGAAACTGACTTCACCGAACGGTCGAAAGCACGCGTCGAACGTTATCGAGACTTTGCAGCCACCTTTGACGAGTCGATACTTCCGCAGACGACGGAGACCTATCGGGGCTATCAGCTGATTCGGAATGTTCTGGCGGCTGCCGCTCACGGCTATCGCTTCATGCTGCTGTGTGATGCGCGGCGGCCGGATCTCCTTCATGAATGGTGGAAGGTTCACTCGGCTATCGTCGACCCGGCTTTGAGAGCACGCTGCGACTTCCTGCTCTGGCAAGAGGTGGCGGATGCCTGTCCCGATTCGCTGAAGGGCTTCTTGCGTGCGAGGTACGGCTTGGGACTTTAGATGTCCTACTTTTCAGATAGCGTTGGCCTGAGGATTTCCAACGATCCTGCCTTCCACTTCAACCGTGCGAGAGCTTGCCGACCTTCGAAGGTGACACGTGCATGACGGTGATCAATCAAGAAGCGGCATCGAGACGATTCCATCAGGGCCTTCTCTACTTCCTGGGCATGTCGAACGGCGGTCACGACGCCGTCGATCCAGAGTCGTTCCTCGCGGTCGTGACCGTCATGGCGTATTTGGGAGCGTACGCTTTTCAAATGATAACCTCTACGATCTGAAGAAGAAACTCGTCGCCCCGCTTGATCCGTTCAACGCTCACTTCGACATTGACGCGGCCGTGGAGAAAGCCACGGGATTGGCCCAAGCGTTTCGACGACCATGGTCAGAGGAACCGGCCTGTACCGGCGAGCGCACGATCTGACCGTTCTGTCAGAGAAAGCAGGATCGGTACGATCACGGCCCGCGATCTTCTCCTGAGGTTTCTGGAACTCCGGAGGTTGGCTCCGAACTAGGACGACTGGACGGAGGAACACCTGAACAGGAACCCGCCCCGTCTGTTTCGGTTCCGGCAACTGGCCGCACTGTTTCGGGCGTTCGGTGTTCCATGGATCTGGCGTCCTTCATCGAGGGCAGATTTATTCAGCCGGAGCACCCTCGATACGATGTCCTTCTGACGAAGTCGGGACAGAGATGGCAAAAGAGCCGTATGGCGCAATCGCGCCGAACCGAGACCAACTGCCCGAGTTCTTCGCGATCCTCTTCTCCTATCGGGAGCAGATCGACCAGGTCCTCTCGTTTTCCAGTGGCGTGATGGAAGCAAGCGGGCTGTACCTGCAGGCCCATCGCGTAGCCGCCAAACTCAACCTCTGATTGAGGACAATATTTCCATCATCGAAGACATGTTGGCAGCGCTGATCAGCCCCGAGGCTGCTGAATTCTCAGTCGAACAGCTGGCTCGCGACCACGGATACCCAGACGTCAACCTTGGCGACATAGACGAAGAGTGGTGGTAGTTCAGCACCAGTAGTATCGAGGGCATGCCCTGCTACGCGGCGCCGGACAGACGCTCTCGGTGCTCAGCGTCGTGACCTGCGCCCAATGTCCGCTACACGGATAGTGCGAGGTCCTCGGGTTTACGGTCTTCGTTCGTGCGAGCCGGCGTCAGCCGGCGAGCCACCTCCAAGTCACGAGCAAACGCTGCCGGCGTGGCCTGTGCAGCGCACTGTGGGGCCGGACTGACGTGCCCGGGTTTTTCGGACCAGTGGTCACTGGAGAATGGCGCGCTCGGGGCGTTCTCCTAACCAGCCGCTCTGGCTCTTGATCGTGCGCTTGAACTCGGCGGGCGTCTGATCGCCGAGACTCATGTGCGGGCGTTCTTCGTTGTAATGACGCCGCCACCGCTCGATGCCGACCTTGGCCTCGAGGCGATTCCGAAACCACTCCAGGGTCAGACACTCGTTCCGGAACTTCCCGTTGAACGATTCGTCCGTGCCATTCTGCCAGGGCTTGCCCGGATCGATGAAGGCCGTCTCGATCGCGACGGTCTGCACCCAGCGCAGGATGGCCGTGGCCACGAACTCCGGGCCGTTGTCGGATCGGAGGTAGCGCGGCGCGCCGTGCACACTGACCAACTGGCTGAGCACCTCGATGACGCGACCGGATCGAATGCTGCCCGCCACGTCGATGGCCAGGCACTCGCGCGTGAACTCATCCACGATGGTCAAGCACTTGAGGCTCCGACCGTCCGCACAAGTGTCGAAGATGAAGTCGTACGCCCAGACATGATTAATGTCTGTGGGCGGCAACGGGCGCGGTCGAGCTGTCGCGACGCGGCGGCGCGGCCGGCGTTTTGGCACTTGCAGCCCGCTTTGGCGCCAGAGTCGATACGTTCGTTCGGCACTCATCGGATGCCCCTGGCGGGCGAGGAAGATCCGAATCTTGCGGTAGCCGTACCGTGGATACTGCAGGGCGAGCTCCCGCATCACCTGCACCGCGGGCGCGTCCCGT
>CAVTYZ010000006.1:0-115956 GCA_963739035.1 uncultured Acidobacteriota bacterium | reverse complement strand
TCACCTGTTGGAGAAGGTGGAGGCGATGAACCGTGAAAGCGACAAGAAGGTCATCAAGACCTGGTCGCGCCGTTCCACGGTCGCGCCCGAGATGGTGGGTCACACCATCGCGGTGCACAACCGGGAGGAAGTTCATCCCGGTGTACATCACCGAGAACATGGTGGGGCACAAGCTTGGTGAGTTTTCGCCGACCCGGTTCTTCAAGGGCCACACCACGAAAGCCGAAAAGGCCGCGCAGATGGCGGCGAGCGCGCCAGCCGGCGCGCCTGGCGGTGGAGCCCCGGCCAAGGGAGCGAGCTAATGGCGACGGCGCACGCAACCTCGCGGTATATCCGTACGTCAGCGCAGAAGGCCGGGCTCGTGCTGGCGCAGATCCGTGGCGTGGACGTGACGCGCGCCCTTGCCACCCTGCGGTTCTCGCGCAAGCTCGTGGCCCGCGACATCGAGAAGACGCTGCGGTCCGCGATCGCGAACGTGCAGCAGCGGGACGGCTTTGGCGGCGACGTCGATCGGCTCTATAGTCGCACGGTGCTGGGCCGATCAGGGGCCGAGCATGAAGCGCACGCGTCCGGCGCCGATGGGCCGGGCTTTCGGATCGTCAAGCGCATGGCGCACCTGACCGTCGAAGTGGCCGAGCGTCCGGTCGCGCGGCCGCGTCCGGCGTCGAGACCCGGACCCGAGCGTTCGGACCAAGCGAGGGAAGGCCGCCGAGGAGCTAAGTTCGAACTTCGAAGTTCGCACTTCGAAGTTGAGGATTACATGGGTCAAAAGGTTCACCCTTACGGGTTCCGGCTCGGGTTCAACAAGACCTGGCGCTCGCGGTGGTACGCCGACAAGGACTACGCGAAGCTGCTGCCGAAGACCTCGGCTCCGCGCGGATCTGAAGTCGCGCTTCGCGCACGCCGGCGTCGCCGCATCGACATCGAGCGCGCCGCCAACAAGCTGAAGGTGGACATCCACACCTCGCGGCCGGGCATCATCATCGGCCGCAAGGGCACCGAGGTGGACAAGCTGCGCCAGGAGCTGCACAAGTCGACGGGCCGCGAGGTGTTCATCAACATCCTCGAGATCCAGAAGCCGGAGCTCGACGCGCAGCTCATCGGCGAGTCCGTGGCGATGCAGCTCGAGAAGCGCGTGGCCTTCCGGCGCGCGATGCGCAAGGCCGTCGAATCGGCGCTGCGGTTCGGCGCGCGCGGCATCAAGGTTCGCGTGTCGGGCCGGTTGAACGGCGCGGAGATCGCGCGCTCGGAGTGGTACTGCACGGCCAGCTGCCGCTGCAGACGCTGCGGGCGGACATCGACTACGGGTTCGCCGAGGCGTTCACCACCTACGGCACGATTGGCGTGAAGGTGTGGCTGTACAAAGGCGAGCGCCTGACGCCGCGAACCGGGCGTGAAGAAGAGCACCGGCAGCCGCGCAGGGCAGCGAGGGGATAGAGATAGGATGAACAAAGGTCGAAGTGAGAAGTCAGAAAGATTCGAAGATTTGTCTGAGTTCCAATCTTATGATTCTTCTAAGTTGTCGGAGATGTCCCATGTTGATGCCGAAGAAGGTCAAGTACCGGAAGCAACAGCGCGGCCGCATGCGCGGGCTTGCGTGGCGCGGCTCGACCGTCGCGTTTGGCGACTACGGGCTGATGAATCTCGAGCCCTGCTGGCTGACCGACCGTCAGATCGAGGCGGCGCGCGTGGCGCTGACCCGCGGCATCAAGCGCGGCGGCAAGGTGTGGATTCGCGTGTTTCCTGACAAGCCCGTCACCAAGAAGCCGCAGGAAACACGAATGGGCAAGGGCAAGGGCGCGCCCGAGGGCTGGGTGGCCGTGATCAAGCCGGGCCGGATCCTCTTCGAGATGGAAGGGTCTCGGTGATGGAAGCGCGCGCGGCGATGCGGCTCGCGGCCGCCAAGCTGCCGATGAAGACGCGCTTTGCCATGCGGTTCGGTGCGGCGGAGTAGGCGTCATGAAGATACCGGAACTAACTGACTCAGTTGCGCGGGATGGGCGTCGAAGACCTTCGCCAGCGCGCGCGCGAGCTGGATGACCAGGTGTTCCGCCTGCGGCTGCAGAAGTCCATGGGGCAGACCGAGGCCGGACACAAGATTCGTCCGCTGCGCCGCGAGGCGGCGCGCGTACAGACCGTGTTGCGCGAAAAGGGCGCACCCGGGGTGAAGGACTAGCGATGGCCAAGACGGAGATTGTCGGTAGGGTCGTCAGCAACAAGATGGCCAAAAGCGTCGTGGTCACCGTCGAGCGCCAGGTGCGCCACGGTGCCTACGGCAAGCAGCAGCGGCTCACGTCGCGCTTCATGGCGCATGACGAAGAGAGCGCCGCGAAGGTCGGCGACCGCGTCGCGGTCGTGCCGTCGCGTCCCTTGTCCCGGCGGAAACGCTGGGTCGTGACGCGCATCGTCGAGCGGGCGAAGGAGGTCTAGCCATGGTGCAGATGCGATCGATCCTCGACGTGGCGGACAACTCCGGAGCACGCAAGATCGCGGTCATCAACCCGATCGGCGGGTCCACGGGCCGCTACGCGCGCATCGGCGACATCGTGACGGCGTCGGTGAAGGAAGCGACGCCGGACGCCACGGTCAAGAAGGGCCAGGTCGTGAGGGCCGTGATCGTCCGGACGCGCAAGGAACTGCGGCGCAAGGACGGCACCTATATCCGGTTCGATCGGAACGCCGCCGTCCTGATCAGCAACGAGGGCGAACCGATCGGGACGCGCGTGTTCGGCCCGGTCGCCCGGGAGCTGCGCGATCGACGGTTCATGAAGATCATTTCGCTGGCCCCGGAGGTGCTGTAGTCATGCCGCAGCCCGCGTCAGCGATCAAGAAGAACGACAACGTCATCATCATTGCCGGCCGGGACGCCGGCAAGCGCGGTCGCGTGCTCCGCGTCGTGCCGGACAAGGGCCGGGTGATCGTGGAGGGCGTGAACTTCATCAAGCGCCACACGCGCCCCGATCCGCGGCGCAACGTGAAGGGCGGGATCGTGCAGCGCGAAGCGCCGTTGAGCGCGGCGAACGTTCAGCTCGTCTGTCCGGAATGCGGCGCGCGGACGCGCATCGGCCGCCGCCTGCTCGACGATGGACGGCGCGTGCGGTTCTGCGTGAAGTGCAAGGGAGTGGTGGACAAATGAATCGCCTGAGAACGCGGTACAGAACGACGTGATACCGGCGCTCCAGAAGGAGTTCGGCTTCACCAATGTGATGGCCATTCCGAAGGTCACCAAGGTCGTGGTGAACATGGGCCTCGGTGAAGGCACGCAGAACGCCAAGATTGTGGACACCGGCGCCGAGGAGCTCGGGAAGATCACCGGCCAGAAGGCCATGGTCACCCGCTCGAAGAAGTCGATCGCGCAGTTCAAGGTGCGCAAGAACATGCCCATCGGCGCGATGGTCACTCTTCGTGGCGAGCGGATGTACGAGTTTCTCGACCGGCTGATGTCGATCGCGCTGCCTCGTGTGCGCGACTTCCGCGGCGTGTCGCCGCGCGGGTTCGATGGGCGCGGTAACTACACGCTCGGGTTGCGCGATCAGCTGATCTTCCCGGAGATCGACTATTTGAAGGTGGACAAGTCGCGCGGGATGAACGTCTCGGTGGTCACCACCGCGCGAACCGACGAGCAGGCGCGACGGCTCCTGCAGTTGATGGGCATGCCGTTCAGGGCGAATTGATTGTGAGGCTCAGGGTTTAAGGCTCAGGGCTAGGGGCGAGTGTCAAGGCAGCCCCCACTGAGGACAAAGTATGGCGACGACTGCAAAAAGCGTAAAGGACCTGAAGAAGACGCCAAAGTACGCCGTTCCGGCGGCGGAACCGCTGCCGTAAGTGTGGCCGGCCGCGCGCCTATCTCCGGAAGTTCGAGTTGTGCCGACTCTGTTTCCGTGAGCTGGCGCTCCGCGGTGAAGTCGCGGGCGTGACTAAGAGCAGCTGGTAGAGGACTCGCGAGGTTTCGATGGATCGATGACCGATCCGATCGCAGACATGATCACGCGGATTCGTAACGCGGTGCGGGCGCGGCACCCGCGCGTGGACATCCCGGCCTCGCGCTTCAAGGCCGAGATCGCCAAGATTCTCGAGCAGGAAGGCTACGTCAGCGCCGTGAAGATGGTCGACGGCGCGCCGCAGGGGACCATTCGCATCACGCTGAAGTACGGGCCTCGCGGCGAGACCGTCATCTCCGGTCTCGAGCGCGTGAGCCGGCCTGGCCGTCGTGTCTACCTCGGGAGCGAAGACGTCCCGAGGGTGATGGGCGGCCTGGGCACCGCCATTCTCACGACCTCGCGCGGTGTCATGACCGGGCGCGAAGCGCAGCGAGCGGGCGTCGGCGGCGAAGTGCTCTGTAACGTCTGGTAAGCGGACAAGGATCACTGAAATGTCTCGTATTGGACGCAAACCCATCGCGGTGCCCAAGGGCGTCAGCGTGACGGTGCACGCGGATGCGGTCGAAGTGAAGGGCCCGAAGGGCACGCTCACGCAGCGGGTGCCGCCAGGCATTAAGTTCGAGGTGAAGGGCGCCGAGCTCATCGCCGACGACGTCGACACCGGGCCCGGAGCTGAAAAAATTCCACGGCCTGGCGCGCAGCCTGATGGCGAATGCCGTGCAGGGCGTCACCGAGGGCTTCAAGAAAGAGCTCGACATCGTCGGCGTCGGGTACCGCGCGGAGGTCAAAGGCAAGCAGGTCGTCTTCGCGCTCGGGTATTCCCATCCGGTGGTTCTCGACGTTCCGCCGGGCATCGACGTCGCGATCGACAAGCAGACGCACGTCACGGTGACGGGGATCGACCGTCAGCTCGTCGGACAGGTCGCGGCGAACATCCGCCGTTTCCGTAAGCCCGATCCGTACAAGCAGAAGGGCGTGCGGTACACGGGCGAAGTTCTGAAGAAGAAGGTCGGCAAGACGGGAGCATAGGCGCGCCATGCAGATTCGAACCAAAAAGGATCGCCGCGACCGGATTCGGCTGCGGCAGCGCAAGCGGATTCACGGCACGTCGGAACGGCCGCGCTTGTCGATATTCCGTTCCGTCACGCACATCTATGCGCAGGTCATCGACGACATGTCGGGTCGCACCGTCGTGTCGGCGGCGAGCACGGAAGCGTCGCTGAAGACGGTGTTCTCGGGCAAGGTCCGTGGCGGCAACCTGGCGGGCGCCGAGGCGATTGGGAAGGTCGTCGCCGAGCGCCTCAAGGACAAGGGCATCACGCGGGTGGTGTTCGATCGCGGCGGAAACCTGTACCACGGTCGCGTGCGCGCCGTCGCAGACGGGGCGCGCAAGGCCGGGCTGGAGTTTTAGGACATGGTGCACACTCGCGAGAAGATCGACGCAGCGGACATCGAGCTGAAGGACACCGTCGTGTCCATCAGCCGCGTCACGAAGGTCGTCAAGGGCGGCAAGAACTTGAGCTTCAGCGCGCTCGTGGTCGTCGGTGACGGCCATGGCGTCGTGGGATTCGGGATCGGCAAGGCCAAGGAAGTGCCGTCGGCGATCAAGAAGGCCATCGAGGCCGCCAAGAAGGGGCTCGTGCGCGTGCCGATGGCCGGGACGAGCATTCCGCACCCGGTCCTCGGCCGTTTTGGCGCCGGCTCGGTGTTGCTGAAGCCTGCCCCGGACGGCACGGGCATCATTGCCGGCGGTGCCGTGCGCGCGGTCGTCGAGTCGGCTGGCATTCACAACGTCCTGACCAAGTCGTTGGGCTCGGCCAACGGGCACAACGTGGTGCGCGCGACGTTCGCGGCGCTGGGCTTGCTGCGGGATCCGGCGGCCGTGGCTCGGCTGCGCGGGAAGGAACTCGAGGAGCTCATTGGAACGCCGGCGCGGTGAAAAGGGACACGCAATGACATCGAAGTCGATGAAAGTGACCCAGATCCGCAGCGGGATTGGGTTCGACAAGAAGCAGTCGCTGGCGTTGCGCGGACTTGGCTTGCGTCGCATCAACCACACGGTCGAGGTTGAAGACACGCCATCCACGCGCGGCCTGGTGTTGAAGGTGCGTCACCTCGTGAAAGTGGTGCCCGAGACCCGTTGATACGGGGATTGGGCCGAGAAGGGAACCCGTCGATGGGGATGAACAATCTACGCCCGCCAAAGGGCGCCAAACACGCGAAGAAGCGCGTCGGACGTGGTCCGGGATCCGGTCACGGCAAGACGGCGTCGCGTGGCAGCAAAGGTGCCAAGTCGCGGTCGGGCTTCCGGTTCCGCCGTGGATTCGAAGGGGGTCAGACTCCGCTTCACCGGCGTGTGCCGAAGCGCGGATTTCACAACCCGTTCCGCGTCGAGTACCCGGTCGTGAATCTCGACACGCTGGCCGAGTTGTTCGACGGCTCCGTGCCAGTGACACCGGAGGTCCTGCGCGAGCGCGGCGTGGTGCGCCAGGCGACCGGGCTCGTCAAGGTGCTGGGCCGTGGTGATATCTCGAAGGCGCTGACGGTGAAGGCGCACAAGTTCAGCGGATCGGCAGCCGAGAAGATCGCGGCGGCTGGTGGTGTAGCGGAAGTCATCCAGACGGCGTGACGCCATGGATAGCCTACGAAACATCTTCGCGATCCCCGAGCTGCGTAAGAGGGTGCTGTTCACGTTCGGCATCCTCGCGGCGTACCGCGTCGGGGGGCACATCACGACGCCGGGCATCAACATCGACGCGCTGACTGAGCTGACCAAGCAGGCGGCGGCGAGCAACTTGTTCGGGCTGTACGACATGTTCTCGGGCTACAACCTGTCGCAGATGACGGTGTTTGCGCTCGGGGTGATGCCGTACATCAGCGCCTCGATCATCTTGCAGCTGCTGACGGTGGTCTGGCCATACCTCGAGCGCCTGTCGAAGGAAGGCGAGCTCGGCCGCCGGAAGATCACGCAGTACACGCGCTACGGCACGATCCTGTTGAGCATCGTCCAGTCGCTCGGTATTGCGATCTTCCTCGAGAACGCGTCACAGACCGGCGGGTACCTCATCGTGCCGGACCCCGGATGGGGATTCCGGCTGATGACGATTCTCACGCTGACCACCGGGTCGGTGCTGGTCATGTGGCTGGGCGAGCAAATCACCGAGCGCGGCATCGGCAACGGCATGTCGCTCCTGATCTACGCCGGCATTGTCGTGGGTATGCCGCGGGGCGCGGTCCAGACGTTCACGCAGTTGCAGACGGGGCAGATTGGCCTGATCAGACTGGTGTTGCTCGTCATCCTGATGGTCGCCGTCGTCGGCGCCGTCGTCTTCGTCGAACGAGGTCATCGACGCGTGACCGTGCAGTACGCCAGGCGCATGGTCGGACGGCGCATGGTGGGCGGTGCCAGCACGCACATTCCGCTGAAGGTGAACACCGGTGGCGTCATGCCGGTCATCTTCGCGTCGTCGATCCTGGCGTTTCCGCAGACGCTGCAGCCGATGTTCGCGCCGAACGGATTTGCCGATCGGGCCATCACGCAGCTCAGCATGGGGTACCCGCTGTACAACCTGCTCTACGTCGGGCTGATCGTCTTCTTCGCGTACTTCTACACCGCGATCATCTTCAATCCTGATGACGTGGCGGAGAACATGCGGAAGTATGGCGGGTTCGTGCCGGGCATTCGGCCCGGGAAGCGCACGGCCGAGCACATCGACCAGATTCTGGCGCGGGTGACGTTGGCCGGGTCGTTGTACCTGGCCGCCATCGCGCTTCTGCCCGAGGTGATGCTCACCGGGTTCAAGGTCGAGCCGATTCCGTTCATCGGCGATCGGCTGGATGCCGTCACGCCGCGATTCATCACGGAGGGGCTGGGCGTGCCGTTCTATTTCGGTGGCACGTCGCTTCTCATCATCGTCGGTGTGGCCATGGATACGGTGCAGCAGGTGGAGTCACAGCTCATCATGCGCCACTACGACGGGTTCATGAAGAAGACCCGGATCCGTGGTCGTCGTGGCTAACCGGCCGATTCGAAACGGCTGGTGACCGACGATGAAGGGTAGTGTCGTTCGACTCGTCGATGCTCGGCCCTCCGGGCGCGGGCAAGGGCACGCAAGCGGAGCGGTTCGCGCGCGAGCGCCGCGTGCCGCGGATCTCGACGGGGGACATCCTCCGGGCGGCGGTGCTGGGCCAGACGGACATCGGCCGGCAGGCCAAGGCCGTGATGAACGCGGGCCGGCTCGTGAGTGACGACGTCGTGATTGGGATCGTGCGGGATCGGCTGACGCAGCCGGATGTGCGTCCGGGGTTCGTGCTCGACGGCTTTCCCCGCACGCTCGTGCAGGCCGAGTCGCTCGACGACTTGATCGACGGCAGGGCGCCGCTCGTGGTGGTCGACATCGAGGTGCCCGAGGAGGCGCTGGTGCGGCGACTGAGCACACGGCTGATCTGCAGTGTCTGCGGAACGACCGCCGTCCCCGGCGCGAGCGTCTGTGCGAAGTGCGGTGGCCCGCTGACACAGCGCACCGATGATGACCTCGGGGTCATCCGTGAGCGCTTGCAGGTGTACACGCGGGATACGCGGTCGATTGTCGAGTTCTACCGGCGCCGATCGACGTTCCGATCCGTGGATGGCGATCAGCCGCAGGAGCAGGTCGCGGCGGACATTGCGGCCGCGATCGCCTCGGTGGAGGGAGTCCGCCCGTGATCGTCTGCCGTTCGCAGGCCGAGATCGTGCGGATGCGGGCGGCCAACCAGCTCGTGGCAGACGTGCTGGCGGAGCTCGAGGCCGACGTCGCGCCGGGCGTGACGACGGCGGATCTCAATCGGCTGGCCGAGCGGCTGGTCAAGGACGCAGGCGCGGAGCCGGCGTTCAAGGGGTATCGCGGGTATCCCGCGACGCTGTGCGCGTCGGTGAACGAAGAGGTCGTGCACGGGATTCCGTCGAAGACGCGGACGCTCCGCGAAGGCGACATCGTCTCGCTCGACATCGGCGTGAAGGTGAGCGGGTTCTACGGCGACGCCGCCGTGACCGTGCCGGTCGGGAACGTGTCGGACGAGACGACGACGCTGTTACGCGTGACGAACGAATCGCTCGAGCGGGCGATTGCCCAGGTGCGGGTGGGTGGCCGGCTGTCGGATATCGGTCACGCGGTCCAGGAGTGGGTGGAAGCGCACGGGTTCTCGGTCGTTCGCGAGTTCGTGGGCCACGGGATCGGGGAGCGGTTGCACGAGGACCCGCAGATTCCGAACTACGGGCCGCCGGGACGGGGTCCGAAGCTGGCCGAGGGCATGGTGCTCGCGATTGAGCCGATGGTCGCCATGGGGCGGCCGGAAACCCGGGTTCTTGGCGACGGCTGGACGGCGGTGACGCGCGACGGCAGCCTCGCGGCGCACTTCGAGCACACCGTGGCGGTGACCACCGAGGGGCCGCTCGTGCTGACGGCCCGGCCGGTGAGAAGTGAGAAGTGAGAAGCCGGAAGTCCGAAGTGGTTGTCGAGGATGGCGATCGCGCCGCTGGCGGAGGGCCGGTCACGGGCACCATCGTCGCGATTCTTCCGCGGGCGTTGTATCGAGTGGCGGTCGGCGATGGACATGAAGTTACCGCGCACGCGCCGACCGGACCCGGACGCAACTTCGTCCGGCTGGTGGTTGGCGATCGGGTGACGGTGGAACTGAGCCGGCGGGACGGCACTCGCGGGCGGATTACGAGGAAGAGCTAAGCGGTCCGAGGGTCCGACGGTCCGAGGGTTCGAGGGATGGTCCCGAGCCCTAAGCCTCGAGCCGTGAGCCACGAGCGAAGGAACAAGACGATGAAGGTCAGGGCGTCGGTCAAACGGATTTGCGACAAGTGCAAGGTGGTGCGCCGCCGTGGGGTGGTCCGCATCATCTGCTCGAACCAGAAGCACAAGCAGCGTCAGGGATAGGCCCGAGGAAGCGAAGAAGGGATCTCACGATGGCTCGTATTGCAGGTATCGACCTTCCACGCACCAAGCGCGTTGAAGTGGGTCTGACGTACATCTACGGAATCGGTCGGACGCGTTCGGCGGTCATCCTCGAAGGATGCCGGCGTGAGCCCGGACATTCGCGTCAAGGACCTCTCCGAAGAGGACGTCCGCAAGATCACGCGCGTGATTGACGAGCAGGGCCGCGTCGAAGGGGATCTCCGCAAGGAGATCTCGATGAACATCAAGCGGCTCGTCGAGATCGGCAGCTATCGCGGGTCGCGTCATCGGCGCAACCTGCCGCTGCGCGGCCAGCGGACGCGCACGAACGCCCGGACGCGCAAGGGGCCGCGCAAGAGCGCAATTGCGAAGAAGAAGGTTGAGTAAACACTATGGCGAAGACGCAACCACAGGACGCGGCGGCTGGAGCCGCTCCGGACGCCGGTAAAGGCCCGAGCAAGAAGAAGAAGACGTTCAAGAAGCGCGGCGAGAAACGCGTGGTGCACCACGGGCTCGCGCACATCCAGGCGTCGTTCAACAACACGGTCGTGACGATCACGGACGTCGACGGCAACGTCATCGCCTGGTCGAGCGCCGGGGGCATCGGCTTCAAGGGTTCGCGCAAGGGCACGCCGTTCGCCGCCACGCAGGCGGCCATGGCGGCGGGCAATGCCGCCAAGGCGCACGGGATGCGTTCGCTCGAAGTCCGGGTCAAGGGTCCCGGCGCCGGCCGCGAGTCGGCGATCCGCGCGCTCCAGACCGTCGGGATGGACGTGAAGTCGATTCGCGATGTGACGCCGATTCCGCACAATGGTTGCCGGCCGCCGAAACGTCGGCGGGTCTAGTTGGATATCGCAGAGGATTACTAAATGGCGAGGTATATCGGTCCGGTTTGCCGGCTTTGCCGGCGCGAGGGCATGAAGCTCTTTTTGAAGGGCGAGCGGTGTTACACCGACAAGTGCGCCATTGAGAAGCGCAACGTGCCCCCTGGGCAGCACGGCCGCTCCCGCAAGGCGAAGATCGTCGGTTACGGCATCCAGCTGCGCGAGAAGCAGAAGGTCAAGCGCACCTACGGTGTGCTCGAGAACCAGTTCCGGCGGTACTTCGAGGCGGCGGACCGTCAGAAGGGTGTCACCGGCGAGCTGCTCCTGCAGATGCTGGAGCGCCGTCTCGACAACGTCGTCTATCGCATTGGCTTCGCGACGTCGCGGGCGCAGGCCCGTCAGCTCGTCCGTCACGGGCACTTCAGCGTCAACGGCCGGAAGGTGGACATTCCCTCGTACGCCGTTCGCCAGGGCGACACCGTGGCCGTGCGGGGAACCAGCAGCCAGAACCCGACGATTCAGCACGCCATGGAGGAAGTGAAGGGCCGCGGCGTTCCGGAGTGGCTGCTCCTGGATGCCGGCGCGTTCTCCGCCCGGATTTCCCAGCTGCCGACGCGCGAGCAGATCAACCTGCCCGTGCAGGAACAGCTTATTGTGGAGCTCTACTCGAAGTAGAATCGACGTTCCCCGTTCCACGTTCTGAAGAACCAGGAACCAGGAACCAGAACGTGGAACCGGGAACGGGGAACGAGGAACGACAAACGTCAGTAGTGTAGTTGGCAATTGAGCCAGTCATCGGCCCGCAGCTCTCAGACCTGCAGCGGGAGGCCGATGACCGTCACGCAGGTCTGGTCTCGCCGAAGCCCCGAAGGGGCGAAGGCGGACAGGCGAAAGGATCGCACGCGATGTTGTGGAAGGGATTTCAACGGCCGAAGCGGCTGGAGTTCGAACGTGAGACGCTGACGGATCGGTTCGGGCGCTTCTATGCGCAGCCGTTCGAGCGGGGATTCGGGACGACGGTGGGGAACGCGCTCCGACGCGTGCTCTTGTCGTCGATCGAAGGCGCGGCGGTCACGGCCGTGAAGATCGAGGGCGTGCTCCACGAATTCTCGCCCATCCAGGGCGTGGTCGAGGACGCGACCGACATCATCCTCAACCTCAAGCAGATCCCGATCAAGGTGCATACCGACCAGCCGAAGACGCTGGTCGTGCGCGCCATGAAGCCGGGCGAAGTCCGCGCCCGCGACATCGAAGTGGACGCCGACGTGGAGATCCTCGAGCCAGACGCCCACATCGCCACGGTCGGCGAGGGCGGCCGCCTCGAAATGGAGCTCCGCATCAAGCGTGGCCGTGGCTACGTCTCGGCGGACAAGAACTTCGACGAGGACCTGGGCATCGGGTGGATTCCCATCGACTCCGTGCACTCGCCAGTCAAGCGCGTGAACTACACGGTCGAGGCCGCCCGTATCGGGCAGGTCACCGACTACGACAAGCTCACGCTCGAGGTGTCGACGAACGGCGCCGTGACGGCGCGCGACGCGGTGTCGCTCGCGGCCAAGCTCATCCGTGATCACTTCACGATCTTCGTGGGGCTCGATGAGGCGGCCGATCAGCCGCTCGACGGCGCCGCGGATCAGCCGGCCTCGTCGGTCAACGAGCACCTCGACAAGAGCGTCGAAGAGCTCGAGCTCTCCGTCCGGTCGTACAACTGCCTGAAGAACGCGAACATCCGTACGCTGCGCGAGCTCGTGCAGAAGACCGAAGGCGAGATGCTCAAGACGAAGAACTTCGGAAGAAAGTCGCTGAACGAGATCAAGGAAATCCTTGCCGGCATGGGGCTGAGCCTTGGGATGCGCCTCGATCAGGCGGAGGCGGAAGGGTAGCCTGTCATGCGTCACCGCGTAGCGTATCGAAAGCTTGGCCGGGTCACGGAGCATCGCATCGCGATGCTCCGCAACCAGGCGTCTGCGCTCATCGAGCACGAGCGTATCCAGACGACGGTGGCACGTGCCAAGGAACTGCGTCCGTTCGTCGAGCGGATCATCTCGGTGGCCAAGCGGAGCCTCTCGCCCGCGGCCACCGTACCGCACCGCGTCACGGCGCGCCGGGTCGTCAGCCGCGACATCGCCGACCGCGAGGTCGTGACGAAGCTGTTCGACACGATCGCACCGCGCTATCTGGACCGGCCCGGCGGTTACACGCGCATGCTCCGCCTGGGCTATCGGCGGGGTGACAGCGCCGAGGTCGCGGAAGTCGAGCTCATCGGCAGCGAGTACGACCCGGACAAGGCGGAGAAGGCCGACAAGGCCGACGCCGCGCCGGACAAGCCCAAGAAGAAGTCCATGGGCGGCCGCATTCGGGAAGCGTTGTCGGGGGGCCGCAAGAAGGACGGCGACGACCAGGGATCCAAGACGAAGGCCGGCAAGGCGGCCAAGGGACCTGGGAAGCGGAGTACGACCCCCAGGAAAGTCGGAGGGTCGTAGACAAGTTAGAAGTCTGAAGCCAGAAGTGAGAAGTAACTGGGCCGCCAGCGTCACGGCATCGCGGCCAGGCACTTCATAACTTCTGGCTTCTGACTTCGGACTTGTCTCAGCTTCCACCAGATCTTGTCCGCCAAGAGTCCCACACTCACGGCGTAGGCGTTCGAGCAGTTGTAGGACAAGAGCGCCTCGTAATTGCTGTAGACCAGGAAATACCGGCGGACGCCTCGCACGAGCGAGGCGTCCGCGTCGGCTGACGGCAGGCGACCGCCTCCAGGCAACGTCACGCCGAGGGTCGTCCATTCCTTGAGCGGACGCGGTTCGCTCAACTCGCGCACCGCCCGGCAGCCTTCGCGGCGCATGGGCACGCGGTCATCGATCCGCGCGAGCACCGCGGGCGCGATCGCGACCTCGCGGCCCCACCGAAGCTCCGACGTCCAGCCTTCGTTCTTCAGGTAGTTCGCCATCGATCCGAACACGTCCGGCGTCGACTGCCAGATATCGGCCCGGCCGTCGCCGTCGAAATCGACCGCGTGCTCGAGGTAGCTCGAGGGCATGAACTGGGGCTGACCCATCGCACCGGCCCAGGACCCTTTCAATCGCTCGAGTGTGACGTCACCTCGCTCGAGAATGGCGAGCGCGTGGAAGAGCTCGCGCCGGAACAGCGGCCGTCGGCCGTCGTACGCGAGCGTCGCGAGCGCCTTCACGGTCGGGTAGGTGCCGGTGAAGCGACCGTAGTTCGACTCGAGCCCCCACACGGCGACGATAACCGCCGGCGGCACGCCGTAGGACGCTTCGACGCGGTTGAGCACATCGGCGTGACGGCGAAGCTCTGTCCGTCCCGCCGCCACCGCGCGCGTGCCGGTGCGGCGCGCCGCGTATTGATCCAGGCTGACCGTCGCCTCGGGCTGGGCGCGATCGCGCGCAACAACCACCGGTTCGGCGACCAGGCCGGTGAGGGCGCTGTCGAGCGTGGCCTGGCTGATGCCGAGCGCGAGCGCCTCGGTGCGGATCCCGGCGAGGAAATCCGCGAACGTCGGCCCCTCGACGCGGTCGATGCTCGGGGCGACGGGCGGCGCGTCCTGCGCGCCGATGTCGGCGGTCAGCAACGCGACAGCGACGATGGCCGCCAGGGCGCGCAGTCTATTCCTCTTCTTCCTTCGCTTCGCCGCGTTCGGCCTTGGAGGCCGCGATGATCTTGCCGTGCAGGTGTCCAGGAACTTCATCGTAGTGCGAGAACTCCATGTGGTACGAGCCACGGCCGCCCGTGTGGGACGTGAGTGTTTGCTCGTAGGTGAGCATTTCCGCCATGGGCACGGCGGCGCGGATCACTGTCCCGCTGCCTCGCGTATCCATGCCGGCCACGCGGCCGCGGCGGCTGTTCAGATCGCCCATGAGATCACCGGCGAAGTTCGACGGCGCGTAGACCTCGACGGTCATGATTGGTTCGAGCAGGGTCGGCCGCGCGCGTGTCATCGCGTCCTTGAAGGCGAGGCGGCCCGCCATACGGAACGACAGTTCGTTCGAGTCCACGTCGTGGTACGAGCCGTCGAACACCGTCACGCGGAAATCCACCATCGGGTATCCGGCGAGAAACCCTCGTACCCGGGCGTCCTGGATACCTTTCTCGACGGCCGGCACGAACTGCCGCGGAATGGAGCCTCCAAAGATATCGTCCACGAACTGAAAATCGGCGCCACGAGGCAGCGGCTCGACGCGAATCTTGCAGTCCCCGAACTGGCCGTGGCCGCCCGTCTGCTTCTTGTGCCGGCCGTGTGCCTCGGTCTTCGCGGTGATGGTTTCGCGGTAGGGGATATGCGGTGGCTTGAGGTTGACCTCGACAGCGAAGCGCCGGCGTAACTTCGCGACCGTGACCTCGATGTGCAACTGGCCCTGCCCGGCGAGGAGCAGGTCGTGGGTTTGCGCATCGCGCGTGTACCCGATGGAGGGGTCTTCCTCGAGGAGCCGCTGCATCGCCGGCCCAATCTTGTCCTCGTCACCGCGGCTCTTTGGCTGGATGGCGTACGCGAGAACCGGCTCGGAAAACGTGATGGACGCTGGCGCAAACGTGGCCTGGCGATCTCCGAGCGTATCGTTCGTGTGAGTGTCCTTCAGCTTGGCGACCGCGCCGAGGTCTCCCGCGTGCAACTCGGGCACGTGCGTCTGGGTCTTGCCCTGGAGCACGAGGACGTGGCCGAATCGTTCGGGGACGTCGCGTGTGATGTTGTGCACCGTGACGTCGGACTTCAGGACGCCGGAGAGGACGCGGAAGAGCGTGACGCGCCCGGCGAACGGATCCGCCATGGTCTTCCAGACCCAGAGAAGCAGGGGACCGGTGTCGGACGCGGCCAATGTCGCCGGTTCGTTTTTCGGCCGGGTCAGCCCAGGAAACGGCCGCTCGGCGGGTGACGGCACCAGCGCGGTGAGGGCGTTGGCCAGCGGTTGGATCCCGATATTGCGAAGGCCCGACGTGCAGTAGACCGGGAAGAGGCGCGCGGCACGCACCGAACGGACGAGACCCTCGAGGAGCTCATCCTGAGTGAGCGTGCCGGCCTCGAAGAACTTTTCCATGAGCGTGTCGTCGGCCTCGGCCACCATCTCGATCAGCGCCGTCCGCGCTGCTTCGGCGGTCCCAGCCATGGCATCCGGGACCGGGCCCTCGGTCATCTTTCCCGAGTCGTCGCCCGCGAACGTGTAGGCCTTCATGGCCACGAGATCGACGACGCCCGCAAAGGCGCGCTCCTCGCCGATGGGAATCTGGACGGGCATGCACGTGCGGCCGAGCGCGTTCCGCATCGATTCGAGGGCGCGCTCGAGGCTGGCGCGCTCGCGGTCGAGCCTGTTGCAGACGAGGATGCGCGGGAGTTGATGTTCCTCGGCAGCTTCCCACGCCTTTTCCGTGGACACCTGAACGCCGCCGACCGCGTCGACAACGACCACGGCGGTTTCGACGACCCGGAGAGCCGCGCGGGCCTCACCGAGGAAGTTGCCCATTCCGGGCGTGTCGATCACATTGATCTTGAGCTTGTTCCATTCCAGGAACGCGAGCGACGCGGACAGCGTGTGCTTGCGGGCGATGGCCTCTTCGTCGTGGTCCGTGACCGTCGTGCCGTCGTCCACCTTCCCAAACCGGTTGGTCGCGCCGGCATCGAACAGCAGGGCCGAGGCAAGCTGCGTCTTGCCGCCACCGCTGTGTCCGACGAGCGCCACGTTCCGGATCGCTGCCGCGTCGAAGACCTTCATATGGGGGGTCCTCCTAGTTGATTAGGAGGATCTTAACATTTGCTATTGGTTATTGGCTATTGGTTATTGCATTGGGGGATTGGCTATTGGCTATTGGGCGGTCCAGCTCGAGCGGGCCGGCGGCTCGATCCTCGGTTCGGCTGCAATCGCGAAATAGCCAATAGCCAATGCAATGGCCAATAGCCGATAACCAATAGCCAATGCGGTTCGCGCTACTCGTACCGTAACGCTTCAATCGGGTCCAGCCGGGAGGCGCGAACCGCCGGGACCATGCCGAAGAACACGCCGACCGCGGCCGAGAAACCGACGCCGATGGCGAACGACCACCAGGGGAGAGAGATGGGGAAGCCCGTCAAGGCGTGGACGGCCAGGCCGATGCTCGTGCCGAACACCACGCCGAGGATGCCGCCAGCCGAGGTCAGGAACATGGCTTCGAGGAGGAACTGCCAGAGGATCTCGACGCGCCGTGCGCCCAGGGCTTTTCGCACGCCGATTTCGCGCGTTCGCTCGGTCACGCTGATCGTCATGATGCTCATCACGCCGATGCCGCCGACCATGAGCGCGATCGACGAAAGGACGACGAGCGCCAGGAACGCCGCCCGGGTGATCTGATTCCACAGGCCGAGGATCGCGTCCTGCGTGATGATGTCGAAGTCGTTCGGCTCGTCGAGGCGGAGGCCGTGGCGGATCCGCATGACCTCCTCGACTTCGGCCATGGCCTGTTCGCGGCTCACGCCTTCGCGCGGTACCGCCGCGATCATCGCGCTTCGGAAGCTCCCGCGTTCGACCGTGTTCGGGCGGATGCCGTACTGGCGGGCATAGGTCGTGAACGGCACCACCACGAAGTCGTCCGCGCCGATGTTGAAGCCGGGGCTCGGACGCTTTGCCAGCACGCCGATGACGTCGTATTCCTCGAAACCAACCCGGACGCGCTTGCCCAGCGGGTCCACGTTCGGGAAGAGCGCTTCAGCCGGCGCCTGCCCCAACACGACCACACGCGAACGACGCTGCACTTCGCCGGTCGTGAAGAATCGTCCTGTGGCCATCGGAAGACTGACGGCGAAGGGCCAGGCTTCTGTGGTCCCCATGACCATCATCTGTTTCGTCCGTTGATTGCGATAGAAGATCCGTACCGTCTGCTGCGGACCAGGCCCGCCGCCGCCGAGCGTCAAGTCCACGACCTGAATCGACGGCGCATTGCGCTCGATCGCGGCCGCATCGTCGGGGGTCAGGTTCGGCCGCTTCGCCAGCTCCTGAAAACTCATTCCTGAGGACAGGCTGAGGCCGGACATCTTGGCGACGTAGATCGTCGTGGGCCCGATGCCTTTCAGCAAATCCTGAAACGACTGGTCGAAACCGCGGATGAGGGCGGTCATGCCCACGATCGACGTGATGCCAATCACGATGCCGAGCACCGTCAGGAACGATCGCATCTTGTTGCCGCGGACCGTGTCCCACGACATCGCGAGGATTTCGCCGAACAGGCTCCTGCGCACGTTACTCGCGCCTCAGGGCTTCGATGGGATCGAGGGCGGCCGCCCGCATGGCCGGGTACAGCGCCGAAAAACAGGCCGACCACCGCGGTCATCGAAATGCCCAACATGACCGACCAGGGCTCGACAATGGCCGGGAGGGGCGTCAGCTTGCTGACCACCCACGCCGCGGAGAACCCGAGTCCGGTACCGATCATGCCGCCGAACGTGGACAAGGTGATCGACTCGGTGAGGATCTGCCACAGGATGTCGCGTCGACGGGCGCCGAGCGATTTTCGCAAGCCGATCTCGCGCGTCCGTTCGCTGACCACCATCAGCATGATGTTCATGATGACGATGCCGCCGACGACGAGCGAGAGGCTCACGACGCCGATCAGAATCGTGAAGATGCCGGTCGTGGCCTGACGGTAGAGATCGAGGAATGTGTCCGATGTGAGCAACCCGAAGTTGTCCGGCTCCTTCGGCCGGAGCCGGCGTTCCACACGAAGTGCCGCGCGCGCGTCGTCCATCGCGATCGCCGTCAGCGTCGGATTGGACGGCTGGACGGTCAACTCGAGCGATTGCCTGAGGCCGAACAAACGCTGGAACGCCCGGAGGGGCACGACCACCCACTCGTCCCGTGACTCGCCGAACACCGCGCCCTTCTTGGGCGCGGCGCCGATGACGCGGAAGTGGACGCCTCCGAGCGTGACGACTTTGTCGATGGGGTCGAGCACGCCGAACAACCGGTCCGCCGTGCCCCAGCCGATGACGGCCACCGGCCGCCCGGCGTCGAATTCAGACGGGGAGATTGGCCGGCCGCGTTCAATCGCTGTCGTTGGCAGGCTGTTGTATTCCTTGCTGACGCCTCGGACCCGAACGCTGTCGAGCGACTCGGCGCGGTAGCGAATCGGGGCGCCGTTGGCGGCCTCGGCCATGACCAACCCGATGCTCGGGCCGAAGGCGCGGATGGCGTCGGCATCCTCCAGCGTGATCCGCGGATTGCTCTGAGCTCGCAGCGACTCCTCATCGGTCCGGGTCAGGCCACGGCGCTGCACGGAGAACGAGTCGGCGGCAAACTCCGACTCGATCGCGGTCCGGACAGTCGCGTTGAGTCCCTGGACGAGCGACACGACCGCGATGATCGACGTGACGGCCACCACATTGCCGATGACCGTGAGAATCGACCGCAGCTTGTTCGCCCAAATCGCCTGCAGGGCGATGGCGACCGCCTCGAAGAACTGTGTCATCAGTTGCTGTTCGGAGTTCCTGCGCCGGCGCCCGCCGGCGCGGTCGAGATCTTCACGGCGTCGCCTTCCTTGATCGTGCGAACCGAGGCGAAGGGCCCGGTGATCACCTCGTCGCCCTCCTTCAGACCGTCCAGAACCTCGAAGAACTTCTCGCCCGCGATCCCTGTCTTGACCGGGACGAACGTCGCGTGTCCGGTCCGCAGTGACGAACACCCCTTCGATTTCCTTGCGGGTCTGACCGGGCTTGAGCTCGGCGGGTGGCGTCGGACGGTTCGGCCCGTTGCCCCGGGCCGGCGCTTCGGTCGGTACGATCTTGCCTGCTTCGTCCACGACGAGCTCGCGGACAGTCATGGCCTGAATTGGCACGCCGAGCGCATTCTTGCGGGTTGCCGTCGTGATCGTGGCGGTGCACGTGAAGCCCGGCCGCACGTCCGGAACCTCGCCTTCGATCTGCACCACGACCTTGAAGTTCGTCGCCCGGCCCTGGGTGGATGCGGCTGCTCCCGTCGCGGCGATCGGGCTGTTTCCGACTTCCGTGACTCGTCCGGGGAAGGTGCGGTCGGGGAACGCGTCAATCTCGATTTTCGCGATCTGGCCGACCCGCACGTGTGGAACGTCGGTTTCGTCCACTTCAATCTCGGTCTCGATGACCGACATGTCGGCAATCGTCAGAAGCACGGTGCCGGCGTTGTTCATGGTGCCGATCATGGCCGTTTCGCCCTCTTCGACGTTGCGCTTGGTGACGAGCCCATCGATCGGCGATTCCATGCGCACCTTGTTGAGGTCGTATTGGGCGCTGGTGAGATTGGCCTCCTCAACCTTGATGCGCTGCTCCTGTGTGCGGACCGACTGCTCGCTGACGATCAGGTCGGTTTCGCGCATCTTCACGTCGTTCTGGGCGCGTTCGTAGGTGTCGCGCGGAATGAGGCCGGCCCGCCACATGTCCTCCTGCCGCCGCAGCGTGTCCTTGGCCTGCTGGAGCGCCACGCGCGAATTCGCGATTTGCGCGCGGGTCTGATCGAGCTGCGATTTGGCCGACGCGAGGCTGGCCTCGCGGTTCTGCACCATCGTCTCGAGATTGCGCGGGTCGATCTCGAGCAGCAGCTGGCCCTTGCGGACACGTTCGCCCTCGGCGACCGCGAGGTTGACGACCTTCCCCACGGTCTCGGCGCTGACGTTGACGGTCTTCTTCGCCCGGATCTTTCCGCTCGCCGAGACGATGGCCTCGAGGTCGTGCTTCGAAACCTTCTCCACGTTCACCTCCGTGGCCGTCGTCCGGCGGAACGCGAAGTTGGCATACCCGATCCCGCCGAGCACCACGACGATGCCCGTCGCGATCAGTGCCTTCTTCCCTCGTGTCATCGATTACCACCCATCAAAGAGGAGATCACGCCCGTGATCACCGCGGCGAGCACGAGATACACCGTAATGAGTCCGGCTGTCACCCGGCCCGCGCTTCGTGAATAGAGGACGGCAAGCCCGATGGCGCAGACCGAGAGCTGCCAGAGCACGAACACACTGATGCCGCCGAGGAACATCGCCGGGAAGCTGCCCGGATCGAGCATCGGCACGAGCACGCCGAAGTTGAACGGACCGGCCATGTTCTGGACGCCCTGCAAGTACTGAATCGGCGCGGACGCCACCGCGCCGAGCGCGCCGATCACCTGGGAATGGGTCACGACGGTCAGCACGGACTTGAACGACGCGGTGCCGCCGAGGATCGCGTTGAACACGACCCACAACACCCCGGCGATGAGGAGCGACATCACCGGCATGACGATGAAGACGCCGGCGAAGGCGCCGTAGGCGCCGTAGGCGGCCCGCTGCTCCATCTGGGCGTACATCTCTGGCGTCACCGGCTGGCCCGTGAACCGTTCGATGGCCTGTACCTGAGAGTCCAGCGCGGTCTGCTGTCCCCGCTCGGTGAACTGGGGCAGTCCGGTCGCCATGGCAATGACCAGGCAACAGACGAGCAGGATGCCAACCGGGCGCGGGTCCCGGAGGGCGTCCTTGTACGTCGCACCGGGTGAGACGATGATGCCGACAGCTCGACTGAGCACACCCTTGCCGCTCGGGGCGGTGGCAACGGACTCAGGCACAACCACTCCTATGAAGGGCCAGTCGGGGCTTGGCCAATTGGACAATTGTACTGCCCGGTCTCATTTACGAGCCCGCGCAAGGCAAAGTTCTCGCGAAGACGCCGGAGGGTCGCCCCTGAGCCTGATAGGCTCCGGTGTGATGCGTGGGGCATTGGGATGCGCCGCCCTGGCGCTGATACTGCTGGGTGGTCTCTCAACGGCTGCGCGTGCGCAGCCCACATTTGAGTCGGCCGGGGAACGCGCCCTTGGCATGGGTGGTGCCTTTGTTGCCGTGGCAGACGATGCCACCGCGGCCCATTGGAATCCCTCCGGCCTTGCGACGGCCGGACCCGCCGGGATGACCGTTGGCTGGTTGCGGACGCAGGTGGGTCGTCCGGAGGACCTGGCGCAACCGGGGGCGCGACGGATTCGCGGGACGTATACAAGCCTGGGCACCTTGCCCCTGGGTGTCTCGTACAGCACCGTCCGGTTGACCGAGCTGAACGAGGGACCCGACGGCGCCCTTTCGACCGAGACACTGCGGACGAATCAGTTCGGCGTCACCCTTCTCCAGTCGGTCGCCGACGGCCTTGTCGTCGGCACGACTCTCCGGTACGTGCGTGGTGAGGTCGTCGCCGCCCTTTCTCGAGGCGCGTCGGTTGACGACGCGCTCTCGCTCACCGATGGTCTCGACGGAGAAGGATCTGGCACGTTCGACATGGACGTCGGCGTCATGGCGGACATGCGTCGCGTGCGCGTCGGCCTCACGTTGAAGAATCTTGTATCGCCGACGTTCGGCGATGTGGCAGTCCGTCGAATCACCATTCCGCGACAAACGAGATTGGGCGTGGCTATCCTGCCGACGGCTGGCCTGACGCTTGCTGTGGATCTGGATCTGGAAACGGTCGACCTGCTGGACGACCCGCATCGGATGGTCGCGATTGGAGGTGAGGTGGGTCTGGCGCCACGCCTTCTGGCACGTTCCGGTGTGCGCTGGAGCCTCGAAGGCGCACGCCGGCTCGTCATCGCGGCTGGAACGAGTGTCATGATTCGTCGAGGTCTGTGGCTCGACGGGCACTACACGCAGGATCAGAGCGGCGAGGGCCGCGAGTTCGGCGTGGCGATGCGCGCAGGTTTGTAGAGGTCGCCATGTTCCAGTGTGCCTATGGTGCCAGGACCCAGCGACTCTGGTCGAATCGACGCGTTGTCGCTCGAGGAGCGAGGTGACTCCTCGACCGTTGCGCTCGTCAATCGTCTGCTGCTGCAAGCGATCAGGCAGGGTGCCAGTGACATCCACATCGAGCCGTACGAACGCGAGCTGCGGGTCAGGTATCGCGTAGACGGACAGCTCCGCACGGTCCTTTCCTCGGCGCCGGGGCAGCGCGACGCCGTCGTGTCGCGGGTCAAGGTCATGGCCCACCTCGACATCGCCGAGAAGCGGCTGCCGCAGGACGGCCGAATCCGCGCGACATTCTCCGACGCGGGCCGTATTCGGCCGATCGACATTCGTGCCTCGATTCTCCCGACGCTCTACGGCGAGAAGGTCGTGCTTCGTCTGCTGGACCCCGAGGGCCTCCGGCTGGATCTGTCGGCGCTCGGTCTCGCACCCGACGAGCTCGGGCGTTTCGATCGCGCGATTCGCCGGCCATGGGGCATGGTGCTCGTCACCGGACCGACGGGGAGCGGCAAAACCAGCACCTTGTACTCATCCCTCTCCCGCATCAATCACGCCGGCATCAACATCGTCACGGCCGAGGACCCGGTGGAGTTCCACCTTCCGGGTGTCAATCAGGTGCCGGTCCGCGAGCAGATCGGCCTGACGTTCGCCAGCGTGCTGCGGTCAGCTGCTGCGCCAGGACCCGAACATCATTCTGGTCGGTGAAATTCGCGACAGTGAGACGGCAGCCATGGCCGTCAAGGCGGCGCTCACCGGTCACCTTGTGCTGTCCACGATGCACACGAACGACGCACCAACGAGCATCACGCGACTCGTCAACATGGGGGTGGAGCCGTTTCTTGTCGCGAGCGCCCTCCACCTCGTGTGTGCGCAGCGCCTCGTTCGCCGAATCTGTGCCGAGTGCCGCCAGGTCGATGAGGTGTCGGAGCGTCCAGGATTTCGCGGGCGAGGCTGCGATCGCTGCGGTGGCAGCGGTTACCGCGGTCGCGTGGGGGTGTTCGAAGTGATGGAGGTTACCGATGCGCTCAGGGGGCTCGTCGTCGCCAATGCGTCTGCCGGCGATCTCCGGCGGCACGCCGTCGGCGAAGGCATGATTCCGCTTCGTGACAACGGGCTCGACGCCGTGCGCGCGGGGCTCACGACCATCGACGAAGTCGTGCGCGAAACGATGTGATGGCCATGACGCTGGCGGACCTGTTGAAGGCGGCGGTCGAGATTGGCGCGTCGGACCTGCACCTGTCCGTGGGGTCGCCTCCTCAGGTGCGTGTCGCCGGCCGTCTCCGGCGGCTCGCGCTGCCCGTCGCTCACCGCGGAGTCTGTCCGCCTGCTCGCGCTCGGTGCATTGAACGACGCGCAGCGGTGCGCGTTCGACGAGAGCTGGGAGTTGGATGCGGCGTTCGATCTCCCCGGCATCGGACGCGTGCGCGGCAACCTCTTTCGTCAGCGGCACGTCGTCGGCGCCGTGTACCGGCTGATACCGGAACGCACGCGGTCCCTCGAGGAACTCGATCTGTCACCGGTCCTTGGTGAGTTGGCCGACCGGCCGCGTGGGCTCGTGCTCGTGGCCGGACCGACCGGAAGCGGCAAGACCACGACGCTCGCCGCCATGGTCGATCGGATCAACAGCACGAGGCCCGTCCACATACTGACAATCGAGGATCCGATCGAGTACGTGCACCGCCACAAGACAGCACTCGTGAGCCAGCGCGAGCTCCATGCCGACACGAGGGGCTTCGCGATGGCCTTGCGAGCCGCGCTGCGGGAGGATCCCGACGTCGTGCTCGTCGGCGAAATGCGCGACCAGGAAACGATGGCCGCCGCGCTCAAGCTGGCCGAGACGGGCCATCTGACCATGGCCACGCTGCACACCAACTCCGCCGCGCAGACGATCACGCGCATCGTCGATGCGTTTCCCGCGCACCAGCAGGCGCAAATTCGGATCCAGCTGTCGCTCGTCATCGAGGGCATCGTGTGCCAGGTCCTCGTGCCGGCCGCGAACGGGCGCGGTCGCGTGGCAGCGGTCGAGATCATGGTGGCGACACCGGCCATTCGCAATCTGATCCGCGAAGACAAGGTGCATCAGCTCTACGCGGCGATGCAGGTCGGGCAGGAGAAGGTCGGGATGCAGACCCTGAACCAGTCACTCGCCCGGCTGGTCGCACGACGCGCCATCACGCGCGACCAGGCACTGGCCACCTCCTCAAACAAGGAAGAGCTCCAGACGATGGTGGGACGATGACGCGGCCACGTGACGGCCCGCGCACTCGCCGTCTTCACTCGACAGCTTGCGGTGATGGTGGACGCCGGTCTGCCGCTCGTGCCGTGTCTCGAGATGCTCGCAAGAGAGGAGCCGAATCGGGCGCTGTCGACCGCCATCAATGCCGTCCGGCGAGACGTCGAACGCGGCGCCGCATTGGCCGCGGCCATGGCGCGACACCCACGCGCCTTTGACCGGCTGTACACGAGCATGGTTGCGGCGGGCGAGGCGAGCGGCACGCTCGACGCGATCCTGAAGCGGCTGGCCACGTTCATCGAAAAGCAGGCTCGACTCGCCTCCCAGGTCCGTTCCGCGCTTGTCTATCCTGCCGTCGTGCTGAGCATCGCGGTGCTCGTGGTCGCGCTGATCCTCTGGCAGGTCGTGCCCACGTTCACGTCGCTCTACAGCGGCCTCAACGCGGCATTGCCCTGGCCCACGCGCGCGGTCATCTGGGTCAGCGGCCGGCTCGTGATCATCGGACCGCTCATCGTCCTTGCTGTCGGGGCGGGGTCGTCGATGGTGTCCCGGTACCGGCGGACACCGGAGGGCCGCCTATCGACCGATCGGCTTCTTCTCAGATTGCCTTTGGTCGGCGGTGCACTTCGCAAGGTCATCGTGGCGCGCTTCTGCCGCACCCTGGGAACACTCCTCGGCTCGGGCGTGTCGATTCTCCACGGTCTGGAGATTACAGGGCGGGCCGCCAACAACGCCGTCATCGAGCGCGCGATTGCCGAGGTCAGGGCACGCATCGAGCGAGGTCACACCATCTGGCAGCCACTCGGCGCCACAGGTGCTTTTCCGCCGATGGTTGCGCAGATGGTGGCCGTCGGGGAGCGCACGGGCACACTCGACGGGATGTTGACGAGGGCGGCTGAGTTCTACGAAGACGAGGTGGACTCGGAGATTGCCGGGCTGCTGACGATGCTGGAGCCGGTGCTCATCGCCGTTCTCGGTGTGGTCGTGGGTGGCATCGTCGTGTCGATGTATCTGCCGCTTGTGGAGTTGGTCGGCCAACTTTCGTGAATCGTGGTCCTAAGACATGGACCCACCAGATCCGTCACCGGCGATCGCGGGCCGACGCGGACCGGGGCACGGATCAGAGAAAGGCGTGCTGAATGAAACCCGTCTCCGGGGCCGGTACTCGCGTTGCTTTGGCGGGAACCGGCGGGCGGTGTGACAATGGTGGGCGCAGGTTGGGACCCGGAGCCGGCCGCGACCAGGACGGTCCAGGACGGACGAGGAGTGTCAGAGCATGAAAGGTCGAAACGAGCAGGGATTTACCCTCATCGAGCTGTTGATCGTTGTGGCGATCATCAGCATCATCGCGGCCATCGCGGTCCCAGGGTTGTTGCGCGCGAGGATGACGGGGAACGAGACGTCGGCGATTGCCTCGCTGCGAGTCACGACAGCATCACAGGTTTCCTATTCCGCCACATGGGGGAATGGCGGCTACGCGTCGAGCTACCAGATCCTCGGCACGCCACCGACGGGCACAACCGAGGCATTCATCTCGCCCGACCTCGGGCATGCGCCACCGGTCACCAAGGCCAGCTACAACTTCACGCTCGGTCCGGGTGCCGGGTCGGTGACGGGACCGAACGACGGGGCCGGGAACGCGACGGTGACGGCCTGGCTGGCGACGGCCGTACCGATGACGGCAAATACCTCGGGCACGCGCGCCTTTGCGGTCAACCAGAGCAATACGGTCTGGCAGAACTCGGCTGGAGGTGGCGCGACCGCGCCGACCGAGCCGTTTACCGCCAGCGCGACGGTCGCCCCTGTCGGGCAGTAGCCGCCACATATAATTCCCTCCATGTCCTCACGAACGCGCGCGTTGATTCTGGCGTTCGCCGTTGTTGGTTTTGGACTGGCGGCGTCCTCCGCGTATGTGCATTACCGGTTACTGACGGACCCGGGGTACGTGAGCCCGTGCGACGTCAACACGACGTTCAGTTGTTCGCAGGTCTATCTCAGCCGCTTCGGATCGGTCGCCGGGGTTCCCGTGGCCATCGCAGGGCTGATCTGGTTCGGGCTTGCCGGGCTGCTGGCAGGGTTCGGACGCGCGGATGGCAAACCCAGTGTCGCGGCAGGTTACCTGCTCGCGCTGTCGGTTATCGGCGTGGGGGTCTCGCTCTACCTGGCGTACGCCTCGTTCTTCGTGCTTCGGACTGGGTGCCTGCTGTGTATGGGCACCTACGTCTGCGTCGCGAGCATCTTTCTCCTGTCGCTCTTCAGCAACGGTGAATCCATCATGCGCCTTCCTTCGCGGCTTTCTGCCGACTTGAAAGCGGCAATCGGCCGGCCGTCGGTCGCTGTTGCGGCCATCCTGTTTCTGGCTGGCACGGCCTCCCTCGTGGCGTTCTTCCCGCGAGAAGGCGCCATCGCCGAGCAGGCGGCTTCGACCGCGCCGCCAACCGGCGACGTCCGTGAGGCATTCACTGCGGCCTGGGTCAAGCAGCCGCGGGTCGACATGGGCATCCCCGCCGAGGGCGCGAAGGTGATCGTCGTCAAGTTCAACGACTTTCAGTGCGGTGCCTGCGCGCAGGCCGAGATGATGTACAAGCCCGTGCTGCAGAAGTTCGCGGCCTCGAATCCGGGCGTGGTGAAGTACATCGTCAAGGACTGGCCGTGGGACACCGATTGCAACTTCAACTCGAGCCGCACCATCCCGGGACACGAGGCCGCCTGTGATTCGGCGGCAGCGGCGCGCATGGCGCGCGATCGTGGAAAGTACGACGAGATGGCGGCGTGGCTGTATGGCAATCAAGGTGCGCGGCCCGAGGCGGTCCGCGCGGCCGCCCAGAAGCTGCTTGGTATCACCGATTTCGAACGCGAGTATGCCGCCAAGCTGGCCGCCATTCGTTCCGACGTGGCGGACGGCGGCGTGCTGAAGATCGAGGGCACGCCGACCTACTTCATCAACGGCGTGAAGCTCCCGGGCGCGATTCGGCCCGAATACTTCGAGATGGCCATCGACATCGAGTTGAAGAAAGCGGGGACGTAAGGCCACGCGCGCCACATGGCATCCTCCGTCCTTCGCACCGAACGCCTGACGAAGGACTTTGCAAGCGGATTCTGGCGGGCGACCTCGTTTCGCGCGCTGGACGATCTGTCTCTCGAGGTGCCGGCCGGCGCCGTGTTCGGGCTGCTTGGTCCCAACGGCGCCGGCAAGAGCACGACCCTCAACCTGTTGCTGAATCTGCTCCGGCCGACCTCCGGCACGATCGACGTGCTCGGACGTCCGGCTGGCGACGTGAGCGCCAGACGACGCGTCGGCTTCCTTCCCGAACACCCCAGGTTCTACGACCATCTGACGCCGGAAGAACTGCTCACGTATTTCGCCGGCTTGTTCGGCCTCTCCGGCGAAGAACGGCGCCGGCGTGTGACATGGTCGCTCGACCGCGTCGGCATCGCCGCCGATCGACGACGTCCGCTTCGCGAGCATTCGAAGGGCATGCTGCAGAGTGTCGGGATCGCACAGGCGATCGTGAACGATCCGGATCTGCTCATCCTGGACGAACCGATGTCGGGGCTCGATCCGTTCGGGCGCCGTACGCTGCGGGAGTTGATTCGGGAGCTGTCGGCGGACGGGCGGACTGTTCTCTTCAGCTCGCACATCCTCTCGGACGTGGAGCAGCTCTGCAGCGAGGTGGCGATTCTGGCCCGCGGTCGCCTCGTCGCGCGAGGGAGCGTCGCGGCGCTTGTGGCCGGGAGGACGCTCGAGGATGTGTTCTTCGACGCCGTTGGGGCGGTCGATCCATGACGGTCCGTCGCATCTCCCTCGTGGCGTGGCACGCCTTCGTCGAGCATGCGCGCGACCGGATCTTCTACGGCCTCGGGGGGTTCTTCCTTCTGCTCGTGCTGCTCTTCGGCGACGGCCCTGGTCGCCGGTCCGCTGTCGGCTGGAGAAGAGGTGAAGATCGTCAAGGACCTTGGTCTTGCGCTCGTCGAGCTTGCGGGCGCGTTGATGGCCGTGGTCATGGGCGTAGGGCTGATCGCGCGCGAGACCGATCGGCGAAGCATCCTGAGCCTTCTCGCGAAGCCCCTTCCGCGATGGGAGTTCGTCGTCGGCAAATACGCCGGACTCGTGACGACGATCGTCGTGAGCGTCGCGCTGATGGGAACCGCCCTCTTTACGGTGCTTGCGTTCATCGAAGGCGTTGACTTACGGCTGATCATTGCGCTCGCAATGATCGCGGGAGAACTCGCGCTGCTGACGGCGGTCGCCGTGTTCTTCTCGGTGTTCTCGTCGAGTGCCCTGGTCTCGATCGTACTGACCGTCGGCGTGTTCGTCGCCGGCCAGCTCAGCGCGGACCTGCGGTCGTTCGGGAGCATCACCGACGTTCCGGTCTGGGTGGCATCCGCGATGGCCCTCGTGGGATGGGCGCTGCCGGACTTTTCGAGCTTCGACGTCAAGGCTCAAGTCGTCCATGGTGAGCCGATCGCCCATCGAATCGTCCTGCTGACGCTCCTGTACGGTGCGCTCTACGCAACCGGGCTCATCGCCGCCGCAGTCGCGCTCTTTTCCCGCCGTGAGTTCCGATGACTGAGCGCGCCTCGGTCCTCGGTCGCTGCGCTCGTCGCCGTCACAGCATGTCTCGTCGCCGCGGGCGTGCTGCGGGCGCGGCATGCGTCCCAGCGATGCAGCCGGTCAGACCGATCGCGTGCTGTATGTTCGATCGGGCGCGCTGGCCTCGCGGCTGTATTTGTCGTTCGATGCGATCGCGGCCGATCTGTATTGGGTTCGCGCGATCCAGCACGACGGGCACGAACGTCGGTCGGCACCGGCCATTGGACGATTCGCCCTGCTCGAGCCACTCGTTGACCTTGCCGTGACGCTCGACCCGAAGTTCAATATCGCGTATCGCTTCGGCGCGATTCTCATCGCGCTGGAGCCGCCCAACGGCCCGGGACGTCCGGACCAGGCGATCGCTATCCTCGAGAAGGGTCTTCGGGCGAACCCGAATCGATGGCAGTACGCGCACGACATCGGCTTTGTGCACTACTGGTACACCGGCCGCTTCGACGAGGCGGCGCGATGGTTTACGCGTGCCGCGGCGATGCCCGGAGCGCCGCGATGGCTCGGGCCGCTTGCCGCGGTCACGCTCGCGCAAGGCGGGGACCGGCAAGGCGCCCGCCAGTTGCTCGTCGAGCTCGCCGCGACGAGCGACGGCTACATCCGGCAATCAGCCGAGCGCGGTCTGGCGCAACTTCAAGCGCTCGACGAGCTCGATCGTCTGCAAACACTCGTCGGTGACTATCTTGATCGCTCGGGCCAGTACCCGAGATCGCTGGCAAGCCTCGGGGTCGCGGCGGCCGCCGGCACCCTCGCGGACCCGGCGGGTCACCCGTACGCCTACGACCCGAAGCGGGGGACCGTCGGCCTCGCCCGCAGACTCACCTCTGTCGCCGCTCCCGCGGACCTTCGATCGGCGATGACCCCCGCTGTCTGGCTCGTACTGCTGTTCGGGCTCGCCATCGGCAGTTTCCTGAACGTCTGTATTACCCGATTGCCGGCTGACGAGTCGGTCGTCACGCCGGGATCGCGATGCCGCTCGTGCCGGACGCCAATTCGCTGGTTCGACAACATCCCCCTCGTGAGCTACGCCGGGTTGGTGGGCCGCTGCCGCCAATGCCGGTCGCCGATTGGTGTGCGATATCCCGTTGTCGAGTTGACCACGGCTCTGGCCTTCGCACTCCAGGCCTATGTCCACTTGCCCGATCTGGCGCTCGTGGGCGCGCGCCTCGCGCTCACGGCACTCCTCGTCGCCCTGTTCTGGACGGATCTCGAGACCCGGCGTCTCCCGAACGCGTTGACCCTTCCGGGCACGGTCATGGGGCTGTTATTGAGCGCCTTTCTTCCACCTGGTCTCGTCGCCAGCGTGTCCGGGATCGCGCTCGGCGGAGGAGTCCTGCTCCTCTTACGCTGGCTCTGGCTGCGCGCGACCGGCGTCGACGGCATGGGGCTCGGCGACGTGAAGATGCTGGCGATGATCGGCGCCTTCCTGGGATGGCAGCAGGTCATTGTCGTGCTCTTCCTTTCGAGCGTGAGCGGTGCGATCGCGGGCATCGCGCTGGTCGTCGCCGGCGGTCGATCGATGCAGGCCAGCATTCCCTTCGGCACGTTCCTCGCGGCCTCCGCCCTGGTCGCGTCACTCGTCGGTCAAGACCTCTTCGCCTGGTACGTCACGACGCTCCCGTAGCCCATGTGAAAATCTGCGTCGCCAGCATTGGCAGACGTTCCAGTCTCTGCAACGTCTGACCTGCGGCACGAGATCTCGCGCGGTATTCGTCGTGGATCGTGGATTGCACGAAGCGACGGCATGACACACACCGATCGGGGATTCACGCTTGTTGAGGCACTCGTGGGTTTGGCGTTCGCATCCGTGCTCACGGCAGGACTCGCGAACCTCGTCGTGGTCGCAACAGGCCTCACCCAGGATGCCAGGGACGACACCAATGCGTCGGTGTTGGCCGTCCAGAAGCTCGAGCAGTTGCGATCGTCGATCGCCGCCGGGATGTCCGTGCCTTCGTCACCGGTGAATGCCCTCGACGAAGACGTGCCGGGATTTTCAGACCGGCCCGAGACCTACGTCCGTCGTTGGCGTGTGAGCTCCGCTTCCGTCAGACGTGTCGTCCAGGCGAGTGCTGCAGGTTCGTGTGCTGGCCGCGCGTCGTATCGCCGACGTGCGGACAGCCTCGAGCTCGCGGGCCCGTGTTCCTGGTGAAGCGATCCTGACGACCATTGCGCGGTGAGTGAAGGGATGCGCCCTCCTCGTCAGCTATCAATCGATGAAACCTCCGGTTTTTCGCTCACCGAGGTCGTGGTCTCGTCGGCACTTCTGCTGCTGGTTGTCGCGGCGGTTGTTGCTGTCGCGAACCCGGTCATGGAGGCAGCGCACTCGCAGCCTGAGGCGATCGACCTTCACCAACGTGCTCGCATTTCGGCCGCGTCGCTGTTTCGGGATCTCTACGCTGCCGGCGCTGGTCCGGACGTGGGAGCCGTGTCGGGTTCACTGGGCATGTACATCGCGACGATCCTGCCTCGTCGAATCGGCGCCGAATCGCCGGACCCGCCCGCGGTTTCCCGATCGAACGTGGTGTCCGTCATGTGGGTCCCGATCACATCCGTGCAGACCACGCTCGTCGCGCCGTTTGCGAGCACGCCGATGGCGATGCGTGACGACCCCGGGTGTCCGTTGACGCGGCAAGCCTGCGGTGCCCGGGCGGGCATGGGTCTTCTGCTGTTTGACCGATCGGGTTCCTTCGACCTGCTGACTGTCGAATCAGTCAACGCAACCGGCGCGGTGGTTCGGCCGCGCGGTCCAGCGCCATCTCACGCCTATGGAGACGATTCCCGGGTCGTGGAGATTGAGGCGCGGACGTACTACGTGGACACTGCGACGAGGCAGCTGCGCCAGTACGACTCGGACAACACCGACGTACCCCTGATGGACGACGTCGTGGCGATGACGATGGAGTATTTCGGAGCAGTGGCGCCGCCGGTGACGCCGAAACCGCCGATCGGGCAAGCAAACTGCCTCTACGACGCCGCCGGTCAGCCGTTGTCAGGAATGTCTTATCTGTCGCCCGGTGAAGACGGTCTCGCCCCGCTCCCGATCGAGATGTTCAGCGACGGGCCGTGGTGCGGCTCGGGCGCCCTGGCCTACGACGCGGACCTGCTGCGGGTTCGCCGCGTTCGAGTGACGCTTCGGTTGCAGGTCTCAGTCCCCAGGACTTCGTGCCACGGGCGCCCGGTTCGCGAACGCCGGTACCAGCCGAAGTGCGTCAAGAAGCGTCCCTGACGCCGTGGTGTCGTTCGACATCTCACCGCGGAACCTCGAAGGTGTGGAGTAGCTCGTGAGATCGCCGTGGCCGCAGAACCGGGTATCGGGACGAGGGCAGCGGCGCCTTGCTCGCGATGATTGTCACGGTCACGATGCTCGCCTTGGGGCTCGGCCTCGTCGCTGTGTCGTCTACCGAACGCGCGATAGCGGGAAACCATCACGCCGGCGTACAGGCGCTGTACGCTGCCGAAGCTCTGGCCGAGTACGTCCTGGCCGAACTCGCGATGGACTCGTCCTGGACTCCCGTGCTGACCGGCGAACGTCGTTCGGCATTCCTCGAGCCCGCGAACCAGCCGACGACGCCGTGGAACGAAGCCCTCGACATGTCCGCCATGACGACCAGCGTGCAGCAGCAGTCGGACGCGATGTGGTCCGCCGGCCTTGATACGCCCCGGTGGCGAGTGTTCGCGGCCGGCTCGCTGGAGACTCTCGTCGGCAGCGGCAATGCCGGTTCTCTATTTCTGATCGCGTGGATCGCAGACGACGCGGCGGATGGAGACGCTGACCCGGGCGCGGACAGCAATGGCGTCGTGATGATACGGGCGCAGGCGCTCGGTCTTGGCGGCCTCCAGCGCACCCTCCTCATCGTGTTGCGCCGAGACGAAGGGAACGGAGTACGGGCTTGTGACGTGGCGGGAGATGCGATGACGCCGCTGTGGCTGGTAATGGTCGCGATTGCTCAGGCGTTGGCCCGGCTGTCAGCGCCACCGACGTCCCTCGCGGCGGCCGCCGAGCGAGAGGCGATACGACGGCTGCTGATTGGGCCAGCGGTCGCGTCTTACAGCAATGACAGTCTGGCAACGGACCGCAGCGCTACGGTCGCCCCGGCAGTCGCGGTTCCCTCCGTCGCTCAACCGTCGGCCGCGACCGTCGAGCCTCGCACCGTCGAGCCTCGTGACGAAACGTGGTGGCGCGAGCGGGTCGCGACTCTTCGCGGAAGAATCGCACGCGAAGAAGAACAGGTCGTGGCTCTCGAACTGGAGATCCCGCGCCTGGATGGTCAGGCAATCGCGCGTGACGATCCGGCTCAACAGGCGTCATTGCGGAAACATGCGAACGATGTTCGCGCCGAGCTCGAGACACTTCGAACGAGTCTGGAGGCCAGACGCCGTGAGCTCACGGCGCTATTTGAAGAGGCCCGTCGCCTGGCCGTGCCACCGGGTTGGTTGAGATAGGCAGCCTCACTTCATTCCGATGTGCTTCATCGCTGCCGTGATTTCTTTCGCCTGGACATCCGGGCACGATCTCGGTCGCCCCGATACCGCGGGCGAGCACGAAGTGCAGACGGCCGCTGACGACCTTCTTGTCGCGGCCGATGACGTCGAGCGCGTCCGAGCATCGAAGGTCGGCGACAGGCGGCAGCGGGCCCATCTCGCGAATCAACGTCGCCAGTCGCGACTCATCGTCTTTCGTCATGAGGCCGCGGGTGAACGAGAGACGAGCGGCCGCCAGCATGCCGTAGCCGATCGCCTCGCCATGCCGGAAGCGCCGGTATTCCGTGACGCGCCTCGAGCGCGTGACCGACCGTATGCCCGAAGTTGAGGATGCGTCGCAGCCCTGACTCCCGCTCGTCCGTCATCACCACCTGCGCCTTGATTCGGCAGCAGTCCGCCACGAGCGAGGTGAGCAGGGCGCCGTCGCGGTTGAAAATCGCCGTCAGGCCGCCAGCCACGCGGTCGAAAAGCGGGGCCGAGGAAATGACGCCGTATTTCACGACCTCATACAGCCCGGCGCGAAACTCGCGCCGTCCGAGCGATCCAAGAACGTCAGGGTCGCAGACGACGAGCGAGGGCGAGTGAAAGGAGCCGACAAGATTCTTGCCTGACGTGAGGTTCACGCCCACCTTGCCGCCGATCGAGCTGTCGACCTGCGCAAGGAGCGTCGTGGGAACCTGAATCAGCCGTGATGCCGCGTAGATAGGTGGCCGCCGCAAAGCCCGCGACGTCGCCGACAACACCGCCGCCGAACGCGACGATTGCGCCCGACCGGTCGAGACCCTGGCGGACGCACGCATCGTAGACTCTCGAGACGGTGGCGAGCGTCTTTGCGCGCTCACCGTCGGGGATCAGCGTGGGCCGTTCCTTCGGACCGACGACATTGCCAAGCCGCGTGCTCTGAAGACGCCAGATCGGCGGCGCACTCACCACCAACCGCTGCCGGTCAATCCCCTGCTCGGCGAGCAGGGCTGCGAGGCGGGCGGATGCGCCGGAGCCGATGACAACCTTGTACGTGCCGCGTTCGCTCGTGACGTCGAGGCGTATGTGCTCCATGCGTGGGTGTCTGGTAGCGACGGCCCGGTCGGGGCAGCCAGCCTGCTAGGATAGCAGGCCTCTTGATCGCCCGCCTTTCAGCCGATTTCCTCATCATCGGCAGCGGTATCGCAGGGCTGCGGGCCGCCATCGAGCTCGCGTCCGAGGGCCGCGTGCTCGTGCTGACGAAAGCCGATCCCGGCGCAGGCAGTACGGGATTCGCCCAGGGTGGTATTGCGGCCGCAGTGGCCGCCGACGACTCGGTCGCGCGGCACGCCGCCGACACGATTCGCGCGGGCGATGGCCTGTGCGACGAGCAGGCCGTGAACGTTCTCGTGTCCGATGGTCCCGCCTTCGTTCGAGAGCTCATCGAGTGGGGCGCGGCCTTCGATCGCCATTCCGATGGTTCCCTGGATCTCGCGCGCGAGGGGGCCCACTCGGCGAGGCGCGTGCTCCACGCCCACGATGCGACGGGACGCGAAATCGGGCGCGTCCTGGCCGAGCGGCTCGCCGCGCCTACGGGGCGTCGTGGTTCGCGATCACGCCGTCGTCGTTCAAGCGATCATCGAGGAGGGCGCCGTCGTCGGCGTCCGATTCCTGGACGCTGACGGCCGACTGGGCGAGGCAAGGGCCGCCGCCACGCTGCTGGCGACGGGGGGAGCCGGACAGATTTACAGGGAAACGACAAATCCCGCTGTCGCATCCGGTGACGGCGTCGCCGTCGCGTACCTGGCCGGGGCGCGGGTGGTGGATCTCGAGTTCGTGCAGTTTCATCCGACGGTGCTCGCCGTGCCCGGCGCGCCGCGATATCTACTCTCCGAAGCCCTGCGCGGCGAGGGTGCCCGCCTGATCAACGACGCTGGTGAGCCCTTCATGTCCCGCTATGAGGCCGAAGGCGACCTGGCCGCCCGCGATCGCGTGTCGCGCGCCATGGTGCGCGAATCCCTGCGGACGGGCCGGCCGGTGTATCTCTCGATGTCGCACCTGTCGGCCGCCATGGTTCGGGATCGGTTCCCGGCCATCGCCGGACTTTGCCGGAAGGTCGGACTCGATCTCGCGCGTGACCGATTGCCTGTGAGCCCGGCGGCACACTATCTGATGGGTGGCGTGGCGACCGACCTTGAAGGCCGGACGTCACTGCCGGGCCTCTTTGCGGCTGGAGAGGTGGCTGCCACCGGCGTCCATGGAGCGAACCGCCTCGCGAGCAACTCGTTGCTCGAAGGCCTCGTCTTCGGCGGCCGCGCGGGACGGGCGATGTCAGCCATGGCCCGCGGCGACTGGCCGACGATCACGACCAAAGCGTGGGATGGACCGTCGCTGGACAGCGCGAGTGTTGAGAGTCCCGTGTCGGTTGAGAGTCCCATGCCGGAAGAAGAGATCCGCGAATTGATGTGGCAGTCAGCCGGCGTTTTTCGCGACGCTGCGGGTCTGGCTGGAGCGGGGGAGCGGTTGCAGCCTGTCTGGCATGCCATTGAACGCGCGATGGCGAGAGGCGCCCATTTTTCCGCCGATTCGTGGCGCACCGCGAGCCTCGTCACCGTCAGCCGCCTCATCGTCCGCGCCGCGCTTCGCCGGGAGGAGAGCAGGGGCGCGCACTCCCGCACCGACTACCCCGAAGCCGACGACGCGCGATGGAAGCGTCGCGTGTACGAGGAGCGTTCGTCGGGGTAATCTACTTCCGCCCGATATGCCTCAAGACAACCAGCAGAAGAAAGACGCGTTCGTCACCGAAATAACGCCACGATCCCAGGACTTTTCTGCCTGGTACCTGGACGTCGTGCGCCGCGCCGAGTTGACCGACTACTCTCCGGTCAAAGGGTGCATGGTCATCCGCCCGTACGGCTACGCCATCTGGGAGGCGATCCAGCGAACCCTCGACGCGCGATTGAAGGCCACCGGCCACGTCAATGCGTACTTTCCGCTCTTCATCCCCGAGGGGCTCATCGCGAAGGAGAAGGAGCACGTCGAGGGCTTCGCGCCACAGGTCGCCTGGGTGACCAAGGGCGGCGACGAAGATCTCGAGGAGAAGCTCATCGTCCGGCCGACCTCGGAGGTCATGTTCGGGACGATGTATGCGAAGTGGATCAAGTCCTGGCGTGACCTCCCGGTGCTCATCAACCAGTGGGCCAACGTCGTCCGGTGGGAGAAGGTGACGCGTCCGTTCCTTCGGACGACCGAGTTCCTCTGGCAGGAAGGGCATACGGCGCACGAGACCGCCGAAGAGGCTGAGGAAGAAACGCTCAAGATCCTCGCGCTCTACAAAGACTTCGTCGAAAACACACTCGCGGTGCCCGTCATCGACGGCGTCAAGAGCGACAGCGAGAAGTTCGCCGGCGCGTCACGGACCTACTCGATCGAGGCGCTGATGGGCGACGGACGGGCCCTCCAGGCAGGCACGTCACACAATCTCGGTCAGAACTTCGCCAAAGCGTTCGAGATCCAGTTTCAGGGTCGGGACAAGGCCCTTCAGTACTGCTGGACGACGTCGTGGGGCGTCACGACCCGCCTCATCGGCGCCATTGTCATGACGCACGGCGACGACAGCGGACTCGTGCTTCCGCCCGCTGTCGCGCCCTATCAGGTCGTCATCGTGCCCATTCCCCGCGGTAACTGGAAGGAAACGGTCCTGCCGCACGCCGAGCAGATTCGCGACACGCTGACAGCGGCCGGGATCCGCGTCAAACTCGATGCGAGCGAGGAGAACTCACCGGGCTGGAAATTCGCGGAGTGGGAGCTGCGAGGCGTTCCCTTGCGACTCGAGATCGGTCCGAAGGACATCGAGAAGTCCCAGGTGTTTTCAGCCCGGCGCGACACGCGCGAGAAGGCCGCGATCCCGATCGCGGACCTCGCCCCACGCGTCGAAAGCCTGCTGGCTGAAATTCAGCAGAACCTGCTCGCGCGCGCCCGCCGGTTCCGCGAGGAGCACACCAGCGAGGCGACGACGTGGGATGAGTTCCGCGCGCTGATGGAAGGACGTCCGGGTTTCGTGATCGCGCCGTGGTGTGGTGGCGCCGAGTGCGAAGCGGCGATCAAGACGGACACGCAGGCGACGCTACGCAATATCCCGCTGGGATCGCCGTCGATCGAGGGAACGTGCGTGAAGTGCGGACGGCCTGCGAACGTGAAGGCGTGGTTCGCGAAAGCTTACTAGATGTCGTTCCCCGTTCCCAGTTCCGCGGTTCCGCCGTTCTGAAATTGAGAACCAGAACGAGGAACGGGGAACGTGGAACTGACGCTACTGAAGCCGGACTACCAGCGCCGCTCTCCGGTTCAGTCTTCGCGTATCTTCCCGCGAGTTGTCGTGGCGCGGGCGTTCCTCACCGTAGCTGATCGTCGTCAAGCGACCCTGGCGCGATGCCGCGGCTCACCAGATAGTCGCGGACTGCCCGGGCGCGGCGATCACCGAGCGCCAGGTTGTATTCGTTCGTCCCGATGTTGCAGGTATGGCCTTCGATTTCGAGCCGAAGCGTCGGGTTGGCCGTCATCGCCTTCACGGCATCGTCGAGAATCGCGAGCGCGTCCTGACGGAGCGTGAAGCGGTCGAACTCGAAGTGCACGTCCTCGAACGCGAACTGCTGCGCTGAGGGCTGCGTGACCTGAATCGTGAGGCTGTCGCTCGCCGTGCCGCCGCGGCCGTCGGTCACCGTCACGGTGAAGGGGACCGGGCCCGGCGTGTTCGGCGCCGTCCATGGTGTCTGCCGGGCCGTCGGGGTGGTCAACGTGCCGCCCTTCGCAGCCCACTGATAGGTCAGCGGATCGCCATCCGGATCCTGCGCGTCGGCGGTCACCAGGGCGGTGCGTCCCACTTCGACGGAGCACGGGTTGCAAGAGGCCTTCACGGTCGGAGGCCGGTTCTGGGCCACCGGCGGCGGCGGCGGGCGCTGGGGTGACGGGCGCAGCAGGCGGCGCGACGGCGACCGGCCGCGGCCGTCTGTCGCGAGCGCCCGGATGGAAGCCGATACGGACCTCGAAAGCCTTGTCGTCCTTTGGGGTCGATGGGGCAGCCGATGCCAGCTTCGTCGCGCGAGTCCATCGCGAAGTTCCAGCTTGCCGCGCCGCCGACGAAGAATCCGTTCGGAGCCGACCACGTCAGACCAAGTGCCCCAACGACCGGACCCTGCACCTGCGTGGTCAGCGGCGCGATGGAACCATCGGTCGCCGTCAGGCCAGCGGGCGCCGTGATGGTGTCATCGAAATACTTCTCGCCGAAGAGCTCGGCCGAGAACCTGAAACCGAGGTTGTAGCGCTGCGGGAAGCCTGCTCCGACGCCCCACCGGAAGCCGTTGGTCAGCTCGTAGCCGTCGGGACTGCCGCGGACGATCACGCCGCCATAACCGGAGACCTCGACAGCCGGGCCGTAAGCCGACACGATGCCATCAACGGCAAAGTCGGTCTGGCCGCTCGACGCGCCTGACTCCTCATCACCGACTGGAAGCTTCACCATGCCCCGCACGCCAAAGCCGGTGATCGGACGTGGATGCGCGGCTGAAATTGAACTTGCCGCCAACCCAGAAGTCGCCGAGCTTGGTTGCCGCTCCACTCCTGGCGGACGCCGGGTGATCCACGAGGATGCCGCCATTGGCGGCCGCGTCGGGATCGACAGGCGCAAAGAAGAGGGGCCGGGAGTCCCGGTCGATGCGTGTGGCCAGCGACCAGCTGCCGAACAGCTCGGCACGATTCCCAAGGCCGACCGCAAAGGTCAGCGGGAACGTCGAGACGTCGGTGAATCCCTGGCCGTAGTCGATGTTGGTCCGGTATAACGACATCGACCATTTCTTCGCTGGGCAGGACTTCACTCGTCGGGACGTACCAGATGCCGGTTGTTCCCGAGACGGTGGTGGTCGCGGGCCGAATCGGCTCGTCGCCGGAAGACGGCGGGGGAGGCGTCTGGGGGTCTGCGCAATCGCCGTCGCCGAAACGGCAAGGGCCGCGCTCAACACGCTGATTCCGAACAGTCGTCTCATAGTGGTTATCTCAGAAGGGTAAACCGCACCTTTGTGCACGGACGCAACGGGACACACGCATACATAGGCTCTGGCGGATGCAACATACGCGCCTCCCGCGGGCCATTGAAGTCATGGTAGGACTCGATCAGCGCCAAGTCAACGCGAACAAAGGGGATTTCGGCATCTCGGGGGGAGTTCGTTAGGGAAAGGACTCGGTGGAACGCGATATACTTTCTTCGTCCCTCCGCGGGTAAGCACGCCCCTCGTGGGTTAAGGAGCGCACCATGGGTCCACTCGGTTTTCCTGAGCTCATCATCATCTTCGTCGTGGCTCTGCTCGTTTTCGGGCCTCGCAAGCTGCCGGAGCTCGGGCGCTCGCTCGGAAAGGGACTCTCTGAGTTCAAGCGCGCGTCGAACGATCTTCGTCAGACGCTGGACGACGAGATCCGGGACGAGGAACGCCGTACGGCCCTGACGACGCCACTGTCACCGCCCGCCGTCACTACGCCTCAGCCAGTCGTTGCCGCGTCCGACGTCGATGGAGCCGAGGCACCGGAGCCAGAGACCGTCGCGCGCGGGCACAACCCGGCGTAGCCCGTCGTTCGCCGGCACGTCATGGCTATCAACACGTCCGATCTCGATTCGCTCGCCTCCGATCGCGACGTGACCGATGAGGATGATGAAGTAGCCCAGTCGAGGATGGGGTTCCTCGACCACCTCGACGAGCTTCGCCGCAGGCTTCTCTATTCCATCTACGTGCTCGTCGCCTGCTGCGTCGTGACGTTCTTCTATTGGGATCGGCTCTACGGGTACTACGCGCACTACTTCCAGCAACTCGGCGGCAACCTGGTCTTCAACAAGCCGATGGCCGGATTCATGTTCAGCCTGAAGCTGTCGGGGCTGGCCGGGTTGGTCGTCGCGGCGCCGTTCATGTTCGCCCAGGCGTGGCTGTTCGTCGCGCCGGGGTTGTACCCGAAAGAAAAGCGGCTCGTGCTGCCGTTTGTGTTCTTTTCCTCGGTGCTGTTTTTCCTCGGGCGCGTACTTCTCGCATGCGCGTCGCCTTTCCCTCGATGTGGCGCTTCTTCGCCAGCTACGCGGTCGAGGGCATCAGCTTCTTTCCCACGATCGACGAGACGTTCGGGCTCTACGTCAAGGTGTTGCTCGGTCTCGGCCTGATTTTTCAGATGCCGATGATCGTGTTCTTCCTGGCTCGATTCGGTGTGGTCACGGCCGGCTTCCTGTTGAGGAAGATCAAATACGCCGTGCTCATCATCGTCGTCGTCGCGGCCGTGGTCACACCGAGCGGCGATCCGATGACGTTGGCGATTTTCTCGGCCCCGATGTTGATTCTCTACGTGATCAGCATTGGTGTCGCCTGGCTCTTCCAGAAAAAGCGGTCTGACGACGCTTGAGGCTGCTACGATGACTCGTATGCGGACGGTTCGAGTTCCTTCTGCGGCTGTGGTGATGGCGGTGTCGGTCGCCGCCGGACTCGCCTGGGGCGCCGCGACGACCAGCGCCCAGGATCGTGCCCGCGCCCGCTACCAGGTGTACGCCCGTGCGCTGGCCGAAATCGAAGCCAGCTACGTCGAGCCGATGGACAAGCCGTGCCCGAACGGCTCGACCTGCGGCACCGAAGCGCTGGTGTACTCGTCGATCGACGGTATGCTCCGGACGCTGGATCCGCACTCCAGCTTCTTCTCACCGGGCGATTTCCGCCGCATGCGCGAGCGGCAGATCGGCCGCTACTTCGGTATCGGTATTTCGATCCAGAAGGCCGGGAACGACGTGGTCGTCGTCTCGCTCTTCGAGGGCTCACCGGCATACCGGTCGGGAATCCGCCGCGGCGACGTCATCGCGCGGGTCGGAACGGAAGACGCAAAACCGACCTGGACCACACAGGACGTCGTGGACCGTGTGAAGGGCGACAAGGGCACGACGGTGGACGTCGGCATCCGGCGGCCCGGTGTGGACGACCTCATCCAGTTGACGGTCGAACGCGACGAGATCCGAATCCCCAGCATCCGCACGGCCTTCATGATGGACGGTACGACCGGCTACGTCCGTCTGCAGGATTTCTCGGAGACCACGTCGACTGAGCTCGACGCGGCACTCGCCAAGCTGAAACGCGGCGGGATGAAGCAGCTGCTGCTCGACCTGCGGGACAACCCGGGCGGGCCGCTCGACCAGGCGATCGCGGTCGCCAGCAGGTTCCTTCGAGCCGGACAGATGGTGGTCTACACCCGCGGACGCATTCCCAATTCCGACGACGACCACCGGGTGCCGGTGACCGGAGACCTCGAGCTGCCGCTTGTCGTCCTCGTCGATCGACAGAGCGCCAGCGCATCCGAAATCGTTGCTGGCTCAATTCAGGACCACGACCGCGGCCTCGTCGTGGGCGAGACGACATTCGGCAAGGCGCTCGTGCAGTCTGTCTACCCGATCAGCAACAATGCGGGGCTGGCGCTCACGACCGGGCGCTACTACACCCCGAGCGGCCGGCTCATCCAGCGACCCTGGGACGGCAGCTTCGATGAATATCTGACCTACACGTCACGGGATCAACAGGCGTCGCCGACGCATACTCCGTCGGATCTCCGGTACACCGATGGCAAGCGCAAGGTGTACGGCGGCGGCGGCATCGAGCCGGATCACTTCGTTCCCGGCCCGGTCGAGGGGTTCAATCCGTCGAAGTTTGCGCGGCTCATCTATGCTCGCGGCAGCTTCATCGGCTTTGCGGAGCGCTTCACCAAGGAAGGCGATGCCCGCCCCGGGTCGCGATCCTCGACTCGCGCACATCGCGTGTCGCCGGGATGGACCGTGACCGATGAGATGGTGAACGAGTTCCGCGAGTACCTGGTCGAGCGCCGGGTGAAGGTGGACGCCGCCGCGTTTCAGGCCGACCTGGCGTTCATCAAGGCCATGATTCGGTACGACGTCGACCTCGACCTCTTTGGTGTCGAAGAGGCCCGCCGGAATCTATCGAGCGTCGACCCGCAGGTCCGAGCCGGTCTCACCCGGTTCCCTGAGACCCGCGAACTGCTCGCCCTGAACGTCCGACGGTAGGAAAAACACGTCGGGTGAGTTTTACGTGAACGTAAAACTCACCCGACGTGTTTCTTCGCCCAACATCTTGTGGCCGCAATTTGTGTTGCCGCGCCAGATGGTGCCTTGCTAGACTGACGCCCTGATTCGGTCTCGGGTCCGTCAAGCTGGATTCCCAGCCGCTTGCCGGTCGATAGTCCTGGTGTCTATCGGCGACCAAGCGGCTGTTTGTCTGTACGAGAGCTTTACTTCATGCGTCTATCGCGACTGCACATAGTCGGCTTCAAGAGCTTCCCGGACCGCGCCGAGCTCGGTTTCGACGATGGCGTGACCGCTATTGTCGGGCCCAACGGGTGCGGCAAGAGCAACGTCGTGGACGCCATCACGTGGGTGCTCGGCGAGCAGAGCGCGAAGAGCCTCCGTGGCGAACGGATGGAGGACATCATCTTCAACGGCAGCGATGCCCGTAAGCCGACGGCTTCGGCCGAAGTCCGGCTGAAGTTGTCGCAGGTTGCAAAACGGGCCATGGTGGCGGCGACCTCGGGAGACGAGCTCGACTTGCTCAATGGGGAGCCCATCATCACTCGTGACGTGGAAATCGGCCGTCGCCTGTACCGCTCGGGCGAGAGCGAATACCTCATCGACGGCGAAGTGTGCCGGCTCCGTGATGTTCATGACCTCTTGATGGACTCGGGTCTCGGTGTCAAGGCGTACGCCGTCATCGAGCAGGGAAAGATTGGGCAAATCCTGTCATCGCGTCCGGCAGAGCGGCGGACGCTGATCGAGGAAGCTGCCGGCGTCACCAAGTACAAGTCGCGTCGTCGCGCCGCGGAGCTCAAGCTCGAAGCGGCGCAGCAGAACCTGACGCGGGTCGACGACATCGTTTTCGAAGTCGAGAAGCAGCGCGGAGCTCTGAAGAGACAGGCATCACGTGCGCGGCGGTACAAGAAGCTGCGAGAAGACCTGCGGAAGTGGGAGCAGGTGCAGTTCGGCGAGCGCTACGAGGCGCTCGCTCGCGACGTCGAGGCCGCCGAAGGCCGGTTGAACGAGGCGCGTACCCGCGCGACCGTTGCCGCCGCGCATGTCGCCGAGCTCGAGGCGGATGTCGAGCGGGTGCGGCTGGCGTTGACCGAGGGCGAAGCCGGTGCCACGGCCGCGCGCGAGCAGGCGCACGCGCGCGCAGCTCGAGATCGGACGCTGGCAGCAGCAGATTCATTTCAACCGGCAGCAGATTGAGGAGTTGACGCGGCAGGCCGGCGCCTTTGGCGAAGAGGTGCGCGCGCTCGAGGATCGGCGCGAGCCGGCTGCCGGGGCACTCCGTGCGCAGCGAGAGGCGGCCGCCGAGGCCGTCCGGACATTGGAGGCTGCGCGGCAGGACGTGGCGCGGTGCGACGCGGATTACGCGGCCGCGCTCGTCGGCGTGCAAGCCATCGAGCAGGAAGCCGATGGAGTCCGTGCGACGGTCCTGGCAGCGTCAACGACCCTCGGCGCGTTGCAGCAGGTTCGGGACCATGCCGCCACGGCCCGCGACCGCGTGGCGGCGGAGCTCGAACGGCTCGGCGTGGAAATGCGTGAACTGTCCGCGGAAGCGGACCGTGCGAAGACCCAGCACGAGACCGCCGTGCGCCAACTCGCCGACAGCCGGCGCGCGCTCGAACGCGCGGCCGTGGAACGGCTGAACGCGGAGCAGGAACTTGCGACCGAACGCACCGAGCACGAACGCCTCACGCGGGCATTGGCGACTGCTGAACGCGAAGCCGCAGCCCGGCACGCGCGGCTCAAGGCCCTCGTCGAGATCGAGGCCAGCCGTGCGGCGTTTGGCGACGCGGCCAGGTTCGTCCTCCGCGAAGCCGGAAGCGCGGTCGCGTCAGCACGGTGCGGCCGCCGATCACCTCGAAGTCGAGCGTTCGTACGAGCGGGCGGTCGATGCGCTCGTTGGCGACCGGCTGCAGTACATCCTGGTGGACGGTCACGACGATGTGGTCGCCGCGTTCCGACTGCTCTCGGAGCAGAACGCCGGCCGATGCGGGTTCGTCGTGCTCGACGCCGCCGCGAGCGCGCCGGCGGAGCCGCTGCAGCCGCTCGTGGTTCCGCAGGGTGCCCGGGCGTTGTCCAGCGTCGCGCGCACGGTTGGACCGCACGCCCGCGCGATTGCGCGTCTCATCGATCGCGCGCTGATCTGTGACTCCGCCGACACGGCTCGCGCGTTGTCGGCCAACGTGTCCGTGCCGGTCGCGGCCCTGACCGGCGAAGTGTTTCGTGGCGCCTGGCTCGTTGAAGGCGGGTCCCGTCAGGACGTCCGCGGGATCCTCGAGACCCGGGCCGCGGCGATCGCGCTCAAGGAGGAGCTTCAGATCGCCGAGACGCAGCTCGACCGCCTTGCGCGCCGAGGCGTCGGCGCGCCTTGCGGCGATTGAGGGCCGAGACCGCGCCGTGCTGTCGGCGGTCACCGACGAGCACGAGCGAGAGAAGGGAATTGTCGCGCTGGAGGCGCAGGCGAGCCGCGCGGCCGACGAGCACGTGCGCGCACAGCAGCGCCTGGAAGTCGTGACGGCGGAACGTGGACGGGCCGTCGAGGAGCAAGCCGCCGCCGAAGGACGACGCGAGGAGGCCTCGGCCGCCATTACCGTTCATCAGTCGCAGCAGCAGGAGGCACAGGCCAGCCTCGACGCGGTGTTCTCCAGGCTGCAGGGCGGCCGGGAACGAGCGGAATCGCGTCTGCGCCTCGTCACCGAGAGCCGGACTCGGGAAGCCGCGCTCGTGGAACGCGCCTCGGCGCTCTCCAACGACGTCGCGCGGCTCGAAGAAGCCAGCCGCGATCTCGACAGCCGTTTGGTCGGACGCCAGGCCGAAATCCGCAGGACCGAGGAACGCCGCGCCGAGCTTGGCCAATCGATCGTCGACGCCGAACGACGCCTGGACGCGGACGTCGAGGCCCTTCGCGGCCTCGAGACGGACATGCGCACGCTCGACGAACGCGTCATCGTGATGCGTACCGAGTTTCACGAACGCGAGCAGGGCATTCGGACCGCCAGACATGGGCTCGACGAGGTGCGCGCCGAGGTCACGAACCTCGAAGTCTCCCGCGCTCGCGCGACGTCCGACATGTCCCATCTGGCCGCTGCCTGTCTCGAGGCTTTCGGGCTGTCACTCGATGAGGTGGTGGCCGCAGTCGCGGCCTTCGAAGAGGCCGGTGAGCTCGTTCCACCTGCTCAGCGGACCGGTCCCACGAGCGACGAGGAGGACGAAGGGGAGTCCACGGAGGCCGAGGCCTCGCGAAGCCCACGAAACCCCGAAATCCCGAAATCGAGGACGAGCCGCGCACCTCGGACGCCGGCATGACCCCCGACCAGGTCATCACGCTGCTGAGAAAACGAATCGAGCGTCTCGGCCCGGTCAACATGATGGCGATCGAGCAGTTCGACGAGCTCGAGTCACGACACACCTTCCTCACGACCCAGCGGCGCGACCTGCTCGACGCGATCTCCCAGACCGGAGAAGCGATCCGCAAGATCGACAAGACGACCCGCGAGCGGTTTGCCGACGCGTTCGAGAAGATCAACCGGAATTTCGAGGGAACGTTCACGACGCTCTTCGGCGGAGGGCGCGCGGGTCTCATCGCTGATCGATCAGGAAAACGACGTCGAAAGCGGGATCGACATCATTGCCCAGCCGCCAGGCAAGCGGCTACAGAACGTCCAGTTGCTGTCGGGCGGAGAGAAGGCGCTCACGGCCATGGCGCTCATGTTCGCCATCTTCAAGTACCGCCCCAGTCCGTTCTGCCTGCTCGACGAAATCGACGCGCCGCTCGACGACGCGAACATCGGACGGTTCGTCGAGATGCTCCAGGGCATGCAGGATCACACGCAGTTCATCCTCATTACCCACAACCGGAAGACGATGGAGATCGCCAACCGTCTGTACGGCGTGACGATGGAAGAGCCGGGAGTCTCGAAGCTGATTTCGGTCAGTTGAACTGAGCGTGCTGGCTCGGGGCTCACGGCTTAGGACCTAGGGCTGTGCAAGTTCATGGTGCTCGGCCTGGCCCCAAGCCCCGAGCCCCAAGCCTTGAGCCTCTGTCCATGAACGAATCCAAAGCCACGCGGTACCAGCGGCTGCGGAGACGAGCGCGGGCGGCGTCGGTAGGATCGGCGGCGCTCATGCTGTCGGTGATCGCACTGACCCCGTTGTCGCGGTGGCTTCGGGAGTTTGCGCTGACGCTTCGCGGGCGGGCTGTCGGGCGTGGCGGCGGCAGCCGTCGCGCTCGTCCTCTTCGTCGTGCTGGTCGTCGTGCTCTGGGAAGCTGGCAAGCCTTCCCGCCGCGATTTACCTGGCCCGGCGCGTGGAGTCCGCCTACGGCCAATCCGCGCCGAGCCCGCCAAGCATCGAAGAGGTGCTCGCCGAGCAGGCTCATGCGACGGTGGTGGCCCTGCCCGCCGCGATTGTCGCCAGCGGCGCCGTGCTCATCGCGGTTCGGCTGGCCGGGGCGTGGTGGTGGGTCGTGGCCGGGCCGATGCTCGCGCTTCTGCTCGCGATGGCCTTGCGGCTTGCCCCGTTCCTCTTCGCGCGGCTCGGACGTGTGCGTCCGCTCGACCGACCGTCGCTCACGACCCGCCTCTCGACGCTCGCGGTCCGGGCGCGCGTGCCCGTCGCGGGCATTGACGAGTGGGTCGTGGACGAGTCCTCGCCGGCGACGGCGCTCGTCACCGGCGTCGGGCCGAACCGGCGCATTCTCCTCTCCTCCGAGATCGCGCGCCGGTGGGCGGACGACGAAGTCGTCGTCGTTGTCGCCCACGAGCTTGCGCACCACGTCTATCGCGACTTATGGCGGACGTTCGCCGTGCACGTCGCCGTGCTGTGGGCCTCGCTCCTCGCGGCGCAACTGGTCGTCACGAGGTGGACGGTCGGCGGCGCCGGCGATCTGGCGGCGCTGCCGCTCGTGGCCCTCGTGACGTGCGGAATCTGGATTCTGGCCACGCCGATCCGGCACGCGCAGTCACGCCGGCACGAGCGTCGCGCGGATACCTTTGCGCTGGCGATGACCGGAGGTGTCGAAGCGTTTGGCGCTGCGGTGACGCGCCTCGGAGCCCGTCACCTCGCGGAGGAGCATCCGTCGGCGTTGACCCGCTGGCTGTACCACAGCCACCCGTCTGTGGCCGAGCGCCTGGCGCTCGCTGATGCGTTCCAGAGGTCCGGCCGCACGCCACGCACCCGTCGAGCTCCTCGAGCTCCGCGAACTCTGGACGGTCTACTTGGGATCCACGATGAGCGTGCCCTGCATGCCCTTGCACTTCGGGTCGGTCGTCAGGCTGCAGTAGAACCGGAAGCGTCCGGACGCGTCGGCCCGGAACTCGAACGACACCGGTTTGCCCGCCTCGGCCCGCCGCATGATGCGGTAGTGGCTGTCGTCGTGGTCGGCGATGGTGAAACTGTGTGGGATGTCCTCGGTCGAAAAACTGACTCGAACGAGGTCGTTCTGCGTGACGTGAATCTCCGCCCGGTCGTTTCCCGAGACGGTGAAACTGTAGCGGCGGGCGACGACGTCGAAGTCCTTCCGCGCCTGGGCGACGAGCACGACGCCTGCACGTCACGATGGCGGCGAGGACCGCAGCCAGTATCGGAAGCGTTCGCGACGACGTGACCGACCGACGAGACATCTTCACAGAGGCCTCCTGGTAGCTGAGACGCTGCCGACAGCGTCCTGGCCGGAGGGAGTCAGGTCCGAGGGTCGCGAGGTCCGAGGGTCTCGGACCTTGGACCCTCGGACCTCGAACTGTACCTCAGTGCCGGCGCGGGGGCCGCCGGTCACGGTCGCGACCGCCACGCTCGCGGAACTCTCCGCCAGCGGGGGCATCGTGCACGGGCCGCGGATCGCGCGGCGCCGTGCCCTCATCGGGCGCGAGCAGCGCCTTGCGGCTGAGCCTGACCTTGCCCGAGGGATCGACGTTGATCACCTTGACCATGATCTGCTCGCCTTCCTTGAGCTCGTCGCGGACATCCTTGACACGGTAGTTGGCGATCTCCGAGACGTGCAGGAGGCCGTCGACGCCCGGCATGATCTCGACGAACGCGCCGAAGTCGGTGATGCGCTCGACGCGGCCGAGATAGCTGGCGTCGAGCTCGGGCGTGGCCGTCAGCGACTTGATCATGTCGATCGCCATCTTCGCCGCGGCCTCGTCGGCCGACGCCACGTTGACGCGGCCGTCGTCCTCGACGTCAATCTTCACGCCGGTCTTCTCGATGATGCTCCGGATCATTTTCCCGCCCGGGCCGATGACGTCGCGAATCTTCTCGGTCGGGATGCGGATGGTAATGATGCGTGGCGCGAAGCTGGAGATGTCGGTGCGCGGCGCCGCGAGCGCGCCGGTCATGGCTTCCAGAATCTCGAGCCGGCCCTTACGCGCCTGCTCGAGCGCACGGCGCATGATGTCCATCGTGATGCCGCCGACCTTGATGTCCATCTGAAGCGCGGTGATGCCGGTCTTCGTGCCGGCCACCTTGAAGTCCATGTCACCGTAGTGGTCTTCAGCGCCAGCGATGTCGCTCAGCACCGCCCACTTGCCGGTGTCCTCGTTCATCACCAGGCCCATCGCCACCCCTGCGACCGGCGCCTTGATCGGCACGCCTGCGTCCATCAGCGCCAGCGCGCCGCCGCACACCGAGGCCATCGAGGACGATCCGTTCGATTCGAGGATGTCGGAGACCACCCGCAGCGTGTAGGGGAACTCGGTTTCGTTGGGGATCAGGGGGAGCAGCGCGCGCTCGGCCAGGGCGCCGTGACCAATCTCGCGGCGGCCCGGTCCACGCAGGAACTGCACTTCGCCGACCGAGAACGGCGGGAAGTTGTAGTGCAGCATGAAGCGCTTGTAGGTCTCACCCTCGACCGTTTCGATCTTCTGCGCGTCGTCTTCGGTGCCGAGCGTCGCGCTCACGAGCGCCTGCGTCTCACCGCGGGTGAAGACCGCGGAGCCGTGCACGCGCGGCAGCACGCCCGTCTCGATCCAGATCGGGCGGATTTCGTCGAACTTCCGGCCGTCGAGCCGCTGGCCGCGGTCGAGGATCTCGTCGCGGAGGATCTTTTCCTTGAGGTCCTTGATCACGGACTTGGCGTCGGCGCGCTGCTGCGGCTGGTCGTCGGGGATCACACCGACCAGTTCGGCGATGACCTGATCGACGGTGCCGTAGTTTTCGAGCTTGTCCTTGATGCGCATCGCCTCGGCGAGCCGGTCGTAGGAACGGCCCTCGACCTCGGCGACGAATCCGGCGTCGAGCGCCTTGGCCGTGACGGTCTTCTTGGTCTTGCCTGCGGCCTTCTTGAGGTCGTCGATGGCCGCGACGAGCTGGCGGATCGCGGCATGGGCGGCCTCGAGCGCGCCCACCATCTGCTCTTCGGTCGCCTCGCGCGCGCCGGCCTCGACCATGATGATGGCGTCGGCACTGCCGGCGACGATCAGATCGATCAGACTCGACTTGCGCTCGGCGTACGTCGGATTGACGACGTACTGACCGTCGACGAGCCCGACGCGAACGCCGGCGATGCTGCGCGTGAACGGAATCGACGAGAGGCCCAGGGCCGCCGACGCGCCCGTGATCGCGAGCACGTCCGAGTCGTTCTCGGTGTCCGCCGACAGGAGCAGCGCGACGATTTGTGTCTCGTAGAACCAGCCGGAGGGGAAGAGCGGCCGAATCGGCCGATCGATCAGGCGGCTCGTCAGCACTTCCTTCTCGGCCGGCTTGCCCTCGCGCTTGAAGAAGCCGCCAGGGATCCGCCCGGACGCATAGGTGTACTCGCGGTAGTCCACCGTCAGCGGCAGAAAATCGATGCCAACGCGCGGTGTGGCGGCGTGACACGCGGTGACGATCACCATGGTGTCGCCCGAGCGAACGATGACCGCGCCGTCGGCCTGCTTGGCCAGCTTGCCGGTCTCGATCGAAATGGTGCGAGCGCCGACGCTAACTTCTCGTCTTTGAGTGGTTGGAATCATGGCTACGTGGGTAATGCGGACACAATCAGTGGGCCCGGTCGATCGGCGTTCGATCGTGGGGTCAGGACCGGGCCCTGTGGAGTTACTTGCGGATCCCGAGCTTCCGAATCAGTTCGGAGTAGCTGTCCGCGTCCTTGCGCTTCAGGTAGTCCAGCAGGCGCCGCCGCTGGCCAACCAGCTTGAGCAGGCCCCGCCGGGAGTGGTGGTCCTTCACGTGGGTCTTGAAGTGCTCCGTGAGGTAGCTGATGCGTTCGCTGAGGAGCGCCACCTGGACTTCTGGCGACCCTGTATCGGCTTCGTGCTTGCGGTAGGTGCCGATGACCTCCGACTTGCGATCGTTCGTCAGCACTATGTGCCCTCCACGGGCGGCCCAGAGCGCGCCAACGCGCGTGACCGAACCGCCGTTAATTGGTCCGGGGGCTCGCCCCGGACCTGCTCAGGACGCCCCGAGCGGCGTCGAGGGCCGCAGAACCCCTTGACTCTGCACCGCCATCGGTCGCGCTTTCCGCGAGTCCGAAGCCACAAAGAACAGATGTTAGCCGAGGACGACAACCGGATGCAAAGCACCGCCTCGCGGCCTGGCCACCGCGACCAGGCGTCCTGTCTCGTCCAGAATCCGCACGGCCGTGGCCTGGCCAAGCGCCGCAACCCACGAATTTTCAAGGTGTTCGGGCCCAACCGTGTTGCCGTGCGACACACGGCGCAGGCCCGGCGCGTTGACCGATACGGCCGGCAGATGGGGGAGCGCATCGGCCGGCGAAATCACGCGCGAGGCGATTTCTCGACCAAACCCTTCGGCCGCCGAGAGCGGAATCGCCGCCTCGATTGAGAACGGACCGCTGGCAGTCCGGCGCAGGCCCGCCAGGTGGGCGCCACAGCCCAGCGCGCCGCCGAGGTCGCGCGCCAGGGCCCGCACGTAGAACCCGGGCGAGGCCGTCACCCTCAGGAAGATGCGATCGCCGTCCCGGCCGAGCCAGTCGAGCCTGCGCACCGTCACCGTGACCGGCTTCAGTTGGACGGGCTTCGACGTTCTCGCCAGGTGGTAGGCACGCTTGCCGTCGATGCGTTTGGCCGAGTGCTGTGGCGGCACCTGCTCCAGTTCGCCGGTGAAGCGTTGGAGGACGCGCATCACATCCTCGTCACTTGGCAACTCGGCGTGCCGTTCCCCCGTTGGTGCGCCTTCCTCGTCGTCGGTTTCCGTGGCGAAGCCGAGCCGTACGGTCGCCTCATAGGTCTTGTCGCTGGAAATGAGCAGGGAAGCCAGCCGCGTGGCCCGGCCGACGAGGAGCGGTAGCAGTCCGGTTGCCCGAGGGTCGAGCGTGCCCGTGTGCCCGATGCTGCGCTCGCCGCTCGACCGCCGTATCTCTCGACGACGTCGTGCGAGGTCGGACCCGAGGGCTTGTCGATAAGTAGAAGACCGTCCATAAATACAGGTACCGTACGGCGACGGTCCGAGGACCAGCTGACGCTCGTCATCTTCTTCTCTTGATCCTTCCAAACTGAAGAAGTTGGCTAGCGAAGCAGGTTCCTGGACCGTCGTACCGTCGTACGACTCTATCCACTTACCACCGCCCAGGCCGCGACCAGGGCCTCGCGCACCTCGGCCTCGGTGCCCGTGATCGCATCCTGCCGCGTTGTGGTGGCCGCCGCCTCCCCAGAGACTCGCCACGGTGCGCACATCCGCCGCGCCCTTCGACCGAAGGCTGACACGAAAAACTCTGTCCGCCTGGCGCTTGAGCATGGCGACCGCGACCACCTCGTTCGCGGCCAGCGGCAGGTTCACGAGTCCCTCTGTGTCATCAACCGTCGCTCCGCAGCGCTTCAGCAGATCGTCGTCGAGAGACAGCAGAGCCACGCGGTCGGCGTGATGCAAGGTCATCGCCGGAGAGGAGGGCGCCCGTGATGCGGATGCGGCCCAGCGAGTAGCTGTCGAAGATCTGCCGCGAGAGCTTCGCGGTCTCGATGCCGGTCGCCGCGACGCGGCGGCACAGCTCGAACGTGCGCGCCGAGATCGGCCCGTACCGGAGCCCGCCCGTGTCGGTGGCGATCGCCAGGTAGATGTGGGACGCAATCTCAGGCGTCCAGGGGATCTCGAGCACGTCGATGATTTCGGCCACCAGCTCGCCGCACGCCGCCGCCGACGCGTCGAACCAATTGAGGGCGCCGTACATCGTGTTCCCCTCGTGATGGTCGACGTTGATGAGGAGATAGGCGTCGAGGCCGGCGACTTCCGGGCGCGAGAGGTCGCTGCACTCGAGCACGATCGCGGCATCCGCCGGACCGTCGACCCGGTCGCGCCGTTCGATCCGATCGAGCGCCGGGAAGTGCGCGTAGGGCGCCGGCACCGGGTCTTTCAGCACGACGCGCGCGCGCTTGCCGATGCGGTCGAGCGCCAGGGCAAGCGCCATCGACGAACCGATGGCGTCGCCGTCCGGCCTGGCGTGCGACGTAATGATGAACGACTGGCGCTCGCGGAGAGCCGCGGCCACGGCGTGGGCCGACGTGTTCACTCGCCGCCGCTCCCGGACTCGCTCGATCCGCCGCCGGGCTCGTCATCACCGACGGGGCCACGGGCGCGCCGCTCCTCTTCGAGCTCGTGCAGGATTTGCTCGACCCGATCCTGGTGCTCCACGCCACGATCGTACTCGAAGGCGATCTCGGGCACGCGGCGCAGCCGGAGCTGGTTGCCGACGGCGCGGCGCAGGAACGGCTTCGCCGCTTCGAGACCACGTGCCGTCTCCTTGCGCGCCCGCTCGTCGCCAATCGCCGTGTAGTAGACGCGCGCGACCTGGAGATCCGCCGAGACCTTCACGCGCGTCACCGTGACAAACCCGATGCGCGGGTCCTGTACCTCGCGGGCCAGCGACACGCTGACCGCCTGACGGATTTGCTCGCCGATGCGCTCCGGGCGTGATCCTTGTCCCATGTCAACGGAGATAGTCGACCTGGCTTCTCGTCACGAGGCCAGGCTCGAGCCGCTCGATGGTCTCGAGGGCGTTCGTGAGCGTTTCCTCGGCGACGTGGTCCGACGAAGCGACCGTGACGACGCCAAGGCCCGCGCGCTGCCAGACCTCCTGGTGGGCCACTTCGGCGACGGCGACGTTGAGCGCGCCCAGCCGGTCCTTCAGTCGCCGCAGCACCATGCGCTTGTCTTTCAGTGACTGGGACATGGGCAGGAAGAGCTCGAGGGAAAGAAGGGCGACGGTCATGAATGGTTCGAAGGTCCGAAGGTCCGAGGGTCCGACGGTCCAAGAAGTCCGAGTCCGAATTCGACTGTCCGAATCCTCGGACCCTCGGACCTTCGGACCCTCGGACCCTCGGACCCTAGACCATCTGCGCCACGCGCTCGACAACGAAGGCCTCGATCATGTCGCCGACCTTGACGTCGTTGAATCGTTCCAGCGAGATACCGCACTCGAGGCCCGACTTCACTTCGGACACGTCGTCCTTGAACCGCCGAAGCGACCCGAGACGACCTTGCCACACGGCCACGCCGTCGCGGAGCAGCCGCGCCTGCGCGTCGCCGCTGCGCGTGATACGGCCGTCGCTGACCATGCAGCCGGCGATCGTGCCGAACTTCGGGCTCTTGAAGATCTGCCGGACTTCGGCGGCGCCGAGGCGGGTTTCCTTCAGCGTTGGCTCGAGGAGACCGGACATCGCCTTCTTCATCTCGTCGGTCACGTGGTAAATGATCGAGTGGAGACGGATGTCGACTTTCTCGCGATCGGCGACCTCCGCGGCGTTGCGGTCCGGCCGGACGTTGAAGCCGATGATGATCGCGTTTGACGCGGTCGCAAGCAGGACGTCGGACTCGTTGATGGCGCCCGAGCCGGTGTGAATCGTCCGGATCTTCACGCGGTCGTCGCTGAGCTTCGCCAGCGTGTCGGCCAGCACCTCGGCGGATCCCTGCACGTCGGCCTTGATGATGATCGGCAGTTCCTTCACGCCGCCTTCCGCCATCTGCTGCTGCAACGACTCGAGGGTCAGGCGACTGCTCTTGCCGTGGAGCGCCTTCTCTTTCGCCTGCGCCTGCCGGTACGTGACGACCTGGCGTGCCTTGATCGGATCGTCGACCACCTGGAACGTGTCGCCCGGCTGGGGCAGCGATGAGAGGCCGAGCACCTCGACCGGCGTCGACGGCCCGGCCTTCTTCAGCTTTCGGCCGAGGTGGTCGAAGATCGCCCGTACTTTGCCGTCCACCGTGCCGGCGATGAACAGGTCGCCCTCGCTGATCGAGCCGTCCTGGACGAGGACGTGAGCCACAGGTCCGCGGCCTCGGTCGAGCTTCGCTTCGAGGACCGTGCCCTGCGCCATCCGGGTCGGATTGGCCTTGAGGTCGGCGATGTCGGCGACGAGCAGGATCATTTCGAGCAGCTGATCGAGATTCTTGCGCTGCCGGGCCGACACCTCGACGGTGACCGTGGTGCCGCCCCACTCCTCGGGCATGAGACCGAGGTCGGAGAGCTCGCGCTTGACGCGCTCGGCGTTCGCATCGGCCTTGTCGATCTTGTTCACGGCGACGACGATCGGGACGTTGGCCGCCTTGGCATGGTCAATCGCCTCGCGCGTCTGCGGCATGACGCCGTCGTCGGCAGCCACCACGAGGACCACGACGTCGGTGACCTTCGCGCCGCGGGCGCGCATCATCGTGAACGCTTCGTGGCCGGGCGTGTCCAGGAACACGACGCGCCGGCCACCGCCCACCTCGACCGAGTACGCGCCGATGTGCTGCGTGATGCCGCCGGCTTCGCCTTCAGCGACCTTCGTCTGACGAATCGCATCGAGCAGCGTCGTCTTTCCGTGGTCGACGTGACCCATGACGGTCACGACCGGCGCACGTGGCACGAGATCCTCCGGCCGTGAGGTTTCGGATTCGACCTCGGTCAGCTCCTCTTCGAAACTGCGGATCAGGACTTCCGCGCCGAAGTCCCGCGCGATCATCGTCGCCGTGTCGGCGTCGAGCGTCGAATTGATGGTCAACATCATCCGACGGTCCATGATTTTCTTCAGGACGTCCTTGACCTTGAGCTCGAGCTTGTCCGCAAGGTCCTTGACCGTCATGCCCTCCGCCAGCGTGATGAGGCGAGTCACAGGAGGCTGCGCTTCCTGCTGCATCGGCATCGACGGGCGATCGTCACGACGAGTCGTCGAGCGTGGGCGAGGTCCCGCCGGCCGGAATGGTGCTGATGGCCGATAGGGCTGGCTGCCGGGCCGGCCCGGCGCCCCTGGTGTCGACGGCCGGATTGGCTGAGACGGCAGCGGCCGTGGCCCGCCGAGCGGCGGTCTCGCGGACGGCGTTGTCGGCCGCATCGCGCCTGGTCGCGCGGCGACCGAGGGGGACGCGGGCCGTGCGGGTGCGGGCGGCTGCGGTTGCGGGCGAATCGCCGGACGCATCGGCAGCGGACGGGCTGCCGGCGCCTCGCCTGTCACGGGGTCTTCGATGCGAAGCCGTCGCGTCGGTGGCACGAGCCGGCCGGTCAGTCTCGATGGCGGTGGCTGAGGAGGCGCGACCGGGGCCGCTGCGGCCGCGGAACGTTCAAGCGGACCGGGCTCCTTCACGGACGCTTCAGCTTCTTCGACGGCGGGCTCAGCAACAAGCACAGGTTCATCAACTTTCGAGGCCGGCGCGGTCTGCGCGGCCGGCGGTTCCGGCTCTTCGGCCGGAGCAGGCGCCACGAAATCCAGTCCGGTTGAAGGCCCGATCACGAGTTCTGGCGCCGCCGGAGCCTCTGTCTCGAGCGACAGGGCGTCTGCGTCAGTCGGCGCCGGCTTGATCGTCTTGATGAGCCGTGGACGCATGACCGGCGTGGCGGGCGGCGGCTCGGGCTTCCCCGGCTTCTTCGCCACGGGTGTGTCCGCGAACAAGGGGCCGGTCGGCAGGACAATGCGTCGCTTGCGCGCCTGGCGTTCGACGAACTGCCGGGCGACGATCTCTTCGATGGAGCTCGAGGCGCTCTTCACGTCGATGCCTGTCTCTGCCTTGAGGAGGTTCATGGCCTCCTGGCTCGACAGACTCAGCAACTCCGCGACCTTGTAAATGCGAACTGTGGCCAATTCGACTCCCTTGGTACCTTCCTGCAGGCTTAGGGCTCGGGGCTTACGGCTCGAGGGCCGCGCCAGGAGCCACCAAGCTACCCGCCGGTCTCTTCGCTCTTTTCCTGCTCGTCAGTCTCTTCAGTCGCCGGCTCTTCGGCCACCGGTGCTTCAGCTTCCGAGGCCGCCTGCTGTCCGACGCCTGCTGGCTCTTCGCTGCGGCCACGACGGCATCCACCGTGTCGCGATCGAACCCGGGCAGCGCGGCCAATTGATCCGGGTCGGCCGCGATGACCTTCTCGGCGGTGTCGTAGCCGCCCGCACGGAGTACGGCCACGACCTCGTCGTGGATCTCGGGCAGGCTGAGCGGATGCGATTCGACCGCCGTCGCGCCGATTTCGAGGTCGGCCAACTGAATCTCGACCTCCTTGCGTTTCTCTTCTTCGTTCTTGATGTCGATCTTCCAGCCGCTCAGCTTCGCCGCCAGGCGGACGTTCTGCCCCTTCTTGCCAATGGCCAGCGACAACTGACGATCTTCGACCACGACTTCCATGACGCGCTGCTCGTCGTCGACGATGGTGACGCGCTGGACGCGGGCCGGACTCAAGGCCTTGGTGACGAAGGTGACGGGATCCTCCGAAAACTCGACGATGTCGATCTTCTCGCCGCGCAGCTCGCGGATGATCGCCTGCACGCGGGTCCCGCGCATTCCGACGCAGGCGCCGACCGGATCGACATCGCGCTCGCGCGAGAAGACCGCGACCTTCGCACGGTCCCCGGCCTCGCGCACCGCGCCGCGGATGATGACGGTGCCGTCGTAGATTTCCGGCACTTCCTGTTCGAAGAGCTTGATGAGCAGTGCGGGATCGGTACGCGACAGGATGACCTGCGGTCCCTTCGCGTTCTTCGACACGGCTTTGATGACAGCGCGCACGCGGTCGCCGATGGAGTAGTTCTCCGCGCGGGATTGCTCCTTGCGCGGAATCTGCGCCTCGACGCGGCCGATCTCCGCGATGATGTCGCCGCTCTCGAACCGCTTGACCGTGGCGTTCACCACCTCGCCGATGCGAAGGCTGAACTCGCCGTGAATCTTCTCGCGCTCCGCTTCGCGGACGCGCTGGGCGATGACCTGCTTGGCGGTCTGCGCCGCGATACGTCCGAGTTTTTCGGTGTCCTTCGGGAATTCGATCTCCATCCCGACTTCCGCTTCCTCGCCGTACAGCTCCTGGGCTTCGCTGAGCGAGATCTCGCGGGCCGTATTCGTCACGTCCGGGACGATCTGACGGACGGCATACAGTTCGACCTGACCGGTTTCGAGATTGAAGCGTGACCGCAGGTCCTCGTCGCTCTTGAACACCTTGCGGGACGCCGCGAGGTACGCGTCTTCAATCGCGCCGATGACGATGGACGGATCGATGCCCTTGTCCTTCGCCACGACGTCGATCATCTGTTGCAGTTCGGTCGCCATATCCTTAGAACTCCACGTCCAACCGTGCGCGCTTGATTCGTGCGAGCGGTACCCGGTGCACGCGCCGGCCCTCAACAAGAATTAGTTCGTGCCCTTCGATCCCTGTCAGCCGGCCCGCGAAGTGCGACTGACCTCCAAGCGGAGCGTCCGTCACGACCTTGGCCAGCCGGCCCATGAAACGCCGATAGTCCGCCTCGCCGCGCAGGGGCCGGTCCAGGCCCGGTGACGAGACCTCGAGCGTGTAGCCACCGGCGATGCCCGACGTCAGAGCATCTTCGACGTCGAGCAGCGCGCTGAGGTCGTGGCTGACGCGCTGGCAGTCTTCGATCCCGACCGGCTCCTGCCCGGGGGCTCCCGCGGGCGCGTCCGGCCGGTCGATCACGACCCGCAAGACCCACCCCGTTGCTTCCCGCCGTAACTGGAGATCGAAAATCTCGAGTCCATGGCCGCCTGCCACGCGCGACGCCGCCTGCCGCAGAAGATCCAGGTCGTGACTATCGGGCACGTGACGCAGCCCGGGACGGCTCCATAAACACAAAAAGTGGGCACGGGCCCACTAACGAAGCCTTTCCCGCTAAGACCACCCCAAAGTATAGCAACTCGGCACTAGGCGGGCAACGGCTGCGCGACCAGATCGTAGCCCGTTGCACCGACGATTCGGGCGTCGACGAGCGCTCCGGGCGTGAGCGTCGACGGGTCACAATCCGTGAGGACGACGACCGAATCGATGTCCGGCGCCTGGCCCTCGAGCCGGGCCGTCCAGACGAGCGGCGAGTCGGCTGACGGGCCATCCACCATGATGCGGACCGTGGTTCCGACCTCCGCCTGGCGCCGGCGCTCGACGATCGACTGCTGCAGCTCCATGATCCGCGCTCGACGGAGCGCCTTGACTCGCGCGGGCACGTCATCGTCCATGCCGAACGCGCGGGTCCCGTCCTCGTGCGAGTAGGTGAACACGCCGACGTGGTGGAATTGCACGTCGTTCGACAAACTCCACAAGGTCTTCGACGTCGCGTTCGGTCTCCCCGGGGAACCCGACGATGAACGTGGTGCGGAGGGTCACGTCGGGCACGCGCCGGCGAATGCGATCGAGCAGCGCGTCGTACGTCTTCCGTGTGCCCGGACGTCTCATGCGCTTGAGCACATCGGCCGACGCGTGCTGCAGCGGCAGGTCGATGTAGTTGCAGACGCGCCCACTCTCGGCCATCGCGTCGAGCACGTCGTCGGTGATCGTCGTCGGGTAGAGGTAGAGCAGGCGAATCCAGCTCAGCCCTTCGACGCGGTTCAGCCGGCGGAGCAACCTCGCCAGGGCCCCGCGCTCTCCACGATCGATCCCGAAAAACGTGGTGTCCTGAGAGATCAAGAGCAGCTCGCGTACACCGCGCGCCGCGAGCGCCTCAGCCTCCGCGACGATGGAGTCCTCGCCGCGGCTCCGGTAGGCGCCGCGCAGCGTCGGGATGATGCAGAACGCGCACGTGTAGTCGCAGCCCTCGGCGATCTTCACGTACGCGTAGTGCCTCGGCGTCGTGGTCACCCGCGGCGTTGAGGCGTCGTAGAGATACGTGGGAACAGGTCGTGGACTGCTGTGAACGAGAGCTCCACCCGCCAGCTCCGACGCGGATCGAAACAGCCGCACCGGAACCCTCGGACCCTCGGACCCTCGGACCGCAGGGCCGTTTGAAAGTGCCGCAACAATGTCCGGCACCTCGCCTGTGCCGAGCACGGCGTCGATCTCCGGAATCTCCGCCTTCAGCTCGTCGCGATACCGTTCAGCGAGGCAACCCGTCACGACCAGCCGCTTGCCGGTCGTGCGTTTCAGTTGCGCCATCTCGAGGATCGCGTCGATCGACTCTTCCTTGGCGCGATCGATGAAGGCGCATGTGTTCACGACAATGACATCGGCCGACGCCGCATCGGCCGTGATCTCGTGCCCCGCCTCACTGGCAAGACCGAGCATCACCTCGCCGTCGACGAGATTCTTGGGACAACCGAGGGAGATGAGGCCGATCTTCATTGGTGATTGATTATTGGTTATTGGTGATTGCATTTGCTATTGGTTATTGGCTATTGGATTCGCGGTCGACCAATCGAAAATCGCGAATAGCTCAATGCAATAACCAATAGCCAATAACCAATAACAAATGGTTCACGGAGTGAGCCGGTGCAGCATGCGCGGATACGGGATCGCCTCACGCAGATGTTCGAGGCCGCAGATCCAGGAGACGACGCGCTCGATGCCCATGCCGAATCCCGCGTGTGGCACGCTGCCGAAGCGGCGCAGGTCGAGGTACCACTCGTAGTCCTGGGTCGGCAGCTTGTGCTCCTCGAGACGCTCGTGTCAGCAGGTCGTAGTCGTCGATGCGCTGCCCGCCGCCGATGATCTCGCCATAACCCTCGGGCGCAATCACATCCACAGAGAGCGAGACCTCAGGACGGTCGGGGTGCGGCTTGAAATAGAACGCCTTGATGGCCGACGGATACCCCGTGACCGCGACGGGACGATCGAAGGCCTCCGAGATCGCCGTTTCATCGGGGCTGCCGAAATCGCCACCCCATTCGAATGGCAGCCCCTTTTCTTTCAGCAGCACCGCAGCCTCGTCGTACGTCACGCGGGGGAACGGCGATGTGACGCGCTCGAGTGAGGTCGTGTCGCGCTCGAGAACGGTGAGCTCACGCCGCCGTCGTTCGAGGACACGGCCCACCACGTCGACCACGAGCCCTTCGGCAAGTGTGGTGATGTCATCGAGCGTGGCGTAGGCGACCTCAGGCTCGACCATCCAGAATTCCGTCAGGTGCCGGCGGGTCTTCGACTTCTCGGCGCGAAACGTCGGGCCAAAGCAGTAGACGCGGCCAAGCGCCATGGCGTTGGCCTCGTTGTACAGCTGTCCGCTCTGGGTCAGGTACGCCGTGCGGTCATCGAAGTACGGCACCGGAAACAGCGTCGTCGTGCCCTCGCAGGCGGACGGTGTGAAGATCGGCGTGTCCGCGAGGATGAAGCCGCGGCTGTTGAAGTAGTCGCGGACCGCGTCAATGACCTCGTGCCGAACACGCAGCACGGCATGCTGCCGCGCGGTACCGAATCCACAGATGCCGTCGGTCGAGCAGAAAGTCGGGACCGTGTTCCTTCGGCGTGATCGGGTAGTCGTGCGCGGCGCTCACGACCTCGAGGCCGCTGACATCGATTTCGAAGCCCCCGGGAGCCCGCGTGTCGGCGCGCACCGTGCCCGTCACGGCAATGGCGCTCTCCTGCGACAGATGATCGCGCGATCGCGAACGCGTCGTCTCCGACGGCCGCCTTGGACATCACCGCCTGCACGAAGCCCGACCCGTCGCGAACCTGCAGGAAGTGGATCTTCCCGCTCGACCGGCGGTTCGCAAGCCATCCGCGGATGGTGACCGTCTGGCCCTCGTGGGCTGCGATGTCTTCGATGTAGACCTGCATAGGTGCCCCTACGGACTTTCTTCAAATCCCATCGGCGTCTCGAGGTCGTCCAGTATCGCCTGAAGCCGCCCCCGGGCCGCGACGGCCCGTTCGAGCACGCGGTCCGCGTTTCCATGATCGGGCAACTCGAACACGAGTGGCCCGGCATACCCGATCTTGAAGAGCGCGGTCAGTGTGGCCGGCCAGTCGATGGTCCCCGCAAACGGAACCAGATGATCGTCGGACGCGCCTCGGTTGTCGTGGATGTGCGTCGTGATGACGTGTCCCGACAGGACCTCCGCCGCCTCGGGCGATCCGCCGACGAGATGCGCGTGACCGACGTCCAGGCATACCGCCGCGTCGCCAAGTTCGAGGTCGCCTTCGAGCCAGTCGAGGAGCGCGCCCGGCGCGGCGAGATCGTTGGGAATGACCTCGAGCGCCAGTCGCACGCCGGCGCTCGTGCACGCGTCGGCAATCGGCTCGAGACTGCGGCTGAGCGCACGCGCGTCGTTGTCACCCAGGCGGAATCGGCTGACCGCGTGGCAGCCCGAGGTGGAGGACGATCACCGAGCATCCGAGATCGCGGGCCGCGCCGACCGCCGCCCGCGTCTCGTCCACGGCCTCCTTGCGGCCGGCCGCATCAGTGGTCGCGTTCGAGTAGGCGCGTCCCCAGACGCCGCCCACGAAGCTCTCGCAGATGGGGGCGTGCACGCTCCATGCGGTGAGATCGGCACGACTCCATCCAGCGCCGAACGTCGGCCACGGCGTGCGGATCGTGATAGTCGAAATGCGAGCGCGTCGCGAACACTTCCACCAGCGGAAAGCCGTGAGAGGCCATGCGCGCGAGGTGGTGCTCCGTCAATCGCTCCCCGTGAAACAGGTGTGTCGAGAGTCCGAAGCGTGACGGGTTCGTCGTCATGCTTCGAACGCCTCGCTCGTCTCGGACAGCAACCGGCGCAGGCGCGCGAATCGCGGGTACTTGCAGAGATTCTCGCGCGCATAGCGCAGCGTCCGTGGGATGTATTGCACGTACACCGGATTGCCACGCGCGGTCGTCTGATAACCGAACGTCCCGAGCGCCTTGAGATTTCGCTGCAGGCTCATCAAATCGAAACGCTCGCGAAACGATTCGGCCTCGCCAGGCCGGTTCGTCAACGCGAGGTAGTGATCGAAGAGCGCCTGGACCATCTGGTCCGGAAGATCGACGTAGGAATCGCGCACGAGCGAGGCGAGATCGTAGGTGTCCGGGCCGAGCCGCGCATCCTGGAAGTCGATGACGTGAAGGCGGCCGGCCTTCAGCATGAGATTGCGGCTGTGGTAGTCGCGATGGCAGAGCACGCGCGGCATCGCCGCCAGCTCCTGAACCATCGCGCCGAGCTCGGCGTCGAGCGCCGTCCGGATGGACGGCGTCAGCGCCGCGCGACAGTACGCCTCGAGAAAGTGCTTCAGAAAGAAGTTCATCTCCCACGTCAGCTTCTCGACGTCGAAGGCAATGGCGTAAGGCACGAACTCTGGAGCGTCGAGCTCCCGGCCGCGACGCTGAATGATCTCAATCAGGTCCACGGCCTCGCGATACAGCTTGAGCTGTTCGTCCGAGTCGGCGGCGCCCAGCCGTGCCTGAAGCGTCACGTCGCCCAGATCTTCGAGCGCGAGGATCCCGAGGTCGCCGGCATCGCCGAGAATCCGCGGAACCGGCACCGGCATCTCCGTGAACAGGCGCGCGACGTTCACGAAGGGTAGCGACGCGGTCTCGAACGGCGCAGCGTGGATCGACAGCACGTACGGCGCGCCGTCTGGCGGTACCACTCGAAAATACCGGCGGTCGGACGCGTCACCGGTGAGCGCGACAATCCTGCTGGCGCTCAGGTGATGGCGGGCGAGGTACTCGTGGACAACGGCAGGAACCTGCGGATCGCTCACAGCCCACCAGTTTATGCGATGGACCGCCTGCGCCCCGACTCCGCTCCGTGAGCTTCGTCGAGGTCTCGCCGGAGCGCTTCGCGCGAAGGCGGACAAGGCTACGGCGGTCAAGCCTCAGGCCATTTCAAACACAGCGACCCCATCGCGTACGACCGCCTGATCGCCAGCCTTCAAGATGGCCTCGGGGACGAGGACAGCGGACCGGGCGCGAAAGCCCGACGGGACGTGAACCGGGCCGGCCACGATGCACTCGTCGAGGTCCGCGCCGTCCTCGACGTGAGCGTCCGGCCAGATGACGACGCGTCGGCCCGCCGGGCTCGACAGGTCGACCAGAGCCGCCTGTAAGTAGTCCCGTGGTGTGCCGACATCGAGAAACGACGTCCTGGCATGCCAGGCCCGGATGCGGCCGGGCGTGTCCCGAATCACGTCACGGTAGAAGCCAGCCACGGTCTCCGACGGCACGCCGTCAGGCACATCGGCGAATGCGCTCGATCGTGCGACTTGGACGCCAATGAAGTGCCACGTTCCCTCGGCCTGGCCTCGCGGCCGAAATCCCGTCACGACGCCCCCGTCATCCACGACCAGACCGTTGTAGTGATTCGGATCGGGATTCGGGACAACCGCCATCGTGACGTCCGCACCGCTCCGCGTGTGGGCGTCGACCATCGGAGCGACGTCGAAGGTACACAGCGTGTCGCCATTCACGATCAGAAATTCGTCAGAAGCAAGGAGCGGGGCCGCGCGCCGCGGGCCTCCTGCCGATCCGAGCAACGGTTGTTCCCACGAATATCGGATGGACACACCAAGGTGCGCGCCGTCGCCAACGACCGAGGTGATCGTGGCGGGCAGGTGATGCAGGTTCATGACGACATCGACGACACCTTGGTTCCTGACCCACTCGAGCACGTGCTCGATGAGGGTACGCCGGCCCAGCGGAACTGCGGCCTTCGCCGTCAGACGAGTCAGCGGATCCAGGCGGGTACCCTGGCCGGCCGCCAGCACCAGGGCGGGAAGGGTGCTCATTCGGTGACCGTGCCATCGAACAACATGTCAGCGGATTCAGACATGCCCTTGTCGTGGCATCGACGGCGCCAAAGTCCCATGTAGGACTCGAGCCGGTAGTCAGCGGGCGTTCGTCCGAGGAGCGCGCTCACGCGGCTGATCTCTTCGGGCGTGCCCTCGACTTCGACGAACACACCGACCGGCGCGTCGTCCACCATGAGGTGCGTCGCGTCGACGACGTATTCCTCACGATATTTCTGCGCGCGGAAGTACGGCACGAAGCCGAGCGTGGCGAGCATGGCTTCGGCAATTCGCGCATCGCCGATCGACGTTTCGAGCTCCTCGCGTGACTTCACCGGACCGGGCAGGACCGGCCCCTTGACGGTCAGCACTGCGCGATCGTGATCGCGTCGCAGGCGAAGCGCGGTCCCCGCCCGCCCAAGCCGGCCGTCCGGCGTGTCGAACAACTGGTCGTCGATGAGCCGCCGGGGCACGACAAGACAGCCGCCCGCGGCGGCGACCGCCGCGCGTGCGGTGTCAAGGTTCTGAAACTGAAGCTTGATTTCCTGCTCTAACATCGGAAAGTCAAAAGAGAGCATCGGAAAGTCAAAAGAGAGCATCTCAAAACAAACCGGGTGTCCTTACTATCGCAGAAGGACACCCGGTCTGTCGTTGGCTTGAGGCTTGGGGCTCGCGGCAGCTCCGCGAACCCCTCGAACCCTCCGAACTCTTCGGACCCTTATCTCTTTCGGATCAGCGCCAACTGCTCCTGACCCTGACCTCGAACCACGCGCCAGACCACCACGCGCGCGGTGACGCCCGAAGGAACGGCGTTCAGCAGCCGCGTGACGTCTCCGACGTTGCGAGCGGGCTCGCCCTGAACCGACAGGACGACGTCGCCGGGAGCGAGGCCAGCCTGGGCGGCGGGACTGTACGGCGTCACCTGAGAGACGATCGCGCCACCGCGGCCCGACGGAACTTCAAGCTCGTCACGTTCGGTCGTCTGCAACGGGCGCACCGTCATGCCGAACAGGCTGCTGCTGTTGTCGCCTCCGCTCGGGCCGCGATGAGGCAATCGCTCTCCTCGCGGTCGAAGTTGTATTCGATCACCCCGACGTTCAGCGTCATCGCCTTGCGGTCGCGCACGATCTTGACGGGCACTGTGGTTCCCGGCGCCGTTGCGGTCACCGCACTGATCAGCTCGTCGTTGGTCTTGACCGGCCGGCCGTTGAACTCGACGATGACGTCGCCGACGCGGATGCCGGCGGTTTCGGCCGGGCTGCCATCCTCGATGCTGCCGATGAGCACGCCTGTCGTGTTCGACAGACCGAGGTCGCGGGCATCCTCCGCCGACATGCGGCCCTGCGACAACCCGACGCCGATCCGGCCACGCGTGACCTTGCCCTTCTGAAGCTGAGGCAGCAGATCGCGCACCGTGTTGATCGGGACGGCAAAGCCCACGCCGACGTTCCCGCCGTTGAGGTTATCGCTGAAGATCATCGTGTTGATCCCGATGACCTCGCCGCGAAGATTGAGCAACGGACCGCCGGAGTTGCCGCGATTGATGGCGGCGTCCGTCTGAATGAAGTCCTGGAACCGGCCCCTGGCGACCATGTTCGATCGGCCAACGGCGCTCACGACGCCCACCGTGACGGTGTTGGACAGTCGAAACGGATTCCCGATAGCCATGACCCAGTCGCCTGGCGCCATCTGGTCCGAGTCGCCGAACTTCGCGACGTGCAGCGGCTCCGCCGGCATTTCGGTGAGCTGCAGGAGCGCGGTGTCACTCAAGGGATCGCGACCGACAACCTTGGCGGCGAGGCCGCTTTCGTCGTCTTCCATGCCGGCGAGGCTGACTTCGATGGAGCGTGCATTCTCCACGACGTGGTTGTTCGTCAGGATGAAGCCCGCCTTGTCGATGATGAAGCCGCTGCCCGCGCCTTCCGCGGGCACCTCGCGCGGCGCCTGCGGGCGGGCCTGGCCGCCGCGCTCGCCGAACGGGAAGGGAAGCTGGAAGCCGAACAACTCCTCAGGCCCACCGGCGCCAACCTGACGCGTCGTGATCACGCGGATGCTCACGACGGCCGGGCTGGTCTCGTGCGCGATGTTCCGGAAGGTCGTGGCGTCCACCGGGCCCGACAGCGGCGCGCTGTTGGTGGATGGCACCTGGAACGTGCTCGCGAACGAGCCGGGAGCGAGGTCGAGCCGGGAGGCGAGAATCATGCCTCCCACGACGGAAATAAAGGCGATGAGCACTCCGTAGAAAATGGCGGACTTTCGCGTATTCATGGTCTCAGCTCCGTAGGTTCCTTGTGCGATCTCGATACAAGAATTTTGACGTAGTCCGAGCCCCCGGCGTTTCAGCCCTTCCCGATCCTGACGAGTTCGCGCTGGATGGGGCCCGTCACCTCGGCTGAGGTCGCGCCCACCACCATATTGATCTCGGATCGGATGCCGAATGTCTGGAGGTAGATCCCCGGTTCGATCGTGAATCCCGTTCCTGTCAACAGCCGGCGGTCGTCGTGTGTTTCGTAGTCGTCCATGTGCACGCCGTTGCCGTGCACCTCCTCACCCAGACTGTGCCCGGTTCGATGGATGAAGCGCTCGCCGTATCCGGCCGCCGATCACGAGGTCGCGGGCCGCGCGGTCGACCTGCCATCCGCGGAGGCCCTGTCCCGACCGGACGCCTGCCGTCACGAGCAGCAATCGCGGCATCGCGCGCCCGCGATGACCACTCGGAACACGTCGGCGACTTCGGCAGGAGGAGTTCCTGAAAACCCTGCCCAGGTAATATCGGCGTAAACCGCCCCGGGCCTGTCCAGCTTGCCCCAGAGGTCGAGCACCAGCACTTCATTGGACTGGATCGGACGCGAAACGGTCGGCGTCGGGGCGTAGTGCGGATTTCCGGCGTTTTCCTGGGCCGCCACGATGGGTGGGGAGTCGGTGACGAGGCCTTCCTCGGTCATCCATCCCAGCATGGACTGCTGGACCTCGAACTCGTGGACGGCCACCCCGGCGTCCAGCTTCCGGCCGACGTAGTCGAAGGCCCGGTCCTTGACCCGGTAGAGCCGGTCGGAGGCAGCCCGGTGAGTGGCAATGGCCTGGGCATCCCAGACGGCCTCGAAACGTCCGACCAGGTCGCCGGACGACGCCACGGTCACTCCGAGACTTCTCACCAAATCCACGGTGCCGGCGTCGACGCGCGAGATGTACGGGATCGCGCCGGCGGGCGAGTATTCCATCGCGACGCTCCGGGCCTCGGACAGCAGGCCGCGGATTCCCGATTCGAGCTCGAGGCGCCCGGCGTAAATCCGTCGCTCGCCCGGCATCTCGTCGAGCATCGACGACTCGATCGCGTGCACGAGCTTGACCGGTGTTCCGGAGGCAGGAATGAAGTAGTACCACCGCCGCGTCGTGTGACGTCCGGTCAGCCCCACGAGCTTGGCGGCGATCGGATTCGATCCGTGGAAATCGTAGAGCAGCCAGCCGTCGAGACCGTCATCTCTGAGTGCCTGTTGAATGGCGGAGATGTCCAGCGACATGGCAATGTAAACTCAAACTTGAAACTCGAACTCAAACTTCGAACGGGGAACGTGGAACGGAACGTGGAACGCGTCATTACATCTCCCCGTTCCAGTCTTCCGGATCCGGCGCCGTTGACCGGAACACCTCGAGGTGCCACTTGCCGCCGCCCCATGGTTCGATGACGTCGGCGGCAATCACGTCGATCAGAATCTCCGAGAACGCCCGATGCTCGGGGTCGTTCTCGAGATGGTACGCCTCGTCATCCCACGCGAACGTCGGGTAGAGCAGCACCGTCAGGAAGAGATCGTATCCATCGTCGAGCACCTGCACCTGCCCGATCGGCCGCTTCTGCGTCGAGTGGTAGACGAGGTATTTCTCCGCGCTGTGGGCGCGGATGTAGCGCTTGAGCGTGAACTCGCGCGCGACGACGTCCTCGACCGCGATCTTCTTGTCCCAGCAGTCGTGGCAGTAGCGCTCCTCGCCGCGCGGCTCGGAGACCTCTTTCGTGCCGCACAGGGCGCAGCGAACCGGTTCGGCAGACTTCCGTGCCATCGGAACGATTATAGCGGCTGCACTCGATCGAGCGACTGGTGCTGAATCGCCGGTGCGTATGCCTTCTCGACGTATTCCTTGAACATCCGGCGTGCCGAGAATCGCGGCGTGATCGTCAGGATCGCCTGCTTGACCATCGCCAGCCATCGGCGCGGCAGGCCGCTCGAGTCGCGATCATAGAAGGCAGGAATGACCTCCTGCTCCAGCAGCTGGTAGATCGACTCCGCATCCGCATGTGTCGACATCGGCCGGCGCGCCCGCGTCCGGCGCCGATCTGCCAGCCGTTCGCCCCTGAATATCCTTCTGCCCACCACCCGTCGCCGACGCTCATGTGCAGCACGCCGTTCATCGACGCCTTCATGCCGCTCGTGCCGCTGGCCTCCATCGGCTTTCGCGGGGTGTTGAGCCAGACGTCGCAGCCCTGCACGAGATACTGCGCCACGTGCAGGTCGTAGTCGTCGACGAACGCGACGCGGCCCGCTGAACCTGGGATCGAGCGCGTGACGCAGCACCGTCTGCAAATGGTGCTTGCCCGCATCGTCGGCCGGGTGGGCCTTGCCCGGCGAAGACGAACTGAACCGGCCGTCCGGCCGCCGTCATCAGACGAGCGAGCCGCTCCGGATCGCGGAACACGAGATCAGGGCGCTTGTATCCGGTGAATCGCCGCGCGAAGCCTATCGTCAGCGTCGTGTTCTCGAGGAGCACGCCGGCCGACAGGATGCGTCCGGGCGCCATGAGCTCTTCGACTCCATCGTTCGCGCGCGCGATCGCGCGCGAACTGCACGAGGTACGCGCGCAACTCGTTGCGAGCGGCCCATAACTCCTCGTCCGGGATCTCGAGGATGCGTTGCCAGAACGACGGGTCTTCGTACAGGTCGCGCCAGCCAGGCGCCAGATGCCGTTCGAACAGGCGACCCATGGTGCGCGACACCCACGTCGGGACGTGCACGCCGTTCGTGATCGCGCCGACCGGACGCTCGTCTTCCGGCAGGTCCGGCCAGAGCGGGCGAACATATTGCGTGTGACCTCGCCGTGGAGACGGCTGACGGCGTTGACGACGCCGGCCGACCGCATCGCGAGCGCCGTCATGTTGAACTGCGGTCCCTGGCCGTTGTCGTAGTGGCCGAGCGCCAGAAATTGACTGGCGTTGCCGTTGATCGATCCCCAGCAGTTGGCGAGTTGCTGCTCGACCATGTGGAACGGAAATGCGTCGTGACCGGCGGGGACGGGCGTGTGGGTCGTGAAGATGGTCGTCCGCCGGACTTCAGCGAGCGCATCCTCCCAGCCGTCCCCGCTGGCGAGGCGATCGCGGAGGCGCTGAAGGACGACGAACGCCGCGTGACCTTCGTTCAGGTGCCACGCGGCCGGCTGAATGCCCAGCGCTCGCAACGCGAGCACGCCGCCAAGGCCGAGCACGACCTCCTGCTGCAGCCGGGTGTCCTGGCCGCCGCCGTAGAGTCGGGCGGACAACTCGCGATCCCACGGCGCGTTCTGTGCGAGATCGGTGTCGAGGAGCAGCAGCCGCACATGACCGAGGCGGACCTCCCACACCCTGCACGAGCACGGTCCGTGTGCCGAGCGGCACGAGCACGAGACATTCCTTGTCATCGAGCGTGCGGGCATGCACGACGGACGCGGCCGACCAGTCGATCCGTTCGTACACTTCCTGCTGCCACCCGTCGGCCGAGATTCGCTGGCGGAAATATCCCTGCGGGTACATGAAGCCGACGCCGACGAGCGGCACGCCGAGGTCGCACGCCTCCTTGCAGTGGTCGCCGGCGAGCACGCCCAGGCCGCCTGCGTAAATCGGCAGCGACTGGTGAAGCGCGAACTCGGCACAGAAATAGGCGATCACCTTTTGGCCGTCGTCATCGACGTGCCGCTGCCACCAGTCCCTTCGCGGACCGATACTGGTCGAACTTGATCACCGCCTGGTCGTACAGCCCGAGCAGCACGGGATCGGCGAGCGCGCGCGCGAAGAATCTCCGGCGTCATCTCGCGAAGCATTCGGACCGGGTTGTGCGCGCTGTGACGCCACAGGCCGTAGTCGAGCCGGCGGAAGACCTCGCGCGCCGGATTCCAGATCCACCAGAGATCGTTCGCCAGCTCCGGCAGGCGGGACAATCGCTCTGGCAAGGGAACAATGTTGTCGGATGAAGTCATGTGTTCTCGGCCGGCGCAGGCGTTCCACCGGGAGCCGACGATCCTACACGGAAATTCTTTCGAGAACTATCGGCAGAAGCGTTCGCTGCAATCGCCGCGCGCGATATTCTGTCGCGCCATGGACGTACGCATCACACGACTCGACGCATCGGTACCGTTACCGTCGTATCAGACCGCCGGCGCCGCCGGATTCGATCTCGCCGCACGCGTGGACATGACGATCGCCCCCGGCGAAGTCACGCTCGTGCCGACCGGGCTCGTGATCGAGGCGCCACCCGGTCACTTCATCGGCGTCTTCGCCCGTAGCAGCACGCCGCTGAAGCGTGGCCTGATGGTCGCCAACGGCGTCGGCATCGTGGACGCCGACTACTCGGGGCCCGACGACGAGATCAAGATCGAGGTGTTCAACTTCACCGCCGCCTCCGTCGCCGTGAAGCGCGGCGATCGCCTGGCCCAGGGTGTGATCCTGCCGTTCGTGAGGGCGTCGTGGAAGGAGAGTGCGCCGCCGTCCGATCGACGAACTCGCGGGGGATTTGGCGCGACGGGATAGCGGGTCCTTACGTCCTCATCGCCTGACAACCAGAATCGCCTGACTTGTCTGTGACACAGCCGGAACCACCATCCACGACGAGTCGTGCAACCTGGCAACGCTGTGGCCGATAATCGCGCCGATCGTTGCGCCGGCGGCGACGTCGGTTGCCCAATGTTGATCGTCGCGGACGCGCGCCCATCCGACGAATCCGGATATCGCGTAGGCGGGCAGCGCAACCCGCCAGCCGAAATGGGCGCCGAGCACGCCCGCCGTGGTAAACATGGCTGACGTGTGCCCCGATGGGAATGAATGCCCGCCGCCATCGGGGCGTTCGCGATCGACGGAGACCTTGAGCACCCGCGTCACCAGGCCATTGACCAGTTGCGCGCGGATGAGGTCGCTTCCAATGTGCCTGGTCGGCCTGTGCTTGATCGACACGCCCACCACGTAGGTGGTAATGGCCGCGGTGCCCTGGACCCATCCGTTCCCAAGCCACGATCCGAGCTCGGCGTACTGGGAGTGGTCCTCGTCCTCGCTCGTACCCTCGACCTGATCGTCGACGCCTTTCAGCGCGAACGTCACGGCTGTCCCGATTGCCGCAATAAGAGCGGTATCGCGTGACGGCAGCGACCGAAAGTCCGTGACGAGATTCGGCAGGAGCTGGTGGAACGGACGATCGACCGGCGGGGCTGGGGCGGTGGTCTGGGGCGACGAAGACAGCGCCAGACCAAGGGCCAGGGCGCAGGCGCTGCTCAACACGGGGCGGAAGGATATCAGCGCGTCAGCCGAAACGCGAAACCCACCGCGATCTGGTGCGTCGCTGAGGTCGTGACGCCGGTGCCGCCGACCACATCGATCTTCGGGCGGGCGATCGTGAACTTGTACTCGGCCGTGGTGGAGAGCCACCGCCACGTCCTGATGTCGAGCCCCGCGGAGAGATGAGCGCCAGGCCCACCGTACTGGTACCTGCTCGCGAATTTGTCCGTCGATGGTCGTCTCCGCGTGGGGCAGCGTTGGGCCCGCGCCGGCGCGCCACACGAGCGTCACAGGCCCACGGACCGGAGTCCTCACGACCATGTTGATCAGCGCGAAGTTCAGCCCGTGCGTCATCGTGTACCGCTGGACCACGGTGTTCATCACGAGCGCGCCGCCTTCATTCGTGTCGAGGCCGGACACCGGATACGCGCGGTCAGTCCGTCCAATGACCTTCAGATGGATGAACTCGAGTTCGATGCCGAACGTGCGCGATTGACCGAAGAGACGCCCCACCCGCCACCCGTAGTACTGCGGTGATTCGAACGGACGGCCGTCGAAATCGACATCCTCGAACGTAAAGGAGCGGCCGAGCGCGGGTTGATCGATGGTCACGGACGCGGACCGCGTGTGATTCGCGCCCAGGTACAGGCCGGCGTACCACTGCGCCTCGGCCTGGCGAGCGGTCAGGACCGCGACCGTTGACACGATGAGAAGGAAGATGACGCGTCGCAAGATCACTCGACCCCGAGTGCGGCGTCGGCACTGGCGAGTGCGGCCGTCGCGGCCGCGTCAATCGCAGCCGACGGACGGGCGTCCGCCTGCTGCAACAAGTCCAGCGCTCGACCGACCTCGGTGGCGATGCGGCGCAGCGAGGCACCGCGTTCGCGATCCGACGGAGTGTCCTGCAGGCGTTCCAATGCGGTGGCGAGACGGCGGTGTCGCTCGTAGACCGCCCGTGACAGCTTGAACTGGTTGGTGAGGTCGGTTGTTGACGCGCGGACGCGCGGATCGATCCGCACGATTACCGCCTGCCGCGCCACCTGTGACCCGGCCGTCAGGCGCACCTGATAGCTGCCGGGCATCACCCAAATCGTGCGTCCATCGATTGGCGTGTACCTGAGATCCCAGATGACACGATGAAATCCGGCGGTGGAATCGTTCGAGTAGCGCCGAATGAGGTCGCCCGTCACCGTTTCGATGATTTCGATGGTCACCGGGCCGGCGCCCGCATCCGCACCCACGAGGTAGCTGATCGCGACGCCGTCTGGCGGGTTGACTCCGTACGGTTCATCGCGATGAGCGGACGGGTCGAGCGGTTGCATCGGGTGCGTCCGCCACGCCGTCGACGGCCGGAAAAGAAACACACTGGCCCGTGTGAGGTCGCCCGTGATTTGACGAAATGGCGAGATGTCGTCGAGGACCCAGAAACCACGGCCATCGGTGGAAATCACCAGGTCCGCGTCTTTCACTCTGAGATCCGTGATCGGCACGGGCGGCAGATTCAAACGGATCGATTGCCAATGCTCCCCATCATCGAACGACACGAACACCGACCGATCGGTTGACGCGAACAGCAGTCCACGCCGAAAGGCGTCCTCGCGAATCGCATGCACAGTGGCTCGAGCTGGAAGGCCCGTCGAGATCGCCTGCCAACTGGCGCCACCATCCCGCGTCCGGACCAGGTAGGGGCGATCGTCATCGAGCGACGTGGCCACCGCGGACGCATAGGCCGTATTCGTGTCGAAGTGTGAGGGTTCGATCGACGAGATACGCCACCACGGTGCGAAGCCGGGCGGACTCGTTCGAGTCCAGGTGAGCCCGGCGTCGCGCGTCAGGTGAATCGTTCCGTCATCCGTCCCGGCCCAGACCAGCCGGTTCTCGATTGAAGACGGTGCAAGCGCCGAGATGCTCGAGCGAGCGCCCGAATCCTCGCGCGAAAGCTCCGGGCTCATGACCGACCACGTCAGGCCGCCGGCGCCGCGCCACACGACGTTCGCTCCGTAGTACAACGTCCGGCCGTCGGCGGAGAACACGAGCGGACCGGTCCGTTCACTCGCCCCACTCGCCGGAGACGCGGGGCCGACGTCCTGCATCTGGCCCGTGCGCCGATCGAACCGCGACACGGCGCCGGAGAACACGATGTCGGGATCCTGCGGGTCCGGGGCGACGGCGCGCCCGGCGACCGGGCTCACGCTCCGCCAGTCGCCCGCCGCGATGCGTCCCCCTGGACCTCGGCTTGGAAGACAGCCCGGCGGGCTGTCGCGCTCCGCGCCGCACACGCGATAGGGAAACCCAGTGTCCGTGACGACATGTGCGAATTGGCCCGTTGCCTGGTTGTACGCGGAGCTCCAGCGTCTCACCGCCGTTGACCGTCACGACGGCGCCGCGATCTCCGCTGAGCATCACAGTGCCCGGCTGGCTGGGATTGACCCAGAGGCTCCGGTACGCGCCGCCCGAGGGGTCCGTGCGCCACGCGGTGAAGGTGCGGCCGCCGTCGGAGGAGCGGAGGACAGGGGCTCCGGTCAGATACACGACATCAGGATTCGAGGGATCGACCGCGAGGGTCGCGCTGTCGTCGTTCGTCGCGGCCGTTGCTGATTCCGCATGAGCCAGCGTCCAGGACGCGCCGGCATCGTCGGAGCGATAGATGCCGCCGCGAGCGTTCGCGGCGACCACCGCGAACAACCTGGAGCGGTTCGACGCCGAGATGGCAATCCGGATGCGACGCAGTCGGTGATCGGAAAAGGTGGGCAATCCGCGGTCAGCCGGTCTCCAGGTCGTGCCACCATCGGTGGACTTGATGATGCCGGTGCCAGGTCCGGCCGCCGGTTCGCCAGACCAGGCGGGTTGTCGTGACTGAAACAGCGTGGCGTACACAGTCGATGCGTCGGACGGGATCGAAAACGAGGTCCAGCGCGCCAGTGTCCTGATCTTTGAAGTACACCTGTTCGAAGGACCGCCCGCCGTTCGTTGACCGAAAGACGCCACGGTCGCGGCCCGGTCCGAACGCGCTGCCTGTCGAGGCCACGAACAGGCGCTCGGGGTTGGATGGGTCCACGATGACCGCCGAGAGATGCCGCGTGATCGGCGAGGCCCATGAGCGTCCACGAAGCTCCGCCATCGGCGGACTTGTAGAGACCCTGGCCACGTGCGGCGTGCCGGTCGAGCGGTGCTTCGCCGGTGCCGACGTAGATGACGCCGGGGTTCGAGGCCGCGACAGCAATCGATCCGACCGCGCCTGTCGTTTCCCGATCGAAGATGGGCCGCCACGCGCGGCCGGCGTCGGTCGTCTTCCACACGCCGCCGTTCGCCGTGCCAGCAAAGAACGTGTTGGGCTGCGACGGCACTCCGACGGCGACGGTTGTGCGCCCACCCCGGAACGGACCGAGCGGACGCCACGCCATGTCGCGGAAGATCGAGACGTCCACGACCGACTGGCGCAGAGCCAGCGCGGCGGTCGGTCCGCCCGAGACCGCGACGATGACGAGCAGCATTCCGGCGCGCGTCTTCACACTGGCGAAACACAGCCACATGGTACCCCGGCATCATGGTCTATCCTCAACACGTGGCAACGCCGCGTTCCGATGCCCTCGTGATCTTCGGCGCCAGCGGCGATCTGGCGTTCAAGAGCATCTTTCCGGCTCTGCACGGCCTCGCCGCCGCCGGTCAGCTGGACATGCCCGTGATTGGCGTCGCACGGTCGGACTGGACGACCGAGGATTTCATCGACGCGCGCGCGAGCCAGCGTCGAAGCGCACGGTGGCGTAATCCCGCGGCATTCGACGTGCTCGAGCGCCAGCTCACCTACATCAGCGGCGATTACCAGGACGCGCGAACGTTCAAGCGGCTTCGCGATGCGCTCGACGGCCGTACGCGTCCGCTGTTCTATCTCGCGATTCCTCCCAGTGCGTTTGCCGACGTCGTCCGCGGGCTGGCGACGCTCGGCGCGGAGGATGCGCGCGTGGTGCTCGAGAAACCGTTCGGCCGCGACCTCGCCTCGGCGGTCGAGCTCGATCGCGTCATTCACCAGTTCTTTCCGCGAGTCGTCCATCTTCCGGATCGATCACTACCTCGGCAAGGAGCCCGTCCAGAACCTCCTGTACTTCCGGTTCGCGAATCGTTTCCTCGAGCCGATCTGGAATCGCGACCACGTGGAGCGCGTCGAGATCACGATGGCCGAGTCGTTCGGCGTGAAAGGCCGCGGCCGCCTGTACGAGGAGCTCGGGGCGGTCCGCGACGTCGTTCAGAACCACCTGCTGCAGGTTGCGGCGCTGCTGCTCATGGAACCGCCGGTCGGCCATGAACCCGAGGCGATTCGCGACGCCAAGACGCAGGCCTTCCATGCGATGCGCCCGATCGACCCCGCGGACGTCGTTCGCGGCCAGTTCGCCGGCTACCGCGACGAGAACGGCGTCGCGCCGGACTCTGACGTGGAGACGTTCGTGGCCCTTCGCCTGCACGTGGACTCGTGGCGCTGGGCAGACGTGCCCGTGTACATCCGCACGGGCAAGATGCTCAAGACCACCGCCACCGAGGTGTTCGTGGCACTGAAGCGGCCACCGTTGTCCGTCTTCGACGACGTGGCCGCCTCGCCGCCGAACCACCTGCGGTTCCGTCTCAGTCCGGACGTGGTCATCGAGTTGGGCGCCCGGGCGAAGCGCGCGGGCGACACGATGGCGGGGGAGTCGGTGGATCTCGACGCCTGCCGCGACGCGGTCAACGTCACGCCGGCCTATCAGCGGCTGCTCGGTGACGCGATGCGCGGCGACCAGATGCTCTTCGCCCGGACCGACAACGTCACCGCGGCGTGGCGTGTGGTCGAGCCGATTCTCGAGGCTCGTTCGCCAGTCATCTACCTACGAAGCCGGATCGTTCGGTCCGGCGGAAGCGGAAGGGCTCATTCCAGGCGGCGCGTGGCACGACCCCGCCTAGAGGGAAGTTAGAAGTTAGAAGTTGAAGCCAGAAGTGAGACGTTACTGAACGCGCGCTCGCGTCAACCGCCGAATCTCCTCCACGGCGCGGGCGATTCCTTCGTCATTGAATCCGCCCTCCGTCACGACGAGGTCGGCGTAGCGACGGCTCGGCTCGACGAATTGCAGGTGCATGGGGAGCACGGTCGCGGCGTATTGCGACCGCACCGATTCGACTGTCCGGCCGCGGTCGGCCACATCACGCTTCAACCGGCGTGAGTACCGAGTGTCCTCGTCGGTCTCCACGAACACCCGCAGGTCACATGCATCGCGCAGGCGCGAGTCGGCAAGGACCAGCACGCCTTCGACGAGGATCACCGGCCGCGGATCGACTCGCTCCACATGTGTTTCGCGGGCATGACGCGAGAAATCGTAGACCGGAACGTCAACCGGCAGTCCGGCGCGAAGCGACTGAAGATGTGAGACGAGCAGATCCGTGTCGAGCGCGTCCGGGTGGTCGAAATTCAACGTCGCCCGAGCCTCGGAAGGAATCGCACTCTGGTCGCGATAGTACCGGTCGTGTGCGATGACGAGAGACGTATCGGCGCCCAGCCGATCCACCAGGCGTTCGACGACCGTCGTTTTCCCGCTCGCGGACCCGCCGGCGATACCGACGACGAGGATGGGCATGAGCCGCTATTCGGAGGGCGGCCCCGACACGGGCGGTATCGATCGTGCCGTTCTGGCTCGAAGCGCCGACCGTCCGTTCAGGTCCGCCGGCTGGTCGAAGTTCAGCAGATTGAGCATGGTCGGTACGACGTCGGCGTAGGTCACCGACAGGAACTGTTCATCGTGCGGGGACGTCCGGTCCCGCGGCGACGAATACGCCCTGGCGCGCGTGCCATCCGTGCCAGATGGTCGACTCGCGCGACGCTTCTGTGCCGTGGTCCGATACGAGCAACACGTTGAGTCTGCGATCGAACCGCGCGATGAGCTCACCGAGGTGCCTGTCGAAGTCGATGACGTAGCGATCGAAGAGTGGGCCGCCCACTTCAATGTCGCGCGCCGCGACCCGACCGGGAGGATAGTCGGCTGGAAAGCGGTACGGCCACAGCGCGTGAGACGCCACGTCGAACTCGCCGACGTAAAGCATCAGTGCATCGAGCGTCGTGTCTCCCTCGAGAAGCTCCTGAGTCAGGCCGAAGGTCCGATGGGACGTCGTCAGGAGCTCACCCATGATCGGAGACGGATCAAGCAACGTTCCCGCAGGCCTGGGCCATTCCGGACCTGCCAGGACGCCATCGAAAAGCTGTGGGTCGATTGTCGGCTCGCCGAACCAACGCAGAAGTCTTTCGGGTCCTTGAGAGGACGAAATCAGGAATTTCCGGTCGCCTGGCTTGACGCCGAGCATGTTCCAGAAATCGGAAACGACCCGGAACGAGACCACGTGCTCGGCCTGGCCGACAGCGGGGTAGGAAAACGGGAAGCGCACCACGCCGACTCTCGCACCCGCGTCGTGCAAGCGTTCCCAAATCGGCGGGACCTGGAGCAGATCTCGTGGAAACGGCTCGAGTTCCATGAGGTTCTGCAACACGAGCGTCGCTTCGATGACCGCAAGAATGCTGAGCCGCAGATCAACGCCCAGCGGAACCTGAAACTTCGGGAGCCCGCGCACCTTGGCCGAGACCTGCTCGTAAAGGCCGAACGCCTCCCTCGGATGCCCTGTCATGATGGCCGCCCAGGCGGGGCCGGACCAGAACGGTGGCCACGCCGCGACGGTCTCCCCGTGCAGACCATCCTTGACCAGGCGCTCTAAAGTCGGCAGCCGGCCCGAATCGATTCAAAGGACGAAGAACCCGCCAACTCCCTCCGTCGAGGCCGACGACGAAGAGGGGCGCCCGGCGCGGACCGGCTGCCCGCCGGACGAGCGGGCCCACTTCTATTGCCGAGGGCGTGCATCGATCTGAGGGGCAGTGCCACCAACCCTGCGGCGATGGCAGACGACCACGCAACGACGTGGCCGGGCGGTGAGGCGGCCCTGGAGCGTGACCACGCCAACCACAGACCAGAAACGCGACGACAGGGACGATTGTCATCACAAGCGGCTTCACCGTCTGCAGCAGACTCCGAAGCTGATGTGTACGCGCGAATCCGGTCAGTTCGATCAGAGCGCCCGCGCCGATGAATCCCACGGCAAGGCAGACCGCAAGAACGGTCAGGGCGCCCAACGCCGACAGCCGTGCGTTTCTCCAGCGCGTCAGGCCAGCCAGGGCAAGCGGCCAGCAGAGCAAGAGGGCGAGGACTGTGCCGCCGACGGCGAACGTCGCTGCCAGAAACGCGTCGAGGAGCAGCCAATGGCCAACAGTGCTCGGGACCAAGTGATGCCCGTTCATCGAAAGCGGCGCGAGCAGCCACACTCCGAGCGCCATCCCGCAGGGGGCGCCAAGGGCAACGGTGAGTCGGTAGTTCCCTGGACGTCAGCAGTGATAACGCCACGACAAAGAACATGGCGCCTGTGACCAGCGGGAACGTCATCGCGGAGATGATAATCTGCGCCGTGCCATCGAGCACCGAGCCGTGAATCGTCCGACGCCGGTTCAGTTCGCGTGGGTCGTGTTCTGTCTGGTGGCGATGTCGGGCATTCTCCTCACCAGGGATCCGCTTCGCACCGATTTTCGACCGTTCTACTACAGCGCCAAGCGTGGCGAGACGGCGCCGCGTCGCTGTATCCCGATACGGCGCGGCCCAATCTCAATCCGCCGTGGCTCGCCCTCGTCCTCTCACCTCTGTCACGCCTGTCGATGCGAGCGGCATTTCTCGTGTGGAGCGCCGTTGGTGCGGTCTCGGTCGCGGCGTCATTGGTTGTCATCTTCCGTGCGCTGCACATGCCCCTGTGTCGGCGCCGGTTCTGGATCGCGGGCGCCATGCTGGCCGCGATGCCGTGCGCGATGGTCTGGGGACAAGGTCAGGTGACCTGGTTCCTGCTGTTTTCCGTGACGTGCGCATGGGTGTCATCCCCGTCATCGGCCGTTGCCACGGGCCTCTGGCTGGCTCCCGCCATCGCGTTGAAGCCGCAACTTCTGCTGCTGCTCTTGTTCCTGCCCGTTCCCACGGCTGCGGTCGCCGCCGCCGGCGCTTTGTCTGTGAACCTCGGGCCGTGATTGTGGATGGGTCTTGCGCCCTGGCGCGAATGGCTGCTCCTCAGCCGCAAGGTCATCTGGCTCGGCCATCCCGAGAATGGTTCGCTGTGGGCGCCGATTGCGCGCGGTTCAGGGCGATTCTGAGGGGGCTGCCCATTTCGATTTGCCCGTCGCTCTCATCGCCGCCGTCGCCGTTCTTGCAGTGGTGACTGGCATCGCGGTGCGCCGCGTCTCCGATGTCGACCGGCGATGGGTGCTCGCGATGGCGTGGACCACGATGTTCTCGCCACTCGGATGGACTTGATTACCTTCCCGATCGTCGTGGGCCCATATCGCCAGCTGGCCCCGCTCGCCAGCGCCGCGATATCTCGCTGGGACTCTTCTGCGTGCCGATTCAGACTCTGTGGACGCAGGTCGACGGTCTTCGATTCGCAAGCGTGGTTGCGGCGATCTACCCGATCGGGGTCGTTGTGATGTTCCTTGCATGGTTATCGAGCCGCCGCGACAGCCTGTCGACCATCCACGAGGCCATGAGCCCGGTCAAGACTCCGGCGGGCACGTCGAGCACATAGTGGTATCCGAGTAAGAACGTGCTCGCGGCCACCAGCATCGTCACGGGCAGAAGTAGTGCAAACAACGCTCGACTCTCTCGCACCCCGATCTGACAAACGACGGCGGCCGCGACGTGGAGGCTCGGAAACGCGATGAAGTAGTTCATGCCGCCTCGACCTCCCGCGACGATGCGCTCATAGTCGAGCGCCATGGCCTGCATCGTTCTGAACGTGGACGTGTGATGCCACTCCGGTCGAAGTGAATCAGGCGCGTAGATTGTGGCCCGACCGTCGGCCAGACCAGAAAAATGACGAGGCCCGTGCCGTACGCCGTGAACAGCCGCGCGATCCACCAGTAAGCGTCAGCGGGCCGGAACGCCGACAGCCAGAGCGCCACCGTCAGGATCTCGGCAAACAAGAAAAGGTAGACCGCTCGAGCAACAGGAAAGCCGGCGTGGATTCGAACACCGGAAACACACCGACATAGGTCGAAGCCGAGAGCAGCCAGCGATCGACCGCGATCAATGCCGGGTCGCCAAGTCGGCCGACCGACAGCGGGGCAAGGAAGGAATTGAAGTTCCACACCGCTGCGTATCCAATGACGAGGAGCACGAGCAGAATCGCAAAGCGGCCAGCGAATCGAATCGACCTCAACTCAGGGACGAGACCCAACCCGACGAGTGCCGCAATCGGCCAGAGGACGTTCGGTACCGAGAACCACACGGCGAGCACCCCCGCCGCCGTCCAGGCCACCAACGGGATCATCGGGAGAATCGACCAAGGGCACCCGTCACACCGACGAGCACGAGCGCGCAAGGCATGGAGACGAGCAGAAGAAATGGAACGAAGTGCCAGGGAAGGTCGGGCCATCGGCTCGCGACCGCCAGCAGGCCCACGCTGAGGCCGTAGGCGCTCGTGAGCGCCAGGTTACCTGAACGAATGGTCGGCCAACGATACTGAGTGACTGTTCGTCGGCAGCGTCGCGCGGCAACGCCGAGAGTATAGCAACGCACATGGACGCGGCGTCGAGGCTGGTGGACTTCGCCGTTATGATGGCGTCGTCGTGCAGGTGGTCTTCTTCGTCCTGAGCATCACGATCTTCGCGAGCCTCGCGCTCATCGTGATTTCCCGCAACGTTCGGTCCGCCGTGATGTGGAGCGGACCCGTGGGTGTGATGCTCGGCGTGTGGTTGCTCGGACCGATGATCCTTCGGGCACACCACCTGTATCCGCAAACACCCGCCGGGTGGGCGGCCGTCGCGGCCATTCTCGAGCGGGTTGTTCCTGCTCGTCGCCGTGCTGCTCTCATTGTTCGTGAGCTGGCCTCTCGCGGCCGCGGAATGGGTACCACGCTGGCGTTTCCGGAATCCGCGCCTTGCGTCCTTCCTCTGGATTCTCGCGATCCTCCCGATCGGCTCCTCTAGGCCGGCTGCCGTCTCGAATGGAGCCTCTCTCCCGCCTGTCGATGCCCGAGAATGCGTTCACGGTCGCGGTGGTCTCGCGGCCATCGTTGTCGTCAGCGCACTCACGTACCGACGGCTCAGCGACAGGCTCTCGATCCGGACGCGGCCCATGGTCTGGGCGGTGGTCGTCGTGACAGCGGCGGGCTTTGTGAGGCTGTTCGTCGAGGTGCGGCCCTTGAGCCTGCCTGTGTTGTCCGATCAGCCGCCGCTGGTTTCCGCACACCGCACGGCGAACACGCGACCTCTGCTCGTCATCGGCCTCGACGGCGGGGATTGGCGTGCTCTGCGCCCCTTGATGGCCGAAGGGAGGGTTCCCACGCTGGCGCGGCTGGCCGCCGACGGTGTGCAAGGGCAAGTTGAAGCGCTGTGGCCTCCGTACCTGGTCCACCCCCGCATGGGCGAGCGTCGTGACGGGCTACCACCGGGATCAACTCGGTGTGCATGAGAACCTCGGCGCAACGGCTCCATTTCTGCCGGCGTTCGAACTCCCATTGACGTGAACCTGTTGATGAATCCCGTGCTGCTGTTCGACCAGACGATGCTGAGGGCCGGTGTGGTCGATGCCGCGCCGGCCGACCGACGGCGCTTACGGCGCGCGCCGGTGTGGGAGCGTGCGAGCGACGCTGGCGTGAAAACCGGCGTCGTGTTCTTTCCGTTTACCTATCCAGCCAACGGGCAAACGGCGTACGTCGTCTCCAACCGCACCGTCGCCGATCTCTGGGACATGATGGGTGTCCATCCGGGGCAGCGGGATCGCCTCGTGACGCCTGCATCGAAGGCCGATGAGGTGCTTCGGTCGCTCGAGTGGCCGTTGGAAAATCTTGATACCGCCGTCCGACAAATTCCTGCCGACCTCGACCGTCCGAGCCCTCCTGGTGCGCTGGTCGACCCGGCCGATGTCCTCAAGACGGGCCATCGATGTCGGAGAACGCATGTTCGATGTCACGGAGCAGCTTGTGACCGAGGACCCGGACCTGCAGATGGTCTTCTTGTATGTCGGTGACCTCGACAGTGTGTGCCATGCCTTCTGGCCGTACCGGTTTCCCGACAGTATCCCGGCCGACCCCCAGGCTCCAGAGGATGTCAAGGCGCTGGGCCGGGTGATCGAGCATCTGTTTCTCACCTCGATGAACGGATTGGACGGTTGATCGCCGCGTTCCCCACACCGCCGAACGTCCTGATCGTCGCCGACCACGGTTTCGAGCCGAGTCGCATGACGACGCTCTGGAAGGCCTGGCATTCCCGATACGGTCTGTTTCTGGCTGGCGGTCCGACATTCAGCGGACGGACACGTTCATGGAGGTCTCGGTACGTCGATATCGCGCCGACGATTCTCGATTTGCTCGGATTCGAGCCGGCGCAAGACCTCACAGGCCGCTCGGTCTTGCGACACTAGAATACTCATCCCACAAACCTGGCGTAGCACCGAGGGCGGCCGAATGCCGGCGGGTTTGTGAGATGAGTTCTAGGTCGCTGGTATACTCGTCGCTCACGGCAGAATCCTGATTCGCCGTGAAATCCTGCCTGCGGAAGTGGCGGAATTGGCAGACGCGCAAGCCTCAGGAGCTTGTGGGAGCAATCCCGTGGGGGTTCGAGTCCTCCCTTCCGCACCAATACAGAAAAGGCCCGAGAAATCGGGCCTTTTCTTTTCCAGTGTCGGAAGTGGTCACGGATTGGTCACGAACCCTTCGATCGGCGCCGTGGGCAGAAGTAAGCGCCCCGTACATTGAGATTCGCGGCTTGGCCAGAATCAGCCTTCCAGAACTGGGATGGCAGCTCCCAGCAGCCGGGGGGGTGAATCTCGCTGATTCGTCGGGAGTCGTAGCCAGAATCTACTGCAGCTCACCGATCAGGCCATCGAGTGCTCGGTCCAACAGGCGCTGGCTGAAGCGAAAGTCGCTCTGCAGCATCGTTGCAATTTCGGTTCGCGACTTCTTCTGCACGACCATCTCGTGCACGCGGTTGCGCAGCGCAAGCGTGCTATCGCGGAATTTGCGCATCTCTTGCTTTGTCGTGACATTGCCGTGACCCGGAATTACGGTCTCGAATTCGAGTTGCAGCACGGAATCGAGCGTTCTGGTCCATTCCTTCGCGCTGCCGCCGCCGGCATAGTCGATCATTTGGGCGGTCGCAGGGTCGGACACGAAGATATCGCCCGCCGCCAGCGTCCGTGCGCCGGGAAATAGACCACGACATCGCCGTTGGTGTGGGCGCGGCCGAAGTGATAGAGATCCACGCGCTTGCCGCCCAGATGAAGGGACAAGTGATCTGCGAACGTCACGTTCGGGAAGCCCGGCTGCGTGTCGATAAACAGGCCGTCTCGTGGACCGCTCATCATGTTTTCGCGCGCCTGCTCAGACGCAATCACCTGAACGTTCATCTGCTGCATCTTCAGGTTGCCGCCATTGTGGTCCGCGTGATGGTGAGTGTTGATCACGTATCGGATGGGCTTGCCCGTGACCTTCCTCAACTCGGCCACGACGTTGTCGTGATCGACCGCGAACTTGTCATCAACCAGCACGACACCTTCGTCGGTGATCAACGCCGTCGAATTACCAGGAAGGATGTCGTTGTGAATGACATACAGGTCGTCCTGAATTTTGACGACGTTTAGTTTCGCTGGCTCTCGGCCAAACTGCTGACCGTGTGCGTGCGCCACCCACATGACCCCGCCGAGTAGGAACACGACCGCAAGACGGGGAAATGGCGCATTCCTCATGGCGTGCAGAGTATAGCCGTTGACTGCTTTCTCTGAGCTCACGAACGTTCTGAGTTGTTGGGAGTCCGGTCGACCCCATCAGCGTCAGGCCGATGGCCTGCGGATCGCCTGCCCGATCCAGGGTTCCTCTTGACCTGTGGATCACGCCCGGTTACCTGACTATAGTTCCTCCGCCGACCGCTCCAGGCGCACTCTGCCATTCGTGAGGTCGTACGTCAGCGCGAACTCGACGAGCCATCGGCTGCCGAGGATGGCAACGTCGCCGCATTTCGGCAAACTCCACATTGGGCTCATCGAAATCAACGACGCGATCGTGACGTGGCTCGTGACCGCGCCTCCTTGCCGTGAGGGTCGCGCCCTGATGATGGATGCGCGCGGCAGATATGGACAGCTTGTCGATCGGAAGCTCGGCGAGCGACGGCGCAGGCAACAACAGGCCGTGCGACGCCATCGGATTGACCTGGCACATCAGCGACCGTCCGCCCACCGTGAGCGGAACCACCAGGTCCTGTGATGGTGTCTGGAGGGCGAAGACGTCCTTGCCGTTCGGTTCGGGCAGGGCCCCGGGCACGATTCGAAGCCGCCGGCGGCCAAAATCGATCGTGACGAGCTGACCCGTCCAGAGCGACGCACCCAGTACTCCACGAGGCTGTCCGCCCGGTCCGAACTCGACAACGCGCCTCGTGCTCGCGATCTCTGCGACAACGTTTTTGAGCGTGTCGGCTTTGAGCGTGTCGGCGCCGAAACCAACATCGATCGTCACGTCCGCGCGCCCCGTAGCGCCCGGGAGAGGCTTCAACTCGAGCGCTTCCACCAGCGCCTGATCGATCGTGGTGCGCGGAGCCCCGGATCGATCATGAAGGCAAACGGTCCATGGCCGTTGACTGTCACACGCACGATCGGACGGCCGGCGAGCAACTCAATCGGGAACTGGAGAGCAGGCTCTGGAGAGTCCATCTCTGGCGGTGGGCCCTGTGCCTTTGCGGGAGCGGGGGCAGCCGGCGGTGGCGGCGCGGCGAGCTGAGCGGATTCCACGGTGGAGGTTGCGGCCAGCACGACGCTGATCACGGCCGCGAGCCGCTGCCCTGTGCGTCGGCTCCGAGCAGGCCCGGCCGGGTTGCAATGCTGGAATGAGCATTCAGCCATCCATCTGGCAAGGAGCACGCCAAGTCGCCGGCGCAGTTGCTGGCGCTGCAGATCGCGCCATCTCCAGCCTGGGTGGCCTGCCGGGATCACGAGCCTGTTCGCTTCACGCGAAACTGAATGTCGGCCGTGTCTCCGTGGCCTTCTGTGACTCGGCCGATTCGGACGGCGCGCGCGCAGGGACGGCTGAGCCTACCGACCGCGGTTCACTGCTGTGCCGCGGAGGTAGACGGCCGAGATCCGCCGCGTGTTGGCGATGTCATCGAGCGGGTTGGCGTCGAGGATGATGAAGTCGGCAGACTTGCCGGCTTCGATCGTGCCGGCGTCGCTCATGCCGACGAACGCGGCGCCGTTGCGGGTCGCGGCGACGATCACCTGCATCGGCGTCATGCCGGCGGCCACCATGTCCGCCATCTCGACGTGCGGTGCCCACGGCGTGTTGCCGTCCGATCCGAGCGCGACGCGCACGCCAGCGCTGCTCATCCTCGCCAGATTGCGTGCCTGAATGCCGAACGCCGCCTGCGCGTCCGGCCGGTCGGTGTTGCCGGCTTCGAGCTTCTGCAACTCCGCGGCCGACAAGCTGTTGCTCAGCCAGCCCAGATCCGACTTCACGCCGCGGTCGGGCAGGTTCGGAACCAGTACCAGGTCAGGACGCTTCTTTACCATCGCCATGAACTCGTCGTCCACGTCGCGGTCGCGGACGCCATGGGCGAACGCGTCGAGTCCGGCACGCAGCAACCCCTTCGCATCGTCGAGCGTGAAGAGGTGCGCGGTCACGCGCAGCTTGTGCTTGTGCGACTCCTCGATGATCGGCGTGTACAAATCGGCGGTCAGCTTCTTGAACTGACCGTTCCTGTCGTCCACCCAGATCTTGACGATGTCGACCTTCCGCGCGGCGAGCTCCTGCACCGCCTTGCGCGCCTCGGCGGCGGAGGTGATCCAGTAAGGTGCCGTGGTGCGGCCAGGCTCAGGCATCGTGATGCCGCGGCCGGCTGTGAACAGCAACGCCGCGCCCGGCAGTGGCCGGGCGCGAACCTGGAACACCGCATCGTCGATGTCCTGCCCCAGGCTCATCGCGGCGCTCACGCCGTAGTAGGCGCGGCGGCGCAGGTCCTGTTCCAGTTCGGCGAGCGTCTGGCTCGTGTGGACGTGCGTGTCGACGATCGCCGGCATGATGGTCTTGCCAGCCAGGCTCACCGACGTCGCGCCCGCCGGTGCCTTCACCTGTGCCGCCGGGCCGACCTGCACGATCCGGGCGCCGCTCACGACGATCGTCGCGTTCTCGATCGGCGCGCGGCCGTCTCCGACGATCACGCGCGCGCCTTCGAACACGGTCAGCGGCGCTTGTGCCAGCGCCACGAAGGAAAACACGGAGAGACCCACCGTGCAGACGATGCGCGTCATTTGCCCTTCCTCCCTGAGTCACCTTCGGGCAGCCGCGAGCGATCAGCGACACGATCCGATAGCGCCCGACGATGGTGCCCAGTTGCTGTCGAGGCTGATTATGGGTGCGGGATGTTCGTACTGGGAGGGGTTCGGCCGTGCTCTACGCGTGAGCTACACTCTGTCGTTCCCGTTCCCCGATATGTCGCCGCACTGAATCGTCGAGGCGAGTGCCGGCTCATGCCTGTCGAATCGAATCCCGCACATGCGCATCCTGGCGACGCTGCTGTTCCTGGCGTGCATCGCGTTCAACGCGAGCACGTTGAGGCCGCTCTACAACTGGGACCTGCTGCCCTACGTCGCCGTGGCCCTGCAGATAAACGGCGTGCCCAGAGACCCTCCATTCGAAGACGTACCAAACGGTGCGGGAGCAGGTTCCCCGAGCCCGCGTACCGCAGACTGCTGGAGCAGAACGCATATACCCGCGCGATGGCGGAGACCCCGCACTATTTCCTGGATCAGTTGCCGTTCACCTCGGTCAAACCGGGCTACACGCACCTCGTCGCGGGACTGGGCCGCGCTGGAATGCCCCGCTCGTCAGGCGACGGTCCTGATCTCCGCTCTGGCGGCTTACGTGGCCACTGCGGCCTAAATCTTCGCCTGGCTCGGCCGGTCCTTCGCTCCCCTGCTGACACTGATACTGGGTATCGGCCTTTTCCTCGCCTACCAGACTGCTGCGCGGTGGCTCGCCTGTCGACGCCCGACCTTCTGTCAGGGTTCCTCTGACGTTGCTCGGCATCTATCTGTCGTCGAGCACGGGCGCGCGAAGACCGCCCCATCGCCGTGCTCGTGACAACGCTGACACTGCGGCCGGACAACGTCATGCTCGTCTCGCTCCCGTTTCTGGTCTACCTGTTTTTTTCTGGACGAAGAAGCTCAGAGTGCGCGGCGACCGTCGGCGCCGTGTGCGCCGCCGCCATCTATCTGGGAGAGGTCGCGCTCAGCGGCAACCCCGGCTCGCGGGTGCTCGTCTACCGCGCGCCTCGTGCGGCTAATTTACGAGCCGTCCACGTTTCAGCCGCCGCCTGGCTCCCATCGACTACATGCGCTACCTGTAGCTGGAGCCTTCTTCCGAACGGATTCGTCGGCGACTTCTACCGGATCGTGACCCTGGGCGTGCTCACGTTCGTCGCGCGACTCGGATGCGGCCGGCGCCGGAGATGAGTCGCCCACGTCCTGGCGGTCGGCGTCACGTTCATGGTGATCAACTGTGGCGCTCTTGCCCCTGGATGTGGACCGCCAGGCAGGTCGACATTCACCTGTTCATCATCATCGCACTCGCCTTGCACCGTCGGCCAGATCGTGAAAGACGCCGCAAACCGCCCAGCCGAGGCCTCCTCAGCAATCTAAGGTTTCGCGCAGAAAGCGGTCGCGCTGTCGTCCGACGCCGTTTACCCGGAGGCACCAGAAAAGTCTGCCTTGACGACCCCTCCGCCGAAAACAATCGGAGCGTTGTGATGGCGAATCCAGGCACCGCCCAAGCGGTGGAAGCCGGCGTCATCCGCCTCGCGCAAGGCACGGAGCTTGCACCGTGACAGGCGCCCGCTCGGCCCTTCGCCATTCCGCGACGAGGTGCATGGAACCTCACCCACTGTGCAGACCAAGGGCTATGAACGTCGCCGGGATCGGCCGACAAGACGCTCGACCTTGACGGCGACTACCCTGCGATCGTCGGGGGCAACGTTCACGTGGTCGGCGCCCGGGTGCTGTTCGAGCGTTCCTGCCGGCTCGCGGCCGGGCTTTCGACATCGGCGTCGAGCCGGGTGATCGCGTCGCCCTCTTCCTTGAAAGCGGCTTCGAATCTGTTTCTCGCCTTCGAGGCCGCCCTTCGCGCCGGCACGGTGCCAGTGGTTCTCTCTGCGGACGGCGCGCCGCGCGAGGTCGCGCGGATCATCCGGGAAGCCATGCCCACGGCCGTCGTGGGTACGGCGGCAACCCTTGCGCGTTTCGCAGAGGCGACGACGCGGGTTCGGCATCGTCTCGTCGCGGGGTCGGGCGAGGCGCAAGACAGTGGGCACACTCTCGCCGGGTTAATCGACGGCCACGCGCCCCTCGTGAGTCCAGTCGCTCGTGACGAGGGCGACGCCGCGCAAATCGTCTACACAAGCGGAACGACCGGCACTCCAAAGGGGATCGTCTACACGCACGGCCACGTCGCGGGCCGGTACCCGTCGCCACGGAATATGAACGCGCGCGCGAGCCGGCTGCTCGTGAGGCTCATGGCCATTCCGCCCGCGCACGCGCTCGGCGGGAGTTTCTTCTTCCTGCGGCTGGTGTCGAAGAGCACAATCGTGTGCCTTCCGGCGTTCGATGCCGCCCTGTTCCTCGAGACCGTCGAGCGCCATCGCGTCAACACGACCATCCTCGTACCGGCGATGTGCGAGGCGCTCGTGTCTGCACCGGACATCGACCGTTACAATCTGTCGTCACTCAAGACGGTAGTGGTAGGAGGCGCCGCGGTTCCGGCGACGCTCGCCGCGCGCTTCGAGGCCAGGTGCGGCGTCCGGTGGAGCGTCAGCTACGGGCTCAGCCGAAGTTCCCGGCGCCACACTCGGGACCTTGACGAACGAGGCGGGCTCGGTGGGGCGTCTCGCGCCGGGCGTCGAGGCTCGCATTGTGGACGAGCACGGCCTCGAGCTCGGTCTTGGCGCAAGAGGCGGCGTCGAGCTCAGGGCCGCGTGGGTGAGCGCCGAACGTGGCGCGTCGGCGCCAGGCGGGCGCTGGTTTGCGACGGGTGACGTCGGCTACCTCGCCGGAAACCGCGAGCTCTTCATCGTGGGCCGGAGCAAGGAGCAGATCAGCCAGGGCGGAGTGAAAATCTCCCCGCAGGAGATCATCGACGTCGTCGCGCCGCTCCGCGCGCGCGACATCGAGGATTCGGCGGCGGTCGGGCTCTCGAACTCTTTCCTCGGCGAGGAAGTCGTGCTGTGCGTCGTTCGCGCGCCCGGCAGCCTCATCTCCGAGGCCGACATCCTGGCGCACTGCCGCGCCCACCTCAATCCGAGAAAGATGCCGGCGAGCGTCCTCTTCTTCGAGAGCCTGCCGAAGACCAATCTCGGGAAAATCAAGACGCACGAGCTCCAGACGGCCGTGGAGGCGCGGCGCGGCACGATCGTCGACACGGATCTTGTGTGCCGGCTGCGCGGCCTCGCTCAACGGGAGCGGCGGACCGCTCTCGAAGCCGAGATCGCCGCGTGCCTCTGGCGGATCCTGGAGAGAACGCCGGGCACGCCGGTCATGCCGGTCATGCCGGTCGGGGGCATCGAGCATCGGGCGACGTTCGGCGATCTGGGCCTCGATTCGATCGGCGCCGTTGAGCTCGCGAACGCGCTCAGCACGCTTCTTGGACGGGCCGTTCCGGCAACCGTGACGTTCGACCATCCGACGGTCGACGCTCTCTGCGACCATCTTCTCGCGCTGCATTTCTCGTCTCCGTCGCCGACTGCGTCCGCAAAGGCCCCGATCGATTCAGCGCGCGCTCCGACCCAAGGGCACGAACCGATCGCCATCGTCGGCATCGGCTGCCGCCTGCCGGGAAAGGAGTCGACTGTTTCGGATCCGGAGGCGTTCTGGGAACTCCTCCGCGGCGGCGTCGACGCCGTCCGCGTCGTGCCTCGCGCTCGATGGAACGCCGACGACTTCTACGACCCGCGTCGCGGGATCGCGGGAAAGACGTACACCCGTGAGGGCGCGTTTCTGGAGGACCCGGATCTCTTCGACGCCGAGTTCTTCGGCGTGTCCCCCGCGGACGCGAAAGGACTCGACCCGCAGCATCGCATTCTGCTCGAGGTCGCCTGGGACGCAATTGCACACGCCGGCATCTCGCCCGCGCGCCTTTCGGCGGGCCATACGGGAGTGTTCGTAGGCATCACGGGATCGACGTACCAGAGCGCGAGCTTCCTGGGCCTGCTGCCGTGCATGGCGTCGGGGAGGCTGTCGCACGTCCTCGATTTCTCGGGCCCTTCAATCGCGATCGACACCGCGTGCTCGTCCTCGCTCGTCGCCGTGCATATGGCGGTGCAGAGCCTGCGCCGCGGCGAGTCGGACGTGGCGCTTGCGGGAGGCGTTCACGTCATCGCGTCGCCGCGATCGTTCGTGCATCTCTCGGCGATCCAGGCGCTGGCTTCCGACGGCCGGTCGAAGGCGTTCGACGCTCGGGCGGACGGCTACGGTCGCGGCGAAGGCTCGGTCGTGTTCGTCCTCGAGTCGCTGTCGAGCGCGATCGAGAAGGGCGACCGCGTGATCGCCGTCATCCGCGGCAGCGCCGTGAACCACGACGCGCGAACGACGAGCCTCACCGCCCCGAGCGGCCGCGCGCAGCGCGCCCTCATCGAGGCCGCACTCCGTGACGCGGGAATCGGGGGCGATCTCGTCGACTACCTCGAAGCGCACGGTACGGGCACGCGTCTCGGAGATCCCGTCGAGCTCTCGGCCGCGGTCGACGCCTTGGGATCGGGCCGCCGCCGGCCGCTCATCGTCGGATCGGTCAAGTCGAACATCGGCCACCTGGAGGCGGCTGCCGGCGCGTCGGGCATGCTGAGGGCCACGCTCGCGCTCTCTCACACCGAGGTGCCGCCGCATCTCCATTTCGAGACGCTGAACCCCGTGATCGCGCCATCTCGCGGACGCCGTTGAGATCCCGACCGCCCCTCGCCCGTGGCTTCGCGAGCCGGGCCGCCGCCGCATCGCCGGCGTCACGTCCCTCGGGTTCAGCGGCACCAACGCGCACGTGATCCTCGAGGAGGCGCCCGAACGACACGAGCGCGCGTCGCCACACGCACCCGTCGCGCGCCTCGTCTGCGTCTCCGCGCGAACGGACAGCGCGCTCACGCGTGTGTCCGGCCAGATGGCCGATCGTCTCGACGGCCTGAACGACGAGGCCTTCGCCGACGCCGCCTACACCTCCACGACGGGCCGCTCCCATTTCCCGCGCCGCCGGTTCGCCGTCGCCCGGACGTCGGCCTCGGCGGCCGCCGCTCTGCGCGCGCCGGGCGTATCGCCGCCTCGCGCGGCCAAACGGCCCACGATCGCGATGCTCTTCGGCGGACAGAACTCGATCTACAACGGCATGGGCCGCCGTTTGTACGCCGTCGGCCGTCGTTCCGCCGCGCCCTCGATCGCTCTGCAGCCGTCCTGGACCCGATCCTGCCGCGTCCGATCCTCGAGGTTCTGGACGAGGTGGCATCGCTGAGTGCGATGGATGCCGCGGCCGTTGAGCCCGCGCTCTTCGCACTCGAGTGGTCGCTCGCCGAGCTCGGCGATCGTGGGCGTCGAACCGGACGCGGTCCTCGGCCACGGCCTCGGTCAGCACGTCGCGGCGTGCGTCACCGGCGCCGTCGATCTCGAGACCGGCCTTCGCCTCGTTGTCGAGCGGGCCGCCGGCAGGAGGTCGTCACCGACCCGGCGCGGCTCGCCCTGGACGTCGACAGGCTGATGGCGAATGGCTGCGACACGTTCGTGGAGATCGGCCGGGCGCGACGTTCGCCGGCGCGGTTCGGCGGCACGATGCGCTCCTGTGGCTGCCGTCGCTCTCTGCGGGATCGGAATGAGGTCGAGCAGATGCTCGAGAGCCTCGGCGCGCTCTACATCCGCGGCGTGATTCCGCGTGGGAGGCGCTCTTCGAAGGCGAGGACCGGCAGCGGATCGTCCTGCCGTCCTACCCGTTCGAGAGGAAGAGTACTGGAGCTTCACCCGCGCCGCCTCGAACGCCACGGCCCATCCATCGAGCGGACCAGCCGTCGCTCGGGCCCTCCCAGAGCGGCACGCGCTCAACGCCTCACCAGAACACAGGCCGGGCAGATTACGCGTCGTTTGCGCGATCTGTTGGGCAAGGCGCTCGATCGCCAACCCGACTCGATCGCCTCGGACGCGAATCTGCTCGCGGAGGGACTCGACTCGCTGCAGGTCATGGAGTTGATTGGAGGTCGGGCGGACCTTCGACGTCGCGTGCGCCGCCTCCGATTTCTTTTCACTACCGACGTCTTGGAAGGCTTCGCGACCTTCCTCGCTCGGCAGGACCGATCAGACGAGACCGAGCGTCCGCGTCTTCCGCCGGCGTCGCCGCTCGTGACCCGATCCGCACGGGTCTCGCACGCCGACGTTCTGCATGCATCCGGCAGGCGGCCAGGTGACGGCCTACCTGCCCCTTCACGCGCTGCTCGGCAACGACCACCCACTCTACGCCGTCCAGTCGCGGGCGTCGGGTACCCGGCGACACGTGAGCACCAGAGCCTCGCCGGCATGGGCGATCGACTACGCCACGCTCAGTCGAGAGCGCGCGACCGCATGGCCCATACCGCGTGCTCGGCTGGTCGTTGGGCGGGTTCATCGCTCACGCGGTGGCGCTCGAGCTGGAGCGTCGTGGCCAGGAGGTCGAGCTCGTTGGCGTGATCGATTCCCATCCGGTGCAGGTTCTGGTCGCGCCCGACCTGCGTTCCGACGAGGCCCGTCTGTACGTCAGCACCTCGAGCTGCTTCGTGACCACGTGCCGGGCACCATCCGGGCGCCCATCGCGTGCTTCTGGGCTGGCACCCGCTCCGCCGCCGAGGTGTGGGCCCCGCGGACCACGGGCGGCATTCGAGACACGATCGTCGGTGGCACGCACGTCACGATCGTGCGTCCGCCGTTTCTCGACACCATCGTGCGTGCGTGGAGAGAGCAAACGGAAAGCCAGATGTTTTCCGGGATGAGGATGTGATTCGCATGGATTGGATGGACGGAGACTCGACATCAGTCGCCGCGATCGAGCGGGAGTTGGTCGCGATCTACGGCGATCTCCTGCGATACCGGTCGGCCAGCGTGACGATTTTTTCGAACTCGGCGGTGACTCGATCCTCGCGTACCAGCTCATCAGCCGCGTGGCCGGAACGTTCGACGTCGAACTCCCGCTTCAGACGATCTACAGCCACCCCTCGCCGGGCGCGCTCGCCGATGAGGTCCGCCGTCTGCTGTCCCCGAACGGGTCCGGCATACGCCCGTGATAGAGACGGGCGCCATGGACCGAATCAACGCGGGCCTCGCCACTGGGGACGCCTCTCAGCCGCCCTCGAAGACGGCGCGGGCGTCTGGACGCGGGGCCAGCTCGTGAGGCGGTCGATCGCGCGCGCGTGTTCTTTGAAGACGGCGCCGTCGCGCCCGGCGACCGCGTCGCGGTCGTGACGAGCGCGGACAAACACGTCGTCGCGGCGCTCCTCGGGGCCCGGGCGGCCGGAGCGTTCACGTGCCCCGTCGATCCTCGCGAGGCCGCCGCCGAGATCGCGCGTCTTCGCCCGCGTGTCGCCGTCGGTCTGTCGCCCTCCGGCGATTCCCGATCGTCGATGTCCGGCGGCTCATCGAAGGACCTGTGACGCATCCGCGTTGGCCCGCCGCCGATGCTGCAGAACGCGTGACCGGCTGCGCGTGGGGCGTCGCAACGTCCGGCTCGACCGGCGGCCGCAAGACCGTGCTCCTGACCGATGCGTCCGTCGCGCACGTGACCGACGCCGTTCAGGGAATCGTCGGCTATCGCCCATGCAATCAGATCCACGGCGGATCCCACTCCGCCACACCTCTGGTCTCAGCTCTGGCTCGCGATGATTTCCGGAGCCTGCCTCGTTCTGCCGACCGGAGAGCCCACCGAGAAGGCGCTGTCGCGCTCGATCGGCGGGGCAACCGTCCTTCCGACGATTTCGTCGAAGCTCCGGTTGCTCCTCGACGTCGGCTACCGTCCGGACGTTCACGCACCCTCGTCACGCTCGCCGGACAGGGCACGAACGCGGAAACCCGGACGCGCTTCGCCGCCGCCGCGGGCGGCGCGCGGTTCGTATCGTTCTACGGCCTGACGGAGGCGACAACGCGTGTGCTCTGGTCTGACCACGACGAGTTCTTCGGCGATGCGCGCACGACCGGACGGCCAATCCGCGGCGTCAGGGCGTCGAATGGGACGCCGAAGGCGAGCTCTGGGTCGACGGCCCGAATGTCGCGGCCGGGTCTACGTCGACGACCCCGACGGCACGAACGCCCGCTTCCCGGACGGCAAGCTCCGCACGGGCGACTACTTCGACGTCGACGGAGACGTCTTCTGCTTTCGAGGGCGTCTCGACGGCGTGTTCAAACGCCGCGGTGAAAAAGTCGTCCCGAGAAATAGTGGAAGCCGCGGTCGAGTCCGACGCCGCGGTGGAGCGGTGTCTGGTGTCGCCCGAGCCTGGGCTCGACGGCGAGCTCACGCCGGTCGCCCGGGTCGTCGTTCGGCGCGGCGCTTCCCGTCGACGTCGACGCGTTGATGCGGCACTCCAGGCCTTACTCCCGCCGGTGATGGTCCCCGTCGAAATCCTCGTCGTCGACACGCTCGCCACCACGCCCAATGGCAAGCTCCTCCGATCATGAAACACCACCGCCGCAGCCTGTCTCAGCTCTGGGACCTCTGGAGGCCCGCAGCACGTAAGACACGAAACCTCTTTCGCTTCACCGACTACGCCGACGTCGAGCGAGTGATGACGGGCCTTTCGTCCTACGACCCCGACGCGTGGGCGAAGGCGTGGAGCGCCGAGGCGCCGCCTCATGAGGAGAGGGCGCGCCGGGCGATGGCTTCCGGCGATCGGGCCGAAGCGATGGCGCGTTTCCTCTCCGCTACGCCTACCTCCGCCCGCGGTACCCGACGACGACCTCGCCTTCGAAGACCGCGGCCTACCAGAGATCGCTGGCCTTGTTTCTGGAGGCGGCGGCGTTCTTCGACCCTCCGCTGAGAGAGTGACGATCCCGTTTCCGGCGCGCGAGGGCGAGACCGACATCGTCGTCGGGTACCTGCGTCGGGCGCCGGGAACGGGGCCGTCGCCGCTCGTCGTGAACTGGAGCGGCACGGATACGTGGAAGGAAGAGCTGAACGATCGGGTCGGTCCCTTCCTCGACGAGCGCGGTCTCTCCGTGTTGCTCCTCGACATGCCGGGCACCGGCGAGGCGCCCATCGTTGGTTCGCTCGACGCCGAGCGGATGTTCGCGGCCACCCTGGACTGGGCGGGCTCCCAGCCGGACGTCGACCCGCGCCGGGTCTGTGTCTACGGGGCTAGCTTCGGCGGCTACTGGGCCGTCAAGGTGGCGCATCTCTACCGCGAGCGGTTGGCCTGCGCCGTCAATCACGGCGGGGGCGTCCACTTCGACTTCGAGCTCGAGTGGAATTTGAAGATGGATACCGACGACCCCTTCGACCCCCTCGAAACGCGGGCGGCCGCGTTCGGCCTCTCCACGCTGGACGAATGGCTCGAGCTCTCCCCAAAACTGTCGCTCCTCAGTCAGGCCTGCTCGACACACCCTCTGCGCCGATGCTTCTCGTGAACGGCGTGCACGACACGGTCACCGATCCCCGGGACCTGCAGGTGCTCTTCGAGCACGGCGATCCGAAGACGGTGAGGCTCTATCCGACGGGCCACATGGGGATGACGCCCACGACGCTCGCGACAATCGCGACGTGGGTGGCGGAGTGGTGTCGGCACCGTGACCTCGACTCACCGATTCTCACGCACTAGATGAGTGGACTAGCCCTGAAAACGTGGGGCCGTGGCTTCCAGGTCGGCGGACCGGTCGTGGGCGGTGTGATCTCGATGTGCTGCCGACGGTGAACAGTCCTGCCCGTGCGGCACCTTGCCGGTCCCCGGACCTGCCCGTAACATACCGGGGGATCCCCCATGGCCCTGGCACCTGGCGCCCGCCTTGGTCCGTACCAGATCGTTGCTGCGATCGGCGCTGGCGGGATGGGCGAGGTCTATCGCGCACGTGACAGCAAGCTCGGGCGCGACATCGCGGTCAAGGTCCTGCGGACCATCTCTCGACCGATCAGAGCGGCTGAAGCGCTTCGAACAGGAAGCGCATCTCGCTTCCAGCCTGAATCATCCCAACATCGTCACGATCCACGACATCGGCCAGTCCGACGGCGTTCACTACATGGCCATGGAGCTTGTGGATGGGGAAGACCCTGCGGGCGCTGCTCTCGACAGGACCGCTTCCGATGCTGCAGGCGATCGACCTGGCGGCGCAGACCGCCGACGGCCTGGCCAAGGCTCACTCGGCAGGGATCGTCCATCGGGATTTCAAACCTGAGAACGTGATGGTGACCAAGGACGGCTTCGCCAAGATCCTGGATTTTGGCCTGGGAAAGCTGTCCGCCCCGTTCGCCGACGACCAGGCCCGCCTCGACACGATTGAGCTGGCGGCTACCACACGCACTAATCCGGGAACGATCGCTGGGCACGGTTCATTACATGTCTCCGGAGCAGGCAGCCGGGCACCGCGTCGATTTCCGTTCGGACCAGTTTGCTTTCGGCCTCGTGTTGTACGAGATGGTGACCGGTCGCGTGGCGTTCGCGCGCCCGACGGCTGTGCAGACGATGTCGGCGATCATCGCCGAGGAACCTCGGCGGATTGCGGATCTGAATCCCCGCGTTCCTGAACGGCTGCAGGAAATCATTCGCCGATGCCTCGCCAAGGCTCCCGCCGACCGTTACGCCTCGACGCTCGACCTCGCCAGGGACGTGCGGGCCATTGCGAAATACGAAAGCCACATGCGGGGCTTATCCGATCTCGAGTCGGACTCCTGGAGCCGGCCCAAACGCACGGCTGCTCGTTGCCGCTCTGGTGGCTGCGACTGTGGCTGCGACGTCCGTCATGGCTCCTTCATTTCCGCAGGCGTTGATTCGCTGGGTGCGCGGGCCGACAGAGGAACCGATCCCTGCGAGGAAGAACGTCGCGGTGCTTCCGTTCAGTGTCCAGGGTGGTTTTAGTCAGGCCTCAGCCGACGGGTTGAGCGCGATGCTCTCCGCGATGCTGGCTAACCTGACCGCGGCGCCGGATCTGCAGGTCGCGCCGGCGAGCGGAGTAACGCCAGCCAGCCGGACGACACGGGGGGGGCAAGAAGCGATCTGGGCGCCACGCTGGTCTTGCGCGGGACTCTCGAACAAGTCGGGGACGTGGTCAGCCTGACCGCGGTCCTGGTCGACACATCGACTGCGCGTCAACTCCGTGTGCGAGCCGCGACGGCTCCGGCGACGGATTTTTTTGCGCTGCAGGATCGTGTCCTGGAAACAGCCTTGGAGCTGCTGGATGTGAACGTGGCCGCCTCGGACCGCCAGGCGCTCGTTACCCGCGACACAGCAGTCGGCGCGGCGAACGCCTCCTATGTCTCACGGGGCGCGGGTATCTTCAGTCCTGCGAGAAGCCGGAGAACGTTGAGCTCGCGCTCGAGGCATTCGACGCCGCGCTGAAGCTCGATCCCGAAATACGCCCGCGCGTACGCCGGCCGCGGTGAAGCGTACTGGCGGAAGTACGAGATCACCGAGGAGCCGCGCTGGATCGAAGCAGCCGTAGCGAGCTGTGCGCAGGCCCTTGTGCTGGATGCCAGGCTCGCCGCGGCTCACGCCTGCCTTGGCCGAGTCCACAACGGCACCGGTCGATACGAGGAAGCGGCTGTCGAGTTTCAGCGCACGCTCGAGAGCGAGCCGACAAACGACGACGCCTACGCGGGCCTTGCGAACGCCGAGGAAAAATTGGGCAGGAGCGAGGACGCGGAACGCACCTATCGACGCGCGATTGCACTGCGCCCGCAGTATCTGGGTCAACCACAATCGTCTGGGCCATTTCTACTTCAATCTGGCGCGCTACGGCGAAGCGGCGCAGATGTTCACGCAAGTCGTCGCGCTGGCGCCGGACAGTTTCCGTGGATACAGCAATCTCGGGGGCACCTACGTCCTGCTCGGCCGCTATGACGAGGCGATTACGGCGCTGGAACGCTCGTCAGCATCCGGCCGGAGGCATCGAGCTATTCCAATCTGGCCACGGCGTATTTCAACCGCGGCCGATATGCGGAGGCTGCGGAAACCTTCGGGCTGGCCGTGAAGCTCGGCGGAACGGACTACGAAGTGTGGGGCAACATTGGCGACGCGTATTACTTCGCTCCGAATCAACGGGCGCGCGCCGCCGACGCCTACCGTACGGCAATCTCCCTTGGCGGACCGCAGCTCAAAGTGAACCCGCGGAACGCCGCCCTTCTGATCGATCTGGCCAACTACCACGCCATGATCGGCGAGCGGAAGGAAGCGCTTACGTATTCATGGACCGCGCGCTGGCGATCGCGCCCAAAGACGGATTCGTGCAGTTCAGAGCCGGCGTCGCGCTGAACCAGCTCGGCGAAACCGAACGGGCGCTCGATGCCCTCGAGCACGCTCGCGCCGCTGGGTTTTCGATGACGGTCATACGCGACACGCCAAATCTCGCCGGTCTGTGGCAATACCCCAGATTCCAGAGACTCGTGAAAGGACAATAACGTCCAAGACTAGTGGAGATGTCCCATGGCAATGAAAACGATCCGAATTGGGCAATCGGACGGCAAGGTCGTATTCGCCGACAAGGACGTGCATGTTTACACGCGCCCCGGCATGGGGGGTCCTGACCAGGTCAAGTGGGTCATCGATCCCCCATCGCCGGGCCGCCGAGTAACAGTCTTCCAGGGTTGTGTTTGGCTCGTCTTTCGATCCGTTCACGCCGGGTACAACAGTCGATGTTCCGTCCAATGCCGGGGGCTCCGGCCCGAAAACCGTGCAAGGCCTACCTGGGACTTACAAGTACAGCGTCGTGTTCGCGTACCTGGCGACGATGTGACCGACGATCCCAACATCATCATCAAGAGCTGAAAGCTCACTCGGCGATACCTGCGGTGATCGACTCCCGCATCGGCGTGAAGCGCGCGTAGGGACCGGCACCGGCCCCCAATTCGCTCTGGAGCGGCCGGCCGTAACAGGCTAGAGCGCGTTTCACTTGCGTGTAGTAGTTCGCGGCCGACCGACTTCCGAGCGAGCCGACGCGCGTCAGGTCGAAAAACACCGCACTCGTCGAGGCGGAGGGCGGACGCGAAATACGGCACGCAAGTGAAAATCGCAGTAATCTGCGCTACAACGGGTCTGAGAACCGGACCATTTGCGATTCGAGGGCGCCGATGCGTCCCTGCTGGAGCCTGAGATGAACCGTCGAGATTTCATGATCGGTGCGGCGGCAGCGACCGGTGTGGCGGCTGCGAACAGAGGTTGGGCCCAGGGGCGCGACGCCGACAAGCTCTCTCGCATCGCCATCATGATGTTCGGCCTCAACAGCATCGTGAATAACAACATGCCGGCGAGTCCGACGCGGACGCTCGACATCATGGACATCGGGCAGCTCTGCGCGGACCGTTTCACGTGCACAACGTCGAGCTGCAGAGTAACTACTTTCCCTCGACCGAGATGTCGTGGCTGAAGGACTTCAAAGTCCCGCCTGGCCAAGACGAAAACGCGCGTCGTCCAGATCAACCTGGAGTTCGGCGCGGGGTACAACATGGGCGCCGACTCGCTGTCGGGGCGGCTGCAGATGATCGACCTGCATCGAGCCTGGCTTGACAAAGCCGCATTCCTCGAGTGCCCTCGCGTCCTGCTGAATCAAGGCCAGCCCACCGCGGAAAACAAGGATCTGCTGATTTCAAACTATCAGGCGGTCGCCGAGCTCGCGAAGGCCAAGGGCATCAGCGCGCCAGCGAGAACCGCGGCGGCGGGGCGGGGGACGCGCGCCGGCGCCGCGGTAGCCAGCCGGTCAGCCCGGGCAGGCTGCCCCCGGCGCCTGCTCCCGCGGCCCCGCCCCGCGCCACCGTCGCGGGCCCACCGGCCTACATTCTCCTGACGGAGATCCTGAAGCGTCCGGCGCCTCCCGTGCGTCGACTTTCTGAACTTTCCAAACCAGGAGAACAACTGGCGGGAATTCGGGCGATGCTGCCGATCAACAGCGGCCTCGTGCACGCCGGCATCCGCTACGACCTGCCTGCCGCGATGAAGATCTGTCGCGAGCTGGGCTACAAGGGGCTCTACTCGATCAAGGCGTCAGGCCTGCAAGGCGATCCCATCGAGAACACCCAGAAGATCGTCGAAGGGGTGCTCGCCAACATGTAAATCTCGCGTGCTTGCCTCCGCTCCGGTCCCGGGAGCGGAGGCAAGCCACGCGCCCGCGTCAGGCTGACTGCTTCTTGCGTGCCTGGTAGAGGTCGGCCTTGATCGGCTCGAAGTTGACGACGTGAATCGAGCCTACCGTCATGTCAGTGCGCTGGTTCCACACACAGCCGCAGGATCCGCAACGATAGTAGCTCACGCTCGCGCCGTCGCTCGCCCCATCGAGGTAGTCAGTCAACGAACTCGCGCAGTGTGGAACGTCATACGAACACCACCTTCCGCGCCGGTGAAATGACCGAGCGATCTCTTGGTGACCGCTCGCCATGGAGGACGTCAGCGAAACAGGAGGCTATCGTACGGAGGCGCGCGAACGCCTATGACAGGAACGACACTTCTGAATTTTTTTTCGCAGAGGAGCGACCGATGTCCTGGCTTGTCTATGCACTCATCTCCGCGGGAGCCGCAGCGGTCGCCGCGATCCTCGCCGAAAATCGGCGTTGAAGGCGTGCCGTCGACGCTGGCCGCGGCGATTCGCACGCTGGTCGTCCTCGTCATGGCGTGGGCGATGGTCTTCGGACTGAATCAGCACACGGCGCTCTCGACACTCACGCCGGTCGCTCGTCTTTCTGGTGTTGTCGGGTCCGGCAACCGGCGCATCGTGGCTGGCGTACTTCCGGCGCCTGCAGATGGCACCGGTCTCCTGGGTCGCGCCCATCGACAGCTCAGTCTGCCGTTCGCCATCATCCTGGCCTTTGTCGTCCTGCGCGAGCCGTTGACCTGGCAGACCACGATGGGCGTGACGTTGATGGTCTGCGGCGCCTTGCTCTGCCGGGCCTGAGTTCGCAGCGTCCGGTCCCGCCGACTTGTCCCGCCGAAGCTGCGCCGGAGGCGCGATCGGCGGAGGCAGGACCTGTCTCGCCGAAGCCGCGCCGGAAGCGTCGTTTGGCGAAGGCGGACTTGTCCCGCCGAAGCCGCGCCGACAGGCGCGATTGGCGAGACGGAAGCCGCACCGGAGGCGCGTTTGGCGAAGCCCGGACCTGTCTCGCCGAAGCCGCGCCGGAGGCGCGTTCGGCGAAGGCGGATGGCATGTCTGTTGCTCGACCCACGTTGGCCCCTGGCAGCGAGGCTCTATGCCAGCCATGGGGACGCCGGTCACGTGGCGGGGCCTGCACCGCGCGGCCCTGTTGGTGGGAATACTCGCGGTCGTCGCACTCGCAATCGCGAGCCTGAATCTGCAGCCCAATCTCGCGCGCGTTCAGGTCGCAATGCCGGTGCGGAAGGCGGGAACTACCACGCGCTCGTGCAGCAGCTCGCCACCGAGGCTCGTCGCGAGGGTGGTCACATCCAGAACCTTACCGTGCAGGGCTCGATCGACAACATCACCCAGCTGTTCCAGGCGCGAGAGTGCCGGGCGCATTTCGCGCTGGTGCAGGAAGGACTGGATTGGCCGCCGGGCCTCGAGCTGGTCGCCCGGTTGCCCCGGTCGGAATCCGTGTTCTTCCTTGGCCGGAACGCCGACCGCGTTCGCGCCCTGTCCGATCTTCGCGGACTGCGAGTGGGCATCGAGACTGAAGGGAGCGGCACTGCCCACCTGGCCCGAACCATCCTCGAAAGCCGCGACCTCGCAGGCCTCGGCCTTCAGCTCGTCAACATGCCGCTAGATCGATTGTCCCGGCTCGAGAGCGGCGGGCTCGACCTCGGCGTGTTCGTGATGGACGAAGACGCCCAGCCCATAGTGAGCGCGCGGTCACGAACCCGCGGGCTCGCCATTCGTCGGAGGACCTGCCGCTTGGCTGATGTCCTCGCGCGGCGGCCTCCCGCGCGTGCGAGACCGGCCGCATCGAGCGCAGGTCAGTACGACCCGGTGCGCGTAGCTCCCACCATCAGACAAGACCGTGCTTCGGGTTACACGCTCATCGTCGGCAACGGTTGCGCGAAACGCACCACGACGATGAAAGCCTTGCTGACGCTCCTGGGGAACGCCTGCTGCCCGGTTTCATCGACCGCACAATCGGGAGACACCGAATGCCACCCGGACTACGCGCTTCACGCGACCGTGTCGACGCAGTTTCTTTCGAGATGGCGGACCCGATCTGGCAACCAGGCACGTGCCCTGGGCGGTGGACATCATGCCGCTCAGTAACTGGATCTACGCGATCACGGCGGTCAGCCTGCTCTTCAAACAAGCCAGGTCACTCTGGAGCAAGTTCCGGCTGTGGCGAATCGACGCGCGGCGCGTCAAGGCGGAAGAAACTGCTCGCCGACGCTGTTCGGGCACGTAACGATCGACCCCAGGCCGAGGATTTCCCGTTTGCTGAAGCCTACAGCCTGACCACGCCGAACCGCCGCCGACCGTGACAGAGGTCGGAAGAAACTGAGTCGCCACGTCTCAGAGGCACTGAACGAGACTGTAGCCGGCGGCAATCGCTGTCGATCAGGTTGCCGGACATGGGCTGGGAAATGCCGTACCGCTATGAGGAACGCCTGATGACCAGAGTACTCCCCCACGCGCTCCGCAGCTTCCGGGCGAGGGTGAACGGTCAGATTACATTTGTAATTGGTTATTGGTTATTGGGTATTGGTTGATTAATCCATTGGTTATTTGCTATTGCGAGGAACCCAATCAATAGCCAATAGCCAATGGATTAATAGCAAGTAAGCGAATACCGCCAATAACCAATAGCCGCCAATGTCATGCCTCAGGCAATCTCCCTCGCCACCGGTGTGTCGCCGGGCACGAGCCCGCGCCGCGACAGGCCGGCCGCGCAGGCGTGGGAGCGCTTTCTCGATGCGAGAAGCGCAGCGCCGCGGCGACCGCTTCGTGACGACCCGGCATGACCCGCATGGACGTGCGGACGGTCATCGTCGCCATGCGGAATGCCGTGACGCCCTCAATCTCCACATCGGCAACAACAGCATCCGGTTTTCCGCGCGGACGCGTTCGCCCGCCTCACGGAGAATCGAGAACACCGAAGGCAGGTCGGCCGGAACACGACGTCCACCGGCACCACGGCCAGCGCGTAGTCCTTCGAATAGTTGATGACCGGCTTCACGTCCCCGTTGCGGATGATGTGGACGCGGCCGTCGCCGTCCCGTATCTTCGTCGTGCGGAACTCGATCGCCTCGACCACGCCCCTGGCCGCCGCCGACTTCGACGATGTCTCCGACCAGGTACGTGTTTTCGAACAGGATGAAGAAGCCCGACACCACGTCGTTGATCAGCGACTGGGCGCCGAAGCCGATCACCAGGCCGAGGATGCCCGCGCCGGCCAGAAACGGCATCGGGTTGAAGCCGAGCGAGCCAGAATCAGCACGGCGGCGGCGAAGTACACCCCGTAGGTGAACGCGCTGCGGACGAGCGGCACCATCGTCGGCGGCGCCGGCGCGCCATTCTCGAGACCTTCGGCCGGCAGCAGCCGGCGCCGATCTCGAAGTGGCCGAGCTCGATCACCACGCGGGTGAGGAAGAAGATCCGATGGCCTGAATCGAGCTGGGGTCCCCAGACGGCGAGCGCGCGATCGGCCCAAGCTGCAGCAGCGCCAGCGATGCCAGCGGCCACCCACAGCGCATACTCGAGGCAGGCGCGGAACGTCGGGACGAGCGGGCGCAGATGATCGTAGTACCGCAGCCAGCCGTGGCCTGTGCGTGCCGGCGGCTGAGCCCGTCCAACGTATCGACGATGACCACTGACGAGCGGACGACCAGGAGCCCGACCGCGACGACGGCAAAGGCCCGGACAATCATCAGGAAGGCGCCACGAAGCCTGCAGGCAACCCGAACAACTGAAGAGCGTACACCGCCAGGAGCAGCCAACCGACCGTGACGATGGCGCGGCGGAGCCCGGCAAGAAGGACTGCGAGACTGCGGTCGTTGTCGCGGAGCTGGTCCCATCGGTTGACGGTGGTCTCGCCGACTCCAAGCACGCGTCGCACCACACGCGCGCCAATCAGCACGCCGGCCGTGGCGGCCCCAAGTTTGACGACCGCCATTGCCAGGCCGGCCCACAGGTCGCGGCCCATCGCCCCGACGAGCGCGAGGGTGTGGCCCGGCACGTCGGCGCGACGGACGATCAACCAGCCGTTGTAGGTGAGAATTGCCATCGCAAGGAGCGTGAAGATCCACACGAGGATGGTGCGCAGCCGGAGTTGACGTGCGCGAGTCGCCTCGGGTGTCGAACCGCGTCGTCGGACTGTCTCCAGTCGCCCCGTGCTCCAGGTCACGACGACGTAGGAGGCACCGCCGATCGCCGCGACGAGACCGAGCTCGAGGCCGATCACGATCAGGATCCCGAGGAGGTCACGGGCGGCGACCGCAACCAGCACTCCGTTGGCGGCCGGTGTGGGCATGAAGGGACGGGCTGACGGGTGCCACCCCGTCAGCCCGGCTTGCGAACTATTTCCGTGTCACCCGCACGTCGGTGCGGCGGTTGCGCTGCCGGCCCTCAGCGGTGTCATTGCTGGCGACCGGGTGCTGCTCCCCGTAGCCCTCGGCCTGCACGCGAGCGGCCGGCACCCCGTGACTGACGATCGCCGCGGCGGTGTTCTCCGCTCGTGCCTGCGACAGCTTCAGGTTCGACGCCGGATCGCCGACGTTGTCGGTGTAGCCGCCGACCTTCAGGTTCACGTTCGGGTAGCACTCCATGATCGTGGCGATGTTGCGCACTTGCGGCTGCGACGCCGGCGCCAACATCGCCGACGCCGTCTCGAACTCCAGCCGGTCGAACGTGAACCAGGTGGTGTCATCAACGGCCCGCCCCTTGTCGTCGATGAAGGCAATCAGTCTGGCCTCGACGCCATCGGGCGCCACCTCGATCGCCTGGCCGCACGTCAGCGTCCGCTTGACGAGGGGCGCGGCAGCCGGGAGCGACGCGGGACGGACCCGGGACCGACGCCGTCGGCCGGTCGATGGGACGCACGGGTTCGGGCTGCCGAAACCCGCGCCACGCCACGAAGAACAGGGGTATGAGCAGCAGCGGCAGGACCCACTTGAGCCAGCCCAAGCCGCCGCCCCGCTCGACCTGCTCGTAGGCGCGGGCCGGCGTGACCGGCACCCGCTCGTAGGCACGGGCCGGCTCGTCAGCGACGCGTTCCCAGTTCGAAACGCCGAGGACCTGGGCGAGGCCAGACGGCGCCACAGCCGCCAGATGCGGGGCCTGGGCGCCAAGCAGGTTGGAGACGGACGCCGCGTTGAGGCCGCCCGCCTTAGTCGCCTCCTTCCCCACCAGGCTGGCGACGTACGACGCCGCCAGAGCGAGGAGCGACGTGATCGACTGCTTCCCGAGCCCGCTGGTGGCGGCAATCGAATCCGTCAGGCCGCTCTGACGCGGACCGAACAGCCAGGACAACAGGTTGCCGCCGGTCTTGATGAGGTCGGACGACCCGCTCGCCGATCGCACCAAACTGGCGATGTTCCCGAATTTCTGCCCATCGAAGCCGCTGCGCTGCAGCATCCCCGCCAGGTCGCCGGCCCCTTGGGGGGTCTGCGCTTTCTGGAACAACCCGCCCACGATTGCGGGAATCGCAAAGCTGAGCGCCGCTTTTCGCCTTCGCCTGCGTCTCGCCCAGGGAGGATGCGAGTTTCGCGATTACATCGTCGGAGAAGTCGTTCTCCGCCAGACCGATCAGATTCGCCGCCATACTGAAAGACTCCCTTCTCGTCTTGTCAGCGAACGCGGCCCCTGGAGCAGACGGCCCCTGGGGCCGTGCGTCTCGTCGTCGCCTCTGCCACGGCTACCGGGCGTTCCGCTCTCCCACGCGTACTTCACGACAGCCTTGCTCTGTTCCCACGTGCCGGGATTCTTCGCCTCCCAGATGCGCCGGGCGTCAGCCTCGACCGCGCTCCACGGGCTGCTGCGAAACGGTTCCCGCGTCGCCAGGCCGTGTCCGAAGCGGAACGTCGGCGCCAGGCTCTCGAAGGTCACGCCACTGTTGCCGAGGTGCTTGGTGTAGAAGGTCTTGAAGTCGTCCGGTACCCCTCGAACGGACGGGCGGCCGGGATCTCTTCCACCTGGACGTCCTGCCGCCGAAGCGTTTCCTTGATCGTCTCGACCTTGTCAGCGACGTCCTTGCCGATGGCGACTTCTTCGACGACACGCGCCGTCTTCCTGACCTGCGCGATCTCGTCCATCTCGACCATCTCGAATGACCGCGGCTTGAAGACGTCGGGATTGATCGTCGACGGCGCGGTTGACGGGACGTCGCTGCACTCGGATCGTCTCGTCCTTCAGCGACACGTTCTTCGTCACCTCCCGCTCGGTGACGACGTTGTAGATCCGCATCCGGCCGCGTTCAACCTGCTCCTTGCCGATGGCCAGGTCCTCTTCGATGACCTCGAGCACGTTGTCGTTCTTGGCGGCGTCCGTGAGCGCCGATCTCCTTGGGTGGCGCGCTGGCCTTCGCCGGCGTCTGCTTCGGCACCGCGACGGCGCTGGCGGACGGCGTCAGGTTCCGACTCGTGGCGGCCGTCGCCGTGGCCCCCGCGGCCGCGCGCGCCACGGCCGGTGCCGGTCGCCGCGGTGAGCGCGACCTTCGCGGCAAGCTGCGAGGCGCGCCGGCTGATGTTGACCATGTTGAACGAACCCAGGATCGAGGCCGCCCGCGCCACCGCGGTGTCGCCCACATTGGCCGTGACGATGGTTCCCCCGTCACGAACGCCGGCAAGGTAGATGTCGACGTCGGGCTTCGGCACCCAACTGTGCATCCTCGCCAGCTTGGGCTCGTCATCCCGATCGTCATTCGTGAGGATGTCCACGTCGGCCCGGGCATAGCCTTCGACCAGCAGCTGGGCATACGCGCGCATCGCTTCGTCTTTCGCTTCGAACAATCCGATGACCGTTTTCATGGTGTTTCTCCTTGCTTGGGCTGACTCTCGCCGTCGACGCGTTCGACGTCGACGACTTCGCGACGCAGCGTGACTGTTTGCGGGGCCTGCGTGTCGTGCGGCGCCTCGTGACCGAAGGACCTCACGCAACATGAGCCGTCTTTCGACCATGACGACTTCTTCCAATACGGGATGACGAGCACGTCGTCCTCTTCTCGGACGGCAGGGGGTGCGCCCTCGACGAGCGTGTTCATCGGCACGCGCTCGACCACGACTTCCTCGTGCACGACGGGGAGGTTGACGACCTCGTCGCGTGTCTCGACTCGCTTGTCGATGTGCACCGTGCCGCGCACGACCTGACGGGTTTCGACCTCGAGCTCCTCAGCCACGACCGGGACCACGTGTTCTTCAGTGACGTCCCGACCTTGCTCGTGTGCCATGGGTCACAACCTGAACAGCGACAAGTCAGCTGCACACTGGAGGGAATGGCGGACCAGGCCCCACTATGTGGCGGGCAGCCGTGGACGGGTCGTGGTCGCCTTTCACGTTCACCGTCCGGCTCCGCGAGGAAATGCTCCTGCGCGTCCGACCAAATCGAGCTCACGAAGGTGAGCGCTCGTGATCGAATGCAAATGGGAGGCCTTGCGATTGGCGCGGCACCGGTACGGGCCTTGCTGCACCACGCGCCATGTCAACCAAGAGCGACTACAGCGACGCCGAGTGGAAAGCCGTCTCGGCCGCGCCCGTGGCGGCCGGCCTCCTGATTACGCTGTCCGACGCGAGCGGCCCGGTCGGCATCGCCAAGGAAGCGGTGGCGGTCAGCAAGGCGATTTCGGAGTCGGCGCTCGGCGACGCACCCGAGATCGTCAAAACGGTCGCGGAAAGCGTGAAGACCGGCGCGGGCCGGCCGGAGCTGCCCGCCATGCCCAGTGGCGGTCGCGCGCAGATGAAGGATGCGTTGATGGGCGTCATCAAGAACGCCGTCGGTGCCCTGCAGACCAAGTCACCCTTGGAGGTCGAGCGCTACAAGACCTGGCTTGTCTCGATTGCGACCAAGGTCTCGCAAGCGTCGAAGGAGGGCGGCACTCCTGGGCATGGGCGGTACGCTCGTGAGCGGCGACGAGCAGGACGCGCTCACGCAACTGGCGAGCGCACTCGGCGTGAGCATGTCGCCTGGCGCCGCGCATTCCTAAGGGCGCAGTCTCAGAAAAACACGTCGGGAGAGTTTTTTTAATCCACGCAAACGCCCTCCCGACGTGTTGTGCTGCCGGATTGCGAGAATGGTTCGATGCTCGACGCGATTCGGGACGTGCTGACAGAGGCCGCGGTGGCGGGCGCGCGCGCGGTGCTTGACGTGAGACGGCGAGGGAAACGGCGACGGCGCGATACAAGCCGCGGCCGAGCTCGTGACCGAGGCCGACGACGCGTCCGACGCCGCGATGCGGGCCGTCCTCGACCGCGGCTCGCGACTCGATCCGACGATCAGCCTGCGGCTCGAGGAATCAGGAAGCTCGGGGCCGCAGGCGCCCGGCATGTCGGCGCCGACCCGCTCGATGGGACCAGCCATTTCGCCGCCGGCGGCAACATGTACTCGGTGCAAGCCCACTACGTTGAAGACGGACGACCGCTGATTGGCGTCGTGTTTCAGCCGGAGGTGTTTCTGCCGCTGGCGGAAACGCGGCGTGCGTCGGCCGTCTCGTGTACGCCGTCCGCGGACATGGCGCGTTCGTCCGGCGAACGGATTCGACGGCGCCAGCTTCCGCATGACGCCGCCGCAGCGTGTTGAACGCCGCCCACGGGCCGCCGGACGTTCGTCGCCGCCGTGCCGTCACCACCAAGATGACGGCGACCGAGCGGGCCGCCGCCGAGCGCGTCTACGAGAGCGGCCTCGTTGCGGCCAGCCTGGGCACGGGCAACGCCGGCGGCAACGCGATGATGGTGGTGTTCGGCGGCCAGGACGTGCTACGCGAATCTCGGCGCCGGCGAAGAGCTCGATCTCGCGCCGCCGCAGGTCATCGCCGAGGAGATCGGTCTGACGGTCTGGGGACCGGATCGGCGGCCGCCCGTGTGGCGAGTCCGCAAGATGCCGGTGCTCTTTGCGCCAGACGAGGAGACCGCCGAGCGCTTCTTCACAGCGGCAGGACTCTGAAAGAACCGTCGATGCGCGGATCGCGTCGCACGATGACGCGTCGGCGCCGCGGGTTGCACGCGCTCCCCCTGGGCACGCTTTTCCGGGTTCTGACGACATGGGCACCGACTGTGACGTCGTGGTCGTAGGCGCGGGACTGGCGGGCGCATCGGTGGCGGCGGTGCTCGGTGGGCCGGGCGCTCTGTGGTGTCGATCGATCCCAGGCCGCGATGCGTGCCCGACTTCAAAGCCGAAAAAATCGAGGCGGATCAGGCCGCTCGTCTCCCGTCGTCTCCGATTGATCGGCGGGCATCGCTGACGGATGCGGCGCCATCAGGACGGTCAGCGAGGCGCACCACGGGCGTGTGCTCCGCGTCGTTCCGACTGAGCAATACGGCATCTTCTACCAGGACATGGTCAACGCCATCCGGCGGCAGATTCCCGACTCGGTCGACATTCGGGTCGACCGGGCGCGGGCGTTGCAACTCGGTCCGGAGACCCAGGTCGTGCAGCTCGATTCCGGCACGACGTCACGGGCCGCCTCGTCGTCCTGACGACAGGCACCGTGAGCCGCCTCCATCAGACGCTGGGCGTCGAGCGACGAACTCGGTTCGCGCGGCGCATTCACTCTGCAGCGGATTCGATGTCGCGCGAACTGATGGGGAGTCATTCCGTTCGACGCCATGACTTACCTCGGCCGACGGCGTGAACGAGCGCATCGACTACATCAGTTTCTTCCCCATTCCGGGCCGCATGCGGGTCAACCTCTTTTCGTATCGTGACCCGACGGAATCCTGGTCCGCGCGGTCGCCGCCGACCCCTGGTCCACGCTCGCGCGCACGATGCCGGGTCTGGCACGGGTGACCGGTGAGTGGCGAGCGACGAGCAAGGTCGAGAGCCGGCCGAGCGACCTCTATGTCGCGTGTGCCGCGGCACGCGACGGCCTCGTGTCCCTCGGCGACGCCTTTCAAGGCCCGTGCCCGGCCACCGGCACCGGGGTCACGAAGGTGCTCACCGACGTGGCGTGCCTCTGCAACCCGCACATCGGATCGTGGCTCGCCACGTCCGGCATGCGGGCGGAAGAATATCACGTCGTTCCTACCGGGACCCCGTGAAAGCCCGATGCGATCGACACGCCCTTGATAGCGCGGAGTATCGCCGCCGGTTCGCGACGGACCGGTCGTCGCGCTGGTGGCTTCACCGGTTGAAGACGGCTGCGCGTCGTCGCGATTACCGGGTTCCCGACGAAATGGATTTCGTAACCGCTCTAACGCCGGACTTCACGTGAAGCTGGTGAATCTGGACGGAATGCCGCGGGGGCGGTCGTCGCCAGGCTGGAGCGCGTCACGAACGTCCGCGTCAAGCTCGGGCGCTTGTCGGCAGGAATGCGACTGAAGTGGCCTTCAATCCGCACCCGCCATGCCCAGTGGCCCTCGAGCGTGTCGACGTACGTCTCGAGGACTCGTCGATCGTCACACGTTCCGCGGGAAAGAACGGCTCGAACAGTTGGCGGGCGGCGTCTTTGGACATGTGCCGCTGCAGTTTGCCGGCCGTCAACATGTAATGCGCGCCCCATGTACCGCTGCACGATGGGCGTCGTCACCCGGTTGAATTCGGCGCCGTTCTCCGAACCGACGAACACCAGATCCATTTCGCCGTCCGTCCGGAGCACTCGACGAATCTCGTGCGCGGCCTGCGCGGATCGGTCGTCCGATGGAAGGCATAAATGCTGTAGAGATAGTCGACCGATGCAGAAGGAAGAGGAAGCTGCTCGAACGTGCCGTCGACGACCGACACGTTGGGAAGATGTCCCGTGCGTGCCGCGGCCCGCTCGCGCATCTGGTCTGCCGGCTCGACACCGACGAATCGGACCTGTCCGGAGATCGTGCGGCGAGAGCCAGCAGGGCGTGACCGGTGCCGCAGCCGATGTCCGCAACCGACTGGCAGGACGCCGGCAACCTGATGCCGTCCAGAATGCCGGCGGTCGACGTGCCCCAACAGGACTGAAGATTCCCCGTCGAGTTGTACGCCGCCGCCAGATCCGAGTAGCCGCCGACAACAGGATTGGCTGTGGCGGTCATCGTGTTTCGCTCCCGATCGGAGCTGCCGCCGATCCGTTCTTCCCGGCGAGGATTTTGAGAACTCCGGCCACCGAGGTGAACCGGTCGTCGTTGATGTCGTCGTCGGAGATCGAATGCCCGGTTTCGGTCTCGAGAAATTTCACGAGCTCGACCAGGCCGAATGAATCGAGGATGCCTTCGTCGAACAGATTAGCGTCGAGCCCGATGGGCCCGACTGGGCGCTTCGGAATGTCGGGTCGACAGGAACTCAAGAATCTTCTTCTTGCATTGGCGGGACTCCCGACGCGTGCGGCGTGCCGGGGATCCTGAGCACATCTATCTCTACGTATTCGACGAAATCAGCTGCCGCGATGAGAGGAATCCGCGAGTTTACGCGCGGCGACATCGCAAACGTCGCCGACCTGCATCGGGACGTGATGGACATGGGCCCGGTCATGACCGAGCCGCTCCTCGGCCGCTACCGCGAGTGGCTCAGCTCGACGTTTCTCGACAACCCGATGCGCACCGAGGGGCTCGAGAACCTGGTGTACCGCACGACGACGGTGACATCGTGGGCTTTCTTGGTGTCGTGCCCCGGCAGGTGTCGATCGGCAGGAAGGTCCTCAGGGGCAGCGCGGCGTCCAACTTCTGCATTCGGGCCAACCGCAGAGGCCGGTTGGGCCTGCAGATGGCAGGGGAATACCTGAGGCGATAGAGCGACCTCGCCCTTATCGACGACCTGACCGATCGCACCGGCCCGTGTGGGACCGCCTGGGAATGCTGCAGACCCCGCAGAGCGTGCGGCGCTGGGCGCTCCCCCTGAGGCCCATCCGTCATACGTTGTCGCTCACGTCCGAGCATCTGCCGCGATGGCTCGCGGCGCTCGCAGGCCCCCCGGCCGCCGCGGTCGATCACCTGGCAGCGCGAATCCCGCGCAGCCCTTTCGGATACACGGCTCCGATCTCGTGGCTGAAGAGTTGACCGACACCGGCCTGTCGCAATTGCTCATGGAGTTTGGAACGGACGACTACCTTTCGACCGGTCGTGACCGACGGTTCCGTCGCATGGCTCGTCAAGCGGAGCCCGATTGATGACACGGCACGGCGATCTCCAGATGGTCGTGTTACGTGACACCTCGGGAACGGCGGCCGGCGAGTATCTGACTACGCGCGAGCCGGATGCTCGAGCGAGGTCCTGCAGATGGTGTCGACGAGCGCGGCCGGGCAGGCCGTGCTCACGCATCTCGCCATGCACGCGCGCGAGAGAGGCGCGGTCAGCCTCACCGGCACGCTCGATCCAGTCTTTCTCGGCGCTGTCGGAGCACTGGGCCCTGCATCGCGCCCGCGCCGATGACCACCCGTTGGCGGCTGGTGCACTCGACACGGCCCGAGGTGCTCGAGGCGTTCCTGCGCGATTGGCTGCTGCTCTCACGAATCGATGGCGAGTGGTGTCAGCAGTTCGTTTGAACACCGGGTTCCCAGGAACCTACCTCTGCCCTCTGCGTTGCCTTCTGCCTTCTGCCCTTACCTTTGCCCTCTGCCCTGTGCCCTTTGCCCTCCGTAGGGCGTCTCGGGCACCGGCGTCAGCGGCTTGCCGTCGTGAAACCAGCTTCTCAGGTTGTCCACCACGAGTTGTCCCATCGCGTTGCGCGTATACACCGACGCCGATCCGACGTGCGGCAGCAGAACCGCGTTCGGCAGCGCCATCAGTTCTTCCGGAACGTGGGGCTCGTTCGCGAAGACGTCGAGACCCGCCGAGTGAATCGTGCGATCCCTGAGCGCCGCGATCAGCGCCGGCTCATCGACGATTGAGCCGCGGCCGACGTTGATGAAGATGCCGTTGGAGCCCAGCGCCTCGAGCACACTCCGGTCGATCATGTTCTTCGTCTCGGCCGTGGCTGGCACGATGGTGAGCAGCACGTCGACATCGGCCGCCATCCGCCGAAGATCGGCGTAGTGGCGGTACGGGACGTCGGGACGCGGATGCCTCGTGTGATACACCACGGGCACCTTCATGGCGTCGAGGCGGCGCGCGATCGCCAGGCCGATGCGGCCCAGGCCCACGATGCCGACCGTGCGATCGCGAAGCGACGCTGACAGCGGATGCGGCCCGGTGGTTGGCCACCGGCCCGCGCGCAAGTGCCGCTCGGCGGCCGACAACTCCCGCACGGTCATGAGCAGCAGTCCGATGGTCGTGTCCGCCACCTCTTCCGTCAGCACGTCCGGGGTGTTGGTGACGATGACGCCGCGATCGGCCGCGGCGACGAGATCGATGCCGTCATAGCCGACGCCAAGGTTCGCGATGATTTCGAGCCTGGGCAGCGTTCGACGAGCGAGCGCTCGACCCGGGTATGGCCCCCACGCGCAAGACCGCGGGCCGAACGAAGTAGTCGAGGAAAGCCACGTGCTCGATCCCGACATCCGACAGGCGGTGGACGGTGAAGATTTCCTCGATCTTCGCTGACGCAGTCGATTCCAGCCATTTGGGGAATGAGAATATCCACCCGTTTCAACACGTCGCAATTCTAGAGGGTTCCAGGATTCCAGGGTTCGGGTTCGAATGGCTGGAGCCCGAACCGGAACCCGAACCCGAACCGTGGAACCGTGGAACCCTGGAACCCGAAGCGTGACCCCGTCAGAGACTACATTGCAGTCAATGGCGACCCGATCCCCTACCTGGGCGAGCTGGAGCATCTGCTCCTCCTGGCCATCCTCAAGTGCGACGGCGACGTACGCCGCGCCGATTTGCGCGCTCCTCGCCGAACAGGGTGGCCGGCGGCTGTCGCGCGGCGCGCTGTTCACCTCGCTCGATCGGCTCGAAGTCAAAGGGCTCGTCCGGTCCCGAATGGGTGACCCGCTCTCGGTGCGCGGCGGACGCGCGCGCCGGTACTTCGAGGTCACGCCGGCCGGATTCAAGGCGCTGCGATCGGCGCGCGCCACCCTGGCCACACTATCCGAGGGACTCGACACCGTGCTGGAGTCAAAGACGTGATGCCCGCCCACACCCGCCATCCGCACCGCGGCTCGCTCGGCGCCTCGTCGGCCTTCTCGTTCGAGACGATTGGTGGCGCGAGGTCGCGCTCGGTGATCTCGACGAGGAGTTCAAGGACATCGCTGACCGCCGGCCGGCGTGGATCGCGCGGGCGCGGGACCGGACCGAGGTCGGATTGTTGGTGGTGTACGGGGCCGGCCACGCCGTTCGGTCGTTCTTCGCGCCCACGGAGATGGCTCCATGGGGAGCCTGCTTCGCGAGGTCCGCATCGGTCTGCGTTCACTCGTGCATCAGCCGCTCGTGACGACGGTCGTGCTCGTGACGCTGGCCCTCGGCCTCGGCGCCAACGCGGCGACGTTGGGGCTGGTCGACAGACTGCTCCTCCGGCCCTTCTCCTTCTCGAACGTCGATCGTCTCGTCGTGGTGTCCGAGCGCGGCCCCCGCAGCATCGGCGATCAGTGGACGGTCGCTCCTCCGAATTTTCTCGAATGGCGGGAACAGGCGTCGACGCTCCGGCGCCTCACGTCCGTGGCGTGGTGGGATGTCAACCTGGCCGGCGGCGATCGGCCCGAGCGTGTGCAAGGCCAACGCGTCTCCGCGAATTTCTTC
>CAVTYZ010000005.1:0-73845 GCA_963739035.1 uncultured Acidobacteriota bacterium | reverse complement strand
TCCTCGGCTGCGCGGTGGAGTCCGACCCTCGCCAAAGTATCTCTCGCTTCGGTAGCGCAGCCAGACGCGCAGGACCTGCGGCACCTTCTTCCTATCCGCCTCGGTGAGTGTCTCGTAGAGCGCGATGGCCTTCTCGCGCTCACCGCGGCAGGCCCGGTTGTTGTGCGCGTCCCAATAGCTGCGAGCCACACGGATCCTGCGGCAGACTTCGTGACCGACACCGCACCCGTGGCGGACGTCGTATCTCGTCGTGGCATCTCAGTCGGATCGTAGCCTCTCGATGCTCGTCGAGATACCTCGACCCGCCTTCGCCAGTCACCAAGTGGCGAGCGACCATCGACTCTGAGCAGGGAGGCGAGTCGGTCGCTGCGGTGGGCGCAGGTGATGGGCGCACCTCACGTTCACCCCCATGAAATTGGTCCGATCGTCCTCACAATCAGCTCGAAGACCTGATGGAAAGTTGGGATTGGCGCGACTTGCTGGTGGGGCGCCTTCGTCCGCAGCGAAAAGTGCCGGAACCGGAAAGGGAAGTCTTCCGGCCGATCCTGGCAAGAGAGCCGCGGCAGGCTTTGTTCAGTCGATCCGAAGCGCGTCTGTCGGCTGAATCGAGGCAGCGCGGTTCGCTGAATCGCGGCGGACGTCATCGTCACGACGAACAGCATCAGGCTGACGGCGACGAGCACGACTGGATCGCTCGAGATTGCCGATCGACCACCGGGCGACAACCGTGTTGAGCCCCACGCTCAATGCGAGACCGGCGAAGAGGCCCGCGACGATGGCCAAGAGCGTCGGCTGCACCGCATGAGTTTGACGATGCGCCCGCGACCGGCACCGAGCGCCAGACGATGCCAAATTCCTTGAACCGGCACGACACCGAGTACGACACGACACTGTAGAGCCCGACGACTGCGAGAATCAGCGCAAAAACCGCGAAGCCGAGCAACAGCAACGTCACAAACCGCTCACGGGCCCAACCCGCGTCTGCCAGCGCATCTTCCGCTCTGCATACGCAGTTCACTGGTTCATTGGGATCGACGTACGCACTGCCTCCCTAATCAATCGGGTCATCGACAGATGGATCGCAACGCTTCCGCAATCACATTCTGGGTATCGCTCAACATGAGCGTGTACGGCACGTCAATCGACGGCGCCGGCGGCTCATGGAGACCGATATTGGCTGTGTCGCCAACGACACCGATGATCTCGAACCAGCCGTCGCTGCCGGGCGCCGCCAGCTTGAAATAGGCGCTTGATTTGACGTATTCGGGCATCCAAACTCGCTGTCCAATCGCGGATCCGTCAGGCCACAGTGCATGAGCCATCGTTTGGTTGATGACGGCGACGTCGTGTTCCAGCGTTCTCTGAGTCTGACCAGACACGGCCTCGACCGAGCAAATCTCTTCATCGTCGCCGAAATCATCAAGCGCCTTAATCCGTTGGAGAATCGTTGCCTCCGCCTCCCGTGATGTCCTGGCCGGGAACTTCGACCACCGACGGTTGGCCCGACTGCGGTGGTATCCCGCTGCAGGTGGCGAGCGCGACCGATTCGACCCCGGGCACGTCTGCTATTTGATTCGTGAGGCGCTCATAGAACGCGGCGCGGTCGGCCCATTCTATGACGCCGGTTCTCTGGAAGGTTGATCAACGCGATCATCACATTGTGCGGATCGTAGCCAAGCGATGTCCGGTACAGACCGATGAGCACCCGGACGGCCGCGCCGGTGCCCGCGAGCAACAGCGTATCTGGTGTCGCGCCAGAGCGCGTCGAGCCAGGCGCCCGTCCGCGCGTCCCGGCCCGTTCCTTCACTTGCTGGATCCCGCCAGTCGACGCGAGTGCCGTGCGACGCGCCTCTCCGGGCGTCATGCCCTCGACGATCCGTGCGTCCATTTCGTGCTGAAGAAATGATTCAAGCTCGGCATCGAGCATGCGGTCCCTGGCATCAACGCCCAGCCAGCGTCGGGCCATGGCGAGCAGCCGTGAGGCATGGCGATTCATGCGCCCTCCAGTCTGTGAAACCGCCACCGAGATCGCCTTCCAGTGATCCTCTTCCTTCGCGAGTTGCCGACGGCCGTGAGTTCTCGACGATTGATGCGTGTAGGGGCGCTGGCGTGGCCGACGCCTTTGCACATGACATCGAGGAACCCGATGGCGTAGATTGTCGCCGGCACGCCGTTCATTCTCCGGCCGATCGGCTCCGTCATATCCGCACGAGATCGAGGGGTAGCGCATGCGAGCGTCAGTGTTCTCTTTCGTCGGAATGGCTGCGGTCGGTCTTTGTGCGGTCGGATTGGTGGGACAACAATCCGCGCCGCCCGCACTTTCCGGCGCCTATGCAACGTACTGCAGCCAGTGCCATGGCGCCGAAATGACCGGCGGCACGGCTCCCGGGATTCTGGCCTACATCCGTTATCACACTGACGCTGAGGCGACGACCCAAGTCCGGCAGAAGCATCCCTCGCTGCAAGTGCCCGACGATGCTATTGGACGGGTCATCGCTGACACGCGAATCCTCGCCGGCACCAATCCCGCGATGGCGACATCTGGTTTCACCGGACGGCGTGACGCTCCTCGATTCGGGGGCGCGGCGGGTGGCGCGAGAGGACCAGCCACCGCTGCGGCTCTAACGTCTCTGGAGCCCTCCACGATGCAGCCGGTCACCATCAAGATGGCCGATGGCAAGACCCGGACCGGCGTTCTGCTCGGCGTGACCGATCTGGATGCCACGCTGCTCGAGAACGGCAAGCTGGTGCTCCTGTCCCATGACGGCGACGTCTACCGGGAGAAAGTGATCACGCCGAAGGCCGACTGGGCATCCTACGACGGCGGGCTAAGCGGCAACCGTTACAGCCCGCTCGATCAACTGAACACCTCGACCATCAAGCGGCTTGGTCCGGCGTGGATCTTCCCGATCCCGAACGCGGCGAGACTTGAAGTCACGCCGACTGTGGTGGACGGCATCATGTACATCAGCACGTGGAACCAGGTGCATGCACTTGATGCGACCACCGGGATGGAGCTCTGGAACTACAGCGAGCCGCGCACCGAGGGCATTCAAAGCGACGCCGGCCAAGGCGTGAATCGTGGTGTCACGGTGGCCGGCGACAGCGTGTTTTACGAGACCGACCACGCCCATCTGCTGGCGTTCAACCGGTTCACCGGTGAAAAGCGCTGGGACGTCGCGATGGCCGATTACAAGGATGGATACGCCGCCGTCTCACCGCCGCTGCCCGTGGGCGATCTCCTGATCGCTGGAATCGCCGGCGGCGAAGAAGGCGTTCGCGGGTTTGTCGATGCCTATCGTCAGTCCACCGGCGAACGCGTCTGGCGCTTCTGGACCATTCCCGCCCGCGGCGAACCCGCAGCCGAGACATGGAAGGGCCAGGCGCTCGAGCATGGATGCGGTTCCACCTGGCTGCCCGGCTCCTTCGATCCCACGCTGAACCTGGTCTACTGGGCCATTGGCAATCCGTGCCCCGATATGAACGGCGAGGAGCGCCTCGGCGACAACCTGTACACCTCGAGCGTCGTGGCGCTCGATCCCAAAACCGGCGCGATGAAGTGGTACTACCAGTTCACGCCCCACGATACGCATGATTGGGATGCGGTGCAGCCGATGCTGCTGGTGGACGAGGAGTGGCAAGGCCGTCCGCGCAAGCTCTTGATGCACGGCGACCGCAACGGGATGTTCTATGTGCTCGATCGCACGAATGGCGAGTTCCTGCTGGCCGACAAGCTGGCCACGAAGGTGACGTGGGTCACGGGGTTCACCAAGGACGGCAAGCCGATCGTGGACCCCGCGTCGATCGCGTCGCCGGAAGGCGCGGCCGTCTGCCCGGGCGTGCAAGGCGGCACCAACTGGCCGGCGGCCAGCTACAACCCGATCGCGAAGCTGTTCTACGCGCGCGTCAGTGACACCTGCTCGATCTATACGTCCTATCACGATCCGCTGGGCAGCGTCGGGACCCGTTGGTGGGGACGAGGGAATTCGAGCCCTCAGGCACGAGGCGCGCTCGCCGCGCTCACCGCCGATTTCCGGGTCGGAACCTTTCTGCGCGCCATGAACCCCTTCACCGGGAAGAAAGTGTGGGACTTTCCCGGCGTCCGCACGGGCGTGCTCTCGACCGCCGGCGGTGTGGTCCTGGTGGGCGGGGCTGGCGGTCTCCTGACGCTCGACGCGACGACGGGAAAGGTGCTGTGGAACAGCAACGTCGTGGCGTCAGGCCTGTCAACGCCGATGACCTACATGGTGGGTGGCCGGCAGTACGTCGCGCTTCCCGGAACGGGCTCCATCGTGGCCTACGCGATGTACTAAGAAAATCAGCGCTCACGTCTCGATGCGAGACGCCGTCACTGATTGGCGTGGTCCAGCACCCAGAGACCGCATCGGCCGGCTCAAATCGACGTGGCATTCGCCGCGCATACGCGGCAGCCCGCGGACTGATTCGGTGGGACGGAATCTGGTCCAAAGTGCAGGTGGTCTGGTGTGCAAGCTTGCAAGTGCTTGCAAATATTGGTCGGGGCGCCGCGATTCGAACGCGGGACCCCCTGCGCCCAAGGCAGGTGCGCTACCAGGCTGCGCTACGCCCCGACCCGACTTACGATCTTACCTGAACTGGGGAAAGCCATTGAGGATCTGCGATTTGTGATCGGGGATCGCATTGAGCGACTGAGGGATTGTGAAATCTGGCGATTGCCGAGAACGCTGGGCCGCGACTTGATGGCGCGATCCTCAATGCTCCGATGCCTCAATGCAATCCTCAATCACAGATCGCAGATCCTCAATGAATTGATGATATACACCGCCGCATGAGCGGCCCCGGTCCAGCGCTCGGCATGGATGCCGAGATCTCTCGACGTGACTTCCTGAACGGAACACTCGTCGCGTCGGGCACCGCGCTGCTGGGTGGCGCTGTCGCCGGAGCAGGTCGTCGACGTCGACGACGAGTGGACCGGATATGGAGGTGTCGGAGACTACCGTCGTTCGAACGGCAACACGAAGCCGGTCGTGGACGCCGCACACGTCATCCGCGACACGAACCTCGACACGCTCCCGCCTGACACCATCGACACCGGCGAGGAGGTCGATCTGGTCGTGGTCGGCGGAGGCATCAGCGGACTGGCGGCCGCCTTCTTCTTTCAGCGTCACGCGCCGAAAGGGCGGACGTGCCTCGTGCTCGACAATCATCCGATCTTCGGCGGGGAAGCCAAGCAGAACGAGTTCGTGGTCGACGGCCAGCGGCTGATCTGCCACCAGGGCTCGGCGTACTTTCACATCCCGCATCCCGAGAGCCTCACCGCGGACTTCTACAACTCGATTGGGCTCCGCCAGCATCGGTTCGAGTACCAGCGTTGGGCGGGTCCCTCGCCGGAGCTCCCGCTGAGCCAGACGCCGTACGACGCCCTCCGCGGCGAGCCGCCTTCGTACGCGTTCTACTTTGGTCGCAAGTTCGGACAGCAACCCGGGAACTGGGTGCGCGATCCGTGGCGACGCGCTTTCGAGGGCGCACCCCTCTCGGCAGAGGCGCGTGCCGATCTGATGCGCTGGAAGACCGCCGATCCAGCGAAGCGCGCGACCTACGAGCCGGCATCCGAGGGCGACCCGATCTCGCGGCGCCTCGACACGATGACGCTCGAAGAGCTCCTCATGGAGCGCGACGGAATGAGTCGCGAGACGATTCGCACGTTTCTGTCAGCCGTCGAGGCTGGCAGCTTTGGACTCGGAGCCGATGCGCTGTCGGCATTCATCGCCTACGCGGGCAAGGTGCAGTACCCACGCGACGGCGATCCCCACAGCGGCGGACAGATGCCTCTTGGCGGCAATACGGCCATCGCCCGAATGGCGGTGAAGACACTGATCCCCGACCTCGATCAGGGGCGATCACACGCTGGATGCGGTCAGCCGAAATTCAGTGAATTTCGACGCACTCGACCGGAATGGCTCCGAGACACGCATTCGGCTCAACTCCACGGTCGTCTGGGTTCGACATGAGGGCGACCCGGCGCGCGCCCCATTCGTCTGGGTCGCATATCTTCGCGACGGCAAGTTCTACCGTCTCAAAGCGCGCGCGGTGGTGCTTGCCGGCGGAAGTTGGACGACGCGGCGCATCGTCCGCGACCTGCGCTGCCGAGCACCGCGAAGCGTACAGCCAGTTCCATCGCGCGCCCTGCCTGATGGCGAGCGTGGCCGTGCGGAATTGGCGTTTTCTCCACAAGATGGGGATTACCGGCGGACGATGGTTCGAGGGGATTGGCGAATACACGGAGGTCAGAAAACAGGCGCTGTTCACCGGCGTGCCAAGAACCATCAGCCCGGATTCGCCGACGATTCTGACCGTGAAGGCGATCTATTCATATCCGGGCGAGCCGATCGCAGCTCAGACGATGCGCGGTCGTGCGGAGCTGTATTCCGTTCCGTTCCGTGAGTACGAGCGCCGGATTCGTGAACACTTTGCCGACATGTTTTCGCAGGCGGGTTTCGATCCACGGCGTGACATCGCGGGAATCATCCTGAACCGATGGGGGCACGCGTATCTGAGCCCTCAGCCGGGATTCTTCTTCGGCAAGGACGGCAAGCCGGCGCCGCATGAAGTGCTTCGGCGGGCGCCATTCGGGCGCATGGCGTTCGCCAACACGGACCTCAGGGGCAATAACGACAACCGGCACTCGATCGTCGAAGCGCATCGGGCGGTGAACCAGATCCTCGATCGGGTTGTTGGAACGTGACGGCATCTGCCGACCGCCGGTGCTTCAGAACTGGACGCCCGTGGACTCACGCGTGGGACCGGCGCTTCCAAACGCGCCGTGTGGAAGGCCGATGCGTGTCCGAAGATCCCCGGGCGGGCCGTTGAACTGCGGGTCGACGCCGTAGACACCGCCGGCTTCGGCCGTCGGCAGCGTCACCGCGGCTGCTGGCGGGCGCGTCTTCGCGGTACCAGAGGTTGCGCGCGAACGTAAAACTGCTGCGCATTCGTCGCGGCGCCGATGTTGAGGCCGAGCTCGCCGCGCCAGTAGAAGATGTTGTCGGTCACCACGCCGTGCTGGCTCGGCACCATCCCGGGCTCGCGGTTCTCCTGCAGAATCCGCAACAGGTACAGGCTCGGCAGATACACCGTGTTGAACCGAAAGACTCCGCCGTCCGAGCCGACGAACGTGACCGGCGTTTCGGAGCCCGCGATGACGTTCCGCTCGACGGTGATCGCTGTGGCTTCGGCCGGTCCGTGTGGCTGCGGTCTGAAGAGCGTCAGGCTCGTGGTGCCGCCGATCTGCACGGCGCGGATGCCTCCATGGTCGAATCGATTGCCGGTGACGGTAATCTGGCTGCTCCCGCCCTTGATCGACAAGCCGGTCCCGCCACGTCCCGCGGTGTTCGTGAACTCACTCTCCTGAATCAGCCCGCGATGGCACCCCACCATGTTGACGGCGGAACCGCCCCAACTCTCGATTCGTGAGGCGGCGATCAGAAAATCGGTGACGCCGGCCAGTTTGATCCCGTCGAGATTGCCGTCGGAGAGGCCACGGACGACGACGCGCGTGAAGGTGATGTGGTGCGATGGCGTGTCAAACGTGCTGGCGTCGTCGATGCTGATGCCGGTCACGGCGGCTGCCTCGAACACCAGATCTTGAAACGTCACGAACTGTGCATCCGACAGCTGAATGCCGTTGTCACCACCTCGGAAGACGGGCGGATTTCCGGGGTCGCGGCCGCGAATCACGATCGGCGCCGCTTCCGTTCCCACGACGTTCCCGTGGTAGCTGCCGCCCTGATAGATTCCCGGTGCGACCGTGATGATCGTTCCGGGCCGTGCCGAGCTCACCGCCGTACGAAACTCAGCCGTCGTCTGGACTGAGATGACCGATGTTTGCAGCGTCGCCAGCGTCGGACTCGACAGCACGTACACGAGGAGTCCGCTGACGCCACACCTCACGCAACCTCGCCTTTCAGACTTCGCACGAAGTGCTCGACCAACAGGCGACCCATCGGCGTTTTCCAGATGAACTCGAACGCGACGAGATATCTCGGCTGGCCATCCGACGGTCCCAATGTACTCGTTGCGCACGGGCATGCCCTTGAACGCAATCTTGCCCAGGCCGAGAGGAAATTCGAACTCGCGGATCGTCTTGTCAGGTATCGAACCTGGCGATTCGATCGCGAACGATTGGGCGCTGAAGTCACGAAGGCGAACGGTCATGCCCGAGCTCAAATCGAGACCTTCGACGACTAGATTCGGCTCGGCGCGGCTGGAGCGGCGGCGGTCCCGCATCGGGGAGGGTTGGGGCGTCATGCCTTTTGTTTCGGCGCGAGTGGCGTGAGGCTTGAGGACGGGCCGGGGCAGCGACAGGGCGAATCTCGAATACCCTCGGATCATGGGCTCAGAACGGCTTCGTGGAGTCAAAGTCGTGGTCGCCGGCGCCGGCATGGCCGGGCTCTCCGCCGCGTACGCGCTCGAAAAGGACGGCGCTGACGTTTTTGTCGCTGAAGCGCGGGATCGGGTCGGCGGGCGGGTCTGGACCATTCGAGACGGGTTCGAACACGGCCAACATGCCGAGGCGGGCGCGGATCTGATCGAGGCGGAGCAATCGGAGGTCCTCGAACTGGCCAGAGAGCTTGGGCTGAAGACCTCACGGATTCTTCGTCGCGGGATTCGGCTACTACGGGCCGGACGCCGATGGCCGGCCGAAGATGCAGTCCCAGAAGACGGCGTTCGAACGATTTGCCGAGCTGCTCGGCCCATTGGTCGAGGAGTACAAGCTGAACGAAAGACGATGGGACGGCGCGATCGCCGAACGGCTGGCACGCACGTCCGTGGCGGAGTGGCTCGATGGCGCGGTCGGAAAGACGAATGGTTGAAGCAGCGCGTTCGCGCGCTGCGCGGTCTGTTTCTCGCCGATCCCGAGCGCCTGTCGCTGCTCATGCTCGTGGAGTTCTTCGCAGACGACTCGATGCCGCCCGACGGGATGATGCGCATCGCCGACGGCAACGATCGACTTGCGACCGGGCTCGCCCGACGGTTGCGGAAGCCGCCGACGCTGAAGGCGATCCTGCGTCGTGTCCGCCAGGACGAGCGCGGCGTGACCGCCACGGTCGACGTCAAGGGCAAGCTCGTCGAGCGCTCCGCGGACTTTCTCGTATGCACACTCCCGCCGACGACGACGCGCGACGTGGTTTTCGAACCGGTGCTCCCCGACGCTCAGCGCCGCGCGATCGAGACCGTCGATCTCGGTCCGGCGACCCGAGTCCTGCTGCAGTTCGATCGCCGGTTCTGGCGCCGGGCAGGCCAGGCGAGCGCGTTCGGATCTCCCTATGCGTTTGGCGCCGTGTGGGACGGCAACGAGCAGCAGCGCGGGACGGCCGGAATTCTCAGCCTGCTCGCCGGCGGCGCCGCCTCCGGCGAACTGCAAGAGATGCTGGAGCACGACGGCACCTCCGCCGTCGTCCCGCATCTCTGCGTGGCTCGGCCGGCCGGCGAATCTACTTGCCGCGCGCACGATCACCTGGGAACACGATCCGTGGGCGAGAGGCGGCTACGCCTTCTTCGACACGTCCTTCAAGCCGTCCGATCGCGACGCCCTCGCGCGTCCCGCGGGTCGCGTGCTCTTCGCCGGCGAGCACACGAGCGATTCGCTGGCAGGGATACGTGAATGGAGCGATCGAGAGCGGCAAGCGAGCCGCGGCGGAAGTCAGGGCGCTCGCGGAGCAAAAAGTTAGAAGGCAGAAGTTAGAAGGCAGAAGGCAGAAGGCCGCGACGCCCTCTGTTTTTTGCCTTCTGACTTCTGCCTTTGACTTGCCTTTATGCGTCCGCTTGCGCCTCGCCGTTCGCCCGCGTGCGGCGGAACGCCTCGCGGCCGGCGGATGTCGCCGATCGGCCGCGCTCGACCCAGTCGCCCATCATCTCGGCGGCCTCGTTGTACGTGTCGGCCGTCTTCTTGCCGAACCGCTGCGCCCGGTCACTGATCTGCGATCGCAGCTCGCGGCCTTCCGACGGCGCGAACAGCATGCCGAGCGCCACGCCGACAGCCACGCCCGTGAAAAACGTCAGCGAGAAATGACCGCCCGAGGGGGCGGAGTGATTGAACTGCCTCATTTGACCTGCCCTCCTTCCGCCGTGAACTGCGCTTCCGCGCGCTCATCCTGCGTGCTTGTCTCGCGGTCAGGCTCTTTCGCCTTGTCGTCGCAGCGATTCCGCGCTTCGCGCTGGCGCGGGCCGTCACCCGGCTCCGACGCGTCAACGCAATCAGGGTCGTCCTGCTGATGCTCCGGCAGGTTGTCCGGCCGGTACGGAGCATCCGGCTTCAGACCAATCTCGAGCTTGTCCTTCAAGCTCATGGGGGATTCCTCCCTTTCATTGACTGGCTGGGGACACGGCGGATACTGCAGGAGTCGTGCCCGCGGCAAGGCGCAGGGGAATAAGGACTTGCTCACGAGGCAGGGGCAATCAGCGCGTATTTTCAGGTATTTCCTTCACCCAATCAGGCCCGCCATTCGCAGCACGGCCTGCATCCTCTCCACGGCGGCCCGTGAGTTGGACCCCAATCGGAAGGCCTCCGGCGTCCGTCCCGCAGGGCACCGAGATTGCCGGCGTGCGTGCGGCGTTGACGGGCCAGGTGTTGCGGAGGATGAGCGCGCCATCGATTGGGCCCGTAATGGGCGGCGCCGTCATGGGGACCGTGGGCATCATGACGGCGTCCACGCCCGTGAGCGCGCGGTCCACCTGTTCCTCGAATTCGCCGCGCGCGCGACGGGCCGCCGCGACATCCGCAGCCGGCGGCGCCGGGGTCCTGAAGAACTCCGCGAACCCCGGCGAGAAGAGCTGCGGCCGCGTCCTCCAGTCGTCACCGTAGCGCGACCAGATCTCCGACACCACGATCGGATCGAACACCCGCGCCATCGTGCTGTCCGTCGACCGGCAGGTCACGATCCACGACCTCGACGCCCAGTTGTCGATAGCGTTCGACGATGCGGTCCATTGCGCGAGCGACGTCCGGCTGAAGCGCGTCGAAGAAAAACGCGCGCGCGACGCCGATCCGGAGACGACCGGTGTGCTGGTCCGGTCGAGCGGCGCCGCTGTCGCCGGTCATCGCGCGGACCACGAGCGCGGCATCTTCGACGGTGCGGGTGAGCACGCCCACGCGATCGAACGTGGGACACGCGCCCAGCAAGCCCGAGGTGCCAAGGCGGCCGAACGTCGGGATGAAGCCGACGACCCCGCAGAGCGCCGCGGGAATTCGGACGCTGCCACCGGTATCGCTGCCGGTCGCCGCGGCGCACAAACGAGCCGCGACAGCGGCCGCCGATCCGCCGCTCGATCCACCGGAAATTCTCGAGAGGTCCGCCGGATTGCGTGTCGTGCCAAAGAACGGATTGATCGTCGTGACGCCGCCGCCGAGCTCGTGGGTGTTGGTCTTGCCGAGCATCACGGCGCCGGCTCGGGTGAGACGCTCGACCGCGTCGGCATCGCGAGCAGGCACGTGCGATTCGAACAGCCGCGATCCGCCCGTCGTCCGGATGCCCGCTGTCTCAAACAGATCCTTGTGGGCGATCGGGATCCCGCGAAGCGGGCCAGGCCGGTCCCCTTTGGCATCGAGCCGCGCGCGTTCGGCCGTGACCGTGATGAACGCGTGGATCTCCGGGTCGATCCGGCCGATCCGCGCGAGATAGGCCTCGGCAAGGTCGAGAGGAGACAGCGTGCCGGCGCCGATTCTGGCAGCGGCCGCGGCCACCGACAGCGCCGTGAAGTCATCGCTCTGGCTGACAACCGGTCGTCGCGCCAATCGGCAGGGGGCCTGCCAGCATGCGCCGCGAGCAATTGTCTGCGCGTCATGAGCGCATTTTAGATGGCAGACGACGACACGAGCCGCGGTCTCTGATGTAACATTCAGCCGCTCCGGACACCCCAGTTCCTGTGCTTACCCCGACTGTCAAAGGACGCCGAGCGTCGGACAAGATTCAGCGCCAGGGCAAGATCCATCGCCTGATTTTCGGAATCGTCGTCGCGATCGGCCTGCTCACGGTCGCGATCCTCCTCTGGCCGGCGGCCGACGACGTCGCGACCGCGTACGACGGCGCGCCAAGCTGGTCGCCGGACAGCCAGCGTCTCGTGTTCTCGGCCGAACGCGACGGGCAGACCGACATCCTGGTGATGTCGTCGGACGGCACGGGACGGCGGGCGCTGACCACGACGCCGGGAGAGGATGGCGCGCCGGCGTTCTCCCCCGACGGTCGCCGCGTCGCGTTCGAGACGAATCGCGACGGCAACTTCGAGATCTACACGATGGACGCGGAAGGCCATTCGCCGTCACGCGTGACCAACAACGCCGCGACCGATCGCTCGCCGGCCTGGTCGCCCGACGGACGCCGGATTGCGTTTCTCTCCGACCGCGATCGGCGGCCGAACTTCGACGTCTACGTCATGAACGTCGACGGCTCGCGTGTCGAGCGGCTCACGACCACCGGCACGTTCTGGGCGCCGCAATTCGCGCCCGACGGCAAGCACCTCGCCGTGCAGGGCGACCGCGACATCCGTCTGATCAACCTGGACGACAAGACGGTGAAGCGGCTGACGTTCGAGCCGCAGAACGGCATGTCCCCGAGCTGGTCGCCCGATGGCTCGCGGATCGTGTTCGCCAGCACGCGCAACGGACGACTCGAGATCTTCACGATGCATGCGGACGGCTCGAACCAGGACATGCTGGTGTCGATGCCCGGCGCGAGCGTGCTCGATCCGCGCTGGTCGCCCGATGGCGCGCGCGTGGCGTTCGTCCAGGTGCCGACGGTCGAAAGCGAAGCCGCGAAGCGCGCCTCGCAGCCGTACGCGATCTACGTCATCGAGGTCGAGAGCCGGCGAGTGAGAAGACTCGAGTCCCAGAGGCGGCCAGTGCAGCGGCACGGCACCTCCTTTGCTTGGAACTGATGACTTCCCATCTGGGCGCCTCTGACCTGGATCTCTGTTGCCTACCTGGGGACTTCACGGTCACAAAGATTCCCACGGGCTACCTAATCGGCCGTGCGCTGGAACATGCGGGTCCCGGGCCCTGGTGGAGTACATCGCTATCGTGAAGACCTACAAGGAGGCCTACGCGCACGCCACGAGACTGGCGGAGGAAGCCGGGCGCAACGCGTGGTTCCACAAGCACGGCGACGACTACGAGCCGTTGAACAAGCCGCACAACTGACCTGAGCCTCGAGCCTTAAGCCCTAAGCCGCTAAGCCAGCCAGTCTCTGAACGCCCTGAACGCCTTGCCCCGGTGCGCGACGCCAGCTTGCGCTCCGGTCGACCTCGCCCAGGGTGGCCGATACGGCGGATAGTAGAAAATCGGGTCGTAACCGAAGCCGTTCGCGCCGCGCGGCGCTGGGGCGATTTCGCCCTCGACGATGGCCTCGGTGGCGAACAGCACCTCCAGTGGCGACGCGCATCGGGACGAACGCCAGGGAGCAGACGAACCGTGCCGTCCACGGCCGCGGGGAGGGGCGAGCTCGCGATACAGGTTCACGAAGCGCTCGGGATAGATCGCGGCCGGGATAGCGCGCGCTTTCGACGCCCGGCCGTCCGCCGAGGGCGTCGATCGCGAGGCCGGAGTCCTCCGCGACGGTGGGAAGCCCGGAGGCTGTCGCGTAGGCCCGCGCCTTGAGCGCGGCGTTCGCGGCGAACGTCCGGCCTGTTTCCTCAGGCGCCGGAATCGGCGGCAATCGTGCAGCGTCAGGAGCCTGACGGGCAGGCCGTCGAGGATCTCGCCGGATTTCCCGGATCTTGCCCGGATTGGTGGTGGCGACGAGCAGCGCGCCGCCTGGCGTGAGTCGTCCCACGTCGGTAAGCCGGGCATCATATCGCACCGTATAATTCCAAGAGTCCGGCGTTCGGTGGCTCCCGAGTGAAGGAGCGTTCGATGTTTCAGCGGCGCACCATCGTTCTCCTGGCTGGTCGCGGTGGTTTCAGCCGCTGCCTTTGTCGTGGGCGCGGCGGCCGAGCAGATCGGCGGCGGCGTGTCTCAGGCCGGTCGTCACGCCTGACAATCCGGTCTTCGCGCTGCAGGACCGGCGCCGACGCCGCCGGACGCCGCAGTCCGAGCCACCAGCAGGCGCCCGACGTGCAGGCGCCGCCACCGCCGGCGCGGCGGCCGCGGCGGGCGAGGCGGGCCGCGCCCGTTCAATCAGGTCATCACCAGCGAGGCGAAGACCGACGACGGGATCTTCAAGGTGCATCGCGTCGGCGACACGATCTACTACGAGATTCCCCGCAGCTGAGCTCGGCAAGGACTTCCTCTGGGTCACGCAGCATCAAGCGGACGACGATCGGCGCCGGCTTCGGCGGCCAGGTGCGTCGACGACCGCGTCGTGCGGTGGGAGCAGAGCGGCAACCGCGTGTTCCTGCAAGCTCGTGAACTACGACCTCGTGGCCGATCCGACGAGCCGATCGCGCAGGCCGTCGCCGACGCGAACAACCCGACCATCCTCCGCGCGTTCAACGTCGCGGCCATCAGCCCGATCGGCAACCTGGTGATCGACGTCACGACGCTCTTCACGACCGAAGTGCCCGAGTTCTCCGTCGCGGCAGAGCCTCGGCGCGCGCGGCATGGATCCGAGCCGGACCTACGTCGAGAAGGTCGTGTCGTTCCCGCAGAACATCAACGTGCAGGTGACGCAGACCTACACCAGCGGGCCCGACGGCGCCGGGCCGTGGGCGCGGCGGCATGCGCGGCAGCAGCGGCACCGTCGTGCTCTTCCACAGCATGGTGAAGCTGCCGGAAACGCCGATGATGCCGCGCCTCTTCGACGAGCGCGTCGGTTACTTCGCGACGGCGACCTACGACTTCGGCCGCGACGAGAACAAGGCCGTCGAGCGCGACTTCATCCTGCGGCACCGGCTCGAGAAGAAGGATCCGGACGCGGCCGTGTCCGAGCCCGTGCGGCCGATCGTGTACTACGTCGATCCCGCGACGCCGGCCCGGTTCGTGCCCGTGGATCAAGAAGGCCATCGAGGACTGGCAGCCGGCGTTCGAGGCGGCGGGCTTCAGGAACGGCATCGTCGCGAAGGACGCGCCATCGAAGAGCGAGGATCCGGACTGGGATCCGGAGGACGTGCGCTACTCGGTCGTCCGGTGGCTGCCGTCGACCGATCGAGAACGCGCAGCGGCCCGAACATCCACGATCCGCGCAGCGGCGAGATTCTCGAAGGCGACATCCAGCTCTACCACAACGTCCTGAACCTGGCGTCGATGTGGTACTTCGCGCAGGTCGCGCCGCTCGATCCGCGCGCGAAGGTCGCTGCCGCTGCCCGACGAGCTGATGGGCCGGCTGGTCGAGTTCATCGTCGCGCACGAAGTCGGGCACACGCTCGGCTTCCGCCACAACATGAAGGCGAGCTCGCTGTACACGCTCGCGCAGATTCGCGACAAGAACTGGGTGAAAGAGAACGGCCACACGCCGAGCATCATGGACTACGCGCGGTTCAACTACGTCGCGCAGCCCGAGGACGGCATTGCGGTCGAGGACCTCGTGCCGAAGATTGGCGCCGTACGACAAGTTGGCGACCATGTGGGGCTACAAGCCGATTCCGACGGCGAAGACGCCCGACGCCGAGAAAGCCACGCTCGACAAGTGGGCGCGCGAGCAGGACACCAAGCCGTACCTGCGGTTCATGACCGGCGGCACGTCGGAGCTCGACGCGTTTCCGTTCGATCCGGGCCAGCAGCGCGAAGCCGTCGGCGACCAGAACCCAGTGGCGCGCGACCGAGCTCGGGCTGAAGAACCTGCAGCGCGTCACCGACATGCTCGTGCCCGTCGACGACGCGGCCCGGCGAGTCGTACGACGATCTGCGCCGAGGTCTACGGCCGGCGTGGTCGCGCAGTGGCGGCTCGAAATGGGCCACGTCGCCAACGTCGTCGGCGGCGTCGACTCGCGCGAGGTGTATCCGGGCAGCCGGGCACGCGGTTCACCGCGATGCCGCGCGCCGCGCAGGCCGACGGCCGTGCAAGTTCCTGCTCGCGAACGCCTTCCAGACGCCGTCGTTCCTGACGAAGCCGACGTCCTGCAGCCGCATCGAGCCGTTCGGCATCGTCGATCGCGATCCGGATCGCGCAGACGTCGCTCCTGAACGCCGCTGCTCCAGCCGTCCGCGGCTCGATCGCATGATCGAGCAGGCGGCGCTCAGCCCGACGGCCTACTCGCCGCTTCAGCTGCTGACGCGATCTGCGGACCGGCATCTGGAGCGAGCTCTCGACGCCGGCGAAGCCGATCGACATCTACCGCCGCAACGTGCAGCGCGGCGTATCTCGACACGATCGACAACCGCCTGAACGGCGGCGCGCCGCCGAGCGACGAGATCCGCGCGCTGCTCAAGGGCGAGCTGCGGGCCGTGGATCAGCAGATCGCGACGGCGCTTGCCGGCTGTGACCGACACCGTCACGCGGCGGCATCTGCAGGACGCGCGCGACACCATCGCGATACGCTCGATCCGCGCGCCATGCGCACCCGCCCGGTGTCCTCACGCTCGTCGGCGGCCGCGGCGTCGGCGCCGCCGACACCGAGCAGCAGCCGTCGGTGCCGCTGATCGGTGAACGGTACGACGAAGAGAAAGATCCGTTCCTTCATTTCTCGACGTCTTGCTGGCAGGACTTTCTGGTCAACTAGACCATTGCGGATCTGCGATCTGCGATTGAGGATTGCATTGATCGATCGAGGATTGGGGATTGCGGATTGCGCGGCCACGCGGTCGCGACCCTGCGAGAAGGTGCTCGATCCTCAATCCTCAATGCTTCAATCGCACGATGCGATCCACAATCGCAAATCGCAAATCCGCAATTTTTAGAATTGCTGACACGTTTGTTGCCTATTGGTGTATCTACCATAGAGGCGGGTCATGGACCTTCGTCCGAGGTCGCTCGTCGTCCTGCTGGTCGGGCTGCTTGCGGCCCAGACGATTGACCGCGGCGTCCCATCCCTCGGCGCCCAGGGCGGTGGCAGCCTGGCGGCCAGCCATCAATGTCATACCTCAGCCCGCTTTTCCCGACCGGGACCGGCGCCATCAGTGGAACCATCGTCGACGGCACCAGCCGGCGGCCGGTCCCGAACGCCGTCGTGCTGCTTCGCATCGAAACGCGGGACGCGAATGCCCGAGCGCTTCAGGGTCCGGTCGGCCAGCAGTTGACCGATACGCTCGGCCGTTTCGTGTTCACCGACCTTCCGGCCTCGGACGGATTTTCCGTCTCGACGCAGCGCACCGGGTATTTCCGCGCCTTGTATGGCGCCGGTCCAGGATCGACGGCGGGCACGCCGATCGTGCTGGCCGACGGCGAGTGGTTCAGCCGGGCGGACATCACCATCTGGCCGACGTTGGGGATTGCCGGCCGCGTCACCGATAGCTACGGCGATCCGGTCATCGGCGCGTATGTCAGGGTGCTGCGCCGGATCGTGATTGGCGGTGCGCCGCGGCTCGCGGCCGCGCCGCCCGTGACGACCGACGACCGAGGTGCGTACCGCATCGCCGGACTCGATCCCGGTCAATACATCGTCTGCGTGCCGTCTCCTCAATCCTCGATCCGTCGACCCGATTTCCACCATCGCCGGATGGAGCGATGGTCTACCCCGGCACGTGCTATCCCGGCGTGACAGCGATAGCGCAGGCGTCGATTGTGGACGTGCGATTTGGTGCCGACCAAGCCGATGTCGACTTTCGATTGCCGGCCGTTCGCGGGTTCCGAGTGTCAGGGCGCATCGCGGGGGAGTCCGGCGCCGAGAGTGGACACACGATTCGTTTGGTTCCTCTTGGCAGCGAGGGCCTCGGCTATGGAAGCGAGGCCGCCACAGCACTCGTTGCCGCCAATGGGGTGTTCACGTTCATCGGCGTCCCGGCCGGCGAGTACGTCATCGACGCGCGGACGAGCGCGTCGGAGTACACCTACTCACCCGAGGCGGCGTCGACACTGGGGCGATTCGGGTTCGGAGGGCTACCGACGATGGACGTCGGATCGAACTCACCGCGCACCGGTGTGAGCACGATTGGAGGCAGCGGTGCAGCGTGGGGTCAGCAGAGGGTCTCTGTCGCCGGACAGGACGTCGCTGGCGTCGTCGTCACCGTCCATCCCTCGGCCTCCATAACGCGGGCCGCATTGTCTTCGACGGCGCCGCGACGAAGCCGTCGCAACGTCCCACCATTGATGTGGATGCGGCGGATGGCGCGCCCTCGCGTGGCCGGCGTTCGATGAATTGGGGTGACGACACCTTCGTCATCGGTGACCTCGCGCCGGGTCGCGTACTTCATCAGGATCGAGGACTTCGGCGACTCGTGGGCGATTCAATCGATTTCAGCCGACGGCCGCGACTACACAGGAGTGCCACTCGATCTGAACGACGGGCGAAGTCTCGACGGCGTCGTCGTGACGATGACGGATCGCGCCGCTACGCTCGCCGGTACCGTGCGTGACGCTCAGGGGCGTCCGCTGACCAACGCGGCAGTGCTCCTTTTTCCGGCCGAACGGGACGCGTGGCAGAACTTCGGCATCGCACCCGACCGGATCCGATCGATTCGGCCGGCGAGCACGGGCAAATATCGCATGGCGGCGCTGGTGGCCGGCGACTACCACGTCGTGGCGGTGGACGAGACGTTGTCGAACGCGTGGCACGATCCTGCGTTCCTCGCGTCAGTGGCCGGCATGGCGACCCGCGTCACGTTGTCGTGGGGGCAGGACCGCACCGTTGACCTCGTGCGTGTGGACGTCAAATGACGCCGTTCGCGTGGTGGTTCTCTCTGCTCCTGGTCGCGCTCCAGCAGCCGCGCGACCTCGAACCGGGTGTCCAGTTCGGGTCGTCCGAGCTCGCAGGCCTCGTGATCTCCATGGACGCAGCCACTCCGCTCAGGGGAGCGATCGTAACCGCGAGTGTTGACGGCATGAGCCGCGCGACGATCACCGACGAGGCTGGGCGCTTCCTGTTCCGTGAGTTTCCCGCCGGTCGTGTGCTCGTGTCCGCGAGAAAGCCCGGTTTCGTGACGATGTTCTTCGGCGCGAAACAGCCCGGGCAACCGGGCGTGCCGGTTGTGATTGGTCCGAACGAGCAAGCCAGCGGTGTCAGGATTGCGCTGCCGCGCGGTGCCGTGATCACCGGGACCATCAGGGACAGCCACGGCGCTCCGGCAAAGCACACTCCGGTCGCGACGCTCCGCGTCGGCTCGAGTCCAACCGGAGGTCCCGCGCCGCCGGTGCCCACCGTCGTCAGCGACGACCACGGCATGTACCGGCTGTTCGATCTCGCGCCCGGCGATTACGTCGTTGTCGCGTTACCGCCGTACAACCTGGCTCCTGGCGGTGTTGGCGTGCGGCCAGCAGGCGAGATCGATGCGATCTTCCAGCGCCTCCAGCAGCGGTCGCGAGGCGCGGGCCTTGCGCAACCCGCGCTCGGTCCCGCCGAACTTTCGCGGACGTTCGGCTATGTGCCGATTTATCACCCCGGAACGGCTGTCGCCGCAGAAGCCGAGCGCATACGCATCGGCGCTGGCGAGGAACGTCATGGCGTGGACTTCACCGTCCGGTTCGTTCGCACCGTTACCATCAGTGGTGCTGTCACGCATCCATCCGGGACTGTGCCTGACGTGACGCTGTCGATTAGGCCCGACGAACCATATGGACGCGGGCAGGCCTTTCTGACCGTTGGATCCGGACCGACGTTGGCCGTACAGGCCAGGCCCGGATGGACGCTTTGAATTCACGAACGTTCCGCCTGGCCGTTCCATGATCACGGCCAGAACGCCGCGCGACTTCGACATCTTTTGCGGGATGGTCGAGGTCACCGTCACGAGCGAGGACGTGTCGGGCGTCGGGCTGGCCCTTCAGCCGGGTCTTCGCGTGATCGGCCGAGTCGTCCTCGATCGCGAACCTGGCGCCGCCGGCGGGCTCGATTCCACGTGGACACAGGTAACGGTCCGGCGCGAGCGGGCTGTCGTACAACTTCGTCTCCAACGGGACGATGATGGGCATCACGAGCAGCGGCCCGTCGCTCGTCCGTCCGGATGGCACGTTCGAGGTGACCGGCCTTCTGCCGGGCGACTACCAGATCGCGGTGTCGACGACGGCGCCGGGGTCATGGCGGCTGCAGTCCGCGACGATCGGCGCGCGGGACGTGCTCGACGGTTTTTCGATCGCCGCGAGCCACGCGACCGACGTGGTGCTGACGATGTCGAATCGGCACACCGTGTTCGAAGGGAAGTTCCACGACCGGCGGGCTCGGTGGCCGCTGATTACTTCCTGGTGGTCTTTCCCGGTGACCGTGCGCTATGGAGTGCCGGATCGCGCCGCGTGCAGTTCACGCGCCCCTCCACGAACGGCGACTTCGTCCTCCGCGACCTTCCGGCCGGCCAATACCGCGTCGCCGCGATGACGGACGTCGATCCCGATCAGCTCACCAACCCCGCGTTCCTCGAACAGGCGCTCGCGTCATCGATTCCGTTTGGGCTCATCGACGGACAAACGGTGCGACAGGACCTGAAAGTGGGGAGGTGAGACTTGCATCTGGGGATTTGAAATTTGAAATTGATGATTCATCGATGATCCGATGATTGCTGATTGACGATTTGGAATTGAGAGCTCTCAATCCTCAATCATCAATCTTCAATTGCCGAATCATCGATGAATCATCAATCTCAAATTTCAAATCATCAATGCCATCAGCTTAGACTTCAGAATCTTCCCGACAACCTCCCGCTGAAACCCGACGAGCTGCCGGATTCCTGGAATCCGCCAGCGCGAGCAACGAGTCCATCTGGGCGCGGTCGAACGGGCTGTGCCTCGGCCGTGCCCTGGACTTCGATGAACAGGCCGGCCGAGGTCTTGACGACGTTCATGTCGACGTCCGCGCGCGAGTCCTCGGAGTAGGCGAGGTCGAGCATCGGCGTGCCGCCGACGATGCCGACGCTCGTGGCGGCGACGTAGTCGGTGACCGGCACGCGCGGGATGACGCCCTGCTCGCGGAGCCGCTCGAGCGCGAGCACGAGCGCGACGAAGCCGCCGGTGATCGAGGCCGTCCGCGTGCCGCCGTCGGCCTGAATGACGTCGCAGTCGATCCAGATCGTGCGCTCGCCGAGCTCGGTCGAGCGTCATGATCGATCGCAGCGATCGGCCGATGAGGCGCTGGATTTCCTGCGTGCGGCCGCCGACCTTGCCCGCGGTCGACTCGCGTGTCGTTCGCGTGGTGGTCGCGCGCGGCAGCATGCCGTATTCGGCGGTGACCCAGCCTTTGCCGGCGCCCGCGCATGAACGGCGGGACGCGGTCCTCGACCGACGCGGTGCAGAGCACTTTCGTCAGGCCGACCTCGATCATCACCGAGCCTTCGGCGTGAACGGCCACGCCGGGTGTCAGCCGTGTCGGCCGCACCGCGTCGTTCAGCCGTCCGTCTTGTCGTCGTCATACGAAGCTACTGTCCTTTCCTGACCCACTCGAGCGCCTTGCCCAGGGGATATCTGAGGTCGATGTGCCCGGCCAGCGTATCAACCTGCTTGCCGTCCACGAGAATCTGCACGCGCCGAGATGTCGGGCAGGTTGACGGTCACGGCGTTGACGATGGCGTAGACCGTCAAGCGCCTCGTTGAGCGAGCCGCCGGAATGTCCGGTCACGATCGGCGCCGCCGAGATCGACGAACGCGTTGCCGTCGGCGGCGAGAAACACCGACCGGACCGTCGTCCCGTCGGGAATCGCCGAGCGCTGGCCTTCGGGCGCGCGGCTCGACCAGGCCTCGACAATGCGCCGCGCCTGCTCGAGCGGCGTGGCGCCGTAGAGCACCTGCCGGCTGACCGGCACGAGCTCCTGGCCGTTGTCGGCGACATAGAACAGGTCGCCTGGATGCGACGGGCCTCGCCCGCCGCCGCGACCGCGGGCGCCTCGGCGGTCGCGACACCGTCGGTCGGCGTCGACAGCAACGCGGGCAGCACCGCGACGACGAGCGACGACGCCGACGAGGAGCAGCCCGAGACCGGCGCGCAGCCGCAATCCAGATGTTTCGCTGCGAAATGCGGACGACGGGCGTCGCGCCGACCTGATCGGGCCCGGCGGGAGCGGTGTGTCCGGGTCGCTCATGGCGCGCTCGTCGTCGCCACGGGCGGCGCGGACGAACCGTCGCGCCGCACTTCACTGATCGTGTCCACGATCGCCTCCACGATGGCGGCCGAGAGCTCGGTGCTCTTGAGCGCGCGCTCTCGTCGCGAGCGCTCGACAGGAACCCGACTTCGACCAGCACGGCCGGCATGTTCGCGCCCACCAGCGGACGCAGCGGCAGCCGCGCCGTCGGGACCGCGAACAGCGGCACCTTGCGTTCCGTGAGCCGACGCACGAGGACGTCGGCGACCCGCGCGGATGCGTCGGCGAACGGCATCTGCGCGAGGTCCCAGGGCACGATGTCGATTGCGCGGCTTCCGCCGGTGACGACCGGCACCGGCAGCTCGGGCGCGCGCGCGGCCTCGAGCCGGCCCTGGTAGTGCGTCGGCGTTCGAGCGTCAGCACCTGCGCGCCTCGTCGTGTCCGAATGCCGCGACGCGTTGGCGTGGAGGCTGATGAACAGGTCGGCCTTGTTGTTGTTGGCGAGCGACGTGCGCCGATCGACCGGCACGAGCTCGTCGCCGTCGCGCGTGAGCAGCACGCGCAGGCCGAGGCGGCTCTCGATCGCCGTCTTCAGGCGCCGCGCGAGGTCGAGGACGTAGTCCTTTTCCCGCGTGCCGCCGGGTCCCGTGACGCCGACGTCGAGCGCCGCCGTGACCTGGATCGATGCACGATGGTGCGAACGCCGGCAGCCGCCGGCCGGCGGCAGCTCCAGCACGGGCGGATCGGTCGGCACCGGTTTGGCCGGAGACGGAGGAGGCGGCGGCGCGCCGGCGGCCAGGACGTCAATCACCAGCTGGCCTGCTTCTGGCGTGTCGACGCGATAGCCCGATACCGACGGTCCGAGATCGATCGACGACCGACGTGCCCTCGGCGCGGACCGCGGGCACGAGCTCGGCCGCCAGCCCGCTGGCGGGCGCGAGATCGATTCCCGCGGCCTCGACCCGGACGACGAGACGATTGCCTTCTCGCGCGACCCGTGTCGCCGCCGCCGGCCGCATCTCGAGCGTCAGCCGTCCGTTGCCGCCCACGCGCTCGAATCGCGGCGTGATTTCGGGCAGGCCGGACGTCGCCGACGATGACGAGATGCGTCTGGCGCCGGACCTCGGTCTTCAGCCCGAGCGCCGGGCCGAGCGCGAGCCGCATGAAGTCCACGGGCACGAGCCAGGTGTTGCCGCTCTGCTGAACGGGCGCCGGCAGCGACACGATCCGTCCCGGTCCCACCGACGCCATCGACTGTCCCGGAATGAGCAGGATGGTCTGGCCGCGGCCCGCGGACCGTGAGCCCGCCGACCGCGGCGTCCTCGGCCACCGTGAGCCCGAAGGCGGCCGCCAGTTGATCGAGCGAGACGAGGTCCGTGCCGCCCGCCGTCCGGAACGGCAACGTCATGCGCTTGCCGTCAGGCAGGACGACGGTGTAGGCGGTCGTGGCGCGCTGCGCAGCCGGGGGCGCCGGAAGCAACGCGAAGGCGGCGAGGAGCAAGGCAGCGGCGCGGAGGCACCATTATGCTATATAGCTGTTATTGATTATTTGCTATTTGGGGATTGGCCATTTGCTATTGTCATTGCCCCGTGCGGCCACGAGCACCGGGAGTATCGGGCTCAATAGCAAATCACCAATGGCTCAATGCCATAACCAATAGCCAATAACCAATAACAAATGGCTCGCGTTCGTCAGCGCACCACCGTCGGCGTCGTCAGTCCGCGAGCTTCGCCTGTTTCCTGCGCTTGTCTTCGTACATCAGCGCGTCAGCGCGGGCGAGGAGCTGCTCGACGGATGACTCGTCTTCGGCAGGGCAGTGGAAGATGCCGACGCTGAACGTCAGCTCGTAGGGCAGCTGGCGTTCCCGGTTGATGGCCTTCAGCGCGTTCTCGAGGCGCATCCGGATGGGCGCGACGCTCTGTTCGGACGCGTTGATGGCGATGCCGACGAACTCGTCGCCGCCGATGCGGGCCTTGATGTCGCTGTCACGCATGGATCGCTTCATGACCTCGGCGGTCTCGATCAGCGCGCGGTCGCCCTCGGCGTGACCGAACCTGTCGTTGATGCGCTTGAAGCCGTCGAGATCGACGAACAGCACAGCGATCGGCTCGCTGGTTCCGCCGCGCGAGCGTCAGTTGCTGTTCGCCGTTCACGAGGAACCCGCGGCGGTTGTTGAGGCCCGTCAGCTCGTCGGTCAGCGACTGCGTTTCGAGCTGGCCGGCGCGCTTGTGCCGGCGAGCGCGAGCTTCAGCGCGCGCCGGAGCGCGCGGTAGTCCACCTGTCCCTTCACGAGGTAGTCCTGCGCGCCCGCCTGCGCCGCCGCCACGCCCACCTCGTCGTCTCCGAGCCCGGTCATCACCACGACGCCCGCCGTGTGCGGCACTTCGAGCGTCCGGCGAAGCGTCTCGAGTCCCGACTCGTCGGGCAGGCTGAGGTCGAGCAGCACGACGTCCGTTTCTTCAGGATGCGCCGCCCAGGTGCTCGAGCGCGTCGTTCAGCGTCTTGACGTGGGTCAGCGAGTACGCTTCGCCGCCTTCCTCGAGCATTTCGTACACGAGTCGGGCGTCGCCCGGGTTGTCTTCGACCAGCAGGATTCGGACGGCGAGTTCTTCAGTTGCCATGACCAGTGACCTAGCCTTGACTTGGCGCGGGCACAACGCCGCCGCGACATCCTCCAGACCCGAAGCGCCTCGAACACCACCAGCGCCGCCGAGCAGGAACAGCACCGCGGCAATCGTCATGTTGGTCAGGACGAGGCGTTTCGGGACGGACGCGGTACGCCGGAGGAAGGCGCGGAAATTGAGGACGAGCGCCGTGCCGGTGGTGACGACCATGAACATCGCCGGCACGAGCGCGAACCAGACGTTCCGGCCCGTCCGCCAGAGCCACACGCTGACGCCGACGAGCGTGAGCGCCGCGAGCAACTGGTTGCTCGTGCCGAAGATGATCCAGAACGTCCGGAACGAGCCCGGCGGGCTGTTCCAGAGGTACACGCTCGGCGCCGCCAGCGTGATGAGCGTCGCGACCGCGCCGCCGGCGAGGCCCTTGAGGCCGGTCATCTCCTGGAGCACGTACCGGCCGAGCCGCGTGCAGACGTCCAGCGTGTCGAAGACGAAGCTCGAGAACGCGAGCAGGCCGAAGCTCACCGCGAACATCATCGGCACGTTGAGCTGGGCCGCGAATTGCCGATCCCGAGGGCGTAGATCGTGTCGGGCTTCGCCGCCTCGCTGCCGGGCGTGAGGATCATCACGCAGGCCAGCGCGAACACGGCGACCATCGCCTCGAGCAGCATCGCGCCGTAGCCGATCGGCCGGACGTCCGCTTCGTTCTGCACCTGCTTGCTGGTCGTTCCGCTCGACGACGATCGAGTGGAACCCGCTGCACGCGCCGCACGCGATCGTGATGAACAGGAACGGGAACAGCCAGGCGCCGGTCGGCGTCCGTGAAGCCCTTGAACGCCGGCCACTCGATGGCCAGCTCGCCGGCCGAGCTCCAGCCCGCCGACAGCGTGCCGGCCACGCCGAAGACCAGCGCCGCATACAGAAACGTCGCGCCGATGAGGCCCCGCGGCTGCAGCAGCAGCCACATCGGCGTGATGCTGGCGACGAAGCAGTAGACCAGCAGCACCTGGTCCCAATATCGGGTCAAGCAGCCCCGCGTCCTTGCCCTGCGTGTTCATGAAGCGTGTAGCCCGCGGGCGTCGAGCGCGGCGCGCCATCTGCGGGCGCCTGCCAGATGCACGACGAACCATCGCGACCGCGGCGACGATCAGCCCGCTCCACCACGGGGCCCGCGTGAACCGCAGCAGCAGGCCGAGCAGCGACGCTGAGCACGAGGTACGCCGTCGCGCCGACCACGACCGCGCCGCCGTTCAGGACGATGTCTTCGGTGCTTGCCGGCGTGCGTGACGCGCTCGATCTGAAAATTCGCGAACGTGCCGGCCGTCACGTCGGCGAAGGCGATGATGACGTAGACCAGGCTGATCCAGACGAAGAGCAGAAACGTCACGTACGCCGGGCGCGACATGTGCTGGCGCACGACCTGCGTGATGCTGCGCGCGCGATGGCGGATCGACGCGAACAGGCTCGACGCGTCGTGGACGCCGCCGATGAAGATCGAGCCGAGCACGATCCAGAGCAGCGCCGGCAGCCAGCCGAACGCGAGGCCCGCGAGGATCGGCCCGACGACCGGCCCGGCCGCGGCGATGGCGGTGAAGTGCCCGCCGAGCACGACCGGCGCCGGCGCGGGAACGTAGTCGTTGCCGTCGTTCAGCTCGACGGCCGGCGTCGGCCGCGAGGGGTCGAGCCCGAGCCATCGGCTGACCAGCCGGCCGTACGTGACGTACGCCACGGCCAGCACCGCCCCGGAGAGGGCGACGATAGGGAGAAGAGGCATCGGTCGGCAATCCCTGCCGAAGGAACGGGCTATTCTATCGTACGATGCTTTGCCGATCCGGCGCCGAAACACGCAGCCGATCACCGATCTGGTAGTTCAGCAGCCCGCACATCGCGACCGCGACGACGTTGGCCGCCGACCACGTCGATGCTGGTCCCTCGACCAGGACGGCGACGATGAGAATGTTGCCGGCAATCGAGATGAGCCCGTTGGCCGTGACGAATCGCAGGAACATCGCGACATTTGCCTGCGTGCGGCCGACGCGGCCCCGATCCGATCGGCCCACGTCCAGCGACGGTGCCAGAGAAAATTGTGGACGATCGCCGCCGCGACGCCGACCCCGTGGCGGCCACCTCCGGGAATGGCCAGCCGACAGGTCAGCAGCGCGACCGTCGACCAGCTGGACCACGAACCCGCCGGCGCTGACCGCATTGAAGCGGATGAATCGCTCGAGCGCTCGTTGGTCACCGGGATCGAGCCGTGGGCATGCGGCTCGAGCTCGATAGCAGCTTCCTCGGGTGTTCGAGATCGCCGAGAAGACGAGGGTGAAGCGCCATCCAATCGCCCCGATGAGGCCGCCGACGTCGAAGAGCAGGAACTCCTGACCAACGATGGTCGCCGTCGGCTTCGACGAGCGCAACGGCGTTGCCGATGGCAAGCAGGATGCGCAGCTCGGTCGGACCCATCTTGAAGAAGCTCATCCGGAACGTGCCGAGGACGTGCGTGGCGAGGAACACCTCCACCGTCAACATCAAGTACGCGATGAGGAGCACGGCCGCCACCCACGGCGACATGTAACCCGAGAGGCTCATGCCCGCCGATGAGCAACGCAATCCCGAATTCGTCGATGACATGATCGACGTAGAAGCCGTAGCGCGGCCGCTGGCGCTGGCGCACGCGGGCCAGCGTCCCGTCCAGGCTGTCGCCGAACCAGTTCAGGGCCAGACAGACCGTCGCGGCCACGAGCCCGATCGGATTGTCGCTGGCCCACCAGTAGGACAGCCCGGCGCCAGCCATGGCCACGAGCGCCAGGACGGTGAGGTGGTCGGAATTGACGCACCGGCGGCATCCGCTCCGGCGAGCCAGACCAGGGTCCGCTTCTCGAGCGGGGCGAGGATGCTGGTGAGTGACGGGTCGGGTCCTTGATAGGCCACGGACATTGGAAAGCCTCCGAATACTAAGGCGAAAAAGGGAGTGGAGGGCTCATGTCGTCCAGCCGGTTCCGCGGTCCGACGGTCCCGAAGGTCCAGGTTCGGGTTCCGAAGGTCCGCCGAACGGACCCCGGACCGGCGGACCGCTCGTGGACCGTCGGACCGAGATGAGCCTGTGTCGTGCCAAACTCGCACTACCCGGTATGACTGCCTATGGCCCGGCAGCGCTATTCCTCGTCGCGACCGTGGCCGTTGGTGAGGCCAGCCTTGTCGCCAGGCTGAAACCGGAGACCGTGTCAGCCTGGAACACGTACGTGGCGGCCGTAGAAGATCGTCGCGCGAACGAGCGGAAAGACTCGCGGCGGTTTCTCGTGACCGACTTTCAGCCCAGCGCCGCGGCCGATCGCAAGGCGGTGCTGGCGGGAGGCATTGTGGCGACGCCGCTGGAAGGTACGCGCTCGGGCGCCGAGCACGTGGACGTGCCGTCGGGCCGCGTCCACCACTGGCGTGGAGCCGTGTTCATCCCGGGGCCGTCCGTGCCGGACCTGCTCTCACGCATCGAGCAGTCGGATCCGCCGGCCATCCAGGACGACGTGATCAGGTCGTCGGTGCTCAAGCGTCAGCCGGGTGGCGTGCACGTGTTCCTGAGTTTGCAGCGGACGAAAATCGTGACCGCCGTCTACAACAGTGAGCACGACGTGCGCTTCGAGCTCGTCAGCCCGACGCGCGCGGCGAGCACGAGCGTGTCGACGAAGATCGCCGAGGTCAAAAACCCCGGAACCGCCAACGAGGTCGAGCTGCCGCAAGGCGACGATCGCGGCTTTCTGTGGCGGCTGAACGGATACTGGCGCTACGAGGCCGCGCCCGGCGGCGTCATCGCCGAGTGCGAGTCGCTCAGTCTCAGCCGCGACGTGCCGATGTTCCTGGACTACATCGTCGGCGGCATGATCAACAGCACCGCAAGGGAATCGATGGAGAGGACGTTGATCGCGCTTCGCGACGAGATATCAGACGAAGTGAGTCTCGTCGGTACGACAGGTGCGACGGGTTCGACAGGTACAGGAACCAACTGGCGCTCGCCATCTTTCCTGGTTTTCTCTTCACTGATCGAGAAACCGGAAGATGACGAGCGTCAGTAATTCGTACCAGAACCGTCGTCAGACGTTCAGTGGTTCAAAAACTAAAGAAGATGACAGCGTCAGTGATTCGTTGACCTGTCGCACCGTCGCACCTGTCGACCTGCTATCTTCGTGTCCTCCTCGAACGCCGCTCTGGTCGTCGCGGGCTCCACAATCGTCAACGCGACCAGCACGGCCGCGGACGCCGCGACGAGCAAGTTCCCCCACGCTTCGCGCGCGAGAAGCGCGATGACGCCTTCGAGGGCGAGCACGGTCGTCATCAGCACGTCGCCGCCAGTCGCCACGGGGTCGACTGGCGATGCTCGCGCCGCCAGCGAGCGCGGTCGAGGTCCACCGCAAACCAGGAATGCAGCCGGATTGCGCACGCCGCTGTCGCCCCGATCAGGCCGCCGACGAAGAGCAGCGTGCCGAGCGGCTCGGAGAGGTCCTGCAGACGCCAGAGCGGATACGAGAAGCAGTGCGTAGCCGACGGTCGCCGCCGCCTGATGGAACTTCCACCACCAGATCGCCCGTGAGACCGCCCATCCGCGATCGATCGCGACGAGGGCGGGCAGCAAGAGTCGCGCCCGCGAGCGCTGCCTGCGCCTCCTCGAGCGCCACAACGAGCTCACGGGCAGACGGAAATCGGTCCGCCGCCCGCTTCTCGAGGCATGTCTGAACCATGCGTTCGAGCTGGCCGATGGCCACGGCCGGCGCATCCGCGGGCGCGCGGTCCCGAAGGCGCTCGGGCTCGGACTCGAGAATTCGGGCGATGGTGGATGCGGGATCGCGGCCGGCAAACGGGTTCACGCCGGTGACGAGCTCGTACAGAACCACGCCGAGCGCGAACAGGTCGGCGCGCGCGTCAACCGCCGTGCCGCGAATCTGTTCCGGCGACATGTAGGCCGGCGTGCCGAGCACGCTGCCGTCGCCGCTGAGCGCCGACGTCGGCGGCTGCGGGTCGCTGGATACGCGCCAGGCCAAAGTCGAGAATCTTCACGTCGCCGGCGGGCGTGCGCATCAGGTTCTCGGGTTTGAGATCGCGGTGGATCGACGCCGCGCTCGTGCGCGACCGCCAGCGCCCGGGCGACGGCGAGCATGGTCTCGACCGCGCGCGCCGGCGTGAGCGGGCCGCGCGCGAGCTCTTCGCGCAGCGTCTCGCCGGGCACGTACTCGCCGGCGATGTACAGGTGGTCGTCGATTTCCTCGAGCGCGAACACGGTCGCGATGCCGGGTGGTGAAGCGAGGCCGCCGCGCGCGCTTCGCGCCGAAGCCGTTCACGGCGGGCCGGATCGCCGACGAAACTGCGGCGCGATCGCCTTGAGCGCGACCGTCCGTCCCAGCCGCGAGTCCTCGGCGAGATAAACGACGCCCATGCCGCCTTCGCCGAGCACACCGCGAATGAGATAGTCGCCGATCCGCTCAGGCAATTCGACCGGCTCGATGCGGGCGGCAGACGTCTCGATGAAATCCGTCGGCGCGGTCGTGGGCGCCGAGGAGCGACAGCACCTCGCGCCGCACGCGTTCGTCGTCGGTCGCGCCGGCTCACGAACGCCGCGCGCTCGCTGGTCGGCAGCTCAATCGCGCGATGAAAAAGATCGCCGACGCGGTTCCAGGCTCTGCGATCGATCGGCGCCGATCGGCTCACGTCACGCGCGCCCTTCGAGCTCGCGCAGAAGCCACGCCTTCGCCATCGTCCAGTGACGCTTCACGGTGGCCGGTGAGATGCCGAGCGATTCGGCGGTTTCCTCGACCGAGAGGCCGGCGAAGTAGCGGAGCTCGACGACGCGCGCGAGCGATTCGTCGAACGGCGGCGAGCCTGATCAGCGCCTGATCGAGCGCGACGAGATCGACGGTCTCGTCGTGACCGCCGCCGGCCAGCAGCCTTTCATCGAGCGTAACCTGGACTTGAGGGCCGCCGCGCTTGGCCGCGCCGCGCGCGCGCGCGCGCTCGACGAGCAGGCGGCGCATCGCGATGGCCGCGATGGCCACGAAATGACCGCGGTTCTGCCACTTGACGGGCTTGTCGCGCGCGAGACGCAGATACGCCTCGTGGACGAGCTCGGTCGCCTGCACCGTCCGCGCCCGTTCCCGCCGCACGTACCCGTCCGCCAAGTCGCCGCAGCTCGGCGTACACGTCGCCGACGAGGTCGTCGACCTTGGGGTCGGGCACGGCAGAGAGATTACAGCAGAGGGTTTCGAACTTCAGGTTCGAACGTTCGAGGGTGGCTACGACTCAAACCCAGGCTCTCGACCGCACCCAAGCACAGGCCCGGCCCGATCGCCAATACCCATCGACGCCAACCGCCGCGACGCCAGGCGGCGGCGCTGCCACGTCTCCCGGCGGCGGGCGACCACCACGTGCATGACGACAGCCGCGGTCGCGATGACGGACGAGCTGACCCAGCTCCACGCCCACGTTGAACGACACGAGCATGCCGACGAGGTCGGCCTGCGAGTAGGGCAGTTCCGACATGGCGCCGGCGAAGCCGAGCCCGTGGAGCAGGCCGAAAGCGAACACAACGGCGATGCGCCACGGCCGCAGGCGCGACGTGAAGAGATTCTCGACGCCGACGTACGCGACCGACAGCGCGATGAGTGGTTCGACGACGTGTCGCCGGGCGCGCCACGATGCCGTACAGGCTCAGGCCGAGCGTGACCGTGTGCGCGATCGTGAAGGCGCTGACCTGCCAGACGAGCTGTCGCAACCTCATCGAGCTCGCGGGACTCGAGCGAGGAACAGGCCGAAGCACGAACAGGATGTGATCGAGCCCTTTCGGGACGATGTGGGTGAATCCCGAGCCAGATGCCGGACCAGACGGACACGTGTCGGCGACGTCAGCTGTTCGACTGGCGATCGGCCCGCTCGACGCCGGACCGTCCAGCCAGTAGATGTCTCGTTCCCTTCGCCGCGCCGGACGACGAGCGGGTAGGCGCCGTGCATGAGGTCGGTGGACCAGGTGAATGTCGGAGACGGACGCGGGCAGTTCGGCCTCGAGGTGCATCGTGGCGAGGCCAGCGGTCGTCCACGAACACGGCGCCCGGCCGCGTGGTCAGCCGGACGCCGTTGAATGTCAGCGCGGCTTGATCGGCCAACGCCGCGCTCGAGCGACGTCAAGTCGCGCAATCAGAGCGCTCACGTGTTGCCGGCATGCGGAGCGGACAACGGCGCGCCCGGCGACGCCTCGAGCTTGGCGACGAGCGCCCGGGCGTCGGCGCGACGCGATCTCGATCGTCCCGGCGATCGCGCAGCGCAATCACCACGCTCGTGTCCGAGGCCGGATGCGCGATGAGGCACGCGGCCGACAGGACACAGAGCAGCGAACGCCGTCATGAACTACGCTCGTCATCGCTGTGCCAACGTCGTGGCGCGTCCGCTCGGCGCAGCCCATCGCCGCGGAGTGGCGGAGGATGTCGCGGTCGCGCGTGCCCGTGCGGCGCGCGTCAGCCATGCGCCCTGCGCGCGTCCTCGAGCCGGCCGGCGCGGAAGTACGCCCACGCGAGCGCATCGGCTGTGAAGATGTCGCGACGTTCGGCAATGGCGGCTTCTGCCACTCGAACGGCCTCGTCTGCACGGCCAGCGCGGTCGGCCAGGAATCGCGCGAGCCGCGCGGGCTCGGGCGTGTCCGAGCGCCACGCCGCCTCTGCCAGACGGTAGCTGCGCTCGGCCTCATCGGTTCGGCCGAGCGTCGTCGAGCAGGTCGCCTGCCAGCGCGAAGTCGCCGGCGACCGGCGCATCGCCGAGTCGCTTCTGGACGATTGCCACGCCTCTTCGTGGCGTCCGGACGCCGCGGCGACGCGCGCCAGGCCGTCGGCGGCCATCGGGTGTCCGGGAAACACGTGATCGGCGTGCGCGTACTCGCGCGACGCATCCGCGAGGCGGCCTGCATCTCGACATAGAGATGTCCCGAGCTGCGCACGATGCCAGGCCACCGCTTCCACGTCGTTCGGGCTGTGTCGCCTCGAGCGCCATCTTCATGATGTCGAGGGCGCCTGGCAGATCGCCCTGCAGCTCGCGTGCGTAGGACGCGCGTGCATAGGACGCCGCGGTCGGTTTCAACTCGTTCATGCGATCGAACGCCGCGAACGCCTGGTCGGTACTCGCCAAGCTCGAGGTGCGCGTCGCCGACGATGCCGTGCGACGTACGCGTCCTTCGGCTGCGCGGCCAGACAACGCGTGCCTTCACGGAGCGCGTCGCGGAACTTGTGAAGAGAGAGGTACGTCGCGGCGAGCAGCCGGCGCGCCTCGTAGTGTTCGGGATCGCGAACGAGCGCGGCCGACAGCACGCGCTCGGCTTCCACCGCTCGTCCGCCGTGACCGGTCGCGCGCGCCTGACGCAGCAGGATGTCGCCCAGCGCGACGGCCGAGGAAAGGTCGCCGGGATTGCGCTCGAAGGTCCGCACGCGCGCGATCGGCGCGGCGGGCGAGCTCCTCGCGCGAGGTCGAGGCCGGTGTCCCGGCTGTCGCCAGCATCGCGACGCGCGAAACGCCGCGGTCGCCGGGTTCGGCGCGCAGGCGCACAGGCGGTAATGAAGGAAGGCCGCAGCGAACGAGGGTCGACGTCGCGGTCAGCGTCGGATGTTCGTAGTCAATCACCGAGGCGGACTCGATGAGCTCGCAGGCGTCGACAGGTCCGACGTGAGAAGCCAGACGCGAGAAGTCACTGGATTCCTAGAACTCAGCACCTCGTACCTTCTGACCTTCATGCCTTCGCACTTCAGTTGCTGGCTCTCTTCGCACCTGCTACGGCTGGTTGCCCGCCGTTGGCGAGCGCGACGTACGGGAAGTCCGGCAGGAACGGCTTGTCGTTGGCCGCCACGCCGTCGCCGAGCTGCGCGTTGATCCCGCCGTTGAACGCGGGCGTGAGCGGCGTGGCGCCGGCCATCGCGCGCAGCGCGATGTCCACGACGTCGTCAGCCAGCCGTCGTCCGTTCGGGAACCCGGCCACGTCGCCGCCAAGCACGCCGAAGGGGTTCGGGTTCATCGTCGGGCGGAATGGCCATGTTCAGCCGCAGCATCTCCGACGGGGTTCCGCCTTCGACCTTGTTCAGGCCCGGGGATGCCGGTGAGGAAGATCGTCACCAGGTCGTTTCGCGGAGCGGGCGGCGACGGGATGTCGAAGAGCGCCGAGCAGAAGCTTCGGCACCTCCGGGTCCAGGACGAACGGCAGCGCCGCCGCGTCCTGCTTCGGCTCGAGCGCGTTGAACGCGTCCTTCGAGCTGAGCGGGATCACGACTTCGTTGACGAGCGGCTGACCGAGGCGCGAGACCTGCACGTAGCTCTTGCTGTGCTTCTCGCGTCCGTTCCGCGCGGTTGGTGACGTTCGGCCGGCTCGCCGTGGACCACACACCAATGATGGCCGCCGGGTCGGCGGCCGACACCGGCGTTCGCGCCCGTCCGCGTGAGCTCGGACATCGGCACCTCGATCGCGATCGTGTGCACGTTCTTGCCGGCGAGCGCGTCGAAGTTGTCGATGTCGGCTGGCGGGACGGCGAGCAGGTCGAACACGTTCAGATCCACGAAGAACGGGTCGTCGCGCTGGCCGGCAAACACCCGGGAGCCGTCGGACAACTGCCGGACGGCCTGTGCGGCCAGCGCGTCGTAGTTGGGCGTCGAACGGACGCCGACGTTGACCGGCGGCGTCGGCAGATCGCTCGCCGAGCACCCTCCGATGCCCGAGCCCCCGCCGCCGCGGGCCTTCGATCCGCGTCACGTCATAGAACTGTTTGACGTTGAACGACGTCGAATCCAGCGAGGTGATCGTGTCCGGTGTTGTACAGGAACGTATTGGGGTTTCCGATGGACGTGCGGAACTGGAACTGGTAGGTCACGTCCTCCACGGCGTCCGCGTCGTTGTCCACCATGATTTCGTAGAGCACGTTGTCGTCGAACTTGAAGAAGTTCGGTCCGCCGTAGCCTTCCTCGAACGGAATGAAGTTCGCGATGAGCGTCACCCGATCGGGATGAGCCGGGCTCACGAAGGCGTACACGTCGGTGTTGTCGGCGAGCGGGTCCTGACTCGTGAGCGGGGCCTCGCGATGGCTCGAGGCGCGAAGCGACCCCGTCATCGCAACGGCCGCCGTCGTGAGGATGCCCGCAAGCATCCAGGTCTTTCTGTTGTCACACGTCACCTCCTGGGACAGCTACGGAGCGGACCGCACGGCGGATTGGTCTCGGAGGGTTCGGAACGGTCGAAGGTGCGGAGGTTCGAAGGTCGGCACGGAGGTTCGAAAGGTTGAGCCGACCTGGAGGCTCCGCACCTTCGACCCGTTCGAACCGTCGAACGCGTCTGATATGTTAGAGGTCTCCGGGTCCGACGCCCTCCGGGATAGCCCGGCCCCATCGATATGACACGACAGACAGTGGATGTACCTGCACCGGCCGCTGCGCCGGTCAATGTGGAATTTTTCATTGCCGTCCTGCTTACCGCCACGGTCGCGTGCGGCGGCAGGGGGGACGGTGGGCCGGGCGGTGGAGCCGGTCGAGCCGGCGGTCCGCCGATGGCCATGCCCGTCGGGATCGCCGAGCTCAAGGCGACGCCCGTGGACGATTCGAGCGAGTTCGTCGGCGTGCTGAAATCACGCCGCTCGAGTGCCATTCAGCCGCAGGCCGAAGGGTTTCTCACGAAGATCCTCGTGAAATCCGGCGACAAGGTCTCGGCCGGCACGGCGCTCTTCGAGATCGACAACACGCCGCAACAGTCGGTCGTCGCCGGACTCGAGTCCGTGCGCCAGGCCCGCGAAGCGGACCTGGCGTTCGCGCGGTCGCAGCTCGATCGCGCCGAAGAAGATGCTCGACGTCGGCGCGTCGAGTCAGCAGGAATTCGATCAGGCGACCAATGCCGCGCGAACCGCGGAGGCGCAGCTGAAGGCCCTCGACGACCAGATTCGCCAGCAGAAGGCGGAGCTGGCCTACTACCAGGTGCGGGCCCCGATCGACGGGGTCGTCGGAGACATCCCGGTGCGGGTCGGGGACCGCGTGTCGAAAACGACCGAGCTCACGAACATCGACGACAACACGCGGCCTCGAGATCTACATCAACGTGCCGGTCCAGCAGGCGAGCAAACTGCGCACCGGCCTGCCGGTGAACATCGTGGACGAGACCGGTCAGACGATCGCTGACCGAACGGTTGAACTTCGTGTCCGCATCAGTCGACGAGAACACGCAGACGGTGCTCGCGAAGGCGCCGCTCAGCCGTCCGGGATTCCGCGACGAGCAGTTCGTGCGCGCGCGCATGGTGTGGAGCAACGCGCCGGCGCTCGTGATTCCGCTGACGGCCGTCATGCGGGTGAGTGGGCAGCACTTCGTCTACGTCGCCGAGCCCGGGCAGGGGGGCGCGCTCGTCGCCAAGCAGCGCGCCGTGCAACTCGGGCGCGATTGTCGGACAGAACTATGTCGTGCAGGGCGGCGCGAAGGAAGGCGAGCGCATCGTCGTGTCCGGCATCCAGAAGATCGGCGACGGCATGCCCATTCAGGCCGCTGCCGCTGGACCTCCGCCGACCGACGGGCGTGCCGCGGGCGCGCCGGCCGAGGGAGGCCGCTAGGTGCTGTCGCGACTGTTCATCACGCGGCCGGTCCTGGCGACCGTCTGCTCGCTCCTGATCATGCTCGCGGGCGCGATTGCCATTCCGCACGCTGCCCATCGCGCGTTTTCCGGAATTGACGCCGCCCGCGGTCGTCGTGTCCGCGTTCTACACCGGCGCCAACGCGCAGGCCGTCGAGAGCGCGGTGACCACGCCGCTCGAGCAGGTCATCAACGGCGTCGAGGGCATGATGTACATGACCTCGTCGAGCACCAACACGGGCTTCGCGAGCATCAACATCACGTTCGAGATCGGACGTAACCCCGATCTGGCGGCCGTTGACGTTCAGAACCGCGTCAACCAGGCGCTCGGCCGCATGCCGCCGGACGTCCGCACGAACGGCATCTCGGTGACGAAGGCCACGACGGGCTTTCTCGGCGCCATCGGGTTCTATTCCCGGGACAACCGGTACGACGAGCTGTTCATCAGCAACTACGTGGACCTGCATGTCCGTGACGCGATCCGCCGCGTCCCGGGCGTCGGCGACGTCATCATCTTCGGCGAGCGCAAGTTCGCCATGCGGCTCTGGCTGGATCCGGACCAGCTGGCCGCGCACGGGTTGACGGCGATCGACGCGGTGGGCGCGCTCCGCGAACAGAACGTGCAGGTCGCCGCCGGCAGCATCGGCTCCGTCGCCGTCGCCGGCCAATCAGACGTTCCAGCTCAGCGTGCGCGCCGAGGGCCGGCTCTACGAGGTCTCGCAGTTCGAGAACGTCGTCATCAAGTCCGGCCGCGAACGGCGCGCTCGTGCGCATGAAGGACGTCGGGCCGCGCCGAGCTCGGCGCGGAGAACTACACCTCACGGCTCCGGTTCGCCGGCGTGCAGGCGGCCGGCATGGGCATCACGCTCCTGCCGAGCGCCAATGCGCTCGACACGTTCCGCGGCGTGCAGGAGGCGCTCGAGCGAGCTCCGGCCGCACTTTCCGCCGGGGCTCGAGGCGCAAATTGCGTTCGACAACGTCGGTGTCGTCCGCGAGTCGATCATCGAGGTGCTGAAAACGCTCGGCGAAGCGATCGTGCTCGTCGTGCTCGTGCTCTTCCTGTTCCTGCAGAACTGGCGCAGCACGCTGATTCCGGCCATCACGATCCCGGTCTCGCTCATCGGCACGTTCGCGTTCATGAAGCTGCTGGGTTTCTCGATCAACACGCTCACGCTGTTCGGTCTCGTGCTCGCGACCGGCACGGTCGTGGACGATGCGATCGTCGTCATCGAGAACATCGAGCGGCACATGCGCGAGTACGGCAAGTCGGCCATCCGCGCGTCGGTCGATGCCATGGCCGAAGTGTTCTCGGCCGTCGTCGTCATCGGCATCGTGCTCGTGGCGGTGTTCGTCCCCGTGGCGTTCTTTCCGGGCATCACGGGCCGCATGTATCAACAGTTCTCGATCACGATCGCGTGCGCCGTCATCATCTCGGTGTTCAACGCGGTCACCTTGACGCCCGCGCTGTCCGCGCTGCTTCTCGGTCACGAGGTCAAACAGCAGGGCATGTTCTTCCGCGGGCGTGAACCGCATCATCGAAGGCGGGACGCACATCTACATGCGGCTGATCGCGGGCTGCTCCGCTGGGAGCTCGCGATGCTCGTGATCTTCGCGGTCGGTCTGTGGGGCACGTATACGGTGTATCGCGCGGTGCCGAGCTCGTTCGTGCCGGCCGAAGACGAAGGCTACTTCATCGCGATCATCCAGGCGCCGTCCGGCGCATCGCTCGACTACACGACGGGGCTCGCGCAGCAGGCGGAGAAGATCGTCATGGCGGACCCGCAGGTGCTCGCCGTGTTCTCCGTCGCCGGGTTCAGCTTCTCCGGCGCGGCTCCGAACCAGGGACTGATGTTCGCAAGGCTTCGGTCGTACGAGGAGCGGCGCGAGCCCTCGCAGTCGCTCACGGCCGTGATCGGCCGGCTTCAGGGGCAGCTGTTCGGCGGGATCACCGGCGGTCTCGTCATTCCCGTCGCGCCGCCGTCGCTCCAGGGCGTGTCGCAGTTCGGCGGGTTCCAGATGGAGATCGTGGACAACTCGGGAGGCCCGATCGAACGGCTCGCGCAGGTCACCGGTGACGTGATTGGCCGTGGGAACCAGTCGGGCCGCGTCGCGGGGCTGTTCAGCAGCTTCACGGCTGACGACCCGCAGCTCGTCGTGGACATCGACCGCGACCGGGCGCGCGGGCTCAATCTGCCGATGAGCGCGGTCACCGACACGCTGCAGGTCCTGCTCGGGATCGCAGTACGTGAACGACTTCGACTTCAACAACCGCGCGTATCGCGTGTACGTGCAGGCCGACCAGGCGTTCCGGTCGCGGCCGGACAACCTGCGCCAGTTCTACGCGCGAACGACCACCGGCGACATGGTGCCGCTCGACACGGTCGTCCGGCTGCGCGAAACGACGGCGCCCTCGGTCATCAGTCACTTCAACCTGCAGCGGTCGGCCGAGATCACGGGATCGCCGTTGCCGGGCGTCAGCTCCGGTCAGGCCATCCAGCTGATGCAGCAGATCGCGGCCGAGGCGCTGCCGCCCGGGTTTCGGTATGCCTGGGCCGGGTCTCTCGCTCGAGGAAATCCGGGCGGGCTCGCAGGCCGTGCTGATCTTCGCGCTCAGCGTCATCGTCGTGTACCTGATTCTCGCGGCGCAGTACGAGAGCTGGATCCTGCCGGTGATCATCCTGCTCGGCGTGCCGCTGGCCGTCTTCGGCGCGCTGTCGGCGCAGCTCCTGCGAGGCTTTCAGAACGACGTCTTCTGTCAGATAGGTCTCGTCATGCTCGTCGGTCTCGCGGCGAAGAACTCGATTCTGATCGTCGAGTTCGCCGAACATTTGCGGCAGCAGGGATCGTCGATTGTCGATGCGGCGGTCGAGGCCGCGCGCATCCGGCTGCGGCCGATTCTGATGACGTCGCTGACGTTCATCCTCGGCGTGATGCCGCTGGCCATCGCCACGGGCGCCGGCTCCGGCGCGCGCCAGTCGGTCGGCACGACGGTCATGGGCGGGATGATCACGTCCACGTTCCTGTCGATCGTCTTCATTCCGGTGCTGTACGTCGCCATCCGCACGCGTCGCTCCGGGGCGCAAGTCGAGGAGCCATTACGAGGATGAGACCAGCGAGACTGGAGCGGCGCATGCGTAGCGACGCGAAAAAGGGTCGGGTGATTTTTCGCGCTGCCCGAAAATTCACCCGACCTCTTTTTCGCTGGTCCTGCTCCGGCCACTCCCGCCGTCGCCCAGACCCCGACCGTCCGGCGCGTCGAGTTCGACGAGGCTGTCAAGCAGGCGCTGGCCCGCAACCCGTCCATGCCGGCGCCGCCGTCGCCGTCGCCGAGGCCGAGGCCGGCCGGCAGCAGGCGAAGGCCTTCGACGCGGCCGGGCATCGCGGCGGCCGTCAACACCCTCACCAACGACACCGCAGCTAGGGTTCGACGGAGGCGTCGTCTCACCTCGTACCCAGGCCGCGTCTCGGCCACGTGCCTCGGCACCGCTCATCATCGCGCCGCAGTGGGCCGCCGTCGGACAGGCGTCAGACCAAATCGACGTCGCCACCCAGGACGCGCTGGAGACCCGGCGGCAGGTCGGGCTGGCCGCCGCGACGGCCTACCTGACGGTCATCGCCGCCCAGCGGCAGGTCGAGGTCGACCTGCGCGCCCTCGAGACCGCCCGCGCCCACCTCGAGTACTGCCGACCGTCGGCTCGAGGGCGGCGTCGGCAGCCGGCTGAACCAGCTTCGCGCCGCGCAGTCGTGTCCGACATCGAAACCCGCCTCCAGAACGTGCGCCTCGTGCTCAGTCGCGCGCAGGAGGCGCTTGGCGTGCAGATGGCGGAAAACGGCCCAGTCGATGCGGGCGCCCCTCCGGCGCTCGATCCGCCGACTCAGCGCGAACGTCGAGGAGCTCGTGGCCGAACCGGCCCGACATCAAAGACCCAGATTCTCGCCGTTCAGCGCCGCCGACCGTGTGCTCCGGGATACGAGAAAGGAATGGTTCCCGACGGCCTCGGTGTCCTTCGATCCGCAGTACATCACCCCGTCCGGGCTGTTCCAGCCGTCACGGACGTGGCGGCTGGTGTTCGGTGTTTCGCAGCCAGTTTTCGACTCGACGGTTGGGGCTCGGCGGGCCCTTCGGACCGTCGGCGCTCGATCGGGTGCGCGTGGCCCAGACGGCGGTCGAGATTCAGGCGCGATCCGAGATCCGCATCGCGCAGGAAGGCGTGCGCAGCTTCGAACGCGCCCTGACGAGCGCCCGCCTGGCGGCCGAGCAGGCCGCCGAGGTCCTGAAAATCAGCACCGCGGCGTTCGAAGTCGGCGCCACCACCAACATCGAGGTCATCGACGCGCAGCGCTCCTCGCTCGATGCGGACACGGCCGCGACGCTCATCGAGGACGCCTTGCAGCCGTGCCCGCCTCGATTTGCTCGTGGCGATCGGAAGATTTCCGCAATAGTCGCGGCCGTCTTCGTGTAAAGTGCGTCTGAACTGTTGACGGGCTATTTTTTCGCGCCCGGTTCTCTCCACCGGCACGAAAGGGCTCTAAAGCTGCACAGTCGCTCAACCGAAATGATCGTGTGACGGTACAGGGGTGCTTCCCTCGATGTCTCATCGCCCTGCGATTCACATTGCTCTCACCGCGGCGGCGCTCGCCTGCGCCACTTCCGCCTTCGCGCAAGTGCCGATTGGGTTCTTCGAACGTCCCAGCCTGACGACTCGAGGCCAGTCAATTCTCGGATCGGGAGGTCGGCGGACTGCTGACCACGCTCGATGCCCTGCTCGCTGAACAGGGCGACGCGAGGGATCCGGCGGCCCTGAGGGCCGCCACCGACAAGCACCTCGCGGATTTCGTGCGGCAGCTTCAGGGCGGGCAACTCGCCCCGACGCAGGAGCTCATCGTCACGCACCTACCTCGACGCCCTGGCGGTCGCGCGACCGGCCGACAGCGCAGCGATTGCCGGCGTCCGTCGCGTGGTCACGACCCTTCTCCCAGGGAAGGTCGCACCAGACATCGCGGGAGCTGACCTGGATGGCCAGACGTTCCGCCTCAGCGACCACCGCGGTAAGGTCGTCGTGCTCCTCTTTTCCGCGGAGTGGTGCGGTATCTGCCGGACGCTCAATCCCTACGAACGGCTGATGCAGGATCTTTACAAGAATTGGCCGTTCTCCATCCTGAGCGTCGAGACCGGATCGAGCCCAGCCGTCATGAAACAGCGAAAGGCTCAGGAATCCCTGCGCTATCGCTCCTGGTGGGATGCGAGGTCTGACTCCGGCGGGCGCGGGGCCATTGCCTCGGCGTGGAACGTCGCCGGCTATCCGGCGATCTACGTCCTCGACGCGCAAGGGGTCATTCGATTCGTGGACGTCCGTTATGAAGACCTGCTCAAGGCCGTCCGCCAGCTCGTCAACGAGCACACCCTGACCGCCACCGCCGTCGTCGGGGGGTAGGGCGCCGCGGTTCGACTCTTCGCAACGCGGAGGTTCGGAGGCGAGAGGAACCAGCTGACGCGTGCCAACTCTGAAGATGGCAATCGGCAGCACGTTCCAGTCGCCTTCGAACCTCCGAACCCTCGCACCTCCGAACCGACGCTCTTTCTGTGCTGACCTGTGCTGACGCTCCGTGACTACGCCGGGCAGGTGTTAGCAACCATCGTCACCGTCCGGGCGTTCAGTTTCGGGAAGCTGGCTTCGTCGGCCTTCCCCGCGGCCTGGCCACCCGGGGCCGGCGCCGCCGCCCTGCTCGCAGCGCTCTCGGCACCCACGATCCGAACCTGGTGGTTCAGATGCGGCTTGAGGTCGGCTGCTCCGGTGACCACGACGACGTAGGACTTGCCCTTGTCAGTGGCCGCGGCCGTGCTCATCTTCGCATTCTCGAGCACCCACACGTTCGGTGCCGAGCCCTGGATCAAGCACCCCGTGAGCGTGATGTCCGCGCTTGTCCTGGCTGGCCTGAGCGGGCGTGCTGCGGGCGCCTGCGCTGCCGGAGCCGCCGGGTTCTGGCCGTGGCGCCGGATCCTGCGCGGCGTAGAGCGAGCCCGCCACCGCGAAACTGAGCATCAGACTGAGAGCTGCACGTTTCATTGGATCTCTCCTTGGTTGAAAGCTGGAGGGGTCTTCTGTCCGTGCTGGGGCTTCGGCGTTATTTAACCAAACGCTGTGCCAACTTTTACCCCGCCAAGGGACCGGGTGTACGGCCAGGTGCCGCCGCGGGGTGTGCAACTGCTCCACAGTTGGCGGGACGTACGGGGTGATCGGAGAGGTTTCGGAGCCGCGCGACCGGCTTTTGTGTATCATTCGCGCTGGAGCCACCGATCTCCGATTTCGAGTCCCAGATCGAACGTCTGAATGTCGCCTTACAGCGGTGGCAACAGGCGGAACATCAGTTGCAGCCGCTCGAAGACTCGCTGTCGAATCTCACCGAGCGCGGATCCGAAGTTCTGAACAGACTGGCCGCCGCCGACGAGCGGCAGGCCCACGCCGTCAGCGAGGTCGAGGCCCGCCTGAGCGAGTGGCACGCCACCGAGCGCCGGCTGCATCAGGACTCACTCGACCGGATCCGGACGCTCGAGCGCACGATCGAGCACGAGTGGCGCGCCCTTCGTGGGATGCACGAAGAGCCGCTCCGTCTGCTGCGCGAACAGGCCACCGCGCTCGGCGAAACATCCGTCGCGGCGGCGAGCTTGTCGCTCCGCGGATACGAGCGCGCCGAGGCGCGGCTGTCCGCGCTCGAGACCGATCTGCGCGCGCAGTTGACCCAGCTCTCGCGCGACATTCACGCGGCGCTTGCCGAGGTAAAAGCCGCGACCATGGGCGCGCCCGCCGCGCTGCCGCCTCCCGCCGCCGCGCCGTTTCCGCTCGACCGGGTCTTGCGCATCCACGACGGCTTGCGCGAGTCGGGCAGCCAGGCGCCGGTGGCCTCGTCGGTCTCGACCTCGACGGCGTCGGCGGTCCCAGTGCCCGCCACGGCGCCGCAACGCGACGAGATGCGGCAGTTGCCGGCCGCGTCCGCGCTGTCGCAGCGCGTCGATGACCTCGAGCGTGAGCTCACGCAGGAGAGGCAGGACATCGAGGACACGGCCGCCAGCGCGAAGCGCCTGCGCCGGGATTGGCGCGTGGCCGTTGCGGCCGCGATCGTGGGCGTCGTTGCTCTCGGCGCGCTCGGACTGCAGCTTCAGCGCGCGCTGAACGAGGCGTCGTTGCGGGCCACGGCTGCAGAGCAACAGGCCGCGGAGGCGGATCGTCGAGATCGCGGCCGCGCGCGCGGAAACCGCCGCGGCGCGCGATGCCGCGGCCCGCGCCGAACTGCTCAGTTCCGTGCTCGCGGCGCCGGACCTCCTGCGCTTCGGGATGGCCGGCGTCGGCCAATCGAGCGCGTCGCGCGGACAGGTCATGTGGAGTCGCTCGAACGGCCTCGTGTTCAGCGCGTCCACGCTGCCGCCCGCGCCGGCCGGAGCCGAGTACCACGTCTGGCTGCTCACGCCCGGTCAGCCGGTGTACGCGGGCAAGATCTCGCCCGACGCCGCGGGGCGCGCCACGCTCGTTGCCGCTTCCCCCGATGTGCCGCAGCCAGTGGAAGGCGTGGCAGTGACACTGGAGGCGGTCGGGTCCACCAGCCGGGTTCCGGTCGGCCTCACGGTCCTCGCGCGCGCGCCAGCGGTGGAGCCATGACCCAGGCCCCGCCATGCCGGTGACCCTCAATCAGTTGCTCGCCCTCGTTGGCCGTCTCGACGACTCGCGCGATTTCGACGCGGCCCGCGAGCGGCTGCGCCGGTTTCTTCGCGAGCATGTGACCGACGTCGCTCTTCTGCGAGCGCTCGTCGACCAGGCCAAATACAGTCCCGACGACCAGCATTGCCGTGCGATGCAGGACCTCGTCGTGCTGACCGGGCACTTCCTCGGATTCGAGACAGACATCGGGGCGCCGCCCCCCTCGGCGGGCCCACTCACACATCACGGCACCTGGCACGCGCCCGGACGGTTGCGCGTGGTGGTCGAGGTCGGCACGCTGACGAGCACGCCGTCCACGGCTTCGCCCACGTCATCGGACGACCCGGGCGCGGGCGGCACGGCCGGTCGTCCATCTTTTCGTGCCGGTGCTGCCGGCGACGTCGCGCGCTCCCGGCGCCGGACAGACCGGCCGCTCGGTTCGCGTGATGCCAATCGGCGAGCTCCTCGATCTCGCCGAGATGGCGGCGAACGGGCGGTTGGCGCCGCTTGAAGTAGTGCGAATGCTCGAGATGGGTATTCCTGTCGATTTCGTCGCGAGTTTGCTCGATCGTCCTGGGACGGGAGCGGCGGCACCACTCGAGCCTTCGGCCGAGCCTCTGACGGCCGCGGAACGAATCTCTACGGCGTCACATGGCTCCGGGTGCTGGATGGCGAGCGTCCCACCTGACTACGCGACGACACCCGAAGAGTTTCTCGAGGTCGTCGTGGCCCGCCGGCATGTCTTCGGCGTGACCGATCGCGGCACCGTCGTCGGCACCGTCCGTACTGGCGACGGGATCTGTTTCTATCTGCCGGGCAAGGGCGTGGTGGGCCACGCGTGGGTCGCATCGATCGCCGACGGCGCATCCGATCTTCGCGACGCCCGCCGCTTCCGGCAGGTCTTGCGGCTCGATCGCCTGTCTCTCCATCTTGCCAGGCCGACGACCCTGGACATCGAGACGGAGCTTCGGCTGCGCGCCGCGCCGACAACCGCCAACCGCCACGCGCAGATGCTCCTCGAGATTTCGCCGGGAAGCTTCAGCGCACTCACCGAACCGGCCGTGAAACTGCGATCGTCCGATCGGCATCACGACGATGAGGAGGAGACGAACGATCCGGCGGGCGATGACCGGCTGCCAGGCCGGGGCCGGCTGTCGAGCTGAGCCGCGAGCTACCTTCGAAGGTCCATCACCAGGCTTACCGGTCCCCTGGCGGTGACAACGGCGGTTGCCCGGCGTTCACCTAGTTGTGGGTGCCGCCAGGTCACTTCGTGGCGCCCAACCGGTACTGAGAGGTTCATCACGGGAGTTGTCCCGAGCGACCTTCCGTCGAGCGAGACGTTCGCCCACGGCAGGGCGTTCAGCGACAACGTGCCGTTCGGCGTGGCCACGCGCGTCGTGATGCCGACGCCCGCCGGGATCTCCACGTTGATCGACGTTTCGAAGTTGAGCGCCGCGCTGACGAGACGCAGGTCGTGCGGTCCAGCCAGCAGCGAAAGGCGCGTGGATCGGGTCGTGCCGAGAAGGGTCTTCCCTTCGAAAATTTGGAGTTCGAACGGCGCCTCGATTGTGAGCCACCCGCGAGTCAGGGTGACTACAGAAGAATCGGTCGTGGCCGCCGGTTTCACATCGCTACCTCGGGGCGGTGCGGGCGCGGCGGGCGGGGCCGCGGTGTCGCGGCTGAGGCGACGGGAGCCGTGGCCGGCGGCGACACCGGGGTCGTCGCTTGTGCCGCAGGCGCAACCGGCGTGCGCCCGGGCCCGCTGGCCGACGCTGTCGTCGCCCGGCTCGCCAGCAGGCCGCCAATGATGAGCGACTCGACGAGGCACACGAATGACAGCCCGGCGACCAGCCAATGCAGGAGAGGGGCCTGACGACGAGCCAGCGCCGCGGCGACGGCACGGTCTATCTGCCTCTCGACCGCCGGGCTCGGCGCCTGTTCCGGCTCAACGAGGAACTTGACGGGCGCCGATTTCGGACGCTCGACCCGCTTCGGCCATGCTGGCGTTTCGTGCACAGGCTCGGGAGCCGGCGCAATCCAATCCACGGGTTGCGGCACTGGCTCGCTCGTCTCTGCTCGTCGGGGGCCGTGAGCGCCGGCGGGTGCCTGAGCCCGAGCAGGCCGCTTGCAACAGGCGGTTCTGGTTCTTTTCCGATTCTTCCGACTGGAACGCCTCCGGCCTCGCCAATGGCAGTGGCATCGGCGGCGCCTCGGAGGGCACCGGTTTGGAAACGACCGATTTCGGGGCCGCTGGCGCGGATGGCACGCGAGGAGGGGCCTCGACCTCACTGGGGAGGTCCTCGAACCGTCCACGATCGGGCCATTCCGTCAGCGCACGTTCGGCGTCGTTTGCCGACTCGAACGACGCTCCGTCCACCTGGAGCGCGCGCACGAGCCAGTGCTGCAGATAGCGCGGTGTTTCCTGGCCCTGGCCAAGCGACTGGTGTTTCAGCCGGCCCACGATCTCGCGGGCCGCGTCGAGCGATCGGACGCGGCGACCGACGAGCAGCGACAGCGCCAGATAGCCCAGTTGGACGATGTCTGCGCGCGGATCGTCCAAGACTCGACGTCCCGGCCGGCACCATGAGCCCGAGATCGTCACGCAACTTCTCTGGCGGCAGGCCCAGCGCGTCAATGGCCGCCGCAAGGACATGCTCGCTCAGCACCAGCCGGCCGTCCGGCGTCACGATCACCCGTTCCGGCGTGAGCAGGCCGTGGGCCATGCCCTGGCCTTGCTCCTGGAGCGCCGCGAGAACCGGCACGAGCTGGCTGACGAGCTCCGTGGCGAACTGTGGACCGTGAGCGTCCTGCAGGATCTCCGACAGGCGGCGTCCCACCGTGTGATTCGAAATCAGCGCGAGTCCGTCTTCCTCGCCGAGCGACTCCACGGCCCGCACCTTCGCGATCGACGGGTGCGTGAAGTTCGCCAGTTCCTCCACCCGGCGGCGAAGGGCGTCTTCAAATCCGTCTGCCTTGCTGAATTCGGGCCGGAACCGCAGAAGCTCGAGAGACGACGACGTGGAATTGTCGAACATCAGCAGGCGATCGCCGATGGCATCCGACAGTCCGGGCGTGTACCAGCTAGCGAGGCGCTGCGATTCTTCGGGACCGTCCACTCGCTGCGCCCCGCCCTGGGAAAAACGTGTCATGCGGAGAGACCTGTTGCCTCCAGGCTCGAGAGGGACGGCTTGGAAAGGTGGAACACCAACGTTTGTCGAGTGCGCGTACTGTCGTCTCATTGTCCACGATCGACGTGGACAGTCAAGCAGATACGTCCTGCTACTTGGCCGCGAACTCAGCGGGAATGGCCGTGATCGGCCGGTATTGGACGTCGCGGTAGAACAGCTCGGCGCCTTCCGACTGCAGGATGATCGGCCCGGATGTGACCGGGGTCGGCACCGGCGTGTCGATGCGCATCGGCGAGTGCAGACGCATCACGACCCGGCCGTTGACGATGTGGATGGCGTCGTCTCGGAATGCAATCATCTCGACCGTGTTCCACTCGCCGGTGGGCCGCTCGGCGTCGGGCTGCTTGACGACGCGGCCTGGGTGAGCCGGCGCGCTGCGAGAAGAAGGTCCACTCGCCGGTCGGGTCGTAGTCCCAGACGATCGGCGTGGTGTTCGGGCGTGGCTTCACGCGGACGGCGATGGCGGAACCGACGGCGTACAGGTCGCCGACGTCCTTTTCCTGAATCTGTAGCTCGACCGATCGCGCCCAGGTGCGGCCCTCGGCGCCGGGCTCGGCGTACACGTGGTAGAGCAGGCCGCTGTCGCGCGGTGTCGCCGGCGCGTCGCGAGGCGGCCATTTTTTCTCGCCCCACTTGAACTGGAAGCGCAGGTGGTAGTCCTTGAAGGACTGCTTCGTGCGGAGCTCGCCAAAGACCTCGCCCGACACGCGAATCGCCGGGCGCCCGTCCACGTTGTTCACGACGGTGAAGACGTTGAGAGGGTCGCGGTTCGAGCCGATCGGCTCGGTATAGCGCCCGTTCGAGTCTTTGTTGAGCCCCGGCACGTTCGAAGTCGGCTCCGGGCGCGCGAGCCAGGTCGTCCAGCCACTGAGGTCCTTGCCGTTCCAGAGGGACGTCCAGTCGGTCTGGGCGTGCGTCACGGTGACGCCCAGCAAGGCCGCGACCACGGCCAACTTTCGTATGTGCATGGATTCCGCGGCGGATTATACAGAAAAACACACGAAAAACTCGCCGGGTGAGTTTTACGTTTTACGTAAAACTCACCCGGCGTGTTTTTTCTCCTACAATCCCGCGTGCCGGTGCCACACCTTCTGTCGGCCGGAGAGGCCTTCGAGGACCTCGTGTTCGTGGGACTCGACCGGCTGCCCGCCGCCGGCGAGGAAGTCCGCACCAACACGTTCACGACGTCCATCGGCGGCGGCGCGCCCATTACGGCCGTCGCCGCCGCCAGGCTCGGCCTTCGCGTGACGCTTGCGAGCGGGCTCTCGGATAGCGCCGCCCGCCGGCTGCGCGCCGAACGTGTGCGGGTGATCAACCTTCGCCGTGCCGGCGAGCCGCACGCCGTGTCGGCGGCGCTGTCGACGACCGACGAGCGCGCGTTCGTCACCTTCGACGGCGTCAACACGCGTCTCGAGCCGCGACTCGCGCGCGCGGTCGCCTCGTCGCGCGCCACCCACGTGCACCTGGCGTTCTATCCGCGGCACTCCGCGGCCTGGGCGGGCCGGGTCCGCCGGCTGCGCGCGCCGCGGGGTGACCTCGTCGTGGGATTTCGGCTGGAACGACGTGCTCGCGCGCGATCCCGACCTGCCGGCACTCATCGACGCGCTGGACATCGTGTTTCTGAACGATCGCGAGGCCGCGCTCTACGGGGGAAACGATCGGCGCTTCTGGCACGAGCGCCAGTCGCTCATCGTGATCAAGCGCGGCCCGGATGGCAGCCGCGCCATTCGCGCGTGACGGCGAGTGCTCGGCGCCCGCGCCGAAGGTGACACCCGTGGACACGACCGGCGCCGGCGACGCGTTCAACGCCGGGTTTCTCGTGCGCCGGCTCGCCGGCGGCACGCTCGCGGACTGCCTGCGCGCCGGCAATCGCGTGGGCGCCGCGTCGACGCAGAAGGCCGGCGGCATCGACGCGCTGCCACGCTGGCGGGGACGGCTGTGAAGGTCGCGATCATCGGCGGCGCCGGCGTCCGCGTGCCGCTGCTCGTCCGGGGCCTGGCTCAGGCGGGTCTCGGCATCGGCGAGATCGCCCTCTTCGACATCGACGCGCCCCGGCTTGCCGCGATCGCGGACCTGTCGCGCCGCGTGGCCGGCGCGGTGACCGTGAGCGCGCACGATCGGCCGGAGCCGTGCATCGAAGGCGCGGGGTTCGTCATCACCAGCATCCGCGTCGGCGGCGCCCGCCAGCGCGCGGAAGACGAGGCGACGGCACTTGCCCACGGCGTGGTGGCGCAGGAGACGGTGGGCGCCGTCGGCTTCGCGATGGCGGTGCGCACGATTCCCGCGATGGTCGAGTACGCGCGGCTGGCCATGCGATTCGCGCCGGGCGCGTGGCTCATCACCTTCACCAATCCGGTCAGCGTCGTCACGCAGGCCGTGCGGCAGGAGACGGGCGCCCGCGCGATTGGCATCTGCGACACGCCGTACGAGATCTTCGAGGATGCCGCGCATGCGCTCGGCCTGCCGGCGACCGAGTGCGACTACGACTACTTCGGCCTGAATCACCTCGGCTGGCTGCGCGAGGTCTATCACCGCGGCGTGCCCCAGATGGATCGGTTGTGGAACGATCCGGCGCGCCTCGAGTCCGCCTATCGCGACTCGCTCTTCGAGACGTCGCGGCTTCGCGATCTGCGGCTTCTGCCGAGTGAATATCTCTACTACTACTACCGGCCGGAGACCGCGCTGGAACATCTGCGCCGCGCGGGCACGAGCCGCGGCGTGCACGTGGCGAGCGTTGACCGACGCGCTGTTCGAAGACCTCTCGCGCGGCGTGCCGGACCCGGTCGCGCGGTACGAGGCCTATCTCGCCGCGCGGGACGCGAGCTACATGCAGCTCGAGACGGGCAGCACCACGCCGCGCGTCAAGCCGGTCTGGGCCGAGCTGTCCGGCTACGACCGCATCGCGATCATGACCATGCGCGCGATCGTTCACGGCACGGGCGACGTGATTCCGCTCGACGTCACGAACGACGGCAACTTTCCCATTCCTGCGTCGCGGATGACGTCGTCGAGGTGCCGTGCGCCGTCGATGCGGACGGTCCTCGCGCGCTGCCGGTGCCGCCGGTGCCCGATCACTGCGCCTCGCTCATGACGCTCGTCAAGGAGTACGAGCGCGCGACAATTGCCGCGGCGCTCAGCGGCAGCGCGCGCGATCGCGAGCGCGCGTTGTCGTTGAATCCGCTGTCCGGGCCCCGTGAGCGCGTCGCGACATTGGCGGCCGCATTGGTGACGTCATGAGCGACAGCGGCCGCCGCCCCGGCGCCGGCACTGCGCCGGGCCATGGGCCTGCTCGAAGCGACGGCCACCAACGTGATCAGCATGGTGGGCGTCGGGCCCTTCCTGACCATTCCGTTCATGGTCGCGGCCATGAACGGCCCGCACGTGCTCTACGCGTGGCTGGCGGGGCTCGTGCTCGCGCTCGCCGACGGCCTGGTGTACGCGCAGCTCGGCGCCGCGTTGCCCGGGAGCGGTGGGGGATATCTGTACCTCCGGGAGGCGTTCAAGCCCTTCGGTCTCGGCAGGCTGATGGGCTTTCTGTTCATCTTCCAGACCATTCTCATCGCGCCGCTGTCGGTGGCTGGCGGCGCGGTCGGCTTTGCCGACTACCTGCGTTTCGTGTGGACCGGCATGTCGCCGCTCGCGCATCACCTGACGGCCGCCATGGTGTGCGTTGCGATGACGGCGCTCCTCTGGCGCAACATCGAGGAGATTGGCCGGCTCGCGGTCGTCATGCTCGTGGTCGTTCTCGTGACGGTCGGATGGGTCATCGTCGCCGGCCTCTTCACGTTCTCGCCGGCGCAGGCCTTCGACTTTCCCGCCGGCGGCGTTCACGTTCGATCGCAGCCTGCTCATGAGCGTCGGAGCCGCGTCCGTGCTGGCGATGTACAGCTACGGCGGCTACAACCAGGTCTGCAATATCGGCGACGAGATCCGCGATCCGACGCGCACGATTCCGCGGTCCATCGTGCTGTCCACGGTGCTCGTCGCCGCGCTCTACATCCTGATGACGGTCGTGATCGTCGGGATGATTCCGTGGGAGGAGGTTCGGGACTCGCGCACGGTCGCGTCGGTCTTCATCGCGAGAACGTTCACGGACCCCGAGACCGGCCGGATGGCCGGCATCGTCATGACCGGGCTGATTCTGTTCGTGGCGGCGGCGTCGCTCTACGCCACGATTCTGGGCTACTCGCGGGTTCCGTACGCGGCCGCGCGCGACGGCGATTTCTTCCGCGCGTTCGCGCACGTGCACGCGACGAAGCGGTTTCCCGACCTGTCGCTCGCGACCATCGCGATCGTCTCGATCCCGTTCTGTTTCTTCACGCTCGGCCAGCTCGTCAGCTGGCTGATTCAGGTGCAGGTGCTGCTCCGGTTCATCTGGCAATGTGCGGCCGTCGTGCTCCTGCGCCGCTATCGCCCCGACATCCCGCAGCCGTTCACGATGTGGCTCTACCCGTGGCCGGCGATCCTGTCCGGCGCGCTGTGGCTGTTCATCTTCTTCACCGGCCCCTGGGAAGGGATCGTGTTTTCGTTCGCGTTTCTGTTGCGGGGATTGCGGCGTACGTCGTCTGGTCGATGGACAAGGGCGGGAGTGACCATGTCGGTCCGTAGGTGCTTTGTGGTCCTGTGGGTCCTTCAGGTGAGTCCTGAAGGTGCGACGTCCTTGGTGCACCTGGAGCACCTAACGCACCCGAAGCACTCACCAACAGGACCTGAGGACCAACAGGACCCGAAGGACCGTGCGACTACTTCGGCGTCCTTCCCCAACGCCAACAGATTCGCCGTGATCCGAAACGCCCCAGGAACGCCGTAGGGAAGCTGCCTGTGGAGTGCGTAGGCGAAGTACGTGTAGGTGCCCTTGCCGTGCCGCGCGGTGAGCCAGCCGCCTGATTGCGGCGCCTGGCCTTTGTCGAAGGTCGAGATCATCGGTGTGTAGGCCGCGTCCCACGTCGTGAAGAACTTCGAGCCGCGCTGTTCGACCCAGCCGTCGAAGTCCGCCAGCGTGATCTTGTTCGGCCAGCTGAACGCGCGATGGGTCGGCGCGAGGATGGTGACGGGGGAGTTCTCCTCCGAGACTTCTTCAGCCGTCCGCAGCAGCGTGCCGGGGAACGGCGCGAACTGGTTCGGCACCAGCTCGAACGTGTTGTAGAGCACGACCAGATTGCCGCCGGCGCTGACGTAGTCGAGCAGCCGCTGGTTGTATGTCCGCAGGTCTTCACGCACCGCATACGCGCGCGTGCCCGTCATGATCGTGTCGTACACCGACAAGTCGGCCGTCGCCAGGTCGCGCTCGCCGAGGAGCGTGACCTCGGCGCCCAACTGCTGCAATCCAATCGGCACCTGATCGCCGAGACCCATCACGTAGCCGACCTTGAGGTTCGGCACGACCTGGACGTCGATGCCGCGCACGGTGGCCGTAGACGGTCTGTAGAGGTAACGAGCCTCCAAATCGCGCGGTTCGATCAGCTCGTATCCCTCGCGATACTGCCGGCCTTCCGCGGTCGCGATCGCGACGACCTCGTACGGTTTCGCGTCGATCGTCGCCGCGTTGATCTTGAATTGATACGTCGCCCGCTCGCCGGCTCGCTGGAACGTGAACGGGTGCTGCGCCGGCGTGGATGTCCAGCCGGCGGGCAGCGTGAGCGCGATCTGTCCCTTCGTCGGCGCTTCCGCGTTGTGGACGATGGCGACCTGCAGATCCACCGTCTTGGTCGCCGCGGCGAGCGGGACGACCGCGGCGGTCGGTGACACGGTCAACGCCACGCGGGGAACCGCGCGCACCTCGCGCGTCGCGTCGCCGTACGGCGCCTTCGATTCGCGCCGTTTCACGACGTCGCTGACTTCCACGGCGACGCCGTTGACGGAGTACTTCGCGACCGCGACGAGCGGCGCGGGATTGAACGGCCGGCCGAACGACGCGGGATCGGAGATTTCGTACTTGCTCTCGTTGAGGCTCGCGCGGCTGAAATAGGGCTTGGTGCTGATCGGCGCGTCGGCGGCGACCGTCGACGGCGAAGCGGCCGATGGCGACCTCGTGGCGCGCGAGGCCCGCTCGACGGCGCGGCGCCGGCCGGCACGTGTTCATCGAACGCGGGCGCCGTCCACCCTCGCACGCGTGCGCATCTCGAACGCGCCAGCCGGAACCGAACTGAATCGGCACGCCGCCGCGATTGGCCAGCCGCACCTGCACGGCAAACGTCTGACCCGGCACAGGCGCCGGCATGGTCGCCGCAGGCGCAAATGGTCCGCCGCCAGCACCGCGTCCGCCACCCGCCGCCGCCGTGCCGCCAGGCTCGGCAAAGGCGGTGAGATCCAGCCCAAGCGCGGCCGTGATCGCGTCCTGGAACTGCCGCTCCTTGACGCCGAGCACGAAGAGCGCCTCGGCCTCGCCCGGAATGCGCGTCATGACGTCGCGTGTCAGGCGCAGTCCTTCCGTGAGCCCCGCCACGGCCGCTGACGGATCGGTCACGGTGAAGGCCGACGCCGCGCGGCCGACGGCTGCATCAATCGCCGAGAGTGAGGGCTCGACGCCCGCGGGCGCCTGGCGCCCGAGCGTCTTGAACAGGCCGGCGTAGGTCGTGTCGAGGCCGGCCCAGATGGAATCTTCCTTGTCCGGAGCCGTCACGCGCGATGCCGTGCGCGTGTAGTAGTTGAACGAGGGACCCGCATTCGGCGAGAAGCGACCGCTGTTCTGCGAGCGCTGGAAGCTCAGCCCGAATCGCGCGGTGTTGTCGTACCGAGTCGCCGAGCCAGGGGCTGTACTCTCCGCTGTCGATGCGCAACGTGTACGGCTCGTTGGCGCGCACGCCGCCCATGTACACCTTGAAGGGCGTCCACGGCCTCAGGCCTTCCGCAATCTGCTCCGGGAACTCGGTCGGATCGCCAGCCAGTTTGGCCGCCTGCTGCGAGAGCAGGCCAGCCGCCGAGTGATTGCCATGGCCGTCGCGTTCGTTCCCCTGGAAGCGCGAGAGCAGCACCCACGGCCGCGTCATGCGGATGACGCGGACGACGTCGCGCATGGCCGCTTCGGTGCCCCACTTGTCGAGCGCTTCGTCGAGGCGCTTCGAGAAGCCGTAGTCCACGACCGTCGTGAAGTACTGCTCGTCGACGCCGTAGTACTTGTCCGCCGTCAGCAGTTCGTCCGTGCGGATGAGCGCGAGCCCGTCGAAGAGCTGCGAGCCGATCGCGTTGTCGCCGCTCTCCCCGCGCGTGAGCGTCATGAGCGCGACGCGTGCGCCATCCCGGCGCCCGAGCACCGCGAGCACCCCGGCGTTCTCGTCATCCGGGTGCGCGGTGGCGTGGAGCACGCTGGCCGTGGTGCGGACCTTGAGAATCTTCTGCCATGCTCCGGCCGCGCCGCTGTCTTGCGGAATGGACTGCGACGACAGGCTGACCCAGGCACTGACGCAAAGGACGGTCGCGATGGACATCCGGCGCATAGGTGACGCTCCCGGGGCAGAGGATAGCGCCATTTGTTATTTGTTATTGGTTATTTGTTATTGCATTGGCCATTGGTCATTGGTTATTGGGGGGCGCAACCAATCAGCCAATAGCCAATGACCAATCGCAATAGCCAATAACCGATAACAAATAGCAAATGAGAGTCGCGGTCCTGTTCGGCGGCGCGCAGCTGAAGAGCGGGAAGTGTCCATCGCCAGCGGCGCGGAGGTCATCCGGGCGCTCGACGGGCTCGGGCATACGGTCGTCGCCAACACGGCCCACGGCGTGCTGGGGCCGGACGAGTGCGACTTCACGCGAAAGATGCGATAGCGCTATGGAACGATTCGCACGAACACGTCCACACCTGTTTGCCTCTCGTCGTAGCTGGCTGAGCTCCGGTATCCCCACACGCCGCCCAGGCTGACCGCACCGCCGACGGTCGTCGGGCCCAGTCGCCGTTCGACCGCGATGCGGCCGCGCGCACCAAACCCGAAGGTGTCCTGCCGAATCAGTTCGCCTGGATATTTCAGGGGCAGGCTGATTGTCAGACGCGCGCGTGTCATCGGTGACGCTTCGATGTTCGCCGACAGCCGCCATCGGCCCGACACGTCGAACGAGCGCGTTGCCGTGACTCCGGAATCGATCACGTCCGACCACGTCGTTTCGTCTCCTCCCACCGGCTGACGGATCTCGGACGGCGGCTGAGTGTGGGTGACGATGCGATCGGAAGGGAGGAAGTCCATCTCAGAACGTTGGTATCCGATCGTGGCTCCGAAGGTCCACCTGTGCCACTCGGACATCTCGAACCGCTGACGGATGGCGAACGATCGCAGCCGCACGTCACCGCGCGTGCCGGTCGTGACGACGTCGCCCGATGGTTGAAAAAACGTGTCGATATCGGACCCGGCTGCCGTGATGCGGGGCGTGATGCCGAACTCGGTCGTCGCCGCGCGGTCGCCAAGGCGGTAGCGGGCATCGACGATGAGCCATGCGTTGTTCACGCGGTAGCGCTGTTCGAAGAAGTGCGGGACGAGAGGCCCTGGCTCGACGTTGGATGGGTTCTCGATGTGGAAGTCGAACCGTTCATTCCGGCGCTCGAGACGGACCGTGACGCCTGGATTCGCATTCGATGTCGTGGCTGGCTGCGGACCCGACTGCGGACCACCGGCGAGGAGGAGGAAGATCAGGAGGGACTTCAGTCGGTTCGCACCATTCGGTTGAGGGGCCTATCCCATGTCACGACGCTTGGAGTACCGGCTGGCTCACCGATCTGAAGGCGTCCTGAAACAAACTCTTCTCGTCGGGTAAAGCATGCCGTTGCCAACGGCGTGCTTCAGCCTTGTACATTCGCGGCACCTTCTGTATGCTCCTATCATGCTCGCAAAGCGTGGCACAGCCCTGGTGGCGGTGTCGCTGCTCGCGGCGATAGGCTGCGGAGAGCCGAAGCCGCCGACCCTGGCGGAGATTCCCGCCGCTCCACGGGCCGGTATCGCCGAACCGCTGGCTGAGCAGCCACTTCCATCACGCACAAACGACCCGCTGCTGTCGGATGCCGCGATCAGCCGGGTCGTGGTGCCGTGGAAAGGCGATCTCGATGGGATCGTGAAGCGCCGGCAGGTGCGGATGCTCGTGACGTTCAGCAAGACGGGCTACTTCATCGACAAGGCCGATCAGCGCGGCGCGACCTACGAGGCCGGCAGGCTCTTCGAGGAGTTCCTCAACCAGCGACTCAAGTCCAAGACCATTCGCGTCCACGTGGTGTTCATCCCCGTCAGCCGCGACCGGATCTTCAAGGACCTGGCGGAAGGCCGAGGCGACATCGCGGCGGCGAATCTGACCATCACGCCCGATCGCCGGGAGCGGGTCGACTTCTCCGCGCCGCTCCTCGAGGGTGTCCGGGAGCGAGTCGTGACCGCTCCCGATCAACCAGCGGTCACCACCGTCGACGATCTCGCCGGCCGTGAGATCTACGTGCGCCGGTCGAGCTCGTACCACACGAGCCTGACCCGCCTGAACGCGTCCCTCCGCGCGAGTGGCAAGTCGCCCGTGAAGATCGTCGCGGCGCCAGAGGCGCTCGAAGACGAAGACCTGCTCGAGATGGTCAATGCCGGCCTGATGCCCGCGACCGTCGTGGACGACCACCTCACGGACTTCTGGAGCCAGCTCTTCACCAAGATGCGGGTCACGTCGGTCGACGTGGCGTCTGACGGCAGGATTGCGTGGGCGGTTCGCAAGGACGCCCCCGAGCTCCGCAAGGCGGTCGACGCATTCGTCCGCGCCAATTCGAAGGGCTCCAAGAACTTCAACATGATCTACCAGCGGTACCTGAAGAGCACCGCGTTCGTCAAAAGCTCCTCGTCCGAAAGCGAGATGCGCAAGTTCCAGCAGCTGCGCGGCTTCTTCCAGAAGTACGGCCAGCAGTACAGCGTGCCCTGGCTCCTGCTGGCCGCGCAGGGCTACCAGGAGTCGGAGCTCGACCAGAGCGTGCGCAGCCACGCGGGAGCGGTCGGCGTGATGCAGATCAAACCCTCCACCGCCGCGGGGTTCCCGATCAACATCACGGGCGTCGAGACGAGCGCCGAGAAGAACATCCAGGCCGGCGTGAAGTACCTGCGGTTCATCATGGACCGGTACTACCGCGACGAGCCGATGGATCAGCTCAACCGCGGGCTCTTCGCCGTGGCGTCCTACAACGCGGGACCGGCCCGCATCTCGCAACTGCGGCGAAAGGCCAAGGCGATGCGGCTCGATCCGAACGTGTGGTTTGGCAACGTCGAGATCGTCGCGGCGCGCGAGATCGGCCGCGAAACCGTGACCTACGTCAGCAACATCTACAAGTACTACGTGAGCTACAGCCTCGTGATGCGACAGGCGCAGGAGCGCCAGCGGGTGATAGGGGACTGACGCTGCGCGCGAATCGCGACCCTGCGCGTGCTCCCACGACGGGCCGCGATGTTCTGTGACCACCGTTTTCTTCGTCAGCCAGGTCCACGCGCCATTCTCCGGCCGGCGTTCGAACGATGACGGCAATGGGTTCCTTCCGCGCGATGCCGACGATTCCGCCGCGCACCGTGTCGACGCGCACGTCGACTCTTTCGATCGCTTCGATCTCGACGTCGCCGAAACGAAGCGACGCGCCTGAACGCCTGTCGTTCATGTCCGCGCTCGCCATGCCGACCGGATCGCTCGAAGGACCGGCGGAGACAGAAGAAACGCAATGATGGTGCCCAACACAGCCAGGGGACGAACACGGACCGTCCCCTGGAGCTTCCCCGTCACGCCGGTCTCGAGGAACATTGGCCAGCAGCCGACGTTCCATCCGCGCATCGTCGCCATGACCAGCCACGGTGACAGGAATCCGTAGACGATTCCCGTATCCGCTGGATCGTCAAAGCCAAAGCTCACGCGCAACGCGACGTCCTCGAACCTCACCCTCCGGCCGAACGCCAGCGCGAGCCGGCCGAACCGGCCAGGCAGGCCACGCGTGCGCAGAACGGCGATGACCATGCGCGGTCCCGCATTCGTTTCCGACGCGACGCGGGTGTCGGCTCGTCGGCCCGAGCTTGCTCCGGTGCGTGAGGTGGCGGACGCCGCCGTGTGGACTCGAGATTGACGAGACCATAGAGCCAACGCACTCGCCAGGTCGTCTTGACCGTAGCCGCGCGCTCGGCGTCGATGACGAAGACGACCGGCACGGCGAGCACGCCGAAGAGAGCCACCAGCCCCGCCGCCGCGACCGCGAGCATCCCGCCGGCCGCCTACGCCGTCTTCTCGCCGCGCTTCTCGATGATCCGGCTGACCACGTCGCCGACCTTCTCGACTATCTTCGCAGCGCCCCTCCGCACGGGCTCGACGCGAACGCCGTCCTTGCCGATGATGATGACGGCCACCGGCTTCACGCCACCGCCGCCGCCGGAGCCGGCGCCCGCACCTTCAACGCTCGTGACCTTCTGGTCCTTGCCGGACCCGCCGCCGCCACCGAAGGCAAAGCCGATCGCCACCAGCGGAATGATCGTGTTGCCCTCGACCGTGATCGGCTCGCCGACCACCGTCCGGGTGTTGAGAATACGCTCAATCTCGGCGAGCGTTACCTTGAGCAGGTTCTCTACGTGGTCCATGGGTCACCTCTGGTTCACACCGACGACTACACGCATCGCTGGCACGGAACGCACCAGCAGGGTCGGCGAAATGAACGCGATTCCTCATCGCGCCGAAGTTGCGCGAGCCAGTGCGACGGTCTTCCTGATGAGAATACCGCAGTGGCGGCGAGCAAATCCCTCACAACCCCGGCGATGCGTTCCCGGCCGCAACGAGCATCCGAAGCGCTCGGTGTGCTGCGCCTCAGTGGCTTTTCGCTTTCGTCACAACGAGCAACGAGTCGACGTCGCCTCGACTGGCCGGCATTTGCCACCAGGAACTCCCGGCCGCGACCATCAGCACCGATCGCTCTGGCTTTGTTGCCAAGGTGAGGCGAATGGCCGGATCGATTCCGCCCGTGACTCGCTTTCGCCCCGAAGGCCGCGTCATGTAGGGGACCGGTTGCCTGACAGCTCTGAAGAGTTCACGCGCCGAGCGTGCAACGCGAGCAACCCTTTCGACTTGCCCGGCTAGTCTCGGCCCGTAACATGCCCACGGCTCCCCGAGGCCAAGGCGCCAACGTGGCTGCGATGAAGAACGGGACTCTGTTGCATCCGGACGCACGGGCGGAAGTCGTGCGACGGATTGAGGCGCTCACGCCGCGGAACGAACGCAGGTGGGGCAGGATGACTCCGCATCAGATGGTGTGCCATCTGAGCGATGCGTGTCGCGCGGCCTTGGACGAGCGGCGGGTTCCAGTCATTGGTACGCTCTGGGAGCGCACCGTAATCAGGTGGTTGGCAATACACACGAACGTCGAATGGCCGCGGGGCGTCAGGACCGTGCCCGAGGCCGATCAGGAAGTCGGGGGCACTCGTCCAACCGAGTTTGCGCGCGACGTCGATGAATTGCGAGGTCTGATTCAGCGGTTTAGTGGCCCGGAAGCGCAGCTCTCAGGATTCCATCCGTTGTTTGGCGCCCTGTCGGCAGCGGAATGGGGCAGATTCAGTTACCGTCATGCGGATCATCACCTTCGTCAATTCGGTGCATAGGAAGCCGATGGCCACCTGGCCAACCTCATCGTCCTCTTGGGGGGCGACGCGGGCCTCCGGCTGGGCGAAGTCATTGCGCTGGAGTGGGACGACGTCGACCTCGGTCGGCGGCAACTGACCGTGGCTCGTTCCGAGTGGAAGGGCCAGGTCACCACGCCGAAGGCGGCAAGACCCGCTTCGTGCCGTTGACGGGGCGGTTGGCCGACGTTCTACGGCAGGACCGCCATCTTCGCGGGCGGCGCGTGCTGCTCGGTCAGGCGGGTCGCCCACCTTCCGCGTCACGCCCGCAACGCCCGCACCCGCACCGCCGACTCCACCTCCGTCACTTGGACCGGCGAAGTCGCCACCCACCGGCGACGACGCGGTGCCCAGACCACCGAGACCGCACGCCTGTCATTCTCCTTGCGCCACACTGGGTCCAGCGGCGCCGGTGCCCCCTTCGCCGCAAACTGAAACACCATGTCGTTCCGTAGCGCCCCAAACGTCATTCGCGTCTTCATCGCCATCACAGCACCTCCGCCCACCACCGGACCCGACGCAGGCATGTAGAAGGGCTCAGGCTGTGTAGGCAAGAGGGCGAGGAGAGAGCATCGCGTCGAGGCGTCGGCCGTCGTCAATGGCCTCGGACGCGATCGAGTTGGACCGCGCCGTGGCCGTCGCCATCTGTTCCGCCACGCGCAGCGCTCGTTCCTTGATTGCGGCGCCGCGACCAAACCAGATTGAATTGAGCCGACCGAGGGTCGTGTCGGCGCCGTACGGCCGCGCCTTCCGGTGGTCAATGAGTTCGGTCACGCCGTTATATGCAGCCCAAAGCGTTCCTCTGACCTCCGGCAAATCAGTTCCTCGGCCGTGTTCGTAGAAATGGAATGCCCAGCGGCGAGAGTCCTCTGCGCGGCGGTGAGCCTCGGGGGTCGTGCCGTTCGGAAAGACGACCTCGAAGTACCTGAGTGCAACTTTCCCGCGTCAGTTCAGTAGCGGCGATGCGTCGAAACAGCCGGGCAACCTCGTCGTACCGGTGGTTCACCAGACCGAGTAGTGCTTTCGCCTGCTCCAGCCGACCGGCCATGTCCTGATCGTGGCGAATATTAATCGCGCACCCGTCGGAGAGGGCCAAGATCAGCGTGTTGTTACACACGACTCGGACTGGGGTGAGCTTGACCTGGACACTGCTCGTGCCGTCGTGGCTATTGCTGAGCAGCAGAAATCGCTTTACGCGGTCGCCGGACGCGATCTCGAGATCGCCTGTGAGTCGGGCTTGAATCCAGACTCGCTCGCCCTTTCCCAGCGCCCCCGCGGTTACATAGCTGGCGTGCCCTTCCTGTACGAGAGGGTCGAAGAAGTCGAAGGCATGACGGTTCTGGAGAGGAGCGTACCCCCGGCCAGCGATTCCGAAAACATGGCAGTCTGGATGTCCGATCTGATCCTCTCTGAGAACAGCAAACCGGTCGGGAAGCTCGTGTAAGCGTGTTCCGCCGACAACGTACAGAGGGGCCTTCGCGACAGTCCAATCGAGGCGCGCGGCTTCGATGGCTTCTCGAGACGTCGGCGGCGCAGCGAGCCGCGTTCCAAGGCCGTGCCAGGGCGGATTGTCCACATAGAACATCGACGCGCGTCCGTTTTCGATCAGAAGTTCATGAGCCATTTGAACTAGTGTCGCACGGAAGTGTGACAACGCGGGTCACGAAGGTTCTCGATCTTTGCGACGATGTGAGGAGGACCGTCGTCGCCGGAAATTGCATCCGATGGGACGCGACGATCGAGTGGTGAGGAGGTCAGCAGCTCTCACCGACCATGCGCGACATGCGCCTGAGCCCGGTGGCGTTGCCAGACTAATTGGTGGGTTCCAAGACCTCGATCGGTTTGTACGTCTCAGATTGAAGCTTCTCGCCATAGATGCCGATTCGCCAGAAGAGTTTGGCGTTATCGCCTCGAAACTCTGCTTCCAGCTGATCTGGCGGAGGGACTCTACAGCTTCGTTGGTGCTGTCCCAAGGTCGCCCAATCGGACTTGCTGTTACAGTTCACGACAGCCACGCGGCCATCGGAGAGTCGCAGGGATAGAGTGGCCCCGCTTACAGAATATTCGACCTGTCTTGGCGGCCTGACGGTCGTGACCGCGTTGCTCGTTCCAGTGCAGTTCACAGTCGTCCTGCCGTTATAGTTCCCTTCGTAGTTTTCATGAATTTGCGCGCTGTACGTGGACCCATACAGTGAGCCATAAATGGAACCTGTGCTCGAGCCCGTCAGCGTACCTGTGCTGCGCCCGTAGCAGTCCGCGTAGCTGTTCGACCGGGTCGAAATATATCCGGGGACTACGAACGAATAATTAGATTCGTTTGACCTTCGGGCGACAACCCGAACGCTGAGCCGACCGGACGCGCTCGTTGCTGCCATGTTCGATCGAGGCGGGCTCGACGTGCCGGGTGATGAAGAGCCAGACCAACCGGGTGGGGGCCATGTGGCTGCGCGACTGCGAGTAGGCGATGGCATGGTGCTCGCCTCAGTCGCTCGCGGGACATCCGCAAGCGGTGCTGCATTGCCGGTGGAAGACGAATTCGCCTCAATGGAAGATGCGCTAGGTTTCGTCGGCGTGGAAGTCTGACCAGGTTTCGCCGCCGACGCTGCGCGCCGAGCGGGTCTCGGCGGGCTGAATCGAATCTCCTGAGTTCGGCCGTCCTCGGGACATAGCTCGAGGCTACGCGTGGCAAACTGAGTTCCGTCCGACCAGCGTGCCAGAAACCCTTCGAACGGCACACACGATTGCCAGGTGAGAGGTTCGGAATAGGTGAGCGTGACCGGCGTTGCGCCCAGCACCTTTCTACCGTCTAGAGACACGGAAGGTGGCCCCTGCCGGATTGCTCACGAACGTGACCGAGATTCGTCATTGCCACCAGGCCAAAGCAGTCCCGCCTCGTGAAGACGCCAGGCCATCGTTCCGGTCAGTGCCACCAGAACCGCAGTAATCACAGCCCGCAACACGAAGAACCTCCAACTCAGTTAAGCAATGGCGAGAGGGAACTTCCTCTCCATGAGGAATGCGTCAAGGACAGGCACAGAGGCTCAGGGAAGGACCCCGTTCCTTTGCGCCGACTGGGTCTTCAAGGGAGGCTCGCATTCCCGAGCTGCGGGCATTCTCTACGCCTTCAATACGAAGGTTTCCACTTGCTCGTGTCCCGCTGTGACCGACTGTCAGCCAGCCTCGGTCGAAGACTCGTGCAGCTGTCCCAGCATCCAAACACTAGAGACGTTTGAGGGCTGAGCGATCTCCGGCGATAAGCGCTTCCTTCTTCGCCCGGCTCCATCGCTTCAGTTGCCGTTCTCGCGAAAGTGCTGCCGCTCGGTTGGTGTCGGGTTCCAGATAGACGAGCGTCACGGGCCGTCGCGCGCCGTGAAAGCGGAGGCCCTGCCTTCGTTGTGTCTTGCGACGCGAAGATCGACGTCACTCGTCTCGCCGATGTAGAGGGCGTCGTCTCTGCAACGGAGGATGTACACGAACCACATGGACGACGATGGCATCGTCGGTGGGGGCGTTCAACAACACAAGGCGTGCCAGCCGCCAGTTGCGCGGGATGGCATGCCGTGTCAGTCCCTCGACTCGCTTCGCTCGTCGGGCTCGCACCATTCGACGGTGACGATGGCTTGCCATGAGCGAACCTTCGGCTTGCCGAAGGCAGCCGAAGGTGAGTCGAATGGTGGAGGCGGCGGGAGTCGAACCCGCGTCCGAAAGGCCTGTCGCCGCAGAACTCTACATGCTTATCCGTCCTTGATTGTTCGCGGCCGGCAACAAAGAACGGCGAATGCGCCGGCCGCTAGCCCGGATAAGTCTCGTCCACGACTACGCCCGGCGCGCGTCAGGACCAGCCCGCTAAATGGCGTTCGCTCCCTCCCCGCGGGCTGGAAGGGGCGAACGTCGCGTGCCTAATTAGGCCGCGAGCGCAAGCTGCGTATCCGCAGTTACGTTGTTTTGCCCACCGGTTTAACGAGCGAGATGAGCAAGCTCGGCATGCATCCCACGGTCCCTTGCCCCCGTCGAAGCCAGATCGCCCCCACAAGGTGAAACCACGGAAGGACTCTCTATTGTGTCCTAAGCAGGGCCCTGGACGACTCAATGTTTACGACATCCACACCGGTGCGGTCGGTGTCACTCGCGGCGATCCTCTCCCTCTCAGCCGTCGTCTTCGCCGGGCCGACGTCGCAATCTCGCGACTTCGTCATCTGGCTCGAAGCGGTCGAGACGCACGTGCCCGGCGAGCGCGACGAGGCGATCGCGCGCGTCGCGCCCTGGTCGCTCGGTCAGCTCGAGTCCGTGCTGGCCGAGCTTCGCCGATCGCCCTCCCTCCGGCCAGCTCCGCACCATCGAACGCGCGCTCGTGCTGCACGCGGACGTCGCGATCCTGAACCGCGAACCCGCCGGCTACAACCTGCCGGCAGGGGAGGCGAACGTCACGCTGCTCAGTGACGGCCGTGCGGTCGGACAGATGTCGGGCACGGTGCACTGGGAGTTCGCGCGGCGTCTGATCGAACGCGCGCCGGAAGGCGAGGACCGGCTGCGCATCGCGCAAACCTTCTATCGTGCGACCGGCGCCGTCCTTCAATGGTGGGGCGAATATCCGGAGCTCGCGACCCACCTTGCCGCCGGCCGGCGCCTGCTCGGTGACGATCCGGTCCTCCTCTTGTACGAAGGGCACGATGCGCCAGGCCTACGCGCGGGCCGCGCCTGCAGCGCTTCTTCGACGAACGGCGCCGCGCGCAGGCGCGCGAGCAACCGACCACGAGCACGCGGCTGCCGCCGGCGACGACCGGCACCGCGCCGACCGAAATCGTGACCCTGCCGGAGGCGTTCCCGTCCGCAGGCGATTCCAGGGCGCAGGCCGAGCGACTGTTCCGGCGCGCGCTCGCGCTCGACCCCGCGCTCGCCGAAGCGCGCATCCGACTCGCACACGTCGTCGGCGACAGCGGACGTCACGAGGCAGCCGCGACAGAGCTCGAACGAGCCGCACGGCAGCCTCTGCCGCCGCTCCTCGACTATTACGCGTCGCTCCTCACCGGCCGCGAAGCGAGGGCGCGGGGACAACTCGACGCCGCGCGCAGAGGCTTCGAACGCGCGGCCGGCATCTATCCCAACGCACCGGCGCCGAAGTACGGATTGAGCGAGCTGGCCATCGCGCGAAACAACGGACCCGAGAGCCTCGCGCATCTGCTCCCGAGCGAGGCCGCCGCACGCTCCGACCCGAACGAGCCCTGGTGGTGGATCGACCGTGTGCACGATCCTTCGGCGCAGACTCTGATCGGGCGAGCTTCGCGGGCTGGTGACGCGATGACACGGCGACAGGCCGCCGGCCTGCATCTCCTCGTCTCGCTGTCGGTCGCCGTGTTGTTCCAGGGCGGCGCCGATGCGCGCCCGCCCCTGCAGCAACCGACATTCACGTCCCGCATCGAGACGGTCCGTCGTCGACGTGTCCGTCCGCCAGGGTCGTGAGGCCATCCGCGGACTCTCCCAGGCCGATTTCGAGGTTCTCGACAACGGTGTTCCGCAAGAAGTCACGCTGGTCGGAGTGGAACGCACACCGGTGAACGTGGTCCTCGCGCTCGACCTGAGCGGCAGCGTGCAGGGAACCCGTCTGACCCAGCTGCGGGCAGCCGGTGCACGGCTCGTCGAACTGCTCGCACCGGGTGACGCCGGGGCGCTCGTCGCATTTACCGAGCTCGTCACCATCAGATCCGGATTCACGGACGCGAAGGCCGTGCTGCTTCAGGCGCTCGAAACGCCTTCCGCGGGGAGCGACACGGCATTGCGCGATGCGACATATGCGGCGCCTCGTCCTCGGCGGGTCCGTCCTGGCCGCCCGCTCGTCATCGTCTTCAGCGACGGGGCGGATACCGCGAGCTTCCTCTCGCCGATCTTGTCCTCGACACCGCGCGCCGGACCGAGCCCGTGGTCTACGAGCAATACGTGCCCGCCTGGACCGTTCGGTCTTTCTAGTGAGTGATTCGAACAAGGTGAAGCCGGCGCATCTGCGCCGGCAGGCATGGGTGTATGTGCGACAGTCCACAATGACCCAAGTGCGCGAGAACACGGAGAGCACCAACCGCCAGTACGAGCTTGTGGACCGCGCCTGCACGTTCGGGTGGAGCCGCGATCAGGTGCACGTCGTGGACGAGGATCTGGGCCGTTCCGGCGCGGACGCGACCGCACGCACCGGCTTCCAGTCACTGGTCGCGGCAGTGGGCCTGGGGAATGTCGGCCTGGTGTTAGGTATCGAGGTGTCGCGGCTGGCCCGCCGCAACGCAGACTGGTATCACTTGCTGGATTTGTGCTCCCTGACCGATACGCTGATCGCGGACTCCGACGGGTTGTACCACCCGATGGACTACAACGATCGCCTGATCCTTGGGCTGAAGGGCACCATGAGCGAAGCGGAACTGCATGTGCTCAGGTCCAGATTGGACGCTGGACTGCGACACAAGGCCGCCCGCGGCGACCTCAAGCAGGGACTGCCGGTCGGCTACGACTACGACGAGGACGACCGGGTGGTGCTCAACGCGAACGAGGCGGTCCGGGAGGCGATCGCCACCGTGCTCACGAGGTTCGAGGAGTTAGGGTCGGCCCGGCAGGTCGTGCTGTCCCTGCGCGCCGACGGGCTGCTCCTGCCCCGCCGCACGCCGGGCTCCCGAACGATCAGGTGGGCGGAAGCGACCTACCCGGCGGTGCACGACTTCATTACCAACCCGGCCTACGGCGGAGCGTTCGTGTACGGCCGGACCAAGAAGGTGAAACGTGTCGACGAGGCCGGGCGGATCGTTGCCCGGGTCTGCGAGCTTCCCCGCGACGAGTGGGAGGTCACCATTCCCGATCACCACCCGGGTTACGTGTCATGGGAAACCTATCTGTCCAATCAGGAGAAACTGCGGGCCAACGCTCGACCGGCGCACGGAGAGCGCGGCGGCGCGGTGCGTGAGGGCCCCGCCCTGCTGCAAGGGCTGGTCGTCTGCGGCAAGTGCGGTCGGCGCATGCTGGTCGGCTACTCCGGCGACAAGGGACGCAACCACGCGCTACCTGTGCGCCCAAGGGCAGCGTCTCTACGGGCAGGCCAGCAACTGCCAGAGCATCAGCGGCCGGATTCTCGACGCCGCGGTGGTGCAGGAGGTGTTCGCGGTACTCCAGCCCGCCGCTCTCGCCGCCACTGCCAGGGCTCTGTCCGAAGTAGAGTCAGAGCACGCGAGAAGGCTGCGCGTGTTTGAACTCGCCGTTGAGCGGGCACACATTGAAGCCGAACGTGCCCGTCGGCAGTTCGACGCCGTCGAGCCGGAGAATCGGCTGGTCGCGCGCAGCCTGGAGAAGGAGTGGGAAGCGCGTCTGGCGACCCAGCGTCAGGCCGAGAACGACCTGGCCGCGCAGAAAGCCAGGCGTCCGGCCACGCTCACCGCTGACGAGGTGGAGTGGCTGTCCCAGGCCGGAGCGGACCTACGCGGCGTGTTCGATGCGCCGACAACGACGATCAGGGAACGCAAGCAACTGCTGCGGCTGCTCATCACGGAGATCGTCATCACCGTCGATGGGGAGGCCCGGCGGGCGATCGGCCATGTGCTGTGGGAAGGCGGCGCCCGCACCGACATCGCCGTGACCCTGCCACGAAAGTCGGATGGCGCGATCCGGACCGAGGCCGACGTGGTAGCACGCGTCCGGCGTCTGGCTGAGCATTACGACGACGCGACCGTCGCTCGGATGCTTGCCCGGCTTGGGATCGCGACCGCGACCGGCCTGCCGTTCACCCGAGACCGGGTCGGTAGCCTGCGCCGCAGTTACGGCATCCCAGCATCCGCCCGAAGCGGCAGAGTCCACAACGGACGATCCTGAAATGGTGAGTGTAACGGAGGCCGAGAAGCTACTCGGCACGTCCCGCGCCACGCTGTACCGGTGGCTGGCCAGCGGTTTCATCACCGGGGAGCAACACGGCGGCCCCAGCGGGCCGTGGCGCATCCGCGTCGACGATGAGCTGCACGCGAAGATCGCCCCGGAGGTGCCGACCGGCTGGGTCGGCCTCGACGAGGCGGCGCGCCGACTCGGCGTCGCCCGCCAGACCGTGCTCGACCGCGTCCGTCGCGGCGAGCTCAACGCCGTGCACGTCAACCGCGGCCAACGCAAGGGACTCGCCATCGACATCACGCCCGCGGCCGACGCCCTGTTCCCCGCTTCAGCGGTAAACTCGTCTCAAGCGGTCCATTCGCGCCGCCGACCAGGCTCGTCAACGACCTGGCGGCGGCGCGATCGCTTGCAACACAAGACAATCGCGCATGATCAAGACTGAATGAGACAAGATCAGAAGGAGAAGGCGCAATGGGAACCCGGCCCGACCTCGCCGGTGATCACGCCGAGGCCGCGGGTGGTGATGCGGTAGGCGATGCGGGCGGCGGCCTGGTTGTGGGCGTGTGGCGGTGAAGCATGCCGGGGGCGAGATCCCGGCCGAACGGCATCCGGGTGAATCCGTAGAATGATTGGACTCGGTCCAGCATAAGGGCCTCCGTGATTGTCTGTTGTGGATGATCTGGTCGGCTAGAAGGGGTGGACGGCGGCGGTGAGGGTGATGGGGATGCCGCCGGCGGTGCGGTGGGCGAGCGGGTAGGAGATGCCCTGGTCGGTGACGGGCTCGGGGTCGTGGTGGTGGGGCCGGGGTGAGGGTGTTGGCCCAGATGGTGAAGGTGTCGTGGTCGGGTTCGACCGCGCAGATGCTGGCGTGGCCGTGCAAGGCGCCGGGGGTGACGGTCCAGGTGAGCACGGGCAGGTCGGGGTTTTCGCGCAGGGTGAGCGCCAGCACGTAGGCGGCGTGCCATAGTTGCCGCCGCTGCAGGCGGTCAGGGACACACGCGGTCGCTTGTGGCGTGGATGCGGCTGGCGTGAGTGTGAGATCCGGCGATGGGCTGACGGCGGCGGCCGGTGGCTGCTGGGGCGGTGGGTGGATGTGGCCGGTGTCGGGGATGCCGGCCCGGACGATCGCGTGCATCTGGGCGCTGAGCTTGCCCAGCCGGTCGATGACGTCCTGGGCGGTGCCGGTGCGGGCGCTGAGCATGAGCCAGTCGGTGAGCAGGTAGCAGGCGTCTTCCTCGAAGAGCAGCCACTCCTCGACCAGGCCAGCCAGTCGGGCGATGTCGTCGAGTTCGTCGAGCATCATCGGCACCGCCTCGGTCAGGTCGGCGCAAGACAGCACGGTGGCGTCGCCGCGGCGCCACCGGTGCTTGCGGTCAGGACTGGGCGTCATCATCGTCTCCGTCTCCGGTGACGTCGCCGTCGCCGGGGCGGTGACGGCGTCGGGGCTGGCGGGGACGGGCTGGACGAGGGCATCGAAGTTGATGCGCACGCCGAGTTCGGCCTGCTGGTCGGTTTCGAGCAGCCGCAGATAGTCGATCCCGGTCGCCTGGATCGGTTGCTTCTTCGTGGGCGCTTTGACGTCGGGGTGGACGTGACGGCCGACCTTGTGGGGGCGGGCGTGTGCCCATCGGCCGGCCCTGGTACTCGACCTCGATATGTTCAAGATCGAACGGGTTGAACAGCAGGTCGACGTCGTAGCCGACCAGGGCGGCGTCGACCTCGTAGAAGTTGCCCAGCAGCGACACGGTGCGCCACTTGGTCACCTTGCGCGTCTCGCGCCAGAGGAACGCCCGCCGAGCTGGCTCGATGCTGGGCCGCCGCACCGGGGGCGCGTCGTCGCCGCGATGGTGGTAGCGCGCCGCCGGGGTCTGCCCGGTCTCGGCTGTGCACCCGCTGGTGGTAGACCTGATGCAGCCAGGCGTTGAAGAGCCGGTTGAGCTCGGCCAGCGACGACACGCTCGACCCGCCGGTCCCGCCGCCGGTCTCGATCTCGACCAGGAACTCCTCCCGGCAGGTGCCGTTCCAGCGCTCGATCTTGCCCCGGCCCTGCGGCCGACCCGCCCGACTATGGACGATCTTGATGTCGAGGACGGCCAGGGACCAGGCCAGCTTGCCGGACGATGTAGGCGCTGCCGTTGTCGCAGTAGAAGCGCGATCGGGCAGCCGTGGATCTTGACCGCGTCGTGCAGCAGGGCCTGCAGGGCCACGGTGTCCTCGGCGAAGCCCCACCGGCCGTAGACGACGTAACGGGAGTGGTCGTCAAGGATGGCGATCAGCACGGTCTCGCGGCCGTCGATGACCGGGCCGCGCACCGAGCCGGCGTGCAGCCCGTCTTATGTGGACCATGACGTTATGCCGACCGGCGGGCTGGATCAACACGCCCGCAACGAGAACGCGCCCACGAGGTCGGCATAATCACAGGCTCTCGAGGAAGGCCGAGCAGGGCGTCGGTGGGCGGTAGCGGCCGGGCTGGCTGTCGGTGGGCGCGTGCGGGCGAGGGCGCGTTCCTTGAGCGCGAGGTCGGCGTGGAGGTAGATCTGGGTTGTGCGCGACGTTCTCGTGGCCGAGCCAGAGCGCGATGACGGTGGTGTCGACGCCGGCGTGCAGCAGCCGCATGGCGGCGGTGTGGCGCAGGACGTGGCGGTGAGACGTCTTGCTCGTGCAAGGTCGGGCAGCGCCGAGCGGCGGTGGCGGCGTGCTTGGCGACGCGGCGTTCGACGGCGTCGCGGCTGAGGCGCGTGCCGCGGCGGGTGGGGAACAGCGGGTCGGTCGGGTGGCCCGCCGCGTTCGGCGAGCCAGGCGCGCAGACGCGCGACGGTGCTGGCGGTCAGCGGCGTGATCCGCTGCTTGCGGCCCTTGCCGTGACAGCTGACGTGCGGCGCCGGTGCCGAGGTGGACGTCGCCGCAGCGTCAGCGCGGTGAGCTCGGAGACGCGCAGCCCGGTCTGGATGGCGAGCGGCGAGCAGCGCGTGGTCGCGGCGGCCGGTCCAGGTGGCCCGGTCGGGGGCGGCGAGCAGCGCGTCGACCTCGGCGTCGGTGAGGAAGGTGACGATCGGCCTGGTCGAAGCGTTTGGGCGGGATCGCCAGCACGCGCTGGATGACGTCGGCGTGCTCGGGGTGGCGCAGCGCGGCGTAGCGGAACAGCGAGTGGATCGCGGCGAGGCGGGCGTTGCGGGTCCGGACGCTGTTGCCGCGCTCGGCTTCGAGGTGGTCGAGGAACGCGCCGATCAGCGGCGGCGTCGAGGTCGGCGATGTCGAGGCGCGGACGGCGCCTTGCCGGTGCGGTGCTGGGCGAAGCCGAGCAGCAGCCGGAACGTGTCGCGGTAGGCGGCGACGTGTGCGGGCTGGCCTGGCGCTGGCGGATCAGCCGGTCGGTGAAGAACGCCTGCAGGGTCGGGGCGAGGGCGCTCATGGCCGACCTCCGAGGTGGCGTTCGAGGCGCTCGCGGCCAGGGCGAGCAGCTCGGGCGCGGCCGACAGATACCAGTACGTGTATGCCGGGTTGGACGTGGCCGAGGTAGGTCGACAGCAGCGGCAGGCGCGCCTGCACGTCGTCGCCGGTGCGATACCAGTCGAGCAGCGTGCGCACGGCGAAGCTGTGACGCAGATCGTGAAGCCGGGGCCGGCACGTCGCCGCCGCGCGTGCAGGCCGGCCTGGCGGCACAGCCGGGAAGATCAGCTGTGCGTCGCAGTAGGTCGCAGCCGGGTGCCGGCGGTGGACACGAAGAAGCGCCGGTCGCGGGCGGCGGGCACAGCCGGTCGCGCAGGCGCTCAGGTAGGCCGCGCGAGCGCGCGACGTGCGTCGGGTGCAGCGGGAGCTCCCGCGACTTGCCGAACTTGGTGTCGCGGACCGCGAGCACAGCCGCGTCGACGTCGACGTCGTCGCGGTCGAGCCGGGCCTCGCCGACGCGCATGCCCCGTGACCGACGAGCAGCCCGATCAGGGTCTGGTAGGCGTGGCGGCCCGGCGGGGCGAGCCGCGCGGCGCGCGGCGACCAGCAGCGCGGCGATCTCGGCGTCGGAGTAGAGGTAGGGCGTCGCCCGGCTGGGGCCGCCGCGCAGGAGCCCGGTCGGCGGCACCTGGCGGCGGGTCGAGGTGCGCAGGTGGCGGGCGAAGCCGCGAACCACGCGAGAGCGCTGCGCCCGCCAGCCACGGACGGGCCTGCGCCCGGCAGGCTTGGCCCACGCGAAGGCGGCGCTCGTGGTGACGGTGTGCGTCCGCGGTCGCTCGAGATAGCCGACGAACTGGCCGAGCAGCTTCCGGCCCGTCGAGCTTGAACCCCAGCGCGCGGCGCAGCGCGAGGTAGTCGGCCAGAGCCTGCGCGGAGCGCGCTCATGCGCGCCTCCCGGCCAGGGCGGGCCAGTGCCGCGCAGCGCGGCCGGTCGACCTTCGCGTATATGGCCGTGGTCAGCAGGCTGCGTGGCGCAGGACCTGGCCGATCTCGGCCAGCGACGCGCCCGGCGAGCATCTGCGGTCGCAGCGCTGTGGCGCAGCCGGTGCGCGTGCACGGCGGCAGCCCGCCCGCCCGCAGGCGGCGCCGCACGATCGCCGACCGCCGCCGTGGCTCAGCGGCCGGCGGGCGCCCGGACGCGCGGTGAACACCGCCCGGCGTCCGCGGGGCCGCCCCGGGCAGCTAGGCCGCGACGCCTCGCCGACATCGACCGGGCAGCGGCAGTCGCTCGTGCCCGCCCTTGCCCCGGACCACGACTCCCCGCCCGCCAGTCGATGTCCGCCAGCCGAGCCGGCAGCCACCTCGCCAGCGCGCAGCCCGAGCCGGGCCAGCAGGTCAGGACACCGCGCGGTCACGCTTCCGCGAAGGTGCTCCGCCGGTCGCAGAGCCAGCAGAGCGCTCGACCTGGCCCCGCCGGAGCCGCCGGGCAACCCCGCCAGCCGCCGCCCGCCACCTTCGGCACCGCGCCGACGAGCCCGGACTCCGGTGCGCCGGCGACCTCAGAGGTACCGCAGCAACGACCGCAAGGCGGTCGCATTCCGGGGGTAGGGACCCGGGCCGGTGGCGGCGGCTAGAGCCACCATGTACCCGGTCACGTCGCGAGCAGCCAAGCGGTCGAGCCGCAGCTGCTCGTCGTGAACGTGCCCGGCCAGGAACGGGCAACCGCGGCGATGTTGCGGGCGACCGTCTTTGCCGCCAAGCCTCGCTCTACCAACAGGTACCGAGAGTAGCGACCGAGCAGTACATCCACCGGCGAAGATGGCTGCTCAGGCTTGGTTGCCACGACAGCGCCAACGGCACGGAGGTACTCCCATGTGGGTCGGAACGCGCCCGGGCTGAACCGGGCAAGACGGCTTCCCCGCGGCAGCGAGTCGACGAACGCGTCCACGACGGCGGGCTCGGCCGCCCCGGCGGCGACGCCGCTGTCCCGCAGCCAGCGGCTGACGTGAGCCAGCCTGCGCATGTGGAACAACACCGAACTTGGCGGATAGCCCTGCCGCGTGAGCCACACAGCGAAGCCCTCCGCATGCGCGACTAACGGCCCCTCCAACCGAACTCGTGACAGATCAACCACGACAGATCCTCCTTCTGCAACGCGACTACCTGAAGCCAACCCGCCGTCCGTTTGAGCTAGGTTCGGAGGAGATCAAGAGCCTGCAATTATGCCGACCTCGTCGGCGCGTTCTCGTTGCGAGCGTGTTGATCCGGCCCGGCGGTCGGCATAACGACATGGTCCACATAAGACGGGTTATGCCGATGTCGGCATAACCCGTCGGAGAGCCACAACTCGTCGGGGAAGTCGGCTTCGAAACGGCCGTAGGACTCCCGCTGCCGGCCCGCCTCGGGGTCGCGGTTGAGCCCCAGCCGGGCGAAGTGCCGTTGCAGCGTGCGCGCCGACGGGCCCCGGCCATGGGTCTGCCGCATGATCCGGGCGACCTGCGTCGCGGTGCGCGCCGGGCGCTCCCGCTTGAGCGCCACCGCCAGTTCCAGCAACTGGCGGCGGTGCGTGGGGTCACCTGCCGGGGCCGGGGGACCAGCGCCTCGAACCCCTCCAGCGCAGCTCCGCGCCCAGCGGTGCAGCGTGGGCCGCGACACCCACACCAGCTTGCCGGCGGGGCCTGACGTGCTGCCGGGACGCCAGCGACCGCACCAACTCACCCCGCTGCTGCCCCCGGTCAGCCGCGGGTCCAGCATCGGCCGCACCAGCGAGTAGCGGAACAACGCCACGTCCCGCGCATTAGCTCGCCGACTTCCGTTTCGACATCGCCACCAGCACCTCACCTTCAAGGT
>CAVTYZ010000004.1:0-54403 GCA_963739035.1 uncultured Acidobacteriota bacterium | reverse complement strand
CGGAAATCGTTCACGAGCAGCAGATCCAGCCCGTTCGTGTCCGGCTGGGTCACGAGCACGGAGCGCTCGTCGGGCGACACCGACATCCCGACGACCGTGGGCGTGAACTCCAGCTGCGCTACGTCTCGGATCGTGTTGTCCGCAAAGCGCAGCATCCGCAACGTTGGCCCTCTCTGACCAGCCTTCCGCTGGCCGAAGAACCACAGGCCGCTCGCGGTCGCCCGGACCGCGAGCGTGACGTCGTCCACGATCACGCTGGGGTCCGTGCCGTCAGGCCTGATGCGATGCACACGCGGCGATCCAATTTCGGTGTAGTACAACCATTGCCCGTCAACGGAAGCCGCCGACCAGACGGCCCCGGTCTTCGTGATCTGCACGGGGTCGGTGCCGTTCGGCGACATGCGCCACAGCTCGTTCTGGCCGCTGCGTGTTGACGAGAAATAGATCCACCGCCCGTCGTGCGACCACATGGGCCGGGCGTCCTCACCCGAATCCTTTGTCAGCTGGCGCACGGCGCCGCCGCTCGCCGAGACCGCGAAGATCTCGGAGTTGCCGGCCGGCCTGGCGTCGAACACCACATCACGGCCGTCCGGAGACCATCTGGCTGTTCCGGGGACGGGACCGCCGAACTGAGTCAGCGCGAGCGCATTTTCGCCGGTGATGTCGGCCACCCAGATCTCCCGGGCGCCGGAACGGTTGGACGAGAAGACAATGCGCTTGCCATCCGGGAGTAGTCGGCACCCTCTTCGTGCAGCGTAGAGCGGACGATGGGTCCGCTCGCTGCCGGATTGCCGAGATCCACCCGCCAGACATCGGCGTCGAGATTCCCCCGCGCGATCGCCAGCCGCTTGCCGTCTCGGAGATCGCCAGCGCCGAGGGACGTTCGAGCCCGGGGATGGGCTGGAACGGCTCCGAGCCGCCCACGCGCACACGTACGACCGAGCCGTTGCTCGACGGAAACCCGTTCCCCAGAAGCAGATGTTCGCCGTCAGCGGTCCACGCCCCTAACCTGGCAGACTGACCGGCGTTCGAGACCTGCACCGGCTGCCCCACGGGCCGGCCACTTGCGCCGACCGACGCGACGAAGACGTCCGCAATGAAGTCATCGCGTTGAACGATGTACGCCATCCGTCGTCCATCAGCGGAAAAAGTCGGATCGGTGCTTCCGGCGAAGCTCTTGTCGATGGCGGCCCACTCGACGCGCTCGCCGGTCGAAGGCGAGATGAGTGTGATGCCTTTGTCTCGAAGCTCCCGAACCCCCACAGGACTGACAGCGATCCATTGGCCGTCGGGCGACCAGGAAATACGGCGTGGAGCGCCCTTCCACTCGAGCACTTGCCGTTCGGCGCCGCCGAGCGGCGAGACCAGCACGAGACGGATGTCGGTGGCAACGTTCCCCGACCAGCCGCGCGGCCCGTGCCACAGCGCGATCGATTGGCCGTCCGGCGACCAGGCCGCGGACCCATGGTTGTAGTCGTCGTCGGTCAGGCGTAACGGCGTGCCGGTCGAGCCAATGAGCTGCACGTGCAAGTCGGCCTTCGCATCGCCTTCGCGCGTCCACGTGAACGCAACCTGACTGCCATCGGGCGAGAACGACGGATTGTTTTCGGAGCCGGGCAGCGACGTCAGCGGAACTGGCGCGAACGCTGTGGGCGCGGACGGTGCCGGCGCCGGGCGCCACCACATTGCCATCGCGCCCGCGATCGCGAGCGCCACGACCAGCCCGACGACGACGAGCGGCGCCGTCATGCCGCGCGCGCGCGGCGGAATTGGAGCGGGAGCCGCGACGGGCGCGCTCGCGCCCGACCCGCTCGAGCCCGAGGCGCTCGAGACCGACGCGCTCGAGGTCTCTTCCTGCAGCTCCTCGAGCGCGAGCTTGATGTCGGACGCGTGCTGCGCGCGCCGCGTCACGTCCTTGCGCAGGCACCGGCTTACCACGCGCTCGACGCTCGGCGGAATGGCCGGCGACACCGCAGTCAGCGGCGGCGGCTCCAGATTGATCACGGCCGCGAGCGTGCCGGGCGTCGAGTTCGCCTTGAACGCGCGCTGGCCCGACAACATCTCGTACATGATCGCGCCGAACGAAAAGATGTCCGACCGCGAGTCCACGGCCTGCCCCTCGGCCTGCTCCGGCGACATGTACGCGACGGTGCCGAGGATCATCCCCTCCCCCGTTTCCACGACGGGTGCGTGTGCACGCGTCACGTCGGCCGCGTTCGCGGCGGCGAGCGGGACGTTTTCCGTCAGCGTCGCGAGACCGAAGTCCAGAATCTTGATCTGACCCTGGTCGGTCACCATGATGTTGCCGGGCTTCAGGTCCCGATGGACGATGCCCGCCGCGTGTGCAGCAGCGAGCGCATCCGTGATCTGCACGGCGTAGCGCAGCGCGTCCGGAAGCCGCAGCCCTTTCTGCGGAATCAGCACGTCCATCGTGCGCCCTTTGACCAGCTCCATCGCGAGGTAGTCGGTGCCGTCCGCTGACCCGATGTCGAAGATCGTGACGATGTGCGGATGGTGGAGCTTGGAGGCAAGTTGCGCTTCCTGCACGAACCGGCGGCGGCGTTCGGGGTTCGCGACGAGATCAGGCGGCAGCACTTTCAGCGCCACCTCGCGATCCAGCCGCTCATCCCGGGCCTGATAGACCTCACCCATACCCCCGGCGCCGAGGAGCGTGCTGATTTCGTAGGGGCCGAGACGCGTGCCGGTCGAAAGTGACATGACGGAAAGCCGGCCAGAGTGTACTTCAACCGGGGTAGATGCCCGCGGCATTCGCGCGCGACCCGCCTGACTCCTCATCGTGTACCGATACGCACTCCGTTCGGCGACACCACGCTCACGGTCATTCTTCAGGAGTTTTTCCATGCGCACGCTTGGAGTGAGCGCGGCCCTTTGCATGCTCGCCGTGGCCGTCGCGACATCGCAGTCCCCGCAGAAGATTGTTTTCGCCAGGGTCTTTCCGCAGCCAGGTCAGATCGGCCTGTTCGCCGCGAACGCCGACGGCACGAACGAGCGACCGCTCGTGAGTCCGGCCGACGCGGACTACGACGCCGCGTGGGCGCCCGACGGCGCATCGATCGTCTTCACGTCCGAGCGAAACGGATCCGCGGATCTCTATCGCGTGAAACCCGATGGCACCGGGCTGGAGCGACTCACCGACAGCCCGCGCCCACGACGATCAAGCGGCGTTTTCGCCTGATGGCGCCCAGCTTGTGTTCGTCAGCACGCGCGTTGGCGGCACGGCCGATTTGTGGACGATGGATGTCGCGACCCGAAGGGCGAAGGCGCTGACGTCCGGCGCCGGAGGAGACTTCCGGCCGGCGTGGTCACCCGACGGTCAATGGATTGCCTTTTCGTCGGACCGAACGAGCAACCTGCCGCCCGCGCACGGGCGCTGGGAGCACCTCCACCTCGTCGATCTCTACATCGTCCGTCCCGACGGCTCGGGCCTGAAGCGCCTGACGCCGCACGGTGATTTCTGCGGCAGTCCGAAATGGATGGCCGACAGCCGGCGCGTCGTCGCCTACTGCATGACGGCGCAGCAGACGCTCGACAACCGCCGCACTGTGCCGGAGCATCCGGAAGACACGCGGATTGTTTCCGTCGACATCACGTCTGGCGCCATCGCCGGAGATCCCCGACCGGCCGCGGCGTGAAATTCAATCCTTCGGTGTTGAAGAACGGCGTCCTGGCCTACGTCCGGAAGGATGGCGACGACAAAGGCATTCATTACTCGAACGGCACGCGCGGTCCAGCCGGCGACATCCGGAGCGCGGCGTGGTCGCCCGACGGCTCGCGCGTCGTGTTCCACAAGCGCGTGACGTTCCAGCGGCAGCCGTGGGTCAAGACGTGGAGCGGCACGCCGGGGTACGAGTTCACGCTCACGGGCGGAGGCCCGCGTTCAGTCCGTCAGGCGATCGGTACGCATTCGTCGGCCCCGGCACCAACGCGAAAGGCGCCGGACTGATGGTGGGCGCCGTTGGGACCGGGACGCCGCAAGTCGTCTACCGGGATCCCGCGCGCAACGTGCTCGGACCGCAGTGGTCGCCGAGAGGAGACCAGATCGTTTTCGGGATTGGGATCTTTGACGCGTTCTTCAACGGATTCCATGGCGTCTTCCTGAAGCCGGGCGATCGCGTCGAAGGCGGCGCGCAGGTTGCCGTCGTCAATCGACGGTACCGGCTTCCGCGAGCTGACGAGCGGAGCGGAGAACAGCGCGTTTCCGTCGATGGCTCCGGATGGACGCCGCATCGTTTACCGGACATTCGGCGCCGACGGCAGCGGCGGTCTTCGGATCATGGACATCGAGACGAAGCAGGTGACGCCGATCGCCAGCGGCTACGACAACTTTCCGCTCTGGTCACCGCGCGGCGACCTCATCATGTTCTCGCGGCAGGACAAGGGCGATTACGAGATCTGGACCATCAGACCCGATGGCAGCGGTCTCAAGCAGCTGACGCACACCCCCGGCAACGACGCGCACATGGCCTGGTCACCCGACGGGACGCACATTCTCTTCGCCTCGACCCGGATGGGCTTCAAGGATGAGGCGACGTACACCGATTCACCGCAGCCGTACGGCGAAATCTTTGTGATGCGAGCGGACGGATCGGACGTGCAGCAGCTCACGGACAATCAGTGGGAGGAAGGCACGCCCGCCTGGCAGCCGACGCCGAAACCGGCGCGGTGACCAACCGCTCGGCGTCGAGTCGGCACTGAACTTGCTCGTGCTGCTCGCGTGAATTACAACCGAGTTCGTCTCAATCGCGGCCGCAAGCTCGAGCGTCCGCGAAATCCGCTGGCCGACCCGCTGGCGCATGTGAAACAGCCGCTCAGCCGGGCGCGACGCGGCAAGGCCAAAGTTGAATTTTCTGCAATCGACGTCCGGCTCATTCGTGCGAAATTTGGAGCTACGCAAAAGCAATTCGCCGCGCTCGTCGGAATCAATCTCGAAACGTTGCGGAATTGGGAGAAAGGACGACGACGTCCGCACGGCCCGGCGCGCGCGCTGCTGCGGGCGATGGATGCGGACCCGTTCGTTCTCGCGCGGGTGCTCAACTGGCACGCGGAAATGGTGCAGGACGAGCCGGACGACTGGTTCGATCAGTCACGGGCGCAAGAGTGACGGGCGAGGTGGTGAAGGTGGCCTGAGAGAGACGAAGGGCTCGCCCTCAGTCTGCCCGAGACGCCACTTCTGTCCCGTCGCGTCCGGGTCAATGACCCCCCGGATAGGTAGGTCATTGACCCTGCGGTCGCGTTCAGGGAACCTGCGCCCGCCTCTGGCGGAACACGGGAAGGCCCCTCGAGATCGGGCGTAGCCTGGATCCCCCCGACGCCAGACCTTGTTGCCGACGGTGCGATAGACGCAACGACCGCTAGACAGCACCCGCGGCGACTCGTCGTGTCGCGCTCTATTTCACGGGCACGCGAGCGTTCAGCTCTTCGAACCAGTTCTGCACCAGAACCATGTTGGAGACGCTGACCGCGGGTCGCTCCTTCTGCTGGACCATCAGGAATCGCCGGCCGTCTGCCGTCACGTCGTAGGGGCGAATAAGCGCCGTGCACCGTACCTGCCCTGGAAGAGCATCCGAGGCGCGCCGGCTGTGAAGCGTCGGGCTGCAACCTACCGCCACGACCATCATCTTGGTGGGAGTCGCCTGCCCGCCAAGAGATTGTGTGGTCGTGATAGAAGAGCTCCCGTGCATCGCGCGCCCACGCCGGCGCGGTGCCGCCGTCGGTCGACACCTGCTGGCGTGGACCTGGGCCCGGATAGGGCTGCACGTACACTTCACTTTGACCCGATTCGTTCGACGCGTACGCCAGCCAGCGCCCGTCTGGCGAGAATCCGGATACGCCTCGTTGAAGCGCGTCTGGACGAATGGCACGGGGCCGGCGGTCGCCAGCGAGTGAAAGAATCCCAGATGTCATATCCGGTCGCCGGTGTTTCTGACGAACGCCAGCGTCTGTCCGTCGGGCGACCACGAGGCGGCCGCCTGCTGTGCGTCGCTCGTGGCAAGGCGCTCGGCAGGACCGCTCCCGTCCGCCGGCTTCCAGAAGAGCGTCTCAACGCCCCCGGTGGCGGATCCGTACGTGATGCGCGTGCCGTCTGGCGTCCAGATCGCACGCGCGTTCCTCGCCTCTGACGTCAGCGCGGGTCAGCGTGCCTCGTGTGAGGTCATGGACCCAGATGTTCCGGTCTCCTTGCGTCCACACGACGACCCGTCGGCCGTCGGGTGAGAGTCGCGGCGAGGCATACGCCTTTGCGGGCAGCGCCAGCGGTTGCGCTGCGCCGCTCCGATCGACCCACGCGATGGACCGTTCCGGGTCGGGAAAGATGCCGCCCGGCACGTAGAGCAGCGATCCTGATTCGGAGACGCTGAACTGGCCGGCCCCGCTGTCATACGTCTCGTTCGGCGTGTTCGCCGCCTGCATGACGTCCGCAATCAATGCCACCGCACCGCCGGCCACTTCGAGACGCTCGAGATCGAACGGCACGGCCATCAACGTACCCTCGGCGGAGATACAGCAGATGGCCCGACCGCCGTAACGCCCATCCGCGCCCCCACGGACCAGCACCGTGCGCTCGCCGGTCGCGAGCGACTGCGCGACGATTTCCACGTCACTCCCACGTCGGCAGGGGCGTGTGGGTGACGGTGAAGAGAACGACCCGATCGCCGGGGAGGATCTGCGGGAGCAGGTACTTGAGTTCTCCCTTTTTCCTGTCCGGCCTGGCGACGACCTGCGGCCGTCCCGCCGGCGGCGGACACGCGCCACAATCCTTCCGTCAGGCGTGAAAAGATGATCGTGCCATCCGATCCCCAGCTCGCGCCGAACATTTCTGGCGTTTCGCAGATCGTCGTCGCTGGCCCGCTGCCAACGACTGAGATCTTCTTCAGCGCCCCGCCGCTCCAGAATCCCACCCATTGGCCGTCGGGTGAGAAGAAGGGACTCGACGCATCGTCGGTGCCGGGAATCGGTGTCGCAACCAGCTGATCGAGAGCGCGGAGGTACAACTGCTGCCGACCGCCCTGCACGGCGCTGAAGACGATCGACCGCCCGTCCGGCGACCAGGCCATCGCCGTACGGCTCGGACGTCCTTCGACGATGGTTCGGTCTGCGGCAAGCGCTTGCAGGTGTTCGGCCGGGCTGATGCTGACGAGCACGCGCGCGACCCCCGGTGAACGTTCCACGGATCGACCGGTTCCGAACCTCGCAACGAACGTCGTCGCCACGATACCGACGACGAGACCCGCGAGCACGGCCGCGACACCGATGGTGAGACGGCCGCGGCGTTCGCGCCGCTCGAGAGGAGACGCCGCCACGCGCGCCGCTGCGCCGCTTTCATGGATCCACCGCAATTCGTGCGTGAGATCGGCCGCGCTTTGCCACCGCTCATCGGGATCTTTCGCGAGGCAGCGGCCGACGATGTGGTCGAGCAGCGGGGGCGCCAGCGGCCGAAGCTCGACGATGGGTCGCGGCGTCGTCTTTGAGAACCGAGGAGATCAGGCTCGCCTGTCGTCTTCCCTGTAAACGCCTTCTTCCCCGTGACCATCTCGTAGAGCACCGCGCCGAACGCGAAGATGTCCGTACGGGCATCCGCCTCGTGGCCCTCGATCTGCTCCGGCGCCATGTACTGGAACGTCCCGAGAATCGTGCCCTGCGCGGTGAGATTCGGCGGCGTCGTTGGCACCGTCGAGACGTCCGCGCGCCGGCCGACCATCGGCGAACTCGACTTCGCCAATCCGAAATCCAGCAACTTCGCGCCCACCTTCGTGAGCATGACGTTGCCGGGCTTCAGATCGCGGTGAACGATGCCTGCACGGTGCGCCTTGTCGAGGGCCGACCGACCTCGATCGCGATCGTGAGCGCCTGATCGAGTGGCAGCGCACCTTTAGCGAGCCGGTCCGCAAGCGTCTCGCCTTCGAGGTACTGCATGACCAGATACGCCGTGCCGGCCTGGTCGCCCACGTCGTACAGCGCGCAGATATGGGGATGATCGAGCTGTGAGATTGCGCGAGCTTCGCGGTCGAAGCGCTCGCGGAACTGGGGGTCAGCAGCGAGTTTTTCGGGCAGAACCTTGATCGCGACTGTCCGATCGAGTCGCGTGTCGCGCGCCCGGTAGACTTCGCCCATTCCGCCGGCCCCGAGCGCCGAGACGACCTCGTACGGACCGAGGCGAGCGCCGGGCTGCAGCAGCAAGGCGCTGGGATTATATCCGCCCGGCTTCGGTCCCTACCTCACGTCCGTCCACTGCCGGCCATCCCATTCCCAGGTATCGAAGACGTACTGCGGGTCGGTGTTGCCACGAACCGATACGCCTCCGTACAGCACCATCAGGCGGCGATTCTGGTCGTACGCGAAACCCGGGGAGTACCGGACGCCAGGATTGGGTGACGACATCTTGATCTCCGTCCACCTCTCACCGTTCCACTCCCACATGTCGGTGAAGTATTGGACGGGACGGAAGGTGCTGCCGCCGTACAGCACGACCGCTCCCCTGCCGGCGTCGTAGGCCATCACGTGCGCGTACCGCGGCGCCGGTCCCGTGGCGCTCGCCATGCGCCAGCGCTCGCCGTTCCAGAGCCAGGTGTCGCCGAGCACCTCATCGCCGCCGCCACCGAAGAGCACCATCTCGCTCCGCTTCTCGTCGTACGCCATCGCGCTGCGGCCGCGGCTCGACGGCCCGGTGGTCGCGACCGGAGTCCACCGGTCGCCGTCCCATTCCCACGTGCCGGTCGGCGAGAGTCGCCGGTCGGCACCTGGCGGACGCGCGCCCGAGCCTCCGAACATCACGACTCGGCCGCGCCTGGTGTCGTACGCCATCACGTGGTGATCGCGCGGGCCGACGCTCGCATCCGGCAGGCGGCGCCACGATGCACCGTCCCACGCCCACATGTCGTCGAGCCCACCGCTTGGCCGCGCGCCGCCGAACAGCACGAGCTGTTTGCGTCGAACGTCGTAGGCAGCGCCACCGACCACGCGCACAGGCGGTCCTACCGCACCCTGGGCACTCCATGCGCGACCGTCCCAGCTCCACACGCGGGCCAACGCGTTCGTGTTCAGATCGGCGGCGCCGTTCACCATCAGGACCTTGCGATCGGCCGGGCTGTACACAAGGTTGGCGGCGATCACGAGGTTCGGGTTCGGCCCCACGACGCCGCGACTGCCCTGCTCGTCAGCCAGCACCGTGCACGCCGTCACGGCCCAGACCGCGATGATCTTCATATGTAGCGATCTCACGCTACTTCGCGGCGACGACGTGCACGATCCGATAGATCGACGTGCTCGTGCGGTTCAGTCGAAGCTTGTCCAGCTTCGCGAGGCCCTCGGTCGGAAAGACGACGCCAGGCTGCCAGTGCATCAGCGCGGCCTGAAGGCTCGGGAAGAAGTCGGCAGACACCGTGTTGAACTTGATGTCGTCGCCCAGAGGCGCGAGCACCGACGCGTCGGTCCAGCCGCGCTGCTTGGTCTGTTTCTGGTCCATCGCCGTCTTGATGAACGGCGCCCAGTACCGCCTTTCGAGGGCGATGAACTGCGCCGCGTCCGACGAATTGTGGTAGCTGATGGTCAGGTACTTGAAGTCCCGTTCCCGCACCGTGCCTGCAGCCTCCACGATGCTCCCGCCGTCATGGAGAAAGAACTGACTGGTCGTCGTGGAGATGCCATCGGTACTGATGGACGCCAAGGGTACATTTGGAAACACGGCTGCCGCATTGAAGATGTCTTCCAGGGCATCCACGTTGGGCACGGTGTTGACGAAGAGGAAGTTCGGCGAGTTCGGCAGATCGTGACCGCCGACCTGCTCGAGGAGGACCCAGAGCGTCATCTTCCCGGCGTCCACGGCCTTCTGAGCGACTTTGCTCCAGTACGTCGTCTCTCGATACACGAACTCGGGCACCTTGTCGGCGGGCACCTGCCGGTACTGGAAGATGGTGACGGACTGGTCGGACTGGTTCGGGGTCTGGGCGCGGGAGGACTGCTGGAATGAGAAGGCCGCGACAGTGGCGGCCGTGACGCCGATGACGTTGACGGTCAGTCTGTTCATGCCAGGTTCGCGAGCACGGTGTTGTAGACCATGCGAACCGCCGGATCGAAATCGACTTCAATCGTGTACAAGCCCTTGAAGCCGAGCGACTCGGTGAATCTCACCGCCGTGCCGAGATCCCAGTGCGGCGTCATCTTCACGTGGATGCTGCCGGCGTTGGTCTTCATCGTGCCCTTGATGGCGTCGTGGACTTCCTGCTGGTTGAGGAAGCGGCCGGTCCGTCCAAGATCGACGTTCGTGTATGCGCCGGCGGCTTCCGCCGACTCCTGCATCAGGCCCCAGATGACGCGTGCCCGGTTCGGGTAGTCCGCGGGGGGACCGTACGAGGTGCTGCTGAACGGGCGGCACTCGGCCGAGATCTTGATGCCTTTCGGTCGGGCGTAGTCCTGGAACGCCTTCCACGCGGCAATCGCATCGGCCTTGTTCGCGTCGCTGAGCCCCGTCTGATTGATCAAGAGACGCGTCGCGCCCAGAATCGTGGCCGCGTCGGCCCACTTCCTGCGCGCGCACGAGCCAGGCCTCGCGCAGCTCCGGCGTGGACAGCTGCGTGATCTGGCCGATCTCGAGATTGATCTGGTTCGCGTGCGCTCCCACCGCATCGACCCTCGCTCTCATCTCCTTGAGGAACGCGGAATCGGGATCGGTCGTGCCCTGCGCCAGGTGCGAGTGCTGGAACTCGATGTTCGTGACGCCGTAGTTGTCGACGTAGTACTTGGGGATGTCCAGCACCGCGAGCGTCCTCGCCGGGCTCGGGTTCGGGTCCCAGGGGAACTTCAGCATGCTGCTGTGGTCCAGCGTCATGATGCCGATGCGGGCGAGCTTCGCCGGCGCGACTGGCGCCGGTCCCTGACCCGCGGCCACGGCGGCCGCGGGAATGTCTCCGCTCGGCTTCGCCGCTGCTCCCGACACCTGCGCGGCCGCTTTGGATCCAAGCGCGGCAGTGCCCACGCCGGCAAGAGCGCTCGTCAGAAATGTTCGTCGGTGCATGGGGTCCTCGTGAAATGAATGTGTCGAAATTATGCGGTGGCCCGCTGGCAGACGCAATCGCGTGGCGCTACGATTGGTGCCTCCAGAGACACGAATCGTTTCGGCCGGGAGGCTTCATGGGATCGCGACATCTGACGACTGGTTTGGCTCGTCTGGGACGGCGGTGGATCGCGGTTGGCGGCGCGAGCGTCGTGCTCGTGGCCACCGCTCTCGTCGACGTCTCGCTCTTCGGCCAGCAGACACCCGGCCCTGCCCCTTCGACTGGTCAGCCGCAGAGTCCGGCTCCCGCCACGCCCCAGCAGCCGGCGGACGCGGCCGGCCGCGGCGCGCGCGCCGGCGGGCGCGGCCCGACCGGCACCATCGTCCGCGGGCCGAACGGCGAAGTGTGGGGATACAGCGACAGCGCGTTCAACGAGGGATCGCGCTGGCGCGTCCACGATCCCGATCAGCCGCAGCCGCCCGTCGTCACGCCGGCTGGCCTGGTGACGACGCCGCCGCCGTCGGATGCGATCGTGCTCTTCGACGGGAAGGATCTGTCGGCGTGGGTCACGCGTGGGCGTGGCACTCCCCCGCCGGCGCCGACGCCCGCGGAATGGGCTGTGCACGACGGCTACTTCGAGAGCGGTCCCGGGGCGGGATCTCGACGACAGAGAGCTTTGGCGACGTGCAGCTCCATCTCGAGTTCGCGACGCCCGCGAAGGTCGAGGGGACGAGCCAGGGTCGCGGCAACAGCGGCGTCATCTTCATGGGTCGGTACGAAATCCAGGTGCTCGACTCGTTCGACAACCGGACGTACGCGGACGGCATGGCGGCGTCGATCTACGGCGAAACGCCGCCGCGAGTGAACGCGGCTCGGAAACCGGGCGAATGGCAATCCTACGACATCATCTTCGAAGCGCCCAGATTCGCCGGCCGTCCGTCGCCCGGCTACTTCACGGTGTTCTGGAACGGCGTGATGGTGCACAACCGCAAAGAGCTGCTGGGGCCGACGAGCGCCATCATGACGCCGCATACCTACGCGGCGCACGAGCCCGAGCTGCCGCTGTCTCTGCAGCAGCACGGAAATCGCGTGCGCTATCGCAACATCTGGATTCGGCGCTTGAAGGGCTATGATCAGAGCGCGGCGCGATCCGCTGACCGGTTTCGGCGCCGTGTGGACCGTCGGCGGGGCCCGGCGCGGCTACAATGCAGGGCCGAAACCCTGAAGACATGAAGGCGCATTGCAAGGTCTGCCCCAAACCCCTTCATGCCTTCATGTTCCGTTAGATCGAATCGCTACCGCGACTGGACGCGCTCCACGATCCATGTGTTGCCGGCGCGGGCCAGACTGAACATCCATTGACGCGATTCGACACGCTGGTTCCTGCTCCCGACTTTGGGGACGAATGTGGCGGTGCCGGTGCAGATCGCGTCGGCTCGCGGACCATGCACATCGATCTGGCAGGCGTCGAACTCGAACGTCTGCGTCTGCAGTTGTTGAAAGGCGCTGCCGAGCGCTCTCGAGTTGACGCTGGGCCAGACGGCCTTGACGGCATTGACATCGAGCGCCGCGAAGGCTGACCGGTAGCGTGTCAGGAGCGATTCGACCGCCGCGGTTTCTGACACTCGCGGTGTCGGTATGGCGTCCGGCCGCGCGGCCGCGGCGACACTCGGAATCGCTTCTGGCGTTCTCGGTGGTTCCACTCGCGCAGGATCCATCCTCGCAGGTTCCACTCTGACCGGTTCAGTCTCGCGACAGCGGGTGCATCGAGCGCAGGAGGCGGCGCGCTCACGATCGGGGACCGACGGGCGCGGCGGACGCGACGCTGCTCCGAGAAGGCACGCGCTGTGACGGGGGCAAGACAGGCTGCCGGGTAGCGGATGGAGCAGGAACTGGCTTAGGCGTGGCGGTCGTCGCCGCAGCCGGCCGCGAATTCAGTGACTTGTCCTCCGCAGGTCGCACAGGTGGCGGCGTCACGACTGGCGTCGTGACGTCTTGCGGTCGCGAAGACCCCACTGCGGGCACCGCTGGCTGTAGACTCGGGCGCGGCCAGGAAGCAAGTGCCGGTTCCGACTCCTCAGCGGGTAGGACCTGCGGATTCATGATCCTTCGCGCGAACATGGCGGCCGACACAATCACTAAGAGCACGACGGAGGCGGCGGCGATCCAGCGCCAACGCGCAGCGGCCGAGCTCCCGGCCACGTCGTCCGATGATGGCGGGGATTGCGGGGATCGCCGGCCGGTCCGTGACCGCGGCGATCCTTCGCGGCACGTACGCGAACATCGACGCCGGCTCAGGTGCCTTCGCTCGACCGACGACAGGAGACGGGTCCTCGGGCGGAAACAACGACTCGCAGTCTGCGTCGTTCCGCGCCTCGATGATTGCCGGACCACGCGTCGGGGCCTCCAACGGAAGTACCTCTGCCTCCGCCAGGAACGACTCTTCGCGTGGAAGCGGGTGGGCGTCGTACAAGGTCTTGAATGGTCGAGCCATGTCAGTTCCCAAGTGCGTAGTCGAACGACACGCTCGTCATCCAGCCGGCGTTCAGACCCGCGGTGGTGAGCGGTCTCAGGACGTTCACGCTGAGGAGGAATCTCGAGGCCACGTTCCAGCGAAGGCCGGCGGCCATGTGGACTCGAGTCGTTGGCTGCTGGGTGCTGCTCAAACGAACGGTCTCGACACCCACGAGCGACGGGTGCGGTTCGACGACGTCAATCAGCCGGCCACCCGATGCGAGCCGACGTCCGAGGAACTCGGTGATGAGCGTCAGACGGCCACTGGCGACGACGGTGAGCGCGCCGGAATAGTCGATCTCCTCCGAAAGTCCTCCGGCGGCATACCCGATATCGCCGTGCACCGCGACTCTGCTGCGCTCGAGCGATCCGATCACCCGGGGGATGAACACGAGTTCCCCGCTTCCGAGCAGGTCGTCCGTATCGCCGGTCGGCAGCCGAGCTTCGGCGGCGATGGCCACGCCGCTGCCACCCCGTCGAATCGCGTTGTATTTCGCGCCCACACGAACGTCACCAATGCCGGACGCCGAACCCACCGCGGTAGCTTGCACGAGAGCGGCCCCTCGATATGTGTCCACGCGTTGGCCGTCGAGGCTGACGGTCAGGAGCGGGACGGCAGCGCTGATGTCGATGCGGTCCGTCACCCCGACGTGTCCTGACATCGTGACGGCGCGCGTGCGGATTCGAAGCGTCAGCGTCTCGGCATCGAAGGGCTTCGCCTCGCCGACGAGCTGACCGGCCGTGGCGACGAGCGTGCCGTCGCGGAGCTCTCGGCCGTCGATGCTGTCGAACGACGCGTCGTTGTAGGCAACGCCAAACGACACCTGGCGTCGGCCGACGGTCAGCGACCGGTCCATGAAGAACGGACCGAAGCTGTTGCTCGATCGCACGTTCACGCCCAGGTCGGGATCCAGCCGGTACGTGAATCCGCTCGCTGGCGAGTTGGTGGGCAGGGTGTTCAGCTCGGCGAGGAGGAACGTCGCCAGCGTGTCACGCGTGGCCGCGGCAGCGGACTCGTCTCGCGCGAAGTCACCTGTGACGACCGACCGGTTGGTCAGAAGAAACGACAGCACGTCCGACAACGGCTGCTGCGCCGCGGCAGTCACCGGCGAACCGAACATCAGCGCGAGCGTCACGACGATTGGCAGGCACCGCATCGATCAGTTTTCCGTTTGGGTCACGGTGAATGTGTGGCCGGCGATGGTCAGCGTCCCGACTCGCGTGCTGCCCGTGTTGTTGTTGGACACGTCGAAAGTCATCGTGCCGCTACCTGTCCTCGCCGCGCCGGTCTTGACGGTGATCCACGAATCATTCGATACCGACGTCCACGCGCAAACGGCAGTCGTCGTTACCGAGACCGGACCGCTTGACCCGGGCGTGCGGTCGAAGGTTTGCTCAGTGCGATCGATCGCATACGAGCAGGACGCGTCCTGCGACACCGTGAACGTGTTCGTCGCGATGCTGATCGTGCCTTCGCGAGCGGCCCCAGAGTTCGCGTCAACGGTGTAGCTGACGGAGCCGTTGCCCGTGCCGGCCGTGCCACTCGTGATCGTGATCCAGGAGGCGTTCGTCGTCGCCGTCCAGCTGCAGTCGGCGGTCGTTGTCACCGCTACCGGTGTTGCCGCGCCGCCGGCGGCCGGCGCGGCCTGGCTGGTCGGATCGATCGTCGAGACGCACGCACCCGCCTGCGTGACCGTAAAGGCTTGACCGGCAATGGTCGCGGTTCCAGTTCGTGAGGCGCCGGTATTCGCGGAGACCGTCACCGTCACCACGGCTGTCCCGGAGCCTGCGCCGGCGCCGCCGATCGTGAGCCACGCTACGTTGCTCGTCGCCGTCCAGGAACAACCGCTGTTCGTCTGCACCGTGACCGGGGTGCTCCCTGCCGCGGCCGCGACGGATTGCGCCGAAGGTTGAAGCGTGTAGCTGCAAGGCGAAGCCGCTGCGCGCGGCCTGCGTCACCCTGAACGTCTGCCCTGCTATCGTCACCTCGCCGGTGCGCGCTGCTCCGGTGTTCGCCAGGACGGTGATCGTGAGCGACCCGCTGCCGATCGCCGTGCCCGAGCCTCCGACGGTCAGCCACGGCACGTTGCTTGCCGCCGTCCATGAACAGCCCGCTCCGGTTTTCACCGCCAACGTCACTGGACCGCCGTCGACGTCGATCGATGCCGCACCGGGCTGGACGATGTAGGTGCACTCGGCGGCGCCAGGCGCCTGCTGTGCGACCACGAAGGTCTGATCGCCGATCGTCAGGTTGCCGAGGCGCGCGACTCCGGCGTTCGCCGTCGCCGAGAAGCTCACCGTGCCTGGCCCGGTGCCGCCCCCGGCATCTGCCGGCACGGTCTGGGCAGTCAACCACGATGCGTCGCTCGTGACGGTCCACGAGCACCCGCTCAACGCCGTGACCGTCACCGTTCCCGTTCCGCCCTCAGCCGGAACGGTTTGACTGCGCGGCGTGATGTCGATCCGGCACGGCGCGCCGGCCTGGGTGACCTTCCCTGTCGCGCCGTTCACGGAAATGTCGGCCTGCCTCGTGGCGTTCGTGGCGTTCGGCGCGACCTGAAACTTGATCTCGCCATTGCCCTGCCCATTTGCGGGAGCCAAACCGGAGATCCAGTTGGCCGCCGCAGACACTGTCCACCCGCATTCGGGCTCCGCGGAAACCGTGATCGAGCCCACGCCGCCTCCCGCGTCGACCGTGAGCTGGCCTCCGGTCACCGCGACCTGGCACTTCGCGACGGACGAAGGGCCGAGAGACGTTGTCGAGGAGGATTCGCAGCCCGCGAGCGCGAGAGCCAGCGCGGTCCCCACCGCCGAAAACAGAGGGGTCTTCCAGGGGGAGATCTGTGTTCTTCTCGACATGCGACCTGGATGGCTCGAGTGAGCCGTAGAAACCGGCCGATCTCAAAACTGCTGGGGAGGGAGCCCGTTAGGACGTCTGACGCGCTCGCAATTGCTGTACCCCGGTGTTCGGCGGCATTTACGGTCGGATTGTTCGTCGGGAGAGCCGGCGCCTCGTGAATAAGGCAGGTATTGCCGACATTAAGTAGTCCGAACCGCGGACAGGAACTGGCGGCACAAAATCGTCTATCCTCTGTCATCCACACGCTTTCTCGAGAGGGGCTGATCCGCCATGCGACTGTCTTTCAACGTCATCACCGCTGCTCTGGTCGTGTCGTGTCTTTCGCTCGGCTACGCCACGAACGCCGCCCAGGAAAAAGTCACCGCCCTCAAGCCGGGAGAGTGGACCAAGCTCTTCAACGGCAAGGACCTGACCGGCTGGGACACGTATCTCGGGCCGAGGATGGACGCGAAGCAGCAGAAGATCCCGGGCACGGTGGTCGGTCTCAATAAGGACCCCGACAAAGTGTTCACCGTGGCCCAGGTGGACGGCGGCCCGGTCATCCGCATCTCGGGCGTGATCGGCGGCGGCATCTCGACGGTGAGCTCGTACGAGAACTACCACCTGCGCCTGCAGATGAAGTGGGGCCCGGGCAATCCCTGGAATCGAACGGTGGCCGACAGCGGCGTGCTGTATCACGCCGGCGGCGAGCACGGCCTCGACGGCGACTTCTGGATGCGCTCGATCGAGTACCAAGTCATGCCGGGGACGACCTCGGATCTCATCACGATCCTGGGATGCGTGGCTGACGTCCCGTCGGTTCCCAGCGAGGATGGAAAGCGCCATATCTACGATCCGAAGGGGCAGGTGCGGACCTTCAGTCGCGAGAAGGCGGTCCCCAATTCCGGCGGCTACGTCGCCCGTGTTCCGAGCTACAAGAATCCGGAGACCGACTGGGTCACGCTCGAGATCTACACGGTCGGCCAGACGGCCGTCCACCTCATCAATGGCGAAGTGATGCTGGCGGTCTACAACACCAGACTCTACGAGAACGGCACCACGAGGCCGCTGACGAGCGGCAAGATCCAGATCCAGTCCGAGGGCTCGGAGGTGTATTACCGCAACATCGAGCTGCAGCCGATCAAGGCGCTTCCCGCTTCGCTGAATGTGCCGGCGTCAATGAGCGTGAAGTAATAGACGATGGCGCCCGCTGCTCTCGCGTATCGGTCCCGGGCTGTTCGCGCCCTCGTCCTTCTGCACGACGAACATCTCCGCCGTTTCCTCGTCGTGTGGAACGAGGCGCGGGCCGCGTCGGTCGTGCTGCCCAAGACTGACGATCCGAACTATGTGTCGCTGGAAACACTGCTACACCACGTTCTAGGCGCCGCCCGCCGTTACATGACCTGGATGTGCGAGGTCCTCGAGTTGCCTGATCCGCAGATCCGCGTGCTACCGGAGCCGACGGACCTCTCTCGAGACGCCGTCAGCTACATGGAGCACGTGCTGGAGAAATGGTGCACACCGCTGGTGGACGTCGGCGATGACCGGCTCCTGACGCCGGAGTATCCGTCACGATGGCAGACGCGGTACTGCATCGACGCGATGTTCGAGCACGCGGTCATGCATCCCATTCGGCATGCGTTTCAACTCGAAGAACTGATGCGGGATCAGCGGCCGGCAGGCAACAGGCGCTGAAGCTCGGCGAAGAAATTCTGCACGAAGACAACCGAATCATACGAAGCCGCGCCCGTGGTGTCGGGGCCGGCGACGACGGCGCGGGTGCCGTCCGGGTGCAGGTCGTACTTCCGGATCGGGCCGGCGGTGGCGTAGCGAACAGGCGACCACGGTTTGGGCGTCTCCGGCGTGAACGTCTTCCCGTCGTAGCGATAGCGGGCGGCCATGAGTTGATCTTCGGTCGTGAATAGCAGCTCGTTGGTGGACTTGGACCAGGTCGGATGCGCCCCACCGCTCGTCGAGACGCGCCACGGACCGCCGTCGCCTTCGAATGGTCTGACATAGATCTCGAACGGGCCCTGTGCGTTCGACATGTACGCGACGAGCCGACCATCCGGAGAAAACGCGCCGAGGCCGTCGAACGTCCCGCCCTTGGTGAGCGGCCGCGGCGTTCCGGCTGCCCATCCTCTTTCTGGACTGCCTTCGAGCGGGAGAACGGACAGGACCGCTGCCGCCGCGCCCTCCGTTTCCGAGTACAGAACGTGCCGGCCGCCTGGATGCACGCCATAGGGGACCTGCCGGCCCGCGCTCGTAGTCAGTCGCTCGGCTTCTCCGGAGCCGTCGGCACGCCGCCAGTACAGATTCTGCGAACCCGCTCCGCTGGCATCAGAGAGGTAAATCAGGCGCTGGCTATCCGGTGTCCAGATCGGAGCTCGATGATTCGCCGCGTCGAAAGTGAGTTGCGTCAGCCGGTCGGTAGCCAGGTCGTAAATGGCGATCTGTTCGTGGCTTCCGTAGCGCGACCTGCAACGCAATCCGCTTGCCGTCGGGCGAGAATCGCGGACTGCTCCACGTCCCAGGCGACGTTTTCAGCGCCGACGTCTCTCCACGGGGAGTCATCCAGTGGATCCTGGCATCCGCATTCGGCGTGCTCCCCTGAATGTAGGCGAGCGTGCCGTCCGACGCGAACGAGTACTGCGCGCTTCCCGAGATGGGCGTGGCGGCGATGTGTTCAATCACCGGCACGGGCGAGGATGTCGTCTCGAGGCGATCGAGATCGAAGCGCACGCCGTAGAGCGTGCCTGCGTGCACGTACAGCAGGTGGCCTGTCGGCACGTAGCGGCCATGGTACCCGCCTCGCAGCACGACCTTGCCTGGCTCACCTGGCCTCGTCTCGATTCGCAGTGTGCCGGTGTCCCAGTTCGACACATCGCTGTGGGCCGAATAGAGCACGCGCCCTGGGAGAATTTGCGGCCAGCGATGGGTCGTCTCATCGGCGTCGAGCGTCGTTCCCACGCCGGTGGAGGCGCCGCTTGCCGTGATTCGCACGAGCGGTGTCTTCGTGAGGATGCTGGGCTGGAACAGGATGTCGCCGTTCTCATCCCACGCGGCGCCACGTCCTGTTGACGCATCGGTCAGCGTGGTCACGGCCCCTCCCGCGAGTGACATCGTCTTGAGCGCCCCGGACGCGAAGAATCCAATCTGGCTTCCGTCGGGAGAAAAAAACGGATTGGCGGCTTGCTCGCTCCCGGCGAGCTCGACGGGCGCAATCTGATCGAGGCGGCGCGCATAGAGTCGCGTCGTTCCCTCATGGCGCACGCGGAGGACGATCGTGCGGCCGTCCGGAGAGAGGACCGCCGCGGGACCAGAGTCGACCGCGAGAGCACCCGGCACGCCAATGCCCACCCGAAAACGTGTGACGGGGGCCGGACTGCCAGACGTCGACGAACGCCCGAACGAGAACACGGCCGCGAGTGCGGCAGCGGTTGTCGCGAACAGCAACCACGGCAGGAGCGTTCGTGCGCGAGACGACGGCTCGCGGGTCGAAGGCGCATCGGCCCGGACCCGCCGCCCGGCAGCAGCATCCGCTCGAGCGAAACCCTGGCCTCGCCGATATCGCGAAGGCGCTGCCGGATGTCGCGTTCGAGGCACCGCTCGATCAGCACACGAACGGCCGCCGGCGTTTGTTCCGGAAGCTCCCCGAACGCGATCGTCTGCCGGAGCACGGCGGCCATCGTGTCAGAGACGTCTTCCCCGCTGAAGAGCCGTTTCCCCGTCAGCATTTCGTAAAGCACCACGCCAAACGCCCAGATGTCCGCGCGCTTGTCGACGGCCCTGCCCCGCGCCTGCTCCGGCGACATGTACGCGGCGGTGCCGAGGATCATCCCCATCTGGGTCGTGGCAGGAGACGTAATGGTTGGGGAGTTCGTGATGTCGCCTTGAGCCGCTGAAGCCCTGACCTGAGCCGGGTCCAACGCCTTCGCCAAACCAAAGTCGAGCACCTTCACGGTGCCGTCCAGCCGCACCTTCACGTTCGCCGGCTTCAAGTCGCGATGGATGATCCCCTGCTCATGGGCCGCCTCGAGCGCCTCAGCGATCTGCTTGGCGATGGGCAGCGCTTCGTCGAGCGGAATCGGTCCCCTGGCGATCCGATCCGCGAGCGTCGGCCCCTCGACCAGCTCCATGACGAGGGCGCTGCCCCGAGCCCTGAGCCCGTCGAAGGTCAGAATCCTCGAGCCCGTGGATGGCCGCGATGTTGGGATGGCTCAGCGACGCGAGAACTTCGGCTTCGCGCTGGAAGCGCGCAAGCCGATCATGATCCGCCGCCACTGATGGCGGCAGGATCTTGATGGCGACCTGACGCTTCAACTTCGTGTCCGTGGCCCGGTAGACCTGCCCCATTCCCCCTTCGCCAAGAAGGGCGGCAACTTCATACGGCCCGATGCGGGTTCCGGGCGTGAGTGTCATGAGGACCGAGGCGATTATAAGAGTGCGAGAGCTACGGCTTGTCGGACGTCGCGCGAACGCTGGCGAAGTCGTCCCAGACCCGCCGGACGATCGCGGGATCGACGCTGCGCGTCTCGGTCTTGTCCGGTTCCTTCACCGAAGAGAGGACGATCGACACCGTGCCGCAGTCGGGCCCGATCGCGCCGGGATCGAACGCGTAGAAGCCTTCCTCGATCGCGTCGGTCTCCGACACGCGCGCCTGGATGCGGAACGGATGAATCGGCGTCACCTCGTGGCCGCCGCAGACGAGCCGCATCCGTGAGAAGCCCGGACGCAGCCGCTTGATCGGCGGAATCTGGGCGCCCTGTGTCGACGCCGCGCCGCGCGCGACCTTCGTCCAGAAGCTTTCGACGCGCCGGGGCGTGACGCGCACGAAGAGCAGCGGAGGCGCGGCGTCGACGTAGTCGGACCAGTCCTCGAAGTCCGTTGCGAGGCGAAGGCGGTTCATCTCATCAGGGCTCCCGCCGGTCCTTCCGCGCCTCCCTTCCGCGGCGGCGAGCACCGCGGGCGTGAGGAAGAGGATGTCGAAGTCCGACGACGAGAGCTGATAGGGCGCGAAGCTGAATGAACGGGCCGCGGCAGCGGTGACGGACTCTGAGGGCGGCCGGCGCGTCGGTTCGACAGGGAGTCGCGTGTCGGCTGGAGGCGCGCTCGCCTCGAGCTTCGCCCGCGCCGACGCGAGGGCCTGACAGATGCGCTCTCTCTCGACGAGACGGACGTCGCCCGAGTTCGGTCAGCGACGCGAAGCCCGACCGCGCGGCCATCGCTGGCGAAGACCGGACCGCCGGCCGCGCCGGACGAGACGTCGAGCGACGAGTTGATGTCCTTCGGGCCGAAGAGCGGGACGTCGATGACGTATCGGTCCGGATCGACCGGGGCAGCGTCCGTCGCATCGCAGGCGAGAGGCACGGGCCGAATGCCGTCGATCGCCGATGGGTGGACGCGCACGACGGCCACGTCCCGCGACCGATCGGCGACGATCACCGCGCCCGTGACCTTCACGGCCTGAGAGACCTGCACCTCGACGGACGTCGCGTCACCAATAGCGCGGAGGCTCGTTGCCACGAGTCCGCGCTCATCGGCCAGAAAGCCGGCCGCGTGTACGAGAGGCGTCCAGAGCTCGAACGCGCTCGCCTGCCACGCGCCCAGAATCGACTCCCTCGAGAGCTCGGGCGCGTTCGGGGCCGTGGCCGCTTCGCTCCGCACGTCGGCCTTCACCGCGCCGCCGGCCGCGTCGGCCGTCAGCGCGAGCGTCGTGTCGCGCCCCGCGACGACCTCGACGCTCTCGACCCATTCGAAGGCGCGTCCGTCGAGGACGAAGGGGCCATCGGATTCGACGGTGTAGTTGCCCGGCCGCAGGCGGATCTGGGCGGTGCCTGCCGCTGATGTGACGACCCGTCGCGGGGCCGCGGTGGCAGGGTTCTCGCTGATGAGCAGCGCGTGACGCGCAACGGGAATCGGACCCCGGTCGGCGTTCAGCACCGACACCTTGAGATGCAGGATCGGCAGTTCCTGCGCCGACGCTCCGCTCCACACGCCAAGGGCGAGGAGCACGCTGGAGAGGACCGAACGCACGACATGATCGTGGCCGCGAGCGGCTGAGGTGTCAACGCTGCCGCTCCAAATCGCCAACCACGCAGCGGCGCCGTGCTTGACAAGCGGTACGGGCCGTCCGATGATGGCGATCTTCGTTGCCAACCTGGAATTCCATTCTCTCCTGGCAACAGATCGAGGTTGATGTCGAACGTTCTGCGCTGCCTGGTGCTGCTCCCCGTGGTCGTCTGCCTCTCCGGTTGCGGGTTGATCAACAACCCGCTCAGCAACGACGATGAGAAAGACAGTGCTGTTGAAGAAATCCAACTGGCGGCAGGATCGATTGTCTACAGGCGACCGGCGGAGTTCTACAAACCGAACCAGCCGGCTTTAGCGATCAGTTGGGCGTACGACAGCACGCAGTCCGACCGGCCGATCCGTCAACAAGTCACCTGTCCTCTCGCTGCTGGCTCTGCTGCCTGGGATGAGGCCGAGCAGACGCTGACCTGCGTGGTCCCCCAGTGGATTGCGACGAACAGGCTTGTTGAAATGACCGCGACCGATGGAGCTCGCCGCACTGACGACGGTCGGGTCGACAACCAGACCCAGCTTGTCGGAGGTCGCATCCAGATTCGCGGCGTCGAAGCTGACAAGGATCAAGCGCAACATCCCGACCGGGGCCGAGTGGGTGGAAGTCGAGCTCGACGATGAGGGCCGCCCGGAAAACCAGTAGCCCGGTTCGGAAATTCGCCTCACCCGTCGCCTTCGCGCTCCTCGCCATGGGCTGCGGACGCGACGCGCCAGTCACGCCGCTCCTTCCAAGCGCCACCTGTCTGGCCTCAGGAGACGAGACGACGATCAATGCGGCGCTTGCGGGCGCAAGCACCGTCGTGCTCTGCCGTGATGCCGTGTTCGATTTGCGTGGTCCGATCGTGTTCAGCCGGGACAACCAGCAGCTGTACACCGAGGGGCTCCCCATCGATTCGAGGCGCGCTCTGCTCCGCATCGCCGGGCCCACGCTGGCCACGGCGATCGACTTCGTCGGGCGCAGCAACATTCACGTGAGTCATCTCATCATCGATGGCAACCGGCCAGGGCTCGGGCGGATTCCAGGCGGGCATGCGCTGATCCAGGCGGGTGGCGATGGCGTCGGACAGCGGGTCGAACACGTGCGCGCCTTCGAGCCGCGCGGGTGGTCGTGTATCCATGCGTATGAAGGTGTGACCCGCAGCTGCGCGGGCCTCACGATCGCGTACAACGAATTCGGTCCGGCCGGCCAGGCCAACGGCGAATGGGCGGACGGCATCTCGCTGGCCTGCCGGCGCAGCCTGGTGCACGACAACACGATCACGGACGCCACCGACGGTGGCATTGTCATCTTCGGTGCGCCGGGCTCGATTGTTGCCGGCAACACCGTTCGCGCCGTGACGCGACCACTGCTCGGCGGCATCACGATGGTCGACCATGGCCCGTTCGGCGGCGATTTCACCCGGACCGTGGTCGATAACAACGTGATCGACGGCGCCGGCCGGTCAATCCGGATCGGCCTGGCCATGGGCACCCGGACGTGGACGTGTCAGCCGGATGCTCCGAAACTTTCGGGCGGCATCGTCTCGCACAACGTTCTCTCGGGCGAAATGAGCTACGGCTACGCCGTCAATGGCGTGACGAACTGGGTCGTCGTGGACAACGTCTCAAATGGACGTCACAGAGGAATCCCCGCATTCGACTGTCTCGGCCGCCTGCCGTCGCGGCCGGCACCATTCCAGATCGCCCGCGAAAGTTCGTCGGGCACGTTTCAGAGTGAATTCGCGGACGGCGAGCTCGACTCCTTGCTGTTTGGGCTTGGAGATCCGTCGCTCCAGATGCTCGCCCGATAAAACGTTACCTGTTCCCGCTACAGGTACTTGAGCACCGAGTTCGGGTGGGCGTTCTTGAACGAGCGGTACCAGAGGCAGGCCGGGTACATGAGGGCGATCGCCACGATGCCGACCAGATACGTCGCCCAGATGTCTCCCACGCCACGCAATCCGAAACGGGTGGCCGGAATCTCGAATGCGAGCCTGTGCACGAGGTAGTAGAACATCGCGGTCTGCCCGAAGACGTAGAAGATGCCGTTCTCGCGGACACCGATCCTGAGCTCAATCGTCCGCAGAAGTGCGAGGCAGAGGAACAGGATGCCCAGTTCGAGCCCGAGATACGTCAGCGAGGGTGGGTACTTGCTGACATGCAGCCACTGCTGCCAGGAGTCACCGGCTCGGGGCAGGAACATGTTGCCGTACTCGTTGACGGCGCGGACCACGGCGAAGATCGCCAGCGCTGCGGCGCCGGAAAACCAGAGGACGTTCCGTCCCGACACCCTGCTGAGGCCGCCGGCGTAGCGAATGAGGTGGCGGCCGAACACCCATCCGAGCGTCATCACGGCCAGCCAGGGGAAGAGCGGGTACTTGATGCTCAGCGTCGGCGTGGCGTAGGGGGCCACGAGAAAGGCGGCCAGCACCGACGGGTTGTTCGGTGGATCCCACATCCACCCGGTGACGACCTCACCAAAGACGAACCAGCCCAGCGCCACGGTCAGCAGACCCCATGTGGGCAGCCGCCGCAGGAACGTCATGCACATCATCGAGAGGCCGATGGCGGTCAACACCGAGAACGTCCACCATCCGGAGCCCAGGGAGATCAGCGTGGGGTCCATCAGGGCGATGATGGCTCCGCGCGTCAGGATGTTCTTGTCGATCGACCACGCGTTCACGCCCTTCATGACCTTCCGCTCGATGCTCAGCGCGAGGGCGGTGCCCGCCAGGAACACGAAGGCCGGCGCGCAGATGTGCGTCAGCCAGCGCGAGAAGAACTCCGCGGCCGGCAGGGCCATGGTCGTGGCGTCCGCAAACATGGCAGAGTCGTGCGCCAGATGGTTCCTGTCGAAGGCCATGGACGTGTGGTCGAACATCATGAAGATCATGACGAGTCCACGCATCCAGTCGATGGTGGCGACGCGGCGTGAGATGTCTGGCGGAGCCTGTGCCATGGCTTGTGGCTGCCATTATGTAGGAACTGAGGTGCTGGCCTTCTTCGGACCAGCGCTTGCTGGAAGATGACGCGCTTACAGCTTTGCGCTGGCGCAGGAGATGGGACGGGCGGTGGCGGCGGCCCTCGGGTGTGGACGGGCCAAGGTGGAATCCCAGAATGCCGACGCCGTGCCGCTGAGCGTGCCGGCGGGCGCTTCCTGCATGCTCAGCCACAGATTGAGGGAACCGGTGGACCAGGAAATCAGCACACTCGAAGTACTCGAGTTGCGCCACGAGTCGAACGGCTTTTCATCCGAGGTTGTCGGGAGTTCCGGCGTGACCTTCCGCACCGACTCGTTGCCGGCGTGGAGCCGGAATGTTGGCGGGTGCCTGTATGTCTTCGGCCACTCCGACGGAAAAGGCAGTGACCACTCGCCGAGTTCCAACGCGTAGCAGCCCACAAAGCGTTGGGTAGGCTGCCCCTGCGCCTCCTGAGCCAAAACCGGCAGTGGGACGGCAAGCGCCACCAGGGCGAGCCAGAGTGTGCGGCGTCCGACGGCGAGCATGAGTGATCTATCGGCAGAAGGCACGGAATGGGTGAGCGACCAACGCGAGGGGGCCGGCACGGGCTCTTCGTTGTACCGGGAGAGCGCCGACGCTTCATAATGAACGGACGGAAACGCAACCGACCTGGTGGACGAAGACGATGCTTCCGAGAACTCGAAAATGGGTCGAATCCTGGGATCGTGTGAAGGAGACTTCCTGAAGACGAGCTCAAGGATTATCTGGTGAAGAAATGCCGCAACGGTTTCCAGGTGGCAAAGAAACCGGCGCGGAATCAGCGCGACGCGTGGGTCACGCTGCTCGCTGAGCTCGACGACAAGAAGACCGGACTCGGGCCTCTCGCGATGCGAATGGTCGCTCATGTCCGCCGTGCGCTCGAGGAAGAGGGGTACGACTTTGAGGTCAACCTCGACGACACCGGCGGCGTAGCGTACGCGGAGGTCCATTTTCGAACATTGACGAAGGAAGCGTCACCCCGCGGCTTGACGGGCTGAGTCGGCCCTCAGGTCGCGGCTGGCTTCGCTTCGGCGCCCGGCGGCTCGCGGAACGGGTCCATCGGAATCGCCGCGTACTCGACGTCGAGGATCTCGAGGTGTTCGGTCTTCGTCGGCGCGTGCAAAACGACGCGATCGCCCGGACTCGACTTCATCAGCGCTCGTGCCAGCGGCGACATCCAGCTGATGTAGCGGCGGTTCACATCGACCTCGTCGATGCCGACGATGCTGACGACGTGTTCGTGGCTTGGCTCGCCGAAGCTCGCTTGCGATTCACCCGAGCGAAGGCTGGCCGGCAGAACCCTATATGTAACCGTCGCTCCGAAGAACACGCGCGAGGCCGCCGCGCCCGGGCGCGGCGTGGCCGGATCGACGACTTCGGCCGCGTCGATGCGTTTCGTCAGAAATCGGATCCGCGAATCGATCTGGCGCAGTCGCCGTTTGCCGTAGAGGTAATCGGCGTTCTCACTGCGGTCGCCGTTGCCGGCCGCCCACGCCACGACCTGTGTCACCGCTGGCCGCTCCCGGCTCATGAGGAACCGGTGCTCGTCTCTCAGGCGCTGCAACCCGGCGGGCGTGATGTAGTTCTTCAGCTTCGGCCCCGGCGCATCGCGCACGGGTTCTCTCAGCGGCCTCTTCGTTCTCATTTCCGATCGTAAGCTCCCTCGATTGAATGGAGTCTGACCGGCAGGAGCGCGGCGTAGCGCCTGAAGTCGGCGTCGGTGGTCAGAACCGGAAACGCGCGTCGTTCCGCGACCGCGCAGAGCAGAAAGTCCGTATTCGAGCCTTGCACGCCCGCGGCGCGACACGTGTTGAAGTGCTCCGCGGCGCGCTCGTAGTCCTCGTGGTCGAGCGGCTCGTCGGCGAACGCTCGGAGGTGATCCCGCAAACGGCGAAAGACCGCCGTGTCGCGGACGCCGCTCAGCAGTTCCTGTCGGATCGGTCCGATCATCGCGACGCGGCCTTGACCGACCAGTCGGCGAAGCTCGTCCACGGTCGCGTGCGCCGGCGCGCGCCGCCGCAACGCCAGCGACCAGACGGAGGTGTCGACGATGACCTTCATCGCCGTTTGCGCTGGGCCTTGAAATTGTAGGCCGGGTCGTAGTCCACCGATCCGAACAGGTCGAGCAAACGCACCTGCTTGCGCCGCGCGATGTATTCTTGCAGCGCTTCCGTGACGGCGGCCTTTTTCGTCGCTTTACCGCCGATTTTCACCGCCTCTTCGAGCAAGCGGTCATCGAGCGCCAGGTTGGTCGCCACCCACACAGAGTATCACACATCACAATGTGTAGATGAGTCTGGCGCTGGCAGGCATCACGTGACGTCCGGCCACTGGTGCTTCGGATAGCGCGCCCGCAACGGGCCGCGAATCGTCGGATACACGCCGGTCCAGAAGCTCTTGAGATCGCTCGTCACCTGGACCGGCCGGCCGTTCGGCGCGAGGAGCTCGAACGTGACCGGCGTGCGACGCGGACCGAGCCGCGGACTCTCAGTCAGACCGAACACCCACTGCAGCTTCACCGACGCCACCACGCGGCCGTCGTCTCGATACTCGAGACGGGCGCGACGGCCGGCGGGCAACGCGAGCCAGTCCGGCGCCTCGCGCTCGATCGTTCTTCTCACGTCTGAAGGCAGATGCGCTTCGAGATCGACCTCGTCTATCGCCCGCGCCCCTACGGTCGCCGCCTCGACGAGCGTCTCGAACGACCGAGGGACGCCCGCGAACGACAATCGCGCGACGAGTTGCTTGTGATCGTCGCCCGGGCCTCGGTCGAGAACGGCGCGCGCGACCATCTGACCGGCAACTTCGGGATCGACGTTCGCGGGCCGGCGGCCGATTTCGATCTCGCCATACCGCAGCACGCGCGTCGCGCGCACCACACCGCGGTCGTTGATGGCGTGTTCGACCGAGTCTGACGTCGGCTCGAGCCAGTCTTCTTCGAGGCCCGTCGCGATACGGATCAGAGCTTCGTCCGGCGAACCAGAAAATGACGTCGGGTGACCTTTTCCGAAAATGTGACCCGACGTCATTTTCTGAACGTCAACGGCGACGACGAACTCCGCGTTGACGACGCCGCTGGTGCGCGAGAGCCTTGCGCCGGTGCCCGACGCTAGTAGAAAGCGGTCGCTACCGACGGCGCGGCGGCGCGCCACGCGGTCCGGATAGCCGGCGAGGACCGAGCGCCGGAACTCCACGTCGCCGATGTTCGAGACCGCTCCGCCGCCAAGCAGCTCCGCGGCGCGCTGGCGGATGTCGCGCGCGACGCGCAGCACGTGCGGCGGTAAATCGCGCTCAGCGTCCACGGCGGCGAGCAAATCGCACGTCGTCGCGCCGTGCGCGGGCGGCAGGAAATGGCGCTCCGACAGGATGGCGCAGGCGAGCGCCGCCTGCGGCGCCGCGCGCGCGGCGAGCAGCAGTCGCCCAAGCCGCGGGTGCACGGGAAGGCTGCGAAGTTGCTGACCCAGCGGTGTCAATCCGCCCATTGGAGTCGATGGCTCCGAGCGCGCGAAGCACGTCGATGGCCGCGTCGAGCGCGTGGGTTGGCGGCGGCTCGAACCAGTCGAACGTGCGCGGATCGCCGCCCCAGGCCATGACGTCGAGCGCGACGGACGCGAGATCGACGCGAGCAATCTCGGGCTCTCGATGGGGCCGCAACCGATCGCGCGCGTCCCACAGCCTTACCGCGACGCCCGGCGCCGTCCGTCCCGCGCGTCCCGCGCGCTGATCCGCCGAGTCGGCCGTGATGCGCTCCTCCTCGAGGCTGTCCACCAGCCGGTCCGCGTCGTACCGCGCGACCTTGTGCAGGCCCGTATCGATGACGACGCGCACGTCCGGGACGGTCAGCGTGGTCTCGGCGATGTTGGTGGCGAGAATCACGCGCGGCTCAACTGAAGAAACGATGGCGGCGTCCTGCTCGTCGGGGCCGAGTCCCCCGTGGAGCGGTAGCACGCGCGCGCGGCCTTCGATCATCGACGACAGGCGGTCGGTGGCGCGCCGAATCTCGGGCGCGCCCGGCAGGAAGCACAGCGTCGTGCGCGGACCAAGCCGTTCCCGCACCACGTCCTCGAGCGCGACGCCCGGCTGGTAGATCACATCGATCGGATGCGTGCGACCGGGCACGTCGACAACCGGACAGTCACCCAGAAATGCAGCGACGCGGGCCGCGTCGATCGTGGCCGACATCACCACGATGCGGAGATCGCCGCGCGCGAGCCAGGCCTGTCGCGCGAGCGCGATGCCGAGATCCGCGTGCAGGCTGCGCTCGTGGAACTCGTCGATGACAACGGTGGTGATGTCGCTGAGCAGCGGATCCTGCTGCAGCCGCGCGGTCAGGATGCCTTCGGTGACGACGGTCAGGCGGGTGTCGGCGGAGGTGCGGCGATCGAACCGGACGTGCCATCCGACTTCGCGGCCGAGCGTCCAGCCCTGCTCGGCGGCGATGCGCCTCGCGATCGCGCGCGCGGCCACTCGTCGTGGTTGCAGGAGCAGCACCGCGCCGTCGCCGACCAGCGCCGGCGGCACCCGCGTCGTCTTTCCCGCGCCCGGCGCCGCGGTGATCGACGAGAGCGCGGCGCTCCCGCACCAGGCGAGCGATGTCAGGAAGAAACGGATCGATCGGGAGCGGGTCGAGCGCGGACACTCGATCGAAGTGTATCGTCTGGCTCTACGGCTATGGCCCCAGCCGCGCGTCGAGTGTCGACAGAATCTCCTCGTAGAGCTTCAGCAGCCTCGGCTCGATCAGGTTGCAATCGTCGAAATAGGTCGCCAGCGATACGGTCAGCGGCGCGGGATCGGCGTCGCCGGCGCGCGTGTACATCACGAGCGTGATGTCGCGGGTCGCCCCATCGAGCTGCCGCTGCACGGCATAGACGTGCGCCACGCGCTGGGCGAGATCCGGCTCGACGTAGGCCAGCGCCTGCGTGGCGATCGCGACGTCCCACGCCGTGTATTCCATGAACGCGGGATTGGTTGCGGAGTGCGGGTAGGCCATCGTCGCCCGCGCGGCCGGCTCCGCGGCAAAGTAGGCCTGTATCCTTTGGAACGACGACTCGTGCTTGTCCCTCACGGCCGCGACGGCGGCGCGATTCGTCCTGAACTCCGTGCGGAAGCGACGCAGGGTGTCCTCGGCCAGTTGCCGGTGTTCGGCCCCCTCACGCCACTGATCCACCATGAGCGCGAGAAACACGCCAAGCGTGATGAGCGCGACTTCCAGCAGGATCTTGCCGTAGGTCCCGCGATGGAGGGTCGTTGTCGCTGGGCTCGCCGCTGGCGGCGCGGGCATCGGCGCCGGGTCGTCGGTGGATGTCATGGTCTGCCGCGCATTGTAATCGGGCCCAGACTTCCTTTTCCATGCCGGTGCCACTTGGTGTCTGTCGCTGGACTGACGCCGACGCTGACAGGCGCGAGGTGATTGCGAAGAATCCCGACTGGTTCAGTGAACCAGTAGCAGGTGGTTCATTGGACCAGCGGCCGCGGACGCGGAATCCTCGTGCGGGTCAGACGTTGCCGGCGCGAGCCGTCTTTACCAGGTGATCCGCGGCCCTGAACGCCAGCGCCATGATCGTCATGGTCGGCTGGCCGAGGCCCGATGTCACCAGGCTGCCCCCGTCCACCATGAACAGGTTCGGCACGTCGTGCGCGCGGTTGTAGCGATCGACCACTCGCTGGGAATGCCAAACCGCCGGCCAGTGACGAGTCGCCAGTCGCGAGCGCCCGCGCAGCTTACTGGGACGCGAACCGCGCGACAGCCGCATCCCTCCGCGCGACGAGATCCGCGACGACGTCCTTGAAGGCGGGATCCTGGCGCAGCGGATCGAGCAACGGATCGCGCTCGTACCAGACGAGGCACGGGAAACCGCTGTCAGCAGCTTTACGAAGCCATTGGACGGCCCCGCGGTGGTCGCCAAGTTGTGCGAGGGCGGCCCCGACACCGTACTCGACGTGATGATCGCGGTACGCGCCAGCGAGAACCTCGTCTACCATGCCGCGGGCAGCCCGCGTCTCACCCGAAGCTGCGAGCAGCGCCGCCAGTGCCACGCGCGATCGAGCCGACGTGGACGCCGCAGTCTCTTTCGTGAGCTCCTCGAGCATCGCCCGGGCGCGTGCGACGTCCCCGGAATAGTAGTGCGCGAGAGCCAGATACGTGTCGCCGATCGCCCGGCTGCTGTGCTTGCTCACCTCCTCGAGCCGCTGCCGGGCGCGAGCGTATTCAGCGCTGAAGAGCGCGACGAGCCCCTCGATCCGCAGCGGCTCGACGACATCTGACGCTCCAGCCTGCCGTCCGCGCTCCATCTCGGCGAGCGCTTCGCGCATCAGTCCCTGGTGATACAACGCCGCCGCGATGAAGTACCGGGGCTGCTCGAGGTTCGGATTCAGCACGAGGGCCCGGCGGCTCGCCGCAATCGTTTCATCCCAGTCGAACTCGCGCTTGCGATACACGGCGGCGCGCGCGAGATGCGCCTCGGCGAGATCGGGATCCTGAGCAATCGCGGCGAGCGCCTCGCGCTCGGCGCGCTCTCCCCACTGCTGGAGATCCTGTTCCGGTGCGAAACGGAGATACATGTCCGCGCTCGCCATCGCCAGTCCCGCTCGCGCCAACGCGTATGCCGGATCCAACGCCAGGGCGCGCTCGAACGCGACCACCGCAGCGCGTGCGCCAGCAGGCGTGTACCCGAGCAACTCCGCACGACCGGCGATGTAGGACGCGTACGCGGCCGCATTGCCGGTATACCGTCGCCTCAGCCTCTCCTGGTCTGCCGCGGCGAGGCGAAGCCGCAGGGCCGCGGCGACACGCTCCGCGATCGCATCCTCCAACTGAAATAGTGCGTCGGACGGCTGATCGAAGGTCTGCGCCCACACCGGTGAACGAGCCTGCACGTCGGTCAACTGCACCGTGACGCGTACAAGGTCACCGGCGCGTTGAATGTGCCCCTCGAGGACCACGTCCACGTTCAACGTCCGGCCGATCGCCGCCGCGTCGGCGGGATCACTCACCAAGAAACCGGCGGACCGCGCTGGTCGGCCGCACGGGAAGGATCGTTTGGCCGCTCAGGCGCGTGATGATGCCGTCGGCCAGCCCCAGACCCAGATGATCCGTGTCGCTACCACCAAGTGTGGTGAACGGCAGCACCGCAATGGCCGTCCAAGGCACGGGAGCCTTCTCCGGCACATCGCGCATTCGTGAGACGGCGACACTCCACTGCAACTGCCGCAGTGATCACTACCCCAGCAACCAGAACAGCCCGTCGAGGCACGCGGGAACACGCGTGGCGTCGTCGGACCCTCGGCGGAAATGACCGGCGCCACGAACCGAAACCCTACGCGCGATACCGTCTCGATCAACCGGCCTGGGCCATCCGTGTCGCCAAGCGCCTTCCTCAGCGTGGACACGTGCTTGGTCAGGTTGCCTTCCTCGACGATCGTGTCCGGCCACAGGCGCTGCTGCAGGTCCTCCTTTCGCAGCAGATGCCCGGCGTGCTCGACGAGGATCACGAGCAGTTCGAAGTCCCTGGGCGCCAGATGCAGGCGTTCGGATCCGCGGAACAGCGTGTGCTCAGACGGAATCAGGACGAACGGGCCAAACCGGTAGGAAGGGCCAGATTTCATCGTTCTTTCAGAGTTCTTTCGCCGTTTCGACAGGACGGCCGCGCCGGCGGTTCGGAATTATATGCCTCGTCACCGAGCTCCCCCGGGGCGTTGACCAGGAGGCAATCGTGTCCAACCATCGTCTCTCTGCCGCGGTCGTTTGTGTCGCCATGGCTCTCGCGCTCAGTGGCGCAATCGCTCACGCTCACAATTATGTCGGGCTCGAGCACGGAGGGGTGTTGGTCCGCGCGCGCGTCCAAAGTCCCAACGCGCAACTGACCGATCTGCCCGTGCCCATTCCGGGAACGGACCTGAGTGTCGTGTGTTTCGGGGTGAGGAATACGAGCCAGTTCGATTCGCGAATCACGGCGATCGGTTTGGAGCTGCCCGGAGAGGCCACCGGATTCTCACTCGTGAGCGCCACCGATGACGGGTTCGATCTGATCGAGCAGGTGACGCACGTCCCCGAACTGCGGGACGTCACACTCGACTTCGCGCTCGTGACCGGCAGAACGTTCGGCGGCGGCCATCCGCATGCCGGCCTGGCGCCCAGCAGCACGTTGACGACATTCTGTGTCAGCGGTCCGTTTCAGCAGGACGTCGCGATTGAGCGGCTGCTCGATCGTGGCGTGCTCCGCATGCAGCGCGTCGGCCAGGACGGCGAACTGGGCGACGTTGCCGTCTGGGAGAACCGCCCACTGTAGATCAGAAGCCCCATCGCAACTCCGTGTACGCGGTCGAGTTCCGCCTCAGGAGCCCGAACTGCGACGATGTCTCACCCTGGAGGATTTCGGCGCCCAGAAGCACCTTCCAGTCATCGGTGACCGCATAGACCACCTTCGGTCGTACGACTGCGCCGGACGGACCGGCATAGGCGGCGACTGCACAGTCGGCCTCGAGCGTGTCGTGCAGCCACTTGTAGGCGAGGCGGAACGACGCACCGTGCTGCGCGCGCCGCGTTTGACTGTTGAGGATCGACTGCTCGGCGGCCACCGTTGACACGAAGCCGTCATCGTTCTTCACCACCGTAGCGTCGTCGAGCACGTAGCGAAACAGGTACTGCACGTTCAGATTCAAGTTCCCGCCAAACGTTCGATCCGCACCAGCGACCACGAACACGAACGGATTCTTGGTGAACGGATCGCGGCCGTGCGAATCTTCCGTCCGCGTGAACGCGCCTTCAGCGCGCAGCCCGAACCGGCCGAGGTTCGCGGTCATGTCGGCGCCGAACACACGGACACGGTGATGTGAAAGCAGGATGCCCGGAGCGCTGCCGTCCCGTCGCGCGATCCCGAGATCGGGCGTCATGTCCCTGCCGCTGAAGTACGACACAGACCAATCCACCGCGCGTCCCGTCTGCTCCACGCGTACCGCCCATTGATCGCCCGGCCATTGCCCGGCGTCACGCACGAACGTCACGCCTGGCGGAGGCGCGGGCAACGCGAACTCGTGGCCGCGAAACTCCGGCAGCCACACACCCGTCAGCGACACGTCACCAAGGTAGTAGCTCGCGCGGAGAGCGGTCGTGCCGAGCCGCCGGTCGGCGTCATCGGGCACGAGCAGGGTCAGATCCTGGCCGGAGAGGTTGTCGGTGGGATTTATGCCGTCGGCGCGGCCCCAGGCGATGATCTGGCGCCCGGCCCGGACGTCGAGCCCGCCAAGACGGAGGTCGACGAACGCCTCGCGCAGCTCAACCGTGCCGTCGCCCTCGCCGATCGGGCCGCGAAGCGCGGTCCAGCCCTCCGCGAACATCGAGACGTGGCTCGACAGCCGGCGGGACGTCTTCAGCCACAGCATTCCGGCGCCGAGGTGCCGCTCGGCGTCGAGATCGCGCGTCGAGCTCCAGTAGCCGGCACGCACGGTACCCGTCACGCCGAGGCGGTCGAACATCCGAGACTCCGGCTGCACCTCAGCCCCCGGCCCTGGCCCGAGTTCCGGAGCCGCAATCCCCTGCGCCGACGCCGGTGACGCGGTCGCCAGCGCGAGCACGATCACGCACCATCCGGTTCGCATCGTTCGCATCGTTCGCATCGTTCTCATCGGGGGCTCCGTCAGTCGCGCTCGATGTAGCGCGTGGTGAACGTCTCGTCAGGCACCGCCACACCAGGGGTCACCTTCGAGATGCTGATCACGGTGCGGTGTCCGTTCTGGTGGTTCGTCATCTCGCGCTGCAGTGGAAACCAGCGCGCCTTCTGCGGCTCCACGAGCTCGGGACGCGACACGTTCTGCGTCTTCCAGAGCCGCCCGGCCAGGTCGTAGTACTCGACCTTGGCTTCGACGAAGTTGTCCGCCCGCACCCAGGTCAGCTTCTTGCTGTAGCCGCTGTTGGAGCGCACGGCGTCGTTGGCCGGAACGCTCTCCACGACGTAGCAGTCGAGACCCTCGACTTTCTCGGTGCGCTGCAACGTGTGGCGGTACTGATCGACCTTCGGCAGGGAGATGTCGCCGTAGGAGAAGTCGGAGCCGACGAAGCTATCCTTCTTGTTGTTGGCCACCAGCCGCCGGCTCTTCTTGAGCGCCGGCAGGTAGATCCACAGGTCATCGTCGCCGTCGATGTGCTCGACCTGGAGAAAGGTCGTGCCCTGGATGTCCGCAGGCGTGTCGAACCGGACGACCAGTTTCGAGTCGACGCCGTTGGGCTGCAGCTTGATGATCCCGGTGCTTCGCCGCTCGCGCCGCTGCCCTTTGTCGTTGATGAGGACCATCGTGGACTCGAGTCCGAGCGACGACACCTTGGTGACGAAGAAGTTCTTCTCCATGATGTCGCGCGCGCGTCGGGTCCGCGGCTTCCACGGCCCCCGCCACTGCCATTCCGATGGCGAGCGCGATTGGGGTCACCACGCGCCACGTGCTCATGTGTTTCCAGCTCACTTGGCACCTCCGGATTCCACGGCTACCTGGTTGAAGAAGGCATCACGCCGGTCGCCAAAGACGAACCGGGGCTTGAACAGCATCATCAACGCGCGCAGGAAGAACAGCGCGAAGAAGGCGCTGATCACCATGGTGGCCGTCACCATGTTCGAGAGCGTGTTGTAGAAAGCGAACTCCGAGGCCTGCAACACCGCATAGCCCGCGATGATCGAGATGGCGACGAGCAGGATGGCTTTTCCGGACGTGAGCATCGACTTCCGCGTCGCCGCAAGCACGCTGCCCGTGCGCGCCAGTTCCTCTTTGAAGCGGAACAGCAGGTAGATCTCGTAGTCGGCGCCGATGCCGATGGCCATCGCGGCCGTGGTCATCGCTGAGATGTCGAGCGGGGTCCCCAGCCAACCCATGAGGCCGAAGTTGGCGAGCATCACCGCGAAGAGCGGCGTGACCACGAACAGCCCGCCGACGAGCGACCGCAGAATGATGGCCCCGAGCGCGAACACAACTCCCGCCATCTGCGCCATGTTGCGAACCTTGTCCGAGACGATGACGTCGTTGAGCGCGATGAGCTGCGGCAGGCTGCCGCCCATCTCGACAGTCACGCCTGGCGGAAAGCTCGCCTCGATGACGGCCTGCGCCCGTTTGGCGATCATGTCCGCATTGGTCGTGCTGTCGTCCTTGACGAACGCCCACACGGTGGCGCGGCGATAGTCGTTGTCCACGAGGCTGTCGAAATCCTGCGGATCGCCGGACAGCGAATACAGGAACAGGTACTGCGCCACGAGAGCCTGGCTGTCCGGGATGGTGTAGGCGGCCTTGTCGTCGGCGTGCATGGCCTGATTCATCCGCTTGATCAGGTCCACCATCGACTGCGTCTTGCCGACGCTGGGCTGCGTTTCGAGAAACGTCTGCAGCTGCTTCCATGCCCTTCAGCACCCGCGGGTCCTTGATGCCGTCGGCCGCCGGCGTCTCTACGAGGAACTGAATGGAGTTGGTGCCGCCGAACGTGTCGTTCAGGACGCGGTCGTGGACCCGCACCGCGCTATCGGGCCGGAAGTAGAGCTTGAAGTTGTTGTCGATGCGCAGGCGCGTGACGCCGAAGCCGACGACGGCCAGCGCCAGGAGCCCGGCGGCCACGAAGACCGGGGCGCGTCCGCCCACCAGGCGGTCGGCCACGCCGGTGAGAAAACGGTCCAGCACACCGGCCTTGCGCTCGCGCGCGGCTTCGGCCTCTCTCGGCGGCCGAAGCATCGAGCGAACGGCCGGAATCACCGTCATCTCGATGATCATCGTGGCCAGCACGCCGCAGCCGGCGAAGACGCCGAAGTGCTGCACCATCGGAATGCCGGTGCCGGCCAGCGACAGGAACGTGATGACGGCGATGAGGCCGGCCACCAGCATGACCGGACCGACCCGCACGATCGACTCAATCACCGCCTCGCGATTGGCATCGCGCGGAGTCATGGAGGCGCGCAGCCGGCCGTATTCCTCGTAGTAGCGTTTCAGGATCTGAATGGCGTGGCCCGCCGCGACCGCGAGCACGAGGATGGGCGTCGTCGTGTTGAGCGGGTCGAGGTGCACGCCGAGAAAGCCCATCAGCCCGAGGCTCCACAGCACGCTGAGGATGCCCGTGAGCATCGGCAGCACCATGCCCTGCACGCTCCGGAACGACCAGTACCTGGACGAGCAGGATGATGACGAGCGCCGCGCCGAAGAACATCGGCATCTTGATGAACTGCTCGTCGGCGGCCTCGCCGATGATCGTGATGCCGCCGAGATAGATGTCCACGTCGGCGTCCTTCTCGCGGTCGACGATGCGATGCATCGCCTCGTTCAGCGCGATGAAGTTCGGCGACCGCTCGTCCTGCTTGAAATCGGCGACCACGGTGGCGGCCTTGCCGTCCGGTGACACGAGGGCGTTGATGTAGATCGGCATCGACGCCACCGCCGCCTTGAGCCGAGCCATTTCCTCGGCCGTGCGCGGCACGGTTTCCATCATCGGCCTGACCTCCATGCCGTCAGGACCGCCTTTGACCTCCTTCACCTTGCGTGCGGCAAGGCTGAGGATGTTGTGGCGCACCGCATGCGGCACGAGCTCGAGCTCGTCCTGGATGCGCTTGATCTTCTCGAGCACCTTCGGCTGGTAGATGTCGCCGCTCTTCGGCACGACGCCGATGACCGTGAGGTTGCGGCCGCCGAACAGCTCCTCGAGCTGGTTCGTCGTCTCGACGTACGCGTGCGTCTGCGGCGCCCAGAGGTCGGGATTCGAGTCGACCATCAGGCTGCCAAGTCGTGACACGAAAAACGCAGTAACGAGCGAGATGGCCGCCACCACCACCAGGCGGTGGGCGACGATCCAGCGCGCGTAGGGGCGAAACACTCGAGAGTCGGGGCGATCCATGGGCAGGTCTCCTTTTGTGTAGTGAGTACTACACAAATAGACCGGAGGGGTCAAGCTATTTTTATAGCGATGCCTATATAATTAAGGCCAGGCATCGGCCATGGCACCCCGAGGACGTCCACGAGCCTTCGACCGGGAAGAGGCGCTACGGAGCGCGATGGGGGTGTTTTTTGCCCGTGGCTTCGATGGGGCCACGCTCGAGGAACTGCTGGCGGCGATGGGCGGCATCGCGCCGCCGAGCTTCTATGCCGCGTTCGGATCGAAGGATCGGCTGTTCCGCGAGGCCGCGGACCTGTACCACCAGTCCATGGCCGGGGTGATGCGCAAAGCGCTCGACGCGCCAACGGCCCGCGCCGGCGTGGCGGGGCTGCTTCACGCGGCCGCCAACGAGTTCTGCCGCGGGGACGGCCCGCGAGGCTGCCTGCTCATCCTCGGCGCGCTCAACAGCACGCGCGGCAACAAGGACGCCCACGACTACCTGCAGGCGCTCCGCCACCAGGGCTCCGACGTCATCCGGGCGAGGCTCGCCCGTGGGGTGAGCGACGGCGACCTCCCGGCCGGCGCCCCGATCGCCGATCTGGCGTCCTTCTATACAACCGTCGTGCAGGGCCTCGCGGTGCGCGCCCGCGACGGCGCTTCGCGTCAGGCGTTGAGGGCCGTCGCGGACGTCGCTATGGCCGCCTGGGATCCGCTCGTGCGCCACACGCGACCGCCGCGCCGTCGTCCCGGTTCTCGCGTCGAGATCCAGCTGACCCTCGCCACGGCACAAACCGCCAGCGCCAAAGCTGGAGAGTGCACCGGGGCGGTCTCGAGGCGAGCCAGCGACTTCGAGCTAAACCTGCTGCGACGGCACGGTTGGGACTGCCACCGTGACGAGCCCCATGCCGGTCACGCACCGCACGAAGCGCGCGTCGGCGCGCAGCAGGTCCCACTGTGGCGAGACGGCGAGATCGACGAGGCACGGATCGCGGCTCTCGAGCGCGCGCTCCAGGTGCGCGATCGCGCGATCCACGTCCCCCAGCTCGCCATACATCAGCGCGAGCTGCACCGCAGGCAGGGAGTCGGCCTGCTCGAGACCGAGTTGCACGACGCCGGCGCGGCCGTCGGCTTCATAGGCGCGCCGCAGTCCGTCCAGCGCGTCGGGCGGGCAACCGTGAGCCTCCGCATGCTTGAGGTTCTCGGCCATATGTCGATCGAAATCGCCGAGCTTCCAGTACGCCCCGGCAAGAAACTCGCGCGCGAGGCCATGCGACCCGTCCAACTCGAGCGTCTTGTTGGCCCAGCGGATCGCGTCCTCGTAGCGGCGCTGGTTCCAATAGGCCAACGCGAGCGCAAGATGCACCGACGGCGAAAATGGCGCCGTCTCGAGCGCGCGTAGCCGCATGGCGAGCCCGTCCTGCAGCTTTCCCTGCGTGTCGAGCAAGTGCCCATACAACAGGCGCGCCTGGATGTGATCCGGGTTGATGTCGAGCGCGCGCTGGAGGCTTCGCTCCGCGCCTATCCAATCCCATTCGCTGAGAAACATCACCGCGCCGAGTGCGACCCACGCATCCGCGGCGCCATCGTCCATCGACAGCGCGCGCAAGGCAGCGCTCCTGGCACGTGCATACGCGTCCGAGGGCCGCGCGATACGCCACTGCGCCTCTGCGCAGTAGGCGAGCGCGAGGCCCGCATGCGCCGGCGCATGCGTCGGGTCGAGGTCGATGGCTTCCTGAAACGTGCGGATGGCAGGCGGGACGTCCGCCCGCGAGGCGGCCATCAGGCGGGCGCGTGCGCGTCCCACGAGCTCGTGGACTTCAGCGCGCGCCGTCGTCGACGGAGACTTCGGACTGCTCGTTTTCTGAACGGGAGCGATCAGCCGGTATCCGCTCTTGGCCACGGTCTCGATGCACCAGGGCGCGCGCGGGTCGTCACCGAGCGCGCGGCGGAGCCCGGACACGTGGACGGCCAGAATGCCTTCTTCGACGATCGCTTCCGGCCATACGGCCTCGAGCAACTCCCTCTTCTGGACCAGATGCCCGGCATGCCGCACCAGATACACGAGCACGTCGTGCGCCTTGGGAGACAGCGGCACCAGCCGCCCACGGCAGGTCAGGCGACGCTCGTCGACATCGAGCATTGCCTCGCCAAACGCATAGCGCTCGTGTTCCATGTTCGCCTGCAGGCCAACAGACTCTGACCGCGCTGAGATTTAAGCGAATCTTAGCAAAACCTACAGGACGCCAATCCCACTGCGCGCGCATGCTCGTGACCTGACATTCAGGAGGTCCGCATGAACGCTCACGATCAGCAGGAGATCCTCGCGCAGGAAGACCGGCTCACCCAGGCAACGCGTGCCATCGACGTAGAGGCGCTTGATCGCATCTACGCCGACGGCCTCATCTTCACGGGCGTGACCGGAGTCGTTTGCGACAAACGCGCGGTACTGGACGAAGCCAGGCGGGGCGCGGCCGAGCGGCAGGCAGCCAAACAGTCTGGCGCCGCGGCCGTGGTCGCCTACGAGAAAGAGGATGTGACCACGGTAAGGCACGGCGACACGGCCGTGACCAGCTACCGATTCGGCGTGACCATTCGCGCCGACGACAAAGACGTCGTACGTCGATATCGCACGACGAATGTCTGGATGAAACGAGAAATGGGCTGGCAAGTCATCGCGGCGCACACATCGGCGCACGGATAGGTGGTCGCCAGGCCGCACGACGACCGCCACCCACGAATTCCGCCAGGTGCTCGCCGGTCAGCGTCGACTTCTGCCCCACGATCGGCTGGCGTCCCTTCGAACACAATCCTCCCGCCGTCGTGCCCGGCGCCGGGGCCGAGGTCGATGATCCAGTCGGCGTGCGCCATCACGGACAGGTGATGCTCGATCACGATGACCGACTTGCCGGAGTCGACGAGTCGATCGAGTAGCCCGAGCAACTGCTCGAGGTCGGCCAGGTGCAGGCCCGTCGTCGGCTCGTCGAGCACGTAGACGCCACCCGTCTTCACCCATCTGCGTCGCGAGCTTGAGCCGCTGGCGCTCGCCGCCCGACAGCGTCGTCAGCGGCTGGCCGAGCCGCAGGTAGCCGAGGCCGACGTCGGCCATGCGCTGCAGGATCGCGTGCGCGGCCGGCGTGTGCGCCTTGCCGGTCCCGAAGAACTGCAGCGCGTCCTTCACCGGCAGATCGAGCACCTCGGCGATGTTCTCTGCCCGCCGAGCTGTGTACTCCAGCACCGCAGCGCCTGAGAACCGCTTGCCCTTCACAGTCCTCGCAAATCGTGCTGACGCCGGCCATCATCGCGAGGTCCGTGTAGATCACGCCGGCGCCGTTGCAGGTCGGGCACGCGCCCTCGGAGTTCGCGCTGAAGAGCGCGGGCTTGACGCCGTTCGCCTTCGCGAACGCGGTGCGGATCGGATCGAGCACACCGGTGTACGTCGCCGGATTGCTCCGGCGCGATCCGCGGATGGCGGTCTGGTCGACGGTGACGACGCCTTCCCGGCCGCTGACCGACTCGTCAATCAGCGAGCTCTTGCCCGACCCGGCGACGCCGGTCATGACCACGAGCACGCCGAGCGGGATGTCCACGTTCACATTCTTCAGATTGTTGCGTGCGGGCGCCGCGGACCTTCATCACGCCCGTCGGCTTGCGCACGGACGACTTGAGTGACGGCCCGATCGGACAGATGCCGGCCGGTGAGCGTGTCGCTCGTCCGCAGCCCGTCGACCGTGCCCTCGAAGACCACTTCCCCGCCGGCGGTGCCGGCGCCGGGACCGAGATCGACGACGTGATCGGCGATCGCGATCACTTCCGGCTTGTGCTCGACGACGAGGACGGTGTTGCCCTTGTCGCGCAGGCGCAGCAGCAGCGTGGTTCATCCGCTGGATGTCGTGCGGGTGCAGACCAATCGTCGGCTCGTCGAACACGTACGTCACGTCGGTGAGCGACGACCCGAGATGGCCGACCATCTTCGTGCGCTGCGCCTCGCCGCCCGACAGCGTCCCGGACGGCCGGTCGAGGCTGAGGTAGCCGAGGCCGATCTCCACAAAAGAATCGAGCGTGTGCCGCAGCTTCGCGAGCGAGCGGCGCGACGGAGGCAGCTCCGGGGCCTTCGGAGGTCACGGAGCGCGGAGCCACGCCGGCCAGGTCGCTGATCTGCATCGCGCACGCGTCGGCGATGTTGACTTCCCGTCGATCTTCGACGACCGCGCGCCCTCGTTCAGCCGCGTGCCTTTGCAGTCGGGACACGTCGTGAACGTCGCCGCGCGCTCCACGAACGCGCGGATATGCGGCTGCATCGCGTCGAGGTCCTTGGACAGGAACGACTTCTTGATCCGCGGGATGAGGCCCTCGTAGGTCAGGTTGATCTTCTCGACTTTCACCTTCCTCGGCTCCGCTGTAGAGGAAGATGTCGAGCTCCTTCTTCGTGAACTTGCGGATCGGCTTGTCCGGATCGACGCCTGCCGCCGCGAAGATGCGCACGTGCCAGCCCTCGGTCGTGTAGCCGGGGATCGTGAGCGCGCCTTCGTTGAGCGACTTCTTGTCGTCGTAGAGCTTGCGACAGATCGATGTCGCTGACCCGCCCCATGCCCTCGCATCGCGGGCACATGCCGCCCGTGACGGATGAACGTCGCGGACGACTTGGCTTTCGCCGCTTGCCCTTCTCGACCGTCATCGCCCCGCTGCGCCCTGACGCGACGGGACGTTGAACGAGAACGCGTTGGACGATCCGATGTGCGGCTTGCCGAGGCGGCTGAACAGCACGCGCAGCATCGCGTTGGCGTCGGTCGCCGTGCCGACCGTCGAGCGCGAGTTCGCGCCCATCCGTTCCTGGTCCACGATGATCGCGGTCGTCAGCCCTTCCAGTACATCCACTTCCGGCCGCGCCATCGACGGCATGAAGCCCTGCACGAACGCGCTGTAGGTTTCGTTGATCAGCCGCTGCGACTCGGCCGCGATCGTGCCGAACACGAGCGACGACTTGCCCGACCCCGAGACGCCGGTGAACACCGTCAGCCGGCGCTTCGGGATCTCGACGCTGACGTCCTTGAGGTTGTTGACGCGCGCGCCCTGGACGCGGATCAGGTCGTGGAAGTCTCGTCGTCGCCCGCCTTCGCCAAGACTATGGCGGCAGGCTTCTTCGAAGAGAGCGCCAATACGTCTGCACGAAAGAACTGGGATCGCCTGTCGACCCGCTGAAGTTTCGACGCCTCGCAAACGTCGGAGAACAGCAGCACTTCGCCGATCTCGCGCTGCAGATCCAGCGAAGAATCGGGCAGATGCGATGTTCATCACGCGAAGCGCTTCGTCGTACTTCCGCTGCTGAAGGTCGAACGAGTAGCTCGTGTACGCCTGGTCAGGCTTCGGGTTCAATCGAATCGCCGCTCGAAAGATTCTCGCGTTTAGCCAGTGGCTCGTAGTTCCACAGCCCATGCGAGTGCGCCTCGGCGAGTCGTGGATCGAGCGTGAGCGCCTGCACGCGCGGCGCATAAATGGCAGCGGTGCAAAGCGATGCCGGTAGGGAAAGAATGAGCGCGTACGCGTTGGAGCGCGTGAGCGGCGCGAAGCGGATCCAGGCGATGCAGCTCGAAAAATGCGGCGGCTTCTGCATGTTGGCAATGCGCGGTGACAAGGGCGGTCAGATACGAGTGTAGCGTCGAGATTGTCTCGTGCGCGAGCTCTGGCAGGTGAGCGGAGCTGTTCAGCAATCGCTCGCGAGATTCGTCTGAATCGCGAAGATGTCCTTGAGCTCGCCGTCGAACCGATCGAAACAACGGGAATCACAGCAATATCATCAACTGTGCGGTCATTCGAAACTGGTGCATCGGAAACGAACTCGAGACAAGTTGAGCGAGCGCTCGCCGATGTCACGAAGGTTGCGCGCTGCTTTCAATGCGGAGGAAGCGCGCTGGAATCGCATCATCCTTCACGGTGGCGAGGTCCGAATGATTTCTCGGAAACGTCGGGAACATCGGTGTCGGTCGGCGCTAGGTTCCTGAAGGCAGCACGGCACAATCGGCTGAGTATTCGTGGCGAGCACGGAGCTCGTTTCAGTCAGTCTCGAAAGACCGCTCGGAGTGTTGACGGAATCCAGCACGTCCGGCACTTCCAGACGAGTCGATGACGAGTAAGGACGCGCGACGTGCGGCTCTACCACGGCGCGCACGAGTCGGGCGCGCGCTGTAAGGCGTGAGCGCTGCCGCGATCGCGGCGGCATTCGCGTAGCGACGCGCCGGGCGTGGGTCGATGGCCCGCTCGATGACCGCGCCAGCTCGCAGCACATCCGCGCGCGGTGGCACGAGGGTGCGATCACTTCGCTCGTGCGCACTCGAATCTCACGAACGGTAAGCCCGGTGACGGATACGTGCCCGTCACGAGGTGATAGATGAGCACGCCAAGCTGTAGAGATCGCTCGACACCGACGAGGGCTGCCCTCCAGCACTTCCGGCGCGAGATAGAGCGGCGTGCCGCGATCGGCCGGTACATCGTCATTCAAAACTCCAGCCGCGCCGAAGTCCAAGAACACGATGCGTCCGTCCTCGAGCGCATTACGTTCTGCGCCTTGATGTCGCGATGGAGAAGTCCGGCACCGTGCACCGCCGACACCGCGCGACAAATAGCGATGCCGATGGCTATGACCTCGGATCGTAGAGAAGCACGGTGAGCTGTTGCAAGATCTCGTCGAGCGTCTGCGCCCTTGATGAGCTCCATCCAAAGGCCGACTGCGATCTCGATTCGCTCGGCGCCGTAGATGTGACCACGTTCGGGTGGCGCACCCGCGCGAGCAGGCTGTCTTCTCTCGAGCTATCGAGGTCGACGCGCGAACCTCGTCGCACGATGCGCGCCGGCAGCAGCTTCAGAGCGACTTCGCGATCGAGCCGCGTATCCCGCGCGCGGTAGACCTCACCGTACAGCGCGTGCCGATCTCTCGAGAGAAGAAATCAAACCCCACTCCGGAGCGACATCAGAACAGCGTGGAGACGCGACTGGTCCGTTCGTCGCTCGACGCGTCGCAGATGAACTTCGCGATCGCGGCGATCACGCCAACTCGCGAACGAGCTCGCGCATCGCGTCGTCTGGGCTATCGATTCATCGATGCCCAGTCGACCTTTCACCCTCGGCAATTGCCTTCGCGAGTCGGTCGATGAGAGGATCGTCCTCGGCATCGTCGCTCTCTCGCGCATCTGCGAGACGAACGATGGCGCGCTCAACCGCCATGCGGCGGCGTTGGCAGTCGGTTTGCCCAGTAGACCGGCAAGTTCCTCGTGGTGTAGCCCAACTCGATTCTCGCCACTATCGCCTCCCGGTCGTCGTGACCCAGGTGGCCAGCGCCTTCTCGTAGCGCTCGACCGCCTGGTTGCCGATGCGACGTCCAACGGCGACCGACCGTGGTCCTCCAATCGCCGAGTCGATCGCACGTGCGGCCGGTTGACGTTTCGCCCGGCGCAGCTCGTCGCGAATCCGGTTGAGGATCGCCTGTCGAAGGTATCCGTACAGGGCACCGTCGCCTCGAACCTCGAACCTGTCGATCTTCTGAAACGTCTGGAAGAGGGCTTCCTGCACAAGGTCCTGGTTTCGTTCACGTCTCGGCCCAAGGAGGTAATCGGCCCGAGGCCCATCGCTGTAACCGCGGACGGTAGCGCGCCACGAGGGTTTCAAGCGCGACGCGGTCGCCCGCTTGTGCGCGGCTCAGCAGCGTGAGCGAAGACGGAAGCGCACCGGTTTCGTCGGACGAGGCTGGGGCGGTTAACTGGTTGGCGTCCCGTCCATGGCTGTGAAGAACCGGTCAGCGGCAAGGATACGCCCAAAGGGCCAAAGAGGCGCCGCCCGCAGGCATGTGCGGTTTGCGGTTGCCCCGCGTTTACTTGGTAGGCAGGAGGCAGGATGAGTCGAGCCCGCACGGCGGTGACAGCCTTCATATTGACGCTGGCGTTGGTGTCTCTCGCCGCCTGTGGGGATTCGCCAACAGCGCCGGATACCAGGACAACGTCCACAACTGTCCCGCCGCCTCCGCCGCCACCTCCGGAAGAGCCGACCATCTCGTCGATCGAAATTCAGGGACCTGACGTTCTGCCCCTCGGCAGACCATTCGGTACTCGCTCATAGCCCATTGACCCACGGCACTCAGCTCGACGTGACAAATGAAGGCAGGTGGAGTCCAGGCTGGGGTGACGCGGTCGCCCTAGAGCGCCTGGCGGCTACGGGGAAAGCGCCCGGAGAGAATCAGGTCGAAGCCGAGTTCATCGTCATCACGCCCGGTGGAAACGGGTGATCGTCGTTCCCGACGGAACGTTCCGCCTTGTTGGACGAGTCCTCGAGGATGGGTTCTCCGATGATGGCGTGGTGGGCGCCACCGTCGAAGCGACGAGCGCAACCGGCCGACTCCTTGGGCATTCCGACCTATACGGCAACTATCGACTGTACGGCGTGGCGGGTGCGACGAGGGTGCGCGTGACGAAGACCGGTTACCAGCCGGCGGAAGGGACCATCGTGGTCGAGATCAACACCAGGACCTGAAGATCACGATGCCGCTCGTCGCGCCTCGCCCGGAAGTCGCAGGGAACTACACGCTGACCCTCACGGCTGCGCGAGCATGCGCCGTCGGGGATGGCGAAGGTGCTCTTCCTGAAGACGCCCGGCGCCGCACCTACGAGGCAAACGTCACGCAAAATGGCCCGGCACTTTCTCTCGTGCTCACTGGCGGCGCTTTGCTGCGTGGTCGCACCGACATCAGAGGGTGGATCGAGCCTCATCGCATCGTGTTCGACCTGAACTGGAATGGTTGGGAGCCCTGGCTAATTACGGAACAACTCGCGCCCTCCCGCTGGCTCCTGGTCGACGGCGTCGGAGTTGTGAACCCCTCTGCGGATGGTCTTTCCGGGAGGCTCGCCGGACACCTCCTGGTGACCGCGTCACCCAACGGCGGCACCCCGTCGGCGTCGTGCACGTCAGGGGACCATGGGTTCTCGCTGACACGCTGAAAAAAGGCGCCCGCTGACGCGCCAGTCGTCGCTACTTTCTCGTTCGGGGATTGAGCGGCTGCGTTTTCGGCTGCCGCGAAGGCGAGCGCCCGGTGCGCGGATCCACGTCGCGATACACGACCGGCGTCTTGAGAGTTCGCCACGGGTCCTTGTTTGAGTAGTCGATCAGGGCGGGGCCCTTCGAGGCGGCCGGCGAGAGGATCGCCAGGAAGGTCAGCGGCCGCTTCGTGGGGTTGTAAGTCGCGTGCACCACGCCTTTCGGGATGTAGGCAATCTCACCTTTGCGAAGCCGGCGCCGGTCACGGTCCACCCACTGCTCGGCGACGCCGTCGACCACGTAAATGATCTCGTCGAGCTCGGGATGGACGTGGAACTGATGCCCGGTACCCTGCGGCATCCTCACGCGAATCAGCGTGAGCGAGGTCGTGCCGGTGAGTGCGGGTTCCGAGAGCCACCAGTGCTTGCCCCACGGCGCGTAGTGGACGCGCGCCTGAGCCGACGTCACGAAACGGCGTGTGGTGCTCCTCATGACGGCTCCTGATTACCGGTCTTGATCGCGACTCCGCGCCTCGCGGGAGGCGGATCTGCTTGAACGTGCGAATCTGGTCGGCGATGGCCCGCTCGGCCGGCAGGCGCTCGACGGAGCTCGCCCCGTAGAACCCGTCGAGGCCGCGGCAGCGCGCGATCACATAGGCCGCGTCCGGCGGCTCGGAGATCGGCCCGCCGTGGCAGATGACGATCGCGTCCGGGTTGACGCCGCGAGCGGCGTCGGCAATCCGTTGAATCGCGGCCACACAATCGTCCAGCGACTTCGCGCTCTTCGCGCCGATCGATCCGCCCGTCGTGACCCCCATGTGCGCCACGATCAGATCGGCGCCGGCGTCGGCCATGCGCTCGGCTTCGGACGTGTTGAAGACGTACGGCGTGGTGAGGAGATCGAGCTCGTGCGCCAGTCGAATGATGTCCACCTCGAGCTGGTAGCTCATGCCCGTTTCTTCAAACGCCGTGCGCATGTCGCCGTCGAACAACCCGACCGTCGGGAAATTCTGGATGCCGGCAAAACCCAGCGTGCGCAATTCCTCGAGGAAGAGTCTTGGAATGATGAACGGGTCGGTGCCGTTGACGCCCGCGAGCACCGGCGTCTTCTTGACGACCGGCAGGATCTCGTAGGCCATCTCCTTGACGATCTGGTTCGCGTTGCCGTACGCGAGGAGTCCGGCCGAGCTGCCGCGGCCCGCCATGCGATAGCGCCCGGAGTTGTAGACGACCAGCAGGTCGATGCCGCCCGCCTCCTCGCTCACCGCGGAGAGGCCGGTGCCGGCGCCGCCGCCGATGATCGGTTCGCCGGCCGCGATCTTGGCGCGAAAGCGCGCGAGAATGGCCTGCCGGGACTGATCCACGCTCACGTCGAACTCCTGGGTCTCCGGATCACCATGAAGGCATGAAGACTCTCGTCGGATTGCCGACCGCCGATCTTGAAAAGAAATTCGTCATGATTCATGGTCAGCTGTCACTATAGTCGCAACACCCGCCATGAAAGCACTCCACCTCGCCCTGTTGGCCCTGGTCGCGTTGTCTGGTGTCGGCTCGTTGCCCGATCTCGACGTCGCCGCGTCCACTGCCAGGCAGGACCCGCTGCGACGTCTTCATCCGCTCCGGTCCGAAGTCGCACGGGCCTGGCGCGCACGACTATCCGCGGTTCCTGAAGGAGTGGGTGCCGCTTCTCAACGAGCGCGGCGCCCGCGCGACGGGCGCCGAAGCGTTCCCGACGCGCGCGCAGCTCGATGCGACCGACGTGCTCGTGCTGCATGCGCAGGAGGCCGGCAACATCACCGACGCCGCCGACCGGGCCAACCTCGACGCCTTCCTCGCACGCGGCGGCGGCCTCGTCGTCATTCACGCCGGCGCCGTGTCGCGCGATCCCGACTGGTTCAAGGGCGTCGTCGGCGGCTCGTGGCGCGAGGGGACGACGAAGTGGCTCGAAGGCCCGATGCATCTGTACTTCACGGATCGCGATCACGCGATCACGTCCGGTGCATCCAACTGGTCGATGGACGACGAGATCTACTACGACATGGACATCCTGCCGGAGGCGCGCGTGCTCGCGGCGGCGTACACGCCGAAGCCGGCGGGCGCGCGCGATGCGAACGCGTTGAAGCGCGCCGAAGCGCTCACCGGCGGCGGCAAGCGCGTGAGCATCTACGACATCCAGCCGCAGATGTGGACCTACGAACGGACCGCGGAGGGCGGCGCCACGCCGTACCGCGCGTTTGTCTCGATCCCCGGCCACCTCTACGAGAACTTCAACCGGCCGAACTACCGCGCGCTGATCCTGCGCGGCATTGCCTGGGCCGGCAAGCGATCGAACGTCGACGCGCTCCTGCGGCCCGACGAGCTCGGCGACGCGCTTGCGCTACGTCGAGGGCGGACCCACGCATCCCGACAAGGCCGCGGCGACGATCGAGGTCCATCCGGAGTTCGATCTGTCGCTCGTGGCGGCCGAACCGCTGATCCAGAAGGCGATGAATCTCGACTGGGACGAGCGCGGCCGGCTCTGGGTCTCGGAAACGCCCGAGTATCCGAACGGCCGGCGTGTCCTGACGGCCGCGTCGTGGAAAGACAGCGGATCGCTCGCGCCGGCCGGCACGACGCGCGATCCGGAGGACACCATTTCGATCCTGTCGGACACGAACGGCGACGGCCGGATGGACCGCAAGCACGTGTTCGCCGACAAGCTCGAGCTCGTGACCGGCTTCGTGCTTCATCGATCGGGCGTGATCGCCGCGACGGCGCCCGACATCTGGTATCTCGAGGACACGAACGGCGATGAGGTCGCCGACAAGCGAACGAAGCTCTACACCGGCCTCGGCATCGCCGACACGCACGCGGTGATCAACAACCTGCGCTGGGGACTCGACGGGTGGATCTACGCGACGCACGGCTACAGCACCGGGGCCGCGGTGACTTCACCGGACGGCACGAAGAACTTCGGCCGCGACGGCAGCGGCGTCGTCCGGTTCCGGCCCGATGGCAGCGCGTTCGAGCAGTACAGCAGCCGGGGCGGCAACACCTGGGGCCTCGACGTGACCTGGGACGGCCAGGTGTTCTGGACGCAGCCGACGAGCGGCACCGTGCTCTTCCACACGGTGCTGCCGGAGAGCGTGCTCGCGAAAGGCCGCGTGCCGAACACGACGTCGGCGAAAGGGATGATCAGCGGCCAGCGCACGTACCCGCTGATGACGTGGCCGGAGCAGGCCTACGTGCAGATCGATCAGGTCGGCCAGTTCACGGCCGCGGCCGGCTGCGCGATCTACGACGGCGGCGCGTGGCCCGAGCGGTGGAAGGGCGCCTACTTCACGGGCGAGCCGACGCTGAACATCGTGCATCAGCAGTTCCTGCGGCCCGACGGCGTGAGCTACACGACGGTGAAAGAAGCCGGGCCGCGAGCAGACGGAGTTCATGCGCAGCCGCGATCTCTGGTTCCGGCCGATCGAGACGCGCGTCGGTCCGGACGGCGCGCTCTACGTCATCGACTTCTACAATCAGGCCGTCATTCACAACGACACGCGTGGGCCGGCGCACGGTCCGGCGAACGCCGCCGTGCGGCCCGATCGCGATCACTACTTCGGCCGCATCTGGCGCGTGCAGCACAAGCAGGCTCGGCGACTCGACGTGCCGGTCCTCGATCGTCGCGACCTCGCCAGTCTCATCCGTGTGATGGAGACGAGCCCGAACGCGCACGTCAAGCAGACCGCGTGGCGCCTGGCGCAGGAAAACTTCGCGTCGGATCCGCGCCTGGCCCAGGTCCGGCAGGCCGATGGGCAGCTCGGTCGCTCGCCCTGTACGAACGGTCGCGAGCCGCGACGACGAACGCCGAGCGTGCCGCGGTGCTCGATCGGTTCGCGGCCGCGACCGACAACTGGACGCGGTCGGCGTTGATCGGCGGCCGCCACGGAGCAGGCCGCGGCCTACGTGTCGCAGGCCTTCAGGCATTCGCGTCCGGAGGCGCTCGCCGATTTCGTCGCCGGCGTGCTGCCGGCCGCGCTTGCCCGCCAGTGCCGAGCCGCTCGCTCGTCGCTGCCGCGACCCACGGTCCCGCCACCGCGCCGCTCAAGGTGATCGTCCTTCGCGCGATTGGGCAGCTCGACGCCCCAGCGCCGGCCGCTGACCGCGGCCTCGACCAAAGCGCTGCAGACGCTGCTCGCCGATCCGGCCACGACCGCGGCGGCTGCTGCCGGTGGCAGCGAAGTGGGACAAGGCCGGCGCGCTCCGCACGCCGCCGGACGCTCGAGGTCGCGCGCTTCTTCGCGAGCTCGGGACCGGCCGAGCCATCGAGCGACGACCGCCGCGTCGAGCTCGCGGCGAGCCTGCTCGCCGTGCCGGCGCGCCGCGCGGAGGCGCTCGCGGCCGTCGCCCCGATGCTCACCGACCCGGCGCTCGCGCAGCCACTCCGCGAGCGGCTGATCGCGACGGTCGGCGACGCGGCCGGCAAGGACACGGATGCCGTCCTCATCGCGGCGCTGGGCGAGCCAGCCTCGACGCCGGTCGTCGAATCAGTTGCTGCGGCGGCCCGAGTCGGCGCTCGCGCTCGTCGCGGCGCTGAGGAGAGGCGTCGTCACGCCGGCCGGTCTCGGGCCCGCGAACGTCGCGCGCCTGCGGAATCACCCGAACAAGCAGGTGGCGACCGAAGCCACGGCATATCTGGACTCGGCCGCCTCGGCCGCGCGAGCCCGCAGCGACGTCATCGCCGCGCTCCTGCCCGACGTGGAGAAGCCGGGCGACGCGACGCGGGGGCCGCGCGCTGTTCATGAGCACCTGTTCGGCCTGCCACAAGCTCGGCGCCCTCGGCAAGAGCGAGGTCGGGCCGCCCCTCGACGGCATGGGAACCCACGATCGCGCCGAGCTGCTGACGCAGATCCTCGACCCGAACCGCGAAGTCGATCCCGCCTTCTGGCAGGTGAACGTGACGACGCGCCGCGGCGAGAGCGTGGCGGGCGTGATCGCCAGCGAGAACGCGGTCAGCCTCACGCTCCGCAATCCGTCTGGCGAGGTCGAGATCCGCAAGGCCGACATCGTCACGCGCGAGGTCACGCGGCGGTCGCTGATGCCCGAAGGCTTCGAGGCGCTGGGCGCGGAGGCGCTGCGCGACATCCTCACGTTCCTCGCGGGCGCCGCGACCGGGCGCGGTGACACCGCAGGGCGCGGCGCCAGGCCCGAAAGAAGGCGGGACGCGGCGATGCGCCGCTGCCCGCAGACGACACCGATCGTGTGGGCGCCGGGCAGGACGAAAGTGCTCATCATCGGCGGCGGCAGCTCGCACAACTTCGGGGTGTCGTTCGGCACGACGGACCGCGCGACGCTCGAGGCCGCCGGGTTCAGCGTCAACTACACGGAAGATCGCGATCAGGCCGCGGCTGAGATCGGCAACGCCGACGTCGCGGTCATCAGCGTCAACCGCCAGTTCTTCGACACGCCGGCGTATCGGAAGGCGCTCTTCGACTTTGTCTTCGGTCGGCCAGGGTGGCCGACGAGGCCTGAGCCCGGTACGCGGTATGGAGCGCACCGGCAGGGCCTGATGTCAGCGCGACCGCGAGGGCGGCGCCGACGACCACCGCATCACCGTTTCCGGTGGAACGCGGCTGCGACCCCGGCACCGGCGACGACGGCATCCTCTGCCCCTTCACCGTGGAGGACGACTCACTGGATGACGTGGTCACCTCGCCATCGCCGGCACACCGCCCGGCTGGACGTCTGGCTGAACACCATCGCCAAGGAGGTGCTGAACAGCTCCTCATCCCGCTGGCGCGGCATGAACCTGATCATCGACCGCGGCGGCATCGTCGGGCACCACCATCGGGCACGACGAACGCGTGCACGGCCTCGACGCGTTCAAGACGCTCCTGACGAATGCGGTCCGGTGGGCCGCGCGCGTGCCGTGAGCGTGGTCGGCTAGACGGCGTTCTGCAGCGCGTCGGCTAGTCGCGTTCCGACCTGTTCAACTTCACGGCGGCCGTGATGAGCGCCTTCAACGCCCGCTCGTTGATTCTGTCGCCCTCGTGGAAGTCGATGGCGCGCCTGAGGTTCCCTTCGAGACTCGAGTTGAAGAGACCCGAAGGGTCATTCACAAATGCGCCCTTCGCGAAGGTCATCTTCACCGTAGTTCTTGTACATCTCACCGGCTGTAGACGATGCCGTCGGTGCGACCAGACCGGAACGCCCCGACCATCCCGTTCGACGGTTTCTTCCATTTCCTCGCTCCTCGACCATCGCTGGATCGGCCTGCTTGATCAGGGAGCGGATGCGCTCGAGCGTCTCGTCGCGCCAGTCGCGAGCGCCCGGCCCTCCCCGGCGATCCGCTCGTCTTCTTCGCCATATCAGGCCAGCCACTTCAGCATGCCGAGCTTGTATCCGTCGGGATCGGTCAGCGAGAGAAGCGCGCGCCCCACGGTGCATCCACGGGCTCGGAGTCGAGCTTGCCGCCGCTGGATTTGATGCGGTTGGCGATGGCATCGATATCCTCGGTCACGGCGATATTGATCGAGAAGCCAGAGGCCCTTGGTGCGGTCCCATCCCTTGGCGCCATCGTCTTGATTCAGGCTGATGCGCACGTCGCCGGCCTTGAGCGCGATGAACACACACTTGCCGTCGCGTTCGACGGCACGCTCCACGCCGAGGCCCAGAACGTCGGTGTCTACGAAGCGAGGCTCTTCTGGATGTCTTTCACGGTAAAAGAAACGGATGCGGCGCCACGGAACTTCTCAGGTGATGCTGACGGAGTGATCATTTAGGGTCTCCAGGAATGAGGGTCAATCATGGGCCAACGGAACGACGCGTGAGCGCGGCATCGTCCATCGCGACCTCGAAGCCGGCCAACGTCAAGGTGCGCGCCGGACGGCACGGTCAAGGTGCTCGACTTCGGCCTGGCCAAAGCCGCTCGATCCGGCACCGCGGCTGGCGCGGTCCGACGCGCTCACCAAGTCGCCGACGCTCACCGCACGCATGCGACGCCGCGCCGGCGATGATGCTCGGGCACGCGCCGGCCTACATGTCGCCCGGAACAGGCGCGCGGGCAGGCCGTCGATCGCGCGCGCCGACATCTGGGCGTTCGGCGTGCGTGCTCTACGAGATGCTCGCAGGGCAAGCCGTGACGTTCGACGGCGAGGACG
>CAVTYZ010000003.1:0-180829 GCA_963739035.1 uncultured Acidobacteriota bacterium | reverse complement strand
TCTGCGTCGCGATGGCTGGTTATCCGGCGGCCGCCGGCTTTCTGGTCGGCCTCGCGTCCCCTCGTCCACCCAAGCCGCTGTTCACGGCGCTCGCCTTCGTTCCGCTTCTTGTCGCGATCGACCGAGGTCCCGCGGTAACCATCCGCACGCGCGCCGTCCTTGACCCGCGGCGATGGTGGCAGCAGTACGCGTCGGCGATCACAGCATTCGTCGTTCACGGCCGGCTGCGTCATGGCGCCGTCGATCGTCTACAGTTATGACAAGCCCGACCAGCCCCATCCGCTTTATCTCGTATGTCTACCTCGCAGGGGAACTCACTGCTGCGACCCACGGTGCGGAGCATGGGTCCTCAGTCGCCTGGACTCGCTGGCGAGCACGCTGTTTCCGCTCTACTCTTTCTTGAACTATCGCCACGACCCCAGTCTGCTACCGGTTTTCGAGCGCCCGCTGGATGGCGTGACCTTCTTCACGCCGGTCCTCTTACACGCTGCCGGGGGGTGTCGCGTTCGTGTGGTTCTGCTGGCACTTCGGCCATCTGGTTCGTGCGCTCTGGCGTGCCGGCGGACAGGAAGCCCTAATGCTCGCGCTCCCGGTGAGCGTCCTTCTGGATCCGAGTGGGGCGCCACGGAAACGGGGATGCTGAGAGCGGGGCTGCACGTGCCGTTTGCATTTCTGATGCTCGCGTGGCTGCGGGTTATTCCACTGCCCGTTTTGACTCGACCCGTAGTGAACTGGGCGCGCGCCGGCGAGTTGATTCTGTTTCTCTGGTTTCCCGTCTTCATCAGCAATCAGCGGCTCCCGAGCCCGACCCTGATGTTGACCGACCTGCTGGGTCTGGCGCTCACCATTGGCACGACGGTCCTGCTGGTTGGCTTCACCCAGACCTTGTCACCGCGTGCTTCCGCGTTCTCAAGTGGATTAGCGAGCCTGCCGACGGGCGGCTGACGTGAATCTGGGCCGGGGACTCTCACGTCGCGGATTCGGCGCCCGCTGACGCCCGCACGCAAGACCCTCAGACTCAGTAGGTTTCTCAGTGATGTTGCCCTCGGTTCCCGAAGGGACCGACGCTCCGCTACCCCCGCGAGCCAGTCGACGGCCATGCGCCCCGCAGCCTCGCTCACAGGACGGCGCGCTAGGGGAGCATCCGGAGCCTTGGTCTATGATGAGCCCACGCAGACCAAGCGTGAACGGCGGTTGAGCGAGCAGCGATGAGGCAGGACAAGACAAAGGAGCTTGAATTTTTCGACGGTTATGCGACGGCCGAGCAGACCTACAACGTGTTCACGGACGCCAGCAACGAGCGGCTGATTCGCGCGTGTATCCAACTCGGCCGTTTCCAGCAGGGCGCCAGAATCGTCAATCTGGGTTGCGGTTCCGGCACGTTCACCGGCGTTCTTGCCGGGAAAGGCTACCGGATGGTGGGCCTCGACCTGAGCACCGGACTCATTGCTGCCGCCCGGAAAAACCATCCGGGAATCGAGTTCCTCGTCGGGGACGTCGAGTCACTGCCTTTTGCGACGGGGTGCAGGTCATCGGATCCTGCTGAGCGGCCTCGTCCACCACCTGCCCGATCCGTCACGCTGCACGAAGCCCAAGTGCACCGCATTCTGCGCCCGCGTGGTGTGTTCGTCGCGTTCGATCCTAATCGGCTCAATCCGATGATGTTGCTGTTCCCGCGACAAGAGCTCGCCCTTTTACAGCAGCAAGGGCGTGACCGAGAACGAGCGGCCGATCATATTTAGACAGGTGGCCCGGATCTTCGAGCAGGCGGGATTTCGAGTCGAAGGCGGCTCTCTCTCCGGCCTTCAATATCAGTATGTCTCCTCGTCTATGGCGCGATTCGCGCTGCCGATTTACAACGCCTTCGATGCGGCGCTCTCGCACTTTCCGTTCCTGAAACGGCACTACTCGTTCGTGCTCACCAAGGGAACGGAGTAAAGGGCCCGAGCTCAGGGCGCTTCGGGTCCCAGGGCGAGTCGCGGGCCCACCGATGTCTGCGTCATGGGGGCGCCGGTCACGTCGGGCTGCCGCTCTCGATTCTCCTCGCGGCCAGGGGCAAGCGGGTGTCGTCTACGACATGAACGAGCGGATGGACGAGATCGCGTGCGGACGCATGCCCTTCAAGGAGTAAGGGGCGGCGCCGCTGCTGGAAGAAGCGGGGGCGTCCGGGACGACTGATCCTGTTTCGTCGCCGAGGCGGCGCGTCGGCCGACGCGCTGATCATCGCGATCGGCACGCCGGTGGACGGGGGCCCCAACCCGAAGCTCTCGCTGTAAGGGCTGCTCGACCTGTTGCTGCCGTACATGTCCGATCGCAGCCGATCATCCTTCGTTGGACCGTATTTCCGGGCGTGACCGAGTGGTGGAGCGCCTTCTGCCGCGCCGGGCAAATCGCCTGGTAGGTCGTTCTGTCCCGAGCGGGTGGCCCAGGGCCTCGCGCTCCGGAGATCCAGCAGCATCCCCAGATCGTGTCGGGACCACCCGGAGCGGGACTCGGCGGCCGCACTTTTCTGCGATCGCCCCGGAGGTCGTTCGTCTCGCTCCCATCGAGGCGGAGCTGGCCAAGCTGTTCACGAACGCCTAGCGCTACATTCAGTTCGCCGTCGCCAACCAGTTCTACATGCTGGCGACGGCGCCGGCGTCGACTTCTATCGCATTCTCGAGGCGATGAGGCGCGACTACCCGCGCGCCCGCGACATGCCTGGGCCCGGTTTCGCCGCCGGTCCGTGTCTCTTCAAGGACACAATGCAGCTCGCCGCCTTCGCACAACAGTTCCCGCTGGGGCACGCCGCCATGCTCGTCAACGAGGGCCTCGTGCCCCAGTTCGTGGTGGACATCGACCGGCGCTAGCCGACCTGCGCCAACTGTCGGTATGCTCGGCATGGCGTTCAAGTCGGGCAGCGACGACACGCGGTCATCACTGAGTTACAAGCTCAAGCGCGCCCTCTGCTTCAAAGCCAAGCGAGTGCTTACCACCAGGACCCGCACGTGACCACGGACCGCGACCTCCTGCCGTTCGAGACGGTTGTCGAACAAAGCGACGTGCTCGTGCTCTGCACGCCTCATCCGGAATTCCTGGGCGTTGACTATCGCGGCAAACCTGTTATCGACGTCTGGGGGGTCCTGCCTCGCGTCACGGAGCCTGGAGGGCGGCCGGCGTGCTGAGGGTCGGTATCGTCGGGCTGGGCTTTGGCGCAACCGTGGTCTGTCCGGCGTTCCGTAGCGACTCCCGCTGTCAGGTGATCGGACTTGCGTCCCGCCATCCCGAGAAGACGCGAGAGGCAGCCGGCCGCCTCTCGGTTCCGCGCGCGTTCGAGAGCTGGACAGCCCTCGTCAACGACCCCGAGGTCGATGCAATCGCGATCGCCGTGCCGCCGCGAGGCGCAACCCGAGATCGTCCGGGCGGCGCTTCGGGCGGGAAAGCCGGTGTTCTGTGAAAAGCCGCTTGCCGACGATGTCGGGCAGGCGGAGGAGCTGGCCGCGGCGGCCCGAGCAGCCGGACTCGCCACAATGTAATCGACTTCCAGTTCTCCGAGGTCGCCCTCTTCAAACAGGCGAAGAAGTGGCTGGACGAAGGCCGATTGGGGAACCTCAGGCACGCGAACGTGTCCTGGGCGGTCGAAACCTACGCCATCCGTCAGAACGGCGACTCGTGGAAGACCAACACGGGGCTCGGCGGCGGCGTGCTCAACAGCTTCGTGTCACATACGTTTCATTATGTCGAATGGCTCTTCGGCCCCATCGAGCGGCTGTCGGCCGAGCTCTCGGCCCTGCCGTCCCGGGCTGGAGCTGCTGAGAGCCTGGTGTCCATGGCGCTCGCACGGGGACCGGCGTGCCCGTGGCCGTGACCGTGAGCGGCCACGCGTTTCTCGGCGCCGGTCATCGATCGAGATCTATGGCGACGCAGGGACCCTCGTCTTGAGCAACCCCACGCGCGACGTCATCAGCGGGTTCGAGCTATGGGCGGGCACGCGCGCGGCGCCGGTCCTCGAGCTCGTCGAGCGCGACTGCGGCCGGACTCGGTCGACGGACGGATTGCGGCGGTCCAGGCGCTGGTCACGAAGTTCGCCGATTGGGTGCTCGACGGCCGCGCCAGCGGGCCGGACTTCGCGCAGGGGGCGCGGTGCAGCGGCTGATCGAGCTGGCGCGACGGTCGGATTGCGTCGGGGAGCGGGTGAACGCGTGAGTGGACACCGCAAGACCTACCTCGTGACCGGCGGGACCGGTTTCATCGGATCGGCCACCGTACGTCGGCTGGCGCGCGATGGGCACCGGGTCCGCGTGATTGACAACGACTCGCGTGGCGCTGTCGGGCGCTTGGCGGATGTGCAGGGACTGGAGATCGTCCGGGCCGACATTCGCGATCCGGACGCGGTCGCGCGCGCCTGCGACGGCGTCGACTCGGTCGTGCACATGGCGTTCGTCAACGGGACCGAGTTCTTCTACTCGAAGCCGGACCTGGTTCTCGACGTCGGCGTCCGTGGGATGGTCAACGTTCTGGACGGTTGCCGCCGCCACGGGGTGCGCGAGCTCGTGCTGGCGTCGAGCTCCGAGGTCTATCAGACGCCGCCGCGGGTGCCGACCGACGAGTCCGCACCCCTGCTGATCCCCGATCCCCTGAACCCGCGGTACTCCTATGCGGCCGGGAAGATCATCAGCGAGATCATGGCGGTCAATTACGGGCGGACGCACTTCGACCGCGTGCTGATCTTCCGCCCGCACAACGTCTACGGTCCGGACATGGGATGGGAGCACGTCGTGCCGCAGTTCGTCCTGCGCATGAAGCGGTCGGTAGACGCGCACCAGGGCACCGGTCCGGTGCCGTTCCCCATTCAGGGGACCGGCGCCGAGACGCGGGCGTTCGTCTATATCGACGACTTCGTGGATGGGCTGTCCGTGATGTTGGAGAAGGGTGAGCACCTGGGCATCTATCACATAGGCACGCCCGAGGAGATCTCGATTGCCGATCTTGCGAAGCTGGTGGGCGAGTTCTTCGGACGCACGGTGACCATCATCCCTGGGCAGCTGGCTGCCGGCGGCACGCTTCGGCGCTGTCCGGACATTGCGAAGCTGGCGGCGCTGGGATTCCGGCCCAAGGTGCCGATTCGCGACGGGCTCGCCGCGACGGCGCTATGGTACGATGCGCACGCCGACCACGCGCCTCAAGCGTGGACGATTCCTTCAAACGACCCGCACTCAGGAGACGCACGATGAATCCCGCGAGGAAGGTGGCTGCCGGCACCCGGTCGAGCTATGTGATCGAGGCCTGCCAGGTGTGCGATAGCAAGGACCTGGTCTCCGCGATGTTCCTAGGCTACCTTCCCCCGGTGAACACCATGCTGCCGATCGGGCAGCGGCCGACGGAGCAGCCCGCCTACCCGGCGGAGTGTGCTCTTCTGCGCTCGATGCCAGCTCGTGCAGCTCGGGCTCGATCGTGGATCCCCAGATCCTGTTCCCCCCGAATACCCGTACACGAGCGGCACGACGAAGATCCTGCGCGAGAACTTCGCCGAGCTGTATCGCGAGGTCATCGCGCGATGCTCCGTCTCGGCCCGACGGATCTGGTCGTCGACGTCGGGATCCAACGACGGCACGCTGCTGAGCAACTTCAGGAACGGCGGCCACCGGGTGCTCGGCATCGAGCCGACGCGATGGCGAAGGTCGCGACGAGCGCGGCATTCCCGACGGTGATGGCGTTCTTCGGGCCCGGTGTCGCGGCGCGGGTTCGCGCCGAGCACGGCGCGGCGACCGTCGTCACGGCGACCAACGTCTTCGCGCACATCGAGAACATCCAGGACGTGCTGTCGGGCATCGTCTCGATGCTCGGCGACGGACGGCATGTTCATTTCTGAATCGCACTACCTCCTCAGTCTGATCGAGACGCTGCAGTACGACACGATCTACCACGAGCACCTGCGCTACTACTCGCTGACGAGCCTCCAATACCTCCTCGCACATGCACGGGCTCGAGGTGATCCACGCCAAGCGGATCCCCACGCATGGCGGCTCGATCCGCGTCTATGCCGCTCGCCAGGGCACGCGCCGGTGCAAGCGAGCGTGGCGGCCATGCTCGAGGAGGAGAGGCGCGCGCAGGCTAGGGCTGCCGCACTACGCGAGTTCAAGACGCGAGTCGTCCGATCCAAGCTCGGCTTGCTCGCGACTGCTGAAGGACATCAAGTCCGACGGGCAAGCGGGTCTACGGCATCGGCGCGCCGTCACGCGCCAGCACGCTCGTCAACTACGTCGGGCCTCGACGACGGGATCATCGACTGCGTGCTCGAGATCAAGGGCTCCTACAAGATCGGCAAGTACATGCCCGGCACCGTCATTCCGGTGCTCGAGGAGAGCGTTCTGTTCGAGGATCAGCCCGAATACGCGCTGCTCTTCTCGTGGCACATCGCCGACGAGCTCATCCGAAGCTGCGGGAGAAGGGATTCCGGGGCAGTTCATCGTGCCGCTGCCCGAGCCCCGGATCATGTAATCGCGTTCATGGTCGAGGCGAAGGTCGACATCCTGATCCCTGTCTACAACGAAGGCGAGAACATCGTGCGGGTCCTCTCGGCGCTTGGGCACGCGGTGAAGACGCCGTTCCGGGTCTTGATTTGCTACGACCACGATGACGACAACACTCTGGCGGCGATTCGCGCGCTCGACCGGCCGCCGTGCGCGGTCGAGTTCGTCAAGAACCTCGGGACAGGCGCCCATGGCGCCGTGTTGACCGGGTTTGCCGCCAGCCGGGCTCCGGCGGTGATCGTCTTTCCGGCTGACGACGACTACAATCCGCCGATTCTCGATCGAATGGTGGCGGAGTTCGAGGCCGGTTGCGACATCGTCGCGGCCAGCCGCTTCATGCCAGGCGGGACCATGCAGGGCTGTCCCTGGTTGAAGCAGCGCTCGTGCGCACGGCCGCGTTCACCATGCACTACATCGCGGGGATTCCCACACGCGACTCTACCAACGGGTTCCGCCTCTTCTCGCGTCGCGTCCTGGAGCAAGTCCCGATCACGTCGACCGAGGGCTTCACCTACAGCATCGAGTTGCTGGTCAAGAGCCACAAACGCGGCTTCCGGATCGGCGAAGTGCCGGCGCAATGGTTCGAGCGCAAAGCCGGCACGAGCCGCTTTCGCGTCCTCAAGTGGCTGCCTGCCTACCTTTACTGGTTCTTCTACGCGTTTGTTCCGGGCCCCGTCGTGCTGAGGAAATAGGATGGACCGCACTCTCGACCGGACCGTCTTCGAGACGCCATGGTTCCGCCTGGTGGAGCGCACTGTCGGAGACGCTCCCCACCCGCACTACACGCTGATTCCGCCCGACTACGTGTCGGTGCTGGCGCTGACGGACCGGAACGAAGTGCTACTGGTCCGGCAGTTCAGGCCGGCGGTCGGGGCGGAGACGCTCGAGTTGCCGAGCGGCCACGTCGAGGCCGGACAGACGCCGGCGATGGCCGCTCTGACCGAACTCCAGGAGGAGACGGGCTACACGGCGGAAAGCTGCGCGAGCTGGGGACCTTCCTCCCCGACACCGGTCGGCTGGGCAACCGTCTGTGGGCGTTCTTCGCGACGGATCTGCAGCCGCTCGGCCATGACAAGGCCGCCGAGGAAGGCCTGACGCCGGTCCGAATGCCGATCGGGCAGCTGTTCGACGAAATGCGAGAAGGCCGGTTCAACCACGCCCTCAACGTCGTGGTCCTGGTCTCGGCGCACGTGCGCGGCCTGATCCGCCTGCCTCAGGATGAGCTCGACTGAGCGGGCCGACATCCGGTGTCGGGCATGAGCGTAGGGTCGACCGGCGGCGGAGGCGAACCAAGCACACGACGCGGGATGGTCGACTGGGCGGCGCTCTAGACGATCGCCGTCTACGGGCTGGCCGCCGGCTTCAGCCTGGTCGGCCACAGACACAGTTCTCGAGCGGGTTGGGTATCGCCGATGTGACCGTGGTGATACCGCTCTACAGCTATGACATCTTGTGATAGAAGCCTCGATTCGGTGCGCGAGCAGACGCTGCAACCAGACAGGGAGATGCAACTTGAGTTCTGGGGCCTGGATGCGAAGCGACTTGAAGGATTTCCTCCCTGCTCCATCGCTGGCGAGTATCGCGTGAGGCCGCCCAGATCTTGAGCTGCTCAATTTTACGAGAGGCGCTCGTCACGAGTGACGCTCTGGCGACCGACGCCGGAGGGCGCGGGCGCGAGTGTTGCGAGGCGACCGGATGCAGTAGCGGTATGGCCCAGAGCCGTGCGACGCGGACGCGCCGCCAGACACCATGGCTTCTGCCCAGCGTGCTGACGGTGAGGAATTTCGGCCGTGGACCGGTGCCTGCCGCTGACGCGACGGGAGGCTTCCGAGCACTCGGCTACGATGAGGCCTTTCCATGCGATTTCAACCCGTCGTCGACTACTGCCTGCGGGTACGCCCAGGATATTCGGGGTTGCGGGTGGTGTAGGCGCCGCATGCTGAACTGGTGACTACGAGGCGAGTACCGGCGGTCCGCGACGCAGGCGGGCTTCGGAGTCGACCGCTCCCGCGACCGATGGGCGCAGGAGCTCGATCGCGCCCCTTACCACGAGTCCCGATCTGACTCGCCACAGCCCGATCGGGGATTCGGGGTGAATTGCGGCCGAGATCTGGTCCCGGTCGTCTGCCTAGCGGCACCTGTCGGCGTGCGGGAAGCAACCCAGTATCGCCCCAAGCCGTTGGTCGAGATCTGCGTCGCCGGTTCTCTGGCTCGTCACGGAGAGGCCGTAGCGTGGCCTGACCGAATGCCTCTAATACTAAGGAGCAAGACCATCCCTCAGGCCGCCTGCACGGCCGCGCAAACACGCGGCAGGAACGCGTCGACGGCGCGGCTTCCCCGGTAGGCCATCACCAGATCCAGCGTCGGCACGACGACGATCGAGCCATGCGAAGTGCCTTGGTTGTCGCCGCCGTCGCGCGCCATGAACGTGCCATCGGGCACGCCGGGCAGCTTGAGCTCGCGCGGTGATTCCCACGCCAGACCGTCGCGGACCAGATGGAACTGCCAGCCCTCGACCTCGTACGGCTCCCCATCGCCCAGCGGTCCACCGGCGGTGGCGCGCGCCATCAGGTCCGCATCGAGCAACTGACGATCGCGCCAACGGCCACGACGCAACCACAGGTACCCAACTCGCGCCATGTCACGCGGCGAGCCGGACACACGGCACGTCGTCCCGTCCGCGGTGTGCTGTCCGTCCGCGACGAGGTCACCGCCAATCCGCGGAAACACGAAGCGATTCAAGTAGTCCCAGACCTCGAACTTGACGACCTCGCGGAAGAGCACGTGCATACGGGGCCAGTGCTTTCGCGTGCTCCCCTCCTCACCCCGGGTGTCTGCGCCGCCTGAGTACCGCCAGCGAGATCCAGAAGGGGTTCCTCCGCTCGTGTAGCTCAGCAGGTGGCATCCGTGCACGTCACCGGCGAACAGTTGCGCCGCCGGAGACTTTGGAAAGACCTTCGCGATGGGCGAGTCAACGAAGGCACGTGGGATGAGGCCGTCATGAATCGCTGACAGGTACGCGGTGGTGACGAAAGGCCGCGCACACGACGCCCAGCCCATCCGTCGATCGGGATCTCCCGTGGTGAAGAGCTCGATGCCGCCGCGAATGATCGTGCTGTGGCGGAGGATGTCGACGGGAATCCGGCGGAGGCGTGCGCCATCAACGCCGTGGTCCTCGGGCGTGCCGGTGGGCCATGCCCGATCCGGAAAATCCAGGACCGAGCCCAGAACGACGCCGGTGACCTTCAACATCCAAGACCTGCGGTTCAACATTCAAGACCTAAGATGACAGGATTAGGCTGGACTCGACGAGGTCTTCTATCGGGTGTCAACAGGAGGGAGCACGCCGTCGACGAAAGCCACAATCCGCGCAATCATGGCCGGACCTTCGGCGAGCGCCTCGTCGTTGTGGTCCGCGCCGGGAAGCACCATGAGCTCCTTCGGCCCGCGCGCGGCGTCGAACAGCGCCCGCGTCTGGCTGGCGGGGACGATGCGATCCTGATCGCCGGCGATGAACAGCGCGGGACTGGTAATCCGCGACATCCGTTCGATCGAGGGAAACCGGTCCTTGAGGATCCATCCCACGGGCAGCCACGGATAGTGGAAGCGTCCGACGTCCACAGCCGACGAAAACGGCGACCGCAAGACCAGGAGGGCCGGCGGATGCTCGAGAGCCAGGCCGACCGCGACACCCGCGCCGAGCGATTCCCCGAAATAGATGACCCGCGCGGGATCGACATCCGCGCGCGTGGACAGGTAGTCGCGGGCCGCCCGAGCGTCAGCGGCCAGCCCGTCCTCTGACGGCGACCCCGGGTTTCCACCGTAGCCTCGATAGTCAAAGAGCAGCACGGCGAAGCCCGCCTGCACGAACCTGGCGCCGAGCGTGCCACGGTACGACCGATTGCCGGCATTACCGTTGAACACGATGATCGTGCCGCGGTTCGGCGCGGACGCGGCGCGCGCGAACCACGCACCGAGGTCGAGACCGTCTTCGGTGCGGAGCCGCACCGACTCCGCTATGCCAAGACCCGCATCGTCCGGCGTCACGACGTCGCCGCTCGGCAGATACATCAAGCTGCGCTGCCCGGCCCAGAACGCCAGGAGGACGGCTGCGGGGACGGCGATCACGATGGCTACGAGCGTCCACAAGAGCCGCATGGCTCCTATCGTACGGGGAGTTCGAAGAGTTTGAGGCGTCGAGAGGCCGACGCGGCCCTAAGCGCTGAGCCTCGGGCCTTAAGCCTTAGGCTAGCTACTTCCGAGGCGCGCGCGCATGGCGAGCGCTTCTTCCGCGAGTCTGTCGAACTGCGTGCGGGCGTCGCCGAGGCGGCTCTGAAGCGCTTCGTGGGCGTCGGCGACGCGTGTCCGTTCCAGTTCGGACTCGCGCAAGCGGTTCCGCAGATGCTCGAGCTCCCCGGCCGAGGACTCGAGTTCCCTGATGCGATCCTGCATCTCGGCCCGGGCTCGTTCGAATTCGTCGCGCCGGCGCTCGACGTCGGCGACCGCTGATTCGAGGTCGTTGATGCGGTCCTGCAACTGGGTGCGCGTTTGCTCCCAGGAATCCTTGTCGATCGTGTAGACCTCGATCGCGTCCCGCACTTCGGCGCGAAGCGCGTCCACGGTCGTCTGGAGCGCGGCCTCCGCGTCGGCGGCCGTCTCGAGCTCCGCCATCCTCGCCGCCAGGTCACCCTCGAGCTGACGTCGCGCGGCTTCCCAGGACGCGTGGTTCTGCGCGACGGTCTGCGTCGCGCGTTGAGCTTCGGCACGGGCGCTTTCGAGCGCACGGTCGGCTTCCTGCTTGGCCGCCACCGCTGCGCGCGCTTCCGAGGTACGCGCCTCCATCTCGGTCTGCAGCTGCCGGCGCTCAGCCGACCACGTGGATCGCTGCCCGGCCTGTCCTTTCAGCGTCTGTTCGAGCTCGGTTCGTGCGGCCGCCAGCCCCGCTTCGAGCTCCGCTCGTCCGCCGACGGCCATCTCCAGGTCGCCGATCTGCGCCTCGAACCGCTGCCGCGCGGCACCCCACGCGGCGCGCTCGGCGGCCTGGCGTTCGGTTGCTGACTGCAGCTGGGTACGGGCCACGTTCAGCGCCGCCTCCAGCTCGCTCTTGGCACTTGCCATCACCTCGAGCTCACTGATGCGGGTTTCGAGTTCCTGCCGCGCGTGCTCCCATTCGGTGCGTTCCGCCGACAGGCGCTTGTCCGATGTCTGGAGCCGCCCGCGCGAGGCGTCGAGCGCCGACTCCAGCTCGTCGCGTCCGTTGGCGGCCGACTCGAGCGCGCCAATCCGCGCCCGCAACCGGTCGCGCTCGGCCGTCCAATCCTCGCGTTCGGATTCGTGGCGTTCGGTGATCGCTTCGAGATCCGTCCGCGCCACATCGAGCGCGGACTGAAGATCGTGCTTCGCCTTGGCCGCCGCTTCGAGATCGGCGATCCGGATCTCGAGGAACTGGCGATCGGTCGACCACGAGTCGCGTTCCGCATCGAGCTGACGCGAGCGCGTCTCGATCTCGGTTCGCGCGTCGTTCAACGCCGACTGGACCTCGGGCGAGGAAGACGACGCCGCGGGCGCAGGCTTGACCGAAGCCTCCGGTGCCTCGACCGGCTCATCAGGTGGAGGCGGCTTCACCAGTGAGTCCAAATCGAACACCGGCGGCTCCTCGACTGGCTCCTGAGTCTTCCTTTGGGGCTCGGCCTTCTGGAAGGGCTCCGCCTTCGGGAAGAGTTCGGCCTTCGGGAAGAGTTCCTTAAAGGCTGGCGGCTCGGATTTCAGCGCCGGCTCATCGCTCGTGGTGACGATGCCGCGCCGCAGTTCCTTCGCGAACGGCGAGACGCCCTTTGGTTTTTGCCCGGCGCCTGCGATGACGGCGGCGGTCCCCGTCCACGGCGCCGGCGTGCCACGTTGCTCGCCTTCGCCCTCGAGCTTCACACGAGCATCCAGCGCTTCGTCGAGGCGCGCCTTCAGCAACACGCGGCCTTCGTCATGCTCCGGATCCGGTGTTTGCCGCTTGCCCATGTCCAGGAACCCCTGGAGCTTGCGCAACTCGGCCAGCATGCGGCGGCCCGCGCTGACGGTCGGCGCGGGCGCTTCGGGCGCCGCCGCCGGTGCCTCAGTCGCCTTCGTGACGGCCGGCGCTTCCACGGCGGCCGGTCGCGAGGTCTCACGGATGCGCTTCAGCGTCTCCTGAGGCTCGACGAGCGAGCCATCCACGAGCAGCAGCACCGCGTCGGCCCCGGCGGCAATCGCCCGCAGACCCTGGTCCGCGGCGGTCACGACGGGCACGATCGCGATCGGGGTGCCGGCGTCACGGACGCGGCCGATCAGCTGCGTCGTATCGGCGTTGTTCATGGTCGGGGACGTCACGAGCGCCCGAACCGACCCGTTCCCGTTGTCCGAACGCAACTCCGCGGTTGCCGCGTCGCCGTTGGCAAAGGGTTTCACCCGAGTGCCCGCGAGGGCCTTCTCGAGCTGGCGGATGGTGGATTTGTCGGTGTCGGCGGACGTCCCCTTGACGTACAGGATGTTCAGCGGCGACCCGGTCGCCGAACCGTCCGCCTTATCAGAGCCCGATCGAAGCGAGAGAATCTCCGGCATCAAACCCGAGGTACCGAATCAGTCTGGCAAGGGACATACCACGACAGTCTGAACCAACGTTGTGCGTGACCGTCCATTTTTCGCCGTTTCCGCGCGACCAGGGTGTCGGCGCACCGACCGTCGCGCGACTGCCCTGACGGATCTGAACCGTCACTTACAGGAACGTCATTGTCTGGACGGCCCGGACTCCAGACGTTATCGGCCAGACGAACAGACGGCGGGAGGGAGTAAACGGGAGCGCCCCGTTCGTTTGGCGCGTCCGGGCCATGATACGCGAACCAGAAAACACGTCGGGTGAGTTTTCGGACGAAAACTCACCCGACGTGTCTTTTCAAATCGTGGCTACCACCACGTCGTAGATCTCTTTGGTCCCGGCGTGTCCCTGGCCTGTCTCGATCGTGTAGAGCCCCTTCCAGCCGAGCTCCTTCTCCATGAAGCGGATGCACGTCGCGAGATCCCAGTTCGCATTGACGCGCGTGTGCATGCTGCCGGCCGTGAACGGGAACATCATGCGGATGCAGTCGTGAAGGTCCTGCTGATTGGCGGCCGCGGCGCCACCGACGTCCACGTTCGAGTAGGAGCCTGCCGCCTTGATGACTTCCGCAAGGAGCGCATTGCGCCCGGGACTCGTGTCCGGAAGACCCGGCGGCGGCGGGGGCGGAGGCGGGGGTGCCGGCGCGCCGGGCGCCACCGCGCCACGGCCGCGGCCCCCACCGCCGCCGCCGCGCGTCTCGACCGACACGATGATGTTCTTCGACTTGCCGTAGTCGGCCATGAGCTTGAGCGTCGGAACAGCCCACTCCTTGTTGACGTGGGTGAGCGTCCCCTGGTTGACCATCACGCGTTGCGCGCCAAGCGCGACCGCGTGGTCCACCCACCGCTTGGTCAGGTCCACCGTCATCGTCCGGTAGCGCTGGGAGGTCACCGAGAACGTGAGCTCCGCGCCGAACTCGACGTTGATCTGGGTCATCCGCGACTTGGATTTCTCGATGGCGCCGCGCAGGTCCTTCAGGTACGCCGGCTCGGTGGAGGCGATGTGGTAGTGCTGGAACTCGATCTTGTGGACGCCGTAGGTATCCGCAATCATCGCGGGCAAGTCGAACAGTTCGAGCGTGCGCTCCGGAGACGGCTGGGTGTCGGGCACCTTCAGCAGCGCCTGGAAGTTGAGCGTCATGATCGAAATGCGATCGAGCTTGGCCGACGACGCCCGCTCGGCGGCCTGTGCGCGGGCGCGGGGAGACATGCCGGCAATCGCGGCGGCACCGGCGGCGGCGGTGACAAGAAACTCACGGCGTTCCATGGCGCGCTCCTTCGTTCGAATTGGCGTGGGTGGACGGCTAATTATCGTTGAACTCTTCGCCAATGCAATCGATTGTTACCGCCGGCACATCGCGGGATTGTCCTTCACGAAGTACGATCGGTAGTTGGACGCCTTCGGATCGCGGCAGCCTTCCAGATTGAGCAGCTCGACCTTCCGGAAATCCGCCGGGGCCGTTTCAGCCTGCAGCGAAATGAACCCACCGGTGAGGGGCGTACCGTCGATCTTGATCGCCGGATCGACCGGCGCCACGTTGCCGCCGCCAATTTGCGGCTTCGAATACTCGAGGACGGTCTGGCCCTCCACGGTGTGACGGATGAGCTCATCGCCGTGCACGAGCACCTCGACCCGCACCCACTGATCGCCGTCGTAGGTCTTCGACGTGGAGTTGATGCAGTGCGCCGTCACGAGCGCGCCCTTCATCACGACGTTCGTGCCCGGCGTGCACAGGTTCGCGGTCGTACGCGGCTTGCCGTCGCCCAGACCGCCGAGCAACTGGACTTCGATCGAGATCGGGAAGTCCTGATCCTTCAACATCGTCTTGCGGATTCGGGGCGTGCAGCATCAAGCCGTTATTGCGGATCGCCCAGCTAGGCCCTCCGGCCACCTGCTCGCCGACGAACCGGTACTCCGCGGCGAGCAGGTAGTACGAGAACGCGTCCTTATAGAAGATGTGACCGAACTCGCTCCCGAACGTTCCCCATTTGTCGTAGCGGACCTTCAGCAAGCCATCTTCGACGCGGAACGTGTCGTTCAGGTTCACGCCAAGGTCGTGCTTGGCGAACTTGATGGTCCAGTCGTTCAGGTCGCGGCCGTTGAACAGTTGAATCCAGTCCTTGGCGGTGCCCCCGGTCTGCGGCGTCGCCACCAACGTGGCCCCGCGGGCGGTCAGCGCCACGAAACCCAACACACCGAGAACCAGGGTCGTCGCAATCGCACGGATCATGGAAGACTCCAGTCACTTCTAACTTTTGCAACTTCTGCCTTCTCACTTGTGCCCTACACCTTGGTGGCCCGGGTCAGCAGATAGTCCTGGCGGAGCACATTGTCCTCCAGATACTCGCTGGCGATCGCTTCATATTCGCGTCGGAATCCCTCGAGGCGCGCCGGATCCGTCACGGAGAGCGTCTCCACCAACGTGACGAGCGGTCCGGCACTCTGCTCCGCCAGCTCGCGAAAGTGCTGCGGGCTGAGCGCCGGCGCCCGCTGGACATCACGACTGAACGTCAGATCGCGGACGGCCTCGCCGAGACGTTCGCGAACGATGTTGACGTCGCCCCACTGCGGCGGCGCCGCGAGCCCGGGGGGAGGCGGCGGCAGGTATCGGGCGATGAGCTCACCAATGCGGCCGGCGTAGTGCTCCGGCGGCCAGGTCGAGACCGCGATGGTGCCGCCCGGCCGGAGCACGCGCAGCATCTCACCGATTGCCACCTCGGGCCGCGGGGCGAAGATGTGTCCGAACTGGCTGAGGACGACATCAAAGGTGTTATCGGGAAACGGCAGCGCCTCGACGTCGCCGTCCTGCCAGTCGACGGCAACATTCGCCACGCGCGAGTTCTCGTGTGCCCGCGCCAGAAGCTCCGGCGTGAAATCGAGGCCCGTGACCTGGGCGCCTTTTCGGGCCGCGGTGACCGCCACGACGCCGGTGCCGCAACACACGTCGAGGACGAGCTGCCCGGCGGCGACGCGCGCGAATTTCACCAGCGTCGCCGCGGACGGCGTGGTGAACATCTCGAGCGGCGCGAAGTGCGCCCAGCCGTGTTTCTGAATGTTCTTGAATGCCTCAAATGGATCCATGCGTCTTCCGCCATCCCTCCCAATGCCCTCGCAGCAACAGCACCTGCTGAAACCCGAGCCGCCTCAGTCGCAGAGCCGCGATCCACGCCCGCGGGCCATGGCCGCAATAGACGACGATCTCGTCACGCCCTTTCGACGGGATCTCGCCGGCTCGCGTTCCAATCTCGGTGAATGGGATGTTGACGGCGCCCGGAACGTGACCCGCTGCGTACTCGGCCCGCGTCCGGACGTCGAGGACCACCGGAGCATCCGGCTGGCCAAGACGGCGAGCGAGCGCGACCGGGGTGACCGATGCCATCAGGACTCATTCTGGCTCGCCCCACGCCCGTGCCACGACCGCTCACAACTTCTGTTCTCTAACTTCTAACTTCTGACTTGCGCCGAAGGCGCTACAGTCGCCACCAGAGAAACGCGAACACGGCCACGAGACCGGCCACGGCCTGATATTCGCGATTCGCGAAGACACGCCTCCAGCTGTAGGGCCGATCGGCTGGCGCCATCGTTCCGGCGCGATAGTCCGAGTACGCGCCCTGGAACTTCTCGTCGAGATGCGCTTCCTCTGAGCGCGCCGCGGCCGTCAGCGTCAGTCCGAGATACAGCAGCGTGAGCACGGCGACGGCGGCATCGTTCGCCGCAACGATGAAGCCGAGCCCAAGGAGCGCGGAACCGAGATAGAGCGGATGCCGCACGAACCGGTACGGGCCGGACCGGGTGATCTCCCGGCTCTTCTCGATGTGACCAGAGGCCCACAACCGCAACAACTCGCCGCTCAACGCGACACCAAGCCCCAGGCGCCACGACGTCCAGGAGGGGCTCGCGAGAAAGAACGACACGGCGGCCGCGGCGAAACCGAGGGGGACGCGGAGGCGAGCGAGAAGCGACATGAGTCAGGGCTTGGGGCCTGCGGCTTGGGGCTTGGGGCTCGTACGGTCCAATCGATCGTTGACCGCCTGCCGTACTTCCTCTTCGCCGATCGAGCCCAGACACCACTGCTCCACTGCCCGGCGGCAGCGTCGTTCGTAGTGGCAATCGCACGTCGTGTAGCGCGACAGGGACCGGTCGTCCGGGTTCCACGGACCGTTGCGAACGGGATCGGTCGGACCGAAGAGCGCGACGACCGGTGTACCGACAGCGGCCGCGATGTGCGTCGGTCCAGTATCACCAGATACCAGGAGGCGGGCAGCGCGCGAGAGGGCCACGAGATCCGTCAGTTGCGTCGGCGGCGCCAGCATCGCCGCCCCGGATGACGTGGTGACAATGGCGTCAGCCAGCGCTTCCTCGCCGGGCCCCCACAGCGCGATGGATCGCAGCCCATGTTGATCGCGGAGCCATGCCGCCAGCCGGCCGAATCGATCGGCGGGCCAGCGTTTGTTGGGCCACGCCGCGCCCGGGTTGAGCAACGCGAACGGCGACGCGCCGCTCGCCAGCACGGCAACGAGAGCCGCGGATTCGACCGGACGAATGGGAAACTCGGCCGTCGCGGTCTGGGCGCCGGCGGCGGCGGCGAGCCGCAGGTTCTTCTGAATGACATGCCCGCCGGTCCCGACCGCCACGCGTTCCCGGTACAGCACGGCCGCGGCCGGTTCGCGCAGCGACGCGCGATCGAATCCCATCACGCGCGTCGCGCCGGACAGGCGCGACAAGGCCGCCGACTTCACGAGCCCCTGAAAGTCGAGTGCCGCATCGTATTTCCTGGCGCGCAATCGGCGACGAACGTCCAGCCATCCGTCGAGATTCGGTGCGGTCAAGGACACGACCGACGTCAGAATCGGGACGAGCGCGAGAAATTCCTGATGGACCGCGTCCACCAGCCAGTCGATCTCGAGGCGAGGAAACGTGCGGTGGATCGCCGACACCGCCGGCAATGTGTGCACCAGGTCACCGAGCGAACCCAGACGCACGACGAGGAGCCGGTTCACTCGGACCTCGGCGTCCGGGAACCGCGAGCCTCGGATCCCTCGGATCCCGCGCGTGCCAGCAGGTCTCGCGTCGAGTGATCCTTGGGATCGCCGACGATGGCCACGCGCCCGCCGTACTCTCGAACGACTGCACGTTCAGGCACGGTGTCGACCGTGTAGTCCGTCCCTTTGCAGTGGACGTCCGGCCGGATCAGCCGCAGGAGCCGCTCAACCGTCACGTCGGGAAACACGACAACGTAGTCCGCGGCGCGCAGGGCCGCCACCAGCTCGGCGCGCGTCGCCGCCGGAAGAATCGGCCGATCCGCGCCCTTCAGCGCGCGCACCGACGCATCGTCGTTGACGGCGACGACGAGCCGGTCGCCCTGCTCGCGCGATCCGGCAAGGTAACGGCTGTGGCCGACGTGGAGCACATCGAAGCAACCGTTCGCGAAGGCGACGGTCCGGCCGCCGCGCCGATCCTCGGCGACGCGAGCGATCAGTTCCGTTTCAGTGAGCACTTCGCCCATGCACAAGAAACCGGGTTTCTCAAGAAACCCGGTTGCCTCCTTCCAGCGACGCCACGAGCTCTTCGGGCGTCACGGTGGCCGTGCCGCGTTTCATGACCACGATGCCGCCGGCGTGATTGGCGACGCGCGCGGCATCGGCAAAAGACGCGCCGGTAGCGAGCGCGAGCGCGAACGCGGCGATCACGGTATCCCCCGCGCCGGTGACGTCGGTGACCTGATCCGAGCCGACAATCGGAATGTGATCGGTGGGGGCATCCGCTTGGAAGAGCGCCATGCCGCGGCTGCCGCGCGTCACGAGTACGGCGCGGCACGCGATCGTTCCCAGGAGCGTCCGGCCGGCGCGCTCGAGAATCTCTCGATCGTCGCCGATGCGAATACCGAGCAACGCCTCGACCTCGGACTCGTTCGGCGTACACGCGGTCAGCCCGGCGAAGCCCGTGAGGGCGTACCGCGAGTCCACGAGCAGGAGCGGCGGCGACGACCGTTTCGCTGCCGTGAGCGCGCGCCGCCACGACTCGGGCGTGATGAGCTTGCTCCCGTAGTCCGAAATCACGATCACGTCGGCAGTCCGGATCGCCCGAGTCAGTGTCCGTTCGACTTCGCGAACCGTGCTCGTCGTCAACGCACCGCCTGCACGATCGACGCGTACCACCTGCTGCTTGGCGGAATGGATGCCGCCGGCGAGGATCCGTGTTTTCACGGGCGTGGCATACCCGGCCGGACGAACGACACCTTTCACGTCCGACGATTCGCCGAGCGCCTGGACCATCCGGTCGCCCGCCTCATCACGGCCGGCCACGCCCACGACCGTGACCCGCGCGCCGAGCGTGGCGGCGTTGTTCGCGGCGTTGCCGGCGCCGCCCGGCACGATCTCGGTCGAGTCGTATCTCAGAATCAGGACGGGCGCTTCGCGCGACACGCGGTCGATACGGCCGTAGATGAACTCGTCGGCGATGAGATCGCCCGCGACGACCATCCGGACGGCCGAGAATCGATCGACGATCTTGCGGAATCGGGTAGGCGGTCGCGTCATACCGGCTCGGCCGCCGGCCGGCTCCCGGCCAGGATCCAGGCCACGGCGGCCATCAGGTCACCCGCCACATGAGCGGCGCCGGGGACGGTCCCGCCATGCTCGCGAACGACCTCCTCGCCGTATCCGGTCGTGACCAGAACGCCGCGGGCGCCGGCACGCGTGGCGAATTCGACGTCGATGAGCTTGTCGCCGACGACAAAGGATCGCGCCGGATCGATATTGAAACGCGCGATCGCCTGATTGATCATGCCTGGCCGCGGTTTACGGCAGTCGCAGTCCGCACGAAGTGTCTCGACAATCGCCGACGGATGATGCGGACAGTGAAACCAGCCATCGACGCGTGCCCCGCCCGCCTCGAGCGTCTTGGTCATGCGGCGATGGAGCTCGGCGACGAAGCCTTCCGTAAAAAACCCGAGACCAATGCCGCCCTGATTGGTCGTGACGCAGACGATGAACCCCGCACGGTTGAGGAGCCGTATCGCCTCCGACGTCCAGGGAAACCAGCGGAGGTCCTCGAGGCGGCTGAGATAGCCCGCCTCGTGAATCATCGTGCCGTCGCGATCGAGGAATACGGCGGGACGCATGCGTTCAGCGGACCGCCGGGGTCAGGCGTGCGGCGACGGCGCCGTACACGGTATCGACGGAGATTCGCCGCATGCACCGGTGGTCGATCGGGCAATCGCGCAACATGCAGGGCCGGCACAGTACCCGGGATGTGAGCACCACATGGTCGCCGACAGGTCTCGTTGCGCGCTCATCGGTGGGGCCGAAGATCGACACGACCGGCCGCCCCAGGGCCGCCGCGAGATGCATGGCGCCGGAATCGTTGGAGACGAAGGCGGTGACGCGTTCGACGACGGCAATCAATGCCCCGAGACTGGTTCGACCGATCAAATCGACCACGCGGGGAACCATGTCGGGCGCGTGCGCACGGAGCCAGGATTCTATCGCACGGCCCGAGTCCCGATCGTGCGCCGCACCGAAGATCACGGACACCACGCCGTGGTCGCGGCCGAGGCGCGCGATCACTTCCGCCATGCGCTGCGGCGGCCATTGCTTCGCTGGACCGTACGCCGCGCCGGGCGCGAACCCGACGAGCGGTGTATCCAGGGGCACGCCATGCGAGGCGAGCAGCGCGGTCGCGCGCTCGACGCTCGGCTGACGAGGCGCAATGCGCGGTGGTATCTCTTCGTCGCACTGAATCCCCAGCCCCGTCACAAGGTCACGGTAGTAGTCGGACTGGTGCGGCACGCCGGCGCGGCGTGCCGGCTGGCTTCGGCGCGTGAGCAAGAGACCACGGGCCGATGTCGCGTAGGCCCAGCGAGCGGGAATCCCTGCACGCCAGAACTGCCACGCCGACCGGAACGAGTTGGGAAACAGGATGCCGAGATTGAATCCTTCGGCCTCGAGCGTCGCCACCGCATCGCGCGTCGCCGCGGGCAACTCGACGACGCGATTCGGGCCGACGTCGGTGTCCTCGCGGAACAGCGCCGCGACGGACGGCGCAGCGGCGACCGTCAAGTGCGCCGTGGGGAAATGTCGGCGGACCGCGGCCATCGCCGGTAGCGCCAGCACGGCGTCTCCAAGCCAGTTCGGCGGACGCAGCACCAGGCGCTCGACGCCCGAGGTGTCGGGATCGATCATTCGGGCGCCTCGCGTTCCTCAGGCGCCGGGGCCGGGAACATGTCGCGAACCTCTTCGGTTGCGCCGGACGGCAAGTCGCGCCATCGGCGGTGCATCCACAACCATAGATGCGGATGGCGACGAACGTACATCTCGAGCACGTCGCTGCAACGTTGTGACAGCTCGCGGATGGGATCCGGCGATTCGGCCGGCGGCAACTCGACCGGGTGCTCGTAAATCATACGGAACCGGCCGCCCGCGAGCGGCAAGGCGAACACCCCGATCAGCGGCGCGCCCGTCCGCAGCGCCAGCATTGCCACCGCAGAGGTCGTGGATGCCGGCCGTTCGAAGAAATCCACCCGGACGGCGTTCGTGCCCTGGATGTGCTGATCGATGGGAATCGCGACGCCGCCGTTCGCCTCGAGCACGCGGAGCACCTTCCGAATGGCGCCCTGACGATAGATGACCGTGTTCCCCGTCGACGTGCGCACCCGCTCGAGCATCCCTTCGAGCAGGCGATTGTCCAGCGGGCGCGCCAGCACGGCCAGCGGTGGAGCCACGACACCGTGGGCCAGGGCGTGCAGCTCCCAGAACCCGAAGTGGCCTGCGAAGAAGATGACGCCCCTGCCGCCGGCGAGCGCCGCGTGAACGCGCTCCTCGCCTTCGACTTCGATGTCCCGCAGGAGCTCGCCAGGCGATTGCGTGCTCGCACGCAGCACGGCAACGATCATCCGGCCGAAATGCACGAACGTCTGTTGAGCGATGCGGCGACACTCGCGCCGGGACCGCGTCGGAAACGCCGCAGCCAGCTGGTCCTGGGCCAGACGCCGATGCCCGCCGTCAACAAGGTAGAAGACCCAGCCGATCGTGGTGCCCATGGCACGCGTCAGCGGCCCGGGTAAACCACCCGACAGCGCGCGCACGGTCATGACCATCGCGTACTCGAGGCGATGCCGCGCCTCGGTGAGCGTCACGCCCGCACCTCCCGGACACAGGTCACGAGCCAGTCGCGGAATTCCGGAGCCGGCACGACCGTGACCTCGAGCGGGATCGATGCAATGGGCACCGGTAGCGGCCGGAGCCGCAACAATCGCATCGCGTCTTTCTCGGTGGTGACCGCGCCCCCGGCGCCGGTAGACGCCACGGCCGCGGCCACGCGATCCAGATCCTTCCGTCGGTATCGATGGTGATCCGGAAACGCCACGAGCTCGGTGACCTCCCACCCCGACGATCGAAGCGCCTCCCGAAACCGTTCGGGACCAGCGATACCCGCGAACGCCACAACCCGGGTGGAGCTGCCGGCCGTGAGGCCGGCGGGTGCGGATCTCTCCGGCTCGAGCGGAACCGGCGCGCCGAGCGCACGCTCGAGGTGGAAGATCCTGGTGCGTTCCGACACCACGCGCCGAATCCGGCCGATTCACCAGCCCCAGCATCGACGATTACGGCGTCCGCGTTCGCGAGCGACGACACCGGCGATCGCAGCCGGCCAAGCGGCAGCGGACGGCCAGCCAGATCCTCAGGAGTCACGATCACGATGTCGATGTCCCGCCCCAGGCTCGTGTGCTGAAACCCATCGTCGAGCACGTGGACGGTCGCGCCGATGACACGCTCCGCCACCGCGGCGGCCATCGCCCGCTGTTCGTGAACAAGCACCGCGGCGCCGGGCGCAAGACGCGCCATCAGGAGCGGTTCGTCGCCGCTGCGATCGACGTCCGCGACAATATGCCGACCGTCGCTGACGATGACCACGCCGTCCACGGCGTGGCGTCTGCGGTAGCCGCGGCTCAAGATGGCCGGATTCTCGCCGGCGGCCAGGAGAAGCCGCGCCACGAGCGCGGCGACTGGCGTCTTGCCGCGCCCTCCCATCGCCAGGTTGCCGATGCTCACGACGGGTACGCGTCGTGACGTGGCGGACATGCTCCTGACCGCCTCAAACACGCCGGAACGGACGGACAACCCCACGGGTGCCGGGAAGCGGCAGGATCTCGGCGATGGCGTCGAGCGTGCGGACTTTCGCGCCCCGGTTGGCTTCCACGAGCGCGCGCGCGGCGGCGCCCAACCGGGCGCGCTCCACTGAATCGCTCATCAGCCGGGCCACGACGTCGATGAGCGACGCCGCGTCCGCCACCTGAATGGCCGCCTGGTTCCGTAGGAACGTGGCCGAGATCTCGGCGAAATTTTCCATGTGCGGACCGAACACGATGGGCTTGCCGTGCACGGCCGGCTCGAGGATGTTGTGTCCACCCTGCGCGACGAGACTGCCGCCGACGAAGACGACCGTCGCCACCGGAAACAGGTGCGCCAGCTCCCCCATCGAGTCGAGAATGACCACATCCGCTCGTGGCTCGGCATCGACGGCGAGCGCCGAGCGACGGACGACCCGCAGGCCTTCGGCGCTGGCCAGAGCCTCGGCCTCGGCGAAGCGTTCGGGCTTGCGCGGCGCAATCACGGCCAGGGCGCCCGGCGCCGCACGACGCACCACGGCAAAGGCGTCCAGCACGGCGGCTTCTTCCCCCTTGAACGTGCTGGCGGCCATGAAGACCGGGCGGCCCGGTGGGATCCTGAAGTAGCGAAGCACGCGGCTCGCGCCTCGACCCGCAGCCATCGCAGGAGTTTCGAGCGAGTCGAACTTCAGACTTCCCGTGACGGTCACGCGCCCGGGATTGGCGCCGATGTCGGTGATGCGGCGCGCCGACTCGTCGCTCTGCATGCAGAGCCGATTGATGTCGGCCAGCACGGCCCGGAAGAAGGGGCGAGCAAGCCGGTACCGCGGATACGAGCGGGACGAGATCCGGCCGTTCACGAGAATGGTCCTGATGCCCAGCTTGCGGCAGCGCCTGAGCAGGTTCGGCCAGATCTCGGTCTCCATCATGATGAAGAGTCGCGGGCGAACCAGCCGTAGCGTGCGGTTCACGAAAATGGGCAGGTCGAACGGGAAGAAGAACACGCCGTCCACGCCCTGAATGCGCTTCGCGATCTGCTGGCCGGTCAACGTGGTCGTCGACAGGAACACCTTCAGGTGGGGGTACCGCTCGCGCAAGTCGCCGACGAGCGCCCGGACCATGAGCGCTTCGCCGACCGACACCGCATGGATCCAGATCGACTCGTCGGCGTCGAGGTTGAAGCTCACCGGCAGCCGGCCCATCCGCTGGGTGAGGCTGCCGATGTATTTCCTGTAACGCACGGCCTGATACAGGAACCAGGGCGAGAGCACCGCGGCGAGCACGATGACGGCGAGCGTGTAGAGGGCGTGCACGACAGGACGATGATACTTGATAGAATCAGGGGTTTACTTCGGTCCGTTTCCTGTTTGAGAGGAGTTTTCCAGCATGGCCATCAAGGTAGGCATCAACGGTTTCGGGCGGATCGGGCGCAACATCATGCGCGCCGCCATGGCCCACGACGAGATCGACATCGTGGCCGTGAACGATCTGACCGACGCCGCGACGCTCGCCCACTTGCTCAAGTACCGACTCGATCCTGGGCAATCTCCGCGCCGACATCAGCGCATCGGGCGACAGCATCACCGTGGACGGCGACAAGTTCAAGGTGCTCGCACAGAAGGACCCGGCGCAACTGCCGTGGAAGGACCTCGGCGTCGACGTCGTGTTCGAGGGCACCGGCCGGTTCACCGCGCGTGAGGATGCCGCCAAGCACATCGCGGGCGGCGCAAAACGCGTCGTCATCACGGCCCCGGCCAAGAAGCCTGATGCCACCTTCGTGATGGGCGTGAACCACGAGACCTACGATCCCGCGAAACACCACGTCATTTCGAACGCGTCCTGCACGACGAACTGCCTGGCGCCGATCGCGAAGGTCCTCCACGAGTCGTTCGGTATCACGAAGGGCTGGATGACGACGTGCCACGCCTATACCAACGACCAGCAATTGCTCGACCTGCCGCACAAGGACATCCGCCGTGCGCGCGCGGCAGCGCTCTCGATCATCCCGACCACGACAGGGGCGGCCGCGGCCGTCGGCGAAGTGCTGCCGGCGCTCAAGGGCAAGCTCGATGGCATTTCGCTCCGCGTGCCGACACCGAACGTGTCGGTCGTGGACCTCAACGTGCTGCTCGACAAGCCGGCGACGGCCGAGGAAGTGAACGCGAAGTTCAAGGCCGCCGCGGACGGAGCGCTCAAAGGCATCCTCGAGTACGTGACGGCGCCGCTCGTGTCGATCGACTTCCGCGGCAATCCGCACTCCGCGATGCTCGACGCGCCGTACACCAAGGTGATGGACGGAAACTTCGTGAAGATCCTCGCCTGGTACGACAACGAGTGGGGCTACTCGAGCCGGTGCGTGGACCTGATTCTCTACATGGCCAAGAAGGGACTCTAGTCGTGGCGTTGCGCACGATTCGTGACCTGGCCCTCGCGGGGCGCCGTGTGTTCATCCGCGTGGACTTCAACGTGCCGCTCGACGGCGCGCGCATCACCGACGACACGCGGATACGCGCGGCGCTGCCGACCATCACCTATGCGCTCGAAAAGGGCGCCACCGTGATCCTGGCCTCGCACCTCGGCCGTCCGAAGGGCAAGCCCAAGCCCGAATTCAGTTTGCTGCCGGTGGCCGAACATTTGACGTCGCTTCTCCATCGTCCGGTCGCCTTCGCGCCCGACTGCATCGGCCCGGCAGCTGCCGATGTCGTCGCCCGGCATCCCAAGGGCGTCGTGCTGCTCGAAAACCTTCGGTTCCATGCGGCCGAGGAAGCCAACGACAAGGACTTCGCGCGGGCGTTGGCGGATCTGGCTGACGTGTACGTGAACGACGCGTTCGGATCGGCGCATCGCGCGCACGCGTCGACCGAGGGCATCGTCCATTACGCGAAGGCGTCGGCCGCCGGCTTCCTGATGGCGGCCGAGGTCGAGTACCTGGGCCGGGCGCTTGGCGATCCCGAGCGTCCGTTCGTCGCGATCCTCGGCGGTGCCAAGGTGTCCGACAAGCTCGAGGTCATCGAGAACCTTCTCGGCAAGGTCGATGCGCTGCTCGTCGGCGGGGCGATGGCCTATACGTTCCTGAAGGCGCTCGGACAGCCGGTCGGCAAGTCGCTCGTCGAGGACGAGCTCGTTGCGACCGCCGAGGGCCTGATCGAACGAGCGAAGGCGACCGGGATCGCGCTCGAGCTGCCCGTGGATCACGTGGTGGCGCCCAAGCTCGACGCGAGCGCGCCGACCGCGACGCTGGCCGTGGACGATCCGTCGATCGGCGATCGCATGGGCCTCGACATCGGCCCGCAGACGGTGAAGCTCTACGCGAACGTCATCGGCCGCGCCAAGACCGTGGTCTGGAACGGGCCGATGGGTGTGTTCGAGATGAAGCCATTCGCCGCGGGAACCATGGGGCTGGCTCAGGCGGTGTCGAACGTGTTCGGCACGACGATCATCGGCGGCGGCGACTCGGTCGCCGCCGTCACGCAAGCGGGCGTCGCCGACAAGATGACGCACATCTCGACCGGCGGCGGCGCGTCGCTGGAGTTCCTGGGCGGCCAGACACTCCCGGGAGTAGCCGCACTCGTGGACTAGAACTGGATCAAGTTCGAAGTTGGAAGTTAGAAGTCAGAAGCAACTGGGCGCACTCCGGAGTCGGTCGACAAACCGTCAGTTGCTTCTGACTTCCGACTTCTAACTTCAAACTTAACGAAGAGGTTGCCCTTGTCTCGCATTCCTGTGATCGCCGCAAATTGGAAAATGTATAAGACCAACCGCGACGCGCTCGCCTACACGCGCGAGCTTGCGGCGCTGGTCAAGCCGCTGAGCGGCGTTGAAGTGATCGTCGCACCGCCGCTCACGTGTCTGGCGACGGTCGTGGAGGTCGCGCGCAATACGCCTGTCGGCGTGGCCGCGCAGAACGCGCACTTCGAGAACGAAGGCGCCTTCACCGGCGAGGTCAGCGCGGCCATGGTGAAGGACGCCGGCGCGGGGTACGTGATCATCGGCCACTCGGAGCGGCGGCGTTTGTTCGGGGAGACCGACGAGTCGGTGCAGAAGAAAGTGCGCGCGGCGATTCGCGCCGAGCTCGTGCCCATCGTCTGCATCGGCGAAACGCTCGAAGAGCGAGAAGGCGCGCGGATGATCGAGGTGCTCGATCGGCAGATCCGGGTCGGCCTCGAGGACGTCACGGCCGACGAGCTCGCGGCCCTGATCATTGCCTACGAGCCCGTGTGGGCGATCGGCACTGGCAAAACGGCGACGCCCGCTGAGGCCGACGAGTCGCACCGGCACATCCGGAAGCGGCTGTCGGAGTGGTGGGGCGCCGAGGCTGCCGGCAAGTGCCGTATTCAGTACGGCGGCTCGGTCAAGCCCGACAACATCCGGGAACTGTCAGCCCTGCCCGACGTGGACGGCGCGCTCGTCGGAGGCGCGAGCCTCGATGTGGCCACTTTTCTCAAGATCATCCAGGGGGCCCGGGAAGGGCAAAGGGCAGAGGGCAAAGGGCAAAGGTAGGTCCAAAGGGCCCAGGTCAAAGGGCAAAGGACAGGTTCCTGCCCCAAGCCCCAGGCCTCAAGCCTCGAGCCTGAGCGGATATACTGAGGGTTCCATGTATTGGTTCTTGCTCGTCCTGTACGTGCTCGTGTCCATGCTGCTGCTCGTGGTCGTGCTGCTGCAGCAGGGCAAGGGCGGTGACATCGCCGCGGCGTTCGGTGGCGCCAGCAGTCAGACGGCGTTCGGCGCCCGTGCCGGCGCGACCGTCCTGACGCGCGCCACTGCCGTGCTGGGCACGCTCTTCCTGCTTGGTGCCCTGGTGCTGTCGGTCGTCGGCCGCACGCAAGGGGGCGGTTCGGTGGTCTCGGGCGTCGGTGGTCCCGCGACGCCTGCCCAGACCGCGCCCGCGTTGCCGATGCCGGCGCCCGCGCCGGCCACTCCGCCCGCGGCGGCTCCGCCGGCTGGCTCGACTCCCGCACCCGCGCCAACTCCGCCCCGCTAACAGGTCGGGGACAGAGCCCTTTTCCACAGTTCAGGCAAAAAGGGGACAGAGCTCGACCCTCGAGCTCTGTCCCCTTTTTGCGTAGATCTGTGGAAAAGGGCTCTGTCCCCGACCTGTTACAATCCCCCACCTCAACGCATGACACGAGCGGGGATCGCGATCGTCGCGGCGGCCGCACTGTCGGCGACTGCAGCGCTGACGGCGCAACAGCCGCCGGCCAAGGCGCAGTGGCTGATGGACGGCGCCGACGCGCGCCGCACGTCGTGGCAGCGCAATGAGACGCTCATCAGCCCCGCCACAGCGCCCACTATCAAGTTGCTCTGGACGCTGCAGACAGACAATGAACCGCGGCAGATGCACAACCTCTTCCCGCCGCTCATCGTCGGTTCGCGCCAATGGCGCGCGCGAGATCGGCATCCTCGCCGGTGTTTCCGACAACATCTACGGCATCGACGTCGAAACCGGCCGCCAGATCTGGAAACGCAAATTCGACAGCACCTTCCAGGTGCCGGCCGGCGGCGGAGGCTACTACCCGCTCTGCCCGGGTGGACTGACAGCCACGCCGCTCGTCGCGCCCACCGGCACGCCCGGCAAGTACACCGTTTACGCGATCTCCTGGGACGGCCGCCTGCGCCAGCTCGATGCGGCCACCGGCGAGGACGTCGCGCCGCCCGAGCTCTTCATTCCGCCGAACGGCAAGCCGTACTCACTGAACATGCAGGACAACGTCCTGTACACGACGACGGCGCAGGGCTGTGGTGGAAATCCGAACCAGTTCTACAGCTTCGATTTGGCAACGAAGAAAGTCGGCAGCTTCAATCCGGGCAGCGGCGGACTCTGGCCGCGACTCGGACCATCGATCGGAAAAGACGGCCGTGTGTACGCGGGCAGCGGCGACGGCGACTACTACCCTGCGCAACAGGTCTACGGCCAGGCGATCATCGCGGCGAAGCAGAACCCGGCGACCAAGGCGATGGAGATGGTGGACTGGTACGCGCCGTCGAACGCCCTCTGGCTCCGCAAGCGCGATCTCGACATCAACGTGACCGGCCCCGTCTTCGACTTCAAAGGCCGCGAGTACACCGTGCAGTCGAGCAAGGAATGCCGCATCTGGCTGCTCGACACCGCCTCGCTCGGCGGTGAGGACCACCGCACGCCGGTCTACCGCACGCCGCTCGTCTGCAACGAGGAAGTGCACTTCGCCGGCGCCGGCATCTGGGGCGCGCTGTCGACGTGGGAAGACACCGACGGCACGCGCTGGATCCTCATGCCGTTCTGGGGACCCAAGCATCCCGCGTTCAAGGCGCCGATCGAACACGGCATCGTCATGCACGGCGCTATCGCGGCGTTCAAGATGGAAACTCGGGCCGGCCGCCTCGAGCTCGTGCCCGCGTGGCTGTCGCGCGACATGCCACTTGCCGACCCGGCCGTGATTGCCAACGGCGTCGTGTTCGGCTACGGCAGCGGCGAAGACGCCACGCAGTCAACGGCCGACATCGGCCTCGCGTTCAACTCGTCGGCGAACCGCATCGCCCGTTCCACGCACGCCGTGCTGTACGCGCTCGACGCGCGCACCGGCGCGGAGCTCTGGTCGAGCGGGGACACCATCACATCCTTCAATCACTTCAGCAGTCTGTCGATCGCCAACGGCCGCGTGTACATCGGCACGTACGACGGCAAGCTGTACGCGTTCGGCATCGAGCGCCCATCAGGACGATGAAGCCCGTTCCTGCAGCCGCGCTTGTTTTCGTGGCTGCGGTGGCATCTGCCGGCTCGGCCGCGCTCCTGGCGCAGGAATGGACCACGAGCGGCGTTGACGCGCAACGGACGTCGTGGGTGCGCGGAGACGAACGACTGACGAAGGCGTCGGTCTCGGACGGAACCTTCACGTTCCTCTGGAAGGCGCAGTTCGACAATCGAGACGCGCGGCCTGCACTCACTCACGACGCCGGTGCTGCTCGATCGCTTGATTGGTTACCGCGGCTTCAAGGCGCTCGCGTTTCTCGGCGGCAGCGCCGACCGGGTCTTTGCCATCGACACCGATCTCAACAAGCCCTACTGGAACGTGCAGTTGAACTACGCGGCACCGACCGGCGGTCCGCCGCCGGTCACGCGCCGAGTGCCCCGGCGCGCTGACGGCGATTCCCGGCTCGTCGCACGGCGCTCGTTCAACCGGCGTTCGGACGAGGCGGCGGCGCGCGCGGTCGCAGCACGAGCGCCGTCGGCGAACCGGGCCGCGGCGCCGCCGTCATGAGCCAGCCTCCGCGCGGTCGCGGCGCCGCCGGGCCGCCGCCGGCACCGCCGGCCCAGGCCGCGCGAGGCGGCCGGGCGCGTGGCCCAGTCGCGGGCGTACCCTTCGGCGGCGTCGACCCGCTCTACGTCGTCGGCACGGATGGCTTCCTGCGCGTGCTTCGCACGAGCGACGGCACCGACGCGGAGCCGGGCGTGCCGTTCCTTCCGCCTGGCGCGATGGCGTCGGCGCTCGTGTTCATCGACGGCGCGGTGTACACGACGACGTCGAACGGCTGCGGCGCGTCGCCGAACGGCGTGTGGATGATCGACACTACGACGCCCGATCATGCGGTGACGAGCTGGCGCACGGGCGGGCCCAACATCGTCGGCACGTCGGGACTTGCATTTGGCACCGACGGCACCGTCTTCGTCGCGGTGGGCTCCGCGCCGGCTTCCTCCGACAGCCGACCCTCCGCGGCGTCCACTCAGTTCGCGGACTCGATCGTCGCGCTCGATGCGTCGACGCTGACGGTGAAAGACTGGTTTTCGGCGCCCGGCGCCAGATTCAACACCTCGCCGATGGTCGTGCGCCACGACAACCGCGATCTCGTGTTCGCCGCGGCCGACGATGGCCGGCTGTATGTGCTCGACGGGGCGTCGCTCGGCGGCGCCAATCACAGCCTGCCGCTTCACAGTCACGCCGGCCTACAGCGATGCGGGCGCCGGCGGCTCGCTGGCGACGTGGGAATCGCAGGGCACGCGCTGGATTCTGGCGCCGGCCGTCGGTGCGCCAAAGCCGGGACTCGCCTTCGCAGCCAATGGACCTTCCGCAGGCGGACGGATCGTGGCGTTCAAACTGTCGGGAACCGCCGGAACGGTGACGCTCGAGCCCGGCTGGGCATCACGGAGCGTGCCCTCGCCGCTTGGTCCGATTGTCGTCAACGGCGTCGTTTTCGCGGCCGCGAGCGGCAATCGATCGACCCGCGCCGTGCTGTACGCGCTCGACGGCGACACCGGCCGTGAGCTCTGGACGAGCCGGGCCGCGATCACGTCGTTCGCACAGGGTGGACTTGTCTCCGGGCGCTGGACAGGTGTACCTCGTCACCTACGACAACGCGATGTATGCGTTCGGGATACCGATGGAACATTAGGAAAGCAGCTCGGCGATTGTCGTGAAACGTCCGTCAGTTGCTTCTGACTTCTAACTTCTACCTTCTGCCTTGATCCCGAACGTGATCAAGTCCTTCTTCGACTCAATCTTCTTGAACGGCACGCCCGGAATGTTCTTCATGTCATCGAGCGACTTGAAGCCCTTCACTTTTTCCCGGTACTCGATGAACGCCGCCGACTCGCGACGCAGGAGCTCGAGCACGCTTTCGAGCTGAACGGCCGTCGCCGTATTCACGTTCAGGACCTCGCTGGCCTCGCCGAGCGAAGTGCGCCGCCAGGTATTCGAGAATCGCGGCGAGCTCCTCGTCGGTCGCCATCGCGCCGCGCGAGACCATCTCGGTGATCTTCGTCTGCCAGCCGTCGCGTGTCAGCCGCACTGACGCGGCGGTCGTCGCCGGATGACACGTGCCGCAGACCTTCACGGTCTCGTCTTTGCCTGGACCATCGGGAAGCTGAGCGAATGCCGGCGACGCGGACGAAACGGCGCAAGCGATGGAACGCGGCGGAAAGAATGAGAGGGTAAGGACGTCTTGGCGTCATTGTGGGGACTGAAGACGAACGCATGGGTCCTGCAGGTCCTCGTGGTCCTATTCCGTCTCTCGGTGAGTCCAATCGGTCCGTCAGGTGCTTCAGGCTCGGTACCGGCAGGCCCTGACGAACCTGATGGACTCACCTGAAGGACCCAAGGACTTGAAGGACCCATAGAACCGACAAAGAGTCGGTCGCATGTGTCTACGCGATATTCGAGAGAATCGTGTTGTAGACGATCCGCACGGCCGGGTGCGTGCCGACCTCGATCGAGTAGAGGCCTTTGTAGCCGATCGATTCCGTGAACCGCACCGCGGTCCCGATGTCCCACATCGGACTCGACTTCACGTGCATGCTGCCCGCCGATGTCGGCATCCAGCCCTTGATGCAGTCGTGGAGCTCCTGCTGCGTCATCGCGCCGACGTTGCCGAGATCCACGTTGGAGTGGGCGCCGGCTTCCTTGATGATGCCGGCGAGAAACTCCCACGGCTTCATGCCGAGCTCCTTGACGAACTCAGGCGTGCCCGCACCACGCGTCTCGGCCGAGACGGTCACCTTCTTCGTGCGGCCGTAGTCCGCCATTTCCTTCCAGGCCGCAACGGCAGTCGCCCGGTTGGTCTTGTTCAACTGCGCCTGCTGCTGGTTGATCATCACGCGCGAACACGCCGAGCATCGCCGCGTTGTCGATCCACTTCTTCGTGCGCTCGACGGCCATCTTCCGTCCATCGGCCGTCGGACCCGAGATGGATTGCTCGGTGCCGAACTCCAGGTTGATCTGCGTCATCGTGACCTTCGCGGCGTCGAGCTTCGCTCTCAGCTCCTTGAACACCGCCGGCTCGCCGTCGATCGGCCCGGTCTTCGATTCGGTCGGCGCCGCGAGATGCCTGTGCTGGTACTCGATGTTCCGGATGCCGTAGACGTCCACGTACATCTGGGGGAGGTCAAAAATCGTGAGCGTCTGTTCGGGCGTTGGAGTCGGCGTGTACGGCGTCTTCAGGATCGTGTCGAAGCAGAGCGTCATGATCGAGACGCGCGACAGCTTCTGAGCGACTGACCGGCGCCGGCTGCATGCCCCGCCCGCCGGCCCGTCCGGCGGCGCTGCTGGACCCTGAGCGGCCGTTGGCGGTCCGCCCTGCGCAAGTCCAGTGACGCCCGCGCCAGCGACCGCAACCGTCGTGGTGAGAAAGTCTCGACGCTTCATTGTGGACACCTGCAGAAGGTCGGGACGTGTCGGTCCTGTAAGTCCTCTTGGTCCTTTCGGTCCTCTCAGGTGAGTCCATCAGGTCCGTTCGGGTGCTTCGGGTGTCGAGCACCCGCAGGACCTGACGAACCCGATGGACTCACCTGAAGGACCCAAAGGACCTGAAGGACCTACAGGACCGACACATCACTTGTCTGCGCACTACGCAATATTCGACAGAATCGTGTTGTACACGATTCGAATCGCCGGGTCCGGGTTCACCTCAATCGTGTAGAGCCCCTTGTAGCCAATCGATTCGGCGAACGCGACGGCCTTGCCGATGTCCCAGTCCGGGCTCGACTTGATGTGCATGCTGCCCGCCGACCGCTTCATGTTGAGCCTGATGGCGTCGTGGAGCTGCTGCTGGGTCGTGAACCGGCCCGCGCCGCCGAAGTCGAGGTTCCAGTAACCGCCCGCGCCTTCGATGACCTCGTTGAGAATCCCCGTGACGTACCGAATCCGCTGCGGGTCCGGCAGTGGCTTGGGGGCGGAGGCGGCGGGCTGGTGCCGCCGGCGCCGCTCCGCGCTGCGCCGCGGCCAGGTCCGGGGGGTCCGCTCCCGCGTGTTTCCGCGGAGATCATGATCTGCTTCGGTCGCGCGTAGTCCTGCAGTTCCTTCCAGAGCGACATGACGCCGGCCTTCGAGTCGTCTGTGAGCGCGCCCTGGTTGAGCATCAGGCGCTTGATGCCGATGATCGGCGCCACGTCCACCCACTTCTTCCCGGTCGCCAGCCACGTGGCTCGCGCGTCGCCCGTGAGGGCGGCCGCCTTGCCGTCCGGTCCCACCGTCGCCATCGTGCCGATCTCGATGTTGATCTGGTTGGCCCGCGATTGGGCCGCGTCCAGCTTCGCCTTCATCTCCTTGAAGAATTCCGGATCCGGGTTGCTCGTATCCTTCGCGAGATGCCCGTGCTGGAACTCGAGGTCGTGGATGCCGTACGTGTCCACGTAGTACTGCGGCAGATCGAGCACGGTCATCGTCTGAGCCGGCGTGGGATTCGCGGCCCACGGCGTCCTCATGATGCCGTTGTGGTTCAGCGTCATCATCGCGACGCGCGCGAGCTTCGCCGCGGGCACGTTGGCCGGCCCGCCGCTGCCGCCGCCACCGCCACGACCGCCGCGCCCGCCCGCCGGCGCCTGCCCTGCCGGCGCGGCCGGCGCCTGCCCCTGCGCCAGGCCGAGTCCCGCCGCCCCGACGACGCCCGCTGTTCCAACGAGAAAGTCTCTGCGTTTCATACAGCGCTCCATCTTCTTTAATCGGCGTCAGGGCCCCACCCCCGCGCCTCAGACTCGTGGGTCACTCTCGCGTCGCTCGCGTCCTCCTCGCTCAGGATGCAGGCCTCACGCCTACGGTGCCTCTCAGGCCTAGCCAAGCCCAAGCTCACGCAATATTCGCCAGAATCTGGTTGTAGACCATGCGCTGTGCCGCGTACGCGCTGAACTTCGATCGCGTACAGGCCCTTGTAGCCGATTGACTCGGCGAACGCGACGGCCTTGCCGATGTCCCAGTTCGGGCTCGACTTGATGTGCATGTTGCCCGAGCTCCGCGCGTGCCAGCGCTTGATGCACGCGTTCAGCTCCTGCTGGTCCATGGCGCCGACGTTGCCGATGTCGACGTTCGAGTGGGCGCCGGCCTCCTCGATGATGCCGATCATGAACTCCCACGCCTTCATGCCGAGATTCGCCTGGCAGCTCCGGTGAGGTCGCGCCGCGGGTTTCGACCGAGAACATGACGCCGCTCGGCCGGCCCGCGTCGGCGACCTCCTTCATGTACGCAACCGCGTCGGCCTTGCGCTCCTTCGAGGAGCATCGCCTGATTCTGGTTGAGCATCAGGCGCTTGCAGCCGTACTGGTTGGCGATGTCGATCCACTTCTTCAGGCGATCGATGCCCTGACGCCGCCCCGCGGCATCTCCGGTCATGCCGGTCATGGCGCCGATCTCCATGTTGATCTGCGACATCGTCATCTTGTATTCGTCGAGCTTGGCCTTGAGCTCCTTGATGAAGCCGGGTTCGGTCTCCGACCTCTGGACGTTCCCGAGCTGGAATTCGATGTTGTGGACGCCGTAGTGTCTCGACGTACACCCTCGGCAAGTCGAAGATCGTCAGCGTCTGCTGAGGCGTCGGCGTCGGGTTCGGATTGTTCGCCGAGGGCTGCGGAATCAGCACGCCACCAAAATTCAACTGCATCAGCGAGATGCGCGCCAGCTTGTGCGCGGGCACGTTCGCCGGCTGGCCCGGCTGACCCAGCGGGCTGAAACCGCCACGCCCGGCCGGCGGCGCCTGGGCGGGCGGCGGGGCCGGCGCACCACCCTGGGCCAATCCGCTCAGGCCCGCCCCGGCGATTGCCGCCGCTCCGGCTGCGGTCGTTGTCAGAAAGTCTCGACGCTTCATGGTGCGCTCCCCTCGTCAGACGCGCGAATCCCCGGGATCGCGCGCGTTTGCCCGAATGCTGTACCCGCCGCTGTCAGGATGAGCGGGATTATGCTCGGGAGGCGGGAGCAATGCAAATGTCTTCGCACTCTCCGACCCTAGGCGAGGTCCGTCGGCTACCGCGCGCGCGGACCGGCGCCGGCCATCTCGCGTCGATGTGGTCCGGCGTCGCCGGACCGGGCGCTTCGCGCGGCGTCTCGCGCCCGGCGTGGCTGGGTAATACAGTATCCCTGGCCCAGGTTGCAGCCGAGGCGCGAACAGATGTCGGCGGCCTGCCGGGTCTCGATGCCTTCAGCAATCACGCGAACGTCGAGCGACTCGGCCACGCTGATGAGCGCGCCGACCATGTCCTGCCGCGCTTGCGCCTCGATGCCGTCGATCAGGCATCGATCCAGCTTGAGGTAGGAAGGCGGCACATCGGTCAACTCGATCAATCGCGCATACCCGGCACCGAAGTCGTCGTAGGCCAGCTCGAAATCGAGGGTCCTGAAGGCTGCCCGGTGACTGGCCATGACCTCGGGGTTGGTGATGCTGGATTCCGCAATCTCCATGACGATGCGGCGTCCGGCGGGAAAGCCAGGGTCGAGAGGGACGCGGCAAGTCCCGGGTCATCGACCTCCCGCGCGTGAACATTCAGGAACAACTTTGGGCCCGCGTGGCAGCCGGTCGGACCGCATCACGGACAGCCGGCGGAACATCTGGCTCAGCTCGACGGCCATGCCGCACTGTTCGGCGAGGCTCAACAGGGCGGCCGGGGCGATGGGCAATTCCGGATGGGTCCCTCGACTGAGCGCCTCGTAGCCAACAACTTCCTTGGTCCTGAGATCGACGATGGGCTCATAGGCGGTGTCCGCAGCTTCGCTGCCGATCATGTCGCGCAGGAGCTGTGCGCCTCGAATCAGGCTGGCGGGCCGGTCGAGTGGCAGGGCCTGCGTCAGATCACTGGCCGGTTCGAGGGTGTGCGGCACGACCGGCTGTACCGACGAGTGCCGCCGAAAGCAGAACTCGACGTGCGCGAAGTGGATGATGTCGCCCTCTTCGAGGAACTGCTCCTCGACGCGCGTACCGTTCACGAACGTGCCGTTGGTGCTCTGCAGATCGCGCACGGCATACCGCCCGCGAATTTCAAGAATGGATGCGTGCAGCTTGGAGACGGGGTTGGAGTACACCGTGTAGTCGGCGTCGTCCGAGCGTCCAATGGTAAAGGGCAACTTCCCGAGGACGACGCGTTCGACCGGTCCGCCTTGTTCGGGATGTCGTTCCAGGCACGGCGCAGTCACCAGCGGAGGCGAATGGGTCTCTGCCATCTTCACGCTCAGCCCGTGACGAGCCGATCAGCGTTGTGATCGCACCGCCGTGGAGGCGTTCAGCACGTCCACGCAGCCCAGCCACAACCGTTCGGTCGGCCGCGGTTTTGTAGAGAGCCGTGAAACCGACGATGTAGCGAGGTCCGCCGACCTCTTGCGCGAACCTCTCGCAGCGCTTGACGACGCCGGTGACGGTGGTCGTGAGACCGTAGCTCGTGAAAAGAAACTCCTGGCGCGTGCCGACGTCGCAGGGGACCGGCGACTCGACGGCAAACGAGTCGGCGCCGACATCGCGGACCACGACCTGGACACCCGCCGTGGCGTTGATCGCCGAGAATCCGAAGAGCCTTGTTCGACGGCCGCGGCGCCGCTCACGCCGCGCGGGAGTGCCCTTCACGATCTGGATCTCGAGGCAACAGATATGCCAGTGAAGGCAGTGATGTATCCGACAGGATTGGCGCCGTCGACGGCAAAGAAGTCGTGGCAACTTACGGATCCGGCAGCCGCCGCACCGTCTGCGCGATCGGCAACGCCAGCAGCGACCGATGACCACAGCGCGCCAGCCCTACCCGCGCAGCGCGATCGTCGGCGACACCCTGGTCGCCCGACGTGCCGGCAGGAAGCTGGCCGCCAGCCCGACGAGCAGCACCGCCGCCGCCACCGAGACAAAGGTGATCGGATCGTTCGGACGGACCTCGTAGAGCAGGCTCTGCATCAGCCGCGTCAGCGCGAAGGCGCCCATCAGCCCGACGCCGATCCCGACAGCCGCCAGCGAGAGTCCTTGCCGCAGCACCATGACGAGCACCTGCGAACGATCCGCGCCGATGGCGAGCCTGATGCCGATCTCCTGCGTCCGCTGCGACACGAGATACGAGAGGACGCCGTAGATGCCGACCGCGGCAAGCGCCAGTGCGATCGCAGCAAACACGCCGAGCAGAAACCCGGTCAGGCGTGGCGTCGCCAGCCGGGCGGCGACGACGTCGTTCATCGATCGCACGTTGGCGACGGGCAGGCTCGCATCGATTTGCCGGATTTCGTGTCGAACAGCCTCCGCCATGCTCACCGGATCATCACCGGTCGTGCGCGCGACCACGAACACACTGCGAATCGGGTCACCGCCCGCGGTGGCGACGGGCCACTGGATGTGGGGAATGAAGAACTTCTCCTTGACGATCCCGGTCACACCGTCGTGCCGCTCGTCGGCGACGACACCGACCACGGTCGCCCACGGACGCGCGAGCGCGCTGCCGAGACGAATGCGGCCGCCGACGACGGACGCACGGGTCGGTCCAATACGCGCGCGCCATCGCTTCGTTCACGACGGCCACGGGCACGCTGTCCGTGGTGTCCGACGCGGTGAACCAGCGCCCGCGCACGAGGCGCATCCCCATCGCCTTGAACGCGCCGTGCGACACGGCCTGCTGATCGCCCTTCGCTTCACGCCCCGGCGATTCTTGGAACCCATCGACGTCGATGAAGTAGTCGCCCATCGTGGTCGCCAGCGGCAGCGCGCGAACGATGCCCGCGGCGTCAATGCCTGGCAGCGCGTTGACCCGCTGCTGCAGCTCATCGAAAAAATTGACGACGCTGTCATGCGAGCGGTACCTCGACCCCGGAATCGTCACCCGCATCGTCAGGACGCGATCGGGGTTGAAACCGAGATCGATGTCGCCGAGCGCCGCGAGCGTTCGGATCATCAACCCGGCGCCGATGACGAGCACCACCGCCAGGGCCACTTCGACGATGACGAGGGCGCCGCGCAGCCGGTGATGTCTCCGGCCTGCGGTGGCATTCTGACCGCCTGCGCGCAGTGATTCGACGAGATCGACGTCCAGCGTCCGTAACGCGGGCGCCAGCCCGAAGAGCAGGGTCGTGACGACGGCCAGCACCAGTGCGAAGGCGGCCACCGTCATTCAAGTCCGACCGCTGCCAGCGGCGGCAGACTCGTCGGATCGACGCTCGTCAACACGCCGAGCGCGACGGAGGCGAGCCCGAGCCCCAGCACGGCGCCGGCGATGGCGAGCACGACGCTTTCGGTGAACAGTTGCCGCACCAGGCGCTTCGGCGAGGCGCCAATCGCCGTTCGCACCGCCATCTCGCGCAGGCGCGCGTCACCGCGCACCAGCAGCAGGTTGGCCACGTTGACGCACGCAATCACCAGCAGGAAACCGACCGCGCCCATCAGCAGCCACATCGCCGGCCGCAACTTGCCGCGAATCTCCTGATCGAACCCCACCGCAAATGCCGTGAACTGCATCTCGGGGGGATATGCGCCCTGCTCGGTCAACCGGTGTGTAATCGCCTGCAGCTCAGCGGTCGCGGTCTCCGGCGTCTGCCCCGGCCGAAGCGTGGCCGCTGCGTAGAATGTGTGATTGGTGCGACTGAGATTGCTCGGGCCCAACCGCAGCGGACGCCACAACTGTGTCGGCTCGGCCGCATCCTGGGTGAAGTCGGTCGGCAGGCGGAAGCCCTCGGGCATCACCCCGATCACCTCCACCGGCACGTCGTTGAGCATGATGCGGCGGCCGATCACGGCGCGATCGGCCCCGAACTGCCCCTCCCATAGTCCGTAGCCGAGCACCACGATCGGCGGACCGTCGGGTAGATCGTCGGCAGCTGTCAGCGCGCGGCCGACCACCGGCCGCGAGCCGAGCACGTCGAACGTGTTCGCGCTGACCAGGCCGACCGTGAGCCGGACCGGCTCGCCGGCGTCGGTGAGGTTCTGGGAGGTGTTCACCCAGAAGGCCACATCGGTCATCGTCCTGGCGAGCTCGCGGTAATCGAACACCTCCTGGCTCGACACCCAGGTCTTTTCAAAGCTCGCCCACTTGCTCCACACCATCACCCGTCGCTCGGGAGATTCATACGGGAGCGGGGTCAGCAGAACCGCCTTGACGACGCTGAAGATTGCGGTCGTCGCACCGATCCCGAGTGACAACGTCACGAGCGCCGCGACCGCGAATCCGGGAGTCTTCCACCACCCGCGCAGCGCGCCTTTGACGTCTTGACGAAAGGCATCGGTCACGGACATTCGATCGAGCACGCTACCACGCGTGGCTCGCCGACCGGGAGGCCCGAGGTGCTGGTGAAGGTCCCGCCGCAGTGGTCGCGGTCGCTTTGCTATAGTGATGGCTTGCGTCCGCGTTGCGGGCGCTGTCAGACAAAGGGTCGACGCCTCGCGCGGAACGCCAGTTCCGCGCTCACCTGCCTGCGGAAGTGGCGGAACTGGCAGACGCACCAGCTTGAGGGGCTGGCGCTCGCAAGAGCGTGGGGGTTCGAATCCCCCCTTCCGCACCACTCAGATTTAAGGCCCGAGAAATCGGGCCTTTTCCCTTTCTGCTCACGAAAACGGTCACGCAGCGGTCACGAGCAGACTTGCGACACTTGCGCGACAATTGATCCGTGGCTCCCCAGAAGCCGATCAAGTTGCGGCTCGGCATCGCTGACATCTATCGTGGCGATCGTTCCTACCTTCATCGGCTCTCAGAAGACAACCTTAGACGGCGAGGCAAGTTCCGCGAACTGGTGCTCGGGCAGCTCGCGAAGGGGAAGGAACCGAAGCGCGAGGACGTCTCGGCAGCGCTGCGTGAAACCCCGCCGGACGCCAAACGGACAGCCGGGGTATCCCCAACCGACGAACAGGAATATCTGACAGTCCTCGCTTTGCCTGCATCAGAACGCGCTGTCTGGAAACAAGCGAACATCAGCAGCGAACGATGGGAGCAGGCATTCGAGGAAAGGCGTGCAGCCATCGCAGCAGACACCGCGAAGCTGTGCGAGTATGCGGCGCGCGCGTACGTCGAACGGAGTCCACGCAAGCGGGGCCGACCGACCGCTGAGAACGTGCGTCAAATCTGCAAATCGCGGCCGACTACTTCCAAGCTCTGCGCCGGGCGAAGGCTCACCGGGACGGCATCGGAGGACTCGAGCCGTGAGCGATCGCGCGAAGAACCAGACCGCGAAGAAGAACGGCGTCAGCGTGAGGCAAGTGGAGCGGATCATCACCGACGTCAAGAATCGCGGCCGCACGACGCTCCGCCGAAGAAACGCTGACATTGTTGGCGGAGAATCCGTAGCGAACGGAACGGCATCACGCGCACGCTAAGCGCTGATGCAGCACTCACCCGAACAGCCCACCATTGATCGGCGACTCCCGGTCGCCGAACTGCCGCAGTACCTCACCGTCGATGAGCTGATGCGCAACATGAGCGTCGGCCGAACATCGGCGTACGCCTTTGCTCGCGAGCATGGCGTCCGCATCGGCCGGCTCGTTCGCGTTCCGCGTGAGGCGCTGAGCCGATGAGCGTCGATCGCACGCCCGAAATCGACTTCTCGCTACCGCCCGACGAACCGGCCATCACTGCCAAGACGATCAAGCTGGCGTGGCTCGCGTGCAACGACGACGATCCCGGCGTCCACGCGCTCGCGCTGATGGCGCTGACGTTGGCGGAGCAGCGGAACACGGATCGAAGAGATCAGCCGACGATCACTCAGCGCGACGTCGAGACTCACGCGGATCGTCAACCAGAAGAACGACGTCGAGCGGGCGCTCCACACCAGGATCGCGGCGCTCGAAACGGAGAGGGCGGCCGCGAACGACCTCATCAGCGATCTCTATTCGACCATCGACGCTCGCGACGCTGAGATCGTCAGGCTGAAGGCGGCGAAGTGACGGAGCGTCTGGAACGCTTTGAGCCTGAACGAGATCAAGCCGCGTCCGTTCGAGATCATCGAGGCCGGCGCGTGCTACCGGCTGGCGTTCCCGGCGTTATGGTGACGTTCGAGGTAGACCGTCTCGCCTGGCATCGTCACGAATTGGCCGGCGAGTCCGTGGGTATTGAAATCCCGACCTACCACTTCAGTCGATGAGCCGTCCCGTCTTGCGGCGGTCCATCCTTTGGGACGCTCCAAGCGTGATCACATTCCCTGCAGCGGAAATGCCAATCGTTGGAGTGCCGACTCGGATAGTCAAGAAGACGGACTTCACGCTCTAAACACTTGGGGCACCGTCGGAGTTCCACCAACACCACCTTCGCGCGTCACTAGTTCCGCGCATGCTCTGGTGGTCGCACGTCCTCTGAGTGACAGCAAATCAGGAGAGGTTTGCAGTCTACCGCATAGGGGCATCGAAATCACGGCAACCCTGACGGCCGTAGACCGCCGCTCGGGCAGTTATTGCGGCTGCCAGAACTCCGGCGGGAGTAGGTAGTTGTTGAAACTCTACCTACTTCGTGGCGGTTGGTCGGCTGGGCACCTCGGTGACGAACCAGACCGGCCCGGCGGGGTCACTCTTGAGGCGGTTCCAGACGTGGCCGCTCGCACAGCGGTAGTAGTTCACAAACGCTTGGGCGCTGGCGTGTTCGAGCCAGCGGCCCTCACGCCGACACGTCGGGCAGGCTTGCGGAGGAGGCACGGGCGCACGGTACGCTACGGCCGCGCGTCCCGTCTCTGTACCAGATTGAACAGCCATCTACTTCTTCGCTTGTACCGTCACGTCAGTCGTGGGCTTGTTCTGGTTCGATTTCGGACGGTCCAGATATGGCCGCACCCGGTGCAGCGGACGGTCCACACAGGGTCCTCGTGGCTCGTGGATTCCACGACGCGGCTCAGGTGGTTGCAGTTCTCGCAGGGACGCAGGGGCATGGGGCACCGTTACTCGGCGGTCGCCCGTCCTGGGGTCGGCGGAAAATCAGAAGAGATCGTTAGTCTAGCGCACCGGCTTGCGCGCCGGGTTGAGCAGGCGCGAGAGCGCGGCATCAACGTCGAGCCGACAACCTCGCTTGTCGGAATACGGGTGCCACGTTACGGATGCTTGGGTGCAGAAGTGGCGCTTCCGCACCAGCCTTCGCTAATCACTCGCTTCGCTCGTAGCTTCGGCTGGGCGAGCCACAGTCAGGCGAAGGCTGTTCGCCGGAGCTGCGAGCGCAGCGAGCGCCTGGCGAAGGTGGACCATCCCGCGCAATCTGAGGTTTGCAACCGGTCACAGGCAGCAGCATAATTCGACGCTCCTGGTCACGGGCCGCATGCACCACAGTTTCACGCCCTTTGTGTGGAGACATGTCATGAATGCTCGCCGTGTCGTGGTTGCCGCGGTGCTGCTGCTGGCCGCGTTCATCGGCTCCGGCGGAACAGCCGCGGGGCAGCAGCCCGCGCCAGCCGTTGTACCCGATTTGTCTGGCGGCTGGCTTCGGCTCGACACCGGGTCGGGGAGCTTCGACGGGACCGTTCAGAAGCACCCGCCGGCAGAGCTGACGGCCGCCGGCCAGTCGATGGTGGTGCGCGGCGACGGCCGGAATCTGATTCCGCCGGGCGGCTTCAAGAGCCCGGCGAAGCAGGCCGGCGAGGCGTACATCGTCAACGACGGCGCGTGCACGCCCGAAGGCACGGGCGGCAGCGCGATCAATCCGAATTCGACCGCCATATTTCTCCTGCAGTCAAAGGACGAAGTCCTGATGGTTCGCGAGGGCCCCGGCGGCCGGCGCTTTCACATGGATGGCCGCGCGCATCCAGACCTGGCGAGGCTCACGCCGAGCATGTACGGCCACTCGACCGGTCGTTATGAGGGAAACGCCCTGATCGTCGAGACGATCGGCCTGTCGGAGGGCAGCGTACAGGGAGGTGGAAAGCGCCGGCCCGAAACACGCCTCACCGAGCGGTTCGAACTCGCGCCCGACGGCAAACGTCTCACGATCACCTACACGTGGGACGATCCGGTGCTCTACGTTCGCCCCCACACCTATCAGTACTTCTTCGAGCGGCTTCCTGAGGGGAGCTATGCACTGGAGACGTGGTGTGACTCGAGCGATCCCCTTCAGCGTCAGTCAATCGTTCCGCCGAAACAGCTGGAGTAGTTTGAAGAAGCTCGCCGCTGTCTTACTGCCAGCCGCCGCCATCCTCGCGGGTGCCGCGTCGCTCACCGCTCAAGCGGGTGCTCCGCACGATATCAGCGGTTATTGGGAGCTTCCGATCGACGGGCGTCTCGTCCCATCCGCGGTTCTGTCTCCACGTGTCACGCGGGCAATGATCGAGGCCGAGGCCCGCAAGACGGCGAAGGCCATCCGGTGGTGCAACTGGGTGGGCATGCCGACGACGATGGATGTGGGGCGTCCGCTCAACATCCGTCAGGGAGCCCGGGAGATCGTGATCGTGGCGGAGTCACCGGTGACGCCTGTGCGCCATCTCTATCTCGACCGCAAGACGCACATCGACAAGGAAATCTTCGATCCGACGACCAGCGGCGATTCGATCGCGCATTGGGAAGGGGACACGCTCGTGGTGGATACGACGGGCTTCGAGCCGACCCGTGGCATCACGGCCATCCCCGGCGGCGGATTCAGGACGGCGAGCTCACATCTGGTCGAGCGCTATCGTCTGCTGAAAAACGGAACCGTGCTCTCGGTGAGGTTCACCTGGACCGATCCGTCCGTGTTTCAGACTCCGCACTCGTACGAGTTCCGCTATCAGCGCGTTGAAAAAGGGTACGAGCCGCGGCCTTACCAGCTCTGCGACCCGTTCGATCAAGAACGCACCGCCTTCCTCGAGCAGCCGCAGTAGAGCGCTCTCCTCTTTTCCCGATCGCCCCACAAGCAGGAACCAGTGTCAGGGCCGACCGGCCACCCGCAGCGCGCCGGGCGCGATGCCGACGTCGACGACCCGCTCATCGAATGGTTCGCCGTCTACCTGGCATCTCAGGTGCCGGGCCTCAACCTTCGCCGACTGCACCCGAACACGCCGAATGCCCTGCGCCGGCCGATGCACAGCGAACTTCATGCGCCTGGCCCGCCAGGGCCGCCGCCAGAGCGGACCATCCTCGAGGATGACGACGTTCAGCCAGCCATCACTGACGTCGGCGTCGGGCGCCAGAATCGTCCGTTCCCGCACTTTGACCGTTGGCGAAAGCCACAAGGCAGAGCGTCTCGTCCGACTGACGCCCGTCCAGGGTCAGCGAGTAGGGTTTGCCGCGATAGGACCAGGCCAGCTGCAATCCGATGCGCACGTACGACAGTCCGCCCCGGCGGGTTCCCTCCACGTTGAACGCATGCGCGACCTCGGCGTCGAAACCTGCGCCCGCGACGTTGAGAAAATGCCGCCCCCCGAAATGCCCGACGTCCACCGGAACGCCAGGTCGGTCGGTGGCTGCGGAGAGGGCGGCGTCTGCCTCGCGCGGGAGGCCGAGGCCGCGGGCAAATCCATCGCCTGAGCCCTCGGCGACGATCCCCAGGGCAGTCGGCGTGCCAATCAGCGGGCCAGCGACTTCGTTGGCCGTGCCGTCGCCGCCCCACGCGATGACGACATCGAACTGGCGTGCGACAAACCCGCGCGCCAATTCGATCGCGTGTCCTGGCGCTGTCGTCACAACGGTCTCCAGGTCGATGGTGCGCCGCCGATCGGCAAAGCGACGCGCCAGCGCCACCGCGATCCTGTCCCGAGCGGGATCGACGCCCACGCGACCCTGAAACAGGGTTGATTACGACGCCGATACGCATCGTCGGCGGCTCTCGAATGGGAATCAACGGGGGATGTTGTCGCGACCGCGCGAGGCATGTGGACATGGTCTCACGGCCCCCGGACGACGGTCCCGGATGGCTCGGTGAGCCGATTGCCGTAGTTTCTGCGCATTAGGGTGACTAGGAGTGGTCTATCAGGATGAGAGCTGAAAGCGACTAGGCGCGCGGGATGAAAGAGCATTGCCAGACACACACGGTCGAAGCCGCGGCCTGATTTCGAGCCGGCTTGCCTGCTGGAACCCGGTTGACTGGGCCACGGCGATCTATGCGACCTTCGTCGCCGCGCTGGCGGTCATCTGCGCGTCAGCGGTGCCGCAGTGGTCCTCTATCGTCCTGTGGCACACGGGACTGGTGGTGGCGCTGCTGTGGCTGCCCGCGCGCCGAGCGCCCTGGGAACGCGCTCGGGTGGAGAGCCTCCGTGGCGATCCCGCACGCGAGCCGTCTTTCGATTCCTGCGCTACACCTACCCGGCATTGCTCCTGACGCCCTTCTTCGAAGAGGTGGCGCTCACGGTAAATGCCGTCTTCCCGAATGCATCCTCACTGGTTCGAGGGCTGGCTCTTCGCGGCTGACCGCGCGCTGTTCGGCGGTATCCCAGCCGTGATGCTGTCCGAGCGCGGCGGGCCGATCCTCGACGAGATCATGCACGCCTTCTATTTCTCGTACTACCCGTTGATCATCGGCGGGATCGTGTTCGCATGGACGGGAGGCGCGCGCGGACGCGAAACGCCGGGCGCCGGCTTTCACACGGCATTCACCGGCATGATGCTGGGATTCTTCCTGTCCTATGTGTGGTATCCGTTTCTGCCGGCACGGGGACCCTGGGAGCACCCTGAGGTCATGTCCGGCCTCCGTCCCTTCGGCGGCTGGGTGTTCACGCGCATCATCGAGGTGATCATCGACGGCGCAGCCGTGTCCGGAGGATGCTTTCCGAGTGCTCACGTGTCCGGCACATGGGCGTTGACGATCGGGCTCTATGCTGACCCGCCGCAAGGCGGCACGCTGGTTCGGGCTGGTCGCCCTCGGTCTCAGCGTCGCATGCGTGTATACGCGCTACCACCACGGCGTCGATGTGCTCGCCGGGTTCACGGTTGGGGCGATCGGCGCAGCGATTGGCTATCGCCTCACGCGGCGCGTACCAAACGCCTGACGTGCCTGAAGCCACCGCAGAAGGATTGGCTCGAGTCCCGAGCCGGATTGTCCGACAGACGAGCCTGGTGACGGTCGCGTATCTGGCGGCAACCGCGGTGCTGACCGTGCTGTGGGGCCGGGCGGTCCCCTGGTGGCCGGCGATCGTCACCGCGCACGTCGCCTTGTGCGTCGTCCTGATGTCGCTGCGACGCCGCACGCCGCTGCCGCGGCCGTTGTCGGTGGCGCTCGACTGGCACCCGCTTGCGCTCTTCCCGATCCTCTACAAAGAAGTGCAGGTGCTGGCGACCGCCGTCGGCGACTGGCGATTGACAGCGGTGGTGAGCGCGGCCGAAGAGCGGCTGTTTTGGGGACAGCCGAGTATCTACCTGAGCGAACGGCTGAGCGTTGTCGCGCTGTCGGAGTACCTGCATTTCTGCTACCTGGCGTACCTGCTGGTCGTTCCAGGCGTCGCTGCCTACTGGTACCTGACGAAGCAGCGCGCGGCCTTCCACGAACTCATGCTGCTTCTCGCCATCGTGATGTTCGGGAGCTACCTCGTCTTCATCCTGTGGCCCGTCGACAGCCCCTTTTATCGCTTCGATCGTCTAGGGCCTCCGCTCGCCGGGCACGTCTTCTTCGACCTCGTTCACTTCGTTTCGTCGCGTGGCGGCGCTCGGGGCGGGGCTTTCCCCAGCGCGCACGCCTCGGGAGCGGTGGTGCTCTGGCTCGTGGCGTTCCGCTACCAGCGCCGCCTCGCGATCCTGCTCACGCCGATGATTACCGGATTGATCGTGGCAACGGTGTACGGTCGCTTTCACTACGTGCTGGACACCATCGCTGGTGTGGCGCTCGCATTCGCCGTCGTTGGCGTGTACCGGCTGGTGCGCGGTCGCCGTCAGGTCCTCTGAGTACTGGCCAGCCTCACAGCCGTTTTCAGCAGGCTCCAGGCGGCCCGGCAAACCACGCAAGGGCGTACGGTGGATACTCGAAGGGCACGTCAACATAGATCCGCTGGCCGTCGAGCAGGGCGTTCGCCGGCAACATGTAGTGCTCTTGCCGGTCGGAAGACCGACTAGGATCTCCGCAGGCGCTCCAGGCGAACTCGGCCGTTCGTGAGGTCGTACGTGAGGGCGAAGTCGCCAAGCCATCGGCTGCCGAGGACGGCAACGTCGCCGATTTCGGCAAACTCCACAATGGGCTGGTCGAAGTCAAACGTCGCGATCGTGACGTGGCTCGTGAGTCGCGCTTCCTTACCGGTGATGGTCGCATTTTGATGATGGATGCGCGCGGCCGAGATTGACAGCTTGTCGATCGGAAGGTCTGCGAGGGATCGCGCGGGCAACAAGAGGCCATGCGGCGCCATCGGATTGACCTGGCACATGAGCGACCGACCGCTCACGACGAGTGGAACCACCAGACTCCGTGATGGCGTCTCGAGGGCGAAGACGTCCTTGCCGTTCGGTTCGGGCAGGGCTCCGGGCACGATTCGAAGCCGCCTGTGGCCGAAGTCGACCGTGACGAGCTGACCCGCCCAGAGCGACGCGCCCAGGACTCCACGCGGCTGTCCGCCTGGTCCGAACTCGGCGACAAGGCGCGTCGTGTTCGCGATCTCTGCGACGACGTTCTTGAGAGTGTCGGCGCCGAAACCCAGGTCAATCTGCACTTCCGTGCGCCCCGTGGCTATCGGACGAGGCTTCAGCTCGAGCGCTTCGACCAGCGTCTGATCGATCGTTGCGCGCGGCGCCAGCGGATCGATCAGGAAGGCAAAGGGGCCCTGGCCGTTGATCGTCACGCGCACGATCGGACGGCTGGCCATTAGTTCAATGGGGAACTGAAGAGCGGGCTCCGGAGAGTCCTCTGGCGGTGGGGCCTGTGCCTTCGCCGCGGGCGGTGGCGCAGCCGGCGGTGGCGGCGCGGAGAGCTGTGCGGATTCCATGGTGGACGTTGCGGCCAGAAGGACGCTGATCACGGCGGCGAGCCGCCGCCCCGCGCTTCGGCGATGAGCGGCCTGTCGGGATCGCAATGTTGGCATGAGCCTTCGGCCAACCAGACGGCAAGGAGCACGCCAAGTCGCGGCCCCGTTGCTCTGGGCCGCAAATCGCGCCTCTCCAACCTGAGCGGCCGTCGGAGATAACGAGCGTGTTCGCTTCATGCGAAATTGAACTTCGGCCGCGCCTTCCGTGGCCGCCTGGCTTGGTCGGAGAACGGCCGTCGATGGGTTCACCATGAAGGCATGAAGGCCCTTCTTCATGGCTTCATGGTTCTTCCAGTGCGGTGCGGTCCGCCGGTGTTCGCTTGAAGGCCTAGAGGCGTGTGATCGAGGGCTTCGAAGGGCTGTCTTCAGGCCTTCATGGTTTCCCCGGATTGAGTTGCAGGACCCGCGTCTCGAGTGCCATCAACTCGCCAGTTCACCATGAAGGCATGAAGGGCGTTCTTCATGGCTTCATGGTTCTTCACTCCCGACGCTAGAGGGCAGCGGCGCGCACCAGCAGCATCGGAATCTGGCTTTTGTGCCTGACGGCCGTGATCGTGCTGCCGTGGAACAGATCGCCGAAGAGGCGGTGGCCGTGCGTGGTCATCGCGATCAGATCGCACTGTTCCTGCTCGGCGGCCTTGAGAATCTCGGTCGGCGGATTGCCCAGCGCCAGATGGATTCTGACGTGCAACCCTTTCGCGCCGAGCGCCGTGGCCTGTTGTCGCAGGTATTCGCGGTCGGCCCTGATCTCGTCGGACTCCGCCAGCTTCAAGTCATCGTAGTGACGAGCCACCCACCCATCCGCCACGTGGATGAGCAAGAGCTCCGAATCCAGCAGCGACGCCAACTGAGCGACGTGCGGCACCAGGCTTCGGTCCGCGGGGCCGTTTTCGAGAGCGACGAGAATTCTCTTGTACATGATGCTGTTACCTGGCCAGATTGACGAGCCAAGTGGTGATGCCGGAATAGTCCGACAGGTACTTGACGTTCAAGCTCACGATCAGTCCAGCGGTCGTCCACGCGAGCACCTTGATCCATGCGGGATTGACGAAGTGGCCCATCTTGGCCCGACTGCTCGTGAAGACGACAAGCGGGACGACTGCGAACGACAATTGAAGGCTGAGAATGACCTGGCTCAACACGAGCAGCGTGGCCGTGCCGTGCTCGCCGTAGAGCGCGGTGACGATGACTGCCGGGACGATGGCAATGAGCCGGGTGATCAACCGTCTCAGCCAGGGACGAAGGCGAATCCTCAGGAAACCCTTCCATCACGATCTGTCCGGCCAGCGTGCCCGTGAGTGTGGAGTTCTGGCCCGAGGCCAGCAAGGCGAGGGCGAAGAGCGTGCTGGCGACCGGGACGCCGAGCATGGGCGAGAGCAATTTGTAGGCGTCCTGGATCTCAGCGACTTCCTGGCCCTTCCCGTAAAACGTCGCGGCCGACACGACGAGAATCGCGCCGTTGATGAACAGGGCGAACATCAGGGCGACGGTCGAATCGATGGTCGCGAACTTGATCGCCTCGGCCATGCCACTCGGCGTGCGCTCGTACTTTCGGCGTCTGCACGATCGACGAGTGCAAGTACAGGTTGTGCGGCATCACCGTGGCCCCGAGGATGCCGATGGCGATATAGAGCATCTCGGGACGCCGGACGATCTCCAAGGTTGGCAATAACCCGCCGACGACGGCGACAACGTCCGGCCGCGAGAAGAGGATTTCGGCGAAGAAGCATCCGCCGATCGTCAGAATGAGCGTGATGACGAGCGCCTCGATGTACCGGAATCCCTTGTTCTGGAGGTACAAGACCACCAGCACGTCGAGGGCCGTGATACACACGCCCCAAATCATCGGGAGGCCGAACAGGAGGTTCAACGCGATGGCCGATCCGATGACTTCAGCGAGGTCGCACGCGCAGATCGCCACCTCGCAGAGGATCCACAGCACGAACGACACCGGCGGTGAATAGTGGTCGTGGCAGGCTTGAGCGAGGTCGCGACCCGTGACAATTCCCAGCCGCGCACAGAGGGCCTGCAGCAGGATCGCCATGAGGTTCGAGAGCAGGATGACGCTGAGGAGCGTGTACCCGAAGGCGGAGCCGCCCGCGAGGTCCGTCGCCCAGTTGCCAGGGTCCATGTAGCCGACAGCCACGAGAAAACCTGGCCCGGAGAACGCGAGCATCTTCCGCCAGAAGCCCAGCGTGTGCGGCACCAGGATCGAGCTGTGCACCTCCGGCAAACTGACTTCGGTCTGCGACCGGCGCCAGCCCGTGGGTTTCACGGGCTCGACCGCTGGCTCGGCCGGAGGCCCGGCCGGTGGAGTTGGGACGCGTTCCGTCATGGGTAACGAGATCCTATGTGATCACTCGGGCGATCGCGCCGCGGCCAATTCCTGCTATGGTTTGCCCATCGACGTGCCGACGACCTCGGCACCGTCGCGCGTACCTGACAACCCGAGGTGTGAGCATGAAGTCTCCATGGATCTGGCTGGGATTGTTGCTGGGCGCTGGCGCTTCTCTTGCGGCCCAGACCGCACCGGAACCGGCGCGAGAAGTGCTGTTCAAACCGGTCAAGCTGGATGGACCGGTGCACGACCCGGCGAAGCACACCTATTGGTTCGGGCCATTCGCGGAGTGCTCATCCGTGCTGGACATCAACGGCGACGGAAAGCTCGACGTCGCGGCTGGCCGCAACTACTACCTGGCGCCGAACTGGACGAAAGTGCCCGACTACCGCGATGGCGCGGCGACCAACGGCCCGGATATCGACGACAACTTCGAAGGGTCGATGGACGTCAACAACGACGGCCGCATGGACGTGCTGAGCTCCGGATGGATGCTGCGGCAGGGCATCTACTGGTACGAGAATCCGGGCCAGGCGCGACAGAAATGGAACTCTCACGAGATGCTGAAGGCCGACGGCCTGGAAGGCATGGTGATCGGAAATCTGGCGGGGCGTGAGGCGAAGGACGTGCTGGTGAACTACTACGCGCGCCGGCCCGGGCGGAGCTTGATCTGGTTCGAGCATCTCGATCAGGCGCCCTGGTTCAAGGAGCACGCGCTGGGGCCCGAGAACCTCGGGGTCAGCCATGGCAACGGGATCGGAGACATCAACGGGGACGGCCGAAACGATGTGGTGACGACATCAGGCTGGTTCGAATCTCCGGCGCATCCGACGACCGACGCCTGGACCTGGCACGCGGACTGGTCGTTCACGGCATACGGCACGCAGCCGAAGCCGGGTCAGAATCCGGCGGGCGCCGGTCTGCCGATTCTCGTGGCAGACGTGAATGGCGACCGGATGGCCGACGTGATCATGGGCTCCGACCACGGCTATGGGCTGGCGTGGTTCCGGCAGAAGCGCGAGAACGGCAAGGCGACGTTCGAGCAACGCTGGATCGAGACCGAGTACCCCAGCATTCACACCATGACGCTGGCGGATCTGGACGGGGACGGCCAGTTGGACCTGATCGCGGGCAAGCAGATGTTCGCGCACAACGGAGAGGACGCCGGCTCGTACGATCCGCAGTTCATCTTCTACTACACGTTCCACGGCGACCACGCGCAGCGGCACATCATCACCTACACGCCGGTGGCCCAGTACTTCGGACCGGACGCGGATCCGAAGCGCCCGCCGCCCACGGACATCATCGGCCTGGGGATGCGGGTCAACGCCGCGGACATGGATGGCGACGGCAGGAACGACATCATCGTGGCGGCAAAGAGCGGGTTGTACATCTTCTACAACCAGGGGGTCGCGACTCGTGTGCGCGCGTCGATTCCGGGCTTCCTGCCGACTCGAGAGAGCTACCCCGGCAACTACGCGTGGGACGCGCCGCCGCCGAAGCCGGCACCCGCCAACCGGCCGAACTGAACGGAGGCCGCGAGCGCGAGGTCTCGATCGAGGCGATTAGTCTCTCGGCGTCGCCATCGGCGGCCCGACGATCCCGACGAGCTCGACCTCGAAGACGAGTGCCGCCCCGCCGGGAATGCCCTGGCTGCCCTCGTCGCCGTAGGCGAGACTCGAAGGACACACGAGACGGGCCCGTCCGCCGACGTTCATCCGCTGCACGCCCTCCGTCCAGCACGGCACGACTTCACCGAGACGGAACACGACCGGCTCCTTGCGCTGGTACGAGCTGTCGAACACGGTACCGTCGATGAGTGTGCCGCGATAGTGGACCCTGACGGTGTCGCGGGCCGTCGGCGACGACCCCGTGCCGGACCTGAGGTTCTGGTAGACAAGGCCGGATGGCGTGGTCACTGCCCCGAATTCACCAGCCGCCGCGGCGAGGTACGCGACGGCAGCGGCCTTCTCGCGTGCGACCACGCGCGAGTGCCGGGCAGTGCCGAGCAGTTCCACCTGCGGGGCCCACTCGTTGAATTCGACCGCCAGCTTGCCGGCCGCGCCATCCGCAAGCGCGCGCGTGACGATCGCAAGCTCCTCCGGTGACAGGTCGAACTGCCGGAGCGAACGGTGCACCATGATCCCGAGCGCGTAGATCGTCTTCTGGTCGTCTGTCATGGGGCTCATCGGGCTCAGCTGGCTCGTCGGGCTCACGGGCGGGGGCACATTCGGTGGTGGCGCTTGCGCGTCGGCAGTGACGCCCAACGACAACATGGTGAGCAGTGTCAGGACACGCAACATCTATTCCCCCTCACGAAAAGAGCGACCTCGGGCCTCATGCAGGCGGTGGAACGCGATGCCGGCCGCCGTGGCGATGTTGAGCGAGTCGAGGACGCCAGGCACGCTCTCGCGCGACGCGTGCATGGGAATTCGAACACGGACGGCGGCGGCGGCGAGCGCCGCGACCGTCAAACCGTCGCCTTCGGTCCCGAAGAGCACCGCCACGCGCCCGTGAGCCGCGGTGGTGCCGACGAACTCTCCGATGGTCATCGCGTCTGGATCAGGTGTCAACGCAACAATTGAGAACCCGGCGGCCGAGAGCTCGTCGAGAGCCTGCGGCCACGGATTGGCCGTGGCGGATGGCATGGTCAGCGTGGCACCGGACGATGTCCGAATGGCCTTTCGGTAGAACGGATTGCCGCAACCCGGGCTGAGCAGGACCGCGTCGAGACCGAACGCCTCCGCATTGCGAAACACGACGCCGACGTTATCGGCATCGGCCACCCGCTCGAGCACCGCCACGAATCCGAGCGTCGGGACGAGCGCCGCCATCGACAACTCCGGAGGCCGTTCGGCGATAGCCAGACACCCGCGGTGGATGTTGACCCCCGTGACAGCGTTGATCACGGCCGGCGGCGCCACGTACACCTCGAGCCCTTCGCCGGAGCGCTCGAGCACGTCTTCGAGCCCGCGAAGTGCTGCGTCGTTCAAGAGCAGCGACAGGAACCGGACGCGCCTCGACTCGAGCAGGCGGCGCACGACGAACCGCCCTTCGACCAGCGCGAGCCCGCGATCGCACAACGTTTCGGGTGTGCCGACGCCGGTATAGGGCGTCAGCCGCGGATCGTGGATGTCGTCGACCGTGACAGCGTGGACGCGGACACCATTCATCAGAGGTGGCAGTGTAACGTGAGCGACTGATCTATCATCGCAGACGCCTTCCAGGAGCGAGGCTCACATGGCAACCCGCCGTTCCTTTCTGAGACATTCCGTGTCGGGATTGACCGGCGGTCTGTTGGCCGCTGGACGCACGCCCCTCTGGGCCGAGCAGGCGGATTCGTCGCTCAAGATCGTCAAGGTCGAGCCCATTCTCCTGACCGGCTTGCGCGGCAGCGCGCCCTGGGTGTTCGTGCGCGTCGAAACGGCGGACGGGTACGTCGGCTGGGGCGAAGGGACGAACTATCCGGGGGTGCGCCCGATTGCGACGGCGGTGAGCACGTTGAGCAGCGTGGTCGTTGGCCGCAGCGCCTGGGATATCGAAGCGCTGTGGCAGCGCATGTATCGGTTCATGTACTACAACGGCATGGGTGGCGTCGTGCTGGCTGCGATCAGCGGCATCGACATGGCGCTCTACGACATCGTCGGCAAGAAACTGGGCGTCCCGGTCTACAAGCTACTCGGCGGCCAGGTGCACGAGAAGCTGCGCACCTACGCGAACGGCTGGACTGAAGGCCTCGCGCACACGCCGGAAGCCTATGCGGCCAGGACGAAGGAACTGGTCGCGCGCGGGTACACGGGCTGCAAGCTCGACCCGTTCTTCGTCACGCCGATGAACCGCGAGGTGACGCAGCCCGACGTCCGGCTCGCCGCGTCGCTCGTCAGGGCCATTCGCGAGGCTGGAGGTCCCGACTACGACATCGCGATTGACGTGCACTCGTTCTGGAACACCAAGTCCACCCTCGAAATCATTCGGGCGCTCGAACCCTACCGCTTGTTCTTCTACGAAGAGGCGGTGCCGCCCGAGAATGTGGCGGCGATGGCTGAAGTGCAGCGCAACACACAAACGCCTCTGGCCACCGGCGAGCGGATTTTCGGCCGTCAGGGCTTCCGCCAACTACTGGAACAGCAGGCGGTGCGCATCATCCAACCCGATGTCTCCCGTACGGGCGGCATCACGGAGGCGAAGAAGATCGCCGCGATGGCGGACACGTATTTCATTCCCGTCGCGCCGCACAATCCGAACGGACCGCTGTGCACGCTGGCGACCATGCATCTGTGCTTCTCGATCCCGAATTTCCTGATCCTGGAGTTCTTCGAGAAAGACGAACCGATCTTCCAGGAGCTGGTCCCCGGCGGCTTGAAGCGCGACGCCGGCGGCGTCTATCCCACGACGGCGCCAGGCCTGGGCGCCAACGTGACGGACGCATTTTCTACGCAAGTATCAGTTCAATGCGGCGGTGACCGATGAAATGGAGCGCCGCGTCTTTGACACGTTGAAATAGGTTCACGCCCGCGACGCCCATTCAGGAGGCGTGCACGATGGACATACACGACTTCCGCCGGATCGCCCTCAGTCTCGAGGGCGCCACAGAAGGCTCGCACATGGGCAGCGTCGACTTTCGCGTCGGCGGACATATCTTTGCGACGCTGGCCTCAGCGGCTCAAGGCTACGGCAACCTGATGCTCACGCCCGAGCAGCAAACCATGTTCGTTGACGAGCTGCCGGACGTGTTCGTCCCGATCGCCGGCGGGTGGGGACGGATGGGCGCGACACACATCCGCCTGGTAGCGGCGAGCGAAGACGTGCTCACCGGCGCGTTGCGCACGGCGTGGAAACTTCGCGCGGAGAAGAACGGCAGGACGAGGCGTAGGCGACGTCCGGCTAGTGGAACACGTACCCCACCGTGAGCTTCACGTCTGGGCTGTCCATCGTCCCGACCTTGAGTTCCGCGAACAATCCCTGGCGGTGCTGGATGCCGACGAAGATGTTGAAGCCGCCGCCGACGTCGCTGTCGTCAGCATGCCCAGGATGGTCGTCGTCGAACGAGAAGATGTTGACGGCCGGGCCAGCCCCCATGTACACGGACCACGGCCGGTTGGCCGTCCTGAGCCAGTACGCAAATTCCACGTTGAGCGCGATGAGCGTGGCGTTGTCACCGATCCCCACTTCGACGTTCGGGCGGAACGTCAGCCGCTCGATCAGCGGCCGCGTCTCCACGTGCCCGCCAAAGAAGAACTGATCCGGATCACCGCTCACTCCGGCACGGATACCGTAGCTCGCCTGTGCCTCGGCCGACGCCGCCCCGAGGAGCAGCACGACAGTGGCCATCCGCACGACTCGCCGAATCATGGCTTGAACCTCCTGTTAGTTCTTTCGGCCCTTCAGGGTGGGTCCTGTCGGTACGGCAGGTTCTGTAGGTCCTGCACCGAGGCCTGCTATCGTTTCGGCATGACCCGCTCTCGATTTGCCAGCGTGCTCCTGCTTCTGTCCCTCACGCCGATCGTGCCGGCCCGCGGTCAGGAACCGTCGTACGGGTTGCCGGTCCCGCCGCTGGGGCCCGGACCGTTCGTGTTCGACACGGCCGAACAACCGAAGATTCGCGTGAGCGTGCTGAGCCGTGGGCTCGTGCACCCCTGGGCGATTGCGTTTCTTCCAGACGGCGTGATGCTGGTCACCGAGCGGCCCGGACGGCTCCGGATCGTTCGCAACGGCGTCCTCGATCCCCAGCCGGTCCCTGGCGTGCCCGAGGTCAGGACCGACGGCAACGGCGGGTTGATGGACATCGCCCTGCATCCCCAGTTCAACGAAAACCGTCTCGTCTATCTCACCTACACGAAACCGGTCGGAAACGGACGGGGCGCGCCGGCGCTCGCGCGAGGGCGGCTCGACGGACGCACGCTCACGGAGGTTCGCGACCTCGTCGTGACCGACGCGTTCGATGGCAACTCGGGGCTCAATGGACGCGCCGTGTTCGGACGTGACGGCAAGATCTACATGTCAACCGGCGGCAACGTCGGAAAGGTCTCTCAGGATCCGGCGAGCCTGCGGGGCAAGATCCTCCGGCTCAATGACGATGGCTCCGTCCCGCGCGACAACCCGTTCGTGGGCCGCGAAGGATTCCGTCCGGAGATATTCACACTGGGGCATCGGAACACGCTCGGGCTCATCGTTCACCCCGCCACGGGGGCCATCTGGAGCCACGAGAACGGTCCGAACGGCGGCGATGAAATCAACATCATCACGGCGGGCCGCAACTACGGGTGGCCCATCGTAAGTTTTGGCCGGGACTACGCGGGCCCCCGTGTTTCCGAGCATCCGACCCAACCAGGAATGGAGTCGCCGCTCGTGGCGTGGATCCCGTCCATCGCCGTCGCGGGGATGGCCGTGTACACGGGCAACAGGTTTCCCGCCTGGAAAGGGAACGTCTTCGTGGGCGCGATGCGCGAAGGTGAAATCCCCGGCACGGGCCACCTGCAGCGCATCGTCTTCAACGAGAAGACGGAGGAGATGCGGCGCGAGTCGATGCTCCGCGAGCTTCGTCAACGCATCCGGGAGGTCCGCCAGGGTCCGGACGATCTTCTCTATCTCCTGACCGACGACGACGACGGCGCGCTCCTGCGCATTGAACCGGCACCCTAGACCTGGTCTTCCAGGAACGGCGCGCGCCGTGGCTCCGTGCTGCGGGGTCTGGCGGTCTGCCTTTCGTATTCGTCCTTGAAGCCCGGAAGATACTCCGCGATGGCATCGACCGCTTTCGCCGTTGCGACCCCGAGGAGCGCGTCGGAGACATGTCCCCACGTGGCGATCAGTTGCTCCACCTTGGGACTCCGTCTGGCGAACGCGCGTGGTGCTGTGCTCGGCGCCCGGAACGCCTCTGCTGAACGAACCGGCGCTGGGGTCATCACGGCCCCCAGCAGCACACCGAGACCGGCGGCGGCTCCGAGAAACACGGCAGGGTGATTCCGGTAGTGAGCCTTCCAGTCGGTCAGTTCTTTCGCTTTGAACTCCAGGTCCTGAAGATTGCGGCCCAGTTCATCACGCTCTCTCTCGATCTCCCGCTCTATTTGGTCTGCGTTCGTGCCCATTTATAGGTCTCCTCAACGGATTCCACTGTTTTCGGCGGCGGCAGAGTGACGAGTCGAAAGCGTTTCGCCCCGATCGAGGCGAACAGACCGGCGAGCGCCAATGTGCAGAGACCCACCACCGCAGCGGCCGCCCACGGCGCGATCACCAATTGCAACGCGTAGACCGCGGCAAGCAACAAGACGCCAACGCCGAGTACCGGCCGCGACCACAGCGATGGCCAGCAGCGTCGCTCCGCGACCGATTTTCCCGAGCTCGCTGCGAATCTCAACCTGGGCCAGCCGCATCTCAGCCCGGACGATGTGCTGGACGTTGCCGACGATGTCTCCGAGGACCGCGGCGATGGACCGGTCAGCGTCTGAGTTCATGGTCGCCTCGATTTCAGTCAGCTCCGGCGCAGCAGGCGTCCCGCGATAAATCCAACCGCCAGCGCACCAACCAGAAACGCGACCGGATTGGCTTTCGCCTGCGCGTGGAAGTCATCCAGCATGTCCTTCGGCTGCCGGTCGCGGATGTATCTCGCCGTCCCATCGAGCATCCTCGCGGCGCCATCCGCGAACTCTCTGACCCTCGGTGCACCTGGCAGGGCCTCCGCGGCGGATCGAAGAACGTCTGCAGTGCCGCGAACGCCGCGCGCCGCAGCACCGCGGCCGGAATCGATGGCGTCGAGGGCGTCCTGTCCAATCGCTGAGGCCTCGTCTCTGAGCCTCTTCGTCGCCGCGTCAAGATCGCCTGTGTTGTATGGGGTGTCTACCATGTGTATCTCCTTACCCAGTGAGGGCGCCTCCAACAGTTTGCAAGAGCCGGGCCGCCGTTTTCCGCGCCCGTCGGCGCCTGCCACCATCGTCAGCGCGACTGGCTACCGCTGCCCATGCCAACCTTGGGTGGAAATGGCGCCGGTTCATCCCGGACGCGGTGAGTGCGCGCTCATGGCAAGCTAGCAGACGACATGCTCGACGTCGTTCGCGACATCCTCATCGATGCGACGGTTGCCGGCGCGCGCGCGGTCGTCGATGTGCGACGCCGCGGCGCGGTGACGGCGCGGTACAAGACCGGGGCGGAGCTCGTCACAGACGCCGACGAGGCGTCGGATTCCGCGATGCTGGCGGTGCTCAGGACGCGACTCGGCGAGCTCGACCCGTCGATCAGCCTGCGCCTCGAGGAATCCGGAAGCTCCGGCGCGCAGGCCCACCGGCACGTCGGCGCCGATCCGCTCGATGGCACCAGCCACTTCGCCGCCGGCGGCACGATGTATTCCGTGCAGGCGCACTACGTCGAGGATGGCGTGCCGCTCGTTGGCGTCGTGTTCCAGCCCGAGGTGTTTCTGCCTCTTGCCGAGACCGAACAGTGCGTTGGCCGTCTGGTCTACGCCGTTCGCGGCGGAGGCGCGTTCGTCCGTCGAACCGAGTTCGACGGTGCCAGCTTTCAGATGGCGGCGCCGCGCGCGGTCGCACGCCGACCGCCATCCGGGCGTCCCACGTTCGTGGCCGCCGTGCCCATCACGACCAAGATGTCACCGGCCGAGCGCGCGACCGCCCAGCACGTCTACGAGAGCGGGCTGCTCGCAGCCAGCATGGGGACGGGCAACGCCGGCGGCAACGCGATGATGGTCGTCTTTGGCGGTCAGGATGTGTATGCCAACCTCGGCGCGGGCGAAGAACTTGACCTCGCACCGCCTCAGGTCATCGCGGAGGAGATCGGTCTCACCGTGTGGGGACCGGATCGGCGGCCGCCGGTCTGGCGTGTGCGCAAGATGCCGGTGCTCTTCGCGCCTGATGACGAAACCGCTGAGCGGTTTTTCACGGCCGCGGGGCTCTGATGCGTTCTGTTCACCATGAAGTCATGAAGCCATCCGATCGGGGTTCCCGAGAAGAACTTCTTCATGCCTTCATGGTTCATTTCCTGATCGTCGCGGCCACGGCGTCTCCGCCACGGGCGTCAGTGGTTTGCCGTCCTCGAACCAGCTTCTGAGGTTGTCCACCACAAGCTGACCCATCGCGCGTCGTGTGTGCACCGACGCGGAACCGACATGCGGCAGGAGCACGACGTTCGGCAGTGCCATCAGTGCCGCCGGCACATTCGGTTCGTCGGCAAACACATCGAGCCCGGCGGCGTGAATCGTCCGTTCTTGGAGCGCGTCGATGAGCGCCGCCTCGTCGACCGTGCTGCCCCGCCCCACACTGATCAGAATGCCAGTCGGACCCAGTGCGTTCAGCACCTCGGCATCGATCAGATGGCGCGTCGCCGGGCCGCCGGGCACGATGACGATCAACGTGTCGACGTCGGCGGCCATCGCCCGCAGGTCAGCGTAGTGGCGATAGGGCACGTCCGCGCGTTTCGTGCGCGTGTGGTACACGACCGCCACCTTCATGACCTCCAGGCGCCGGGCGACCGCGACGCCGATGCGGCCCAGACCGACGATGCCGACCGTCCGATTGCGAAGCGACGACGTCAGCGGGTACGCGCCTTCGGCCACCCACTTGCCGGCGCGGAGGTGCCGCTCGGCGGCAGACAACTCCCGCACCGTCATGAGCAGCAATCCCAGGGCCGTGTCCGCGACTTCCTCGGTCAGGACGTCGGGCGTGTTGGTCACGATGATGTGACGTTCGGCAGCGGCCTCGAGGTCGATGCCGTCGTAGCCCACGCCGAAGCTTGCGATGATTTCGAGGCGAGGCAACTTGTCGATCAATGTGCGGTCGATCCCGGCATGCCCGCCACGGGCCAGGCCGCGGACGCGGGGACCCGCCTCAGCGAGCCACGCCTCCCGGCTCGAAATGTCCAACAGACGGTGGACGGTGAACAGTTCCTCGAGAGTGGCGGACGCGTTCGACTCCAGACGATCGGGGATGAGAATTTCCACGCTTTTCAGCACGCTGCCAATATTATTCGCTGAACAGGAGGCATCGATGCCCCGTCTGCCACTCGTGATCGTGTCGCTGATTCTTGCCACGCTGACCGTGACTGACGCGGCTCAGTCCGGAATCGTGCCGGCAACGCCCGACAGTGCGGCGGCGTTCCTGGGCAACTGGACCCTCAACGGCACCGGTCCGAATGGACCGTCGACGTTTGCGCTGACGGTGAAGGCGGAAGGCGGCAAGGTCCTCGCGGAGATCAGCGGACCGCAAATGCCGCGGCAGGCCATTGCGGACATCTCGAAGACAGCGACGGCGCTGGTCCTCGCGTTCAACTTCGACTATCAGGGCAATCCGATTCCCGTGGCGCTGACGCTGACGCCCGCCGACGGAAAGATCGGCCTGTACATGGACTTCGCCGGCGGCGCGTACGTCTTGGAAGGCGGCGCCACGAAGGCCGACGCCAAGCCAGCCCCGTAAAAACACGTCGGTAAGGAGAACCGAACAGGCGCCGGCGCCGTAATAGCCTACAATGCAGTCAATGTCGGCGCGGTCACCCTACCTCGGCGAGCTCGAGCACCTTCTGCTCCTGGCCATCCTGAAGTGTGACGAGCATGCGTACACCGTGCCGATCCGCGCGGTGCTCGCCGAGCAGGGCGGCCGGCGGCTGTCACGCGGCGCGCTGTTCACCTCGCTCGATCGGCTCGAAGCCAAGGGCCTGGTCCGGTCGCGAATGGGTGATCCGCTGGCGGAGCGTGGTGGACGAGCCCGGCGATACTTCAAAGTCACGACCGAAGGCCTCAAAGCCCTACGCTCGGCGCGGTCCGCGCTCTCCACGCTTTCAGAAGGTCTCGACGCTGTCCTGGAGTCAAAGGCATGATCGTGCGACCTCCGTCTGCTTCCCCGCCGCAAATTGCCCGACGCCTCGTCGGCCTTCTCATCAGCGATGACCGGTGGCGGGACGTGGCGCTTGGCGATCTCGACGAAGAGTTCAGAGACGTCGCCGAACGTCGCCCGGCCTGGATGGCGCGACTTTGGTACTGGGCACAGGCTGGATCGTTTGCGACACACGGCGCCGGGCAGGCCGTACGTTCATTCCTGGCGCCCGCCGGAGATGGATCGATCGGCAGCATCTGGCGCGACGTCCGGGTGGGTGTGCGTTCGCTCGCGCATCAGCCGCTCATGACCGCCGTGGTCCTCATCACCCTGGCGGTTGGGCTCGGCGCCAACGCCGCGACGTTCGGGCTGGTGGACCGATTGATCCTTCGGCCCTTCCCCTTCTCGAACGTCGACCGCCTCGTCGTTCTTGCCGAGCGCGCCCCGACGAGCATCGGCGATCAGGAAACCGTCGCGCCCGCGAACTTTCTGGAGTGGCGGCAGCAGGTCTCCTCGCTCGGACGTGTGACGTCGACCGTGTGGTGGGATGTCAACCTCTCCGGCGGCGATCGTCCCGAGCGCGTGCAGGGACACCTCGTCTCGGCGAACTTCTTCGAGACGCTTGGCGTCGCGCCGATCCTCGGCCGCACGCTGCAGGCGAGCGATGAGGTCTGGGGACAACACCATCAGGTCGTGATCAGCGAAGCGCTCTGGCAGCGCCGCTTTGGCGGCAGCCAGGACGTCATCGGCCGCACGATTCGCGTTGACGGTGAGACGCGCACGATCGTCGGCGTGGCACCTCGGGCCTTTGCGTTTCCGTTCGGAACGGACGTCTGGGGTCCGCTGGCGTTCACGCCGGAACAAGCAACAAACCGTCGTGCGCACTACCTGACGGTCTTCGGGGAGCTTCAACCGGGAGCCGACATCGAACGCGCCCGCGCCGAACTGTCTACGATCTACGCAAGACAGAAGGAAGCGCACCCGGAACCGCTGCGTACGCGCGAGCTCACCGTGCTGCCGTTCACCACGTCGATGGTGGACATCGGGCTGGTGCCGATCCTCGGACTCTGGCAGTCGGCGGCGGTCTTGCTGTTGCTGATTGGCTGCTTCAACGTCGCGGGCCTTCTGATCGCCCGCGGATCGGACCGTCAAGGCGAGCTTGGAATTCGGCTTGCGCTCGGCGCGAGCCGCGGGCAGATCGTCCGCCAGCTCTTTGCCGAGAGCATGGTGCTCGCGGCTGCCGCCGTGCCTCTGGCCCTCGCGGCCGGCTGGCTGGCCCTTCGCGCGATTCGTGACGCGATGCCGGCAAAGATCATCCCGTTCGTCAGCGGATGGACCGAGCTTGGGATCGACGCCCGTCTTGCGCTCGTCATGATCGCGGCGACAGCGCTCACGTGCCTCGTGTTCGGGCTATGGCCCGCCATCTCGGTATCTGGCGTGACGCCAACGGCGCCGCTCCGTGAAGGCGGGCGGACGATGACGGCAGGCGCCGGCCGGAGCCGCCTGCGGCGCGGCCTGGTGGTTGCCGAAATTGCTCTGGCGCTACCGCTGCTCGTGGCCTCGGGCCTCGCGGCGCTGGCCTCCCATCGGCTGGCGAACGGCCCGCAGGGGTACGAACCGAGCGGCGTGTTCCAGATGCGCATGATCCTTCCCGCCGCGACCTACAAGGATGCGGACGCGTGGCGAGAGTTCACGCGCCGGCTGGTTCAGAACGCGGAGGCCGCCGTCGGCGTCGAGAGTGTCGGCATCACGTCAGTCATCCCCGCAGGCGTCTCCAACCAGACACGTCGGATCTCGGTCGACGGCGTGCCCGACGATCCGGACAGACCAATCGAAGTCAATTTCCGGTCGATCTCTTCCGGATATCTTCAGACGATGGGAATTCCGATCTACGCGGGCCGATCGTTCACAGCGGGCGATCGGGACGGCAGCCAGCGCGTCGCCATCATCAGCGAGTCGCTGGCTCGGAAGTACTTCCCTGAAAGATCCGCGCTCGGACAAAGGATCCGCGTCGGCACCGGCGAGGCCGGCTGGACGACGGTGGTCGGCGTCTCGCGCGACACGGTCGACGACTGGTTCATCTCGCGCCGGGTGCCGACGATGTACGTGCCGTTCGAACAGGTGCCGGGCGCCACGGTCAACCTGGTGGCGCGGACCGCTCGCGATCCTGTCGAGCTCGCTGATGGTCTTCGACACGCGCTTGCCAGCGTTGACGTCACCCAGCCGGCCTTTGCCGAGATGCCGCTCCAGCATTCGCTGCACGAGCGAACGGCCAGTCTGCGCCTGGTCGCGGGGTTCATGGGCGCGATTGGCGGGTTCGCCCTGCTTCTCGCCGGGGTTGGCGTCTACGCCCTCATGGCGCACTACGTCGGACAGCGCCGGCACGAGTTGGGCGTTCGCATGGCGCTCGGCGCCTCGACAGGCGACGTGCTCAAGCTGGCCGTCGGCCATGGCATGAGGCTCGCGGCCATCGGGATCGTGCTCGGTCTCGCCGGTGCCGCGGCGCTATCGCGTCTCATCGAAAACGCCATGCTCGGCGTGATCGCGCTGGAGTACCCGCTCTTTGTCGCGGTGACAGGGCTGCTGTTGATCGTGTCGTTCACGGCTTCGCTCGTGCCGGCCGCACGCGCGTCACGTCTCGATCCGGCGGTGCTGAGGAGATAGGGCACGCTAGACTCGGCGCGACGCCACGCTCGCTCTCCACGCTCACATCGGCTCTGGCGTATACTCAAGCGGTCAGCCTCGGGCTGACGCCCGCCTGCGTTCCAAGTAGCACCCGCACATTGGGTGCGCGCCGACCGGCACCGCCGGACCCTTGCGCTTTCACCAATTCCGATGGGGCGCGATCGATCCGAAACACCAAGGATCATCGTGCACGACAAGCCGACCGCCACGTCGGAGCCCAAGCGCCCTGCCACTTCGTGCCCGTTCTGCACGTCGCCGAAGGTGGCTCATAACCCGAAGCAGTCGTCGTCCTACTACCGCTGCGAAGCGTGCGGTCAGGTCTGGCACCCCGATCGCCTGCGTCCGGGCATTCCCGACTATCGCCGTTGGCGGTAACCCTCCGGGAGAACAGTGATGATACTGAGCAAAGACGAGAAGACCGCCCAGACCCAGGACATCCTGTCGGATCTCTATCGGCTGATCGAGGCCCTCGATCGGAGGGTCCCCCGGCTGGAGCGACTCGGGGAGTCGCAGATCGCGCACGATGCCTCGGATATTCGTGAGCGCGCCCTGAGCCTGATTCACCGGATCGAGGGTGACACGGTCAAGGAATGAACCATGAAGCCATGAAGAAGGGCTTTGTCGGAATACTTTCGATCACGTCCTTCATGCCTTCGTGGTGAACCCTGCCGAGTTGACGGCACGGCGCTCGAGACTCAGAATGAACTCCGCGAGCCCATCGCACGACGATGGAAGAACCATGAAGCCATGAAGAAGGGCTGTATCGGAGTATTTTCGATCACGTCCTTCATGCCTTCATGGTGAACGCTGTCGAGTTGACGGCACGGCGTGAAGACACAGAATTCCGCGGCAGCACAATCAGACCAGAACCATGAAGCCTTCGACGTCAGCCTTCATGGTGAACGCCCTCGAGTTGACGGCACGGCGCTCGAGCTCAGAACGAACTCCGCGAGCCCACCGCACGGCAATCAAAGAACCATGAAGCCATGAAGAAGGGCTTCATCGGGACACTCCCGATCACATCCTTCATGCCTTCATGGTGAACTCTGTCGAGTTGACAGCACGGCGCGTCAGTTCAGAACGAACTCCGCGAGCCCACCGCACGGCGATGAAGGAACCATGAAGCCATGAAGAAAGGCTTATCGGGACACTCCCGATCACATCCTTCATGCCTTCATGGTGAAATCCACCACGCGGAACCAGGCCACCGTACGCAGTCCTTGCAGTCATGAAGGCGCGATTCGGCACGTTCTCGATCCGTTCAATCGGACGAATCTGGCGCCGCACTTGCACTTCAACCCTTCGTGACCTCTCGTCACCGACCCTTTGGTTCAGCGCGTGATCGGGTGTGCGATCGAGGTCCATCGCCATCTGGGACCGGGCCTATTGGAGTCGGCCTACCAGCGCTGCCTGACGCACGAACTCTCGCTCCAGCAAATCGCATTCAGTGCTGATCGGCCGCTGCCGTTGACCTACAAGGGATTGGATCTTCACTGCGGCTATCGTCTCGACGTGATCGTCGAGGGCCAACTGGTCCTCGAGCTCAAGGCCGTCGAACGCCTGCTACCGATTCACCAGGCGCAGATGATCACCTATCTCCGCCTGCTGTCGATGAGGCAGGGCCTGCTGATCAACTTCAACGTGCCGAGGCTGGTGGATGGAGTGAAGAGTTTGTTGTTGTGAGCACGTTTTCGAGCCGGGCTCTTCATGCCTTCATGGTGTAAATCACCAGAACGCCACCGGCGACGACAACGAGCCCGACGATCATCGAGAAGACGATCGCTCGCGTCACATCCCGGGCCGTCGCGAGCTCCGGATCTGCTGGATCGCCAATCCACACATCGGTGACGAGCGCACCGTTGAGCCAGATGGGACCCACAATCCTCCGCTCGAGTGCCCCCGCCATCCCGGCCTCGCTCCAGCCCGAGTTCGGGCCCAGCAGCACGCGGTGCTGATGGCGACCGGCGGTCCACGCCTTTCGACCGGAAAACCCGGGCAGGACGGCAGCAACGGTCACGATGACGAGCCAGGTCAGCCGTGCCGGCAGGTAGTTCATGACGTCGTCCAACCTCGCCCCGCACCAGCCGAAGCGAAGGTATCGCTCGGACTTGTAGCCCACCATCGAGTCCATCGTGCTCACGACCTTGAACACGACGAGTCCGGGCAGGCCGCCGGCGACATACCAGCAGACCGGGCTCACGAAGCCGTCCGTGAGATTCTCGCTGAGACTCTCGACGGCCGCCCGCCGGCACGCGGGGCCATCCATCCGATTGGTGTCGCGGCCAACGAGGGCACTGACGGCCAGCCGCGCCCGATCGAGATCGCCGGCACGCACCGCCCGTTCAATTCTCCAGACGTGGTGCACGAGATCGCCGAGGGCGAGAAGGCTGTAGAGGACGAACGCGTGAACGAGCCACGCGAGCCAGCCGGACACCGCATTCGCGCAATCGCGACAGTGCCGACCGTCGCGGCGAGCACAAGCACCGCGAGCACGATGAACAGCATGACGCCGCCGCCGTATCCGTCGGCACCGAGCGCCCGCAGCCGATTCTCGAGCGCGGTCAGGAGCCGCCCGATCAGCCGGATGGGATGCGCAGGCATAGACAGGGTCGCCGATCGCCAGATCGACGAGGACGGCCACGAGGAGCAGGACCGCCGAGGGAGCGAGCCAATCGATCAATTCGTATGTCTCCGCTACCGGCTCGTGCGCCACTTCTCGGACCAGCCGAGCGCCACCGCGGCAAGAACCAACGTCTTGACGTCTCGTCAGCGTGAGGCCGCAGACGGGAGCGGAACTCGGGCCACCGGTGCACCTGCGCCGCGAGGTTCGCGGCGAGGCTCGCCGCCTGCTGCACCATCGCGTCGGCGGAGACAGCGTCAGGGATCGTCCCGTACCGCACGCGGTCGCACGTCGTCGCGAGCGCATGCGCCGAGGCACCGACGAGCGGCTCGTAGAACACGGCCTTTGCGTTTTTCTTCAAGAGCTCGAGATCCGCTGCCGCTGACGAGCGGCGCCAGGTCATCAAAGATGGTCGCTTCCCGAACGCCGAATCGTCCCAGCGCATGGAACAGGCCGCGCGTGTAGCTGGCCTCGAGCCCGTTCTGCCAGCGGAGCGCCTCCATCGTGGCCTGCCGCACCGCCACGCCAATGAGCTCGCCGAGCTTCATGTGCGTGCTCGCGGATGTGAGAACTGGCAGGCCGTCAACCGGCGCCGCCAGACAGAACTGGTCGGTACCGGTGCCCGTCGCCAAATCGATGTACCGCTTGCTCGGCACGGCCAGACGCTGAAGCGCCGCCGTCTTGCCCTCGGTCATCGTCACCGCCGCTCGCGCAAGCGTCCCCGGCGTCATTGGCCGGTTGACGAGCACCATCGTGTTGATGGTGCCGGCATACTCAGGCACCTTCTGAATGCCGGCAGCAGTCTCACGCCACGCGGCCGGCTCACCGGCCGCCGTCGCGTTGCCCTCCACACCCGCCGTCACCGCGGCCGTGACTCGTCAAGTCCTCATCGGTCTCGTGCACGAGCCCGACGTAGTTCATGTTCGCTGCGGTGCCCATCACCGCCGCGTTCTCGGCTGGGATGCCAGCTTCCACCGCAGACAAGGTTGTGATACGCCTCGAGCCCGCCATCGACGATGACCGCGTGGCGTTCGTGATGGCCGGTGCCTTCGCAACTCTGGTGGTTGAGCAGGTAGCGGACGTGGCTCACCTGTCCGCCGTTCCGGGCCGACGTGCTGAGGACCTGATGCGCCTCAGTCAGCTCGGCGACCAGAAATCGACCCGATCGCCGGAGTGTGTAAGTCGTTGGCTTGCAAGCGTTTCCCAATGTTCTGTCATGGCGTCCCTGCAGTACGTCGCGCCGCACTCCGGCCCGGCGTCAGCGAATCAGTTCGTCCAAATGTCGTCCGTACCCTTCAAACCAATCCGCCAGCCGCTCGTACTCGTGCGCCTTCGATGCAGCGACCGGCGCGTCGATGCCGAAGATCTCGGCGCACACGCCAGGGTGCTCGAGAGCGCCATGCAAGTAGGTGCCGAGAACGCCCGGAACGACGGCGCCGTCAGCCGACCCGTCCTCGAGCGTCGCGAACGGAACGCACCTCGCTGGATCCCTGCGGCGTCGTGACCCCGACATGAATCTCGTAGCCGCCAAACTCGACTCCGCGCGGCGTGCGAGCGGCAACCGCGCGCGTCCGCTTCCGCTCGGCGAGCGTCGTCGTGACTGGCAGCAGTCCAAGCCCATCGGCTGTCCCCGCCGGCTTCCATGCCATGCGGGTCCGCAATCCGTTGGCCGAGCATCTGGTAGCCGCCACATATTCCAAGGATGGTCGCGCCCCGCCGATGCTCGGCTCACGACCCAGTCGGCCAGCCCGGTTTCGCGCAACCACGCCAAATCGAGGAGCGTGTTCTTTGAACCCGGCAGGATCACGAAGTCATACGAGCTCGTGGGTGGTGAGGTCAGCCAGTCCGCCCACGTGAGCAGCCGAAAGTCCGTTGCGTTGGACAGCCGCGGGAACCTGATGATGGCGGTCCGGGCACCGGGTGGCGCCGGCGATGTCGAACCCGTCTCGACGGCAAGGCTGTCTTCGGCGTCGAGATGGACACCCTCCAGATAAGGATAGACACCAAGGCAGGGCGACCCGGTCTCTCGCCTCCAGCAGCCGCACTCCGTCGTCGAAAAGCGACCGGTCGCCACGGAACTTGTTGATGGCGAAGCCCCGAAAGAGCGCGCGCTCGTCCGGCGTGAGCAGCTGCACCGTGCCCGACGACCGATCCGAACACGCCGCCGCGCTCGATGTCGGCAACGAGCAGCCACGGCGCCCGAATCGCGGTGACGAGCCATAGATTGACGAGGTCGTGCTCCCGGAGATTGAGCTCGCTGACGCTTCCGGCGCCTTCGATGACGATGACGTCGAAGCCTCTGGCAAGGTCGGGTAGGCGTCGAGCACCGTCCGTCCGCAGCGTGCTCGCGTGCGCGTAGTACTCCCGCGCCGACATCGTCTTCCACACGCGGCCGTTGACGACCACCTGGCTGCTGCCGTCGCCGGCAGGCTTCAGGAGGATCGGGTTCATCGCCGGCACCGGCTCGAGGCCACAGGCTTCCGCCTGCGCCACCTGCGCGCGCCCAATCTCGCCGCCGGCGCGGCAGGGATACGAGTGGTTGGACATGTTCTGCGCCTTGAACGGCGCGACCGAGACGCCTTGCCGACGGAGCCACGCGCAAATCGCGGTGACCATCCAACTCTTGCCGGCATTGGACGAGGTGCCGCCGACGAACAAGGGACGGGCCGTCATTCCCGGCCTCCGCGACGGACGAGCCACACGAGGTGCGGTCCGCCGATGAACGCGGTAATCGCGCCGGCCGGCACCTCCGCCGGCGCGAGGACGACGCGGCCGACCGCGTCGCACGTGGCCAGCAGGACGCCACCCAGAAGAAACGCGCACGGCATCACGATTCGATCGTCGCCGCCGACGCGTGCGCGGAGCAGGTGCGGGACGACCAGGCCCACGAAACCCGATGGGGCCGGTCAGCGCGACGGTCGCCGCTGCGAGCACCGATCCCGAGATGTATCCGATGACGAGCGATCGCTGAACGGCCGCACCGCGTGTGGCGGCCCACGCGTCGCCAATCGCGAGCAGGTTCCATTGGCGCGCCTGGCGGACGATCACCGACGCTGAGGATCGCAACCGCGACAACGTAGATCGCGAGCGTCTGAAACTCGATCGCGTCCAGGCTGCCAATGAGCCATCGTGAGATCGCGTACGACTGCGACATGCCGCTGAGTCCGTGGACGAGCAGGATCATGGCGCCCGCGATGCTGTTGATCGCGATGCCGGCGAGCAGAAGACCCGAGACGGACAATTGCCGTTGCCGCGTCGCCGCGCCAATCACGACACACAGCACGACTGCGGCGCCCGCGAGCGCGCCCGCCCAGATTCCGAAGACGCCGGCCGTCATGTGCCATTCGAGCGCGATCGCGAGCACGGCACCGAGCGAGGCGCCGGTCGAGACGCCGAGCGTGTACGGCGTCGCCAGGGCATCACGCAGCATCGACTGAAACAGGCTTCCGGCGAGCGCGAGCGCACCGCCGGCAACGAGTCCCAGGAGCGTGCGAGAGGCCCGGAGTCGAGTCACGATGGACCAGTCTGGTTCCTGCTGTGTCCACACGTTCGCGAAGTCGAGCGTGGTCGGTCCGATGAACGGCAGCACGGCCGCGGCCGTCACGAACAGAACGAGCGACAGCCCGATCCACATTCGCGCCGAACGCGCCGTCAACGGCGTCATTGAAATCGGACCCAGGGCCGAGTGTGCGCAATCGCCGGCTCGACCCGCTCAACCCGCTGAACCCGCTGAACCATGAGCCGCCGCGAAAAGACCTGAAGCCAGCGCGGATCGTCGAGCGCGGTGTCCGTGGCCAGGTCGTGCGCCAAGGTGCGCTCCGCGAGCACGAGGATGCGCGTGCAGAACGTCAGCGCGAGGTTGATGTCGTGGGTCACCGCCAGGCACGCCGCGCCGTGATCGACCTCGGCCCGCAGAATCGAAAAACACTCGAGCTGCTGATCGACGTCCAAATACGTGGCCGGCTCGTCAAGAAGCAGCAGGCGAGGTCGCTGCGCGAGACACGCCGCGAGGAACACCCGCTGCCGCTCACCGCCACTGAGCGTGCCCACGATACGTCGCCGGAACTCGAGACAGCCGCAGCGCGTCCATGGCGGCGTGTGCTTCATCGCGGTCCCGTGCGGACTCGAACCATCCGGTCGCGTGCGGGTATCGCCCCGTCAGCACCAGGGCTTCCGCCGTCAGCGCCAGGTCCGCGCGCACGCTTTGCGGAAGGTGCGCGACAAGGCGGGCACGTTCGACCGCGGTCCACTCATCGAGGGGACGACCGGACAGGATGACCGAACCCTCCGCCGGCGTGCGCAGCCCGGCGACGATGTCGACGACCGTGCTCTTGCCGGCGCCATTCCGCCCCATCAGCGCCACGAACTCGCCTGGCTTCACGTCGAAGCTCACGCGCTCGACCACCGGTACCGGTCCCGCGCGCCAGGCGACTTGACGCGCGCGCACAGTCGAATCCGCGACGCTCATGGACGTACGTCGTGAAACCAGGCAGCCATCGCTTCGGCGACGTCGACGATCCGCGGCCCGGGTACGACGAACGCCTGATCGTTCACCGCGTGGACGTGTCCGTCCCGGACGGCTTTCACGAGGGTCTCGCGCCGCCACAGGGCCTCGGTGATGGCGCCGCGGCGCTCCGAACTCTCGGGAGACTCGCCCATCTCGCCGACGTCGATGATGACGTCCGGGGCCAGGCTGATGACGGTCTCCATCGAGATTTTGGGATACTCCATCCGCGTCGAGGCCAGCACGTTGGCGCCTCCCGCAAGCGTCGCGATGTCGTGCAGGTAGGAGCCAGGCCCTACGCCGATGATGTCGGTGAGCGTGCCCGTGCGCCGGCCGACGATGATGAGCACTCTTGTCGCCGGACGGTTGGCGACCGACGCTCTTCACGCGATCGAGCCGCTGGGTAATGGTGCGCACGAGGCCTTCCGCACGGTCGGTGACACCGGCCGCCACGCCGATCTGCCGGATCGTCGAGAAGACGCTGGCCAATGACCCGCGATCGACGATGGCGGTCGAGATGCCGATTTGTTTCAGCTGAGACGCCGTCGCGGCGGGCCCGGTGTGGACGAACACGAGATCTGGCCGGAGCCTGGCGATCACCTCGACATCCGGCTTCAGAAACGTCCCGACCTTCGGCAGCGTCGTGACGTCGGGAGGAAACCAGCAGTAGCTCGACACGCCGACGACGCGATCGCCGAGCCCAAGGGCAAACAGCGTCTCGGTGATGCTCGGCGACGTGGACACGATGCGCGCCGGCACGCGCGCCTGCGCCGCTGACAGGAGGACACACAGAAGCACCGAGGTACGGCCGGGCCTTCGCGCCGGGTACCGCCCCGTCCCGCATGCTCACCACGCCCTCGAAAACCGGTTCCCGGCTTTGCCCGTCGCCTCGCGCAACGAACCGCTCACGCCGGCGTCGTGTTCGAGCTTGCGACCGATGAGCCACAACAAATCCGACAGGCGATTGACGTAGGCGAGAATTGACGGCTGGACGATGTCGCCGGATTCCTGGAGGCGTACGAGCCCACGCTCTGCCCGCCGGCAAATCGTGCGCGCGACGTCGTAGGCGGCCGCGGCGCGATGCTCGCCGGGAATCGACCAGTCGGCCAGGATCCCCTCGATCGCCTCGATGCGGTGCACTTCCGTCGTCAGGCGATCGACGAGTGATGCATCGATGGTGATTTGTGGCTTGGGACTCTCAGGCGGAGTCGCCAGCGACGATCCGATGGCGAACAGTTCCTGCTGAATGCTCTTGGTGAGCGCCGCGATCTCCGCGTCCTCGCAGATGGAGCGCGCGAATCCCAGCGACGAGTTCAGTTCATCGATCGTCCCGTAGGTCTCGACCCGTACCGAGGCCTTGGACACGCGAACGCCCCCCGCGAGGCTCGTCTCGCCGGCGTCGCCGCGCGTCGTGCTGATGCTTCGTGAAGCCATGGCCTACCTCCAGAAATCGAGGCGGCCAACTTGCCGGTGCACGCTTTCTGTCGCCGCAGAAAGTCAGCCGCAGATTCCCTGGGTAGGTTTCCTGGCTTGGAAGGATTGAGGCCGCTTCACCTTCCCCGGCTGGTGGGCCGAGTGGTCGTTCGAAGCGACACGCCTTCACTCACAGTGGCGGGACCGCGCCGGATTTTCACCGGACTTCCCCGTTATGCCCGCGTGGGCACCCAAGGCAACGGGCAAGCGTAGCACGCTATCCTTCGGGAATGCCCTACGAGTTCCTCATCGACACGTTCGCAACCGAACGAGTGAAGACGCTCGGCGTCTGGTCCGGGTTCACGGACGACGACCTCGAGTTTCGGCCCGCCGCGCTGGCGCGGTCGGTGCGTGAGCACATGGTGCACCAGTGCCTCTCCGAGGACGGGTTCTTCACGAGGATGCTCGGGCTCCCAGTGACGACGAAGGTGCTCCCGGAGAAAGAGACGTGCCGTCAGTTCATCGAACGATACCTGGCCGCGTCAGAAGAACGCCTGGCGGGCCTGCGCGGACAGCCACCGGAGTGGTTCGAAGGAACGACGAAGTTCTTCAACGTCGATCGCTCGCGCGCGTGGGTCCTGGTGCGGCGGATCTCTCACACGGCGCATCACCGCGGACAGCTCTCCACGTATCACCGCCTGCTCGGTCACGCGCTGTATTCGATTTACGGCCCGACGGCCGACACCGGCGGACTGCCGATGAATGGCGCGAGCGTCATCTACCGGTACACGTCCGAGGAGGCAGTGCTCGGCGGGGGCGAGGCGCCGCGGCTTCCCGGCCCGGGTGCGCATTCCCCGACGGAACGTCCGGGGCCGCCAAGCTCGTAGAATGCTCCAACATGACGGATTCGGCCGCGCCACTCCGCTACGTACGACACATGACCTCGACTCGTTTCCTGCACACGCTCGCCTCCAACGTGGACGCGTTCACGCCGCTGGTCGCCGAGCGACGGCCGGATCTCCGCATCCGGCACGCCGTGGCGGATCACCTGCTGAACGAGGCTCGGAAGACCGGCATGACGCCGGAGATCGCGCGCGAGGTGCAGTCACTCATGACCGACCTCACCTCGACCGGCGCGCGGGTCGTCGTGTGCACGTGTTCGACGATCGGGGGCGCGGCGGAGGCGACGGACACCGGCGGCCGTTTCGTCGCCATGCGCATCGACCGGCCGATGGCCGACCGCGCGGTGACGCTCGGCCCGGATTTGCTCGTGCTCGCGGCATTGCCGAGCACCTTCGGGCCGACACGCGCGTTGCTCGAGGACTCGGCTCAACGTGCGAAGGTGCGACTTCGTCTGGAGGAGCGGCTCGTCGAAGGCGCGTGGGTGCACTTCGAACGGGGCGATCGTGACGCCTACTATCGAGATCATCGCGGACGCACTGACGACGGACCTCACGGGATTCAGCGCCGTGGTGTTGGCCCAGGCCTCGATGGCGCCGGCGGCCGATCGGTGCCGGAACCTGACCGTGCCCATCCTGTCCAGCCCGCGGATGGGAGTCGAGGCGGCGCTGGCGCAGTTACCCGCCGCGGACCTGAAGGTCCGGACTTCGTTCGTTGAGGCACCAGTCTTGCACTACGGAGGCCCGGAGGTCGTATGTCCTTCGCGCTGTATCTCGTCGGGTTTGTGATCTTCGTCGCCGGCGTCGCGTGGGCGCTCTCGGTCGCGGGCATCTCGCACACCTACATCGGGATTGCCGTGGTGATTCTCGTCGGGCTTGGCATTGTCACGGGCGTGACACGGACGCGCACCAAGGATGTCAGCGGAAGCTAGCCGACCGAGCCCGCTCAGAAATCCCCGGCTTTGAAGACCGCGAGCCTGGCGGGATCGATGTGTCGGCGCATGGCGTCGAGAATGGCAGACGGTGTCAGTGCGCCGATCTTCTCCTCGAGCCCCGAGTCCCACGACATCGTCCGGTTCAAGTACCGATACGACGCGAGCCGGTTGGCAAGCGTGTCGTCCTGCGCGCGCGTGACTTGCTGTCCCTGCAAGTAGCCGGACTTCGCCTCGGCGAGTCTCCGCCGCGGTGAAGCCGTCCTTCAGCATCCGCTCGACCTCTTCCTTGATCACGGTCTCGAGCTTCGCGACGTTCTGCGGCGCGTAGATCGCGTAGATCAGGAACTGCCCGTCGCGGTCGAGCGAGCTCGCCTGCATCTGCGAGCCCACGCCGTAGCTGAGACCCTCGGTTGCCGAACGCGCGTCGCCAGACGGGAGTTGAGAAAGCCGCCGCCGAGCATGTAGTTGCCGAGGAGCACCGCGGGGTAATCCGGATCGTCATCGCGAAGATTGAGCCGGAGCGACGCGTAGTAGATCGCATTGGCCTTGTCCGGTGTGTCGGTGGACTGGTTCACGGCCGGCACGTTCTCGAACGTCTCCGTCAGGCGCACGAACGGCTGCGGGCTCTTCCAGGTGCCGAAGAGCTCGGTGGCGAGCTTCTGGATCTCCGCCGCGTCGAAGTCGCCGACGACGGCGAGCTCGCTGTTGGAGGCGCCGTAGAAATCGCGATGGAACCGGCGGACGTCCTCGAGCGTGGCCGCGCGCGTCTCGGCCACCTGCTCGTCGAACGTCGGCACGTACCGGATGTCGTCCGGCCGGCGCGGGCGCAGGTGGCGCTGCATCGCGAGCACGGCGATGGCCTGCGGGTCGCTCTTCTGCTGCTCGATGTTCGCGAGCCGCTCCTGCCTGAGCTGTTCGAACTCGGCTCTCGGCGAAGGCCGGCTCGCGCAGAATCTCAGCCACCAGACGGAGGACGGCCGGAAGATTCTCGCGAGTGGTCTCGATGCTCGCGGTGGCCTGGTTGCCGCCCGAGACGTTCACCGTCGCCTTGAGCCGGGCGAACTCGTCGATGACCTGCTGCCTCGTGTGCTTGGTGGTGCCGCGCATCAGCATCGAGCCGGCAAGGCTCGCCGCGAGGCGGCGGCCGCGCTTCGTCTCTTCGCTGCCAAACTGCAGATTCAGCCGCGCCATGACCGACGCCGCCGCGCGTGCGCTTCGGAACGAGCGCGAGCTTCACGGCGCCGGCCTCCGGGCGCGTCGTCCGCTTCTCGATGTTGCCCGGCGCCGGGATCGAAGAGCTCACCGGCCACGACCGCGGGTCCGCCCTTGTAGTCCTTCAGCATCGCGGCGACGTCGGGCACTGCCGGGAATCTCGGAGCGATCGGGCTTCTCGGTGGGAATGAAGAGCGCGAGCGTGCGGTTGGCCGGCTTCAGGTACGTGCCGGCGACGCGCTGCACGTCCGCCACCGAGACCTGGCGCAGCCGATCGCGGTGCAGGAACAGCAGACGCCAGTCGCCCATCGACGCCCACTCGCTGATCTCGAGGCCGACGCGTTCGGACGAGTTGAGACCGAGCTCGATGTTCTTCAGTAGCTCGGTCTTGGCGCGCTCGACTTCCTCGGCCGTTGGCGCGCGCCATCCGTTCGACCGTCTCGATGAGCGTGTCGCTGGCGGCGTCGAGGGACATGTCGCGCCGGACCGTCGCTTCGAACCACATCGCGCCGGGCTCGCGAAGCTGGAACCCGAACCAGCCAATCGACGCCGCTTTCTTCCCTTCCACGAGCGCCTTGTGCAGCCGGCCCGACGGCGTCGATCCGAGCACGTGGCCGAGCACCTCGATGCTCGGCGTAGTCGGCGTGCGCTCCCGGCGGGACGTGGTACAGCGCGCCGGCAAGCTGCACGTCGCCGACGCGGCGCAGCGTCACCGCACGCTCGCCGTCCTGCGTCGGTTCGCTCGTGTAGGTCGGCTGGATCACCCGCGTCGGCCGCGGAATGCCGCGAAAGTACTTGTCGATCGAGCCCGACGGTCTTCGCCTCGTCGATCGCGTCCGGCGACGAGCAGGATGGCGTTGTCGGGCTGGTAGTAGTTCTTGTAGAACGCCTGCAGCCGATCGATCGGCACATTCTCGAGGTCGGACCGCGCGCCGATCGTGGACTTGCCGTAGTTGTGCCAGAGAAACGCGGTCGACATCGCGCGCTCGAAGACGATGTAGGACGGGTTCGTTCTCGCCGGCCTCGAACTCGTTGCGGACGACGGTCATCTCGCTGTCGAGGTCCTTCTTCGCGATGAACGAGTTGACCATCCGGTCCGACTCGAGATCGAGCGCCCACTCGAGGTTCGCGTCGCTCGCCTGGAACGTCTCGAAGTAGTTGGTGCGATCGAGCCAGGTCGTGCCGTTCGGCCGCGCGCCGTGCGCGGTGAGCTCCTGCGGGATGTTCGGGTGGCGCGGCGTGCCCTTGAAGACCAGGTGCTCGAGCAGGTGCGCCATGCCGGTCTCGCCGTAGTTCTCGTGGCGCGATCCGACGAGGTAGGTCATGTTGACGGTGATCGTCTGCTTCGACTCGTCCGGGAAGAGCAGCGCCCGCAGGCCGTTCGGCCAGCGATACTCGGTGATGCCCTCGACGGACGTGACGCGCACGACGCCCGACGGCAGCGCGGCGCTCGCCTGAGCCGCCGGGGCGGCGGATTGCGCGGCGGCGGCCTCGCGGCGCCGAACACGCACAGACAGAGAGCGACCACCGCGGCGACCGATGGCACGCGTTTCGATTCGTCATACGGCTCCAAGGGATGGCTTCGAGGTGCGGAGGTTCGGAGTGCGGAGGCTTGGTCCGAACCAACCTTCGAACCCCGGACCCTGAACCCTCGAACCGCCAGAAGTGTACCCGATGCAGCCATCGAGCGAGCCGCCGCATAGAATGCCGGCGTGGCCTGGCCCCTTGCCCAACCCAACCTGCAGCACGTGTCGGCCGCCGGGTCGCGCGTCTACCGCGTCATGCACCCGTCGCCGCTGCTCAAGCATCCGCTGCTCGACGAGGCCCTGGGCCTCGACGTCTGGGTGAAGCACGAGAACCACAACCCGACCGGCTCGTTCAAGATTCGCGGCGGCCTCAATCTCGTCGGCCAACTCTCCTCCGAGGATCGCAAGCGCGGCGTCATCACCGCCAGCACCGGCAACCACGGACAATCGATCGCGTTCGCCTGTCGCGCGCACGGCGTCCGGTGCCGGGTTGCCGTGCCGGTCGGCAACAACCCGACAAGAACGCGGCCATGCGCGCGCTCGGCGCCGAGGTCATCGAGCACGGGCGCGACTTCGACGAAGCGCGCGAGTGGGTCGAGGCGAATGGTGGCCGAGGACGGCTCGCGCTACGTCCATTCGGCCAACGAGCCGCACCTCATCGCGGGCGTCGGCACCTACGCGCTCGAGATCTTCGACGAGCTGCCCGACGTCGGCGTCATCATCGCGCCGATTGGCGGCGGCAGCGGCGCGTCGGGCTGCTGCATCGTCCGGACCGCGCTCGGCTCGCAGGCCGAGATCATCGGCGTTCAGGCCGCGCGCGCCGACGCGTTCACGCGCTCGTGGCGCGGGCCGGCGCGGGTCACGACCGAGACCGTGCGACACGTTCGCCGAAGGCATGGCGACGCGCGTGACCTACGACCTGACGTTCGAGATCCTCAAGCAGCGAGCTGAACGACATCGTGACGCTGGAGGAAGAGGAACTGGAGGACGGCGTCCGCCTCGCGCTTCAGTTCGACGCACAACCTCGCGGAAGGCGCCGGCGCGGCATCGCTCGCGGCGGCGAAAAAGATTCGCGAGCGGCTTGAGGGCAAGAAGGTCGTGTGCGTCATGAGCGGCGGGAATATTCAGTCGGAGACGCTGAAGCGGATACTCGACACGTCGTCGGTCCTGTCGGTGCTGACGCCTGAACGACCTCACGGAATGTGCGTGCTTACACGTCGGCAACCAGGCGGCTGAGCCGACGCCGATCGAGGACGCGCACCGCGTGAGGACCGACGAACTTCACGATACCGTCATTACTGAGCTCGCGCGTGGCGCGGCTCACCGACTCGAGGCTGAGTCCCAGATAGTTCGCGATGTCGGTGCGACTCATCGGCAGGTGAATCGTGCCCGGAATGCGCGGGCTGAGCGGGCTCGCCTCCATCAGCGTCAGAAACGTCGCCAGCCGGCCCCGCGCCGATCGGCGTCCGACGAGAATCATCCGCTGCTGCAACTCACGCAGCTCGTGCGCGACCTTCATGAGAAAGTTGAAGTTGAGGTGTGCGTCCTGCAGCAGCATGGCCACGAGCGAGGAGAGCGGCAGCCGGTAGCAGACGGTGGGCATGATGGCCTGCACGGTGTTGACGTACCGGCCGTTCTCGGCCAGACCGTAGATGTCATCGCGGAACCAGAACGCCATCACGCGGCGCTTGCCGTTCGGTAAGTCGCGGTAGGACTTGAGAGCGCCCTCGGCACAGATGAACACGGCCTCCGCCGTGGCCTGTTCGCGATAGACGATGCGCCGAGGCGCCAGGTCCAGGCGCGTGGCGATGCTGGTCAGCTCACGACGCTGGCGATCGGTCAGCAGGAGCGTGGAGGGCTGCCCCTCCGTCTTGAGGAAGGACACCGCGCGCAGCGACAAGCCCGGCTCACGCGTTGGGCGTCTCGTCACAGGTTCCTGACCGACCCCGACCGACAACGACGCGATCGGAGCGTGTCGTGGGCGTGCACATTATAGGCGCAGGCGGACTCGCGGCTGTCTCGCGCCGGTTTCAAACGTTGATTAGGATCAACAAGGGTTCGCTCGAAGGCGTTCTACGATCGAGCACGAATCCGCCAGTGCCAAGTTCGAGCAACTATCCTCCACCTCCACCGCACGACTTCCGGGAGCGCCAACGCGTGCTGGCCCACGCGCTCAAGAACGCGCTCGCGCGCGCGTGGCGTGCGAGCGCCGGACTCGGCGGTCACGTCCTGATGCACGCCGCGGCCGACCGCGACCTCACCGAGCTCAGGCGCGGTCTGGCCGAGGCCGACCACGTCGCCGAGGCGCTCTTCGAGCGCGGCGAGGATCTCGCGCCGCAGCCGCCGACGCTCGACGTTCAGGCCCTGCTGCTGAAGATTGAACCGTCGCTCCAGCTGGCGGTCACGCCGGCGATTCGGCTGACGGTCCGCGACGCTGACGGCGCCAGCCTGGTGTCGGCCGACGTCAGCACGCTCGAGGCCGTCATTCGGCGGCTCGTGGACGGCGCCGCGCGGTTGATGCAGGGCGGCGGCGAACTCGTCCTCAGCGTCGGGTGGCTGGACTGTCTAGCCGGAAGTTGGCCGACCGCTCCGCGGGCGCCATACCGCTTCGTTCGTCTCACACTCACTGGCAACGGACGCGAGCCTGAGACGCGGGCCTGGTGGCGCGTGCTCGAGCCTCCTCCCGGCGTGCCGCGCGGCGCGACCGAAAGCATCGCCGCGATGGTTGGTCGTCTGGATGGCTGCGTCCTGATCGAGGGCGCCGCGGCGGACGGCCATCGCCTCCACGTGTGCCTGCCCGCCGCGTTCGCCCGCTAACGCTTTCTCTGCCGCGCAGGCGCTGACTCTGTCGGACTGTTAGGACTCAAGCTTGCAGTCTCGACCGTGGCAAGTGATGATCGCCTCATGGGGCGATTCCGACGCCAGGCGCTGGTCGCCGCGGCCGGTGGCGTGGCGATCGCGTTGCTCTCGGCCTGCGCCGGCCTGAACGCGAAACCGGAGCCGGTCGACATCCGCAAGTGGCCCGAGATCCGCGCCGACGCCCGCGCCGAGGTCTTGAAGGCCCGAGTGCGCGATTACGCGGTCACGTTCGCGGCCGAGGTCGACCTCGCGGCGATGTCGATCGAGCGCCGCGCCGTCGATCCGGACGTGCGACGCCAGGCCCTGCTGTGGCGGCTGCGTGCGATCCCGGAGATGCGCAAGGCGTGTTTCCGTCCCGAGCCCCTGGGCGCCCTCATCGACGCGTGGACGCTGAGCCGTCAGATGGAGGATCTCTTTTCCAGGGGCGCTGCCGCGAAGGCCTTCGGTCCGTTCCAGAGCGAAGCCGTTGACGTCTCACGCCGGCTCGTGTCTCACGTCCGGGACATCGGCGGGTCCATTACCGTGTCTTCCGACGCGAACGACCGCCTCGAGCGCGACCTCATCGATCCCTGGCTGACCGCGCACCCCTTGCATGACATCGAGTTCGTGCGCGAGTCGCCGATGGTGCGCTTTGCCGAGTATGTGCGCGCCCGCGGCGATGTGTTCCAGTCGGTCGGCGGCCTGGAGGAGACGCTGCTCGATCTCTCGCAACACACGCAGGCCTACCTGAACGACCTGCCACGGCTCGTTCGTGGAGAGGTCGACCTCCTCCGCGCCGACGTGGCCCCGCCCGACGCCGTGAGCGGGACACTCGCTGACATGCACCTGGCGGCCACGTCGGTGGACCGCCTGGCCGCGACCCTCGAGAAGGTTCCGGCCCTGGTTCAAAGCGAACGGCAGATGGTGCTGGACGACATCGACCGGCAGCGGACGCTCTCCATGCAGACGATCACGGCCGAGCGGGAAGCGTTCGTCAACGCCGCGTTCCACGAGATCGCCGCCGAGCGCAAATTCCTGCTCGAGTACGTCGAAGCGCAGCGCCTGGCCACCATGGAGTGGGCGATCGAACAGCGGCGCGACACCCTCGCCACCATGCACACCGAAATGACCGCCGCGCTCGCCGCGCTGCGCGGAGAGCGTGTCGCCGTCGTCAACGACGTGCGCGACATCGTGACGTCGGTGATGATCCGGGTCTTCCTGCTCCTCGTCGCGGTCGTCGTGCTCGCACCACTCATCGCCCACGCCTACGTGCGCGTCTGGCCCCGCCGACCGCGCTGAGCCCAGGCTTAGACCGGACTGCGCTTGAGGGCGTACTCCAGCGACTCGGCCGGCACCGTGAACGTCACCGACGGCGAGTTGCCGAGGTACACGTCGCGCATGCCGACGCGGCTCGTGTAGAAGCCGTCCACGGTCATCCGCCGGACCCACGTGAAGAACTGAATGCCGGCGTTGAGATCGAGATTGTCATTGCGGCGGTACGCGATGAGGTCGACGAGCGCGGTCTGGTCGGCCGGCGATGCCGTGACGAAGTCCACGCCGCCGCGGCGCTTCATCGTCTGGTCGAGCCAGGCGACGCCGTCCACGTAAATGGCCTTCAACTCATCGTTCACACCCGCGAGCATGTCGATCCACGCCGGCACGCCGGCCTCGAGCGCGCCCGGCGCGCCGTTTTCGACCGGGACGATCAGATCGGTCAGCCGCTCGACCGTACGGTACTGATGCAGCGAGAGCGCGGTGGGGGTGTAGGCGCCGCCCGACGCGACCGCCGACTGCGCGGCCATCTGATGCACCTGTTCGGCCAGCAGGCGATCGAAGGCACCGGCGGCGGCGATGGCGGCCGCGAGCGCGCGCAGCGCATCGCGCCTGCTGACGCCGTTCGTTTGGCCTTCTGCCTTCTGCCCTTTGCCTTCACAGCATTGCCCTTCCTCATTTCTTCCGCGAGGTACTCCGCCGTGCGCCACGCGAGCGCGATGATCGTGTGCGTCGGATTCTTGTCGGGGTTGCCGACGAAAGGAGCCGCGTCGGCGACAAACAGGTTCCGGACGTCGTGCGCCTGGCAGTACTTGTTCAGCACGCTCGTTCTTCGGGTCGTCGCCCATCCGCACGGTGCCGACTTCGTGGATGATGCCGCCGCCAACCGAGATCGGAACGGGCGGAGATGCTGGCGGCGCTCCAGCAGGGGCGGGAGCACCGGTTGCGGCCATCGTGCCGGCCGCCGGCGGCGCAGCACCGCGTCCGCGGCCCGCTCCCGGCACGTTGATCGTCCCGCCCATGCCCTCGAGGATCTGGCGGAAGGTCGTCTGCATGTGGCGGACCTGATTGAGCTCGTGGTCGCTCCACTGCCAGTGGAAGCGAAGCACGGGGATGCCCCACTTGTCCTTCACGTCCGGATCGATCTCGCAGAACGACTGCTCGTTCGGAATCATCTCGCCGCGGCCGCTCAGGTTGGCGTTGATGCCGTAGTTGTCGCGGATCGCCTTCTTCAGCCCGAGACCGTAGCCTTCGTGTTGATTGACCGTGCCGTTGAACGACCCGATGCCCGGCATGCCGTAGCCGCCGCCCACTTCGATGTGGTACCCGCGCGGGAAGTTCAGCTCCTTGTGGCGATCCCACATCCACCAGGGGACGTACAGGTGGCCGCCGTAGCCGTCGGAGTTGTATTTCGGCATCCCCACGAGCGCGGGAATCGTCGCGCTCATGCCGAAGCCGACTGTATCCATGAGATAGCGGCCGACCATACCCGAGGCGTTCGCGAGCCCTTGAGGGTGGCGAGACGACTTCGAGTTCAGGAGCAGCCGCGCGGATTCGCAGGCGCTTGCCGCCAGCACCACCGTGCGGCACTGGACCTGCCGCTCGGCGCCGGTGGTCTTGTCCACGTACGACACGGCCGCGACCTTGCCCGACTGGTCGGTGATGAGCTCGCGCGCCATGGCGTTCGCGACAACCTGCACGCGGCCCGTCGCCATGGCCGGGAAGATCTGCACGTAGCTGGCGGCGTAGTTCGATGCCGTCCTGCAGCCGCGGCCGCACTGGCCGCAGTAGTGACACGCGGGACGGCCGTTCAGTGGCGTCGTGATCACCGCCTGCCGCCCGTTGATCGCACGGATGCCGAGCTTCGCGCACGCACGCTGCACGAGCACGTCGTGGACGCGCAGCGCGGCCGGCGGCTGGAAGATGCCGTCCGGCGCGCTGCGAATTCCTTCGGGTTTGCCGGTCACGCCGATGAACCGCTCGGCCTTGTCGTAGTACGGCGCGATGTCTTCGTAGCTGATCGGCCAGTCGAATCCGAGGCCGTCGCGCGTCTTCGGCTTGAAGTCGTAGTCGGCAAACCGCAGCGTCACCCGGCCGTAGTGGTTGGTCCGTCCGCCGAGCACGCGCGATCGGAACCAGCGGAACTGACTGCCCGGCGCGACCGTGTACGGCTCACCTTCAATCGTCGCGCCGCCGAAATTCGCGTTGTAACTGAGGCCGGATGTTCCGCCGAAATAGCCCTCGGCTTTCGGGCCCAGTCCGCGATCGGGCACGTCGTACGGCGCGAGGTGTTCCTTGAAATCGGCCGGCGTGATCATCGGCCCGGCCTCCATGAGGAGGACGGACACGCCCAGGTCAGCGAGCACCTTGGTGACGGTGCCGCCTCCTGCGCCGGAGCCAATCACGACGACATCGTGGACGGTTTGCATGTTCGCTCCGCTCTCGGAGATCGACGCTATTGAAGAGGACGGTCGGAGTGTAACATCGGGCTCACCTACGTGGACCGAAGTGTCGGTCCTGTAGGTGCTGCAGGTCCTCGTGGTCCTTTGGGTGAGTCCACCAGGCACGTCAGGTCCTGCGGGTCCCTCAGCACCCGAAGCACCTGATGGACTCACCCACAGGACCCAAAGCACCAAGAGGACCCACAGGACCGATACCAATGTCCACTTACTTTTCTCGCCGCGCGTTCTTGGGACAACTCACGATGAGCGTCGGCGCGGCGGCTTCGACGGCTCCCGCGATGTCCGCGCAGTCGAAGATGTTCATCTCGCTGAACGGTTCAGTGGCGCCGCGCATGGGACCGTGGCCGGAAACGGCGAGGCTGGCCGCGCGCCTTGGATACGGCGGGATCGATTCAAATCTCGCGACGCTCAAGACCGCCGGTCTCGAAGCGAGCCAGGCGCTCTACCGCGAGCTGAAGATTCGCCCGACGGTCGTCGGCCTTCCAATCAACGGACAGCAGGCGTTCGGCCCGGACGAGGCGGCCTTCAAAGCGCTCCTGCCGCAACTCGCGGAGGACGCCGCGTTCGCCGCCGCAGTGGGCTGCCAGAACATGATGCTCGTGCTGTCGCCGTCGAGCCCGCAGCCGAAGGACGACCGGCGGCGACTCGTGCGCGATCGACTGGTCATGATTGGCGAGGTCCTGCGGAAGTCGAACGTGCGGCTCGGCCTCGAGTTCCTCGGACCGCTGTGCATGCGCATGGGCAACTGTGGTGGTGGACGAGCCGGCGCGGCGCCAGCAACACCGCCACCAACGCCGCCCGCGCCGCCGACGCCGTTCATCTGGACGCTGCCGGAGACTCTGGAGCTCGCGAAGGAGTGCGGACCGAACGTCGGCGTCGTCCTCGACGTCTGGCACTGGCATCACTCGGGCGGCACGATCGCCGAGATTCTCGCCACCGAACGCTCGCGCCTCGTCCACGTCCACCTCTCCGACGCGCGAGCCATGCCGCCCGAGGAAGTCCGCGACAACATGCGGCTGATGCCGGGCGAAGGCATCATCGACCTGACGGGCTTTCTCCGCGCCCTGCAGAAGATTGGCTACGACGGCGGCGTCGCCCCCGAACCGCTCGGACGCATTCCTATGGACATGTCGGGAGAAGACGCGGCGAAGCTGGCCTACGACACAACACGAGCGGCCATGCAGAAGGCGGGAGTGATCTAGGCCGGTTCAGGGTTCCAGGGTTCCACGGTTCCAGTCGGTTCCAGAGGGTGCATTCAGGGTTCTGAACCTCGAGAAACGTGAATGAGTCCCCTGAACCAGGAATGCTGAACCAGAACCCTGGAACCCTGAAACCTGGGCCCCTAGTCCGCCCAGTCTCCCCAGCCGCCCGAAGCCCGAGAAATGGCCGGACGAGCGGCCATCAGCATCAGCACCAGACCGAACGTGACGACGATCGTCGCGCCGGTCGGCAGATCGAACTGAACCGAGAAGTACATGCCGAGCATCGACACGACGACGCCCATGACCCAGCCGATGGCGAGGCGCGGTCCGATGCGGCGCGCCCACAGCATCGCGCCGACCGACGGCACGATCAGGTAGCAGAACACCAGCAGCACGCCGGCAATCGCCACCGAGCGCGTGACGACAAGACCGAACGACGCATAGAAGAGAAAGTCCCACAACCGCACCGGGACGCCGCGCTCGGCGGCGCCGCACCGGAGTCGACGGAGATCTCGAGGAACCGCCGGCGGAACACGTAGTGGAAGACGCCGATCGCCGCGTAGATCGCCGCCCGTGTAGCCAGACCTCGGGCCACTGCACCGACAGGATGTTGCCGACGAGCATGTTGCGCAGGTGCTCCGCCTCGCCCGTCGACTGGCTCATCGTCAGAATCACCGCGGCCGAGGCGACGGCGTACGCGATGCCGATGATCGCCTCCTGCGGGATATTCGCCTTCGTGGCCCTTGATCATGGCGAACACGAACGCGCCGATCAGCGTGAACGCCGAGGCTGAACCAGGAGACCGCGTCGACCGTGCGGGTCGAAGCCCTGCCAGACGGCGATGGCCGCGCCGAGCGACGCGATCTGGGCGAGCGAGAGGTCCACGAAGATGACGCCGCGCTCGACGACGTGCAGGCCGAGGTAGGCGTGAATGCCCGCGATGATCAGGCTCGCGGCGATCGGCGCGGCGAGAAACGAGAGCAGGACCATGTCCATCTAGCGGCCCGTCGCAGTCTTCAACGCCGCCGGCGAGCACGCCGACGTTGTAGTCGAAGAGCTTGATGTAGTCGGTGGCTTCCTTCGTGCCGCCGACCGACGGCGCGAGTTCGAGCACGCGTGCCGCCGACCTGCGTCGCGATGGCCTTCGGCGTCTTCAGGTCGAAGTACGGCTCGACGACGATCAGCTTCACGCCCTGCGCCTTCATGCTCGTGATCGACTCGAGCGTGTGCGACGGCGACGGCGGGATGCCGGGCTTCGGCTCGACGTAGCCCATGACGTCGAGGCCGAACCGATCCATGAAGTTCGGCCACGAGCGATGGTACGTCACGATCTTCGTGCCCTTGTACGGCGCCATCGTCGCGTCCCAGCGCTTCTCGGCGGCCGCGAGACGTCCGTCGAAGTCCTTGTAGCGCTGGTCGAAGTACGCGCGCTCGGCCGGCGCGATCTGGCTGAGCTTGTCGCGGATCGCCTGCGCGATCAGCCGGCCGTTGCCGGGTCGAGCCAGTAGTGCGGATTGCCCTGCGGATGCACGTCGCCCATGGCGCGGGTGATCTGCCCGGTCGGAATCTCGAGGATCTTCACGTTCAGCGACGCGTCGAGGTAGCCCGCGCCGCCCGGCTGGATCTTCGCGTTGCGGCTGCTCGTGATGAGCGTCGGCAGCCAGCCAATCTCCAGCTCGCGGCCGACGGCGATGAGCAGATCGGCGCGGCTGACCGCGACGATGAAGCTCGGCTTCGGCTCGACGAAGTGCGGATCCTGATAGCCCTTCGCCAGCGCGAGCGCCTCGACGCGGTCGCCGCCGACCTCGCGCGCGATCGCGGCGAGATCTTCGGTGGTGGTGACGACGCGGACCGGCGCGGCGGCGGCTGCGACGCCCGAGAGCAGGCGCGAGCACGGCCGAGAAGCAGTGATCGTGAGAACTCTGTCGCTTCGATGCATCGGACCTTCGCTCCGATTGCCTTAGAACGCGTGCGCCCCGTGCGCGCCGATCGAGAAATTGAGCTGGAACATCACTTCGTTCGCGTTCGTGACCCTCGGCAAATCGGAGCGCCGGTACTGCGTGCGAATCTGGCTGAACTCCGTCGGCCAGAACGTCAGGAACACCGCGCCGCCGTTGTCCTTCGAATCCGCGATCGAGCGGGCGCGCCGAGCGATCGAACCGCGCGCCGACGTACCAGCGGCGCGCGAACTGGTACTCGCCGAGACCGTAGAGCCCGAACGCCGAGACGCGGCGTCGCGTCCACGATGTCCTGCCGGCTCCACACGATCTCGGTTCTGAGATTGAGCCGCTGGTAGATGGCGCGGCGGAGCGGCCGGTAGCGGAACGTCGCGTCGACGCCGAAGAGCCGCTTGTTCGAGTCGCAGGTCAGCCGGCGCTTCCGATGGATCGACGAATCCGCTCGGCGGGACCGAACGCGAAGGACGTGCCCGAACTCGATGTTCTTGTCTTCGCTGAGGTCGCGATAGCGCACGGAGCCGGCCGACGTAGTTCAGCCGCGATCGCGTCGTGGTCTGAAACACGTCGGAGGCCGCCGCGTAGACCTCGCCGGTCGCCTCGAGGAAGAGATACGGATTCTGAATCAGCTGCGAGAGCGACAGCCCGGCGTCCGAAAGCCCTTCTTCGCCGCCGACGAGGTTCTCGGTGACGAGCGGCCGATCGACCGTCGGCATCGCGTGCGTGTGCAGCGTGTTCACCTTGCCGAACTGCGCCCGCATCTTGCCGGCCTTCAGCAGGAAGCTCGCGGGAAGGCTCGTGAACGTGATGTAGCCCTCTTCCACCTCCAGACCCTCGGGGCTGGCGGCGAGAAAGAAATCCGCGCGCGCATACGGGATCGACGACGGCCTGGAACGCGGCCTCCACTTCGGTCAACTCGAGCGACGGTGGTCCGCCGAACGGGTTCTTGCCGCCGAACCCGACGAAGTTGCCGTTCACCGACATGTCGGGATTGAACACGCGCGCCGACGAGGGCGGCAGCGCGCCCTGGACCGGTGGCGAGGCCGGCTCAGACCGGCGAAGCCGGAGGCGGTGTCTGGGCCGCGACGTCCTGTGCCGCGGCAGGTGTGGGCGTGAGCTTCGTCAGCAACTGCTCGAGCGCGGACAGACGCGCGTCGTACCTGGCGCTGCACCTCGGCGAACTCGGCGCGGAGCCGCTCGAACTCGTCACGAACGGCATCGAGATCAGCCGCAGGGTCCGCGGCAGCGCCACCGCTCGGGACGGGCCGCGGCGCGACGGCGGGCGGCGGACCCGGCGGCGCCGGTGTTTGAGCGCGCGCCTGACTCGGGATCCACAGGACCGCCACCGATGCGGCGCTCGCCGCGACCGTGCGGAAACGGGAAGTCATCTCGGAACCTCTCTTCTGTCCAGAACTGGACGCCCGAAGGCGTCGCGATCGATCAGCCACGAGCCGCCTGTGGCTCCGCGGCGGCGACGCGACCGGACCGACGGAAACTACGAAAGAGAGGAAACGGGGGGAGCGCGGGGCGAACTTTGCGAGAAGGCCGATTCGCGGGATCTGGACGTAACGACGGTCGTGTCCAGACGTTGGACCGTCACCAACGGCAGCGCCGGCATGGGTCCGAACGACGCGGCCCCGGCCACGGCGCGTACCCAGTGGCACACGGCGCAATGGCCGGGCGAGGTCGTTGCTGCCTTGGACTTGACGGTTGCCGGACCGTTGCCCCGTTCCGAGACGATGCACAGCGCATCGTCCTGGCCTCCGAGGTGGCCCGCGGAGAGCGACGCCCCGAACGTCGCGAAGAACACGCCAAGCAGGAGGTAACCGGTGAGCCGGCGCAGTCGGGGCGACATGCCTGCTTTGACTCTAGAGGTCTGCCGGGCCCCCGTCAAGATCACCAAAACGTAACCATGAAGGCATGAAGGCAGCGTGCACGTCCAAAGCAATCGGCACGCGTGGCCGGTCGCTCGCCCAGGAACCTTCATGGCTTCATGGTGAATGGCTCTTGGCTCGAGCGCGTCTCTTTCCACCGGCGTCGACCCAGGCACGATCCGCGAACGCGACGGCCCGGTCGAACGCCTCGGGGCCCGTGCGGCTTCCTTCTTCAATGCTGATCCAACCGTCGAAGCCGCTCGAGACGATTCGGCGGAGCAGCTCGTGAATCGGCGACACGCCGGTGCCGATGACCGTCGGTTCGAACGCGCCAGTGCGAGCGATGTCGCTCAGGTGGACAGCGCCGATACGGTCGAGGACGGCGTCGAGCACTTCCATCGGCGATTCGTTCAGCACCAGATTGTTGGCGGTGTCGAACAGAATCTCGATGCCGGTGTGACGTGTTCGGCGAACGACGTCGAGGAATCGCGACGCGCTCTGCGTGAAGTCATTCAGCTCCCATGGCGCACCGCGGACATGATTCTCGAACAGCAGACGCACGCCGGCGGTCGTCGCGTCCTCGACTAACGCCAACAGGCCTTCGGTCACCCACGCCATCCCATCGGCGTCGCCGACGCGCGGCCGGGCCTGACCGGCCGTCACGCGGAGTGCGCTGACACCCAGACGAGCGCCCGCGTCGATCCACCTTCGGACGTCGTCCACCTGCCGCGCGCGCTCGGCGGCATCGGGACGCGTGAAGTCTGAATAGGTCGCCAGCGTCGCGATCTCGACGCCGGCGTCGAGAGCCTGCTGCCTCAGCTCGTCGAGGTCTGCAGGCGCGCACCTCCCGAGGTGCAGCACGCTGATATCGGCGCCATCGAGACCAAGCGCCGCCGCGCGTCGAAACCAATCGCTGAAGCGTGAGGTGGCCGGCGGTGAGATCGCCGTAGAGCGAAACAGGAAGGCAGCTGAGCCTCATCGGCGGTCGCATAGCGTACACTCCCCCGCACTTGCCATGACTCGACTTGTTCACACTGACCGACCAGAGCCGCGCTCGTCACCGGTGCGTCGTCCGGCATTGGCGCGGCGACTGCTGAGGTGCTTGCCGAACGAGGCGCGCGGGTCGCGCTTGGTTACCATCGCAACCGCAAAGGCGCCGAGGACACCGTGGCGCGCATACGCGCTGCGGGCGGCACGGCCGTCGCGTTTCAGGCGGACGTGCGCGTGGCCGCCGACGTCACGCGTCTCGTGGCCCAGGCCATGGACGCCGTCGGTCCGCTCGACATCCTCGTCAACAATGCCGGGTCGCTCGTCGAGCGCCAGAAGCTCGCTGAGGTGACCGAAGCTCGCTGGGACGACATCTATGCGCTCAACGTCAGGAGCGTGCTGCTCGTCTCGCAGGCGGTCGTGCCGTCGATGCTGGAGCGACGCACCGGCACGATCATCAACGTCGGATTCGATCGCCGGACATCACGGCGGCGGACCCGGCGCGGGCCCGTACGCGTCGGCGAAAGCCGCGGTCATGGCGTACACGAAGTCGATGGCGCGCGAGCTGGCGCCGCACGGCATCCGCGTCAACGGTGTCGCGCCGGGCGTGATCGACACGCCGTTCCACGAGGTGTTCTCGACGCCCGAGATGCTCAAGACGTTCGTCACCGCCATTCCGCTCGGACGTATCGGCACGGCGCTCGAGTGCGGCACGGTGATCGCCTTCCTCGCCTCCCCCGCTGCCAGCTTCATCGTCGGCGAGATGATCGAGATCAACGGCGGACAGTTGATGGACTGATGGACGACGTTCCAGGTTCCGCGTTCCCGGTTCCCCGATCTTCGCGCCGGCAGTTTCTCGCGGGACTGGGCGCGGCTGGTCTGGCGCGCGCGTTGCCGATCGCGTGAGCGCGACACGCTGATCCTGCGGTTGTCGCACTCGATGAACGCCGGGCCGACGTCGCTTCACGTCTTCGCCGACGAGTTCCGCCAGGCGGTGGATCGCGCGACCGGCGGCGAGGTCACCGTCCGCATCTTCCCGAGCGGGACGCTCGGCCAGGAACGCGAGATCGTCCAGCAGCTTCAAGAAGGGCTCGTGGACTTCATGGTGTCGGGCACGGCGATCTGGGGCAGCGTCGCGCCGCGGCTGCAGGTGCTCGACTTCCCATTTCTCTGGCGCGACTGGGACCACGTGCACCGGATCGTGGACGGGCCGCTCGGCGACGAGGTGGCGGACTACGCGGCCCACGCCGTTCGCGTTCGGCCGCTCGCGTGGGCCGACTCGTTCGGCTTCCGCCAGGTCGTCACGAGGTCACGTGAAATCACGGAGCCGGGCCAGCTCGCCGGCCTCAAGATCCGGACGATCCAGTCGGCGATCTACGCGAAAGCGATCGAGCTCATGGGCGCGAGCCCCACGCCCATGGCGTTTGGGGAGGTCTACACGTCCCTTCAGACCGGTGTCATCGACGGCTACGAGCACGACGCCAGCACCACGCTGCAGCAGCACTTCTACGAAGTCGCGCGCTACATGACGCGCACGAGCCACATCGCGGGCGTGCTCAGTCTGTCGTCGTCGACCGTGTCGCTGTCACGCTTCCCGCCGGATGTGCGCGCGATGCTTCAGGACGCAGGGCGGGAGGCGGCGTTGCGGCAGCGCGCGGTCGGCCCCCGCGAAGAGGAAGACGGCCGCGCGCGCGTTGCAGTCCAACGGCATGACCATCCGCGACCTCGACCGCAGTGGGTTCGAACGGTCGGCCGTGCCGCTCTGGGAGGAGCAAGGCCGTGCGCTCGGCGTCACACCCTGGCTCGAGACCATCCGCGTGTGACGGAAGAAAATCTCACCCGACGTCATTTTCCGGGGCAGTCGGCTGCTGACCGGATCGATCGCGTTGCTGATGGCGGCGCTGTGCGCGGTCGTCGGCCTGCAGATCATCGGCCGCCACGTCCTGCACGCGCCGATCGCGTGGACGGAGGAGATCGCGCGCGTGCTGATGGCGTGGATCATGTGCGCCGGAGGCATCGCCGCGCTGCGGCACGGTCAGCATCCACGCATCACGGCGCTCGTCCGTCGGCTGCCGTCATCGCGTCGCCTCGCGGTGGATCTCGGGCTGCGGCTCGTGCTGATCGGGTTTCTGCTGGCGCTCGTCGGGCCGTCTGTTCGACTCACGGTTCAAAGTGCGGCGGAAGTCCTTCCGACGAGCGGGCTGTCAGGCGCCTGGATCACGGCCATCCTCCCGATTGCGCTCGTGCTCATGGTGCTCGAGCTGGCCAGCGAGCTTCGGGGCGAGGGCCTCCGTGTCTGGCGCGATGGGCGCGTCGTTCATGTGGTCGCTGGGCGCGGCCGGCGCGATCGTGGCGTCGGTCGCGATCCCGCTCGCGGCGGGCGCGTCGCCGCTCGCGGTCCTCGTCCTGGGATTTCTCACGACCGCGGCGCTCGGGATGCCGCTGGCGTTCACGCTCGCGCTGACGTCGTTCAGCTATCTCATCGGCATTGGCGGCGTCGGCCTGATCATCCTGCCCATCCGGATCCTCGGCGCCGTGGACTCGTTCGTGCTGCTCGCGATTCCGTTCTTCGTGTTCGGCGGCGCCCTCATGGAGACCGCCGGCATCTCCGAGCGCATCGTTCAACTCGCCGTGGCGATTGTCGGTCGCGTGCGCGGCGGGCTGGCCATGGTCGCGGTCGTCGCGGAGCTCATCTTCTCCGGCATTTCCGGATCGACGGCTGCCGATGTGTCGGCAATCAGCTCGCTCGTCATCCCTTCCATGCGAAAGGCCGGCTACTCGGGGCCGGAGTCGGTCAGCGTGGTCGCGGCGGCGTCGGCCATGGGCATCCTCGTACCGCCGTGTCTCACGATGGTGGTGCTCGGATCGCTCGTGAACCTGTCGATCGTGACGCTGTTCCTTGCGGGGTTTCTGCCGGCGTTCGTGCTGGCGGCGGCGCTCATCGTGCTCATCGCGATTCGCGCGCGGCGCCAGCGGTGGCCCGTCCCGCCGCCGCGCGCCGCAGGCGACCTCTCGCGCGCGGCACGGCGCGCGATCGTTCCGCTCGGCCTGCCGGTGCTGCTCTTCGGCGGCATCTTCTCGGGCGTGGTCACGGTCACCGAAGCGGCGCTCATCGCCGTGGTGTACGCGCTCGTGGCGCACGCGCTGATGGGCGGCTTCAAGCCGGATGACGTCGTCAGCCGCCTGGCGGAAAGCGGCATCGTCACGGCCACGACCCTGTGGGTACTGGCCGCGGCATCCGCGTTCGCGTGGATTCTGGTGCGTGAATGGGTCCCGCAGGGGCTGGGCGAGTGGATCGCCCGAGTCGGCGCCGGACCCACCGAGTTCATGCTGATCACGGTCGCCGTGTTCGTGGTCGTCGGAGCACTGCTCGAGGGACTGCCGGCGCTTCTTATTTTTGGTCCGATCCTGTTCCCCATCAGCCGCACGCTCGGTCTTGACCCGGTGCACTACGGCATCGTGATTGTCGCCGCGATGGGCATCGCGTTCTTCCTTCCGCCGATTGGCGTAGGCCTGTCGATTGCGTCGGGTATCGCCCGGGTGGACCTCGACGAGGTTACGCCGGCCTACATCCCGTACCTCGTGGCGCTCGTCGTCGGACTCCTGCTCATCGCCGCGTTTCCGGCCGTGACGCTGATCCTGCCGCAGCTGCTGCTCGGATACGGCGGGTAACGCCGCTCGTCACGTCAGCTTGAACTTCAGGTTGCCGCGTTTTTCAGCAACCTGTAGGCTCCTCCGATGTCGACGCCACTGCCATCCCGCCGGCGCTTTCTTCAGACCCTGGGAGCCGCCGCGGCGGTCGCCCCCTGGACCGCGGCACGCCCGCTCGCGGCGCAGTCCGTGCTTCGACACGCCAGCATCGGCGCCGCCGGACAGGCGTTGGCTGACATCAACGCGTTCGCAGAACATCCTGCCTTCCGACTCGTCGCTGTCGCCGACGTCGATCTCTGCCGGATCGTCCCGCTCCAGCAGCGCTTTCCGGACGTGCGCGTCTATCAAGACTGGCGGGAGCTCCTGGCACGGGAGGACAGGAACATCGACTCGGTCAACGTCTCGATTCCGGATCACATGCACTACGCGGTCGCCATGAAAGCGCTCGACGGTGGCAAGGCCGTGTACGTCGAGAAACCGCTGTGCAACACGCTCGTCGAAACGCGCCGCCTCACCGAACGAGCGCGGCGTCGCGGCCTCACGACGCAGATGGGGATTCAGGTGTCCTCCAGCCGCGACCAGCTCTACGGTGAGGCGCTTGTCCGCCGCGGTGTTGTCGGCAAGATCCGGGAAGTGCACACGTTCTCGAACAAGAGCTGGGGCGACGATGTACCGCTCGCTCGGTCGGGGAATCCGGTGCCAGCGCCTCTCGACTGGGACGGATGGCTGGGTGTCAGCGCGACGCGGCCGTTCATCAACGGCGAGTACCATCCGGGCGAATGGCGCCGGCGCGTCGGGTTCGGCACGGGCACGCTCGGCGACATGGGCTGCCATATCTATAGCCCGCCCTATCGCGCGTTGAAGCTGACATCGCCCGTAGCCGTGACGTCCTACGGCCCTCGCCCACGGATGAGAGCTGGGGAACGAAAGCGCGCATCAAGCTGACCTACCCTGGTACGGAGTTCACCGACGGGCCAGCGGTAGACGTGTGGTGGTACGACGGCGGCGAGCTTCCGCCGCCGGCGATCGTGGAGATGCTTGGCGCGCGGCTGCCGCCACAAGGCAGCGTCCTCGTCGGCACCGATGGGCTGCTCGTGCTGCCGCACATCAGGCCGGGGCCATTCGCGATTTCAGGCGGACGCGACATCGTGCTCCCGGCAATCGAGACCGCGGAGCGCGATCACTATCGAGAGTTCATCGACGCGGTCGTGGGGCGGCGGGCAAACACGTTGCTCGACCAGCTTCGACTATGCCGGACCGCTGACCGAGTCGGTGCTCATCGGCAATGTGGCGGCGCGTTTCCCGGGAGAGAGGCTGGAGTTCGACGGGCCCTCCCTGTCATTCCCGAAGCGCCGGGAGGCAAACGACTACCTGACGCGATCGTACCGGCGGGGGTGGACGTAGGAAACCCGAGGTCGGGTGGGTGTCACAAGAAAACCCACCCGGCCAGTTTTTTGGGGCTAGAATCCCGCCATGCGCGCACTGCTCATCGCCTGCCTTTCCGCCGCGACGGCGCTGGCTCAGACCGGAAACCTGGGCCTGTTCACCAACGCGGCTGACATCGGCGCGCCGCCGCTCAAAGGGTCGGCGGAGTACGACGCCGCGTGCCCGCACGTACAAGATCACCGGCACCGGCACGGACATCTGGGGCAAGGCCGACCAGTTCCACTACGTCTGGCGCGAGATGTCCGGGAACTTTCTCGGTCACCGCGACCACGAAGTTCCTGACGGATGGAATCCCGCACCGCAAGGCGGTCATCATGCTGCGCAAGACCGTTGACGCGGACTCGCCGTTCGTTCATCTCGCGATTCACGGCGACGGCATGGCCGCCGTGCAGTTCAGAACGACAAAGGCGGCAACACGAACACGCTCGATTTCCCGGTCGGAAAGCCCGGCGTGTGGAAACTGAAGCTCACGCGCCAGGGCGGCAACGTGATCGTGTCTACGGCGCCCGAGGGTGAACCGCTGCGTGAACTTGGGCACACGGTGCAAGCGTTGGGCAACCCGGTTCTGGTCGGCCTTGGGGTCGCCTCCCACAGCCAGAAGGCGTTGAACACCGTGCTGTTTTCCGACGTGTCAGTGGAAATGCTGGCGCCGCCGAAGCCGGCTGCTGCGCCGGTACCGCCTCCCGCGCCCGCGCCGCCCGCGAGATAGGGACTGGAGACTGACGCCATGAGGACTCACATGATCTCGATGCTGCGACCATTCGCGCTCGTCGGCCTGCTGTCCGCTTCTGTCCTGGCCCAGGCCGGCAACCTCGGTGTCTTCACGAATGCCGCGGACGTCGGCGGTCCGGCGATCCCGGGCGCCACGGAGTTCAACGCGGCGACCGGCGAGTACCGCATCACGGGTGCCGGCGCCAACATGTGGGCCAAGGAAGATCAATTCCAGTACGTGTGGCGCGAGATGACCGGCAACTTCATGGTCAGTGCCTCGCTCAAGTTTCTCGGGACTGGCGCCGGGCACCGCAAGGGCGGGATCGTCGTCCGCGAGTCTCTCGACACCGACGCCAAGTACGCCGGCGTCATGGTCCACGGCGACGGCATGCCGGCGCTGCAGTGGCGCAGCAACAAGGGCGAGATCACGAACACGTTCAATCTGCCGTTTGACGGACCAGGGGAGTTCAACATCAAGCTCGTCCGGACCGGCGTGAGAATCTTCCTGTTCGTCGGCAAGAACGGCGCGGAGCCAAAGGAGATCGTTCACACCGAGGTGTCGTTCCAGGGCCCGGCCATGGTCGGACTCGCCGTCACCTCGCACGACCCGAAGGCGAAGGACACGCTCGTGTTCTCGAACGTGAAGATCGAGTAAGAAAGGATTCACGCAGGATGTAAAAAGGTCCCGACCCCTTTTTATTCCGCGCGCGGGGCGCAGCGCCATCGCGGTTGCCACGGCCACGAACGTGCCTGCGCCAACCCGAAAGATGTTCATTCCGACGTCCGCTGGCGGGTCACCTTTCCCTTCGCACGGCCCAGCTCGGCGAGTTTTTCACGCGTCCTCTGGCGTGCTCGTCACTTCGGTCATCGAGACATTCGCGTGTCTGCCGACCTGAAGGCTGGCGACGTGATCACCGCGCTGTTCGTCAGGCCGTCCAGGACACGGCCGCGCTTCGTCAGCGGTTGGTGGGCAAGACGGGCAAGGTCGCGCTGACGGTCGTACCGCGACAAGAACGAGCGCACGATGAACGTCGAGATGCAGGACGGAACGGCACGCCCGGTGGAACCGCGCCGCTTACGAGCGGTAAAGTATGCGGCCACGGTGAGGACGCGCGTTGTTTTTGCTGCTTTGGGCCGGCCTGTTGGCGTGGTCGTACCCGCTCCTGGGTGCGACCGCGTCAACGGCGCAGCGTCGGTGCGCCGCTGCTCTCCACGCTCAGATCTTCCCGACGTGAGCATCTCGGAAAGCGTCGCGGTTCCGGCCACGCCCGGTGGCCGAGGTCCACGTCTCCCATTGCCGGATCACGGGCGTGATCGGCACCGAGATCGGCTTCGTCGCGATTCTTCCTGACAACTGGAATGGTCGTTTCTTCATGGGCGGTGGTGGCGGCTTCGTCGGCGAGATTCAGAACAGCGCGCTTGACGACCGCGAACATGGGGTACGCGACGGCCGGCACTGACACCGGCCACAAGGGCGATGTCTTCAACGGAAGCTGGGCGTACCGGGAACCTCGAACGACAAGTGAATTTCGGCTATCTCGCGGTGCACCGCACGGCGGAGGTCGCCAAGGCAATCATCGCGGCGCACTACGGTCGGCCGGCCCGAGACCAGCTACTTTCAGGGCTGCTCACGCGGCGGCGGCCAGGCGCTCATGGCCGCGCAGCGATTCCCGCGCGACTTCGACGGCATCGTCGCAGGTGCGCCGGCCTACGACTGGACCGGATTCGCCGCGGCGAGTGTTCGCAATATGCAGGTCCTCTACCCGGATCCTGCGCGGCTCGACGCGCGGCTGTTCTCGCAGAGCGGATCTCACAGATGATCGAGTCACGCATCGTCGCGGCCTGCGACAAGAACGACGGCATCGCCGATGGCGTGATCGACGACCCGACGGTCGTGCCGGTTCGACGTGGGGACGTTGCCGCTCGGCGACACGCAGAAGCAGGCGCTTCGTACGGTGCTATTCACCCACGGTACGGCCCGGCGGCGAGATCTTATCCCGGGCAACCGTTCGGCGGCGAGGGTCAGACCACGGGATGGGCGCCGTGGATCACCGGGCGGCGACAGGAACTTCGCGGCCACGGGCCTTCCAAGCCTGATGTTCGGATTCGGAACCCACGTCTTCAAGTACTTTCGTATTCGACGATCCCGCCTGGGACTACAGCACATACGACTTGGCCAACTGGGCGCGAGATACTGCCGCGCGCGGCGAGTGTGCTCAACGCCACGAGTCCCGATCTCGACGCGTTCCAGGCTCGCGGCGGAAAGCTCATCCTCTGGCACGGTTGGTCCGATCCGGCGTTGACGGCGCTCGCGAGCATGCGCTATCACGAGCAGGTGCTCGCGCCGCGATTCGCAAGCCGGCAACTACATGCGGACGTTTCTGTCATGCCAGGCGTGCTCCACTGCGGCGGTGGCGTGGGCCCCGACATGGTCGATTGGGCCAGCGCCATCTCGAACTGGGTGGAACGCGGTGTCGCGCCGAACCGATTGACGGCCGAGAAACGCTCGAACGGCGCCGTCACGCGAAGTCGTCCGCTCTGCCCGTATCCCGAGAAGGCGGCCTACACCGGATCGGGCAGCACGGACGACGAAAAGAACTTCGTGTGCCGGTAGGTCTTAACGAGCCGCGGCGGACTGTTTCGGATCCACGCTCAGAAACGCGACGAGCGCGCCAATCTCACCATGCGTCAATTCGAGGTTCGGCATGATCAGTCCGGGCCGCGATGGCGTCTTGATCGACGGATCGGCGAGGAACGTCTTCAAATACGCCGCCGCGAAGCGCGGTGCGCTCAGGTCCGGCGCGAAGCCCGTCTTCGGCGACACGCCCGTGTGCGTATGGCACGAGATGCAGCCTTTCGCCGCAAAGAGCACCTTGCCGCGCTCGGCGTCCCCCATCGCTGGCGACCTCGCCGCCGCCCGCGACGACGCGCATCGCCACAGGGCCCGACTTGGAGTCCATGAACCCGCTGACGACCGTGACGATCCAGTCGCCGGGCGTTGGCAGCGTGAGCTTGGCGAGGTAGTAGCCGGTGTCGCTGGCCGGAGTCGCGATCGCCTTGACGATCCCGCCACGGGCGTCGCGCGCCTCAATCCAGCCGGACAGCCCGGGCGTCAGGTGCACGCCGTGCTGCCGCACGGCGTAGGTCAGCGACACGGACTTGCCTGCGACCATGTATTCCGGAACATCCTTGAGGGTCACGACCGCCCATCCGCCGGCATCGAGCCGAGCCATTGCGAGCGCCAGCCCCACCACGATTCCCGTCAGCCACGCGAGACGTGCCACCATGTCCTTGCCTCCACGTTTCGACGGTAGCATCCGGCCAAGCAACGGCAATAACTGTTAATCCTTGCCGTCATCGTAGTAATGCTTGTGGCATCACAGAAACACGCCGTGGATTTACGATCGAAACACGACTATTCCAGGATCTCCCGCAGCACGCGTCCCTGAACCGTTCCCAGCGACACGCCAAGCAATTCGGCAGCCGTGGGACCGAGGTCGATGGTGTTCACGGTCTCGAGCGTCATGCCCTTCCGAATGTTGCGACCCGAGGCAATGAAGAGCGCCGACAGATCCGGATCGCGTGGCGATGTACCCATGTGAGCCCAGGCTCGTGGACGGCGCGTCGATGACGACGGGACCGGTCGCGTCGGCGGTGAACGCATACCCGTCACGGGCAATCAGAAAGAGCGCACCCATCTGGTCGCTCTCCTGCGGCAACGGGAGCCCGAGCGCGGCGAACTCTGCCGGCTCCGCGACCCTCTCGATACCTTCGATGCCCGCAAGCGCGGCCTTCGTCCGCTCGAGCACCGCGCCGGCCGGATCCGGGACCGTCACGTAGACAAGCGCGGTGCCGCCCTCGGGCACCGAGTAGGCGTCCGCGTTCATCACCTTCCCATCCGTCACCGTCAGCAAGCCGGCTTGCGCGAAGGCCGTATTCGGCCGGATATGCCGCTTCACCGTCTTGAACCCGTGGTCGGACACCACGAAGAACGTCGTCCGCGGCGTGAGGCCCGCGGCCTCTACCGCGTCCACGATGCGTGCCACCTGTGCGTCCAGGTGCGCCATCGTTGTCATTGCCGCCGGCGTGCGTGGTCCGTAGCGATGCTGCGTCGAGTCCAGGTTGAGCAGGTGGAACAGCATGAGGTTCGGCCGATGCTGTCGAATGATGTGGGCGGCGGCCGTGGTCCAGACCTCGTCGCGCCAGACGATGTTGCGCGTGCCGAACGACGCCGACATCGTCGTCGGACACGAGGCCGGCCTTGATCATCTCCTGCGGAATCGTCTGAGCGACGTCCGGCCGTTCGCGAAACTCCCACGTGATCGTCGGCGCGTTCCAGATCGCGACCCAGTCCACCTGAGCGGTCGTGAGCCCGGCCGCGTGCGCGACGTCGTACAACGTGCGAGCCCGGACCATCTCGCTCTTGTCGCGCCACGGTTCCACCACCGGAGGAACGCCGGGCTTACGGATCAGGAGCCCGTTGAAGATGACGCCGTGACCTGAGGGCGTCATACCGGTGACCATCGCCGTGTGATTCGCCCACGTCACCGTCGGATTCACCGGACGCATGGCTTTGGCGACGACTCCGTTCGCGGCGAGACGCCGGAGCGTCGGCAGCGGCAGGAACGGGTCGTCCAGCGCCGAGCTCATGAAGCCATCGAGGCTGATGAAAACGACGTGGTTGGTGCCGGGCCGCGTGACGGGCGCCTGCGCCGCCGTTCTTGGCGTTGCGGCCACGGTCAGCGCGACAAGGAAGAGCGCGGACAGGCGTCTCATGGGGCCATGTAACCTCCGCCTGGAAACGTTCGATGATGATCGGCTGGGAACATCTCGGTCGCGACATTCTGATCGGCGCCCGCACGCTGCGCCGGTCGCCGGGGTACGCGCTCACGTCCGCGCTCATTCTGGCGGTCGGTATTGGCGCGAACACCGCGATGTTTTCCGTGCTCAACGGCGTTCTGCTGGCGCCCCTCCCGTTCAGGGACGGCAGTGAGCTCGTGGTTCTGCAACAGTCGGCCCAGCGCTCCCGCGTGGCCGACGCCGGCGTATCGATTCCCGAGATGGTCGACTACCGCGAGCGGCTGCGGTCGGTTCGTGATCTCGTTGAGTACCACAGCATGGCGTTCACGCTGCTCAAGCAGGGTGAACCCGATCGCGTGGACACCGGCGTCGTGTCCGCCTCATTTTTCGAGATGCTGGGCATCCAGCCGGTGCTCGGGCGGACCTTCGTCGCCCGCGACGAGGTGCACGGCGCCGACGCCGTGCTGCTCCTCAGCCATGCGTACTGGCAGGACAAGTTCGGCGGCGACCCGGCCGTGGTTGGCCGCGTCGTGGAGATGAACAACCGCGTCCACACGATCGTCGGCGTCCTGCCCGACTTTCCCCAGTATCCGCGCGAGAACGACGTGTACATGCCGACGTCGGCGTGCCCGTTCCGCGACAACGCAGAGCAGCGTCTGCCGAACGGCCACCGGTCGTTTGCGGGATTGCGCGCCATCGGCCGGTTGACCGGCGCGGCGACGCCCGCCTCCGCTTCCGCCGAGATCGCCACGGTCGCGGCATCGTTCGAGCGCGAGTACCCGAACGACTACCGGCGCGTCGCCGGGCTGACGGGACGCGCCGTCGAACTCGACGAAACGCTCGTGAGCGCGTCGCGGCCCATGCTGCTGGCCTTGTCCGGTACCGACCTTGCTCGTGCTCGCCATCGCGTGCGCGAACGTCGCGAACCTCGCGCTCGCGCGCATGGCGTACCGGCGGCGCGAATACGCCGTCCGCGCGGCGCTTGGCGCGGGGCGCGGCACGCTGCTGCGCCAGGTCGTCACCGAGAGCCTGATGGTCGCGCTGGCCGGCGGTGCGCTCGGTATCGGACTCGCGTGGCTGACCGAAGGCGCGCTCATCAGCTTCATCGGGCAGTTCAGCCCGCGCGCGACTCAGATCGCCGTCGACGGAAGGGTACTGGTGTTCGCGCTCGTCGTATCGGCGATCACCGGACTCGTCTTCGGCGCGCTCCCGGTTCTCGCGATTCGCCGAAACCTGATGACGTCGCTTCGTGACGGCTCCGGGCAGGCCGGCGAGAGCCCTGCGCGCCGAAAACTGCGCGCGGTGCTGGTCATCGCGCAGGTGGCCATCTCGTTCGTCCTGCTCGTCGGCGCGGCGTTGCTCGTCGAAAGCCTTCACCGGCTCTCCACGGTGAGCCTCGGATTCGAGACGCGGCAGGTCATGACCGCCGCCATTTTCGGCAACTTCACCAGCATCGCCAACGGCGCCGATGCGGAGCGCGTTCAGTCGTCGATCCTCGAACGCCTGCGCTCGACGCCGGGTGTCGAGGCCGCCGCCGTGACCTCCTCGGTGCCGCTCTCCCAGATTCAACCCGGGCAACAGACCATTCGCATCGAGGGCAGGACCGCCGACGAGACCGAGCTGCTCCAGGTGGATCCCAACGTCGCGAGCGACGGGTACTTCGAGACGCTCGGTGTTCCCGTTCTCTCAGGCCGGACATTTCGCACGACCGACACCCGCGACACGCCGCGGGTCGCCGTGATCAACCAGTCGATGGCGAGCTACTGGCGTGGCGCGGACCCCGTCGGGGCTCGATTCGCGTTGGATGGCGCGGCCACGCCGGCCTGGATCACGGTCATCGGCGTCGTCGCCCGACATCCGCCTGTACGGCGCTGACCGCGAGATCGGCCCGCAGTACTACTCCACCTATCGACAGACTGGCGGGTTTGCCGGACGGATTCTCGTCCGCGCCGCGGGCAATCCGGCGGGCCTGGTTCCCGTCTTGAAGGACGTGGTCCACGCCGTCGATCCCGCGATTCCTGTCGAAGAAGTCCAGACGCTCGATGCGTTGAAGAACGGAAGGCTCGCGGTGCCCGGTGTCACGGCAACGCTTCTGGCAATGTTCGCCGGTGTCGCATGGCTTGTGACGCTCGCGGGCATCGCGGGTGTCGTCGCGACGTCGGTCAGCCGGCGCACGCGGGAATTCGGGCTGCGGATGGCGCTCGGCGCCAGCCGCCGGTCCGTGCTGCGCATTGTCCTGACTCAGGGCATCGCACTCACGGCGGCCGGCGTCGCTCTCGGCGCGGCCGGCGCGGTGGCCTTTGGCCAGGTGCTTGGCCGCCTGCTCTACGCGACGGAGCCGACCGACGTGCTGACGTTCGCCGGCGTCGCGCTCGCGTTCTTCGCCGCAGCGCTGGCCGCGTCCTTCGGACCGGCCCGGCGCGCCACATCAATCGACCCAATAAAAGCCCTACGGGCGGAGTAGGCACGGGCCGCAGCGGTTCGGGAAGTGCGTGGGTGCGCAAGTTCGAAGGCGAGAGGAACGAGCTGACGCAGATCACTTTCTTGATTGATGAAGATGGCGATCGTCAGTTGGTTCCTGTCGCCTCCGCACCCTCGCACCTCCGAACAGTTCGAACCCTCCCCTGTCACGCATCAAAGGTGTAGCGCGTCACATCGCAGACCGGCTCGTATCCAAGACGACGATAGACCGCGTTCGACGCCTCGTTGGCGACGTCCGAGTAGAGGCAACATCGCTCGTTGCCTTCGGCGAGGAGCTGGCGTGTCAGCGCGGCCACGCACGCCGTGGCGTACCCGCGGCCGCGGTGCTCGGGCGGTGTGTACACGTGCGCCACGCGGACGGTCCGCCGGGTTCGGCCCGCCGCCGCAGCCATGGACACGGCACCCTCGTGATCCCAGACGAACAAACTGGTCTCTGTCATCCGCCCCAGGACCAGTGCTCGTGAATCCCCGGGCTCGTTGATGGCGGCGAAGAAACCGTCGGTCCAGCGCGTCAGCAGGTCGGCCTCGTCGGGTCGCGCCGCCCGAAACTCGCCGGGGACCATCGTGCCAATCGGCCCGAGGACACTCACCTCGAAGATTCGCTGACGAGAGTGGCGCCGGGCGGATCGGCCCGTCAAGGCGGCCAATGCCTCGGAAAACGCGTCGGCCGTCTCGGCCGGCCCGATCACGGCCGTGGCCTCGGGGCACGCCTTCCAGGCGTCTTCGGCTAAGGGACGGAGGGCCTCGGGCCGAAAACACCGTGTGACGCCGACCTTGCCGGGCTGGGTTCTGAACGCAGACACGAGCACGCGATCCCCGTCCAGAACGGCAGAGAAATACGGACGGGGGCCGTCGAACTGAGGCCGGCGAGCCAGGTCGTGCGCGCTGCCAAGAATGAGGTTGTTTTCGACCTCGGCGGCCGTCAGGTCTGGCTCGGCCGCTGCCAGGAAGGCGCCAGGAGAGGGGAAACGTGCAACGCGCATCAGGGCCCCTATTCTGCCGCAGGGTGGTGCGGCTCAGAAGTTCCCGGAGACCAACATGTTTGAAACGCTGGCCGGGCAGGCCAGACAGGCGTTCCGGCTCCTCATCAGCACGGTCGAGGACAGCCCGTGGCTATTCATCGGGCTCGCGGTTGTGACGCTGGTTCTTCTCATCAGGCGGCATCGCTTTTGAGTTTGAAGTCGATGCATGGATTCGTCCCTCTTTCCGAGCGGCATTGACGTGGCGTTGACGTGACGCTATCGTAAAAGCCGTACATCATTCCGATGAAATCTGACGTTTTCCTTCTCGCGTACATCGATCCGGGCAGCGGCAGCATGCTGCTCCAGATGCTGCTCGGCGGTGTCGCAGGCGTTGCGGTCGCCGTCCGGATGTACTGGCACCGGCTCCGCGGCCTCTTCGGGTCCCGTTCGAAAAACACGCCGGACGCGTAGCCTGTCGAACGTCTACGAACCCGCGTCGTTCCGCGATCCTTCGGCCCGCGTCTTTCGTCACGACGGCGCTGTCTACCGCGCCCTGAGCGCGCGCGCGCTCGCCGACTGGACCGCGCTCTCTGCCGCGCCGTTCCTGAAGCGCTTCATGGACGATGGCCGGATCGTCGGAACGGTCCAGGACGATGCGGCGACGAGCTTCCTTCCGGAGACCGACGGCCGGTGGCCCGCCGTCCTCCGGCACGATCCGATTCCCGTCATCTCGTACCCGTACGAGTGGCCGTTCGGCATGCTGCAGGACGCCGCCCTGCTCCAGCTCGACGTGCTCCTGGCCGCGCTCGCCGACGGGTTCGTCCTGAAGGACGGCACGCCGTACAACGTCCAGTTCGTCGGCAGCCGGCCGACGTTCATCGACATCGCGTCGATCACCAGGCTGGTCCCGGGAACGCCATGGGAAGGCTATCGGCAGTTCTGCGAGCTCTGCCTGTACCCGCTGCTGCTTCAGGCCTACAAGGACATCGACTTCCACCCCTGGCTGCGCGGCCGCCTCGACGGCATCCCGCCCGAGCAAGTCCGGTCCATCTTCGGCATCCGGGATCTGCGGCGAGCGGGCGTGCTCACGCACGTGGTGCTGCAGGCGGCGCTGACTCGCAAGGCGGCGGGCGCCGACCGTAACGTCAAACGAGAACTGAGTCAGGCGGGATTCAGCACGGCGCTCGTCACGGCCAACGCCCAGCGGCTGCGCAAGCTCGTCGCCGGGCTCCGGTGGGGACGAACGAGCTCGACGTGGTCGGACTACACGTCAACCCACAGCTACGAAGCGCCTGAGATGACCGCGAAGATGGATTTCGTGCGTGACGCCGTTCGTGACCGGCCGCGCGAGGTCGTGTGGGATCTCGGGAGCAACACAGGGAATTTCTCCCGTATCGCGGCTGAGCACGCGCGCTACGTGGTCGCCGTGGATGCGGACCAGTTGTCCGTTGAGCGAATGTACCAATCCCTCAAGGCCAAGGGACCCGGCAACATCCTCCCGCTCGTCGGCAACGTCGCGGATCCGTCGCCGGGCCTGGGATGGCTCGGCCGGGAGCGCCAGTCGCTGCCGGAGCGGTCACGTCCGAATCTCGTGCTGTGTCTTGCGCTCGTTCACCACGTCGCCCTCTCGGCCAACGTGCCGATCGGCGAGTTCATCGGCTGGCTCGCCTCGCTCGGCGCCGATGTCGTCATCGAGTTCGTGTCGAAGGACGACGCGATGTCGCGCCGTCTGCTGCAGAACAAGGAAGACGTGTTCCCCGACTACACGCAGCCGGTGTTCGAGGCGCACCTCGAACGGCGGTTCACCGTCACGCGGCGGCAGGTGCTCGGCGACGGCACGCGCACGTTGTACTACGCGCGCCATGTCTCGACCGGCTGAGCCCAACAGCCGACGGCGGGCCGCCGTCCACATCGTTTCGCTGTGGGCGCTCGCGATTGCCGGGCCAATCTACGACGTGCTCCGCCGCAGCGCGGAGTTCTTCGTCGCCTACCGCGCCGATCGGTCCGACGTCCTTCTGTTCGTCGCCGTGGTCTCGTTCCTTGCACCGCTGGCGGTCTGGACTGTCGTCTGGCTCGCTGGGCGGCTCTCGAAGACGCTTGCCGACGGCGTGCTCACCGTTCTCGTCGGGCTGTTCGTCGCGATCGGCGCCGCCCAGGGGCTGCAATCACTGTCGCCTCCGACGGCGCTGCACGTCGGCATGTCGGCGGGCTTCGGCATTCTCGGAGCCGCGCTCTACGGGTATCCCGCTGTCCGTTCGTTCGCCACGTGGCTCGCCCCGGCCATCCTCGTGTTTCCGCTGGTCTTCCTGCTCGACCGTGCCATCTGGCCGATGGTCTGGCCGGCGCACGCACGAGCGGCGCTCGCCGCGGGCCCGCCGACCGCGACGCCAATCATCTTCGTCGTCTTCGACCAGTTCCCGCTGACGTCGATCCTCGCGCCAGACGGATCCATTGACGGTCGGACCTATCCGGGATTCGGAGAGCTCGCGCGCACGTCCACGTGGTTTTCGAACGCCACGACGGTCGGCGAGCTGACGGCGTGGGCGCTGCCGCCGATCCTGTCTGGCCAATACGCGGAGCGCGGTCAACTGCCGACCGCCGCCGACTACCCCTACAACCTTTTCACGGCACTCGGGCCGAGCTACAAGATGGCCGTGTTCGAACCGCTCACGGGCCTCTGCCCGGATTCGATCTGCCCGCCAAGCGCCGCGGTGCGTGACGCGCCCAGGCTTCTCCCGATGCTCACCGACGCGAGCGTGGTCCTGGCACATCGCGTCGTCCCTCGTGACATGGCCGGTGGACTGCCGCCGGTTGACGAGAACTGGAGGGGTTTCGCGGAGGCACAAGGCTTCCAGCAGCAGTGGGGCAGGGAACGCGAGAGCGACCGTCGGCGGATCGTCAACAACTTCCTCGAGCGCCATCAACGCGAGCAATCCGGACGCGACGCTCTATTTTCTCCACGCCCTTCTGCCGCACGAGCCTTACGAGTACCTGCCCTCGGGCCAGAAGTCCGGTTGGAATCGGCGCACCGTCCGGCATCACGTTTCGGCCGGTGGACGAACGACAGGAATGGCCCGTCGCGCAGACGTACGCGCGTCACCTTCTCCAGGTCGGGTTCGTCGATCGGAGCGTGCAGCGGCTGATCGAGCGTCTGCGCGTCCGAGGGCCTGTTCGACAAGGCGCTGATCGTGGTCACGTCGGACCACGGCGTCGCCTTCGTGCCTGGGCTCCGGGATGAAGGGGCTCAACCGCGCGACCGCCGCGAGCATCATGCCCGTGCCGCTGTTCGTCAAACGGCCGCATCAGAACGCGGGTGAGGTGAACGACCGGAACGTCCAAAGCGTGGATATCCTCCCTCTCGTCGCGGACATCCTCGATGTGGACCTCCCCTTCGCCACGGACGGCCGGTCGCCGCTCGACGCCAGCACGCCACCGCCCGACACCAAGACGGTCGTGCACGGAAGCGGGCGGTTGACGATGACGTTAGGGGCCAACGAGCTCGACGAAGGGAAGGCCGAGGTCATCGCGCGCCGGGTCCGCTGGTTCGGGAGCGGCCCCGGACCGGTACCTGGACACCGCTCATTGCGCCGGCCATCTCGTTGCGCGGCCGGTCGCTCGAGGAACTCCGCGTCGAACAGGACGCGACACTCCGCATCACGCTCGATGTCGCCGACGAGCTGTCGAAGCTCAATCCGGCGGCAACGATTGTTCCGGCCCTTCTCACCGGCCGGGTGCGCGGCACCGTCGGGCGCTCGCAACGTGTCGTGCTCGCGATTTCCGTCAACGGCCGCATCGCCGCGACGACCGAGACGTACCACGATCTCGGTGACCAGCCCGACGGCTCCTGGAGCGCGCTCGTCGATCCCGCGTCCTACCGATCGGGCTTCAACGATGTTCGGATCTACATCGTGCGCGGCACTGGCGCAGAGATGAGACTGGTCGAAGGATTCAGGAACGAACCGAATTGATTCACTCGATTCGGAACCTCGCGGTGCGGCGCACCGTTCTTTCGAGCGCCTCCACGTCGATGGTAAAGAGGTATTCGCCGGCCGCGAGGCTGCCGGTCGGAAGCTCCGCGAGGTAGCTGGCAACGCTGCCGGTTGGAGAGGCGGTTCCGTCCAGCTCCTTGACTTGTTCGGCGACGACCTTGTTGTTCGCATCGATGAGCCGCGTCGTCAGTCTCGTGCGAGCAAAGGACCGGCGGTTCTGGTGGACGCGCAGAAACGCGCTGACTCTGTCCGTCGGACGAAACACGCGTCGCGCGGTCGGCGTCATCGGCAGAAGGTCGACGAACGTGTCTGGCGGGCCCGACTTCGCCGGAGGCTCGACGCCCATCATCAGGCCGGAGACTGAAAGATCGTCGCGGGAGTCAGGTATCTCCACCGACGTATAGACGCTCGAGGTGCGTCCGTCGTCGCCGCGCAAGCCGACTCTCAGCTCGTAGCGGCCGGGCGGCGCCGTCATCCGCGAGAGCACTTCGTAGTAGCCCGACGATGCGTCCGGCCGGCTCCAGGTGGCCGTGACCTGCTGCCGCCTGACAGCAACGCTTTGGCCCGTCTCGATGTTGAATAGCTGCGCGAGAACCTCGACCTCATCTGCGTGAGTCGATCCGGCTCCGGCCGGTGAGGTCGCCGTCACGCCGAGCGCAAGGGCAAGCTCAGCCTGACGGCCGGTGGTGGCGAATGGCGCCACCGACAAGTCGAGCGGGATCGTCGACTTCGGCATCCCTCCCAGGATCGCTTGTGCAGGATCGCCCGATGCGGCCATTTCGGCAGCAGCTTCCACCTCACGGAGCGTGGGGTCGTAGTATCCGCTCCGAGTGCGGACGTTCGCGCCGCGACGGTTTACGCGGACCTCGACTCGGTGAAGCTGGCCCGCCTCCCGGCTTGCGGGCCGCTCCACACCCAGGAGGTAGTACGAGCTGCTCTCGGCGAGCATGACGGGCACATGGCGTTCCATGTCGTTGTCGTTCACAACGGCGCGTCCACCCGTGCTCTCCGCGATCATTCGAAGGAACTCCTGCCTCAACGTCGACGGACTATTGAGGAGTGATGCTGGCAGAGGTTCGCCAAACGCTCCCCTGCGACCTGGGCCAGTGCCAGGTATCGTCACGAGTCCTTTCGGGTCGATGGCGTGGATCGTCACGTTGGCGAGATGCACGTGGCGGAGCGCTTCATGCATCGCGTCCCGCTTCCGCTGAGTGCACTCATCGACTCCTCGCCGAGGTATTTCGACCACCGAGCCTGCGCTGACATAGATGAGAATCTTGCGCTGCTCAGGCAGCGAGCGCAGCGACTCGGCGATCCGGCCGAGCGCATCGATCGAACAGACGCCGCAGTAGCAGAAGCCGCTGTTGGTGGTCGGGTCCGGGTTGGTTCCGAAGAGCGCCGCGTTAGCGACCGCCGTACGCAGTAACTGACGGTCGGACGTGAAGGTCTGCGCGGTCCGCCCATATCCCGTGAACACGACGGCGGCTCGATCGTCAGGAGCCAGCTCCTCGATGACTGACCGCGCGATCTGTCTGGTCTTTTGCACACCGGACAGGTCAACCGACGCCTCCGAAAGGCTGGCGTCGTCGATGAGAATCGCGATGACCCGTCCTGACGAACGAGTGTTCGTCACGACGTCAGGCGCGACGTCGCGGATCCATAGGGCGGTCGGAGCCGGCGGTCTGGGAGAAAGCTCGACCGCCTTGAACGCGACGACAGTCTGAGGGCGGCCGTCGATCAGGACTGTGAAGTCTGGCGCGGTCAGGCCACGGACCGGCTGCCGGTTCTGATCCAGCACGGACACGTCGAGCTGCACGAGCTCCACGCCGCCTTGAAATATCTGGGGCGGGCGCGGGTCCTGAGCCGCCATGAGTGCCGACGCCCACGTGACAAAGGCGGCTGTGTGAGCTGCTGATCGACGTCTCATCGCCCGCCTCACATGAAATCCTACTCTTCCCGCAACAGCTCCGCTGGATCCGCGCGCATCGCGGTCCGCATGGGTTGCCAGGCCGCAACGAAAGTCGAGACCACAAGGGTACCAATGACGGCAACCCAGCTGATCGGATCGGCAACCGTGACGCCGAACTGAACAGACTCGAGCGCGCGGATCAGGAACCAGGCGGCGAGCGAGCCTGTGCCAAGCCCGAGCATCGCCGTATCACGGAGGCCTCTCGCAGGATGAGTGCTGCCAATCGCCCGGGAGGACCCGCCAAGCGCCGCGCGGATGCCGAACTCGCGCCGGCGGCGGCCGACGGCATAGCTCAATGTGCTGAACAGCCCGCCGGCGGCCGTCACGAGCGCAATGGCAGCGAACAGGATCGCCGCACTCGCACTCATGCGCGGCGCGGCCAGATCCCGGTCGAACCTGTCGGCGAGCCGCTCCACCGTGCCGGCGCGCACCGATGATTCGATCGGCAGCAACGCGTGACGAATGACCGCCTCGGACGGACAGTCGGCCTTGCACCTGAGAGTGAACGTCGCGTACGGAAGTTCTCCCGGCTTGTACTTCCAATAGAGCGTCGGCGGATACTCGGGCCTCTGCTTCTGAACGCTGCGCGCCACCCCAACGACTTCCAGCCGCTCGTCACCCCAGGCCAGCGACTGGCCGAGAGGACTGGCGTCCAGAAAGAACGTTGCGGCGATTCGTTCATCGATGACGATGCGTCGATCATCGTCATCGGGCCGGAGTCCGCGGCCAGCGACCAGTGGGATGCGATACACGTCGAAGAAATCGCTGCCGACGGACATGCCGATGGCAAGCTGCCGCCCCCCGGACACGCCGGACGCGTTGACTCGCCTGACGTAACCGGAATGCGGGCCGCTCTCCATCGTCGGCACGCCGACCGACCACGTCACCTGCTCCACGCCCGGAAGAGCTTCGATCAGCTCAGTCGCCCGTGCCTGAACGGTTGCACGGCTCGACGGATCGGCAGCACGGGTGCTGTCGAAGTTGACCTGAACGATAGACAATCGGTCCGGATCCAGACCTCGGTCGATCGCCGTCAGATTCAGGAACGAGCGAACCAGCAGCAACGTTGGAACCAGCAGCGCGCAGGCGAGCGCAAGCTCGACAACCACGAACGTGCGCGAGAGCAGGCGTGCGCCCCGGGTCTCGGTGCCGCCGCGCTCGACGAGCCGCAGCGACGATCCAGCGTCGAGTCGCGTCGCGACGATGGCCGGCAGAAGACCAGCTGACGATCAGTCGCGACGAGCGCGAGGCCGATGGCGACCACGAGCGTGGCCCTATCGAGAAGCAGCGGGTGGAACGACAACTCCAGAAAGCTCTGCGGGAGCAACGCACGCGCGCCGGCAATGAGCTGATGCGCGAGCACGATGCCGATCGCCGCGCCGATGACACCGATCAGAACGCTTTGCGTGAACGCCTGCGCGACCAGACGGCCGCGTGACGCGCCGAGCGCGGTCGGAGAGCGCAAACTGCCGGCGTCGATCGTTGAAGCGAACCAGCAACAGCCCGGCGACGTTGACGCAGAGTGCGAGAAAGACGAGGCTGACGCCCCAGGCGATCGGAGGCATGGCCCGTTCTTCATTGGTCGGGACGGTGTAGCCGACAAGCTTTTCCCGCACGGCTTCCATGCCCACGGTCGAACGATCCACCTGATGGGCAATCTCGGCGGCGAGCCTGAGCGTCTCGTCCGACGGCACGTCGCTTCGAAACCGGACAATCACATCCGGCTCTATTGAAGGTGCCGGGACCGACGGTCCCCTCAGCGATCGGGCGCCACACCTCGGTGTCCCGACTGGGGAACCGGAAGGTTCGAGGAAGAACTCCGACGACGACAGCCGGTTTGCCATCCAGTTCGACCGAGGCGCCGACGGCCCGTTCGTCTCGCCCGAACGCGTCGGTCCAGAGATCCTCGGAGATGATGACGACGTTGCCGGCGATACGCATCGTCGTCGCTGAACGTCCGGCCGCGCAAGGGGCGAACCCCGACAACCTCCAGCGTGCCAGGCGTGATTTCCGACGCTCGGCCGCACCGTCAGCCCGGTCTCTGTCCGGATGACGACGGTCCACCACCCGAGCGTGCCGCCGACGGCCTCGAAGATGCCGCTGTCCTTCCAGGCTCGCCAGACTGCCCATGTAGGACTGCGGAACGTGTCCTTGCTGCCGAACATTCACATAGGCGAGACGATCGGCGTCCTTGAACGGGATCGGCCGCAGAAACAGCGCGTCGAAGATGCTGAACGTCGCCGTCGTCAGTCCGATGGCCAGCGCGAGCATCAGGATCGCCACCCAGTTCGGCCCCAGTCTGAGCTGGCGGAACGCGTAGCGCAGATCGTGCCAGAAGGTCTCGACTAGCGGGATTCGATTCAGCGCATCGACTTCTTCCAGCTTTGCGCGCGGGTTACCGAACGCCAACCGTGCTTCGCGGCGTGCAGCGTCCGGCGTTCGCCCTCGCGCGATCGAGCTCGTCCGTGTACAGCTCGAGGTGAGCACGCATTTCCTCCCGGCGTTCGCGCTCCCGAACATCCCGTGAATGGAACAGGTGCCAAGCCACAGGCGCCTCCTGTTGGTCGGTCGCTGTCTTCGTACGAACTCGGTCAACTCTTGGCGGCGGATGGGCGCATTGCCCTGGCAACAGCCTGGGTCAGCGTCTTCCACCGGCTGGATTCGGCCGTGAGCTGCTTCCGGCCCTCTGGCGTCAGCTCATAGAAGCGCGCGCGCCGGTTCGTATCGGAAACACCCCATGACGAGGAGATCCATCCCCGCTTCTCCAGCCGATGGAGCGCGGGATACAGCGATCCCTGCTCCACGAGCAAGACGTCATCCGATCGGCGTTCAATCGTCCTGCGCAATCTGCAGTCCGTGTGCCGGACCGCCCTGGAGCATCCGCAGGATCAGCATGTCCAGCGTGCCCGCCAGCAGGTCTCGCTCTGCCCGCGTATCTTGACGACGTCTCATGGTGCTTGCCTAGAAATTCTAGGCAACAGACCAGCCCCGCGTCAAGCCGTTTTCGCCGAGACGCGAAGCTCTCCCTTATTGTCGTGGCCGCAGGATGGTTTCCGGCCGCGATGGATCGACGACGAAGACGTCAAGGTCGTTCGGCCCGGCGCGAAGATCGTCTGGCGGCAGCATCACCATCCAGCGAAGGCTGCCGGGCCAGGCGCGGGTCGTCGCCACGATCTTTCCATTCAAGGCAACGGCCAGCACATGACGGGCGGCCGCGGCGGCGTCCGCCTGCGCGAACCGCCCCATGAGTTGCGCCGGCAGCTCACGCGACTTCAGATTGACGTTCTTCAACCCATCCTTGCCGTCGACAACCACGCGTACTCCGTCGATCGATTTGATGTCGCCGAATGATGCGACGTCGCGCCCGACGAGACCGCGATATCCCGGCACCGTGAATGCCGGCCATTTGTCGAGGCCGAACATGTCGGCTTGACGCCGGGCGGCCTGATCGCGGCTGGCCCACAGTTCGTCGGGCTTGAACGTCGCGGTCATCGTGGCCGCGTTGAAGAAAAATTTCTTCTCGGGCCGCGGCGGATCGCCACCGATGAGCGAACGTCCGTCGACCTGCCACGCCAGGTCGATGCCGAGCACGCGCGCGACGGTTGGCAAGACGTCGATGGTCTCGGCGTTCGTATCGTCAGTGGTCCCGCGCCGCACCTGACTCATGGCCTCCGGCGGCTTGACGATCAGGGGTACGGACAGAACCTCCGCCGCGTTGTCACCGCTGAAGTTTCGGGCGCGATCGCCAGGTCTCAGTGACACGCCATGGTCCGCGGTGACGATGACGAGCGCGTCGTTGTAAATGCCCGCCGACGTAAGCCGATCCCGCAGTCTGCCGACGAGCGTGTCCGCAAGGCCGGCCTGCATGATGTCCGCATGGTGGTGTTGAGCCACGAGCCACGCCTGATCCGTCCACTTCCCATCGGTCAAACCTGGAATCCGGAGAAGACTCGAGATGCGCTGGCCGGATGGCACCCACCGCGACGGCAGGTGCGATGCCAGCGTATGAATGAAGTACAGCGTTGGTTGAATGTCATCTCTCGAGATGCCGTCGATGAACGCCTCGAGCCGAGCCCACGTGATCGGTGCCGCGCGAGCCATGCCATCGCTGCTGCCAGGTCCGCGTGGCCCGGATCACGCGTGGGCGTGCCGTGCCTTGAGCGCCCGACCCGTCAGGCTCGTCGGAGGCGCCGTCGCCGTCGTCTCCCTCGTCGGCATCATCGGCAACCCCGAACCCCGCCCAGTTCTGCGTCAGGTCCGGCAAGGCCGCGCGCGCTGACGGCGGCAGAAACACGTGGCCCGCCACGACGGCGATGTCCGCGGCCATCGCGGCCTCGCGATCGAACCGCGGCGTACCCGTTTCCCCGCACAGCTCGCGGGGACACAGCGATGTGACGGCCTCGGACACCTCCAGGCGGTGGCTGCGACCGACCAGGGAGAACACGGTGTTCGGGTGGTCGCGCGGTGTCGGCGTACTTCGTCCGGCAGGATACTTTCCGGTCACGATCGGCGGCAACGCCCAGCGCGTGTAGTCGCTGACGGCCGTTGCGTTTCTGAACCAGACACCGTCGCCGGCGAGCGCGGCGAGATTCGGGTACCTGACCGCGTTGAGCTTCCCGGCATCGTCGAGCAACGAGACGAGCGAGAGCTCGTCGAAGACGACGATGACGACGGGCGTGGCGCGCGCGGACCGAGCTGCGGCCGGACTGTTCCGCCTGGCTCGCGCCCGACGAGCGCAACGGCCCGCCGATCAGGAAGACGAGTGGGACGACGAGCGCCGCCGGGGACAACACCAGCAGGAATGTGCGGACGGCGCCGAGCCGCAGCCACGCGACGGCGACCGCGCCGGCCGTGAGAATTCCCACGATCGCGGTTCCGGTCCAGCCGCTGACCCCGAGCCGGTATGCCACCTGGACGGCAAGGATCGCGCCCAACACGCCAACGAGCGCCGCCGTGACGGGGCCGACCAGCTTCCGGTCGATGGCGCCGGCCAGAACGACGATCGCCGCCAGGGCGAGCGGGACACCGAATGTCAGCGCCGCGGCGACGACCACGGCATCGACCGTGTCGGCGCGATGCGCGACGAAGAACTCCGGCGCCCGGCGCAGTGCGTCGAGGATCGGTTGAGAGACCGCGAGCGCCCACAGTCCGGCGAGAACGAGGACTGGGTCGGGTCTCGTCCTTCGTCAGGCTCAAGGCTTAGGGCTCAAGGCTTAGGGCTCAGGGCTCATGCCTCATGGTGCCGGTCGTTCGAACTCGCGGACGAACGGAATGAAATACCGGCGGAAGACGAGCCCGGCCAGAAGGCTCACCACCAGAGCGACGGCGGCCACGCCCCATCGAGCGACGTAGGCCAACGACAGCGCGATGATACCCCCGCCGACCATGAGGGCGCCTAGCGGCCGCGATGACAAATCCGCGCGCGACCGGCGCCCAGCCGACCGGCGGCACGCCGGCCTTCCTGGCGATGGGTCCCCAGGCGCCCATCGGCCGCGCGCGCCGGTAGAACGCGATCAGTTTCTCGTCCGGCTCGGGCCTGGTGACGAGCGCCACGGCCACCCACAAGACGCAGGTCGCCGCCATCGACGTCAGCACGACGACGTAGGCGGACGCCTCACCAACGTCGATGACCGAGCGGAAAAGGACGTACTGGTTGAAGAGAAAGATCAGCGGACCGCCGAACGACGCGGCAAGACGCGCAGGCCCGTTGAATCGCCACCACCACCATTGCGCCCAATTCGCGGTGAGCTCGGCCGACGACAGACCCGAGCATGAACACGGCAATGTCGATCACGTTCTCAGCCGTGGACGCGACGATCATCGCGAGACCCGACGATCGCCGTCGCCACGAGACGGCCCGACGATCAGGTAGTGGCGGTCGGAGGCGTCCGGAACGATGGATCGCCGGTAGACGTCGTTCAGAAACACCTGCGCGCCGAAGTTCATGTTCGAGCTGACGGTGGACATGATCGACGCGAGGATGCCGCTCACGGCCAGGCCGAGCAGCCCGGCCGGCAAATACGCGGCGAGCAGCATGCCGTAGGCGAGCTCGCGGTTGATCGTTCCATCGCGCAGCCCCGGCCACCGAACCATCGCGCCAAGGGCCGGCAGCGTGATCGTGAGCAGCATGAAGAACAGGATGACCTGGGTCCACACGTACATCTTCGCGGCCTCACGGCCATCGCGCGACGACAGGATGCGCTGCCCCTCCATGGCGCCCGACATCGGCGCCGCATCGCCGCCGTATCCGACTGCGGTCCCGACCGTCCAGGCCGCCACGCCGAGCACGCCAAGGAGCTCGTGTGACAACGGAGGCCGCCAGCTCACGACATCCGGTCCAAACGACGCCACGAGGGCGTCGCGCAGCCCGGCGGGGCCTCCAAAGTCCGCAAGCACGACCCAGAGGAGCACGAGCGACGCCGTGACGATCACGAGCGTCTGGAAGAAGTCCGAGATGACGACGCCGATGTACCCGGACAGGAGCACGTAGAACAGGATGATCGGCAGGACGACGGCAAACGTCGTCCAGAGCCCCCAGCCGAGCGTGGGCTCGGCGACTTTGTGCATGCCGAGCAGGCCCGCCCCGGTCCAGGCGACGACGGCCATGAATGCGCTGCGCAGCGCGACCCACGTTCGAACGGTCAGCGCCGCGCGGCCACCGAATCGAAGCTCGTAGAACTCGGGCGACGTCATGAGCGCCAGCCGCCGCCAGAACACCGCGAAGAGGACGGCGCCGATCATCAGCGCGAGGCCGAACCGGCTCAGATACCACCAGCAGATGAACGTGCCGGTGATCACCGTCATGCCGGTGTACGCGGGCGCGACGTCCGCGTTCAGGCACGTCGCCGCATACGAGCAGCCGTTCAACCAGCCCGGCATCTTGCGGCCGGCGAGGAAATAGCTCTCCATGTCGGTGCCGGCGCGGCGGCGCAGGAGCGCACCCATGACGAGCAGCACGACCATGTACGCCGCCATCACCACGTAGTCGAGCGGCGCCAGCGCCACGGTGCTCATCGCGCTCCCTCGCCGAGCATCTCGCGAATCCGCTCGGAGCAGTACCACTGCATCCGCGGCAGATGGAACGGGCCTTTCCACATGTTGCCCTTCAGCCGCGTCGACACGCTCCCGTCGCGGTGGAGGTACCCGTACCATTCGCCGTACTCGGGATCGGGAAAGTGGGCGTAGGCCCAGTCGTGCACCATCTGGTGCCAGCGGGCGTACTTGTCATCCCGCGTCATCTGCCACGCGAGGAGCGTGCCGATGATGGTCTCGTTGTGGGGCCACCACAGCTTGAGGTCGTGGCCGTATTCGGTCGGCGGGAGACCGCGCGCGTCGGTGAAGTACGGCAGGCCGCCGTACTCGGCGTCCCACCCAATCGCCATCGACCAGTCGATGATCCGTGTGCCGAGCCGAACCAGATCCGGCTCGCCCCCGCGCACACGGGCCTCCTCGAGAATGAACCAGCCCGCTTCGATCGAGTGGCCGGGACAGACCTGCCGCCCTTCGAACGTGTCGTAGAACTCGCCGTTCGGGCCGACCGTCTCGAGCACGCAGGCGAAGTCCGGCTTGACGAAGTCGCGCTCGATCTCACGGATGCTCTCGTCGATGACGGCATCGCAGATCGGATCGGCGTACGGCCTTGCGCAGCTCCTGCGCCGTGGCGATGAGAATCATCGGCATCGCGAGGCCCTTCATCTGGCGCGTCGATGGAATCATCTTCGGCTCGAGCCGTCCCGGTTCGCGGTGATATCGAAGGATCAGGTGAAACAGATCGAGTGCCTGATTCGTGAAGCGCTCGTTCGCCCGATGCGGCGCCGTAAGCCGCCAGGCCGATCACCGCGAACGCTTCCGAGAACAGGTACCGGCGCTTGCGCAGCGGCCGGCCCTCGCGCGTGACCGAAAAAACATGCGACCGTCCGTATCGAAGGCGTGCCGGTTCAGGAAATCGATGCCGTGCTTCGAGAGCGCGAGCCATTCCTCGCGCCGATCGACGGTGTCGTACAAAGTTGCAAGCAGCCATGCAAATCTGCCATGAACCCAGATCGGTTTGTCGGTCTGGAGCACCGATCCGTCACGATCCAGTGCAGTCATGTACCCACCGTGCGTACGATCAATGGCGTGGCGGATCCAAAACGGTAATGTGTCGTCGATGAGACCACCGCGGTAGATGGCGAAGAGGGCCTTCAGGCGATCGGGTGACATCGGGCTCCCAAGGCGAATGGAATAGTATTCGACCGGCCGATAGAGAGACTGAGGAGACACATGCCGAGACCGCCCCGTTTCTGCTGCCCGCCGCGCTCGTATCGCTCGTCGCGCTCGCCGTCGCCGTGGTGTGGCCGCTGCTGTCTGACAGTAGTCCCGCCCGCGCGCAGGAACCGCCGCGCCAACGGCGGCCGTCCGCTCGCGGATGACGCCCGAACGTCTCGCGGCCATCATGGCGGCCTCGAATCAGCAACTGCCCTACCTGCCCGGCGAGGTGCTGGTCCGATTCCGGGATGGCGTCACGACCGATGGCCTGCAACGGACCCTCTCAGGCGTGCGCTCGCAGCCGGCGCTCTCCTCTCTTCGCTGGTCCGGCAACAACCTCGCGGTGCTGCACGACGCCGGCGAGCCTGATGCCCAGGTACTGGCGGGCCAGTTGAGGCTCCAGCCCGACGTCGCTCTGGGCCGAACCCAACTACCTGCGCCGCCCACATCGCCTGCAGCCGACCGATCCGGGCTTCGCACCGCTCCAATGGAACATGCGGGCGATCGACATGCCGCGTGCGTGGGACATCAATCCCGGCGGTAGCGCCGACCTCATCGTGGCGATCGTGGATTCAGGTGTGACGTCCGAAACCACGATCCTGCCGCTCAAGACGTTCAACGGCACGTCCATCCAGGACATCCAGGTGCCGGTCTCGATCAATCCGGACCTCTCGTTGTCCAAGCTGGTCAGCGCCGATCGATCTCGTGTCGCTCGACGGGATCGTCGTGGACTTCGACGGACACGGCACGCACGTCGTCGAGCACCGTGGGCGAAGACGCCAACGACCTCGCCGAAGTCGGCGTCGCCTACAACGTCAAGATCATGCCCGTGAAGGTGTGCTTCAGCTTCTGGGACGTCCAGTTCGCGCTGGCGGACGCCGGTGAGCCGATCACGCCACCCACCGACGCTCGCTGGCTGCCCTGACGACGCCATCGCCGATGGCATCCGCTACGCCGCCGATCACGGCGCGAAAGTGATCAACCTGAGCCTCGGCGGCGCCGGCTCCTCGGAGGCGCTTCGCGACGCGCTGCTCTACGCCGTGAGCAAGGGCGCGTTCGTCGCGATTTCGGCGGGCAACGACTTCGAGGAGGGCAACGCCATCGAGTACCCGGCAGCCTACGCGCCGAGATCGACGGCGTCATGTCGGTCGGCGCGATCGGCCCCACGCGCGCGCGGGCGTACTACTCGGGCACGTCGTCCGGCACCGAGATTGCCGCGCCGGGCGGCGACTCCCGACAGGGCCGGCCGAGCGTCCCTCATCTGGCAAGCGTCACATCTATCGGACCCGACTCCGACGCCAGGCGTCATCGTGTTTCCACGTTTTGATGGGTACACCGACACGGCGGAGCAAGGCACGTCGATGGCGTCGCCACACGTCGCCGGGCTGGCGGCGCTCCTCACGAGTCGGGGTGTGACGAACCCCGCGGCCGTCGAGGCCTTGATCAAGGCGACGGCGACTGATCTCGGCGCGCCCGGGCCGCGACGATGAGTTCGGGTTTGGCCTCATTCAACCTCGGCTCGCACTGCGTGGCTTCGGCATCTTCGCTGAGTAAGGACGCCGATGACCCCCACAATCATGATGCGCACGTCTGCGATTCTGTCGTCGCGGTCCTGCTCACGCTCGCGCCAACTCGTTCGCGCTCGCGCAGACCACCGTCCGCGTTACCGTGGACAAAGCCACGCCTGTGGCGTGCCGGCTTCGCCAGCCTCGTCACTGTCGTCGGCGAAAATCAGGTGCTCGAAGTCGTCGGCCGCCAGGGCGACTGGATCGAAGTCGTCGTCCCTGCGAGCTCGTCGCAGGAGCGCCGCACGGCCCTGATTTCGATCAAGCAGGTCACGCTCGTGAGCGGCACGCTCCCGGCCGACGGGACGACGTCGGCGGCCACGCCGGGCACGAGACCGGGCGGTCTGCAACCTCTTCCCGATCCAGGTCAGCGGCCTGGCTTCGCGACCCCGCCTCCCGCGGCCAGCGCCATCGGACAGTCCCAGCGACCGGCCCTCCGCGTCCCCCCTGGACACGGGCCTTCGCGGCTTCGGGGACGTGAGCTATCACTTCTTCACGGCGAACGACACGTTCGAGGCCGTCTTCGATCAGCCCGGCGGGCGTTCTTCGGTGGGGGTGCGGAGTTCCGGCTTCTCCAAGGGCTCTTCCTGCAGGGCGCCGCGCGGTGGTTCAAGAAGACAGGCGAACGGGTGTTCGTGCTCGACGATGAGGTATTTCCGCTGGGATCGAGAACGAGGTGACGATTACCCCGGTCGCGTTCACGGCGGATGGCGATTCCGATCGCGCGGCGCCATCCCGTACGTGGGCGGTGGCGGCGGGACCTATCGCTTGAAGGAGAGCTCAGAGTTCGAGGATCCGCTCGAGAAGGTCGACGAGCAATTTTCGAGCTACCACGTGCTCGCCGGAGCGGAGTTCCGCGGGCGCGGATGGGTGGCCGGCGCCGTGGAAGTGCAGTACACGCTGGTTCCCGACGCTCTGAGTAGAGGACTCGCGGACATCTATGACGAGCACGACCTCGGTGGATTCGACGTGCGCTTCAAGATCGTGATTGGCCGGTAGCGAGGGCGCGTGAACCCGCCGCGGCTGAACGGCGCCCTGGTCGACCCGCCTGTTCGATCGATCGCGTTCGGCGGCGTGGGAGCTCTCGCGCGACCAGTTCCGATCGGCGCTCGAGACGAGCCTCGCACGTGCGTTCGCCGATCGGGCGCCGTCCGGCGTCGAGGTCGATCGCTACCTGCAGTCGCTTCACCTCGACGATCTCGCGCTCGCAGCCGCATGCGCTGCGGGTTCGGGACGGGCGTGGGATCATTTCGTGCTTCAGTATCGCGCCGTGCTCTACCGGGCCGCGCGACGCTATCGACCCCACCGGCATGGCACGTGAACTGGCCGACGGCCTGTACGCGGAGCTCTATGGGCTCGACGTCCGCGACGGCGTCCGCCAGTCGCTCTTTCGTTATTTCCATGGCCGGAGCAGCCTGGCCACCTGGCTGCGCGCCGTGCTTGCGCAGCGTTTTGTCGATGCCAAACGCTCCTCGCGCCGGCTCGAGCCCTTGCCAGAGGAGGAACTCGAAGCGACGTCCAGGACCAGGTCGCTGCCGGCCCGACCCGGACGCGACCCGAGCTCGATCCGGCTGCTGAGGGCCGCATTGAAGGCGGCGCTGTCCGATCTTTGCCTGCCGCGCGACCGGCTGCGGCTGGCGTGCTACTACGCCAAGGATCTGACGCTCGCGTCGATTGGCCGCGAGCTTGGCGAGCATGAAGCCACCGTTTCACGCCATCTCGCACGGACGAGACGCCGGACTGCGGGCAGGAGTCGAACGCCGGTTGCGCGACGATCACGGGCTGAATCCCGGGGCAATCGACACGTGCTGGCGGCTGGTGCTCTCCGATACCGGCGATCTCGACCTTGGAGCGATGATGGGACACAGCCCGCAAGGATCCGGCCGTGGATCGTTCAAAGGAACAGGGAGGGGGTGTGAGCCGCCAGTCGGACGACGATCGCGCGCTCGACCGCCTGTTCGGACCTGCACTGTCCGAGCCGGCCGGGACCATCACCCCGACGTGCGTGGATCGCCGAACGGCTGGCGGCCTGGTCGGACGGCGCGTTCTCGCCGGCCGAACGGGCGTCCGTCGACGCGCACGTCAGCGCCTGCGCGCGATGTCTGGCGATGTTGGCAGGTCTTTCGGACCGAACGGCGCACGAGGCGCCAGCCCGCTCACGGGGGCGTCGTGCCACTGGATATCGGGGTCAGGCCATCGCGGAGCGTGGCGCTCGCCGATGCGCTGGGTCGTTCCGATCACGACTGCCGCCGCCGCCGTGCTGATCTGGGCGGTCTTGCCGACGGGCCGACGGGCAGGCTCTTCGCCCCCTCGACTCAAGTCGCGCGGGACGAAGCGGCGCCAGTCGAGCCAGTCCCACAACGGTTCGACGATCTCCGCGAAAGAGCGCGCGCGATCCAACGCGCGAATTCGACTCCTCCGCCAGGACCGGCGGCCCCAACGGCGGCAACGCCCAAGGCTGCCGAAAGCCTGGAGCCGGCGGCCGAGGTCCGCCAGCAGCAGAGCTCGACAGCGTTCAGGAACGTCCGGCCGAGGAACCTGCCGTCCAAGCCTGTGGCTGGCGCCCAGGCGAGCGGGCGCGGCCAACGAAGCCTTGTCGGATCGCGGCCGCCAGGCGACCGCGCCGCAGCCGGCGGACCTGCGGCGCCGGCGCCGCCGGCGGCGTTGATGCGCGCCGAGACGTGCGTCGATCGAGATCCACTCGCCGGATCCCGACTTATCGCTGGCGGATTCGTGGCTCGGTCGTCGAGCGATCGACGACGGGCGGGGCCTCGTGGCAGACCGGCAGTCGTTCCCGCTGGCGCGGTCCTCAACGCCGGCGCCGTCACCGTCTCCAACCGTCTGCTGGCTCGTCGGGCCCGCGGGCACTGTGCTCTGGACCACCGACGGCTCGCGCTTCGAGTCCGTCGAGCATCCCCGGCGCCGGACCGCTCGTCTCGATTCAAGCCACAGACGCCAGCCGGCGACGGTCACCGACGCCGGCAGCAGGTCTACATCGACCGCGGACGGCGGCAAGAGCTGGACGAGGTAGGGCGCGTCCAGGGTCCCGACCTCGGACCGTCGGCCTGCAAGATTTCTCACCCACTCCGTTCTAGAGTAGCAGAAAGCCCCGATTCAGCACCGTTCGTGGCGCGGCGGTGCGGAGGCGAATGAACCTTCGCACGCCTCCCGTCGAACCCTGCGAAGGAGGCCCCATGTCGCAACGTCTTTGGCTCGCCGTGCCCGTCGTGGCCGCGAGCATGCTCACGGCGCCCGATCAGCGTCCGGCCCGGACGAACGTCCCGAGTGCCCGACACCGGCGCGACGCGCCAGCCACGGCCCAGCAGGCGCGCAGCGCGCATCCACACTCGACGATCAGGTCGAGCTCGCTGTCACCGTCTACAACTCCGTCGATCGCGCTCGTCCGCGATGTCCGACAGATCGACCTGCCGCGAGGCGTGTTCGATCTTGCAATTCCAGGACATCGCCGCGACGGTGAATCCGGCGACGGTCCACTTCCGATTCTCTCACCGAACCGGCCCGCGTCGGCGTGCTGGAACAGAACTACGAGTACGACCTCCTCGAGCCCGACAAGCTCCTGCGCAAGTACGTCGGACGTGACGTCACGCTCGTGCGCATGCGTCAGGAGAACGGCGTCACCCGCGAGGAAGCCGTTACGGCGCGGCTCCTCAGCTTCAACAGCGCACCAGTCTGGCAGATCAACGGCGAAATCGTGACCGGCCTCGCACGCCGATCACATCCGGTTTCCCGGAGATGCCCGGCAACCTGCACGCGCGGCCGACGCTGATCTGGTCGCTGAACAACGAGGGGGCGGGGCGCCATCGCGTCGAAGCGTCGTACCTTGCTGGAAAGCTTGTCCTGGAACGCCGACTACGTGCTGACCGTCGCGCGCGACGACCGGACAGCGGACGTCGACGGCTGGGTCACGCTGACGAACGGCAGCGGCACGTCGTTCACGAATGCATCGCTCCAGCTCGTCGCCGGCGATCTCAACCGTGTGCGGCAGGAGTTCGCGAAGAGGGCCGACGAAGCCGTGTCGCTTCGGGCCGCCGCGGCGCCGCCTGCCGATGACGAGCGAGGCGTTCTCCGAGTACCACCTCTACTCGGTCGGCCGGAAGACGACGATCCACAATGCCGAGACGAAGCAGATCAGCATGATGACCGGCACCGGCGTACCCGTGAAGAAGCGGTACGTCGTCGACGGCCAGGCCTTCTACTATCGCAACGCGCAGAGCCCGGGCTCACCGATCAAGGACTCGGTGCAGGTGTTCTATCAGCTCGCGAACGAGGCAGCGCGCGGGCCTCGGTATGGCCATGCCGGCCGGCATCGTCCGTGTCTATCAGTCGGACACGCGGGGCGGCGTGCACTTCGTCGGCGAAGATCGCATCGGCCACACGCCGAAGGACGAAGTGGTCAACCTCCGCATCGGCCGTGCGTTCGACGTCGTCGCCGAGCGCAAACAAATCGACTTCGAGAAGATTGCGACGAACGTCTACGAGGTCGAGTACGAAGTCGTGCTCCGCAACCACAAGGCTACGCCGATCACGGTCGAAGTGAACGAACCGGTCGGCGGCACGTGGCGCGTGCTCCGTTCGACGCATCCCGTACACGAAGACCGACGCCTTTGCGGCGCAGTTCATGATCCCGTGTCGCCTCGATGGATCGACGCGTCTGAACTATCGGGTGAGGGTGACGTACTAAGGGTTCCCCGTTCCAAGGTTCCAGGGTTCCAGGGTTCATGGTTCCGGGTTCTGGGTTCAGCGTGCCGCGGTCCTGGTTCAGGTGGCCCGGTGAACCAGGAACGAGAACCGTGGAACCAGGAACCCTGGAACGGGGAACGTCATTGTTCACGATGTACTATCCCTCCGTGGTTCGCCGCACGAAAATTGTCGCAACGATAGGCCCCGCGTCGTCCTCGCCCGCCGTGCTGCGGCAGCTCATCGCCTCGGGACTCAACGTCGCGCGCGTGACGCTCGCGCACGGCACGCTGGATTCACAGAAGGCGCTGGTTCACACGATCCGCCGGGAAGCGGACGCCATGGGCACGCCGGTCGGCATCCTGATCGACCTGCCCGGCCCCAAGGTCCGTACGACGGCGTTCGCAGGCACCGTGGACCTCGAGAGCGGCAAGGCCATCACGCTCGTCTCGGGCGAGACGGCGCCGAGCACAGCGGCGCGACTCGAGATCGACTACCCCACGCTCGTCGAGGACCTGGAGGCCGGCGATGTCGATCGCCATTGGCGACGGAGCGGTCACGTTCCGGATTGACGACAAGATCAAGCGGGGCACTGACCGCGACCATCGTTCACGGCGGACGCCTGACCGGGCGCAAAGGCGTCCGCATCCCGACGGCGCGATTCCACGCGCAAGTGCCGACCGACGAAGATCGCGACGCTCATCGAAGGACTTCAGCGATTGTCCCGGTGGACATCATCGCGATCTCGTTCGTGCGTTCGGCAGCGGACGTCGAAGCCGTTCGCGAGGTCACGGGTCCGGGCGGGCCGTGGCTGATGGCGAAGATCGAAACGGCGCTCGCCGTCGAGCACCTCACCGGCATCGTGCGCGCATCGGACGCGGTCATGGTGGCGCGCGGCGACCTCGGCACGGAACTGCCGATCGAAGACGTGCCGCACCTGCAGAAGCACATCATTCGCGAGACGGTCCGCAACGGTAAGCCGGTCCTCGTCGCCACGCAGATGCTCGAGTCGATGATTTCTGCGCCCAAGCCCGACTCGCGCCGAGGCAACCGACGTCGCCAACGCCGTGCTGGATCAGGCCAGCGCGGTCATGCTGTCGGCCGAAACCGCCATCGGCCATGACCCGGTGCTCGTGGTGCAGACGATGGATCGGATGGTGCGGCGCGCGGAGGCGGAGCTCAATCCGGCGCGCCTGCAAACGTTCGCGCTTCGAGAATCGCGACCTCTCCGAAATCAACGTCGCCACCGCCCACGCCGCCTGGCAGGCGGCCCAGGACCTGTCAGCCAGCGCCATCCTGTGCTGCACGCGGACCGGCGCCACGGCCCGGAAGATGTCCAGCTTCCGGCCGCTCCAGCCGTTCTACGGCCTGACCGGTGACGTCCGCGCGCTTCACCAGTTCGCCCTTTGCTGGGGGGTCCAGCCCCTCCTCATGTCGCGGACCGGAACCTCAACCGAGCAGGTCATGCTTGACGCCATCGCCTCAGCGCGGGCCTCGGGCGCCGTCCGTCGAGGAGATGTGGTTGTGATCCTGGCGGGGTCGCCTCAGGCCGGGCCGGGCCATACCGATTCGATGAAGGTCACGGTCGTGGACTGAGGCGCGTTTCCGCGTACCGAGGCACTGCTGCGGCTGCATCGACACCTCAGCGTCGGCGGCTCGGCACGACCGCGACCAGCGACTCGGGCCGAGCCTGACGGTGCGATACAATGGGACCCGCCAACATGCGCCTTGGGTTCCGTTTGCAGCACCGCTGCTGGTTGGCCTGTTCGCTGCGCCGCTTGCTGCCCAGACGCCCGAAACACCCCCTGACGAACCCGAGACCCGCGCGGAGGCTCTCGCAGCGCGAGCGCGAACAGAAGCAACAGGACGTCGAACCGTACGAAAAGAACGCGGTGGAGCGCGCGATGATCCTGGCGGAGCGCCGGGCATTCCGCTCCTGAATCGCGACGGCATCTACGCCCGGCTGGGCAGCCTCACGACCGGCAGCGGCTTCGCCTATGGCAGCGGGTATCGGGATCGCTCGCTCGTCGGCGGGCGCGGCACGCTGGACCTCTGGGCGGCCGCGTCGCTGAAGACAGTACTGGGCGCTCGAAGCGCGCGGGAGCTATCCGCTCACGCCCGACGAGCGCATAACGATCGAAGGTCACGTCCGACGTTTCGATTCACCCCACGAGGAATTCTTCGGCGATTGGACCGGACGCGAACCGCGGCGACCAGGTCGCCTTCGATTTGCACGGCACCGTCGTCGGCGGCGACCTCAACGTGGCGTTGACTCGTCACGTGTCGTTCGGCGGAGGCGTCCGCGACACTCGGTACACGGCCGACAGCACCGAGAGCGACACGCTACCGCCCGATCGACGAGATCTTCCATCAGGTCGGCGCGCCCGGGCTCAGCATTCCGAACAACGGCTGACGGTGGCGACCGCGAATTTCACGTACGACTACCGGCAGCCGATCAACGCGCGGCAAGGGCGGCTGTTATCGTCTTGATTCACGGACTTCACGACCGCGTCCGAGATCTGGCGAATTTCACGCGCGTGGATGTGGACCTGCGGCAGTACGTCAGCTTCCTCTCCGAGCGGCGCGTCCTGGTCGGTCGCGCGCTCTCTCGACCACCGAAGTGGACGCCAGGGATGCATCTCCCTATTACCTTCTTCCGTCGCTCGGCGGCAACGTCACGCTGCGAGGATTTCGCGCGTACCGGTTCAGCGGCCCGCACTCGCTCCTCCTTCAGGGCGAATATCGTTTCGAGGTCTGGTCCGGGTTCGACGCGGCGCTTTCGCCGACGCCGGCAAGGTGGCCATGCGACGAGAAGACCTGAACTTCAGCAATCTCGAACGCGACTACGGCATCGGGTTCAGGTTCAATACCGACGCAGGGCGTCATCGCGCGCGTCGATGTCGCATTCGGCAGCAGGGACGGCACACATCTCCATGTGGTCTTTGGCAGGCTTTTCTAAGAGACCTGGTGTTCTGCCTGCGGCGATGGCTCCGTGGCTGGATCGCCGGCCTCGCGATGGCGCTCTCTGCCTCTCCGCGCATCCGCCACGCCCGAAGTTCTTCCCCGACGATCCGATCTGGACCGACGATGACATGGCGCTCGATGCGTCGAAGGCCGAGACGATCGAGGACACGAACGGCTACGACTTCGTCATCAACACCGTTCGAGCCGGCCGGGCGAACGGCGGGACGTGCGGGCGCTCAACGTCAACACGGTGGACGAGGTCCCTGACTCGAGCTGGTTCACGAATCGGATCGGCCGACGGGACATGTCGATCGCGGACATCGTCCGCGGACCAGATTCGCGACCCGCCCTGTCGCTCGATGGCTTGATCGTGTCCGGCGACAAGGGATCGGGCGTGCAGGCGGGCTTCCGGATGATCGACCCGTCGGACGGCAACCAGATGTACCAGATCGAGCTCGACCCGCCGTCGAACCCCGAGATGGCGACGGGCGCCGAGATCATCGGCACCGCGTTCTACTACGCGTTCGGGTACACGACGGTCGAGGTCTATCTCGCCGAGGTCGATCCCGGCCAGGCTCGTGATTGCGCCGACCGCCCGGCTCTACGATCCGCTCATCGGCGAGAAGCGGGCGCTGACGCGGCTCGACCTGGACCGCGTGCTCCGGCGCGGTGCGCGCATGGCCGAACGGCCGATACCGCGTCCTCGCCAGCAAGTTCGCACCGGGACGGCCGGTCGGCAACTTCCGCTACTACCAGACGAGACCCGACGATCCGAACGACATCGTCGCTCACGAGCATCGCCGCGAGCTGCGCGGCGCGCGGGTGTTTGGCGCGTGGCTGAATCACGACGACTCGCGGGGCGTGAACAGCCTCGACATGCTGGTCGACGAGGGCGCGCGCCGCTACATCAAGCACTACATGTTCGACTTCGGGTCGATCATGGGCAGCGGCACGGTCTTCGCCCAGCGGCATCGCGCGGGCAACGAGTACATCGTCGAATGGCGGCCGGGCTGGCTGACGCTCGCCACGCTCGGCCTCTATCAAAGGCACTGGCTGGACATCGACTACCCGGAGGTTCCTCCGTCGGTGGGACGATTCGAAGGCGTCGCGTTCGACCCTGTGACCTGGCGGCCTGAGTATCCGAACTCGGCATTCGACAACATGCGCCCTGATGACGCGTTCTGGGCGGCGCGCATCGTGTCGCGTTTCAGCGACGACGCCATTCGCGCCGTCGTCGCAAAGGCGCGTTACAGTGACCCGCGCGCAAGCGAATACATCACGTCCACGCTCATCATGCGCCGCGACAAGGTGCTGCGGACCTGGCTTGCCGGACGTGAACCCGGTGGTGGACGTCACGCTCAGCGCGCCGGTCAGTTGACGTTCCGGAACGCGGCCGTGGACGCCGGTATCGCCAAGGCGCCGGCGGGGTACCAGGCGTCGCTGGGCGGCATTCGACAACGTCACGCGAGAGGTCCGGCCCATTGGCGAGGCGACGACGGCCTTCGACCGAGATCGACGGCCCCGGCTGGACTTCCCGGCCGCGGCCGGCAGCCACGTGCGGGTCGCCGTCGCCGCCACAGGCGCGGTACCCTCGTCGTGGACTAGCCCGTGCACGCCTACTTTCGAAGGACGAACGCCGGCTGGACGCTGGTGGGATTCGAACGGATTCCTGACGCGCCGGTCCGCTGATGCAGGAGACGATCGCCGCGTCTCCCGACGCCACCGACGGGGTCGGTCCCGAACACCTCGAACCGGCTGCCGCAGGGGATGGTCGAGGACGCGGCCAAGCGCCTCGGCTGGCTGGCGCTCGTCGTCGCGATCATCATCCCGTCAGTCCAGGTTTTTCAACGGTTCGCACAACCGGCGCTGGCCGTGGCGCTCGACAACGACGTCAACCGGCTGGCCACGCTGTTCTCAGAGCTCATGGCCATCGGCGTGTTCGCCTTGCGCCGGTATCGCGTCGTACTGCCCCGTGTGCTGCTCGTGATCGGGATGGTCTGGGAAGTCGTGGTGTCGTTCTGCATTGCGTGATCGAGACCACGCTCCCACCGGATCCGGCGAACCCGACGCTTGGGTATCTCGTCGATCGCGCCGTGGATCATCACCGTCGGCGTGTTCATCCCCAACCGCCCGGCGTGGACGCTTCGTCACTGCGCTCGCCGCCGCCACGACCTGGCCGATCGCCTACCTCGATCAACGCCGCACTCCACGACTTTCCGCCCGGTCACCTCGGACAGCTGGCGACGTGGCCGTTCTTCAACTACCTCTTCGCGATCCTGGCCTACTCTGATCGGACGACGGATGTACGGGATCACGATCGCGGCACGAGACCGCGCGCGAGCTCGGAAGCTATCGGCTGGTCGCGCCGATCGGTGAAGGCGGCATGGGCGAGGTGTGGAAAGCCAGCCATCAGATGCTGGCGCGTTCCGCCGCGATCAAGTTGATTCGCATGCAGGCCGCGGGAAGCAGCGCGAGGCAGGCCGACCTGTCGTCGAAACGCTTCCAGCGCGAAGCCAACGTGATCGCGGGCCTGCAGTCGCCCCACACGGTCTACCTCTACGATTTCGGCGTGGCGCGAGATGGGCGCTTCTACTACGTGATGGAGCTGCTCGACGGCATCAGTCTCCAGACGCTGGTGACGACGTTCGGCCCGCAGCCGGCAGGACGTGTCCTGCCGATTCTGATGGCGATCTCGCGAATCGCTCGAAGAAGCCCACCGGCAGGGCCTGGTCCACCGCGACCTCAAGCCGTCGAACGCGATGATCTGCAAGGTCGGCTTGAGCCATGACTTCGTCAAGGTTCTCGACTTCGGCCTCGCCAAGTTCATTCCGGCGACGACCTCACGACGCAGTTGACGATGGAAGGCACTGCCGCGGGCACGCCGGGATACATCGCGCCGGAAGTGGCGATGGGCGAACCGACGATCGACGGCCGCGCCGACGTCTACGCGCTCGGCTGCATCGCGTATTTCCTGCTCGACGGGCACGCTCGTGTTCGACGATCCCAACCCGATGAGCCTCGCGCTCAAGCACGTCCAGGCCGCAGCCCGAGCCGCCGTCGTCGCGCACCGAGCTCGCCATCCCGAGCGATCTCGAGCGCATCGTGCTGCACTGCCTCGGCAAGCGGCCCGACGATCGTCCCGCCGAGCGCGGCCGCACTCGCCGACGCGCTGGCCGCGCTGTTCGACGCCGCACTGGACGCGTCGGAGGCCGATGCCTGGTGGCAGCGCCATCTGCCGCCCACCTCGTCGCTGCGATCGTTCGCGCAGCTTGTCGCCGCGCACGCCCGCGATGCTTCACAAGATCTGAATGGGCTTTGCCGTGAGCACCGGCATCGGCCACCCGCTTCGCGATGCCTGTCGCGGGCCTGATGATTGCGCATCAGGTCGCCGGCAAGGCCGTACGCGACGCCACGTTTCTCGACGCGTGGCCGGTGTCGCGCCTGCCGCTCATGGTCATGGCCACGGCGGTGCATCGTGATTGCCGCCGTCCCCGTCTACTCGTGGCTGCTCGAACGGTTCGGCCCAAGGCTCGTCGTCTCCGTCGGATTCCTGATCGAGCGCGATCGGGCCACGCCATCGAATGGCATTTCTCCGACGGCGGGCCCGGCCATTGCCGTCGTGGTCTACCTGCACATCGCCGGGTCTGAGCGTTCTGCTGCTGTCGGGGTTCTGGTCCGTGCTGAGCGAGCTGTTCGATCCCGGGCACGGCCAAGGCCAGCTATGGGCGGATCGCGGCGGCGGGCACGGTCGGCGGACTCGCCGGCGGACTCGCGGCGGCGCAAATCGCTCGAACCATGCCGAGCGCGAACGCGCTCGTGATGCTCGCGATCCTGCACGCCTGTGCGGGATCGGCGTCGCACTGGCTGGGCAGCCTCCGCCGTGAGACGTCGTCCGGCGACGTCTTCGTCGACCACGCGCGGACGGCTGTTCGAATCCGGCCTGCTGACCAACGCGCCCCACCTCCGCACGCTCGGGCTCATCGTGACGCTGGGCACGGCCGCGGCCGCCCTGGCCGACTACCTGCTGAAGGAACACGCAGTCCAGCGCATCCAGACGAGCGCCGGCCTGCTCGAGTTCTTCGCAACGTTCTATCTCATCGTGCAGTGCGCCACGTTCCTCACGCAGTTCGCGGTTGGGCCGGCCGTGCGGCGGTTTGGACTCGGACGGACGATCTCGACGCTGCCGGCCGGCGTCGGGACCATGGGTGTGCTGGGATTGCTGTACGGCTCGTTCCCTGTGTTCGTGGCGGTGCGAGGCATGGAATCGGTGCTGCGCGGATCGTTCTTCCGCAGCGCCTACGAGCTGATCTTCGTGCCGATGGCGCCGGCCGAGAAGCACCGCACGAAGACGTTTCTCGACGTCACATGTGATCGCGATTGGAGACGCAGTCGGCGCCGGCGTCGTGCAGGGACTGCTCCTCTTCGGGATCGGCGTACCTGACCACCGAGTTGCTCGGCGTGATCATCGCGATGGCGGGTTGGAGCCTGTATCTGGCCAATCGGCTCGACGCGCTGTACCTCGGCGTCGTCGAACGGCGGCTCGACGGCGCACGGCGATGCGGCGTCGGTGGTGGTCGGGTCGGAGACCGGTTGGACGGTGCTCGATCTCGTCCCGGCCGATCGTCCGGCCCGAACGGTGACGAGCGAAGCGGCGCCGAAGGCGCCGGTGATCGACGACCCCGACGTTGTTACGGCTGTGGGATTTGCGATCCGGGCCATCGATCGCGAGTCGAACGCGCGCTCGCCCGAGTCGATCGGCCGGACTCGCTGGAAATCGCCCAGATCGTGCAGCTCCTGGCGTGGGACGACCTTGTCGCCAGCGCACGCACGGTGCTCGAGCGGTCCGCCGCATCGCATGTTGGCCTGCTCACCGATACCCTCCTCGATCCCGACTCCGATTTCGCCATCCGCCGCCGCCTGCCGCGGATCCTGGGCACGCTCTCGGATTCACGCGCGCTCGAGGGTCTGGTGAGCGGCCTCGACGACACCCGATTCGAGGTGCGCTATCAGTGCAGCCGGGCGATTCGACGGCATGCTCTCGAAGCATCCGTCACGATCGGTTGACAGCGCGCCGCATTCTGGCCGTGGTCGAACGCGAGCTGTCCGTGCCGCCCCAGGTCTGGCACGGCCATCGGCTCATCGACTCGGTCGAGACGCGACGACGACAGCGCCAGCGAGCCGGACACCGCGCAGGAGCAGCGCAACCTCGAACACGTGTTCTCGCTGCTCTCGACCGTGCTGCCGCCCGAGCCACTGAGCGTGGCGCTCCGCGGGATCCGATCGTCCGATCCGAGCCTGCGTGGCGTGGCGATCGAATACCTGGAGAGCGTGCTGCCGCCGCCGATCTGGGCGCGGATCTGGATGCTGATCGACGTCGGCGCTACACCGTCCGACGCCGGTGCTCACGCGCGATCTGACCCGCCACCCCCAACCACGCCACGGTAAGGGCGACGTTCAGCCAGGCGAACCCCGCGGCGCCGATACCGGCGGCGCTCAGCGCAAACACCACGACGGCCTGCATCACGTCGCCCGCGCGCGTGAAGAACGTGTCGATGGCGGCCTTGGCCTTGTACTTGGCTTCGCGCGAGGTCGGCAGGAAGAGCGCCTGACGAAGCGTGTTCTGGATGGAGTAGTCCGTGCTGTTCTCGAGGACCTTGCCCCACCGGATGATGGCCAGGACTGGCACCACGGCGATGATCGAGTAATTGACGAGCGCGAGCAGCGGCAGGATGAACAGCGAGCCGCGCACGCCGAAGACGTGTAGCGCGCGCGACGTGACGAACAACTGCAGGACGACGCTCAGGATGCTCACGGCCGCGTCGATCTCGGATGAAAAGAGCGTCACGAATGCGCGCCGGCTTTCGAGGTCGGCCATCGTCGCGGCCTGACTGCTCGACGAGCGAGTTCAAGCAGGTAGTTGCCGACGGTGTTGACGAGATTGAGCAGGACCGACGAGGGCGGCAATCCACGTCAGATACCGGTCCTTGAAGACGAGCTCGAACCCGCCTTCCTTGCCGAGCAGCTCCTTGTCGGCGCGGGCGCCCTTTTCGTCGGCGCGGCCCGTCTCGCGCCGGTTGGCCAGATAGGTCAGACCGAGCGCGACGAGCAGCACCGGCGCCGCGAGCGCCATCAGGCTGAACGGCGTGAACTGGAGGTATCGGACGAGCGTTCCGACGGCCGCCGCGCCCAGCACCGCACCGAGCGACGCACCGACGCCGATGAACGGAAAGAGGCGCCGGCCCTGGCCCTCGGTGTAGAGGTCGTTGGCGAACCCCCAGAACTGCGAGGGGATGAACATGTTGAAGATGCCCAGCCAGATGTAGAACGCGATGGCTTCGCGAACGCCTGCGCGGCCGGCGAGATAGAACAGAACCAGGTTCGACGCGAAGAACAGCGTCGTGATCGTCATGAGCGTCATGCGCGGAACGCGCGAGCCGAGCCACCCGTAGAGGGGCACGAAGCCGAGAAGCACGAGCGCCATGCCGGCCGACGAGTACGCGGCCAGTTGTGCGCCGGACCAACCGAACGGCGCGCCTTCGGTGAGGATCAGACCCTGCCGCGCCGATCGCAGCAGGTAGTAGCACGCGAGGATGACGAAGATGTTCGTCGCGAGCAGCAGCACGCCGACGCCTTCGCCGGCGCGAACGTCCGCAAAAATCGACAGCGCCCGCTCGAGCGGTCCCTTCGGCGGTTCGCCGAGCGTCTTGAAAGTCGGGAACGACTGTTGCGACGCGAGTTCCGGATGGCTGACAAGCGTGCGGGGTTCGGAGGTCGAGCTGGCCGGCCCGGGCATTGCCGGCATTCTATCGCGGTGCCTTGACGGGCCGGCGAAATGGCCGGTGCCACCTAATCACTTGATCCAATTGATCCAGAGGCGCCCGGCGATGACCGAGGCCCACGCGACGGCGAGCGCGGCCGCCCAACGGAGTGTCGCGCCCGCACGCCACGCCCACACGGCGCCGGCGGCCGCGAGCACCAGCACCGCCGGCCCGCTCGCGTACAGGGCGCGGGCAATGAACTCCCAGGCCTGCCGCTGGTGTCCGAACTGTCCGGGCAGCACGATCGAAAGGCCGCAGAAGAGCGCCGCCACCAGAAGCCAGGCCAAGACCGTCCACGTCAGCCGATCGGCCGGCTGGCGCGCAAAGACCCGCCATCCGCCGACCAACGCCAACATGACGATCGGCCAGCTCAGCGCGTCGCCGACGAGGCCCACGGCCTCGCCGATGCGCGCGCTCATGCTCATCACCGGAATCGCTCCCTCTTCGAGCCTCGTGGCGCGCGCCTCCTCGGCACTGATGGCGGGATCGGTGGTCGCCCCGTGTTCGGGCGCCGTCGCCGCGATTGAGCGGTACGCGTGAAGAATTCGGGCCGCCCGTAGTAGAGGACCACCGACGAGACCAGCGCGATCATGGCCGCCAGGACGATGGATCGTGCCGGCGCGACGAACTCACGGCCGCCGCGCCACCACGTCATGACACCCACGCCCACGATCGTGGGACCCAACAACATGAAGGTGCTGACGTGCGAGAGAAACGCCGTCGCGGCGGCGGCCGACACGGCCAACACCCGGATCCAGTCGCGTGATCCCAGCGGCCACGCGATGATCATCGCCATCGTCACGAGCGCAGCCTGCTGGCCAAAGGCTTGGGTGAGATTCGCGTTGCCAATCACGCCAGTAGGACACCGGCAGCAGGTGGAAGAGCACGACGGCGATCGCAGCCACCGACGCGTCGCGCCAACGCGACAGGATGGCCCAGTACAACAGCAGCCCCGCGACAACCTCAGACGCCGACACGACAACGCGCAGGAGCGACTCGTAGTCGCGCGTCACGGCTGCCCAGGGCAACGCGAACACGTACAACGCCACGGCGTACGGAAACTCGACGCCGCCGGGTAGCGTCTGCGTGAAGAAGTAGTGCCCGGTGCGCACGTAGTCGAAGCGGTGCGCATGGAACACAGCGTCGATGGCGGCCTTCGACGGATGCAGGAGCATCAATAGCTTCAGAAACAGCGCGGCGGCCGAGAACGCCACCGCGAAACGAGCGCCGGCGCTGAACGCCTGCCGGCGCGCGACCGCCCACACACCCGCGGCCGCGACCGCGGTAATCCACAAGGCGACAAGCACCGTGCGATCGACGTACGAGGTGTATGGCGCCACGCCCGTCGAGAGGGGCACTGCCTGCAGGAGGGCGAGCGCCAGCGTGCCGCCCACCGCGGCTGGCCAGGCTCCGATGACCGCAAACAGGGCGCCGAACGCGGCGGCCGTGATCGCCGCGTCGCCGATCGTGTCCGCGGGCGGCAGGAGGAGACGGCCGCGCTCCGGCGAACACGCCAGCCGATCGAGCCGCACACCGAGCTCGCGCGGGTCCGAGGGGCCGGGCTCGAAGGTGCTCGAGCTCGTCAGTGCGAGTCGAAGTCCGCGTGCGGATTGCGGCGGCACGATCGCCTCGAGCGTCTGGTACTCGTTCGTCGCCTGCCTCACGGCGAGGACCTCGCGGTCGAGCATCAGGCTCAGGTCAGGCTGCGGCTGGCCGGCCGATCGTCCACTCCGAAACCGCACGCTGCACACCCAGGACACGCGGCGATCGGCGCCCTGCACGTTGAGGAATCCACGCTCGGACGTCCAGGCGAACGATTCACCGTCGATGGTCTCCGGCGGATACACTCCGGTCAGGACTCGCCCGGGAAGCCTGCGATCCATCTCGAAGACGATGTCCGGCTGTGCGTTGAGCGCGCCAATGACCGCGGCGCTTCCGGTCAGCGCACCGAGGATCGCCACCGAGATCGCACGAGTCAGCACTGCGGGCATCGCCGGGCCTTATCTTAGCTGCACTCAACGAACCAACAGCTTGCCTGGATCGTTCACGAAGCGATACGGTGACTGGCCGACGACGCGCGCATGATGACAGCAGGACCCGACGCCACGAATCCACCAGAACCAGGCCGCACCGTGCGACCGTCGTGTGGCGACGGTCGCCATCCTGTCGTTTCTCGCCGTCGCGATCGTCCAGACGTGGCCGCTGGCGCTGAATGTCTCTTCGCACCTCACCGGCCTGATCGGGCGGCGATGCCGGCGTGTACGTCTGGAACGTCTGGCACTTTCGTCACCGGCTGCTGGAACTCGGCGAGTCTCCGTTCCTGACCACGGAAATCCTGACAGTCGGCGGCCCGACGAATCTCGCGCTCCACAACTACACGGTCTTCGCCGACCTCATCGCGATGCCGCTGCAATCGGTCGCGAGCGTCGTGACGTCGTTCAACGTCGTCTACCTCATCAACGTCGCGCTTTCCGGGCTGGGCATGTTCCTTCTGGCCCATCGCGTCACCGGCCGGGTCGCGGAGGCCTGGCTGGCCGGCCTGATGTTCGCGTGGGCGCCGTTTCTCGTGGCGCGTGGCGCGTCGCATTTCAGCCTGGCCGCGGCGGCGCCATTGCCGTTTTTTCTGTATTGGCTCGACAGAGCGTGGTCACACGGCCGCGGGCGGGATGCGGCCGCCGCCGGCGCCACCGTCGCGTGGGCGTTCTATTGCGACCCGTACTACGCCGTGTACACCGCCATGCTCTTCGGCATCTACGTGGCGGACCGCTTCGTCGCGTGTGAGCGCATCGAGGGCACGTCTCGAACGCGCCGGGCTGTGCGGATCATCGACGGCATGGTGGCCGTGATTCTCGTCACGGCCGCTGGTCTCGCGATCGTGGAGCGGACGCTGTACACACCGATGTTCATCCTGGCGGTGCTGCTCCTTGTCCGCCTGTCTCTTCGGTGGCGCGTTCGCGTGTCGTCGCCGACCGTCCCGCCACGGGCGGTACGTCTCGCGATCACGATTGTGGCCTCGGCGGCCATCCTGCTCGCGCCTGAGTTCCACGCCCTCTCGATGATGGCCGCAAGCGATCAACTGGTCAGCGTGCCCGTCCTCTGGCGGTCGAGCGCTCCAGGCGTCGATGCGCTCGCCTTTCTGATTCCCAACCCGAATCACGCGCTTGACGCCGTCGTTCGTGCGGAACTGGCTGGCGGGCCAACCTGGCGGATTCGACGAGAACGTCGCGTCGCTTTCGTACGTCGCGATCGTGGTCCTCGCCGTCGCGTGGCGCCGTGCCGGCCTTCACAGCCCGCGGGCATGTGGCTCGCCGTCACCTTCGGGTTCGCCTCGATCGCGGTGGGACCGTTCCTCAAGGTGGCCGGCGCCCGGACGTTCTTCCCGACACCGTGGGCGCTCGGCCGCTACCTTCCGGTCATCGGCGAAGCGCGAATGCCTCAGCGCTTCAGCGTCCTCGTGTTTCTCGGGCTGACTGTGCTCTTCGCCGCTGCGCTCGTCGCGATCGGCCGGCGCTGGCCCGCTCGACGACGTGCCGTGCTGGCAATCGTGGGCGTCGCCCTGGCGATTGAGCTCTGGCCGGCGCCTCGACCGATGTTCGCCGCCGACGTCCCCGGCGTCTTTCGCGTCGTCCGCTCAGACCCGCGCCCGCTCCGAGTCCTCGAGCTCCCGTTCGGAATTCGCGACGGTCTCTCATCGCTCGGCGACTTCGGTGCGTTCTCGCAGTTCTACCAGACGCTTCACACAAAGGATCTGGTCGGCGGATACCTCTCGCGCATCGACGAGCGAACCAAGCGCGCGTATCGGGACGAGCCTGTCACCGGCGCTCTGATCGAGTTCGGCGAGCAGCGGATCGCCCTCAGCCGAGCTTCTGGCGGCGGCCACAGGCGCAGGGTCTCGGTTCATCGATCGCATCCAGCTCGGCTACGTCGTCATCGACGGCGTCCGCGTGACGCCCGCCGAGCGCGAGTTCGCCATCGCGGCGCTCGGTCTGGAGCGGGTTGAGACGCCGGCGGAGACCGGCGCGCGCGAACTGTACGCGACCCGCCTCGCGCGGTGAGCAATCGCTGCGAGTCGATCGGTCCTGCAGGTCCTGTTGGTCCTCTGGGTCCTCAGGTGAGTCCTTCGGGTGCTTCAGGTGCTTGAGGCCCTGCAGGACCTGACGTACCCGGTGGACTCACCCAAGGACCGACTAAGGACTCGACACGCGCTCCATAATGAGGCGATGCCCCGCGGAATCTCCGACACCATCCTCGAGACGATTGGAGACACGCCGCTCGTCCGGCTTCACCGGCTCACGCGGGGCGTGACCGACGCCGACGTCCTCGCGAAACTCGAGACGTTCAACCCTGGCAACTCGATCAAGGACCGGATGGCCCTGAAAATGATCGAGGACGCCGAGCGCGCCGGGCACCTGAAACCAGAGGGCGTGATCGTCGAGGGCACGTCGGGCAACACCGGCATGGGTCTCGCGATTGCGGCCGTCGTCAACGGCTACCGGTGCGTGTTCACGACAACCGACAAGCAGTCGAAGGAAAAGATCGATGCCCTCCGCGCGTTTGGCGCCGAGGTCATCGTCTGCCCGACCGACGTCGATCCGGACGATCCCCGTTCGTACTACTCGGTCGCGTCCCAGATCGCGCGGGAGACACCAGGCGCCTGGAAGGCGGGCCAGTACGACAACCTGTCGAACACCGCGGCACACTACGAGCAGACGGGGCCCGAGCTCTGGCGACAGACCGGCGGGCGCATCACCCACCTCGTCTCGGGCGTCGGCACAGGCGGCACGATCTCCGGCGTCGGCCGGTTCCTCAAGGAACAGAACGCGGCCATCAGGGTCTGGGGCATCGACACGTACGGATCGGCGCTCAAGAAATACAAGGACACCGGCGTCCTCGACAAGAACGAGATCTACCCGTACATCACCGAAGGCATCGGCGAAGACTTCCTGCCCGGGAACGTGGACTTCGCGGTGATCGATCACCTCGAGAAGGTGACCGACAAGGACGCGGCCGTGATGACGCGGCGCATCGCGCGCGAAGAGGGCATCTTCGCCGGCAACTCGGCAGGCGCGGCGATAGCCGGCCTGCTGCAGCTCGCCCGGCACTTCACGCGCGACGACATGGTCGTCGTCATCTTCCATGACCACGGCACGCGCTACCTCGGCAAGATGTTCAATGACGAGTGGATGCGCGCGCGCGGCTTCCTCGAGAAGAAGGGACTCACCGCGCGTGACCTCGTGGCGAGCCACCGCGAGCATCGGCTCGTGACCGTGGACTACGCGGACACCGTGGCGCGCGCCGTGCAGGTGATGACCGAGTCCGGGTACTCGCAGATGCCGGTCACGCGCGATGGGCGCGTCATCGGATCGGTCAACGAGGCGTGCTTGTATGCCGCGCTCCGGAGCGACCCGGCCGCACGAACGGCGCCGGTCGACTCGGTGATGCAGGCCGCGTTTCCGTTCGTGGACATCTCGACCGGCATCGACGCGCTCGCCGCGATGATCACATCGGACAACCCTGCGCTTCTCGTGCGGGACTTCAAGTCGGACGAAACGTTCATCCTCACGCGCTCCGACATCATGCGCGCGATGGCGTGAAGAGTACGCAGGTGAGCGACAGTGGGGGTGCGTCGCGTCGGGAAGAGTAGCCGCTCGCGTCTTATTGGGAAGAGCCTTCTTGACCGCGCCGCTGACGGCCCGGAACGCCCCGACGATCGAAGCGCCAGTCTTTCGGCCGGTGAGACCAGCGATCGACTTCGTCGCGCTTGTACGCGCCCGCAATCATGCCGCGGTCGTCAGCCGCCGCCAGCGCGACAGGCGCCGATGACATCACGAGGGTGGACCCGGTCCAGGATGCGGACGGCTCGGACAGCGACACTTCCTCACCGAGGGGCCCCATCGATTCTTCCTGGGCGAACGCGACCGGAACCAGAACGGCGGGACGGGAGAGGGCGACCGTCTGGATCACGTCGCGATCGATGGGCTCGCGGGAATTCAAATTGGCAGTCGTCTCGGGAATGAGCTCGGCAAGGTCGATCAGCCGGCGAAACGAGCGGGGCACGCTGCATGACTCGGACGCGCGGACGCTATCCGGACGTCGGGTTCGAATGGCTGATCGGGGACAGCGAGTGCGAGCGAGAACTCAGGCTGAGCGAAGCTGGACTCCACCGCAGGCAGACGCACGCCGGACGGCCAATAGTCCACGAGCGCACCGGTACCGGCCAGGACGCCCAGTCCAAGCAGGGCCAATGTCTTGGCATAGAGATCCCGGATCGAATCTCCGCGCATATCGGGGAGGAGCCTCAACGTAAGTATACGGCCAACCCGCCGCGACGGATGTAAATACTGAAAGTCGGGGCGGAAACGGTGGATTCGCGGCCTGACCAGCCGCCCCTGTCATACCCTTTCGCCATGCCGCCGAGGCCTCCCGAACGCCTGCTTGCCCTGCCGCGCGATCCCCTGGCGCTGCGGGCGGTGGCCGATCAGGTGTTCAGCCGGACGGCCGGCGCGCCGCTGGTCGGCGGCAACGCCACGCGGGTGCTGCGGGACGCGACCGAGAACTACCCCGCCTGGGCCGAGGCGATCGCGTCGGCCAGGACGTCGGTTCACGTCGAGATGTACATCATCCACCGCGACGACGTGGGCCGGCGCTTCGTGGCCGAGCTCGCGACGAAGGCGCGCCAGGGCGTGGCCGTGCGGGTGATCTACGACTGGTTCGGCTGCGGATTCGGGCCCATTCGCGGTCTGTTCACACCGCTGATTCGCGCGGGCGGCGACGTGCGCGTGTTCAACCCGCCCGGGCTGTCGAGCGCGCTCGGCTGGCTGCGCCGCGATCACCGGAAACTCATCGTGGTTGATGCGACTGACGCGGTCGACGGCGGCGTCGCGTTTGTGTCGGGCCTCTGTGTCGGACAGATGTGGCAGGGGCGGCCCGAGAAGAAGCTCGAACCGTGGCGCGACACCGGCACTCGAGATCAAGGGCCCCGCGGTTGCGCACGCGGAGGAATCCTTTGCGGAGAACTGGCGGCTCGCCGGCGGCCGCCCGGATGACATCGCGATCCCGCGCGGACGGCGTCCATCGCGGCGAAGTGCATCTGCGACTGATCCCGACCGAACCGTTCACGGGCAACCTGCTGCGGCTGGACATGCTCGTCACCGCGCTCGCGCGGCGGTCGCTCTGGCTGACCGACGCGTACTTCATCGGCACCGGGGCGTACATCGAAGCGTTGCGACGAGCGGCGCACGACGGCGTCGACGTCCGTCTGCTCGTGCCGCAGTACAGCGACGTCGGCTGGACGGTCCCCGTGGCCCGGTCGCTCTACCGTCCGCTGCTCGAGGCCGGCGTCCGCATCTTCGAGTGGAACGGCACGATGGTGCACGCAAAAACCGCGATTGCCGACGCCCGCTGGGCGCGAATCGGATCGACCAACCTCAACGTCAACAGCTGGCTCGGCAACTGGGAGTTGGATGTCGCGCTCGAAGACGAAGGTGTCGCCAAGGAGCTCGAATCGCATTATCTCGAGGACCTGGAACGATCGACAGAGATCGTGCTGCAGACGTACCGGCTTCCGACCAGCCGGCCCCGCGCGCCCGACGCGCCCCGCCGAGCGTCGCGCCGCTACCGGTCGTCGCGCCGCGTCGTGCGCGCCGTGACTGACGTCGGCCGCAGCATCGGCGCAGCCGTCACGGGAATCGTCGCCTCGAAGACTTCGAAGCCGGACCGGTCATCGGCACGGCCCTTCTGCTCAGCGCGATGGCGGCCCTCGGCTTCTTTGCGCCGAAAGTCCTCGCCTGGCCCTTTGCGGTCGTCGCGTTGTGGATGGCCATCACCTTCTTCGTCGAAGCATGGACACTGTGGAGGAAGACGATAGCGGTTCGGTTCATGGTTTCAGGTTCCGCGTCCGCTATCATTCGCCATGCCTATGTGTCTTAGGGAGTGATGTCCTCTTCGATCGCGACCTCGTGCGCGGCCGCACGGTCGGCATCGTCTGCAATCCCTCGTCGGTGTCGACGGGATATCAGCACGTCCTGGATCGCGCGTCGGCGGCCGGCGTCCGGATTGGCGCGATCTTCGGTCCGCAACACGGGTTCCGATCCGATGTGCAGGACAACATGATCGAGACGCCGCACATCACGGACGAACGCCGCCGCATCCCGGTCTATTCGCTGTACAGCGAAACACGCGAGCCATCGCCCGAAATGCTCGATGGGCTCGACGCGCTCGTCATCGATCTGCAGGACGTCGGCACGCGCGTCTACACCTACATCTACACCATGGCGCACTGCATGATCGCCGCGAAACGGTCGTCGGTCCCGGTCATTGTCTGCGATCGGCCGAACCCCGTCGGCGGCGTCGCCGTAGAAGGGCCGGTCCTCGAAGAGGGCTGCACGTCGTTCGTCGGCGAGTACCCGATTCCGTTGCGGCACGGCATGACGATCGGCGAACTCGCGATGCTCTTCAACGAGCACTTCGGAATCGGCGCCAAGCTCGAAGTCGTCCGCATGATGGACTGGCGGCGCTCGATGTACCACGACGAGACCGGACTGCCGTGGGTCATGCCGTCGCCGAACATCCCGACGCTCGACAGCGCCACGGTCTATCCCGGCATGGTGATGTTCGAAGGCACCAACGTGTCCGAAGGTCGAGGGACGACGCGCCCGTTCGAGCTCGCGGGCGCGCCGTGGGTCGATCCGGAACCGTTTGCCGCCGGCCTCAACGCACAGCGGCTTGCCGGCGTGCACTTCCGGCCGGTGATGTTCGAGCCGACGTTTCACAAGCATGCGAAACTCGCATGCGGCGGCTGCCAGGTTCACGTCACGGACCGCGCGGCCTTCCGCCCCGTGCTGTCTGCCGTCGCGCTCATCGACGCATTCCGCCGCGCCAGTCCCAACGAGTTCGCCTGGCGTGATCCACCGTACGAGTACCGAGTACGTCCGGCAACCAATTGACTTGTTGTATGGATCGCCGCGTCTGCGCGAGGCGCTCGCGTCCGGCGAAACGCCGGCCACGATCGCCGCCAGTTGGACGACGCGATTGAAGGACTTCCTGAAGATTCGCGAGCGGTTTCTGCTCTACGCCTAACGCGCACTTCGTTGTTTGCCTCTGTCCTCAGTTCACGACAATGGCTGACACGGTCATCAGCGGCTCGGTGGCCCTCGCCTGGTCGTTTCGAAACACGAGGTACAGGTCGTGGAAGCCGGTCGTCGGCTTCAACGTGATCGTCGGCGGCGCTGGCGGCGGAACCGGAGCGGGGGCCGCGCCCGCGCCACGTCCGCGCGCGGGTGGCGGCGGCGCGACCGCAACCGTGGTCGTTCCGATGAGGGCGCCGGCCGGCCCATCCAGCCGGATTTCGATGACGCCCCCCCTGGCCGCCATGTCACCGGACGTGGAGACCGTGAGCGTCAGATCGCGAACGCCTGTCAGGTCCAGCTGCCGGTAGGCGATATGGCCGTTGCGCTGCGCGGTAATCGCGAGGCCACGAGTCTCAGCGCCGTCGCCAGAGGACCGGCCGCCAAAAGTCACGTTCTCGAAAACGTCGGCGGCGGCGGGATTCAGCGTGGTACCTCTCAGGATCCTGGTCGCCACCGACGTCTGCGGCGGGAGATTGCCGACCGGCGCGTCCGTATAGACCGCGCGCACGATCACCCGTCCGCGGCCATCCGGCAGTTCGGGTGTATGACGACCTTCGAGCGGAAGCGCGGAGATCGCCGGATCACCGACACTCAGGAAGTACTCGACGATCGTCCGGATTTCGGCCGCCGTCAGGTTGGGATGTGGCGGCATCTCCGTCTCGCCCCAGACTTTCGAGCCCCCCGTCTTCACCCGGTTCGCGAGCACGCCGAGCGTCGTGGGATCCGGCCGGTACTTTCCCGCCAGCATCACGTACGTCGGACCAGCAGACGGCGTGTCTCTCAGGTGACACCCGGAGCAGTCGGTACGCGACAAGAGCGTCTTCGCAACGCCGAAGCGCGTGGTCGCGTCAACCGGGTTCGCTTCCTGGTTGAGACCTGAAAGATCGACGCCCTCCGCGACATGATTGATGCTCACGGCCACGCGGTCGCGAGCGACCTCAGGGTCTTCGCGATCGGCTACCTTGACGGCATAGGTCACGGGTTCGCCGGGCCGCACGAACGTCTGGTTCATGCCTGATGCGACGAGGCCGACCTCCGGGGGCGTGTTACCCGCCACAATCGCGACCGACGCGGTGTCACTCGCACCCGCGGGATCGGTCGCGACCAGCGTGGCGGTATACGCACCAGCCTGCCTCAGCGAGATCTGCGGGCTCGCTCCCGTGTAGGTCCGGGCCGGGCCGTTCGGCGACGCGACGCGCCAGGTGTACTGCAGCCGGTCGCCATCCGGATCAGCCGTACCCTCGGACGACAGCGTGACCTGCAGCGGCACCCGACCGCCTCGAGTGCTCGTCGCCGCGGCCGCCTTTGGTTTTCGGTTTCCCGCGTTGAATTCGATCTTGACCAGCGAACTGTCCGGGCTCTTTGCGAACCAGACGCTTCCGTAGTCGAGGACGTACAAGTCGCCCTCCGGCCCGAACGTGATGTCGATCGGCTGCAAGGGCCGATAGCTCGGCAGGAACTGCTCCATCGAGACATAGCGGCTGTCGGCATCCATGGTCACGGACATGATGAGTCCGCGCTCGAACTCGGCGATCAGCCACTTGTTCTCGTAGTACGCGGGGAACGGGCGCTTTGCGTCGGGCTTGAAGTCCGCGCGGTGGTAAATCGGGCCGCCGACCGCGCTGTGCGCGCCCGACCCAAGCTCCGGATACTTCTCCGATGTCTCGTACGAATAGGCGATGAACGCCGGTTGTGCCGGCGGTAACTCTCGCAAGCCCGAGTTGTTGACCGACTCGTTCACGGGGTGCCCCGGATCGCGCGGCGGCAGCATCTGATTCTTGACGTAGTCGCGAACGCCGAAGCCCTCGTTCTCGCCGACGAAGTACGGAAAGCCGAAGAACCCCGGCCCCCGTGCCTGGTTGTATTCGTCGTACGGAATCGGACCACCGGTCGGCCGGCCCTCAGACGGTCCGACTTCGCCCCAGTAGACGAACCCGGTCCGGCTGTCCACGGACACACGCCATGGATTTCGCATGCCCATGGCGAAAATCTCCGGCCGCGTCCTCGGCGTGCCGGGCGGAAACAGGTTGTCCGGCGGAATCGAGTACGTACCATCCGGCTCCGGATGAATCCGCAGGATCTTGCCGCGCAGATCGAACGTGTTCGCGGCCGTCCGCTGGTCGTCGGCATTCTCGTTCCCTGGCCGCTCATCGGTCATCCCACCGCCGGTGTTGTTGCCGACCGTGATGTACAGGTTGCCGCGTTTGTCCCACGCCATGCCGCCGCCGGTGTGGCAGCACCGCTCACGCTGCGCCGGGTTTTCGAGAAGGACGCGTTTCGATGACTCGACGAGCGTCAGCTTCGTCTGGCCGTTCGCCACTGGCAGATCGCGCAGTTCCCAACGCGCGAGCACGTGTTTGGCCATCTGCGGATCCGCGTACTTCATGTAGATCCACCGGTTCGTGGCGAAGTCGGGATCGAGCGTCAGGCCGATCAGGCCTTCCTCGGCTTCTCGTACGACGCCGGAAGCGCTGTAGTACTTGGTGTTGACCGGAATCATCGCGACGACGCTCGTCGAGTTCGTGGCGGGGTCGTACACTTTCAGCGCGCCCTTGCGCTCCGCGATCAGCGCCCGTTCATCCGGAAGAATCGCGACGACCATGGGTTCGTCCAGCTCGCCGGGCGGCACGAGAACGACCGGTGTGAACCGTGAGTCGTCGGGCTTCGTCGAGGTCGACCGCGGCGGGGACGCAGACTGCGCCGACAGGCCCGGCGCCGGCCCCAGAGCTGTGGACAAGGCCAGCCACACGACACAAAACGCCAGGCCGATCACCCGGCGACAGACGATGACTGTTCGCATCGGTCGTCTTCCTGCAGGTTCGCCAGATTATGCCCGTTCCGGGCCGTCGGTAGAATAGGTTTGGCCTGAATGCTCGACCAAGAACTCAGCCAGAACACCATCACGTCGGCCCGCGCCCGTCTCGCGGCTGGCACGGTCACCGCTGCCGAGCTCGTCGAGGAGAGCCTGGCCGCCATCGCCGCCCATGGCGTGCGCACCAACGCGTTCACCATGGTGGACACCGGCGGGGCCAGGGCGAAGGCCCGAGCCGTCGACGAGGAGCGCGCGGCGGGCATCTGGCGGGGTGCGCTGCACGGCATCCCGATTTCGGTGAAGGACTTGATCGACGTTGCCGGCACCGTGACCACCGCCGCGTCCCGCGTGCTCAACGACCGGGTAGCGGATCGGACGGCGACGGCGGTCACGCGGCTCGAAGGGGCAGGCGCCATCATCATCGGCCGCACCAACCTTCACGAGTTCGCGTTCGGCACGACGAGCGACGCGTCGGCGTTCGGCGCCGTCCACCATCCAATGGACGACGCGCGATCGGCAGGCGGGTCCAGTGGCGGCTCGGCGGCCGCGGTGTCGACGCGCATGGGCCTTGCGTCCCTCGGGACCGACACGGGCGGATCCATACGCATGCCCTCCGCGGCCTGTGGCGTGGTCGGGCTGAAACCCGGATTTGGCGAGGTGCCCACTGACGGCGTCTGGCCGCTCAGCGGATCACTCGATCACGTGGGCCCGATTGCGACCTCCGTTCAGGACGCGGCCTGGCTCTACGCCGTCCTCGTGCATCGCCCGGTCTTTGCCGTCCGGGACATCGAGGTAGCCAGCCTTCGACTCGCCCGCCTGGCTGGTTACTTCGACGTGCTCGATCCCTCGGTACGGGACGCCTTCGGTCGCGCGGTCCGTTCGTTGAAGACGTCGGGCGTCAACATCGTCGACACCGAATTGTCGGGCGCCGAGCGAATTGCCGAGGCCTACATCAACATCGTCCTTCCGGAGGCGGCCGACATCCACGCTCCGTTCCTCGACAGCCGCGCCGCGGACTACACGCCATCAGTGCACAGCCGGCTGATCATGGGACGCACAACGTCCGCGGTCGCGTATCTCGCCGCCCAGGCCTTCCGTGAAAACCTGCGGGCGTCGGTCGATGCGCTCCTCGACCAGGTTGACGCCCTTGTCATGCCAACGATGCCGATTGTCGCGCCGCCGCTCGGCGCCGACACCGTCGCGCTCGAGCCCGGCGGCGCGGAGGTCGCCGTCCGCACCACCATGCTCAAGCACACCCAACCGTTCAACTTGACGGGACATCCGGCGATCACGCTGCCAGTTCCGACGCGCGGGTTGCCTGTCGGCCTTCAACTCGTCGGCCGAATCGGTGACACTCCACGCCTCCTCGACGTCGCGGCCGCGTGCGAGCGCGTGTTGTCGCAGTGATCGGTCCTCTCGTTCACGCCTGGGAACGCCGGCTGGCGGCGGTTGACACGAACCGTCGTGTCCGGCCGTTCGAGTGGGGCCTGAACTGGCTCGGTGTCCAACCCGGCAGACCTCCGGTCAGAAGACGCTGGGCCGGCACTCGGTGACGACGAGTCGCTCCAGCGGATGCTCGCGTGGTCACGCGCAACCATGGCGGAAACGGACGCCTTCTTCGCCGCACCGCCGCGTGGTGAGTACGAAGTCCGCGACGATGTGCTGCGATTCCCAAGCGCGATCGTCACACCCGAAGCCGTCAACAACACAGTCGCGGCACGCGTCTTCCAGCCGGCGACGGGGCGTCGTTCAGGGCCTCGCCGCGGCGTCGTCGTGATGGCCCAGTGGAACGCCGACCCCGAGGGCCACGTCGGCCTCTGCCGGCTCTTCGCCCGCTTCGGCCTGACCGCCGTCCGGCTCAGCCTGCCGTATCACGACAGCCGCAAGCCGCAAGAACTCGAGCGCGCCGACTTCATCGTCAGTCCGAACGTCGGACGAACGGCGCAGATCAACCGGCAGGCCGTGCTGGACGTGCGGGGTGTCGTCGACTGGCTCGAGGCGCAGGGAATGGAACGCATCGGCATCATGGGCACAAGTCTCGGATCGTGCCTGGCCATGCTCGCGATGTCGCACGACCCTCGAATTCGCGCCGGGGCGTTCAACCACGTCTCGCCGTATTTCGCTGACGTCGTCTGGCGCGGCCTGTCCACGCGCCACGTCCGCGCCGGGCTCGAAGGGCACGTCTCGCTCGACGATCTGCGCGAGTGCTGGATGCCGATCAGCCCCTGGCCGTTCATCGATCGCGTTCGCGATCGGGCGATCGGTCTGATCTACGCGCGCTACGACCTCAGCTTCCCAGTCGATCTGTCACGCCAGTTCGTCGCCGAGTTCAAACGCCTCGCGGTGCCACACTCGACGACAGTCCTGCCCGTGCGGCCACTACACGACCGGCAAGGCGCCCTTCAAATACCTGGACGGGTACGCGCTCACGAAGTTTCTGGTGACTCGGCTGTAACGAGGACTCAGAGGTACCTGAACAGGTCGCGCAGCGCACCGACGATCACGCTGCCGATGGCTTTCATGAATGGCGTGACGTCGCCACTGGTCACGGCCTGAGAGAAGGCCTCGGCGCCGCCGACCGGATTGGTAAAAAGCAGCCAGATCGTCGCAGCGGCGAGCGTTGCCGCCAGCATGCCAATGACGGCAATCAGGCTCACGCTCCAGCGGGCGACGTCCATGAGATCGATCAGTTTATGTCAAGACAAGACTGATCCCGCCCGGAGCCGTGGCCGAGCGGCGCGGACCCCTCTACGCGCTCACTCGCAGCTGCTTGTCCATCAAGTCTTATTACGCAAGGGAAGAGCAGAAGTTGCTCGGCCGGGACTCCTGAAACTCTAGAGAAGACGACGAACGCCAGTCCCTTCCTTGGACCCGTCGTACCTGTCGCACCCGTCGCACCGGAGATCTAGAACTCCGGCGACATGGCCTGGACCGGACGTCCCAGGCGTTCGAGCGTTTCGCGACATCGCGAAGCGTCGCCGACGACGACCACCGTGGCATCAGCCGGGCGGATGAACTTGCGTGCGGCATCCTCAACAGCCGCAGCCGTCAAGGAATCGACGCCAGGCACGAAGCGGTCGAACGTGCCCTCGTCGAGCCCGTACGTCACGAGAAGGGCGGCGGCGCGAACGAGCTGGCTCGCAGTCTCGAAGCTTCGCACGTAGCCGCGTGTGAGCGACGCCTTCGCCCGCTCGAGCTCGTTGGCCTCCACAGCGCCTTCCCGGCGAACGTCTTCGAGCTCCGCGAGGATGTCTTCGACCGCCTCCGCGGTACGGTCCGTCTGCACGCTCGTCTCGCACGAAAAGAGACCTGCCGTACGACGGAAATCGAACGCGCTGCGCGCGCCGTACGTCACACCCTTCTCTTCGCGAAGACGACGATTGATCCGGCTCGTGAACTGTCCGCCGACCAGGGCGTTGAGGGTGACGATGGCGTGGTACCCCTCCACCCGGCGTGGAGGGCCAAAGTGGCCGACGCGCACCTCGCACTGCGGAGCGCCCGGACGATCCACAAGAAGGATTCGCGGATCGACCGCCGCGACTGGCTCGCCGGCGAACGGGCGAGGTGTCCCGCCTGACCACCCGCCAAACGCACGCTCGACACTTCGTCGTACCCGGTCGGGATCGACAGCACCGGCGGCAATGAGTGCGGCCTCACCCGGAGAGTACATCGCCGACCAGAAGGATTCGGGCGTCATCAACGGTCAACCCGGCAAGGGCCGTGGTCGTGCCGAGCGAGCCGTGGCCATATGGGTGGTCGGCGAACACGGCCGACGCGATCGCGCGGTCGGCAGCCGCTCCCGGCAGCCGGCTCAACTGACGGAGCCGGTTTGTCCGCAGTTCGCGAACGCGACGGAAGTCGGGCTCATCGAGACGGGGACGAATCACGATGTCCGCGACGAGGTCGAGTACGGCATCGAGATGCCGCGCGAGCGTCGTGACGGCAAGCGACGTTGCGTCCGGTCCCACGTCCAAATCGAGCTCGGCGCCGAGGCGGCCGAACGCTTCGGCCACCTCGATGGCATCGCGCGATCCGGCCCCTTCGTCGAGCAAGTCGCCCGTCAGGCTCGCGAGACCGTGGTGCTCGGCCGGATCGTCGCTCGTTCCTCGCTGGATGACCAGGGCGAGCGTGACGACCGGCACGGTGTCTTGCGGAATGACCCGAACGGCGAGCCCATTTTCGAGCGTGTCGCGGACGACATCTGGAAAGCGGACCGGCGTCGAGGCGTCGGGGGCCGGCATCTGAAAACGGCCCGACGTCATGCCGCACCCCAGGTGACGTCGGCGGCGTCGCTCACCGCAAGATCGCGTCGCCCCTCCGGGATGACCGACAGCACGACGGCGTTCTGTCGGTCCAGCCATTCGGCGGCGGTGCGCCTGACGTCGTCAGCGGTGGCCCGACGGTACCGATCGAAGTCGGTCGTGAAGCTGTCGGGCGAGTCGAGATAGACGTTGTATGCGTTGAGCTGATCGGCTTTGCCGCCAAATCCGCCAAGAGACTGCAACCTCAGCACGAACGACGACTCGGCCTGAGCGCGGCCGCGCTCGAGCTCGTCGGACGTGGGCCCCTCGTCGGCGAAACGAGCGATCTCCTCGTGTATCGCGCTCTCGAGCTCGTCGAGCGTGTGGCCCGGCGCCGCCGACGCAATGACCTGGAAGGTTCCAGCCCACTCGCGCGACGCCTGGCCCGCCGCGAGTTCGACCGCGACGCGACGGTCGTGGATCAACCGGCGATACAAGCGTGAACTTCGCCCATTGCCGATGAGATCACCGAACAAATCGAGCTCGGCGTCGCCGTCCGAGAACATCGCGGGCGAGCGCCACGACAGGTAGAGTCGCGGCAGCTCGACGCGATCCTCGAGGGCGAGCCGGCGTGACTGGACAGCCGTTGTGGCCGGCCGTTCGTGGGTCACCTGAGGCCCAGCCGGGATCTCGCCGAAGAACTCCTCCACGGTGGAGAGCGCCTCCTCGACGCCGACGTCACCTGCGATGACAAGCGATGCGTTGCCGGGGTGGTAATAGCGCACGAAAAATTGACGCACGTCTTCGAGAGTGGCGGCCGCGAGATCTTCAGGGCGCCCAATGGTCGGCCAGCTGTACGGATGAGCTGACGGAAACATCGCCTCCATGATCGCGAACTGCGCGAGCCCGTACGGACGGTTCTCGTAGCTCTGCCGGCGCTCATTGAGGACGACACCGCGCTGCGTGTCGAAGCGCTCGCGAGACAGCGCGGGCAGCAGCCAGCCCATGCGGTCCGCTTCCATCCAGAGGGCGAGCCGAAAGGCGTTCTTTGGCACGAGCTCCCAGTAGTTCGTGCGGTCGGTGCTCGTCGACCCGTTGAGGAGCGCTCCAGCCTCCTGCAGCGGGCCGAAGTAGCCGCCGGACTGGTGCTCGGATCCTTCGAACATCAGATGCTCGAAGAGATGGGCCAACCCAGTCAACCCGCGCCGCTCGTCCTTCGACCCGACGTGGTACCAGACACTCACGGCCACGAGTGGCACGCGCCGGTCCTCGTGAACGACGACCTCGAGGCCGTTGGCGAGCGTGACTTTCGTGAACGGAACGTGCAGCACGGGACCGGTCGTCAATGGACCTCGGCCAGCGGAATCGTCCGGCGCGAGAACGACGCAATCGAGACCTGCTGGGCCACGCGCTCGGCCGCAGTCATGAGCGCGACGGCGGGCGCTGAGGCGGGCTCGCCAATCACGATCGGTACGCCTGAATCCCCACCCTTGCGAACGGGCTCGTAGAGAGGAATGCCACCAAGGAACGGCACGCCGAGTTCAGTGGCCAGTGCCTCCCCGCCGCCTTTGCCGAACAGATCCGCTTCGCGCCCGCAGCCCGGACACGTGAAGTGGCTCATGTTCTCGATCAATCCGATGGTCGGGATGTTCAGCTTCCGGTACATGTGCACAGCCCGGCGGGTGTCGGCAACAGACACCGTCTGAGGCGTGGTGACGAGCACGGCGCCGGCCACCGGCACGGTCTGACTCAGGCTGAGCGCGATATCGCCGGTCCCGGGTGGCATGTCCACGAGCAGGTAGTCGATGTTCTTCCAGCGCACGCCGCGGAAGAACTCGCCCATCATCTTGTGCAACATCGGACCTCGCCAGATGACCGGCGCATCATCCTCGGTCAGGAACGCCATCGACACGACCTGCAGGCCGTACTTCTCGGCCGGCACGATTCGCTCGCCGTCCGTCTCGAGCCGCGTCTGAATCCCGAGCATGATGGGCACGTTCGGTCCGTACAAGTCCCCGTCGAGCACGGCCACGCGGCTGCCCCGGGCGGCCAGAGCGACCGCCAGGTTCACGGTGACAGTGCTCTTCCCCACACCGCCCTTTCCGGCCCCGACCGCGATGATGTTCTTCACGCCCTCGACGGGGGCGCGGCCCGCGTCGGGCGCCACGACAGGCCGAACACGCGCCGTCATCTCGATCTCGACGCTCGACACGCCCGGCAGCGCAGACACCGCGACTCGCGCCTGCTCCTTCATTTGCTCTTTGACGGGGCACGCCGGGGTCGTCAGCTCGATTGCAAAGCTGACGCGGCCGCTATCGATGCGAAGCCCCTTGACGAATCCGAGGGCGACGATGTCTTTGTGAAGATCGGGATCGCGAACGGCGCGCAAGGCGTCGAGGACCACCGGTTCCGACAGAGTACTCATCTGACGATTCTATCCGGGGGAGAGAGGGATGTAGGGGTTCCCTACATCCGGAAAGATCCTGAAACTCAGGTGTTCTTGCCGAATGCGCGCCGCGCCTCGTCGTTGAGCAGCGTCCAGAACGCGTACACGGCGAGCGCGGTGCCGAAGGGAATCACGACCAGGCTCGGCACGGCTAAGCGCCAGCGCGGCCGATCGACCGATTGGACGCCGGCCCACGAGCGCCCGACCGACCAGAATCGTGATCGCGCCAACGATGGCGAAGATTGCGCCCGAGAAGAGGAGGAACCAGACGGCGGGCGACGGAGACGCGTCACCCGCGCGGTCAGCCACGGCCGCGGCGGTCCCCATCGCCAGGACGCCGAGCGACGCGCCAGTCAGCAGACCGAACGCGCCGGCGGAGACATGAAGCCAGCCGAGGACGTCAAAATGGACGCGCATGAGATGGGGTCAGGTCGTGCCCCCATCTTCGAAGAACGCCGCCAGGATGCTGTCGTTGAACGCGGATGCGTCGACGAAGTCGATGGCGAGCTCGTCGCCGCCGACGGGGACCTCGCGCGGCTCAGCAACGACCGTTCCAGTGTCGTGGAAATCGGGGTGAAGACGCCGGGGCCGGCGGGCGCAGGCCCGACGGACTTCCCGCGGTGGAGCATTGGTCGGCAGCCCGAGAATTTCAAAAAGATCGTGCACGGCTGCCTCGCACCGCGCTCAGCGGACGCCGAGCGTCATGAGGAGCTCTCGTCGCGTGTCCTCGTCGAGCCCGTCTAGATCGACGGTGCTGTCACATTCGTCGCACAGGACCTCAACCAAAGCGGGACGACCTTCTTCCGAGGGTGGCTGCAGCTGCCCGTCTGCGACCCGCAAGAGATGCATCTGGAGGGTCTTGACGAGAAAATTCTCTGAATTTCCGCAATTCGGACACGTGAGGGACAAACTCGACTCCATCTCGGACACGCGAACACGCGGATGTGGCCTCAAAACACCCGCTGCCGTCTCGGCCCGACCAAAGTGTATCCCATACCTGAGCCGAACCGGGGCGAGAAAGACGCTATTTCTCAGGAATAAAGGACATTGACGCCAACGGTCGTCAATCCAAGGAGTGCACGCATGGCTTCACCGTAGAGCGCCGCCTGGGCCTGATGCTCCGGGTAGGCCTCCCCGGTCTTGAACTCGAGGACAGTTGCGGACCCGTCTGGACCGATGATCAGGCAGTCCACTACACCGCGGACAAGGTCACCCGGCCGCCCGGCCGGCTCGAATGAAAACGGCACCTCGAAATAGCACGCTCCACTCTCCAGGAGCGCGTGGACGTCCGGCCGGAGGCGGAATGCGCGGTAGGTTCGCGCCGCCGCCAGCGAAAGTTCGGTCACGTCGATGACGTCGACGCGCTCGTCCGGAGTCAGGAGATGGGCGATCGTGGAAGCGAGCGTCTCGTCGTCGGCCTGCGGATTCTCCTGACGTTGCAGGAGCCGATGGACGAGCGTGCCAAGCAAGCGCTTCGCCGTTCCCCGTTCCTCGTTCCCCGTTCCCCGTTCAACGGCTCCTTGTTCCGTGCACGGGGACGGACGCCGCGGAAAACCGCTGTCCCGGAACAGTCAGGGTCGCCGGCACCGTGACTGGTCCTTCGTCTTCGCGCCCAGACGGCTGCTCAACATTCCGACGCGGAGTTGAACGGCATAGCCTGAACGCAAAGCTCGCCCTGTTGTTCCCTTCGCTGGTGGTCCACAACGCCTCAGTCGAGTCCGGCGCGGCAGCCGGCACGGAAAACACGTCCGCCAACGATTCCGGAAACAGCGAGGCCAGGCTTCGGGCGTTCTTCCGGAGCCGGCCGCGCGCGTCGACTTCGCCTGCCAGATACAGTCGATCGCGCGCACGAGTCACCGCGACGTACAGCAACCGGCGCAGTTCCTCGCTCTCGCGGCGCTCCTCGAGTTTCGTCGCCGCCGTCGGGTTGAACGCGACCTCGGGCTCTCCGTTGGGCCCTCGCTCGATGACTGAAAACCCGGCGGGTCGGCCTCGGCCGGCCAGGTGAAGGTTCACGAGGAAGACGATCGGAAACTCGAGCCCCTTGGCGGCATGCATCGTCATCAGATTGACCGCGCCAGCCGCCTCGACAATGGCGTTCGACTCGTCACCGGCGCGCAGGGTGTCGAAGTACCGGGCCAGCCGCCCGAGCGTCGCGTACCCGCGGCTTTCGACCCGCCTGACGAGCGCCCGGACCTTCTTCACGTTCTCGCGCGCTTGATTCAGTCGGCGCCCGCCGAGCTCGAAGGCATAGGCGGACTCGCGGAGCACCGTATCGACCAGCTCGCTCGGAGGAATCCGATCCGCGAGCTCGAGCCACCCCGCGACGCCCGAGCGAGCGCGTTCGAGGACGGCCTGATTGGCCGGACTGAGCGCCGCGGCGGCCGTGGCGTCGGCGCCACGAAGCGCCCTGGAAAATGATGGTGCCAACCTTGCCAGCGCGACATCGGACAGACGAACGAGCCGTGACCGCAGCAGTTCGGCCGCGCGCAGGTCCGAGTCGGGCGCGGCGAGATACCGAAGCAACGCCTGCAGGTCCTGCACTTCGGGCGCGTCGAAGAATCCGAGTCCCTTGTAGACGTAGGTGCGAATACCGCGCGCGTCGAGGGCGTCCTCGAAGTATTGATGCCCGGCGCGAGCCCGGAACAGGATCGCGATGTCGTCCGGCTGGACGGGTCTCGCCGCACCTGAACGATCACGGACGGTACCCGTCGCGATGAGTCGCGCGATCTCGTCGGCCACGGCCGCCGCCGACTCCGCCATCGAGTCTGTCGCGACCAGGCCAAGCACCGGCTCGTCGTCACGCCGGGCGCCCGGCGCGACGTCAGGGACGGGAAAGCGGTCCGTGTCGCGGTAGGTAAACCGCTCGGCGAGATCGTCGCTGCCCTGCAGTTGGCCGGCGAGCGTGTTGACGAAGGCCAGCAGCTCCGGAACGGCCCGGAAGCTCTGGCTGATCGACTGACGGACCTGCCGGCCGGGCCTCAGCGCTCCGATGCGAATGGCGGCTTCATCGAGCAGCGTGACCTCGGCATGCCGGAACCGGTAGATGGACTGTTTTCGGTCGCCGACGATGAAGATGGACGTGGGCGCGTCGGCAATGCTCTCCCCTTCTCCCCACGCGCCAATCAGCAGCTCGATCAGCCGCCACTGCAAGCGGCTGGTGTCCTGAAACTCGTCAACGAGGATGTGGTGATACCGCGCCTGCAGCTTGAGCCGGCTGCGGGCGAACTCCTCCTGTCGTTCGAGAAGGGCGACCGCCCGCGCGAGCATGGCTGCGAAATCCATCAGCGCGCTGTCGGCGAGGAGCCGCTCGTACTGTCCGGCGGCAATCGAGACGACGCGCAGAAGTCCGCGGGCGAGCAGAGCGTTCACGTCCAGATCGAGGGCCTGGAGCGCCTCGTGGACCAGTGGAGACAGCGCACCCAGTGCGCCCTCGTGCCGGCGGCGGGCGTCCGGGTTGGCGAAATGAACGGGAAGGATTGGCTTGGAGATTCGCAACCGTGGCGTGCCGCTCTTGGTCAGGAAATAGCGTTCCAGACGACGCCGGAACTGCTGCACACGGGCCGGGTCCTGCGCCGGGAACTCATCGAGCGCCGACAGGTCCTCCGCGAGCCACCGGAACGACGGCGCACCCGTGGGACCATCCGCGAGGAGAGCCTGGCGATCGGGCGAGCGTTCAATGGCGTCACGAATCCGGCGGACGAACCGCGTTCCGACCTCCGCGGCTGTTCCGGCAGCCGGGTGCTGCCGGACGAACGTGCCGATCGCCGGCAGCGCGATGTGCCGGCGGTCGAGCAGCGATCCGACCGCCTGTACGAGAGTCGGCGTTTTCACCTGGGCGAGAAGCAGGCGCACCGGACTCGTCGTCCGCGATGAGTCCGCGCACCACCTGGAGCGTGCGGTCCATCGCCTCGCGCGCGAAGCGCGCCATCTCCGTCTCGTCCGCGACGTCGAACGCCGGGTCCACGTCGGCCTCGAGCGGGAACTCACGCAGCAGCGAGAAACAAAACGCGTCGATCGTCGAGATCTGGATAGTCGCCGGCGTGCTCCATCAGGTGCCGCCAGCGCGCAGGCTCGATGAAGCCGGCGGCGGCGCGCCTGGCCAACTGGGCGAGCACCCGCTCCCTCATCTCGGCCGCGGCTTTCCGTGTGAAGGTGATCGCGAGGATGTTCTCGGGCTCGACCTCGGCTTCGATCAGGCGGACATAGCGGTCGACGAGGACGCGAGTCTTGCCCGTCCCCGCGGAGGCTTCGAGCACGACGTCGTTGGCCGGATCGATCGCGAACTCGCGGGCCGCGCGGTCGACAGGGTCGGCGTTCTGCCCGGGATCCTCCGGTGGCCGGCTGTCCGCGAGATCAAACAGGGTCGGCTGCATCCTCGACCTCGGCTCGATATTCCTTGCGGCAGACACCCGCGTATCCGCACCATTGGCATTCATTCGGCCGTTTCGGGCGTGGCGGGAACTCTCCGGCCTCGATGTGCTCGACGGCACCGGCGAACTCGGCGGCCCGGGCCTCCACGGCGATCTCGGCGGGCTCCTGAGGACCGCCAATCGGCCCTTCGAGACGACGGTCGTCACCGAACGCGAGGTACATCGCCGACCGGATGGGATGGATCCGTCCGTCGGCCTGCTCGAGTGCCTGACGTGCGCAGTGTGCGTACACCGCGATCTGCACGGAGGATCTCGTGTCCGGCATCCGGCCCAACTTGTAGTCCACGACCGCGATCGACCCGTCGGCGAGCACGTCCACTCGGTCGGCCTTGCCGCGAATCGCGATCTCCCGCACCGCGAAGCCACGCGCGAACGTAAACACGCCATTCAGCACGGTCTCGAGCCGCCGCTCCTTGATCGCGACACCGCTGTCGGCCTCGAGCTCGAAGACCCGCTCGGCGACACCCATGCCGACAATCGATCCGAGGAGGCGCGTGCGCTCGAGCGCGCGATCCGCATCAGGCAGCTCGGCAAGCGCCGCCTCGGTCAAGCGCGCGAAAAGCGCGAGCGCCTCGGGCATCGACGCCGCTGTGATGGCGGCATGGCCAAGTCGCTGCCACTCGCCATAGAAACGCTCGAAGAGCGAATGCAGCAGCGAGCCTCGCTCGAGCGGCGTCATCCCGGCGGCTTCGTCCCGCTCCTCCACGAGCCGCAGGACGGACTCCGCGAAGTACTTGAACGGACAGTCCACGTAGCGGTCCACCCGACTCACTCGATACGCCTGGGGCCGCTGCGGATCGACGAATCCTCCGTAGGGACGTTCGGTCAGCGAAGGCCGGCCGCGCCGGACGGTCAGCCACGCATCGCGTTCGGCGTCGAGACCAACGGGCGTCGCCGCACGCGTGAGAATCTCGTCGGCAAAAATTGGACGCGCCTCAGCAACAGGCGCGACTACGGCGTCTGCCGATCGGATCGCTTCCACCATCGGGGAGAGCCCGACGATGGCATCGCCCTCGAGTTGGAAGGCGGAGAGGCGCGTGGTCCTGGCGGCCAGCTGCAGCAGGTCCCGGAACGCCGCTTGCTGCGCGCGCATCTCGTCGGCCGCCTGCGGCCAGCCAAGGGCCTTCAAGAGGCCGGTCGTGTAGAACATGCTCCGCCGCACACGCTCGGGCCATTCCGTCTCGACCAGTCCCACGACGTGAACGTGATCGAACTCCCCGAAACGCGCCGAGACAGCATCGACCAGGTGGACGCCGGCCTGGCCCTGGCGCGGCGAGAATGTGCGAGCTTCAATGGCGTGATGGATGAGTGCCGTCAGCTGGTCGCCGCCGCGCGCGTGGTCGTCGTGCCGGGCGAATGCATCCGCCAGCTCCTCGAGCGCCGCGAGCACGGCCGCCCGCGCGCGAAAATGGCGGTCGCGCCAGACGTCCTCGGCCATGTGGCATGCGCTCGTGCCGCCTGAGGAATGACGCCAGCGCACGAACCTGGCCGGATGCCGCAGGCGCGGAGAGAAACGGATCGAGCTCCGCGACGATGTCGGCGTGCACGAAAGGCTGATCGGCCCCCGAGAGATCAAGGAGCGTGGAACGACCGAGCGCGGTGACACTCTCACCCGCTCCCGCAGTCCGGGCCACATCGAGCGTCACATCGAGTAACGCCGCATAGGGCTCGGCGGCAAGCGGCAGCGCGTCAAATGCCTGATACGGCACGTTGGCGTCGGTCGAGTACCTGCTGCGACAGGTAGAGGTACGGCAGCGGGCGCTGGAAGACGATGGCCACGGACTCTCCCAGGGAACCGTCGCGGCGATCGGCCTCGGCTCGGACGGCGCGCGCCACCGCGCGCACTTCTTCCTCGCGATCGCGACAAACGAACACGGGCAGCGAATCGTCGGCGGCCGGCCGGACGAGCACCGGCGATCGCGGAACGTCGGCCGCGCGCGCCTCGACGATGCCTGGCAGCTGCTGCTCGATGCGGTCGCGGAATCCTGCGTCGTGCGACTCCTCCGTCACGATGACGTCCAGGCGGGCGAGGTGCGCGAGACGTCCGACGAGGTCGAAGTCGGCCGGCCACAAACCTCTAGGGTCCGACGGGTGGTCGGCCACGGCGATCACGAGATGGTCGAACGGCAGAACCGGCTGAACGGCGATGAGGGTATTGCGAAGCACGTGCTCGTCCAGGCCGCCGCTCGCGGCGAGCCCGCGCTGGTAGGCCAGGAACGTGAACCCGAGCAGCCGTGTCTGCTGGATCAGGCTTTCGCTGCCACGGTCCGAACCGCGTTCGACGGCAAGTTCCCGGAAGAGCGCGCGCGCAAACCTCCGCGTGCCACGCAAGCGACGTCGAAGCTCGTCGTAGAAGTCGAGCATGGCCGACACCAGGCCGGGCCGAGGCTCGAGGAGCGACGTCGGCGATGGATGAATCGACTGCGCCTCAACCATCGCGCGGCCCAGCAGAGTCTCGCGTTCGAGCCGTGAGAGCATGCGCCGGCCGCCGGGAAGTGCCCGGTGGAGGACGGCCAGCAAGTCCTGCCGCGTCAACAGGTCCGGCAGAATGAGGCCGCGTTGTCCGTCGTCTGATGCCGCCCGTTCGAGGGTCTGCCGCAGGAGCTCACCGGCGGCGCGCGTCGGCACGAGCACCACACGGCGTCTCGCGTCGATCGGTGTGCCGGAACGGGCCAGCCCGACGAGAGCGCCGCGAAAGGCCGCGAGTCCACGGGCGCGAACGAGTACGCGTGTCTGCGGCGTCGGTACCTTCGTATCAGCGACGTGGGCCACAGTTCGCAGCGGGTGCTCCCAGGCAAAGGCTGTTCACGAGATCGTCGCGGGCGCGGTCACCGAGCAGCAGCGCACCGGCTGCTGCCGACGAGGCGGCACGCATTGTCGGCAACGCGTTGGTCGCGGCGGCCTCGCGCCGGCGCACGGTCGCCTCGACGGCCATCCGGAGGGCACTGATGAGCGTGGCGTGAATCGCGCTGGCTTCCTGTGGAGGGGTGACGCCCTCGATCTGGCCGCGCAACTGTTCGAACCGCTCTCCAGCCGCCACCGTTCGCTCGAACGACACCGCGCGGAGCTCGCGATAGTGCTGGAGGAGCGACCGCAGGCCGTCCAACGCCGAAAACGCCGGCCGAACGGCCGTCTCGTAGTCCAGCAGACGACCGCGCACGGCGGCGTACTTGTCGAGCGCATCCTTTCGAGCGACGGCGGAAGCGCGCGCGATCCACAGCTCCTCGATCAGATCCTGCACCGTCCTGGGCCGACGGAAACCAAACTGCCGGTCCCGGCCGAGCAGCTCAGCCTGGAGCCGGTCGATCCCGGCGGCGTTGCCGGCGGCCTCCGCGACCAGCGCGCGCTTGCGGATCTCGATCGCGAGGGCCGCATACGATCGCTCGGCGCTCATCTCGAGCTGGAGGCGTTTGGCGACGGTCCGCGCCAGCTCCCGATCCCCGGCCGGAGTAATTGATGCCGCAGACTTGAGAATCGCCAGACGCTCTTCACCGATGTCGGCGACCGAGGACGCTGAAAGCGACAAGGCGATTGACTCCCGCAGTCCCGGCGTAGAGATGAGCGGCTCACGCCGGGGCGTCGGAGGGCCGGCCATCAGCTCGAGCGCAAACGTCTGCTCACCGGCTGCGACCTTCAACTCATTGATCACATCCGTCACCATCCCGACGAGCTTCTCGATGTCGTTCGCCCGAAAGGAAAAGTGGCTCCCCGGCCAGGCCACCAGCCCCAGCCGCAACTGGTCAGCCACGACGAGTTGCTGCTTCCTGTCCGGAATCCTGGCCAATTGCTCGAGATCGCGCGAGAGGGCCGCCGTCATCTCGGCGTACGCGGCCTCACCTCGGGTCGCCGCGTAGAACGCGGCCCGCATCGAGTCAGCGTAGCGGCTGGTCCGCTCCATGTCGATCAGGGGCTGCGGCAAGCTGATGAGCTGAAGTGTCAGCGGACCGTCACTACCGCCAATCAAGAGGTTGAAGATGATCCGATCTGCGACAACCGCGGCCTCGCCGAAGCTCGGCAGCGCGTCGCCATTCTTCAGGAACACGCGGTAGACGGCGAGCGGCGACGGCGTCTGTGCCGCGACACCGACCGCCAACATGAGCGTCGTGATGACCATGCAACGTCCGACGACCGTGCGCCACGACGGTCGGCTGTGGAAAACCTGTGGACCGATCGTGGATCGGCTGTGCATGACCTGTCGCGTCACAATTCTTTTTGCACGAGTTCCGAGAGAATCGCACACTTCGCCCGATTGTGGTGCAGCCTTCGCACGCTGTTTCGCTTGTGTGACGGCAACAAGTCACTAGAATCGTCGGCGCACCAACCCGTGAGTGAAGCGTTGAAGCCTGCTGTGACCCGCGTCGTGTTCAACGAGACCATCAAGGGACGGCCGTACGTCATCGAGGTCCATGCAGTTGGACGCGACCGTTGGCGGGCTGGTCTCGCGCGCCACGGCCGCACGACGGCTCTCATGCCGTTCTATGGTACGACTCCGGATGAAGCGGCGCAGCAACTGGCCGGTTGGCTCACGCGGGCCAACGGGACCGCGAAGTAAGCAGAAAGTAAGAAGTTAGAAGCCAAAAGTTAGAAGTGTGGGCCCAAGCCCTGAACGTGCCGAGAAACTTCTGCCTTCGGCCTTGTCAAAATCCAACTCCCAGCGTCACTCCAAAGGTCCGCGGCCTGCCGGCTTCCCCGATGAAGCCTGACGGCGCGAAGACCGGGTATTCGAATGCCACGGGCACGTAGAACGTGTTGAAGACGTTCCGCACCCATGCCTCGACAATCAGCCGTTCACTCCGAACGATCGCGCGGAGATTCGTGAGCGCGTAGGCGTCCTGACGCGCGGTATTCGCGTTGTTGTATTCGAACGCACCGGTGAACACCGACTCGGCGCGTCCAGCAATCGACAGGCGCTGGTTGACCGGGCGCGCCACCTCCAGACCGATCACGGCCGTCTGCTTCGGCGTGTTGGGTATCGTCTTCCCGCCGACGTCCACACCACCGGACGTGCTGCCGTCCTTGAACCGCGCCCGCGTGTAGCCGAGGGAGCCGAACACGGACACGTGCTCGTAGGGCCGCGCGGACACCTCGACCTCGACGCCGCGGCTCGTCGCCGCGCCGACGTTCGAAATGTAGAACTGGCCAGGCGCGTTCAGATCGGGCAGGTTCAGCTGAATGTCGTCCCAGTCAACAAAGAAGGCGGCGGCATTCGCGGTCACACGGCCACCGGCCCAGGTCGACTTCCATCCGCCCTCGGCGTTCCAGGTATGCTCCTCGCCGTAGGCCTCGGCACCGACGGGCGATGACGGGTTGAAGCCGCCTGCCTTGAAGCCCTGGCTGAACGTCCCGTAGATCGTCCGGTTCGGCTGCAGCGTGAAACGCGACCGCCGCCTGAGGCGACACGTTGCCGAAGTTCTTCTCCGCCGTGACGACGCTCGCCGGGAGGAACGGGAGCGCCGGGTCGAAGAACGATTGAAGGTCCGCGTCCTTCCATTCCTGATCGAACCGCGCGCCGAGCGTCACATCCAACCGCTCGCGAAATGTCATCGTGGCCTGCCCGAACAACCCAAGGCCGACATCGTCCAGCGCGGACTTCGGAAGGTGCTGATCGAGGCCAAAGTCGATGAACTGGGAGATCAATCCGGCCGAATAGCTGTTGATCGCGTCCTGCTCGTAGTTCTGGGTGAACAGGAATACGCCGGCCTGCCACTGCATCGACACGTCGTCCGAGAGGCGGACCGGCGCAGTCGGAGCCGAGGCAAAGCGCGACTCGTGCGTGAACTGGAGGTCGTTCTCGCTGTTGTCGCGCCGAGACCAGCGGCAACGGCGTGTAGTCGAGATCGGTCAAGTCGCGGGTGTCCCACTGAACGAGGCCCGTGGTCGTCGAGAAATTCACGCGGCCGCCGCGGCGCCGTGTCGTCACTGTCGTGGAGAGCACGTCGCGATCCGTCTTGCCTTCGAAGTCGCGTGCGACCGTGAACGGATCGGCCCGCAACGCCGCGAGATCGCCGAGCGCGTAGTCACCGTCGCGGGCGCGCTCTCCAGCCACGATCACGCGCGTTTCCCAGGCGTCTGAAGGCGTCCACACGACCTGTGCCCGGCCCGCGAACGCCTCCCGCGTGTCCAGGTCGTTGCCCGTCACGCTGTTTGTCGTGAACCCGTCGCGCTTCGCGTAGTCGAACGCCGCAGCCGAACCCGAGCTTCCCGCTCTTGAGCGGCCCGGCCACGCTGCCCTGAAGTCCCACGCCGGATTCGCTCGCGAACGGCACGAGCGCCGTGCCGCTCCAGTCGGAAAGCGACGGGCGCCTGGTCGAGATGTTCACGAGCCCGCCGAGCGCGTTCCGTCCGTACAAGGCGCTCTGCGGTCCGCGGACGAACTCGATCTGCTCGACCTCGAGGAGCGTCACGTTCGATGAGTTCGTGTTGAGCTGAGGAACGCCGTCGATGAGCGTCGTGATGCCCGGATTGGCCGGGCTCGACCCGATGCCGCGAAACGTCGCGTTGCTGAGCTTGCGGGCGGTGAACTCCGTGAAGTTCGTGTTCGGCGCGTAGATGGCCGCGTCGCTCACGATTGAGACGCCCGCGTTGGCGATCGTGTCAGCTCCGACGGCCGTCACGCTGACCGGCAGCTTCTGGACGTCGGCCGGTTCCTTCTGCGCGGTGACGGTCACGGGCGGCATCTGCACCGGTCCGACCGGGCCCTGTGCCTGCGCCAGGACGCCAGTCGGCCATGCCAGCACCGCCATGATCCCCGCGATCTGCTTCAACTCGATACTCCCCTGCATTCTCATGGGTCTCCGTGACAGGCCAGGTCCTGCTTCGAACTTCGAACTTCGAACTTTGAACTTCAAAGTTTGAAGTTCAAAGTTTGAACGTTACCGTGCTCGGACGTCGTAAGCCGCCAGAACGTTCTGATTACGAACGAACAGCCGCTTGCCGCTTACAACCGGATGGGCCCACGACGGAAGCCCCTGGTCGGCGATCTGGAAACGCCCCACTTCACGATACCCCGAGGCGTTGACTTCGGCGAGGCCGACGACGTTGTCTTCGCTGAGGATGTAGAGCCGGCCGTCGGCGTAGGTGATCGCGCCCTTGCCGACGCTCCGATGCCGCCACAGCGTCTTTCCCGACGAGAATTCGAGCGCGGTGAGGATGGCGTTGCTGAAGCCGTACAGAACGCCGTCCACGAGGACGACACCACCGTGGTGGTTCTGCATGTCACGCGTGAAGTACACCTCGTCGGCGCGAATCTCGCCGTTGGCGGGCCGCAGGTTGACCAGCCCGCCGCCCGTGCCGTACGCGGAGGTATAGAACACCTGCGAACCGCTCACGAGCGGAGTCGTGATGTTCGCGGTGTTGTTGGCCGGCGTGGCGTACCGCCACAGCAGCCGTCCGTCGGTCGCCCGGACGCCGACGGCCGCGGATGCCATGATCGTGGTGTAGGCCCGCACGCCCTGGACATCGACGATGACCGCAGACGCGTAGCCGGCCTCGTCGCTCAGACCCTCAGCTGACCCAGATCGTCTTACCCGACAGCTTATCGAGGGCAACCATCCCGGCTTTCGGGCCGCCCGGCGTCACGATGACGCGATCGCCATCCACGAGTGGCGACTCGCTGATCAGCCAGTTGATGTTGTTGCCGTTGAAGTCACGCAGGATGTTCCGCTGCCAGACGACCGTCGCATCGGCGGCGAGCAGGCACACCAGATCGCCGCCCTCGGTGAGGACGTAGAGTCGATCACCGTCCACGGTGGGCGTGCCGCGCGGGCCCGAACCGCGATCGTTGGTGGCACCGGGCCCAAGATTCTTGGACCAGATGTACTTGCCGTCGGACGCGTCGATCGCGTGCACCGTGCTTCGGCCGCCGCGAAGCGACTGGACGAACAGGCGGCCGCCCGAGACCGCGACCGTGCCGTAGCCGGCGCCGAGGCCGGTCGCCGTCCAGAGCACCGGCGGGCCGGCCGCCGGCCACTCGCGCGCCAGGCCCACTTCGCGCGAGAGCCCGTTACGTTCCGGCCCGCGCCACTGCGGCCAATCCGTGCTGACGGGAGCCTGCGTGTGGACACCGACCGCAAGCGCCGAGCGCGATGACGATGGCGTTGATGACCCTCATGAACGATCCGGGCTAGGATACAGGTTCGGCCACTGGTACTCCCATCATCTCCGGAGTCGGTCACGTGAAACGTCGGAGACATGAAGAGATCATGAAGAGGATCAGCCCCATCATTCTGGTGATCGCGATCGTCCTGGCGGCCTCGATGTCCGCACAGGCTCCACAGGGAGCACGACGAGTGGCGCTCGGGGACTGGCCCGAGATGCGCGGCCCCAACCGCGACGGGATCTCGAGAGAGACCGGGCTGGTCGATCGCTGGGCGCTGAACGGCGAGAACTTTCTCTGGCGCGTGGCGCATGGTGGACGCTCGGCGCCCATCGTCATGGGCAATCGGGTCTACGTGCAGAACCCGTCCGCCCGCGGCGACCGGTCTGCAGGAGCGCGTCATGGCGCTCGACGCCGACACCGGCCGGACGATCTGGGAGTACAAGTACAACCTGTTTCAGAGTGACGTGCCGCCGCACCGCATCGCGTGGGCCTCCCCCGCGGCGGATCCGGAGACCGGCAATATCTACGCACTCAGTGGCGGCGCCGAGGTCATCGCGCTCAGCCGCGATGGCAAGCTCCTGTGGGATCGGTCGCTCGGCGAGGAGTTCGCCGCGTTCACGACGCACGGCGGCCGGACGATGTCTCCGCTGGTCGACGGCGACCTCGTGATCGTGAGTGCCGCGATTTCGAACTGGGGCGTGCACGGCACCCGCGCGCACCGGTTCGTCGCGCTCGACAAGCGGACAGGCGACATCGTCTACGTCTCCAATCCGGGCGGCCGGCCGTACGACACGGCGTACGCCGTCGCCGCTCATCGCCACGATCAACGGGGCGCGCCTGCTCATCGCCGGACTCGGTGACGGCGCGATTCACGCCATCAGACCGCAGACCGGCGAGAAAGTCTGGAGCTACGTCGCGGCCAAGCGCGCGATCAACACCGGCGTCGCCGTCAGCGGCAACACGGTGTTCGTCTCGCACGGCGACGAGAACCTCGACACGAACGAGCTTGGACTGATTGCCGCGCTCGACGGTGCGGCCACGGGCGACATCAAGACCCCGAAGTGGGCGAACAAGGGCATCGAGTTCGGGTATTCGTCGCCGATCGTGGACGGCACGCGCCTGTACCAGTTGGACAACAGCTCGACCCTGCGGGCCTACGACACGGAGACCGGCAAGGAGCTCTGGTCGCTCGCGCTGTCGGTCGCGCAGAAGGCGCCACCGGTGATGGCCGACGGCAAGATCTATGTCGGTACGGACAACGGCAAGTTCTTCATCATTCGTCCGCAGGCGGACCGCGGCGAGATCCTGAGCGCGGTGACGCTGCCAGATAGCACCAACAGTTGCTGTGGATCAGAAGGCACGCCGGAACAGGTCCTTGGCGGCGCCGCGATCTCGCGCGGCCGCATTTTCTTTGTTCGAGCGACGCGGTCTACGCGATCGGTCCGAAGGCGCCGCGCTCGCTGACCGGCTATGCCGTGGACGCGCCGGTGGCCGCCGGTGAAGGCGCTCCCGCTCACGTGCAGGTCTCGCCCACGGAGATCGTGGCGGTGCCCGGCCAGAAAGTGGCGCTCAAGGCGCGGCTGTTCGACGCGCGCGGACGTCTGCTTCGCGAGGAACCCGCCGTGTGGTCGCTCGAAGGCGTCCGCGGCATGGTCAACAACGGCGCCCTGACGATTGCGGCCGACGCAGTCGATCAGGCGGGCATGGTCCGCGCCACCGTCGGAGCCATCTCGGGCCAGGCACGGGTTCGCGTGACGAGAGCGCTTCCCTTCGAGGAGACGTTCGAGTCGTACGCCGACGGCGCCGCACCCGCCGGGTGGGTGAGCACGACCACGAATCGGCTCGTGGTCGCGACGCTCGATGGACAGAAGGTGTTGCACAAGGAAGCGCTCGACACGATCTTCAAGCGCGCGCGTGTGTTCTTCGGACCGACCACCCTCTCCAACTACACGTTCGAGTCAGACGTGCGCAGCGTGGAACGCCGCCGGCAGATGGGTGACGTCGGCATCACGGCGCAGCGCTACTCGCTCGTCCTCTATGGCACGTCGCAACGACTCAAGTTGGAGCCATGGGAGCCGGAAACGACGCGATCGGTCACCGTCCCGTTCGCCTGGAAGCCCGAGACGCTGGTACCGGCTGAAACTCCGGGTCGCGAACGCGGCCAACGGCGCGGTGCGGATTCAGGGCAAGGCGTGGGCCGTCGGACAGCCCGAACCCGCGACGTGGCTCATCGACAAGACCGACCCGATCGGCAACCGCCAGGGCGCGCCGGGCCTCTTCATCGACGCCCAGTTCGGCGCCTACTACGACAACTTCAAGGTCACGGCGAATCAATGACGGCATTCCGCTCCATCACGTTGCTCGCGTTCGCTCTCGTCATTTCCGGGCTCGTCTACGCCACCTCGGCGCCCGTGCTCGCATCGGACCCCGGCACCGGCGACTGGCCGATGTGGGGCGGCACGCCGGACCGGAACATGGTTTCGAACATGAAGGGCCTGCCGACCGAGTGGGACGTCAAAACGAAAAAGAATGTGAAATGGGTGGCTGAGCTGGGATCGCAGAGCTACGGCAATCCCGTCGTGGCGGGCGGCATGGTGTTCGCCGGCACGAACAACGAGCTGATGCGCGATCCGAAGCAAGCCGGCGACCGCGGCGTGCTGATGGCCTTCCGTGAATCGGACGGCGAGTTCATGTGGCAGCACACGCACGTGAAGCTCGAGTCCGGCCGTGCGAACGACTGGCCGTTCCAGGGCGTGGCGGCGTCACCGCTCGTCGTGGGCGACCGGCTCTTCTATACGAGCAACCGCGCAGTGGTTTTCGCGCTCGACATTCAAGGTTTTCGCGACAAGGAAAACGATGGCCCGGTGACCAGCGAAACGCTGAGCGGCCCCAACGACGCCGATGTCGTCTGGTCGTTCGACATGATGGAAGAGGTCGGCGCCTATCCGCACAACCTGGCGAACTCCTCGCCGGTCGTCTGGAACGATCTGATTTTCGTCAGCACGTCGAACGGACACGACGAGAGCCACGTGAACATCCCGTCGCCGCGTGCGCCGTCGATCATCGCGATCAACAAGGACACCGGCAAGCTGGTATGGGAGGACAACTCGGTCGACGATCGCATCCTTCATGGGCAGTGGTCCACGCCGAGCGTCGGCACGATCGGCGGTGTCGCGCAGGTGGTCTCCGCGCAGGGCGACGGTTGGGTGCGCGGCTATGAAGCCGCGAGCGGCAAGAAGCTCTGGGAGTTCGACACGAACCCGAAGGACGCGCAGTGGCCCCGCACGCGCAATGAGATCATCGCGACGCCGGTCATCGTCGGCGATCGGGTCTACATCGGCAACGGCCAGGACCCGGAACACGGCGAGGGCATCGGCCACTTCTACGCGATCGACGCGACGAAGCGGGGCGACATCACGACGACCGGGCGCCTCTGGCACTACGACAAGATCCGTCGATCGATCTCGACGGCGGCCGTCGCGGACGGCCTCGTCTACATCGCGGACTTCAGCGGGTTCCTCCACTGCCTCGATGCGAACACCGGCCAGCCGTACTGGACGCACGACGTCTTCGCCGCGGTCTGGGGATCGCCGATGGTCGTCGACGGCAAGGTCTACCTCGGCGACGAAGACGGCGACGTCGTCGTGATGCAGCACGGGAAAGAGAAGAAGCAATTGGCCGAGATGAACATGGGCAGCGCGGTCTACGCGACGGCCGTGCCCGCGCACGGCGTGCTGTTCATGAACAACCGGAACCAGTTGTTTGCCCTCTCGTTGAAATAGGTACGGTCCGAAGGTCCGAGGGTGCGAAGGTCCGAGATGGTCTCACGTCGCGAGCTGCTCGTCGCGGGCTTGGCCACGCTGACCGTCCGCGCGGGGCTCGTCGCCCGACAGTCCACGGTTCCCGAGGAGTGGCGGCAGTTCCGGGGGAGCCCGCAACTGACCGGGGTTGCGCCGAGCGCGCCGCCCTCGACACTCAAGGTGCTCTGGACCTACGACACCGGCGACATCATCGAGTCGTCGGCCGCCATTGCCGGCGGTGTCGTCTATGCCGGCGCGGGCAACGGCAATCTCGTCGCGCTGGATTTCGCCTCGGGAACGCTGCGCTGGAAGTACGCCACGGGTGACCTGCTCGGCGAATCATCGCCGGCGGTCGCGGGCGGTCGCGTCTACATCGGAGACCTCGCCGGCACCGTGCACGCGGTGGCTGTGGCGGACGGCAAGCGCGCCTGGACCTTCAAGAGTGGCGGCGAGATCAAGTCGTCACCGGTCGTCGTCGGCGAGCTTGTCCTGATCGGCTCCTATGACACACACCTCTACGGCCTCGACGCGAAGACCGGTCGGGTTCGCTGGAAGTTCGAAACCCAGGGGCCGGTTCATGCGACACCCGCCGTGCTCGGGGACGTCGCCTTCATCGCGGGCTGCGATGCGACGTTCCGCGCGATTCGTATCGCCGACGGCAAACAGGCGTACGAGATCGCGATTGGCGCATACACGGGCGCGTCGCCGGTCGTGGCGAACGGCCGCGCATATTTCGGCACGTTCGAGAACGAGGTGATGGCGCTCGACATCGCGGGCCGCAAGATTCTCTGGCGCTTCTCCGATCCCGCACGGCAATTTCCGTTCTACTCGTCAGGCGCGCTGTCGGCGGGCCGCCTGGTGATCGGCGGCCGCGACAAGCTCGTTCGTGCCTTCGATCCGGCCTCGGGCAAGCAGGTCTGGGAGTTCGCCACGCGTGCGCGCGTCGACTCGTCACCGGTCATCGCTGGCAACCGTGTGTTCGTCGGCTCGAGCGACAACCGCCTGTACGTGCTCAACCTACAAACCGGCGCAAAGCAGTGGGAGTTCGACACCGGCGGCGCGGTGACTTCGTCGCCAGCCATTGCCGCCGGCCGCGTCGTCATCGCCTCACAGAACGGGACGATTTACTGCTTTGGCTGAGGGGGTCTGTCCCCGCTTACGAAGTGGGACTGACCCCTCGTGCACTCACGGGGCTCTCTCAGTTCGGGGAGGGCCGATGCTCGAGTTGAAGAACGTCCGGGAGAATCGGCAGCCGGGTTGACGCTCCTCGAGATCGAGGCCTCAGGCCGGCGTGACCTTGCAGCCTGGAATCTCGCGCAACAGTCGTTCGGGACCCGCCGGCGCGTAAACCACGACGAGCCGTAATGGCTCCCAGCCGGTGTTCAGCGTGGAATGGAACACGCCCTCGGGGATGTAGATCGACGCACCCGGGCGCACGTGCACGGCCGGCGCGTCGTCAACCATCTGCTCACCCTCGCCGGACATCACGAAGATGATTTCCTCCGACCCGGGGTGATTGTGACGATCGTGTCCCTTTCCCGGCTCGAGGATGACCACGCCAAAGCTGAAACGTTCAGCATGGGTCACCTGCGGTTCGCTCAGGATCTTGATGACACCCCAGTCGAAATGGAGCGCGTCCACGTCATCGCCATAGGTAATGTAGCCGGTGCCAAGTCGCTGCATGGCGTGAGAGTCTATCTGAGAGGCCTCGTGAACAAGGAAGACGCCCTTCGCCTGTTGGAGCAGGAGCTGGACGCGTTCCGACCGGGAGTCCCACGCCGAATCTGGCGGCCCGAATCGATCAGGGCCCGATCGTGTCCGAACGCACGGGGCTGGACGCGGCGACATATCAACTCGAGATTGAGGTGTTGTGGGACGGACCACGAGGCGGCAATGTTCGTGTGATCGGCTCGATCGACGACGGGCGCTGGCGCGCCTTCGTTCCCATCACGCGATCGTTCGTCAAGTCCGCCGACGGCCGGTTCATGGGTGAGTGAATCGGCCATGGCCAGCGGGACCAACATCGACTCGGCGACGCGCTTCAACGATCGCGCCGTCGACTATGTGAAATATCGGCCGACGTATCCGGCCGGCGCGATTGACGCCATTCTGGACGGGCTTGGCCCACCGCTGAGCCTGGTCGCCGCGGATCTCGGCGCGGGCACTGGCATCTCTTCCCGTCTTCTAGGAGACCGCGGCGTCCGCGTCATCGCGATCGAGCCCTCACCAGGGATGCAGGAGGCCGCCACGCCGCACCCGAAGGTCCGTTTCGTCGCGGGCCGGGCTGAAGCCACCGGACTGAAGTCGCACTCGGTCGACCTGGTGCTGTCTGCCCAATCGTTTCATTGGTTCCATGCGGCGGACACGCTGGTCGAGTGTGCTCGCATCCTCAAGCCCGGCGGCCGGCTGGCGATCATCGTGGAACCGCCGGAGCAAGACCGATCGCGATGACCGACGGATACCGACGCGCGATTGCCGCCGTCGGCGGCGAGTCGAGCATCGAACAGATGGCGTTCGACCCGGACGTGGTGGGCCGAAGCGGTCGGTTTACTCCCGTTGAGCGAACCAGCTTTCCGAATCTTCAGCGGCTCGACCTCGACGGGCTCGTCGGACGAGCACGGAGTGCGTCCTATTGTCCGAAGGACGGGCCGGCCGCCGAACGGCTGCGGGAGCTCATGTACGACCTCTGGAACGCCCACGCCGATAGCGACGGTCTTGTGACGTTGGTCTACGAGACCGAAGTCTTTCGTTCACACAAACCGTAAGGCCGTCGCGCCTGTTTCGTTGCCCTATCCCCAGTCGCGGGCTCCAGCCGTTCCCATCAACAGTCTGAGAATCGGCGTTGTCGCCATTGTCGTGACGATGGCCATGATGACGAACATCGTGAAGAGCCGTGGCGAGATGACGCCCAACTCGAGGCCGACGTTGAGGACGATCAGCTCCATGAGGCCGCGCGTGTTCATCAGCGTCCCGAGCTGGGCCGCCTGACGCCACGCCAGGCCGGTCCCTCGGCCGACGAGCGTGACGGCCCCGAACTTCCCTGCGACGGCGACCGCGATGATGGCCGCGCAAAACGCCCAGTCGGCGGCGGTCGATAGCAGACCAATTTCCGTCCTCATCCCGGTAAATGCGAAGAACGCCGGGAGAAGGAGCAGTGTGATGAGCGGATCGAATCGCTCGCCGAGGACGGCCGCGAGCCGGTTGTCATGCGGGATGATGGCGCCGAACAGGAACGCGCCGAAAATCGCGTGCACGCCGATCGCCTCGGTCGTGAATGCCGACAGGAGGGCGGCGACCAGCATCGCGGCCATCATCGCCGGTGTCGGTTCGCCGGTCGCGAGCCGCTGAAGCAGCCGTGTGACGAGCGGCCGAACCACCGTAAAGATCACGACAATGAATCCCAGCGTCGGCAGCGCGACGGCCAGCATCCCGCCCGACGTCGCGTTCACGACGCCGACAACGAACGCCAGCAGACACCAGGCCGTGACGTCGCCGATGGCGGCGCACGCGAGCGCAAGGGCCCCGAGGTCAGTGTGGGTCATGCCGCAGATCCGACAGGATCCGCGCCAGGACCGGAAACGCGGTAATCGACATCGCCACGCCGATGAACAGCGTGAAGTTCATGAACGGGACGTCGCTCGTCGAGAGGCGCGGATACAACGAGAACGCCAGCGCGACCCCGAGCGCAAAGGGCACGATGATGCCGGCGTTCGAGATCGCCACGATCGCACCGAGCCGCTGCCGCAGGCGCGCGGGATTCAACTCGAGGCCAACCAGGAACATGTAAAGGATGACGCCAAGCTGCGCCACGGCGCCAAGAAGTGGCGCCACCGACGCCGGGAGGACAAACGCGTAGGCGCGCGGCCAGATCCACCCAAGCAGCGAAGGACCGAGGACGATGCCGGCGATGACTTCGCCAATGACCGGCGGCTGGCCGATTTTCCTGAACAGCCGGCCCAGGATCTGTCCGAGCGCGATGACCAGCGCGAGCGCTAGTAGGAGCTGTGATAGCAAGTTAGAAGTCAGAAGTGAGAAGTCAGAAGCTACTGACAGCAGTTGTACCGCGATTCGGCCTTTCTGACTTCTGCCTTCTTACTTCACACTTCGGCTACGGCCGCCTGCCGTCCGGCAGCACGAGCTCGTTCGCCTTGCCGGTCGCCTGGTCGGCGTCGACACCTGCGTTCCATGGCGGGATGGGCGGCTTGTCGGGCGGGTAGAGCGATTCCATCGGCTGCCATACTTGATCGACCGAGTCGGTGAAGAGATCGCCGATGAGCAGGTCGGTCACCTTGCCACGCAGGTGCGGATAGTTCCGGACGAAGTTGCCGAAGCTGAAGCCCTGGTAGTACTCGCAGACGAGCCGGCGCATGCGGTCGACACCCTCGTTGAACGCATCACCCCAACGTCCCAGCTGCGCGGCGGACGTGTCGTTCTTCTCGAATCCGTCGCAGATGGCATCGGCCGCTTGCTCGCCCGATCGAAGCGCGAGCAGGACACCCGACGAGTACAGAGGATCGAGAAATCCGAACGCATCGCCGACGAGCACCCAGCCGTCACCGGCCACCTGCTTCGAGCGATACGAGTAGTCTTTGGTCGCGAAATATCCGGTGATCTGCCTGGCGGCCGCGACCCGATCCTTCACCGCGGAACACGCCTCGACCTCTTCGCGGTACGTCTGGGCATAGTCCGTGCGGCCCTTGAACAGGTAATCGAAGGGCGCCACGACGCCCACGCTCACGACGTTGTTGTGCAGCGGGATGTACCAGAACCAGCCGTTTCGCGACGGCGTCTGGATGACCATCGTCGCACCCTCGTCGCGGCCGGTGTCGCGATACGCACCTTCCCAGTAGGTCCAGATGGCGCCTTTATTGAGCAGAGGATCCCAGACGCGCAATCGCAGCCGGTTCGAGATCAGCCCGTTCTGGCCGCTCGCGTCCACCACCACTCGAGCGTGCACGTCATCCGTGGACCCGTTCTCGCGCTTGATCCGCACGCCGGTGGCCCGCCCGTCTTCGAACAGCACGTCCAGCACGCGTGTGCCTTCGTGGACGTCGACGCCGTGCTCGCGCGCGTTGTCGAGCATCATCTTGTCGAACTCGCTGCGGACGACCTGCCAGGTCTGCGAGCACTCGTGCGGCTTGTTGTCCCAGAAATAGAACGGCGCGGACAACTTGCCGTTCGCGTTGACGAACTGCACGCTGTACTTCTTGACGAACGGACTCTGCTGCATCTTGGGCAGCATGTTCAGGCGCTTCAGCACCCAGTACGTCTCGGGAATCAGCGATTCGCCGATATGGAAGCGCGGGAACCGCTCCCGCTCGAACAACTGGACGCGATAGCCGCGCTGGGCAATCAGCGTGGACACCGTGGATCCGGACGGACCGCCACCGATGACGACAACGTCCGGGTTGGCGGTTGGAGCGTGTTCGTGCGTCATGCCTCGATCAATCCTCGACGATGAATCTGCGGGCTTTCATTTCATACCGCGGCAACGTACCCGAATCAACCACGTGCACCGGCACGTTGAGTCCGAAGGCCTCGCGCAGCTCGTGTGACAACTGCGTGGACGTCGCCGGATGGTCGGTCTCCGGACCGGCGACCTCGATTTCGACCGACAACGAACGCATGGCGCCGCTCCGACTCACGGTCGATCGGAACTCGACGATCGTGGAGAACGAACGGACGACCGCTTCGATCGCCGCGGGGTAGACGTTGACGCCGCGGACCGCCACCATGTCGTCCGCGCGCGACAGAATACCGCCCTCGAGACGCGCCCAGGTACGGCCGCACGCGCATCGCCCTGATTGCCGAACGACCATGTCGCCCGTGCGGTACCGCAGGATCGGACTGGCGGTGCGGCCGAGGTTCGTGACCACGAGCTCGCCGGGATCGCCGTCCGCGACGCTGCGGCCCGACTGCGGATCGATCACTTCGCACACGAACTCGGATTCGTTGACGTGCAGCCCGCCGGGCTGCTCCCAGCACTCAAAGCTGACCGGACCGACCTCGGTGAGCCCATGGTGATCGATCACGCGCGCGCCCCACGCGTCCTCGATGCGCGCCCGCGTCGAGGGGATGCTGCCGCCAGGCTCACCCGCCACGATCAGCACGCGCACGGTGCTGTCCTTCAGGGCATGGCCCCCTCGCTCCAGCATGCCGCCTTGTTGCGCGGCGACTTCGGCCAGGCGCAACGCATACGTCGGGGTGCAGCACAACACCGTGGCGCGGACAGCGTCGATCGTCGCCAACCGCAGCTGGCTCGACATCCCGCCCGCGGGCACGGCGTGCGCGCCAATCGCGGTCGCCGCATCGAAGGCGGACCAGAACCCCAGGAACGGCCCGAACGAAAACGGAAAGAACACCCGATCCTCGGCGCCGACGTGCGCCGCCCGATAGACCGCCTTCCAGCAGCCCACGACCCACTGCCAGCTCTCGTTCGTGTCGATCCAGCGGAGCGGGCGGCCAGTCGTGGAGGACGTCTGGCAGTAGCGCGTGTACAGCGGAACGGCATCGGTCAGCGCCGTGCCCCAGGGTGGCGACGCGTCCTGATCTTCAACGAGCTCGCGTTTGGTCGTGAACGGAAGCCGTGCCAGGTCGTCCGGAAATCGCAGAGCGCCAACGTCAACGCCGGCCCCGTCCAGCTTACGCGTATAAAAACGATTGCGGCCGTGGATGGTCGCGACGAGCTGGCCGAGGCGGCGCGCCTGGCGGAGGACGATCTGGTCGCGCTCGAGGCATTCGTCAGCGGGCGGCGCGATCGTGTCGAGCTTCACGTCGCGTCCTCCGCCCCGTCCACCTGGAGCCGATCCGTGATTTCGGATGGGATCGCGACCGAGCGCATCGGTTCGTTGAGCTTCTGGACAACGCAGGCGATCGTCATCGAGCCGGTCGCGACCGTCTCGCCGGCCTTGGTCAGGTCGCACGCATAACGAATGGTCCGGTTCGTGATCGCGGTGATCCGAACGCGCGCCTGGAACTCGTCTTCGAAGTAGAGCGGCTGCCGGAACTCGAACGAGGCGGAGACCCGCGGCCACCCGATCTCGTCGCCACGGCGAGCGATGCTCAATCCGGCCTCCCGCCAGAGCGCGTGCTCCGCTTCCTCCATGTACCGGAAGAAGCAGCTGAAATGGACGACTCCGGCCATGTCAGTCTCGTGGAACAACACGCGGCGCGTGAGGGTGTAAGCGCTCGGCATCGCGGGCATCACGTGTAGCGGATGTCCACGTGCTTCGGCAGGAAGAACCGCTGCAGGAGGACGTCCACGCGGAGGAGCCCCTCGCGCGTGAGCGTCAGCCGGTCCGGCGTGGCGCTCTCCATGAAACCGTCCGCCCGGAGCGAGCTCAGGGGCTCACGGAACCGTTCGCCGACGTTGACGCCGTATTTCTCGCGGAAATACGCCGGCCGGACCCAGCCCCGTTTGATCTGGAGGACGAACTCCCGAATCAGCCGCTCCTCGTCGGTCGGTCGATACGCGCGGCCGAGAGCGAGTCCGTCCCGCCGCACGGCCTCACTGTAGGTCTCCCATTGTCGAGATTCTGCATGTGCACGCCGTTGACGTGACCGAACGACGCGACGCCCAAACCGACGAGGTCGGCGCCCTCCCACAAGCGATCGCGATAGACGAAACGGGCCCGTGCGGGATCCTTCACCGCCGTGTACGCGCTCCCGATCTTGTAACCCGCTCGCTCGAGCGCCTCGAAGGCCTCGGCGACCCATCGGCGTTTGGTGGTCCAGTTGGCGGGCGTCTCGGAAAAGCGGCCGGAGTGCTTCAGAATGTCGTTCGAGATCGTCGTGTTGAACGGCAGCTCCATCTGATAGATGGTCACGCTGTCGGGCTCGAGCGCGAGTGTCTGCCGGACGCTCTCGCGCCATCCGTCTTCCGTTTCGCCCAGCATGCCGGCGATCAGGTCGATGTTGATTTGCGGGAAATCGAGGGACCGGGCCGTCTCGTAGGCACGAAAGATTTCCGGCGACCGATGCGCGCGCCCGTTGAGCTCGAGTAGTCCATCGTCGAAGCTCTCGACGCCCAGACTGAGGCGGGTGACGCCGAAGCCGCGGATCGCCGCGAGCTTGCCGTCGGTCAGCGTGCCGGGCTCGCACTCGAACGTAATCTCTTCCGCGCCGCTCCACGACGTCACATCCGAAAGCCGGCCGACCAGGCTTTCGAGCTGTCGAACCGAAAGGAACGAGGGCGTGCCTCCGCCGAAGTACACGAAGTCCAGCGGACGGCCGGCGATTGCGGGACGCTCGGCGTAGGCCGCCCATTCGCGGACCAGGACGTCGAGGTAATCGGCCACGTCGCGGGCGTTCTTGTCCGTGTAGACGCGGAAGTAACAGAAGTGGCAGCGCTTCCGGCAGAACGGAATGTGCAGGTAGAGGCCCAGGGGCACTCCGGGCGCCGGCGGCGCATCGAGCGCCGGCATCGCGTCACGAGCGACCCCGTCAGCCGTCCAGACGGAGAACGGCGGGTAGTTGGCCACGAAGTAGCTGCCGACTTCGGTTTCGTCGTCCGCTGGAATGCGCGCAACGTCAGTCATGTGGCTGGGCCGGTTTCGACTATATCAGCCCAGTACGTTGACACCGCTCGCCGCCGGGCGGCAAGATGCCACACCATGAAATGGCTGCTGTTCGTCGCAGGTGCGGTGCTGTCGTGGGGCGCGTACGGCGCGCTGCTCCATCAGGGTCAGACGGCGCTCGGAAATCCGTTGAAGGCGCTGCTCTGCGTCGGCGTCGCATACTTCCTGATCGGTGTGCTCGTCCCGGTGGGCGCCCTGGGAGCGCAGGGCGGACTGTCGGACTTCAACCGGACGGGCCTGATCACGGCCACCATCGCGGGCGCGCTCGGTGCGGCTGGCGCGGCGTGCATCATCTACTCGTTCCGGTTCGGCGGGCTCCCGCTCTATGTGATGCCGCTCGTGTTCGGCGGCGCGCCCATCGTCAACGTTCTGCTGACGATGGTGCTGCATCCTCCGAAGTCGTCCATTAACCCTTTGCTCTACGTCGGTTTCGTCCTTGCGGCGGCTGGCGCGGGCATGGTTCTCTATTTCAGACCAAGGGCATAGACGCGAAACCGTACGACAGTGCGACGGGTACGAGTCCTAGGAACGCGCTGACGCTCGTCATCTTCTCAGTTCTCTTTTGCTTAAAAACTAGGAAAGATGACACGCGCCAGTTGGTTCCTTGGACCTGTCGTACCTGTCACGTACTCCGACTATTGCCGATCGCGTAGAGGTGCTTGAGCCCGCGCATGTAGATCGTGTTGTCCACGAGCGCCGGTGACGCGTCGAACGCGTCGTCCAGTACGTTGGTCGCAAGGGTCTCGAAGGTTGCACCTGCCTTGATGACCACGGTCGTGCCCTCGCGGCCCGGGAAGTAGATGCGGCCGCGGGCGGACACCGGCGACGCGAACACGTTCGGCACACCGTCGAGCCGCTGGTTCTGGTAGTGCGGCTTGCCGGACTTCACGTCGAACGCCGACAGGATCCCGGAGTTGGTCTTCAGGAAGTAGAGGACGCCGTCCACGAGAATCGGCGACGGCACGTACGGCGTGTCGCGATCCAGCGACCAGACGACCGCGTTCGTCCCGTCGATATTGCCCTTCGCATCGGCAACACGGACGACACGCAGATCGTTGCCGCGGAATCCGCTCATCAGCACCACGAGACCGTCTTCGTGGACTGGCGACGGGATCGCGTTCATGGTCAGTCCTTCGCCCTCCCACACGACCGCGCCGGTCGAGAGGTCGTAGCTGCGAATGCGCTCCATGGCCGGGACGATGACCTGGGCGCGGCCGTTGACCTCGAGGATGAGCGGCGTGGCCCAGGTGTCAATCTCGTCGCGCTTCACGCGCCAGAGTTCCTTGCCGTCGCGCTTGTCGAGCGCAACGATGAACGAGCCGTCGCCGTTGAGATGATCCCAGACGACCACGAGCGTGTTGCCGTGGAGCGCGGGCGTCGAGCCCTCGCCGAACTCGTTGCGCATGCGCTTGTCGCCGAGATCCTTCTCCCAGATCAACTTGCCGTTCATGTCGTAGACATGGAGACCGAAGGACTCGAAGTAGGCGTAGACGCGCTCACCGTCGGTGATGGCCGAGCTCGACGCCCATGTCCCGTTGTCGGTGTGCGAGGCTTCGTGCGGTTCCTGCTCTTGTGCGACGCGCTCCCACACGGTCTTTCCCGTGGCCCGATCGATCGCGATGACCGTGAATCGATGCACGCCGCGTGGCCGCAGACCTCCGCGCGGCGCGTACTGCGCGTCCCCGGACAGTCCCACGGGCACAGCCGTGAGGATGAAGAGCCGGTCGCCCCACACGACGGGCGAAGCGCTCCCACGCCCGGGAATGCTCACCTTCCACCGGATGTTCTTGGACTCGCTCCACTCGACCGGCGGGTCCGCCAGCCGCGAGACGCCTGACGCGTGCGGCCCCCGCCACTGCGGCCAGAACCGGTCGGCACCCGTGGCCTGCGCGGCCGGACGGTCTGCGGTCGCCAGCCATGCAAGCCCGACAACCGATGCGAATAGGAGTATCTGGCGTGGCTTGACTGGCTTCACTAGGCGCGTCACGAGGGCCCTCCGGGGCGTCGTCCCTTCGCCACCTTCGCAGATCGGCAATGAAGGCGGAATGAAGGTAGAACGCCGAGCGGGTCCGAATCGTTACACGGTCGGGGCGGTTCTGGCCGGAACGCCTCCGAAACGACGCCCCCGCTGCCCGAACGCCGCGATGGCTGACGCCAGGTGGGTCCGGCGTGAAGTCAGGCCACAACACCTCCGTGAACCAGAGCTCGGCATAGGCGGCCTCCCAGAGCAGGAAGTCGCTGAGCCGCTGTTCACCGCCCGTGCGAACGAGGAGGTCCACGTCAGGCGCGTCGGCGGGCAGTCCCGAACCACTGCGGACAGACCAGTCGAACTCTTCGCGCGAACGATGACCGCTTGCGATGAGGCAATCCGCCGCGCGCCAGATGGCTTCACGCGCTGAATAGTCGATCGCCAGCCGGAGGTCGAGTGCGTGCCCGTCGGAGGTCGATTCCTCCAGCACCTGCGCCTGATGTCGTACGGAAGGTGGCAGGCGATCGCGGCGGCCGACGAGCGAAAACCGGATGCTGTGCTCGAGACACTCCGGGCCGACGTCGCGCAGATACTCATCGAAGATCGTCATCAGCGCCTGAACTTCCGCCTTCGGGCGTCGCCAGTTGTTCGCTGAAAACGCGTAGAGCGTCAGCGTCGTGATCGCGGATTCGGTTGCGGCCTCGACGACGCGACGTACCGCGACGGCGCCGTGCCGATGCCCCTC
>CAVTYZ010000002.1:0-111742 GCA_963739035.1 uncultured Acidobacteriota bacterium | reverse complement strand
CAGTGAGCCGCGTCGTTCCGATTAGTTTTTAGTTGTAGCGAATTCAGCACCCTCGAGAATGCCGGGCTGGTAGGCGGACGCTTCGTTTTGGTACGATCGTCGCGACGTGGAGGCAGATTGCCGTCGCGCAGGAACGTCGTGCGGAGGCTGACTGTACTCGGCTCCGCCGAGCGCAGACTCATTCACCATCGGCACCGCGAGCCCCGTCCCGGTCTGCCAGGCGAATTTGTCGGGTTCCCTGAGTCCGCAGGTTGGGATCGCCGCGCTCGAACGATTCAACGAGCGTCATGGTCGCGTCCATCACAGCTCATTCTCCAGACGCACGAACGCGTCACGCCGATTTCGGCGCCGCGCGTTTCCCCGCCTCGCCGTTGTAGTCCCCGTAGGCGTTCGGCGGCACGAACTTGATCGCCCTGTTCGACGCGACGCTCTGCCAGTTGGCCGGCACCTGCACCCTCCAACAGTCGTCCGCCTTGCCGCCGTGCGGTATTGCGTGGACGGGGTCCGGCACGCGGTGCCGACCCCGGCCCGCTCGAGGTGTTTCCCGTGCCGGTATTCCCGTCTCCTCCTTCACAGTTCCGCCTTCGTTTTGTTGCCGTTGGTATTGGTGTCCCTCGCGTCGCTCGAGTGTTGCGTGAGGGCATTGCAGGCTGTCGGCTTCCTTCGCGATGTACGCGGACCGGTCGCCCGGATTGGGGTGGCTGCTCATCCACTGCGGCGCGCCACCGCCGGACTCACTTCTGAATCGTTTCGAACATTCGGCCGAGGTCGCGCGGGTCGAGCCGGCCCTGCGCCATGATTCGCGCACCCAGAAAGACCGCCCTGTTTTTCGTATTCGCGGCTACACTCCGAAGCACCAGGTGCCAAGGCCGAACTGGCTGCGTGCGAAATGACCGCGTGTCCCCACCCGCCGCCGACGACGGCACCCGCAATCGCGCCGGCACGCCCGCCCCAGCCCTGAAAGCCTTGGCTTTCGCGGCGTTGGCCGTGCCGTGACGAAGCAGCACGTGGCTCAGCTTGAGTGTGCCATCACGCCGGCGACTTCGCCTTCGCCCTTGGCCGCCTCGAACATGCCCCGGTTGCACGAGCTTCGGCCCGCCCGGTAGCGCGAACGCGTTGATGTCCTTCAGGTTGACCCGGTGTGAACCAGTACTCGAAGACCGGTTGATCCAACTCTGGTGCCGCCGCACTCACGAGCTGTTCGCCGAGACCGGTCGGACAGCTAGTCCGTAACTATCTCGTCCCTGATAATCGCAGCTCTTCTCACGCACCTCGGCCGCGGCCTCACGGCCCAGTTTGACGTCATCCCGCGGGCGTGTACTTGTTCTTGGGCGCCGTGATCCTGGTCTGCGCGCCGCCAACCGCCATGCGCCAGCGCCGCGATAGACCGCGGTGACAGGAAACAGTTCGCCGTCTCGCTCTCCCGACCACGTCAGAGTCCCCTTTCCCAGGCTCTATGCCGACGGCCTAACTGCCAGTTCTACGTGCAGCCCAGGTCGCGGTTTTCAGTCCACCCCCACAGCGCGGACAGACCGGAACCCCGGACGCGCCCTGTCACAGGGTCCTCATATTTGACTCAGGTGTCCCAGCGTTCGCGCCGTTCGACCCTCGGCGCTACAATGACATCCCCCAAATGAACGCCAGGCAAACGGTCGCGTTGCTGCTCTTGGCATTCTCCGGGCGGGACAGTGGCTTCCGGCCGTCAGACCACGCCTGACCGGCCCGCGTGGGCGACGCGCGGACCTGGGCGCGCCGGCATCATCGGCACCGACACCTCGCACGTGCCGCAGTTCACCAGGGCCTTCGCGTCCCGGCCCGAGTGGCCAATCAAGGTCGTGGCCGCCTACAAGGGAGGCAGTCCGGACCTGTCCATCTACGCGGACCGGCTCGAGGGCTTCGCCCGGACCATCTCACAGAGCACGGGGTCCGAGCTCGTGGACAGCATCGACGCGCTCCTCGCCAAAGTCGACGTCGTGCTTCTCGAAGAGCGTCGATGGACGCGTCCATCGACGCTCTCGAGAAGCACGACGTCGACTTTGGCGAGGAGCGCGTCGACGCTGTCCACGAGCTCGACCCCGTGCTCCTGTGAGATCGTCCGGGCAAAGCCCTCGAGCCGGTTCGCGCTGATGGACAGGTCCGGACTGCCTCCCTTGTAGGCGGCCACGACCTTGATTCGCCACTCGGGCCGGGACGCGAAGGCCTTGGTGAACTGCGGCACGTGCGAGGTGTCGGTGCCGATGATGCCGGCGCGCAAGTCGCGCGTCGCCCACGCGGGCCGGTCAGGCGTGGTCTGACGGCCGGAAGCCACTGTCCCGCCCGAGAATGCCAACAGCAGCAACGCAACCGTTTGCCTGGCGTTCATTTGGGGGATGTCATTGTAGCGCCGAGGGTCGAACGGCGCGAACGCTGGGACACCTGAGTCAAAATAAGGACCCTGTGACAGGGCGAGTCCGGGGTTCCGGTCTGTCCGCGCTGTGGGGTGGACTGAAAACCGCGACCTGGGCGCACGTAGAACTGGCATGGCCGTCGCATAGAGCCTGGGAAAGGGACCTGACATCATGAGCGCGAGACGGCGAACTATTCATGTCACCGCGGTCATCGCGGCGCTGGCCATGGCGGTCGGCGGCGCGCAGACCAAGATCACGGCGCCCAAGAACAAGTACGCGCCCGCGGATGACGTCAAACTGGGCCGTGAGGCCGCGGCCGAGGTGCGTAAAGAGCTCCCGATTATCAGGGACGAGATAGTTGCGGACTATCTCGACCGTCTCGGCAAACAGCTCGTGGCTGCGGCGCCGCCGGAGTTCAATCAACCGGTCTTCGAGTACTCGTTCACGCCGGTCAACCTGAAGGACATCAATGCGTTCGCGCTACCAGGCGGGCCGATGTTCGTCAACCGGGGCATGTTCGAAGCGGCCAAGGGCGAAGGCGAAGTCGCCGGCGTGATGGCACACGAGCTGAGCCACGTGCTGCTTCGTCACGGCACGGCCAACGCCACGAAGGCTCAGGGCTTTCAGCTCGGCGCGATTGCCGGCGCGATTGCCGGTGCCGTCGTCGGCGGCGGCTGGGGACAGGTGATCTCGCAAGGCAGCCAGTTCGGCCTTGGCACCTGGCTGCTCAAGTACAGCCGCGAATACGAAAAACAGGCGGATCTTCTGGGTGCGCAGATCATGGCGCGGGCTGGCTACGACCCGCGCGACCTCGGCCGAATGTTCGAAACGATTCAGAAGGAGTCCGGCGGTGGCGCGCCGCAGTGGATGAGCAGCCACCCCGATCCGGGCAACCGGTCCGCGTACATCGCGAAGGAAGCCGACAGCCTGCGAATTGCCTCACGCAACATCAGCAACGCGGGGTTCGAATCGGCACGACGGAGGTTCGCCTCGCTTCCTCCGGCGAAGTCGATGGCCGAGATCGCGAAGCATTCTGAAGGAGGAGACGGGAATACCGGCACGGGAAACACCTCGACGGGCCGAGTCGGCGCCGCAGTACCGAGACCGTCCACGCAATACCGCACGGCGCAAGGCGGACGACTATTCGAGGTGCAGGTGCCGGCCAACTGGCAGAGCGTCGCGTCGAACAGCGAGATCAAGTTCGTGCCGCCGAACGCCTACGGGGACTACAACGGCGAGGCGGTCTTCACCCACGGCGCCGAAATCGGCGTGACGCGTTCATCGTCGAATGACTTGATGGACGCGACCATGACGCTCGTTGAATCGTTCCGGCGCGGCAATCCCGACCTGCGGACTCAGGGAAGCCCCCGACAAATTCGCCTGGCAGACCGGACGGGGCTCGCGGTGCCGATGGTGAATCGGTCGGCGCTCGGCGGCAGCCGATACGTCGGCCTCCACACGACGTTCCTGCGCGACGGCAATCTCCTCCACGTCGCGACGATCGTGCCCGAGAACGAAGCGTCCGCCTACCAGCCGGCGTTCTCGAGGGTGCTGAATTCACTACGACTGAAAGACTGATTGTTCCGGTTCCCCGTTCCCCGTTCCGGACGGGGAACGCGGAACGCGGAACGGGAACGACGGGCTCACTGTGGTCGTTCTAAAGAACCCCATGTACACAGCCTTGCCGAGAATGTGTCCCTGCATGGCCTTCAGCACGACCGGCCTCGTTTCGAATGCATCGCCGACCGGCTCGACGGCCAGTTCGGTGTCCAACGCGTACAGCTCGAACACGTAGTGATGAAGCGGGCCAGTCGCGGCCGCGCCTGGCCCGCGATACACCTGACCCGTGGCGCTCGTCTGATAGCTGCCGTCGGGGAGACGCGCACCGCGCGGCTGACCCTCCGGCAATCCCGTTGACGTGCCGGGGATGTTCCACACCAGCCAATGCACCTGGTCGTCGGTCGTGCGATTGCGCGCGACGTCGAGGTCGTGCATATGCAGCACAAAGCTCCGCGTGCCGGCCGGGACGTTGGTCCACGTCAAGGCTGGCGATGTGCCTTCGCCCGGCGCGGCCCCCGGCGCAGCCTGACTGAACCTGACGGGAATCTGGCCACCGTCTGGAAACGCGGTCGGTGCTCAACATCAGCGGCGGCCCGGCCGCGGCCCCTCGGCCGCCAGCTGGCTGCTGGCCGGCCTGAACGACCGCGACGAACAGGACGGCAAGAAAAGCGACCATTGAGTGATTCATCATGTTCGTCTCCCAGCGTTCAGGGTTCCGCAGCCTCACGCTGTATGCTCCCCGATTCGACAGGAGGTGTCCATCGTGATCGAGATTCGTGAAGAGCGTGAGTCGGATGCCGCCGCGGTTCGAGAAGTCAACGACCGCGCCTTTGGCCAGGACCTGGAAGGCCGCATGGTGGACGCGCTTCGGGCGCACGGTGCGGTGACGCTGTCGCTCGTCGCCACACTGAACGGCGGCATCGTTGGGCACATCCTGTACAGCCCGATCGTCATCGGCGACGCGATCGGCGCTGCCCTTGGTCCGATGGCTGTGTTACCGGAGCACCAGCGCGAAGGAATTGGTGGTCGGCTGATTGAAGAGGGCCGGCGACGGCTCGAGGCGAATGGCTGCCCGTTCGTGATTGTCCTTGGTCATGACACGTACTACCCGCGTTTCGGGTTCGTTCGTGCGAGTGTCCACGGCATCACCTGCGAGTGGGAGGTGCCTGACGCGGCGTTCATGGTGCAGGTACTGGATGAGTCGAAGATGGCGAGTAGTCGAGGCATGGCGAATACAGGGACGAATTTAGGACGAGTGGGTAGTCGTTCCCCTTCCACGTTCCCCGCCGTTCTGGTTCCAGGCTCATGGTTCCGCGTTCACTGACTGAAGAACGGGGAACGACGGAACCCCTACTGCACGTGTAGTTTCCTCAGACGGTCCACATACACCTTCGCGACGACGTTCATGAAGCCGCCGTATTCGTCGTAGCGTTCGTTCGCGGCCGTCGTGAGGTGATCGATGGCCGCGGCCCGGTTTCCTGACGCGTCCATGTACAAGCCGACGTACAAGTGCCCGTAGAACTGAACGAGCGCGACGCTTTTCCCTGACAGATCCAGAAGCTGGCCGGGTGTGCGTTGCCCGGCGAGCATTTCATAGATCTGCTCCCGGAGAACTCGCGGATCAGGACCAGCCTCGAGCAGCCCGGCACGGGCCCGTTCGATGGACTCTCCGCGCGCGACACAGAGAAAGTGCCAGGTCGCATTCTCGAGATCGCCGGGATCCTCGGCGTAGAACGATGCGAACTGTCTCGCGCACTCCCGGTAGCGCCCGGCGATGTAGAGCGCGATGCCTCGCTGCCACAGCGTGGGCGCCGCGCTCGGAACGAGCGCGGCCAGCCGATCGAATGCCGCGATCGATTCTTCGATGCGGCCGGCGGCGAATTCGGACTCCGCCAGGTCGACAAGCGCCTGCGGCGACTGCGGCTCGCCGACCGGCACCGGTGCGGTCACGATGAGAGCAGCCGCGAGTGAGGCGAGGAACATGGCGTCGTGCGGTGCGACCGCCGGCCGATTGTATAGTGAGGCTACCTCTCGAAATTTCGGACCGCGTGCAACTTCCGCCCATCTGCTGCGTTTGTAGTCAGGTGGAGGGCGGATGATATTGCAAATGATTGGGTTGACGGTCGCGTTGTGGGCCGCAGGCTGGCAGGCTGCGCCCGCGCCGACGGTCGACGTTACAGGTGCGTGGAGCGTCACGATCACGATGCCAAAGGGGCAGGTGACCGGGCTGGCCATCCTGAGCCAAGACGGCCCCAAGATTACGGGAATGCTTGGACCCGCCGAGACGGACATGTTCCCGGTCGAGGGAACAGTGTCAGGCAATACGGTGACGCTGGTGGCACGTCCGCGCACCGGCCGCACCACCGCCTTTGCGACGTGCGAGGTGACGGTCGAGGGCGACCGCATGACCGGGACCATCGACACGGACAAAGGGAAAATCGAGTTCGTAAAACGCAAGCGGTCCGCAGGCTGAGCCGGACGGAGGCGTCCTGGCGTGGCTCGGCGGGTTTCAACAATACCTAGCGTCCCTTTTTCATGTCAGGAACAACTGGTCGACACGGATTTCAGGCCGCTGACCATCAGGACCGACTCCGGACGCCCGCGAGGCGTGTCGCGTGTCGAGACGGTGCCGGTCGCATCCACGGTGTGACCGAGCGCGCCCGCCAGGTCCACCTTGCCGACCGGCTCGAGACGGTAGATCCGATCGCCGCTGACGAGCTTGTAGATGGCCGCCCGGGCGGCCGCGTCGCGTTCGACGCAGCCACGTACCGTCACTTCCCGATCACTTTGCGCGAGGTCGCTGCCCGCTTGAATACCCGCGCCGAGTGCAAGCACGAGACTGGCGACGGCGATGTGCAGAGTCATGTTCATGAACCTCCCTCAGTGGCGCCACGTGAAAATCATGTCCGCCCCGCTCTGTTCGAACCGCTCGGACGCGTGCGCGTCCATGGCGCCGTGCACGACGTAGCGTGACGAGACGCAGGAAACTGGCGATGCGATATTCGATCGACAGTGAGCTGCTGTCGCCTCGACCCACCTGCTGACTGACACCCACATAGAGACGCGTGCCGATTTGCGTGCCAAGCGAGACGGTCGCGGCCTCGCCGGCCGGCGACTGAATCTCGAACAAGTCGAGGTTGAGGGCGCGTGCGACCGAATCGGTGATTGGCGTCGCGATGGCGCCGGCGGCCATCGTGGCTGCCCGCTCTGAGAGTGAGACGCGCTGCGGAGGCCCCGAGGTCGTTCACCGGCTGCCCGAAAATGATCAGCGCCAGCAGGTCCGCATCGTCGAGCGGCGGCTGGCTGCTCAGATTGACCTCCGGTTCGCGCATGCTGCCTCGGACTTCGACCGATGCGGTGACACCCGACACCTGGCGGTCGGCCGTGACGTTCAGCGCCGGATCAATCGGCGTCTGCCCGCGGAACGTGACGAGACTCTCCGGCCTGACATCGAAGCGACGCCCCTGGAAGGAGTAATAGCCGCGGATGATCTGCAGGTTGCCGACGAGACTCGGGGGCGCGTTCGGCGTTTTTCGGATGTGCAGGTCCCCGCCGGCGATGATGTTCATGTCGCCGAGTCCCATCGAGGACCGGCCGGTCCGAAGGTCCCGGCCCCGCATCACGAAGTTGTCAGGCAGTCTGACATTGAGATTCAGATCGACGCGGCTCAGCAGGGGACTCTTGGTCTCGGCCGGCGCGGCCGCGGCGTCGACGGCCTTCGCCACCTGGTCGCCAGCCCCTTCGATTGGCGGCGCGGCCGCATCGTCTCCTGGCTCCAGCGGTGTCGTGCTGTAGAGATCGCTCGTCGTGATCTCGAGCACGCGGCCCACGTCCAGCCGTCCTTCGACGACGCGAACCTCGCCCGACAGCCGGGGAGACGCGAAGTCGCCCTGCGCCGTGACGATCGCGTCCACGCGGACCGTGCCCATCTCGTTGTCGAGCACGGCAAAGCCGTCGGTCATGAAGGTGACGTCGAAGCTCCTGGCCGAACCGGTCTTCGCGAGATTCACGCCACCGGCGACGCGAAGCGTCCGGCCGTTCTTGTCCGCGATGGAGAAGTCCCCGATTTCGACGCGGTTCTGGTCGAACCGAAGTCGCGCCACGAAATCCCGATAGGCGACGCCAGTCCCGATTACCGTGAATGCGCCCCCGTCAATCGCCACATTGCCGTCGACCACCGGCTCCTTCGCTGTACCGGTGACGTGAACGTCGAACGTGCCCGTTCCACCGATCGCCGAGAGCTCGGTCGTGAACGCCTGCGCCAGACCGAGAGAGATCGGGCTGCTCTTGACCTGCAGATCCATGCCCGCGTTCTCGTCCGTCGCGGGAGCGGCAACGGGAACCGTGCCCGCAACCGTGAGTTCCGCACCCGCCGTCTGGGTCAAGGCTGCGTCGATCTTCGCGAGCCCTTCGAGCGTAGTGAACGTTCGCGCGAACGCCATCGAATGCCACGCCCTCCACGGCGCCCTGTGAGATCGCGACCGTGGCGTCCGCCGACGGCGCCTTCAGGCTGCCGCGAACGCTGACGTCGCCGCTGACCGTGCCCTCGAGGCGCCGTGTTCCGAGCAACAGACGGTTCACGTCCGCGAGTTGCACGTTCACGACGTCCACCTCGAGACTCCTGTCGCTCGACGATCCTTCGAACGGCAGACTGCCAGCCACCCTGACCTGTTGTGCGCCCCTTGCGAGCACGAGCTCGTCGATCGTCAGTTGCTCGCCGCTGAAGTCGATATGCGCCGCCCGACCCGCTGGCATCGCCCAGGTCGCGTCACCCGTCGCGAGGTCAAGACGACGCAGCGTCACCTGGCGCGCACTTTCCTGGAGCGCAAGCACGCCCGTGAGGCCAAGCGTTCGCTCCGCCTCGTCGAACTGACCGTCAACCACGAGCTCGTTGTGCGCCCAGTCGCTCGTGACGGCCGCCCTGATGAACTCGAAACCACCGGCTCTGAGAAACGCGCTTTCGGTCTTGGCATTCACGGCAAGTTCCGCGACGTCGCGGTTCGGCATGTCGGCCACGAATGCCGTATTCAGCGTGAGCGCGGTGGCCTCATCGCCGTACGAGATCGAGTGACCGTTCAAGGTGCCGGTGGCGTGTGGATTCGATGCCGGCCCGGTGACGTCAGCCGTCAGATCGGCAGCGCCGGAGATTGGTCGACCGATGATCTCGCCGAGCGGCCGGAGGTCGTTGGAATTGATCGCGACCTTGAGGGAGGATTCGCCCGTCGAGCCGAGCGCAACCGTGCCCGTGGCAGTCGCGCGAATCGAAGGACCCTCTCCCGATGCGGTCGTGAGCGTCACGACGCCGTTCGACATCCCGCCGACGATGCTCGCAAATGAAAGCGCGACACCACGAACGGTCGAGGGACCGAGCTGAACCTGTCCGGACACGTCGACGTTATCCGGCGTCAGCGGCTCGCCAATGTCATGAAACACCACGGTGGCATTGGTGGTGCCGTCGAGTGTCATCGGCACCTTGTCGGAGAGACCCGCGAGCTCGCCCGTCAGTCCGTCGAATCCCCCGTTCGCGTGCACGAGCAAACGGGTCTTCTCCAGCTCCACGTGCAGATCCATCTGCGGGAACGTCGTGCCTGCAAGCGTCGAGTCGCGAAGCGCGGCGTCGGCTTTCAGCTGTCTGACGCCCCTGCCCGAGGACTCTTCACCGGCCGCCTGGAAAGAACCGCTCAACTGGCCCTCAAACCGTGACTCCGCGAGCAGCGGCAGGTCGAGGGGCTTCGAAAGTCGCTGGACATTCAGCGCCTCGACGTTGCCTTGCGCCGTGTAGCGCACCGAGCCGCGGCCAATTTCCATCCAACCGGTCGTTCCGTCCGTCAGCGTGGCGCCCTCCACGCTGGAACGCCGCAGGGTCACGGTTGCGCTCCAGTCTCCGCTGGCCATCCGGATGTTGTAGCGGCCCGCAAGCTGGGACTCGAGCGGCGGAATGCGAAGCTCGGTCGGCAGCCGCCGCAAGTCGGCGCCGGTAAACGTACCAGTTCCCGCAAACCCGGTATGTCCGCCTGCAGGGGGACTGAACTGCCAGGCCGCGTCGATCGTGGCGCGAGCGCCGTACGCGCGCGCGTTTCCCGCAAACGTGACGTGGCCGGTGCCGAGCGTGCCGGTCACGTCGATGTCCTCGCCCGCGTAGCCGAAGGCCGAGGCGGATGGACCCTGAAAGCGGAACTTCACGACGGCATTCGGCGCCCTTGGCATCCGGAATCGCAGCGTCGACCTCCGCGCGACCAGTGATGTCCGACCGAAAGCGCGGTTGCTCGAGCAGTCGCTGAAGGTCGAGGTGTTCGATTGTGGCGGCGACGTTGATCTGACGTCCGGCCGCGCTGGCGTCGCCGGTCACGCGCCCATCGATCCGGCTTTCGTTGGCACGCGCGGCAAACGTGGCGCTGATGCGGCGAAATCCCTGGGCGAACGACCCGGCAAACTCTTCCATCACGAACCCCGACCGATCGTCCCGACCGGTGAACTCGTCCACCGTCAGCCGCAGGTCACCGGCTTCGTAGACGAGATTTCCCTTGAGATGCACGTCCGACAAGCGACGAGGTTCGCTCTTTGCCGTATCCACGATGACGTCGGCGTCCTCCATGTCGATCGCATCGATCCGGAACGAGGCGCCGCGGCCGGACGGGCGCGCGCGTCCGAATCAGGCGCGCGAGATTCCATCCGCCATCCGCCTCCTGCAGGACGTGGACGACCGGCGAACGGATCTCGATCGAATCGAACGCGAGGCCCTCGCGCCAGAGCCGCAGCGGGTCGTATCGGACCGTGATCATTTCCGCCCGAACGGCTTCCCCGGTCGGCTGCGTCAGGGACACGTTGTGGAGCTCGACGCCACGCAGGAGCGACCCGTCCAGCCGGCCGATCGCCAGGTCGCCCGTCAGGTACGGCGCCGCGCGGCTCACGGCCAGCCGGCGCACGCGCTCCTTGGCCCATGGTGTTTCGAGCGTGACGATGCCCACGACCACCAGCACCACGACGGCGGCAATCACGACGACGAGCGCGCGAAGGAGACGGCGGCGTCATGTTCAGTGAACGCTCAGTATGCGTGACCGAAGCTGATGTGCAGCCGCCATCTGCGGGTCGAGGGCTCGCCGTCCACGACCAACCCCTCAATCGGGTTCAGCTGATAGCCGAAGTCGGCACGAATTGGTCCGATTGGCGTCCTATAGACGAGTCCGGGACCGACGTCGAATCGAATCTTCAGAGCCTCGACGTTCCAGTCGCTTTCTCCGACGCCGCCGGCATCCATGAACACGACGCCCGACAACTTCTCGGTAAACGGGAAGCGGACTTCCGACGAGACCTCGATGCGGCTCCGGCCTCCGATCGGCAGCCCCTGTTGGTCGAGCGGTGACACCTGATACCGTCCCCACCCGCGCAGGCTGGTGGCGCCGCCGAGGAAGTAGCGCTTCGAGAACGGCATGTCCGAGACACCGTCCGAGCTCAGCACACCGGCCGAGATCCGGTTCGCGAGAACGACCGGGCCGACGCGGGAAGTACAGATGGCCGTCCGCGGAGATCTCGTTGAAGTCATACGTCCCGCCGAGCCACGGTTTCGCGTGCTCGAAATGCGCGGCGACAACCGTGCCGCGTCGCGGCTGAAACGCGTCGTCGACGGCGACACGCTCGATGTCGAAGTCGATCGAGGCCAACGTGCCTTCGCCCCGGCCGGTATCGGGATCGAGACCGAGCGCGATGCGCTCGGCCCGCCGATCGAGGTCATCGAGCGACTCTTCCTGGATGCCGTACTCCAGGAACTCGTTTCGGTAGGTGAAATGCAGGTCGTACCGCGACGGCTCGCGGGCCGGCGTCCCCCCGCGCTCGTAATGGTAGTTGATGGTGGCGCTTCCGCCGTAAGACTTCGAATCGTAGGTGAGCTGCTGAATGGACTCGGCAAGCGCGCTCACGTTCAACGACCACCCGGGACGCGCGAGATACGGTTGGATGAACGTCGACCCTCAGGCTCTGGTCGAGAAACGAGGCCTTGGCTTCGGTCTCGAAGCGTCGCGCCCGAGCGGCGACGTTCAAATGCTCCCAGAGGATGCTGCCCCGCAGACGCTCTTCCGTGCCATAGCCAATCCCGAGGCGGACCCGGCGGGGCTTCCCTTCGGCGACCGTGACACGAACCGGCACTTGTCCGTTCGAGGCTTCCTCGAACCTCGGCGTGACGGTCGCGAGCGTAAACATCTCAATCGACGAGAGCCGCCGCTGCGTCGAACGAACCAGGCTTTCGCGAAACGTGTCGCCCGGCGCGAACGTCAGCTGATGCCGAACCACGGACGAGTTGACCGCTGGCCAATCCCTCGAACGTGGCTTCACCGAACTGCATCGTCGGTCCGGGATCGGCGCGAAATGTCACGATGACACTGTTAGCGTCTCGGCCCGGACGCTCACCGGCGTCCACGAACCCGAGCGGGTAACCGTGGTCGCGGAGCAGACCCGCCACCGCGTCGCGCGCCGCGCGCACCACAATGCGATCCCGGGGCGCGCCGGCCTTCAACGGCGATTGGTCGATGCCTGGCCGTACGGCTTCCTCAGAGGACGTCAAAGCCGTCAAAGCGCGACCGACTCCACGATGACGGGCGCGCCTTCGTCCACGTCCACCCGCACACGAACCTGCGTGCGGTCGGCGTTGAACGCGACGTCGACGTTCGTGACACGCTGAGCCGGGTACCCGCGATCGACGTAGTAGGCGTGCACGCGCTGGAGGTCGGCGTCGAACGACGCGCGGTCGAAGTAGTGCTTCGGCGACCATGGAAACCGGCCGCTCTCACGGGTCGCCAGGACGTTCTTCAGGTCGCTCTCGGGGAAGGCCTGGACACCGGTGAACGTGATGTCCTTCACCTCGACGTCGCCGGTGGGACGGCACGCGCCGGCCATGCCAAGCACGACGAGCATGGCCACCATGACGCCTGGGAGAGCAGTTCTGGGCGCCCGACGCAGTTTCACCCCATGCGATTGCATCAAGATATGTGCCACGGGTGGGCTATGTACTGTCCTTCCTGACACTTAGAAGTTCGTTCATGGCCACGTCCGGCCCAGTAACTTCGCGGTAGTACGTCCTCTAAAGGTGCTGCGGTTCTACACACGTCGCGTGTGGGATCTGGCCCCGGTCGTGCAGACCGGGGGGCCCGGAGGGTTTCATGGCGAAGGAGAAGGAGCAGAAAGCGCGGACAGGTCGGGACGGCCTCGTGCAGGGCCTCAACGAAGACCTGGCTCGGGAATACCAGGCGATCATCGCCTACGTCGTGTATTCGCAGATGCTCAAGGGCGCCGCCTACATGGCGATCGCCAAGGAACTCGAAAAGCATGCTGGCGAGGAACTGCAGCATGCCATCACGATCGCCAAGCACATCGACTATCTCGGTGGCACTCCTGTCGCCGCGCCGAAACCCGTGGTCGTGACCGACGAGGCCGAAAAAATGCTCCGGGCCGACCTCAACAACGAGTCCGAGACGATTCGTCACTACCGTCGTCGTCTCAAGGAGTGCGAGGCGGCCGGCGAGTATGCGATCGCGGAGGACATCCGCGAGATTCTGCGTCAGGAGCAGGAACACCTCATCGATCTCGCGACGGCGCTGGGAATCGACGCGCCAGAGATTCCTGCCTAGCCAACCCGCTCAATCACCTCGCTCGAGCCCTCGAGCCTGGTGTGTGCCCGTTGCTGCACGATATCGAGAAGCGCCAGCGTGGCGGCCGCGATCACGGGCCCGAGCACCAGGCCGGCCGCGCCGAACGCGAGCAACCCGCCGACGATGGCGATGAAGACGGCCAGTTGGTGCAGGCGCACCTCCTTGCCGACGAGCCACGGGTAGAGCACGTTGTCGATCGTGCCGACGACGAGCGTTCCCCATCCGACAAGAATCGCGGCGCGCGTCCAGTCGCCCTGAATCGCGAGCACGATCGCCGTCGGGATCCAGATCACGAAGGCGCCGGCTGACGGAATGAGCGACAGGAGCGCCATCACGACGCCCCAGAGCAGCGCGCCACGGATTCCGAGGATGGCGAACATCACGCCGCCGAGCGTGCCCTGGACGATGGCGGTCGTCACGCTGCCGTAGATCGTCGCGTGCGCCATGCTTCGGATGCGCTCGAGAAAATACGTGGACTCGGATACGGTCATGGGCAAGTACGATCGCACCGTCGCGATCACGCCGGCGCGATCGCGCAGCATGAAGAAGAGCGCGAACACCGCGACGAGAATCTGGAACAGCAGGAAGAGAGTCGAGACGACCCACGCACCCGCATCCTTCGCGCCGGCATCAACGCCGACGCCCCCTCGCGCCTGGAGATCACCGCGTCGTAGATCCGGGCACCACCCGGTATGTGTGCCGCCAGTTCGCGAAGCGATCCTGCGTCGAGATACTGCTGGATGCGCCCGAGGTCGCGGCTCGCCTGGGCGCCCACCTGCCATGCGACGAGCATCGTCGGAAGCAGGAGAAGGACCGTCACGGCCAGCACGCTCGCTGCCGCCGCGAGATTCGGCCGCCGAATCCAGGCCTCCACCCGGCGATGGAACGGCGCGGCGACGACAGCCAGCGCAAATGCCCAGGTCAGCGGCGAGACGAACGGCGCCGCGATCCACGCACAGAGCGCGATGCCGACGGCCGTAATCGCGATGAGCGCGCCGGGCCGCGACTGGGAGGGACGGAGGTTGATGGTCATGAAAGGATTTTGAGTGGCGCCTCGGCCGGGCCGGACAACACCGCCGCCCTCGGCCTTGAAGCGCGAGCCATGACACGGACAGTCCCACGTGCTGTCGGCGGCGTTCCATCGCACGAAGCACCCCATGTGAGTACACACCGGCGACAGCAACATCAGCTTCCGTCGTCACGCCGATAGGCGGCTGCCGGCTTGCCGCGGACGTCGACCACGGTGCCTTCGCCGCGGGCGATCGATCGCAACGGGCGGCTCTCGCCGCCCGCAAACCGATCGCGAACGAGGTAGTACGGGTAGTCCTTGTTCTCCTTGATGTAGTCCCAGAGGCCGCCGCGGATCTTCGTGCGTCCGATGTCGAACGTTCCGGCCCACGGGTTCTCGCGGCCGGAGATGGCATCCACGGCCATCATGCCGGCGAGCGTGCCGAAGGTGAGGCCGTTGCCCGCAAAGCCCGTCGCGGCGAATTGATGCGGTGACATCTCACCGATGTACGGCAGTCCGTCGTTGGTTTCGATCACCTGTCCGGACCACCGGTGCGTGATCGACACGGTCGGACATGCCTGACGGAGTGCCGACTCGAGCCGATCGAAACACGCACCGGGATCGGTCTCCTGCCCCGTCTTGTGATCTTCACCGCCGAAGATGATGTAGTCGTAGCCGCGATGCGGCTCGAGCCGAACGTAGTGATACGGCTGGTTCGTGTCCCAGAAGAGCGCGTCTGGCACCGACCCTCGCTTCACGCGACCACCGACCACGTAGGTGCTGTAGAGCGAGAGCGCCGTCTGCAATAGCGTCGCGCCGAGCCAGCCTGCGACGCCGACGATGGGGTTGTGCGTCGCGACGACCAGGTGGCCGCAAGTGACGGTGTGGGATCCGACGGTCACTCTCGGCGGATCGTCCTCCACCTCGCCGGCCTCGCTGTGATCGAAGACGAAGCTGCCGTCCTCGTCTATCGCTCGTGCGAGCGCCGCGAGGTATTTGCGTGGATGAATGCGCGCCTGGCCGTCGAACGCCACGCCCGGCCGGTCGAAGAACGGCACCGACTCGACGAATCGCGCATCGAAGCCGAGCTTCTCCGCCGTGTCGGCTTCGTGCCGCAGGTCTTCGATGTCTTTGGACGTGGCGGGACGAGAGGCGTCCGCGTGCAGGTAGCCCGGAATCCAGGCGAAGTCGCAGTCGATCTGTTCGTCCCTGATGCACTGCTCGATGCGGGCGATCGCCGCGAAGCCGGCGTCCCAGCTCGCGCGCGCGTGGTCTTCGCCGATCGTCGAGGCGAGCTCGGACAGCCGCCAGTCCGTGACGGCGGTCAGGTGCGCGCTCGTGTAGCTCGTGTCCACGCCGCCGCATCGGTCACGGTCCAGCACCGCGACGGACCGCCCTTCCCGCTTGAGAAGATACGCGGCCGTCAGGCCGGTGATGCCGGCTCCGATCACGACGACGTCGACCGTCAGATCGCGATCGAGCTTTCGAAAGCGCGGAAGCGATTGCGAGTCGATCCAATACGAGGACGTCGATGTCAGGACGGCCATGGGCCCCTCCGCCAGAAAAGACCTCGGGATGTCTTTGGCGCGTAGGGCTGCAAGAACGGGACCACGCGGGGTCTGTCCCCGTTCACGAAGTGGGACTGCCCCCGCGCGAGGCGCGCGCGTGTGATGGCCCGGTCGAACGTCACGAGTGGATAGTTGAGGTTCGAGCGCGGACCGCCCCGTCAGCCCAGAGAAGAACTCGGACACGCGACAGGAGAATCCGGGCAGGACGGGCTCGGCCGTCAGAACATCGTCTGTCGCGTACCTCGGCGGCGTCTCGTGGTGGGCGATAGGCCGTGACCGTTCTCCGCTCGGGGTCGACCACCCACACCAGCGGGACCCCGCACCCGAGGGTCCTCGTCCACCTTCGCCGCGATGTCGCGCGCGCTGTCGCCAGGCGACAACACCTCGACCACAAGGTCAGGACGAGCTTCCCGTAGTCGACTGGCGAGCGACCGCCAGGCAGCTTTTCGGTCCTGACAAAGCAGCCATCCGGCGATCGGACGTTCCCAGTCGGCAGCTGGATACCGACGCCCTCCGTGTACATCTGGCCTATCCCGCGCGGAAAGACGAAGCTACCGAGGACGAAGGTAATTCGTGCGGCGACGCCCGAGTGCCGCATGCCGGCCGGTGTCACGACGATCGCCCCGTCAACCAGTTCGTAGACGCGCCCGTCCTTCGGGACCTTGCGCAGGTCGTCAATCGTGGCGGGACTCTTCGCGATCACAGAAGTCATTCTACGCTCGCCGCCGACCGCCGCGGCCCTTCTGTGCAAACGCTCTGCCGTAGGGACCTCGGAACAATCCCGAGTGGGGCCGCTCCGGGATGGCAGGAATTGCAATCATGCGTACGAGGGGCTCGAACGGACGCTGGTCCAAGGTAGTGACGGTTGCCACGAGGGGTCAGTCCCACTTCGTAGGCAGGGACAGACCCCTCGTGCGGCGGAACCCTGAACCAGAACGGGGAACGGGGAACGGGGAACGGGGAACGTGGAACTGGGAACCGCTATAATTCACCCGTGCTCCACACCGGCCGCCACTTCCTGCAGATCCCGGGCCCGACGAACGTGCCCGACCGCGTGCTGCGGGCGATGGCGGCGCCGGTCATCGACCACCGCGGCCCCGAGTTCGCGGCGCTGACGGCCGAAGTGCTCGACGGGCTCCGGACGGTCTTCGGCACGCGCGGCGCCGTCGTCATCTACACCGCGTCAGGCACGGGCGCGATCGAAGCGGCGTTCGTCAACACGCTGTCGCCCGGCGACCGCGTGCTGATCTTCGAGACTGGCTACTTCTCCAACCTGTGGCGCCAGGTCGCCGCGTCGTTCGGACTCGATGTCGACTACGTGCCGGGCGACTGGCGGCACGGCGCCTCGGTCGCCGATCTCGAAGCCCGGCTCTGCTGCCGACGACCGAGCGCTCGATCAAAGCCGTCGTCGTCGTGCACAACGAAACGTCGACCGGCGTCAGGAGCCGCATCGCCGATCTCCGTCGCGTCATGAATCGGCTGGCGCATCCTGCGCTGCTCATGGTGGACACGGTCTCGTCGCTGGCGTCGATGGACTATCGCCACGACGAATGGGAAGTTGACGTCACGGCGTGCGGATCGCAGAAAGGCCTGATGGTTCCGCCCGGCCTCAGCTTCAACGCGATCTCCGAGAAGGCCATCGCCGCAGGCCGCCAGGCGAAGCTGCCGAGGCAGTACTGGGACTGGACCGAGATGATCAAGCAGCATCGGAGCGGGTACTTCGCGTACACCCCGGCGACGAACCTGCTGTTCGGCCTGCGCGAGGCGCTGGCGATGCTGCAGGAGGAAGGGCTGCCGCAGGTCTTCGCCCGCCACGATCGCCACGCGGCAGGCGACGCGCGCGGCCGCCGGCGCCTGGGGCCTCGAAATCGTGTGCGCCGACCCGCGCGAATACTCGAGCTCGCTGACCGCGGTGTTCACGCCGGAGGGCCACAGCGCGGACAAGCTGCGCCGGACTGTGCTCGATCAGTTCGACATGTCGCTCGGCACGGGGCTCGGACGGCTCGCCGACCGGGCGTTCCGCATCGGTCACCTCGGCAGCTTCAACGACCTGATGCTCGCGGGAACGCTGGCCGGCGTGGAGATGGGTCTCCGCGCCGCCGGCGTGCCGCACCGCGAGGGCGGCGTGACGGCGGCGCTTCGCGTGCTCGCGCCTGAACGTGTGAAGGCGTCCGCCTCGACCGACTGATGGCCGCCGCGCCGATCGTCGATGCCGACGCGCTCCGGCGGGCCCTCGAAGCGCGCGTGACCGGCGAAGTCCGGTTCGACGCGGTCTCGCGCGCGCTCTACTCCACCGACGCCAGCATCTATCAGCTTCGAGCCGATCGGGGTCGTCGTTCCGCGAACGAAGGACGACCTCGTCGCGATCGTCGAGGTCTGCGCGAGTTTCGCTGTCCGCTCACGATGCGCGGCGGCGGCACGTCGCAGGCCGGCCAGGCGATTGGCCGCGGCCTGATCGTCGACACGTCCAAGTACCTCAACCGCCTGCTCGAGGTGCGGCCCGACGGAGCGATGGGCGCGTGTCGAGCCTGGCATCGTGCTCGACGAGCTGAACGCCGCGCTCGAAGCCGCACGGGCTGCGCTTCGCACCCGATATGTCGACGGCGAGCCGCGCCACGGTCGGCGGCATGATGGCCAACAACTCGAGCGGCGCGCGGTCCGTGTTCTACGGCAAGACGATCGATCACGTGCTCGAGCAGGAAGTGCTGCTCTCCGACGGCACGGTCGTTCAGCGCGCGGCCGATGGACGGACGACGAGCTGGCCGAGGCGTCGTCGGGCGAACGGGCTGCTGTCGCGATGCTGCCGGACGGTGCGGCAGCCTGGCCACCGAGCACGCGGACGAGATCGAACGCCGGTTCCCGAAGGTGCTGCGGCGCGTCGGCGGCTACAACCTCGACGCGTTCCTGCCGGGCCAGCCGTTCGACCTGTCGAAGCTCTTCGTGGGATCCGAGGGCACGCTCGGCGTCGTGCTCGAGGCACGCCTGAACCTCGTGCCGCTGCCGAAGGCCAAGGCCGTGCTCGCGGTGCAGTTCGACGATCTTCTCGAATCGCTCGCGGCCACGCCGCTGATCCTGACGCACAAGCCGTCCGCGGTCGAGGTCATGGACCGCTTCATCCTCAGTCACACGGCACGAAGTCCGCAGCTTCACGCGCTGAGGAAGAGCTTCGTCGAGGGCGACCCGGCGTCGCTCCTCTGCATCGAGTTCTACGCGGACGACGCCGCGGACCTTCCCGCCGCGGCTTGCCGCGCTCGAGCGCGACCTCGCGGCGCAGGGATTCGGCACCCACTTCCATCGCGCGCTCGACGCCGACGCGCAGGCGCGCATCTGGACGCTGCGCGAAGCGGCGCTCGGCCTGTCGATGGCGATGAAGACGGAGGAGAAATCGTTGTCGTTCGTCGAGGACGCGGCCGTGCCGCCGGAGCGGCTCCGCGACTACATCGCCCGGCTGCTCGAGATCGTGCGCGGCCACGGCACGACGGCGGGCGTCTACGCGCACGCGTCGGTGGGCTGTCTCCACGTGCGGCCGGTCGTCAACCTGAAGACGGCCGACGGCATCCGGCGGATGGAGTCGATCGCCAACGACGTCGCGGAGCTCGTCGTCGAGTTCGGTGGCGCGCTGTCGGGCGAGCACGGCGACGGCATGCTGCGCAGCCCGTTCATGCGCCGCATGTACGGGCCGACGCTGTACGAGGCGTTCCGAACGATCAAGCGCACGTTCGATCCGCACGGCATCTTCAACCCGGGCAAGATTGTGGACGCCGAGCCGATGACGGCCAATCTGCGCTTCGGCGCGGGCTACCGAGACGCCGCGGCCGGCCACGCACTTCGACTACTCGGAGTACGGCGGGATGGCCGGCGCGGTCGAGATGTGCAGCGGCCTCGGCGCGTGCCGCAAGACGCTCGACGGCACGATGTGTCCGTCCTACATGGCGACGCGCGAGGAAGCCGATGTCACGCGGGGCCGCGCCAACGTGCTCCGGCTCGCGATGGCCGGCCGCCTCGGCGAATCCGGGCTCGGCGACGAGGGCGTCTACAAGGTCCTCGATCTGTGCCTCGAGTGTCGCGCGTGCAAGGCCGAGTGTCCCGTCGGCGTGGACGTCGCGCGCTTCAAGAGCGAGTTCCTCGCCGACTACTGGTCGCGCCACGGGCTGTCGCGGCATGCGCGCGCCATGAGCGACGCGCACAATCTCGCGCGCATGGGCAGCCGGTTCGCGCCCGTGTCGAACTGGATTGCGAACGCGTCCATCGTCCGGCGCCTGAACGAGACGCGTGCTGGGCATCGACCGGCGGCGGCGCGTGCCGCCGTTCGTGCAGAAACCGCTCGAGCGCCGCGTCCAGCCCGTCGGCGAATCCTGACGCCGTGCTGTTCACCGACACGTTCACGAACTACTACGACCCGGAGATTGGACTGGCGGCGCTTCGCGTGCTCGGCGCGGCCGGCGTGCGACGTCGGCCTTGCCGGCAACGTGTGCTGCGGCCGGCCGAAGATCTCGAAGGGCGTGCTCGACGATGCGCGGGCGCTGGCCGCGGAGAACGTGAACCGTCTGTATCCGCATGTCGCCGCGGGACGCCAGGTCATCTTCTGCGAGCCGAGCTGCCTCTCCGCCGTTCGTGAGGACGCACCGGATCTCTTGCGCGGCGAGGCGCAGCGGCGGGCCCGCACGGTCGCCGCGGGCTGCGTGCTCTTCGAAGAAGCCGCCGAGCAGGTCTCCGGCCGCCTGATGTTCGCGTCCGGCCCGCCGACCGTCCTGCTTCACGGCCACTGCCACCAGAAGTCGATGGGGCTTGCTGGCACCGGCAAGAGCGCTGCTGTCGCGGCTGCCTGGGACGACCGTCGTCGACTCGAACGCGGGCTGCTGCGGCATGGCGGGCTCGTTCGGCTACGCGCGCGAGCACTTCGAGGTGTCGCGGGCGATTGCGGAACGGCAGCCTGCTGCCGGCCGATCCGGCAGAAAGCCCCGGGCACGGTCGTGGTCGCGGCCGGCACATCGTGCCGTCATCAGGTCCTCGACCTTGCCGGTGAAACGGCCGTTCATCCTGCCGTGCTCGTCGCCGCCCACCTCGAGACGCGCACATGAGCCTCGCGGCGCTGTCGCTCGTTGCCCTGCTCGTCGCGATCCTCGCGAGCACCGTGACGCCGCTGAACGTCGGCGTGCTCGCCCTGGCGTTCGCCTGGGGCGTCGGCCTCTACGGCGGCATCAGCCTGAACGACGTGATGGCCGGATTCCCGGTCTCGCTTGTTTCTCACGCTCGCCGGCGTGACGCTGCTCTTCACGCAGGCGCAGCAGAACGGCACGCTGACGAAAGTGGCCGAGCGCGCGCTGCGGCTGTGCCGCGGCAACGCCGGTCTCGTGCCGGTCATGTTCTTCGTGCTCGGCTGCACGCTCGCGTCGGTCGGGCCGGGACACATCGCGACCACGGCGCTCATCGCGCCGATGGCGATGACCGTGGCCGCCCGCGCGCGGATTCCCGCGTTCCTCATGGCCATCATGGTCGGCCACGGCGCGACGTCCGGCTCGCTGTCGCCGGTCGCGCCGACCGGCATCATCGTGGCGGGCATCATGACGCGCATCGGCCTGCCGGGCCACGAGTGGGCCACCTACGCGAACAACCTCGTGGCGCAGACGCTCGTCGCGTTCGCCGGCTACTTGCATCTTCGGCGGATGGCGCCTGTTCCGGTTCTCGTACGCGGGCCTCGGACGACCGCCGCGCCGGCGGTACACCGCTTCGATCGCAACAACTGGATCACGCTTGTCGTCATCGCCGCGCTGCTCCTGGCGGTGCTCGTTCTTCGGCGTCAACGTCGGCATGGCGGCGTTCGCCGGCGCCGTCGTCCTTGTCGGTGCTCGGCGCGGCCGATCACGAGGACGCCATCAAGAAGATGCCGTGGGGCGTGATTCTGATGGTCTCGGGCGTGACGGTGCTGATCGCGCTGCTCGAGAAGACGCAAGGACTGGATTTGTTCACGTCACTGCTCGCGCGCTGGGCCACGCCCGGCGACCATCACGGGCTTCATCGCGTTCGTGACCGGGCTCGTGTCCGTCTACAGCAGCACCTCGGGCGTCGTGCTGCCGGCGTTCCTCCCGACCGTGCCGGGCCTGATCGAGCGGCTCGGCGGCGGCGACCCGGTCGCGATCGCGTCGGCGATCAACGTCGGTGGCCATCTCGTGGACGTGTCGCCGCTCTCGACGATCGGCGCGCTCTGCATCGCGGCGCCTCGTGCCCGGCACCGAAGACCCGCGCGTGCTCTTCAACCGGCTCCTCGCCTGGGGTCTGTCGATGACCGTCGTCGGAGCTGTAGCCTGTCTACCTGTTGTTCTGAGAAATGGGCAGGAGACAGGGAACACACCGAACGAGACGACATCGCGGCGCGCAGGATTCGCGTGGTCGCGTCGACGTGGCGCTTCCAGACCAGGCGGCCGAATCGCGCTTTCTCATCGGCGCGGCGGCGCTGCTCGCCCTGACCGTTCTCGCCTACTTGCCCGCCACCGACGGCGACTTCGTCTGGGATGACGACGACTACGTCACCAACAACGTCACGCTGCGCTCAGCCGAAGGGCTCCGATCAATCTGGCTCAATCCCTCCGCCACCCCGCAGTCCTATCCCGCTCGTCCACACCTCGTTCTGGATCGAGTACCGGCTCTGGGGCCTCGCACCGGCTGGCTACCACGTCACAAATATCCTGCTGCACGCCGCTGGCGCGGTGCTGCTCTGGCGCATCCTGGTGCTGCTTTCCATTCCAGGTTCGTGGCTCGCAGCCGCGATTTTCGCGGTCCACCCGGTTCACGTAGAGTCGGTCGCCGTGGATCACCGAGCGCAAGAACGTCTTGTCGGGCGTGTTCTACCTCGCTGCGATGCTCACGTACCTTCGCGTTGCGCTCGACCCGCCACACGGCGCACCGAACGACAAGCGGCTGCCGCGCTACGTCCTGGCCTCGACGCTCTTCCTGCTTGCGCTGCTGAGCAGACCGTCACGGCGACGCTGCCTGCCGCGCTCCTGGTCTTGATCGCGTGGAAACGTCAGCGGATGCACGCTCGCGACATCTGGCCTCTTCTGCCGCTAGCCGTCGTCGGCCTGATTATGGCGATGGGGACAGTGTGGCTCGAGCGGCACCACGTCGGCGCGCAGGGGATCGACTGGCAGCTCTCACTGGTTGAGCGGTGCCTGATCGCCGGGCGGGCGTTGTGGTTCTACGCTCACGAGCTTGTCTGGCCGACGAACCTCGCGTTCAGCTACCCACGGTGGCAGATCGACACGGCGGATCCGGTCCAGATCGCGTACCCTCTGGGCGTGCTCGCGACCGTTGTCGCGCTGTGGTGGGCACGTCGGAAGATCGGATCAGGTCCGCTTGTAGCCGTCCTGCTGTTCGCCGGCACACTCGTGCCGGCCCTTGGATTCGTCGATGTCTTCCCGATGCGGTATTCGTTCGTGGCCCGGGATCATTTCCAATACCTGGCCAGCATTGCGCTGATCGCGCTCGCTGTGAGTGCCAGCGTGCGCTCTGGTCGCTCGCTGGCTGCCCACGCGAGGCCGCAGCGCTCGCGTTCTCGCCACGATCGTCGTGGCGGTGCTGGCGACCCTGACCTGGCGGCAGGCTCACGTCTTTGCGGATCACGAAGCATTGTGGAGGGACACGGTCCGGAAGTACCCGACGAGCTGGATGGGCCATACGAGCCTCGGTGCGTTACTGGGACGCCGCGGGGACCTGAGCGAAGCCGAGCGTCACTACCGCGAGGCCGTGCGGCTCAATCCCGACTTCAGCATCGCCCGCATCAATCTGGGCGGCCTGCTCGCGAATCAGGGCAGGTTCCACGAGGCGATTCGATGGTCCGCACTTGCGCGAAGCCGTTCGGTTGGATCCTCGTCCGATCGAGCCTTACATCAGCCTGGGAAGGGCGCTTCTGCTCAACGGGCAACCCGACGAAGCCGTCAACTGGTTACGCGAGGCCGTGACCCGTGCGCCGGAGGACGCTCGGACGCGGGCTCTGCTGAACCAGGCCGATCCGGTTGCAACAGGAGCAAGCGCCTCCGGTCGGTCTCGGTAACCGAAACGCGAGTGTGCTTCGGTTTCACTCGGCTCTACTACGGGCGGATCTATGTCCCTTAGCCATGACCTCGCTGCCTGGCGATTCGTGGGGTCAATCCTTATCCTTCCTGAGAATCTTCGGGATGACCTAGCGGCCGTCGATGGTCGGCGCTCCAGCCACGCCCAGAATGTCGAGAATCGTCGGGGTGAGGTCGATGCCGCGCACCGACTCGAGCTTCTTGCCGCGCTTCAGGCTTGGGCCGGCCGCGTACAGGATGGCGCTCATCGAGCGGCAGCTCCGAATCGTGGCCGTGTGCGCCGTAGAAATTCGGCACCGAATACGACTGGCGGTCGACCGGCGTCGGCGTCGCCGAGGCGCGGGACGACCGGGCGTCTGCAGTGCCGTCGAAGTTGTAGCCTTCGTCCATCAGCGCGAGCACGTCGCCGGTGTCCTGGCCGAAGTGCTCGTCGGTGCAGAAGCCCGGTTTGTCCGCAGCCGTCGGGCCGCGTCCAGACGTGGGATGAACAGCGGACTGCCGCCGCGGGTTGTAGAACGGATTCGGGTCGGTCGCGCGCTCGGAGCGCGCTGCGCGATGGCTCGACGAGCGCCTGGTAGTCCGCTGGCGCCGACCGTTCCGCCCGACTCGCGCCCTGCGAGGTTCACGTAGATGTTGGCGGCCGGCCCGGTCGTCGCGGATGCTGGTTCAGGCTCGTGCTGATGCCGGCGCTGACGAGCAACGTTGCCGAGACGCACCGCCGTGTGAAACGGCGCCATGCCGTGGTCGGACACGACGAACACATCGCGTCATCGGCTCGCCGTCGCGGTCGATGCCGACGGCGTTGATCATGGCCTCGACGGCGTCACTCGCCGTCTGGTAGGCGAACTCCAGATACGAGTCATATCGCGCGACCTTGTCGCGATCCTGGCCTGTGGCGCCGAACGGGCTGGCCGGCGTGCCGATGCTCGTCGGATCGAGCGGATCGGTGGCCTGGCGGGGTCGGTCAGCGTGAACTGATGCCCGGATCCGTCGGGCTGCTCGATATAGATCATCACGAGGTCCGCGTCGGGATTCCGCGCGATCGCCCGCAGCGCCACGCGGTCTGGTAGTCGTCGAACGTCGCGCACCTGATCCAGATAGATCGCCTCGAGCTCGAGGTCCGGAAACGTGACCGAAGCCGGGGCTCAGCCGCTCGGGAATGCGGAAGTCGGGCTGAGGCGCCCAGAAGCCGACGATGGTGTTCACGTCGTCCACCGTCGACTAGGACCGCCGTATTCCGTGGAATGAAATTTGCCGCCGTATCGCGCGAAGCGAACGGTCGACAGGTCCGGCATCCATCTGCGTCACGAAGTACGAGGTGCCGACCATGTTGCCCGAGCCCTCATAGAAGAAGAGGCGCCGACGGTCCACCGAGCCGCGCGTACGCGGGACCGGTGGACGGCAGCGCGAACGGGCCCGGATGTGATGCCGGCGGCGGCGTCGAAGAAGACCATCGTGTCGTAGTTCGACAGCGCCGTCGTTCGTGCCGTCGAGGGCCGCGACGCGATGTCGTATCGCCGCGTGCGTCCAAACGGCGAGTCGTCCCGCACGGTTGACCGCGACGCCGCCGGCGCGCAGAACACGGTCTCGACGAATCCGTCGTGACCATGGCGGGCTGAACGACGGATGTCCGGCCGCCGCGAGCTGACTCGACGAGGTGCCGGATCGGCCGCGTGTGAAATTCGCCGACGTCGAGCGAAAATCCCTGCGCCCCGAGGCCGCCGAACGCCCCGAACGGCACGGTGTAGTCGACGCGTGCGCGTGGGCAGTCGCGGCTTGAACGAGGGTGCCGGCGACCTGATATCGGCGCGCCGTCGCCACCCGGCCAGGTCGCCGTCACGACCTTCCGGCCCATCGCACGCAGACGCACCCACAGCGGCTCGGCCGTCGGTCGAGGCGCTTGGCCGAGCGGGCTCAATGCGATACCCGCCGATTGGCGCCGCGAAACCCGCTCAGGCTTGTGCCGATCGTCGCGGCGCACCGGATGAATCGAATTCCCGGAGATGTCGTTCTTGCGCGGCAGTCGATCCGGTGGCGATGGCGATGTGCGACACGGCGGTGACGGACGGGGTCGCCGTGAACGTTCTGGTCGGCTGAAATCCCGCGCGATCGAAGGCGTCCCGAGGCCCGTCTGGTTATCGAGAACACCTTCCTTCAGGTCCTCCTCGAGACGAGCGCGGGCCTGGCGCCATCGAGCGAGATCAGCACGACACGCGGCCCCGAAGACTGCGCCGCTGGCCTTGCCAGAGCAATCGCCACGGCGACCATTGCCACACTACCGACAAGAATTCTGATTCTGGGCATGCTCGATGTCTCCGGTTGTCTCGGCCTCGCAAGGTCCGTGGGGTGGGGCAGGCTATCGAGCACACGTAATGCTGGCGTGATCGTCGGTCAACACTCTGCAAAACATCACGCAACCCGGCCGGGGTTTGACAGGATACAGACGTGGACTATGCTCTATACGTCAGCCCCCAGCGGGAAGATTGGCGACGGAGATGACGGAGATCATGACTTTCCGAATGACCGACGATGAGCAAGTCCGGGAACGCCGGCTTCAGGGAGCGGCCCGAAGCCGCGGATATCGACTCGTTCGCTCGTCGAGCCAGCCCACGACGGCGCAGGCGGCTCGGTACGTGATCATCGACGCCGAGACCGACGCTGTCGTCGTCGGCAGCGCGCCGACCGCCTTTTCCGCGACGCTCGATCAGGCGGAAAGCTTCCTGATGGACGGACCGGCTCCGCGCATGCGGCGTCGCGTCTGGATGGGCGACCCGCTGTCCCTCCCCTAGAACCGCCAAGATCGTCACGCTGGTGACGTCCTCTGTCACCGCAGCGAGAGCCAGAGCGACAGGGCAATCATGGCCACGCTCAGGACGAGGCCGACGTCTACGGTTCGAATCAGATTGCGAAACATGACGACGTCAGTCTGCCAAACCGATCTCTCGTAAATGAGACAACGACGTAATTTCGGTTTGATGGGCGTCGGGGACCTCGAGACGCTCAGCCCGCGACCGAGCGCTTTCGTGCGAGATCGATGAACCAGGCGTGGGAACCCGTGCTGGCGGGGCCTTCATCGCCAGGCCCGGCTGCAGCTGATGGTAGGTGCCATCGCGCTGCATCACCCACGCCTGCCGGTTGTCCTGAAGCGACACGTCGAGAATTTCCCAGAGCCGCGCGCGGAGGGCGCGGTCCTCGACCGGCGAGGCCACTTCGACGCGTCGCGACAGGTTGCGGTGCATCCAGTCGCCCGATCCGATGAAGAACTGGCCATCAAGAGGCTCGGCGTGGCCGTCGGCGAAATAGAAGATGCGCGAGTGCTCGAGGAACCGGCCGATGATCGATCGCACGTGTATGTTCTCGGTCAACCCGGGAACACCGGGCGCCAGACAGCAGAGGCCGCGCACGATGAGATCGACCGGCACGCCCGCCTGCGACGCCGCCGAGAGCGCGCGGCACATCTCCATGTCCTCGAGCTGGTTGAGTTTCGCGACGATGCGAGCGGGGCGTCTGGCCTGGTGGTGCGCGATCTCGCGCTGCACGAGATCGATGAACCGCTGGCGCATCGCGCCCGGCGCCACGAGCAGCTTCTCGAACTGCGGCGCGTCCGAGTGCCCCGTCAGGTAATGAAAGAGCTTCACGACATCGGCGGTGATGGCCGAGTCGCATGTCAGCAGGCCCACATCGGTGTAGAAGCGCGCCGTGGAGACGTGATAGTTGCCGGTCCCGATGTGCGCGTAGCAGCGCAGGTCGGCACCTTCCTTACGGACGACGAGGGCGACCTTCGCGTGGGTCTTCAGGCCAACGACGCCGTAGGTGACGTGCGCGCCGGCCTGCTCGAGCTCGCGTGCCCAGACGAGATTGCGCGCTTCATCGAATCGCGCCTGCAGCTCGATCACGCACGCGACCTGCTTACCCGACTCCGCAGCGCGAATCAGCGATCGCACGAACGGCGTGTCGTCGCCGATGCGGTACACGGTCATCTTGATCGCCACCGTGTGCGGATCGTCGGCCGCATCGCTGATGAAGTCCTCGACGCTCATGTCGAAGCTGTCGTACGGGTGGTGCAGCAGGATGTCGCCGCCCTGGATTGCCGCGGAGATGTCCACGTCCTCGTCCGGAATCCTGGCCGGCGGCATCGGGGACCAGTGCGGATCCCGAAGATCCGGCATGTCCAGGCCGGCGATCTGGAAGAGCGTCGTGTAGTCGAGCAGCGCCGACGCTTCGTACAGGTCGTCGCCAGAGAGCGCGAACCGATCGACGAGGCCCTGGACCAGGCTCGCGTTCGGCTTGCGGCGCCAGAATCCACGCGCACGACGGGCTGAAAGCGCGCCTGACGGAGGGCTTCGGTCACCGATTCCCGGAGGCTCTCGTTCTCTTCTTCGTCGAGCTCGAGTTGCGCGTTGCGCACGATGCGGAAGAGCGTCGTGTCCACGACCTGCATGCCCGGAAAGAGCTTGTCGGCACTCTCGCGGACCAGCACCTCCAGGCTGAGGAACCGGCGCTCTCCGGGCCCCACATCGGCCTTCAGGGGCACCCACTGCGGCAGCATCGTCGGAATCTTCACGCGCACCGGAATCGGCTGCGCCGTACCCGGCCCTTTCATCAGGAAGCCCCAGTTGTTCGACTGGTTCGAGATGAACGGAAACGGGTGCGCCGGATCGAGGCCGAGTGGTGTCAGCGCCGGCGAGACGTTGCGATCGAAGTGGGCCGAGACCTCCTGGCGCTGCGCCACGGTCAGGTCACGCCATTCGAGGAGCAGGATGCCGCGATCGGCGAGCGCCGGGAGCAACTCGTCCCGGAAGAGATCGGCCTGCTCGACGAGGAGCGACTTCACGACGGACCGGATGCGGCCGAGGACGTCGCGTGCATCACCCTGCCGCGTCACCGGATCCTCGTCGCCTTCGACCGTGGCCTTGCCACGGAGCAGCGCGACGCGCTTCATGAAGAACTCGTCGAGGTTCGCGCTGAAGATCGCGAGAAACTTCACGCGCTCGAGCAGCGGCGTGCGCGGGTCCGCGGCTTCGGCCAACACGCGGCGATTGAACTCGAGCCAGGCGAGGTCGCGATTGATCCACGCGCGTCCGAGCAACGGCTCGGTTTTCACGTTCAGACCCTCGACCGCCGGAACGGGCACGGGCACACGCGCCGGCGATGGCAGGGCCGCGCGCACAGGCGTCCCGTGCGGCGGGTTGTAGATCGAGGTTCTAGCGGGCCTCGTCACGCGCGTTGGACTGTACACCGTCCGCTTTGGAGCCATGTAACAACACTATGACAGCACCCTCCGTGCACAATACCGGCATGGAGATGCGGCGATGACACTGTCGCGGGACGCATTTCAGGCCAAGCTGGACGAGGTCATCCACCTGCTCGAGCGACACCGCGTGCTGGAGTCGCTCGCCGGGCGGCAGGGCACCGAAAAGCGTGACCTGCTCACCCACATGCAGCGCCGCGAGAATCTCGTGGAGCTGCAGAAACGCCTCCGTGGCATCCACCCCGCCGACCTTGCGATGCTGCTCGCGTCGTTGCCGACGACCGATCGGGTAATCGTGTTCCGCCAATTGCCGTCCCGCGACGCCGGCCTGACGCTCGTGGAGCTCGACGAGGAGATTCGCGCGAGCGTCATCGAAGAGCTCGACGCCCAGGAATTGACACAGGCCATTGCCGAGCTGGACGCCGACGATTTCGCGTACCTGTCGCCGTCGCTGCCCGACGAGGTCGTTCGTCAGGTGTCGCAGGCGTTCGAGGCCGCAGATCGATCCTGGGTGGTTGATACGGCCGCGTATGTCGAGGGCACGGTCGGACGCCTGATGCGGCAGGATGTCGTCTTCCTGCGGGTCGATCTCACGGCTGGCGACGCGATCGAGCACCTGCGTGGCGGCGAGCCGTTGCCGGGTCAGACCGATCGTCTGTTCGTCGTCGATGCTCGTCACCTCTTGCGCGGGAGCATCTTGCTCCCGGACCTGATCCGCGCGAGCCCGACAACGCCACTGGCGGACATCATGCGCACCGACGCGGCGGCGTTCACGCCGAACGACCCGGCCGAGCGCGCGGCGACGGCATTCGAGCGGTACGATCTCGTGTCGGCGCCGGTCGTTGACGATCTGGGCAAGTTGATTGGGCGAATCACGATCGATTCGGTCGTGGACTATCTGCGCGCGGAGTCGGATCAGGACGCGCTGACGCGGGCGGGACTGCGCGGCGCCGAGGATCTGTTCGCTCCCCTGTCCGAGTCCGTTCAGAACCGATGGCCGTGGCTCGCGCTCAACCTGGTGACGGCGTTCGCGGCGTCACGCGTGATTGGTCTTTTCGAGCACACCATCACCCAGGTGGTCGCGCTGGCCACACTCATGCCGATTGTTGCCAGCATTGGCGGCAACACCGGGAACCAGACCGTGGCGCTCGTCATACGCGCGCTCGCGCTCGATCAGTTGCGCGACACCGGCGCCCGATTGGCGCGAAAGGAGCTGCTCGTGAGCGCCGTGAACGGCCTGGCCTGGGGCTCGGTGGTCGGCCTGCTCGCGTACTGGCTCTACGGCAGCGCCTCGCTGGCGCTCGTGATGACCGCCGCCGTCTTCCTCAACCTTGTCGTTGCGGCGCTCGCCGGCGTCGCGGTGCCGTTCGCGCTCCGATGGGCCGGACGCGATCCCGCTCATGGCGCGAGCGTCGTGCTGACATTCGTGACCGACGGCGCCGGGTTCTTCATGTTCCTGGGGCTGGCGACATTGTTTCTGGTCTGACGCGGAAACGCTGGCGTTCGGCGGGCCGGTGGTGCTCGTGCCCCCATCCAGCCGGGGATGGGGTACCGTGTTCGGCGGTGACCGTGCCGCTCGCCCGCATCCCGATCGGCCTGGAGCTCTGGACCGTCCGAACGGACGTGAACAGAGACTTGTTCTCGACGCTCGCCGCCGTGGCCAGGCTCGGCTACGAGTCCGTGGAGTTCTACTCGACGTATCTGGACTGGACGCTCGACCATGCGCGAGAGGTTCGCGCGAAGCTCGACGCGCTCGGACTGGCGTGCAGCTCCACCCACAACGGCATGCGGGCGTTCGCGGCCGAGCGGCTGCCGCAGACCGTCGAGCTCAACCACATTCTCGGCAGCCGCATGGCGGTGGTCGCGAGCGTCCCGCCGATCTCGGACCTCGAGGGTTGGCAGAAGGCGAGCGACGCCTTCGCGGACGTGGCGGAACGGCTTCGACCGCACGGGATCGCCGCGGGTTATCACAACAATCAGCGCGAGTGGACCGAGCTCGATGGCGAGCTGCCGATTGACATCGTCGCGTCGCGGACGCCCGACGATTTCGTCCTGCAGTTCGACGTCGGCCCGGCGGTCCAGCACGGGATTGATGCACCGGCCTGGATTCGCCGGCACGCCGGTAGAATTCGCAGCGTTCACCTCCGCGACTGGAGCGCGACGAAGGGCTACAACATTGCGTTTGGCGAGGGCGATTGCCCGTGGCCGGCGATCTTCGAGGCCGCGGAAGACGCCGGCATCGTCGAGACCTACCTCGTCGAGAACGGGCACAGCACTCCCGACGAGGAATTTCCCATCGCCGAGCGCAGTATCGCGAACTGGCGCCGGTTGCGCGGATAGCCGGAGACTCGCGTGGCTGACGACCGGCCGTTTCACAATCCATTCGGAGTCCTCAGGTCGCTGAAGGACTCGCTGCCGGAACGGCCGGCCCCGGAACCGCCATCGGCAAAGCCCGAACCGCCGTCGACCGCGCCGAAGATACCGCGCGCCGTCGTGCGACTCGAGCGAGCGGGACGCAGCGGCAAGGACGTGACCATCGTCGAGCACCTGGCCATCGCGCCTGCCGATCGCGCGGTCTGGCTGAAGGCGCTCAAGGCCCAGCTCGGTTGCGGTGGCGTCGTCGAAGACGAGGCGCTCGTGTTGCAAGGCGATCATCGAAAGCGGCTGCCGGCGTTGCTGACCGCGCGCGGCGTGAAGAAAGTGACAATCGGCTGAGAGGGACCGTATGCGTCTGACGCGCTTCGTTACCGTTGTTCTCGTCGCAGGCACGATCGCCACATCTCTCGGCTGGCGCGCACACGCCCAGCAGGGGGCCACACCGGCGCCGGCGTCCACCGATCGCGTGACCCGGCTCGACCGCGCGCTCGAGGAGTACGTGAAAGAGAACCGCGTCGCCGGTGTCGTCGTGCTTGTCCTGCGCGATGGACGGCCGATCTACGAGAAGGCGCTCGGGTGGCGCGATCGCGAGGCGTCGAGTCCGATGAAGATGGACACGATCTTCCGCATCGCGTCCCAGACCAAGGCCATCACGAGCGCCGCGATCATGATGCTCGTCGAGGAGGGTCGCATCGGCCTCAGTGAGCCGGTCAGCCGCTTCATCCCGGCGTTTGCAAAGACAACGGTCGCCGAGCCCGGCCGCGCCGGTGTCACCATCGTTCCGGCGCGCCGCCAGATTCAGATTAAAGATCTTCTGACGCACACCTCGGGAATGTCGTATGGCACCGAGGCTCACGTCGCTTCCATGTACCAAGCCAAGGGCCTCGGGCCGGCGGCCGGCGCCGGCTGGTACACCGCGGACAAGACCGAACCGATCTGCACGACGATGGAGCGGCTGGCGACGCTGCCGTTCGTGTCGCATCCTGGTGAGGCGTACGTCTACGGCTACAACACGGACGTCCTCGGCTGTGTCGTCGAGCGCGCGGCCGGCATGCCGCTCGATCAGTTCATCCGCACGCGAATCACCGAGCCGCTCGGCATGGCCGACACGCATTTCTATCTGCCCGCCGCCCAGCGCGATCGCCTGGCCGTCGTGTACGGCTCACGGCCCGATGGCACGTACGAACGCGCGCCCGCCGGCCCGCTCGGACAAGGCGAATACGTGGACGGCCCGCGCGTCAGCTTCTCGGGCGGGGCCGGTCTCGTCTCGACCGCGCGCGACTACGCGCGTTTCCTGGAGATGATCCGGAACGGCGGTGTCCACGAAGGCCGCCGCCTCCTCAGCAGCCGTGCCGTCGCCTTGATGACCACCAACCAGATCGGCGACATCCGGCGACCTGGACGGGCTCGGCTACGGCTACGGGTTCGAAACCACCGACCGATACGGCGTGCGCGATCTCGAAGCCATCGGGGCGTTCGGCTGGGGCGGCGCCTACGGCTCGTCGTACCGTGTCGAGCCATCGACGCGCATGGTGCTCGTGATGATGATCCAGCTCCGGCCGAACGCGACGACGATCGGGAACCGTTTTCCGACGCTCGTCTATCAGGCGTTCGCGGACGAGAAGTAGCGAGACGTGCCTAGACTTTGACGGATTCGAGATATTTCACGCTCATCGGAATCGCCGCGAGCGGATCCGCGCTTTCGTCTTCGACGTAGTACAGGCCGACGCCGGCGGCCTTCGCGGCGCGGAGGATCGCCGGCATGTCGAGTTGTCCGGTACCAACGGGCACGTCGATGTCCGGTGTTCCGGTTGGCTGTCCGGCGACCACGGCCGCGCCCTTCTTCAGATCCTTGAGGTGAAGGCTGGTGACGCGCGACTTGTGCGTGTTGATGATCTTCACCGGATCGCCGCCGCCGTGGAACGTGTGAAAGACGTCGACCTGGAACTCGACCTGTTTCGGATCGGTGTTGGTCGCGAGCGTGTCGAAGAGCGTGCCCTCGGGCGACGCCACGAACTCGTAGCCGTGGAGGTGGTAGCCGAATCGCATGCCCTGGCTCGCCGCGGCCTTGCCCGCGCGATTGAAGACCTCGGCGGCACGAAGCGTGTCTTCGCGCGTGATCTTCGCGGCAATCCACGGACAGACGACCCAGGTCGCACCGACCGCCTTCGCCTCGGCCAGCGCTCCCTCGAGATCCTTCTGCAGCCGCTCGTAACCCATGTGGGCGGACTGGCATCGAAGTCCGGCGCCATCGAGGGCGCCTCGAAGCTCGGCCGCCGACTTTCCCCAGAGGCCCGCGCCCTCGACGTCGCGGAAACCCATCGCGCGAATCTGGGCGAGCGTTCCCCCCAGATCCTTGGGCAGGTAGGTCCGGAGGCTCCAGAGTTGGAGGCCAATCACGCCGCCGAGCGCGCTCTTGATTTCACGCTGAGACCGGGCGCGGGCGAGTGGCGTCGCGGCCGCCAGCATCGCGGTAGTGGCAGTGGTCAGGAACTCACGTCGGGTCGGCATCAGGGGAGTGTAAATCAAGAGCCTGCTTCGCCGGAGCCGCTCTGTGGCGAAGGCGAGTTCGAGGTCGTCGGCAAGTTCGAGGAGGCGAGCTCGGACCCGATGTCCGCGAGGTCCTGATCGCTCAGTTCCGGCGAGAGCTCCCGGAGCCGCTCGATGACCTCGACCGTTTCGAGATACGGGGCCGCGCAGCGCGCGTGAATGAATCCGGACGGTGCGAAGCGGCCGTCCTCGTAATACGCGAGCGCGATGCGCCAGCTGTCCTTGGCGATGGTCTCGCGACACTGGCGGCAGGTCGATCGGCCCGACGAGGCGCGCCCGGCCGCGCGCGCACGCGACACGCGCCGGTGCTCCAGGCCACGGCGCGCCTCACGCTCGAGCCACTCGCGCCGGTCGATCGCCTCGTCCAAGGCGAGAATGGCTTCGAGAAAAGGCTCGGGTCGCATGAGCGCGCCGCACGGCACGTGGAACCAGTGCGTCGTTTCCCCGCCATCGTCGGCATACGGATTCGGACGGCGCTCGCCGAACCTGAGATCGCCGCGAGCGATCCGCTGTTCACATCCGCGGCACTTGGCGCGGCCGCTCGCGGCGCGTTCGATGATGTGAGGCATCGTGGCGATACGGATGCGGTCGGCGGGCGCTCAATGATAGTGCCCGTGCTCAGCCGACCACACGCCAGTCGGCATGGCCTGATCCGATCGATTGGCAAACGCCAGAACGAGCCCGCCAATCGCAGCGGCCGCCACGAGCATCAGTCCCACCTTCTGCCAGGCCGTGAAGCCATTGGCCTGCGCCTCATGACAGTGCTTGTATTTCTTGCCGCTTCCACACGGGCATGGATCGTTCCGGCCCACCCGCGGCACCTGCCCCTTCATCTGTTGTACCTCCGTCGCGTGTGTAGAAAGAATAGCCGTACCCGGCTGTCAACCGACGACCGAACGCAGGGCGAGCAGCACATACAACAGCAACGCGGCGCCCAGCACGGTGTTGGCGATCATGCCGTTTGGCGCGGCCCGTTGTGTACTCCCTCTGAGCACTCGGGGCGTTGTTCAGCCAGAGCAGCGTCGAGATGACGAACGGAAAGAAGAACGAGCCCACGACCGTGTAGGCGTACACGAGCCAGACGGGCCGGCCGATGAAGAGCGCAGACAAGGCCGCGAGCGCGAGGTAGGTCAGCCACAACCGGTAGGCGCGGCCGGTATGACCCGCCGGCTTCTGCCGCCGCCACAGGTGGAACCAGTCGTCGAAGAGAAACGGCACGCCGTGCCACACGCCGAGAACCGAAGTAAACGCGGTCCCCCAGAACCCCGCCAGAAAGATCGCGCGCCCGACCGGCCCGATCTCCTCCCCGATGCGATCCGCAAGCAGGAGACACAGGCGTGGACCTTCTTCGAGGATGTGCCCCTGCCAACTGACGTTCGTGGCGATGACCATCATCGACGCGCAAAAGAGCAAGACGAGCGCAAACGACACGCTGAGATCGGTAAGTGCGGTGGCGAGGCGCTCCCGTCCCGACCAACCGGCTTCACGCATCCAGTAGCCGTACAGACAGCAACGTCACGGTGCCGCCGACGCCGCCGATGAGCGACAGGGTGTCCACGGTGGAGAACGGCGCCGGCGGACCGATGGCCGTCCAGTGGGCGCCAGACCGCGCGGTGATGATCACGGCCGCTGCAACGACCGCGGCGAACTTGAAGGCAATGAGTGTTTTGACCGTGGACAGGAAACGCTGGTAGCGGCCGACGAACACCACGACGAACGCGACAAGCGCGTGCACGGCACCCCATGTCGCGAGCGGCACCGACGGAAAGATCGCGGCCGGAACGAGCGCGCTGGCTGAAACGAGCGCGCTCGAGACGAAGTAGCTCCAGATCAGGAAGTACAGGCCGAACAGCGCGAGGAGGGCGCGCGGCAGGTGGTCGCGCCAGCCTTCGACGAGCGTCCGGCCGGTGGCGAGCTGCCAGCGGGCGGCGCCTTCCGTGATCGCAAACTTGACGACGACCCCGGCGGCCACCGCCCACAGAAGGGTGAGCCCATGCTCGGCGCCGGCAATCGTCGAGGCGACCATGTCGCCGACGCCGACACCAGTGGCTGCGAGGAGGAGGCCGGGGCCGAGATCGGACAGCTTCACGGGGTGGCGATTATCGCTCGTTCCCGCCCTAGAATCAGGACACGCGTGCCATGACCAGCCGCAAGGCCCGATTCCGCGTGCTGTTCGTCGCGGTAACGCTCGCGTACCTGTCCGCCTGCTCGCCAACGGCGCCGGATCATGACGACACGGTCGCGCGATCGCCCGGCGGCGTGATTCGGCTCTTCAACGGCCGCACGCTCGCCAACTTCGAGACGTGGCTCGTCGATCATCACACTGAAGATCCGGAACGCGTGTTCTCGGTCGAGACGATTGACGGCACGTCAGCCATCAAAATCAGCGGCACCATCTGGGGCGGACTGATCACGAGAGATGCGTTCCGAAACTATCGCCTGGTTGCCGAGTTCCGATGGGGCGGGCCGACGTCCGGCGAGCGCGCCACGCGCACACGCGACAGCGGCCTCCTGCTCCATGCGCAAGGCCGACTCGGCAATACGGCGCGAAACTTCAACGGTCCGTGGATTAGCTCGATCGAGTGTCAGATCATCGAAGGCGGAGTCGGCGATCTGATCCTGGTGGCGGGATTCGAGGAGGATGGCTCCCGTATCCTGCCGTCGGTGGACGCGACGACCCACAAGGATCGCGATGGCGAGGATGTCTACGACCCGGCCGGGTTGCTGCGGACCTTCATGTCGGGTCGCGTGAACTGGTCGGGCAAAAGCGAGGACTGGACCGACCGGACCGGATTCCGCGGCGCCAATGACGTCGAGACGCCCGATCTCGGATGGACGAGAATCGAGGTGGTCGCCGATGAGGATACCCTTCTCTTCTACGTCAACGGCTCGCTCGTGAACGCCGCCTCGAACGCAAGCGTCGCGGACGGTCGCATCATGATCCAGTCCGAGGGCGCGGAGATTTTTGTGCGAAAGTTCGAGCTGCACCCGCTTCGTTGACCGGAGGCTTTGCATGACACGTCCCATTCGTTCGTGGCTCGCGGTGATCGGCGTCGGCTGCTTGGCCGGGGTCTCCCTTCTCTCGGCCCAGGCACCCAACGACTGGACGCAATGGCGCGGTCCAAATCGCGACGGATCCGTGCCTTCCTTCGCGGCGCCCCCGACGTGGCCAGAAGCGCTGACCTCGCGCTGGAGTGTCGACGTCGGCTTCGGCTACGCGACTCCGCTTGTCATTGGCAATCGTCTGTTCGTGTTCTCGCGTCAGGGCGAGGACGAGGTCATGAGCGCCCTCGATGCGGCGACCGGGACCGTCGTCTGGAAGTTCGGATATCCCGCGCCGTTCACGATGAACAAATCGACCGCACGCCATGGCCCGGGGCCAAAGTCCACGCCGGTCTTTGCCGACGGCCGGTTGTTCTCGATCGGCATGACAGGTGTCGTCACGGCGCGCGACGCGACGACGGGAAAGCAGTTGTGGCAGAAACCTGGATCGCCGATCGTGCCGACGTTCACGACGCACGCGTTCTCTCCGCTCGTCGATCGCGGCGCCGTCATCTTCCACGTCGGCGGCAACAACCAGGGCGCGCTCACCGCGTTCGACGTGGTCACCGGGAACATCAAGTGGCACTGGGACGGCGACGGACCGGCGTACGGATCACCGATCGTGGCCGAGCTCGACGGCACCCGACAGATCATCACGTTGACCCAAACCAGGCTCATCGGGGTGGACGCCGCGACCGGCGCACTTCTGTGGGAACGTCCGTTCACGAACTCGAGCGTGACGAACTCCGCCACGCCGATCGTCGTCGGCCGCACGGTCGTCGTCTCGAACGGTGGACCGGTGATGGCGTACACGGTGATGAAGCAGGGATCGCAATGGATCGCGCAGGATGCCTGGCAGAACGAGGAGGCGCCGTACCGGCTGAGCAACACGGTCGTCGGCGCCGGCGACGTGCTTTTCGGTCTTTCGACACGAAACTCCGGACAGTACTTTGGGGTGGACGTGAAGACGGGCGCGACGTTGTGGACGTCCGAAGGACGTCAGGCGACAAACGCGGCGATTCTGCGGTCGGGCAATCTGCTGTTCAGCCTGGAAGACGACGGCGAGTTGATTGTGGCGAGAGCGAGCCGCACGACATTCGATCAGGTGCGCCGCTACAAGGTCGCTGACGACGAGACGTGGACGCCACCCGTCTTGTCTGGCAACCGTATTTTCGTGAAGGGCGTGTCGAAGCTGACGCTCTGGACGTTGAACTAGGAAAAAGGGTCAGCTCGCGACCTTGACGGCGCTGAGTGACGGCTGCCCGGTCATGTCCGCCAGGAACTCAAATCCGGTGACAAACACGGCCCCGCCACCAGCTCCCGTTTCGCGGCGACGATGCGCGACCCGGAGGCGCAGCACGACATCGGCGCCGTTCGGGAGCGTCAGGCCGAGGTCGTGCACGCTGTCCTTTGGCAGCACGAACGGGAGCGCGACCGATAGCCCGCCGAGGCCTACGTCCACAATGCCAGCAGGCAAGTCGGGATGGTTCACGGCGGCCACGCGCGGTGATCGACGTCGTTCCAGGTTGGACACAGCTCCCCCTCTGGCGCTTGGTTAACGAGTTTTTCCAACGTTCACTGAGCAAACCGCATGCCACGGCGCTGTTTTCGGCTCTCGGAGAAACACGAACGGCTGGCGGCCCGCCAGGGGTCAATAACTCGTCGCGCGCCAGTTTCCTGACGTCAGAACGACCTAGCGACGAGGCTGCATGCGAACGCGATGCTCCGCGACGACGAGCGCGGGCGGCGAAACTTCTCGCCAGCTCCGACCGACCATATTGTGATCGGCAAACGTGCCGATATAGGCGGGCATGAGGCACATCATTGCGAGCGTTTCGGATGTACCTGTCCCTCCACCACTCATAGACCGTCGTCGCGGAGGTCCTGACCGTCGGACGGAATGGCGCGGCGGCCGGCGCGACAGCGACTGGGTCAATCGCCCGCCCGACAGCCTCGCGAAGCTCGAGGCCGCCGCGCGGCACCCCAGTGCCCTCCGCCGCATCATGTCCTCACTCCTGCATATGTGGTGAGGGCGGGCGTGTCGTAGGGGGACAGAGCCCTTTTCCACAGATCGGGCCAAAAAGGGGACAGAGCGCGACCGCGCGCTCTGTCCCCTTTTTTCATGGATCTGTGGAAAAGGGCTCTGTCCCCCTACGACACGAACACCATGCTGGACGGGGCACCAATCGGCGTGTACCTGACCGGTGAAGGTGAGGCGGCCGGTTGGACGATCGACTCGGAAACACGTCACGGCGTCGGATCGCTGGTTGAGTGAATAGAGGAACGTTCCCGAGGGATCGAACTCGAAGCTTCGCGGATAGTCGCCGCGCGTCCACTCTTCCCCGGCAAACGCCAGCGTGCCGTCTGAACCGATCGCAAACCACGAGATGCTGTCGTGAAGACGGTTCGCCACATAGACGAACCGCGCATCCGGCGACAGCAGAATGCCGGACGTGAAACTCGTGCCGGCAAATCCTTTCGGCAAGCTCGAGATCGTCTGCTTGTTCGTGAGCCGACCGCTCGTCGCGTCGTAGTCGAACACGGCAATCGTGGACGCTTCCTCCTGCACCGAATACAGCCAGCGCGCATTCCAGTGGAACGCGAAGTGCCGCGGGCCGTCGCCCGACGGCAACGCGATCGACGGCGGGTCGGCCGGAGCGAGACGGCCGACCTCCTGGTCGAAACGCCAGACCAAAATCAGATCGAGACCGAGATCGGTCGCAAGCACGAACCGGCCCGACGGATCCGACTGGATCATGTGCGCGTGCGGACTGTTGTGGCCGCTGATCGCGAAGCTGCCCGGAGGCGCGTTCGTCGCGCGTGTCGATCCCACCACGCCCTCGTGAATCTTCGTGTCGGTCGCCGCCAGAAGACCGCCATCGGCGCGAATCGGCAGCACCGCGACCGACCCTGCACCGTAGTTGGCCACGAACAGGTGTCTGCCCGCGGGATGCACGCTCACGTGGGCCGGACCCGCCCCTTGCGCGCTCACGGTATTGACGAGCGTCAGCCTGCCGGTCGCACGATCGATCGCGTACGCGCTGACGGACCCCGTCTTGCCGCCTTCGAAGTTCGAGACCTCGTTGCCGGCGTACAGATGCGTACGCGTCCGTCCCAGCGCGAGCGCTGATGGGTTAGAGGGCGTCACGAGCGGTTCGCGTTCGGTCAACCCGCCCGTCGTGGGATCGACCTCGAAGATGTGGATGCCTCGGCCACCGTTCGTGTTGCCGCCGGAGCTGTAGGTGCCGATGTACGCGAAGACCGGGCCTTTCGGGGCGGCTTGATCGCGCCGGCCGAGACCGCCAACCATTGGCGCTGCCGCAAGCAATGTGGCGTCTTTCACGAACTGACGGCGTGTCGGCATGGAGGGCCTCCGGTCGCCATACGTCCTCGGGTGGCCGATCATGCCACCGTTATCGGCTGTTCCCAACTGGACCTACGCGCTATCGCCGCCGCGCCGGCTTTGCGGCGCGCGCCGCCAGCCGCTTCTGTACTGCCGGGCTCGTGAGCTCCTTGAACACGTCGCGGCCGACCCACCCCGGCGCTGCGTCTGCGGACGCCACGAGGCGACGGGCGAGGGCGACCGTCGCCTTGTTCAGCGTCTGATTTCGTCGGCCCACGGTCCGAAGCGCCCAGCTCACGCCTTTCTTGACGAAGTTTCGTTCGTCGGCTGCGGCCCGTTCGGCAAGAGGGAGGGCTTCGAGAAACGGATCGTCGGGCGCCCTCTTGTCGTGAAGCGCGATGGAGGCGAGCAGGGCGAAAGCGGCACGCTTCACGAATTCCTCGCGGCGCCGGCTCCACTGCCGAACCTTCTTCCACGCATGCGGCGTGCGATCGAACAGATGGAAGCAATGCGTGTCGCAAATCGCCCAGTTGTCGAACTGCTTCGCCCAGCGGTCCATTTGCGCCGATGTGACGTGAGCTGGCTCGTCCACGAACGCGGCGAGCATGCGCGCCTCGTACCAGCCCGTCTCCCAGAGGGCGAGCGCCAGCTCGTGGTCGCGTCCGAGGCGCTTCGCGAGCTGCTGCAGATCCGCGACTGACACGCCAAACACCTTGGGCGCGGTGATCGCGTACCGCGCCATGCCCTCGCGATTCTTCTTCGACCCTCGCCGCTCGAGAATCGCCAGCACCTCGCGCACGCGTTCGGTCGTGGACGCCACTACTCGGACCGGCCAGCTGCCCAGTTGAGCACGACCGTCATCGGCGCAGTGCCCGACCTGTCTGGAACAGGAATCAGGAAACGTTGACCGTCTCTCGACACGACGTACGGGTTGTTGTTCTGCGTCGAGGTCATGCCCGTCTGGAACAGGCGCTTCGGCACGCCCGCTTGGAAATCCCCGCGGGTGTCAATGCTGACCGCCATCATCGTGCCCCCGGGCGCGAGATAGAAGAGCTCACGGCCATCGCCGCGCCAGGACGGCTCGATCCCGCCGGCGCGAGAAACCTGGTATAGCCCACCGCCCGACGGGTACGGCTGAACGTGAATCTCCGCGCGGCCCGCCTGGTTCGACGCGTACGCGAGCCATTTTCCGTCCGGAGAGAATGCCGGATCGCTTTCGCCGAACGGTGTCTCGGTAAAACGTCTGGGCTCCCCGCCACCGGCTGGCATTAGCCAGATGTCCGTCCCCGAGGAGTACGCGATGAACTTCCCGTCCGGCGAGAACTTCGCACCGTAGGCGCCGGCCGCACTCTTCAGCAACAGCGCGTTCTGCCCCGTGCCGTTCGCAGCGGTCCTATAGAGGTCGTAGGTCCGCTCGCGCGTCGACGAGAACACGACCTCCGAACCGTCAGGAGACAAGGCTGGGTCGAACTCACCTGCGGCCTCGAACGTCAGCCGCGATGGCACGCCTCCTCTCGTGAGGTCGAGGATCCAGATGTCGATGTTCGGCGTCGGCGCACCCTGGGGTACTCGCGACACGGCGAGCCGGCGCTCGTCCACACTGAGCGAAAGATTGAGATGCGCGGCCGCGTCCTCAATCGTTCCGATCGCCTTCCCGTTGCGGTCGAACCACGTGAGCGTCGTGAATGGCACCCGCCCGGTGCGATAGACAAGCGTCCCCGTCTCGGATACGGAGACCGGCGCCCGGAGCGATCCGGCGAACGCCGTAACCGGCGTTGCCACCGGCCAGGGTTCGCCAGTCACACGACGCGCGACGGGATCCAACGGCAACGCCACGAGATTCCCTGTGCGCACGAACAGCAAATGCCCCGCGCCGTACACAGCGTTCGAATTCGAGGTGCCAATGGATGTCCGCTCGGTCGAGTCGAGTGACGCTAGCGATAGCTCCGCCACCCCCTGGCCAGCCCCTGGTGAAATCGCAAACACAAAATGACGTCCATCCGGCAGGAACGAGGGCCACCGATGACCGAACTCGCCCTCGGTCAGCGTGGTCAGAGGTTCAGGCTTTCCACCGCTGGCCGGAACACGGCTGAGCGGTGCACCCGAGCCTGGTGCGAACACGATCGTATTGTCCGGTGCCCAAGCGCCGCCGCCCCCGACTCCCGAGTCGCAGATCACCACGGGCGGGCCGCCGCTGAGCGTGAGTTTCTTGAGCTTGTCTTCGGCGAAGAACGCCAGCGATCGGCTGTCGGGCGACCAGAACGGATACGCCGCACCTTCCGTGCCAGCCAGTCTTTCTGCGCTGAGGTCGCCGAGCCGCCGGATCCACAGCGCGGCGGTGGCCTCCTTGATCGCACCGAACACGATGTGCCGGCCGTCGGGAGAGATGACCGGTGGCGTGTTCCCGGGAATCACCGCGTCATCCGGAGCCGGGACCTCGAACCGTGTGACGGCAATGGGCGCCTTCGTCTCACGCAGGTGCCCGACAACGACAACACCGGCCGCGGCAAGCGCCAGCAACGACACCGCCGCAACCATCCAGGCGAGACGCGCGGCCGGTTGGCCCCTGGGAGGCGTGGCGGCGTTATCGGTCCGCTCCACGCGGTCGGAAGACGATGACAACGCCTCCAGCGCAAACCCAAGGTCCGACGCCGTCTGGAAGCGTGCGCTCGGCGTCTTCTCGAGACACCGATCGACGATGCGTTCGAGCCCGGCGGGAATGTGCCGTTCGACCGACGGCAGATCCGCTGGATCCTCTTTGACAATCGCCGCGATCGTGTCGGCGGTCGTGGAACCGTGAAAGGGCCGGCGGCCCGCAAGCATCTCGTAGAGCACGACCCCGAGCGCGAAGATGTCCGTCCGCGGATCCACGGACAGTCCTCGTACCTGCTCGGGGGCCATGTACCCGACGGTTCCGAGCACGGTTCCAGGCGTCGTCTCGAGATTGACCGTCGTCGAACGCGCTTCGTTGGACGCGGGATCGGTTTCCACGAGCTTCGCGAGACCGAAATCCAGAATCTTCACGCGGCCGTCGGTCGTGACGAAGATGTTCTCGGGCTTCAGATCGCGATGGACGATGTTCCGCTCGTGCGCCGCGGCCAGGCCGCGCGCGATCTGCACGGCGAGCTCAACGGCTTTGCGGACGGAGGCCGATCCGCTCGGCAGCCGTTCGCGGAGCGTGCCGCCCTCGAGCAGCTCGTACACGACGTAGGGCTGGCCCTCGTGCGACCCGACGTCATACACCGCCAGGATGTTCGGGTGACTGAGCGCAGCGGTCGCCCGAGCTTCCTGTTCGAACCGGCGAAGTCTTTCCTGGTCGGTCACGAGTGATGCGGGCAGGACCTTGATGGCGACGTCGCGGCCGAGGCGAGCGTCGCGGGCGCGATACACCTCGCCCATTCCGCCGGCGCCGATGGCGCCCAGAATCTCGTAAGGGCCGAAGCGAGTGCCGACACTGAGCGGCATGAAGGCGTTGAATTCTAGCCCGGCTCGGGCACCACCGCCGGCTGGCCATCGATCCGCCGAACGCGCGCGGCGAAGCCGTGCTCGACGATCGTGCGGTAATCGTGTCCGGTTTCGCTCGGCCAGTACGACACGAACACGAGCGTTTCATCGCCGGTATTCGCCACTCGGTGCGCAGTGCCGGGAGGAACGTGGTGCACCGAACCGGCGCGCATGGGTTCGGTCCACGTGCGGCGGTCGGCCGTCATCAACACGAGCACGCCGGTGCCGCTGACCGTCACCTCGAGCTCAGGACAGTCGTCGTTCGCATGAAAGTGACCGCGCGTAAGGAAGTACTCGTCGCCGACCATGCCCGGCTCGAGGAACGTCGTTGCGCAACAGACGGCGCCCCGCTCACCTTCCGGTTTCGGCTCGTACGCCTGCACGCGGTAGGCGAGGCGATCCTGGTTCAGCGACGACGCGCGCGGGCTCATCGCGGAAGTAACCTGCCAGCCCGGCAATCGTCCGGCTGCTCTCTTTCACGGCGGCGCCTTCGAGCACGCCAGTCAAAGGATTGAGATGGACGCTCACCGTGAGCCACCGGCGCGATAGATTCGCAGGCGCTGGATGGCCCACGCCGGCGCATCGCTCGCGCTCGACGTGAGCGTGATGCGAACGAAACGCGCCGGCACGGGCGCGAAGGCGACGGTCGTCATGTTCGCCATACCGCGGCCTTCCGCAACAACGGCGGTCCACGCCACGCCGTCCGTCGAAACTTCAACGCGGTAGTCTCGCGGATACGTTTGCGCCGGTGGCGGACCGCCGCGGCCGCCTCCCTGCGGCGGCGACGTGAACTGAACTTCGGTCACGGCCGCCGACACCGGCAGCTGGACCTGAAACCACATGCCCGCTTGCTGAGGGGCGCCGGTCGACCAGCCCGACAACGCGAAGGCGTTTGCCGCCGTGGCCGAACCGTGGCTGGCTGTGATCGTCCACCGATCGTCGGGCACGAGCACGACGGGCAACGAGCCCTCCAACACAGGCACGGTCCACGGCTGCGCGCGGCTGGCGGTGTCGGTCCGGGCGCGAGCGACGTCGGATGGCGTCACAATCGTGGCCGAATTCCCGAAGCTGGTGCGCACGTACGACGCCACGTCGGCGATCCACTGGTCTGTGTTCGATCCCATCGGCATCATCACTTCGCTGTAGTTCCTGCCGTCCACCTGCCCGGTGATCCCGTGAAGCAGAGCCTTGACGATGTAGTCGCGATGGCCAGTCACGCGCGCCGAGCCGGCCAGCGATGGAGCACGAGTGCTTCCAACAGCCGCCGGATGCGGAGTTCCTCGCCCGTCGTCGCCATGGCAGGCGACGCACAGCTCGCCGTAGATGCCGCGGCCGCGATCGATGGCGTTCTGCTGGTCCGGCGGCAGCGCCGGTCCACCTCGTCCGGCCGCCGCGGCCGCGTTCGTCAGGCTCGTCGCGATGAACTGAACGCCGCGCGCCTTGTTCGTGGCGAGCGCGGAACGGAGGGCGACCTCGCGCTCCGGTACCTTCAACGTGTTCATCGTCAGCAAGGCCTGAATGGCCACGTCCGGATCGGGATCGCCGGCGAGCGCGCGGTAGTCGGCGGCGAACGACCGGTCGCCTCCTTTATAAAGCGTCTCGCTGGCGCGAATGCCCTGCTGCCGCATGCGCGGAATCCCGTCTTTCATCGCGACGCGGGCCGTCGCCGGCGTCAGCGCACCCAAACCTTCGAGCGTCCACAGCGCGTGAAACCGGGCGAGCAGATTCCCGCCTCCGCCGGCGGCTTCGGCGAGGCTCGCCGGAGCGCCCGCGCGAATAGACGGGCGCGAAGGCGGCGCGGGCTGGCGCACCATCCGCTCGAGCGCTGGAACGATCGAACGATCCTGTCTCAGGACCAGCAACTGCTGCGCGGTGTCGCGCCACCAGCCGTTCGGATGGCCCAGGTGCGCGATGAGCTGGGCCGGCGTCTCCGTGAGCATGCGCGGCCGGGTCCGGTCGCGAGGTATGCCGTCGTACGTCACCCGCCACACGCGCCCGTTCGATCGCACGCGGTCCATCTGATACTGGTCGATCTTCTGCCGCAGGTACGTGCCACTGCGCGCGCCCGGCGCCCACTCCACAACGCCGCGGTACATATCGACGACATACAGCGTGCCGTCGGGGGCCGTCGCCATGTCAATGGGCCGGAACAGCGGGTCGAGCGACCGGATGAACTCCGACCGCAGGTAGGCGTTCTCGACCCGCGTCAGCCCTTCACGCTTCACGACTTTCAGGCGCCGGACGATGCGCGCGACGATCTCGCCGTAGAGATAGTCACCGACGAGATCCTTCGGCAAGCGGTCGCCGCGGAAGATGTCGTTGCCCGCGCCGGCCGTGACGAACATCAGCGACCCGTCCGGCATGCGGGTCGCCGGCAGCCCGCCGGCGATGTCGCCGACGAGAATCGGCGCGCCCCACGTGGTGTTCAGTTCCGGATCGACCTGATCAGGCGCGTTGAACGTGCCGTAGTGAACCGGAAACTGAAAGTACGACGGCAGCCCGCTGATGCCCGCCTGAAACCACATCTTGCCGTCGTCGTCCTGCGTCGCGCCCCATTGCGATCCGGTCGCACCGGTCGGTTCCCGAATGACGCCGGTGGGCGTCCAGCGAACGCGGAATGCGTTGACCGTGCTGTAGAGCCAGTTGTCGAGCGCCCAGACGAGGCCGCTCGGCTGGCCACCCAACGCGCCGCCTCGGCCGAAGTTCGTCGTGAACACGGTCTTCTCGTCGGCGGTGCCGTCGCCGTTCGTGTCGGTGAAGCGCCATAGCTCGTCGCCGTCGTTTTCGAGCGCCAGGATCGAGTTCGCGCCAATCGGCAGGACGAAGCGCGGGAACAGCAGCTTGTCCACGAACACGCGGTGGTGCTCGTACACGCCGTCGTCATTTCGATCCTCATGGACGGAGATCCGGCCGACGGGTTGGAGCAGATCCTGTCCGTCCGCCGTCTGTTCGTATCCTCGCAACTCGATGACGAACATGCGTCCGTTGCCGTCGAACGCGATCTGTCCCGGGTTGTCCACGTCGGGGTCGGCGAGCACGGGCTCGATTCGGTAGCCCGGCGGCAGCCAGAACCGTTTCGCCTGTTCCGCGGGTGTCAGCGGCGCGAGCGGCGGTTTCGCGGACAGATCGGCGTCGGCGTTGAGCGGGTCGTCAGCCCGCGGCGCGACACGCGCGCCCCTGCCGGTTTGCTGGCCGGCGTCAACTCGAGCGTCGAGCACAAGCCCCGCCGCGACCAACAGAAGCGCGCCGACGACGACGCGAAATGATGCCATCACGCGCGGCAGGATATCTGAGTTCAGCGGCAAGAACACACATCCCTGACAGCACGCGGACAGTGCCCTCGCACTAGGCCATCTTCAGCACACGCCCGATCGCGATCGACATGCGTTCCCACTCGCTGGCCTCGAGCGCGAGCTGGCGCCGGCCGGCGCTCGTGAGCTTGTAGAAGCGCGCGCGGCGGCCGAGCTCGGACACACCCCATTCCGCTTCGATCCATCCACGGTGCTCGAGGCGATGGAGCGCGGGATAGAGCGAGCCCTGGTTCACCTGCAGCACATCCTGGGAGATCTGCTGAATGCGGTCGGCGATCGCCCACCCGTGCATCGTCCCGACCTGAAGCGTGCGAAGGATCAGCAGGTCCAGGGTGCCCTGAAGAATATTCGGAACGGTCTGCCGGCTCATGGTGTCGAGTATCGACACTAATGGACGTGGCTGTCGACTGTCAACCGCTCTTGACGAGCTACTCGCCGATGAGGCCGTGATACCGGCCCATCCAGTACGGCAGCAGGAAGTACGCGCCGTCGTCTTCCGTCCGGCCCCCGTTGCCGCCGTCGAGGTTGTACGGGTTGCCGTTCCATTTCGACATCGGCAGCTCGTCGTACGGCAGGACGACCAATGCCTGGCGGCGGCCCTGACGATCCGCCGACGTGTCGATCGGCACATCCAGGCGATGCGAGTTCGCCATGGTCCACTGGATTGTGTCCATCGGGATTTCCTGCAGCGTACGCAGGGTCTCCGCGCGGTCGAACTCGGCGGCGCCTGTTCCGGCCGCATAGATGACGTTCCACAGCGGGTTGCGCTCGGGACGCTCGATTCGCCAGCTGCGCTCGAGGCTCTCCTTGTAGACGGCCAGAAGTGCCGGCTCCTTCTCGAACTGGAGCAGCGGGTAGTACGAGAGAAACGCGAGCTCGTCGTCGGAATGGTTGATCGAGCCCGGCACCATGATCTTCAGGTTTCGCGTCAGCAGGTGATAACGGTGTGTGCCGACGAGCGAGTCGTACGCGGCCTGATAACGCGCGCGTGATGCGGTATCAGGTGCCATGTGAATCGCGACCCGCAGGTGCGCCAGGATGTGAAGCGCACGCAGTCCCGTCTCGTCCGCATCGTTCCAGATGAGGTCGGGCGACCACCATCCCCACCGCGTCCGCTGCCCGTCAACATCGATGAGCTGATAGTTGTGCTCGAGGATGTGGTCGGTGATGCGGCCGATCGTGGCGCTGAGGACGCGCCTCTCCTCGGCGTCGGCGACGAGGTCGTAGTAGATCGGATAGACGAAGTAGTGGCCGACGATCTCGTCCGAGCTCGTGTCGCCCTTCCAGCGCCATCCATCCTTCGCGTCGTGCCACTCGCCGTCGGCCGGCTGTTCATCCACGCCAACCTTGATGAACGATCGCGCCGGAAAACCTGGAATGCCCGTGATGGACTCGAGACGCATGATGGCCTGCATGCCCACCCGGGCGTTGCGGCGAGCGTCCACGGCGCCGGTGACCTTGAAGCGGAACGACTCCGCAGCGACGTACATGGCCGTCCAGAGGCCGTCGTTGTCCGTCGAGGTGAGCTGGTTCGACGAGAGATCGCCGGCCACGCGCAGGCGCGAGTCCGCGGTCAGTCCCCAACGGTTGTGACGCGCCTGCACGCGATCGACGAACGTGCCGGACTTGTCCGCGAGGCTCATCGGTGCGTACTGGACGCGGGAGTAGCCCTGCGGGGTTTCGATCCAGACCGACGCGCCATCGATTCCTATTCCGGTCACGCGGTCGTGTGGAAGCCAGCGGAGGCCCGCGAAGTACTGGCGGCTGCGATCGTCACGATTCAGCCGGACGGCGCCCCGATCCGTGCCGATCCACAGGATGGCGTTCGATTCCGCCACGAGGACCCTGATCTCTGCGACCGGCAGCTGTACGCCAGCCGCGTGAAGGGCGGCAAGCTGTTGCTGGTCGACGCCCCGCGCGACGGGTACGCGCCCTTGTGTCAGGCGGCCGAACTCTTCGACAGAGTGGAAGGACCGGGTCTTCTGCGAAAACGTCGGGCGCGGCTGGACAGTGGCAGCCGCCCCGCCGATCGAGACGAACAACGACAGGAGGATGGCGGCCCGAATCACGCGCCGATTGTAGCGCCCGCCGCTAATCAACGGCCTGACGCCAGCGACACCGTCGTCCAGATTTCGAGCGGCTTCCGCTTGCCGTCGTCCTCGCGGTATTTTGCGAAGCCTCCGCCGTACCAGGGATCGCCACCAATGAACCCGGAGTCGCCCACCAGTCGTGGGCGTTGCCCTCGGCCGACCGGCGCTTCGGGAGTGGCAATGCCGAGACCAATCGTACGGCCCGGCGCGACGCCGACCGCGTACGAGCGCGACGATGTTTTTTGCAGCGGGATTCTCAGTTCGTACGCCACTTCGGTCTCCGCGCGGCTCGAGGCGAGCTCGATGCCAAGCTCCGGCGTGAGATCCACGAGCCGGCGCTGGTTCTTGCCGGGACCAAGCACATCAAATTGGTCGAGCACCATCGTCGAGATCCTCGCCGACGATGCGGTCGGCGCCGCGGTCGGCGTCATGCCCGGTAACAGGGGCTGCTCGACGCCCTCGAGCCTGAGGCCAAAAGTCTCTCCGCGTCGGCCAGCCGGATCGAGCCACACGATGAGGCCGGTCGAGATATAGGCGATCGCCTCCGCATCCCTGGCCGACACGATGAGATACAGAAATTCGCCATCATTGACGGCACCCACAGTCAGTCCACGTTCGAGCGGTTCGGGTGTTTGCCAATCGGTGGACAGGCCGTCCACGTTCACGGCCTCGGTCCGCCATTTGCTCGTGAGGCCGGTGGGTGCGGCGACGACGACAGCGATGAGGGCAAACGTCGCAAGGCGCATGAAGACCTCCCGGCCATTGTGCACGATTTGTTCAAATTATCGAGAGGTCGGAGGAACGGGGCGGAGGCCCGGGATCTCAGCGACGGACGCCCGGCCCGACGAGTTGGAGGCCCAGGTCCAGACTGAAACCGGAGCGCTGGCAGAGGTCGATGAACGCTTCGACGAGGTCGCGCCGGCGCCAGCCCTTGTCGGCCTCCTGCAGGAGCAGTTCGAACGCGCTCTCGGGTTTCATCGCGTGTCGATAGGGCCGCTCCGTCGTCAGCGCGTCGTACACGTCCACGATGCCCATGATCTGCGCGAGGATTGGAATGGCGTCGCCGCGAAGCCCGTCCGGATAGCCGGAGCCGTCGAGATGTTCGTGGTGATGACGGACGATCGGGCGCACGCGTCGCAGTGAGTTCAGTTCGCCGCAGAGTCGCTCGCCGATGATCGTGTGCAGCTTCATCGCCTGGAACTCGGTCATCGTGAGGCTGGCCGGTTTCCGCAGCACGGTGTCCGATACGCCGATCTTCCCGACGTCGTGAAGGAATCCCCCCCACTGGAGCGCCGACAGATCGTCGGGGTTCAGGCCAAGCTCGGCACCGAGCGCCGTGGAGTACTGCGACAGGCGCTCGCAGTGTCCTTCCGTGTACTGATCGCGCGCTTCAATCGTGAGCGCCAGGCTCGTGATGACCGATTCGGCCGAATCGAGGTCGTCGGTGAACCGTTTGAGACGCATGAGCGCACGCACCCGCGCGGTGAGCTCGTCGAAGTTGAACGGCTTCGCCAGGAAGTCGTCGGCGCCCGCGTCGATTCCCTTGATCTTGTCTTCGAGGTCGTGCAGGCCGGTGATCAGGACAACGGGAATCAGCCGTGTCGCGGGATCGCGTTTGATCTGGCGGCACACCTCGAACCCGTCGGGCTCGGGCATGAGGACATCGGAGAGCACGACATCGGGTTGTTCGCGGCTCACGATGTCGAGCGCGTCGTGACCGTTGTGCGCCGTGTACACCGTGTAGCCCTCCTCCTCGAGGAGGGTCCTGGCCAGAAACACGTCGCCCGGGTTGTCGTCGACAACCAGTACACTCCCGCGCTGACGGGACTGACATCCCATCACCTGAGCTCCGCTAGGCCTGCCGGCGTCCATCTACACCCTTAGCCGTGTGACTTATCGGTCCGACGTGAGTCCAGTCCTAGTGGCGATTTCCGCTGGATGGTGTCGGTCGTGGCAGGTCCGCGTTACAAAACTGTGCGTACGGCATGTCGAATCGGATTGCCCGAGCTGGTAAGGTGATGACCGGTCGCATGCGGGCTCCTCTCATCGCCGTTTTTGCCAGTGTCTGCGGCATCGTCGCCCTCCTCGCGGCGTGGACGCCTGCAGAGAGCCAGACCGCATCGGCAACCGGCGAGCGGCTCGTCCTGGTCACGTTGGACGGTTCACGCATCCAGGAGATGTTCGCCGGGATCGACGTGGAGATTCTGCGATCGACATTGCCGAAAGGCGCCGCCGTTGAATCGGACCCAACGTACCGCCGTTTCCATGCGGACACGCCTGAGGCGCGCCGCCGCACGCTCATGCCGTTCTTCTGGGACGTGCTGATGACCAGGCACGGCTCGATCGCCGGCAATCCGCGGCAGAAGAGTGCCGTCACGCTGACCAACTCGCACCGGTTCTCGTACCCGGGCTACTCGGAGCTGCTGACGGGAGAGGCCGACGACGAGGTCATCAAGAGCAACGATCGAGTCCACAACCCGCGCGTGACGCTGCTCGAAGCGCTGAAGGCACACTTGAAGCTGTCGTCGCTCGAGGTCGCCGTGTTCGCGTCGTGGGATGTCATGAACGAAGTCGTCGAGCACACGCCAGGATCGCTGACGGTGAACGCGGGTTACGAGGCGTTCGACCTGGCGTGGCCCGGCGCGCGCGAGCTCAGCCTGCTCCAGTTCGAGACGCCGACGCCGTGGAACAACGTTCGGCACGATGCGTACACGTTCGGACTCGCGATGACCCATCTTCGCGCCGTCAAGCCCCGCGTGCTTCATCTCGCGCTCGGCGAAACGGACGACTGGGCGCACGACGGCCGATACGACCGCACGCTCGAGGCCTACCAACGCAACGACAACCAGATCCGCGAGTTGTGGACGTGGCTGCAGTCACAACCCGAGTACCGGGATCGCACGCACATGCTGATCACGACCGACCACGGCCGGGGCCGCACGACGGCCGACTGGCGGAACCACGGCGCTGATGTGGCGGGTGCCGAGGACGTGTGGATGGCGTTTGTCTCGCCGCGATTCGCCGCGCGCGGCGAGTGGCGGGACCACTCGCCGCTCTTCTCGAACCAGGCCGCGGCGACGATGGCCTCGTGGATGGGCCTCGACTGGAACGCGGCGCGGCCACGAGCTGGTCGGCCGATCACGGCGCATTAGGCAGGGTGACAGAGACAGAATGATGGCATTGATGATTTGAAATTTGAGATTGATGATCCATCGATGATCCGTCAATTTCGGATTGACGATTCAGCGATTGAGAGCTCTCAATCCGACGATCATCAATCTGAAATCATCAATCATCAATGGATCATCAATTTCAAATCTCAAATCTCAATGCCATCTCACTGACAGATCAACTCTCGACGACTCGCCCGTCGAACAACTTGATGTGCCGTTGAGCCATCGCGATGTAGTGCGGGTTGTGCGTCGCCAGGCAGACCGTCGATCCCGACGCATGAAGTTCCTGGATCGTCCGCATGACCATCTCGCCAGCGGCCGAGTCCAGGTTGCCGGTGGGCTCGTCGGCCAGGACGATCGGCGGCTGCCCGGCGACCGCCCGCGCGATGGCCACGAGCTGCTGATGACCGCCTGACAGAGACGATGGCCGCTGCGTGGCGCGTGCGGACAACCCGACACGCTCGAGTGCGGCCAGGACGCGGCGGCGGCGCTCGTCCGGAGCGGCGCCCTTGATCGTGAGCGGGTACTCGACGTTCTCGTACACCGTGAGATCGCCAATCAGGTTGAAGCTCTGGAACACCAGCCCGATATCGACGTTACGCGTCCGCGCCCGCTCGTTGGGCGACAGGCGATCCGTCGCTCGGCCCTTGAAGAAGTACCGGCCGGACGTCGGCGTATCGAGCAGGCCGATGATCGAGAGGAACGTCGACTTGCCGCAGCCGGACGGGCCCGACACCGACACGAACTCACCGCGCTCGATGTCGACGGTGACATCCTGAAGCGCGACCGACGGCTCGCCGGCGTCTCCCGGAAAGTGCCGGGTGATGCCCTGGAGCCGGATCAGCGGCGCATTCTCGTCCTGAGCTGACGGCCCGGGCTCACGCCCCGGTTCGCGCTTCCACCATGCCACGGTGGACTATTGGACGGAGCCAGCGAGCAAAATGTTGGTCCGCCTTCGCCACATTTCGGCTTCGGCGAGACAGGCCCGCCTTCCGCTCCGCGGCTTCGGCGAGGCAACCGCTAGTCCTTCCAGAGCCACTCCAGAGCGGCCGGCAGCGTCTGTTGCTTGAGGGCGCGATCGCCGTGGCCGGAATTCCGGGCAAAGACGAACTGATAACGGTAGCCCTTCGCGGCCAGCACCCGGGCCATGTTCTCGTTCGCGACCACCCAGTCGTGCATCTCGTCTCGCATGACGTTCGGGTTCAGCAGGTCGCGGTCTCCCACCTCCATCCACAGACGAATCGGCTTCGCCGGACTCTCGGGAATGAGACGGCGGTGGAACTCCCAGGCGCCGCCGGGCGTCTCGGGATTGGACGGCCACTGCTGGTTCACGAACGTTCCGGAGTAGGTCAGCACGCGATGGTAGAGGTCCGTGCGATACCACGCCATGATCAACGCGGCCGACCCGCCCGAGCTCGTGCCCATCGTCGCCCGGCGATCGGGATCCTTCGTCAGCCTGACGTTGGCCTGCGCCTCCACGAACGGCAGCACCTCGGTCTCGACGAACTCCGCATATCGGCTGGACATCGTGTCGTACTCCAGCCCGCGCTGACTGCCCTGTGCGTCGCCGCTGCCATTGCCAATCGAGATCGCGATCATCACCGGCACGCGTTTCTCGGCGATCAGGTTGTCGAGCGCCGTGAACAACAGCGGATCGGGTCCGTCGGCGCCGACAATGAACGGCGCGACGGTGCCGGGTACGTACTGTTGCGGGACGTAGACGGCCACGCGCCGCGTGTATGGCGCCGGATGACTGGTCGTCACGATCAGTTTCGCGGGATCGGCGGCGTCGGGTGTACCGAACGTGCCCGGTTCCCGCGCGATGCCGGGATAGAACCTGCTGTCGGCCGAGCTCATCGTGAGGTTGTGGATGGTTCCCTGCGGCACGCCTTCCTTCACCGTCATCTCGGGCGCAGGGTTGTGGGTCGGTCCGACGATGAAGTTGCCATTCTCGTTGGCCGGCGGGACGGCGCCGTCCGGCAACTCCTTCGCCGTCACGTATCCGGGTGTGTAGGGATCGCGGGTCGGAGGCGCGGGACGCGCGGCGGGAGGTGCCGGCGGCGTCTGCACGGGCTCGGCGCCAAGGTCAGTCGCCAGGCAGAGGGCGATTACCAGGCACAGTCGAGTTGGTCGCATGTGCCGACGAAAGTAGCGCCACGGGAACGGTGGCGCAAGCAGAGATCAGGCGAGGGCGACGAGCTTCATGACGCCGATCGCCAGAACTACGATGACGAGGAGCGGCACCGCGAGAGTCACGAGCGCCACGCCGATTCCGAACAGCGCGCCCAGGACCCCGACGGCGGCGCCGAAGACACCAGCCACGACGCCGACGGCCAGGCCGAAGAGGCCGCCCGCGAGGCCCACAACCAGCCGAACAAGCTGCCCGCCAGACCGAACACGCCGTGGCCCAGCCAGAACAGGGGGTTGCCGACGAACAACACCACCCCGAGCACGACGAAAAGCAGTCCAATCGTCTTCATGGCAGTTTTCCCCTCCCGGGCAAACACCGCACGGGCCGAAAAGTTTCGGCCGTCGATCACCGTCGGCACGAGGTGACCGTCGGACACGGATTCGTCGTCGTAGGAGGAGGAGGAGTCGGTGGTGGTGGTGGAGTGGGGGTGGCGGTGGCGGTGGTGGCGGTGGCGTGCCCTCCCCGACGAAGTAATGAAAAGTCAGCGACGAGTTCGGTACTGCGGCACCGTTCAACTCCCGCCACGTCCGCACGGTATGCGTGCCCGGCGTGTTCATGTCGGTTCTCGCCTGTAGATACCCGCGCCCGTTCGGACTGCACGATTGTCCCGCGACGTGCTATGGCGTCGGCCCGCCATCGATGCTGAAGTAGGCGGCGTAATCCGCGGCGTTCCGCGTGCCCCGGTCAGAATGAATTGCAGGTAAACGCGATTGCCTTCGCCGGCGAGGAGCGTGGCCGGTTGGCCCGAGTTCGGAAAGGTCAAGACGGCACGTGGCGGACCTGTCGGCCGCGGATCGGGCAGGGCGAACTGTTGATCACGCCGTCCAAGTCGACGGCCTCACTCGCGGAGAACGTCTTCGCCGCCGTAGGCCATCCCGCAACGGTCCCACGTCTCCCCAATGGTTTCGCCACACTCGGGGGGCGGGAGCATCCAGTGCGACTCCGCGTCGGACGCCGCCCATGCACGGTATGGCGCTGCGCTGATGGAAAGGCAGAGGCGATATTACTTCCCCGTGCCCTGCCAGTCTTCGATCAGAATGCGTGAGCCTTCGCGCTCGTTCCACCAGCTGGTATCGCCCGGAAACGGCGCGGGCGGTCCCGCCCACGGCCCGCTATCGCGCGCGAAGTAGAAATATTGGGGCGGGTTCGCGCCCAGAGGGTTCGTGCCGCACGCGGGTAATCGTCACTGGCCGCCAGCCTTGCTCGAAGAAGAAGTTAGCGAGCAGTTTTGAAACACCGTCTCGGTAAATCGTGCGTAGCCCGTCCGATGCCGCCGTGGACGCCGCCCCGACAGCCGCGAATTTCGCCGCGCAGCGTTTCCACGCTCCATGTTGTAGCCACTTGACGAGACGATGCAGGCACCGCGCCCACCGCGCCGGTCGCACGCGAGAATCGGCGTCCACGAGGTAGATTTCAGAGGTGCCGTTCGGGAAGCCGTTCAACACTTGCCGTGAGGCGTTATGGGCCGCGGTGAGCCGTTCGTGTGGAAACGTCACGACGGGCCAATACTCCATACCGGCGTTGGTGTTCGCTGCGGTCACGTTGTCCTTCATCGACACGGGAACCATGTTCTGCAAGCACCGGCACCGTGTCGGGCTGCCCCCCCTTCACGCTTGGATATGGCACGCCGCTTCAGCGAGGTGCAGCCTGTTGAATAGGTCGATCCCGCTCTGGCTGTTCCACGCCTCATTGGCCTCGATGACGTTGCCGATCGCCGCCGAACCAGAACGCCGACTCACAGCCCACGACAGTCGCCTGCGGCGTTGATGCGTGCGCCCTCGCCTCGGTCCCGTTGCCTTTGACGTAGGCGGCGAAGTTGCCGCGGAACACGTTGCGGACTTCGTTCCCGTCTTCAGTGGCAAAGCAACTGCCCTGCACATCCACGCAGACGTTGTTCAGGATCTCGATGTCGTGCGACTGGTGGACCACGACGCCCCACTTGCCGCCGTTGAGCCCCTCGATTGCGCTGTTGCTGATGCGCCGGACGTTCATCGACGATCCGGCGTGGTGCATGTGGAACGCATAGCGGCCGACCTGGTTCGTGCCGATGTGCGATCGGTCCGCGGTCGTGTTGTCGAGCCGCTCGTTGCGTGTCCGCCCCAGGCCGACCAGCGCCACGCCCTGCACGTCCCACGACGCGCCGGGTCCGACGAGCGCCACGTGCCACCGCACCCCCGCCGGGTCCTCACTGCGAATGACCGTCCGATGTCCGAGGTTCGCGACGCGTGGGGTCAGGACGACGCCCCATCGGGCCGACGAATCGCCGCGCGCTCGAAGGCGAGTGGCTTTGAGAGCAGTCGATCGTGCTTGCCGGAGATGGACGCGATGGTCGTGCCGACTTCCCGGCTCGGTAACACCGCGGGGCGCCCAAAGTTCCCGTCATCTGTCGCGTATCCGGCAGCACGAGCTCGTCTCCGACGGCCCAGCCGATCGGCTCGGACGCCAACGTCAGGCTCGCCGCCCCCAATCACGGCATCGCCCTCAAGCGGGACGAACGGCGTCTTCTCGGGGCAGCGCATCCGCAGCGTGCCGAAGTTCAAGAGCCCGTTCCCCCACTGGAAGGGATCACGCTCGGTGGTGATTGGCACGTTCCGCCCAACGATCGTGGCCCCGCACTCGACGATGAGCGTGCCGCCCGGAAGCACGACGACATGTGTGGCCTTCACTTCCACGGCCGGAATGGTCAGCGTTCCGCCCACTTCGATGTAGCCGTACGTGCCCGCGTTCAACGCGGTCGACGCGCCGGGCACGACCACAAACGTCTGCGGCTGGTCGAGAAACCGGGGCACGAACTCGCCCCCAATCGCAATCCGATCGGCCTGCACCTCGACGTGCATCGCGTGCTGGGCGGACACTTCAACGAGCAGCAGTGGAAACAGCGCGACAAGAATTTTCTTCATCGGAGATCCCGTATATTCGAGCAGTCCTGGCAACAATGATCGGTGCACTCGCCTGAGGACTGCCGGGTGGACATCGCGCCGAAAAACGTGTCTCATGCGGACCTCGGGTAAACCGTGGGAGGGGTTGAAACGCGCGCGCGTTCGTGGAATTCACATTCCGCCGCACGCGCTCGACGACTCTAGCACGAGTGAAGCCGTGACGGACAACCGCCCGTGTAAACCTGATGCGAAGGGAGGACGCCGATTACAATAACGGCAGTCGTGCGGTCCACCTACGTCAAGGTCCTGATTCTCCAGGCCGTCGTCCTCGGCGGACTCTGGTACCTCCAGCAAGCGTTTCTCTAGCCGCCGACCCGCCGCAGTCCTGATGCACCCCGTCGACTGGATCGTTGTCGTCCTCTTCACGGCCTGGATCGTGTACGACGGCCTGAAGCGCACCAAGGACAGCCACGAGATCGAGGGCTACTTCCTCGCGAAGCGCAGCATTCCCTGGTGGGCCGCCGGCATCTCGGTCATGGCCACGCAACTGAGCGCCATCACGATGATCGGCACGACCGGCCAGGCGTACAGCGACGGGATGCGCTTCATCCAGTTCTACTTCGCGTTGCCGCTCGCGATGGTCATCCTGTCGGTGACGCTCGTGCCGTTCTTCTACAACTCGCGCGTCTACACCGCGTACCGAGTACCTGGAGCAGCGGTTCGACGCGAAGACCCGCAGCTTCACGAGCCTGCTCTTCCTGTTGTCGCGTGGCTTGTCGGTGGGCGCGGTCATCTCGGCGCCCGCGGTCGTGCTGTCGCTCGTGCTGGGCTGGAACCTGACCGCCACGGCGCTCGCGATCACCATGCCCGCCGTGGTCTACACGATGTTCGGTGGCGTCCAGGCCGTCACCTGGACGGACGTGAAGACGATGTCGCTCATCGTCGGCGGGTTGTTCGCGATCCTCATCGCGGCGCTCGTTGGTCTACCGGATGGCGTGAGCATCGGGGACGGGCTTTCGGTGGCCGCGGCGACGGGCCGGCTGCGCGTCTTTGATTTCTCGTTCGATCTGTCGAATCCGTACACCTTCTGGTCCGGAACGATCGCGGCGCTCTTCCTGTTCTGCTCGTACTTCGGCGCGGACCAGAGCCAGGTTCAGCGCTACCTGACGGCACGGTCGGTCGACGAGGCGCGGCAGTCTCTCCTGATGAGCGCCTACTGGAAGATTCCGCTGCAGGTGCTGGTGCTGCTCGTCGGCGTGCTCGTCTTCGTGTTCTACACCTTCAACCCGGGTCCGCTCATCTTCAGTACCCGAAGCGCAGAAGCGGATCAGGGCCGGTCAGTCCGCGGAGGCGTATCACGCGCTCGAAACCGAGTTCCAGGGTGCCCACGAGGCCGAACGGGCGGCCGCGCTGGACCTCGCGGCCGCGCGCGGCGCAGGCGACGCGGCGCGACTGTCTCGGGCGCAGATCGCCGTAGCGAGCCGCGAGCACGAGGTTCAAGCCGTGCGAGCCAAAGCGGCCGAGCTCGTGCGTCAGAGCGAAGGCAACCGTACGTTCAACGACGTCAACTACATCATTCCGACGTTCATCCTCACCGAGTTGCCAATCGGCGTCATCGGCCTCCTGATCGTGGCGATTCTCATGGCGGCCACCGATACCATCGCCGCGGAGCTCAACTCGCTGTCGACGGCGACGGTCATCGACTTCTACAAGCGCTGGTTCCGGCCGGCCGCGTCGGACGCGCACTATCTCGTCACGGCCAAGGCCTTCACGGGCATGTGGGGACTCTTCGCGTGCGCCATCGGCATCTGGGCGGCCGAACTGGGTTCGCTCATCGAAGTCGTCAACCGGTTCGGCTCGTTCTTCTACGGGTCGATTCTCGGCGTCTTCGTGCTGGCCGTCGGCTTCCGCCGCGCGACGGCGAACGGCGCGTTCGTCGGCCTGCTGGCGGGCATGGCGTCAGTCGCGTGGGCCGCCTCGTTCACGAAGGTCGCGTTTCTCTGGCACAACGTGATCGGCGTCGTGGCGGTCGTGATCGTCGGTCTGACGATTAGTGCGATGGACCCGGCGAGGAAGCGGACTGGCGCTCCGCGTCCTGACGGCGCGCAACCGCCGCAACCACCGCGGTGAGCTCTCCGGGATCGCTTCACTCCTGATCGTCGGCAAACCGATATCCGACCCACGGCTCCGTCAGCAGGTACCGGGGCTTTGCTGGATCGGGCTCGATCTTCTTGCGGAGTTGTCCCACCAGCACGCGCAGGTGCTCAGGCTGTTCGGTGAACTGCGGACCCCAGATCGCCTTCGAGATCGCGCGGTGCGTCAGCACGCGGCCACTGTGGCTGACGAGCAGCGTGAGCAGGTCGAACTCTCTGGGCGTCAGGCGAATGTCTACGTCGCCCACGCGAACTCGCCGGCGGTCGAAATCGATGGTGAGGTCGCCCTTGACGAGCCGGCCACGAAGCGCGTCGCCACGAGTCGGCGCCCGCCGCAAGGCGGCCCTGACCCTCGCCAGAAGCTCTTCGGGGCCGAACGGTTTCGTGACGTAGTCATCCGCGCCACGATCGAGGGCCGCGACCTTGTCCTTCTCCGCGCCACGCGCCGAGAGGATCAGAATCGGCGTCTCGCCGCGCTCACGCATCTGCTGGCACACGTCACTTCCGTCCATGTCAGGCAGGCCGAGATCGAGGATCACGAGGTCGGGCCGTTCCTGCTCGAAGAGATCGACGGCCGCACGGCCCGTGCCGGCGATGCTCACCGCGAAGCCTCGCGAACGCAGCAGCGGCGCCATCGTTCGCTGCAACGCCGTCTCGTCGTCAACGAGCAGGATTCGAGCCGGACCACTCATGAGAGCAATTCGGGCTCGAGCTGTGCGGCCGTGCGGCTCTCAACCGGCACAGCGAGCGTGAAGCTCGCGCCGCCGTCTGGATGGTCCTCGCCCCAGACGCGCCCGCCTTCGGCCGACAGCAGCCCGCGAGAAATGGAGAGTCCCATGCCGGAACCCACGCGGCCGGACGAACCCTGTGCCCGGCGTGGCTTGTCCGACAAACCGATCCCGCGGTCGCGAACGACAAATCTGACTTCGTTCGCGAGCGCGTGCACGGTCACGGAGATCGCGGAGCCCGATGCTGAATGCTGCGCGGCGTTCTCGAGGACGTGGGCGAGCGCCGCGGACGTCAGTCGAGGGTCGAGACTCACGAGCAGCGACTCGTTGCCGCTATCCACATCCAGCCGATGCTGGACGAGTGAGGACTCGACCTGTTGCGTGGCGGCTTCGATGATGTCCGCCGGTGCCACCCACTCCCGCTCTGCCGTCACGGCGTGCGATTCGATTCGGGCCATGTCAATCAGGTTCTGAAACAGCCGATTCAACCGGGCCAGCTCCGCCCGCACGATGTCCGCCTGCTCGAGCCGCTGCTCGTCGGTCAGCCACGATGCGTTCAGGTTATTGGCCGCCACGGTGAGCGCGGTCAGTGGCGTCTTCAGGTCATGGCCGAGCGACGCCAGAAGCGAGGATTTCAACTCGGCGCTGTGACGCGCCACCTCCGCCTTGGTGGCCTCATCGGCGCGCTGGCGGACTTCGGACGACAGGTAGCTGGCCACGAGACTCACGAACAACAACGTGAACAGCGCGACCCAGTGTTGAGCGTCGGCAATCGCCAGCGTACCGGTCGGCGGCAGGAAGAAGAAATTGAACGAGAAGAACGCCATCAGAGAGGTGGCGACCGCGACACGCCAGCTCGACACCGCCGCGACCACAAGGACGATGAGCAGAAATGACAGCGCGACGCTCGTGGGATTGGTGACCCCGAGAGCCCAGGCGAAGAGGGTCGTGAGGCCGCTGATTGCGACGACAGCGGCCCCGAAGCCGCGGCCGTCGGTCAGATAGGGAAGAAGGCGGTAGTGTCGGACGGTTCGCACCGGAGTCCTGCCAGCCTCATTGATTGTGGGGCCGCCACCGGCGAAAGGCCAGCCAGGGGTCTCGAGCCAGGCGCACCAGCCGCACGCCGCAGCCACTGCCAGAAGAAGGCCAGCGATTGGCGGTAGAACCGAGACGACTGAGACAAGCACCGCGGCAACGATGAACGTCGCCAGGAGAGCCGCGGCCCGCCGGACGTTCCACATGCCCTCAGGCTACGGCGAGGCGGCATAAGGAAACCGTGAGGGGTGATTGATCGGTCCTTATGACTTCCTAATGGCGAACCACGTTACTTAGTGGAGCGTGACTGCATTCGGTTTCTACACCCGCACCAAGCGGCTGGTCGTTGGCCCGCCGATTCCATCGCACGCGGCGCACCACGAACGCCTGTCGCGCTTCACCGGCCTGGCCATCCTCTCCTCCGATCCGCTCTCGTCGGTGGCGTATGCGACCGAGGAAATCCTGCGTGTCCTGATTGTGGCTGGCGTCGGGACGCTGTACTTCAGCACGCCGATCGCGGTCCTCATCGCAACCATCCTCGCGGTGGTCGTGTTCTCCTACCGGCAGACGATTCACGCCTATCCGAATGGTGGTGGCGCCTACATCGTCGCGAAGGAGAACCTCGGCGAAGTTCCCGCGCTCGTGGCGGCGGCTGCGCTGCTGATCGACTACGTGCTGACGGTGGCCGTCAGTATCGCGGCGGGCGTCGCCGCGATCACGTCGGCGTTTCCCGGCGGCGGCCTGAATCCCGTCGCCATGGCGATAGGGTTCGTGGCGTGCTGATGGTCGGCAATCTCCGCGGCATCCGCGAGTCGGGCCGGCTCTTCGCGCTGCCCACCTACTTCTTCGTCGTCAGCCTCCTCGCGCTGATTGGTCTTGGAGGCTGGCAGGCGTTGACCGGACACATCGTCCCGGTTCGGTCGCCCGCTCCGATCTCACCTGCCGGTCACACGCTCACCGCGTTCCTCCTGCTCCGGGCGTTCGCGAATGGCTGCACCGCCATGACGGGCGTCGAAGCCGTGTCCAACGGCGTGCCGGCATTCAAGGCGCCGGAAGCGAAGAACGCGGCGGCGACCATGATCACGATGGCGCTGCTGTCGATCACCATGTTCCTCGGCATCACGGCGCTCGCAAGCGCGTTTCACATTGTGCCAAGCGAACACGAGACCGTCGTGTCCCAACTGGCGCGAGGGGTCTTTGGCGGGCGTGGTGTGCCCGTATTACCTCGTGCAGACCGCAACCATGCTCATCCTCGTACTCGCGGCCAACACCGCGTACGCGGATTTTCCGCGGCTCGCCTCGATCCTCGCACGTGACGGCTACGTGCCCCGTCAGTTGCTGAATCAAGGGGACCGGCTCGCGTTCTCCAACGGGATCATCGGCCTGAGCGTGTTCGCGGCCTCCTGCTCGTGATCTTCCAGGGCGACACGCACTCGCTGATTCCGCTCTACATGATCGGCGTGTTCCTGTCGTTCACGCTGTCCCAACTCGGCATGGTCCGGCACTGGTGGCGTGAGCATGGCAAGGCTGGACGGCGAGCGCCGCCATCAACAGCGTCGGTGCGCTCGTGACGGGCATCGTGCTCGTCGTCGTCGCCATCACCAAGGCCACTGAAGGTGCGTGGATCATCCTCTGCTGATTCCGCTGCACGTGGCGATTTTCCGGGGTGTCCGCCGTCACTATCAGCGCGTGGCACGACAGTTGTCGCTGAACGGCTGGACGCCGTCACGACGCCATAACATCGTCATCGTCCCCGTCAGCGGCGTGCACCGCGCCGTTGTGCAGGCCATCGAGTATGCGAAGACGTTGTCGTCGGACGTCCGGCCGTCTACGTGAATCTCGACGCCAGCGCCGCCGAGCAGGTCGCCGCGGCGTGGCGCGTCTGGGGTCAGGGCGTTCCGCTCATCACGCTCGACTCGCCATATCGCTCGCTGATGGAGCCACTTCTCGAGTACATCGAACAGGTCGGCGGAGACCGGCAGGACGCGTTCGTCACGGTCGTGCTCCCCGAGTTCGTGCCCGCCCGCTGGTGGCAGCACCTCTTCCACAACCAGCGGGCGCTCCTCATCAAGGGCGCACTGTTGTTCAAACCGAACGTGGTTCTGACCAACGTGCCATTTCATCTGTCGCACTAGCCCACGTCGGTGCCTGAGATTGTTCACAGCCAGCGTTTCCGCTTGAACCAGACCAGCATCCCGATGCCCACGGTGGCGCAGATGACCCAGAAGCTCAGGTACCCCCAGCGCCAGTGGAGCTCGGGAAAATACTGAAAGTTCATGCCGTAGACGCCGGCCAGAAACGTGATCGGGATGAAAATCGTCGCGATCATCGTGAGGACCTTCATGACCTCGTTCATCCTGACCGACAGCGACGACATGTAGGTTTCCGTGAGGCCGTTCGCCAGTTCGCGGTACGTCTCACAGAGCTCGATAATCTGAATCATGTGGTCGTACACGTCACGCAGGTACACGCGCGTCGTGTCGTGCATGCACTCGTGAGCGTCGCGCTGCAGGGCGTGCAGGAGCTCGCGCATCGGCCACATCTCGCGTCGAAAGAGCAGCAGTTCGCGCCTGAGGCGATGAATCTGATGAATGGAGGTTTCGGCCGGACGACTCAGAAGCTCGGTCTCCAGCTCCTCGAGCCGGTTCCCATAGTGTTCGAGCACCGGAAAGCAGTGATCGATGATGGCATCGAGCAAGGCGTACAAGCAGAAAGCTCGCGTCGTTGTTCAGAAGCTGAGAGCGCGGAGCGTTCAGCCGCCGGCGGACGGCATCGAACACGTCGCCGGGCTTCTCCTGGAACGTCAACAACGTCCTGTGGCCGATGAAGAAGCTGACTTGTTCGAGGTCGAGCTGGCCCTCGAGGAGCTGAATCATCCGGGCAACCACGAACAGCCTGGCGGGCTGCCCGCTGTCCGAGCCCGATGGCCCTTCCCCGTACGTCTCAACTTTCGGGCGCTGGGGGATGTGGAGCACGTCTTCGAGCGCCAGCGGATGGAGCTGATATTTCTCGGCGATGGCCTGAAGCACCGTCATGTCGGTGAGGCCGTCCACGTTGATCCAACGCACGGCCGACCACTCGGGACGATGTTTCGCGACGAAGGCGGCGATGTCCTCGACCACGTGCGCCTCGACATGACCGACGGCGTAGTCGACGACGGTGACCTTGACGCCGCCCGGCTTCGACGGGAGCGTCGCGAGCTCGGCGTGCTCGATTCCGGCGGCGGCGCCCGGCCGGCCCTTCGACAGCTTCGGGAGACGAAGGCCAAACGCCGCGCGTGCAAGTACACGCGCCTTGTGGCCGAAATCCGCGCGGGGCTTCTGACGCGTCATGGTGGCTCGGGCCGCGGAGATGGCGGACGCCCGAAGTACCCCGGTACCTCGGGCACCAGCATCATCGCGGCGAGAGTTGGCCTGCTCGCCGCCGAAATGGCCGCGGCGGCCTCACATTGAGATCGTAGAACGCCGCCGGAAGGCGGCGTTCTACGATTCAACTGCTAGGCTTTCGTCGCGGACCGGCGCTCGACCCGGCGGCCACGCGCGTCGAACGCGGCGGCCTTACGCGCCTCTTCCTGTTTCTCTCCAAGAGCCCCCTGCACCCAATGCGGGCGGCTGGGATCAGCTCCTGAAAGAGCCGCGCGAATCCCGGCGTCCGACGTGGCGACCAGTGCGGCTTCCTTGGCGGCATCCTGAGTGTTGCCCGTCCCGGTGGCGACCGTTGGACCATGCTTCAGTCCATTTCCGTCCAGCGAAAACACTGAACACGTCCAACCCCGGTTACCCCGGTCGAATCTCACTGTGTAGCTCATGACTGCATCCAATTCACTCCTGCCGACACGGATTGCCTACGTCTCACGCGGGTAGCTCAGATCATCGAGTTCAGAGGCCGGAGGGCGCGGGCGCGGACCTTGCGGCTCGCCGGCTTGGCCTTGAGCATCACGTTCTCCCCGGTAAAGGGGTTCCGGCCCATCCGGGCCTTGGTCGCAGGCTTGTTCACGGCCCTCAGCTTGAGGAGTCCGTTGAAATTGAACTCGCCGCAGCCCTTCTTGCCGAGGTCGGCCGCCATGATCTGGCTCAGGGTGTCGAACACGTCCTTGACCTGACGGGGCTTCAAGTCGGTCCCGGCGGCGATTTGCTTGATGGTGTCACTCCTGGAACGGCGGGTTGAGGCAGCGGTGATCTTCGAGCGGCTTCTTCTTCATGGTTTTGGACATATCCCTCATGCTGACGCTGATTCGGTGCTGGGTCGGATACCGAGCACAACTGGCGGTGTCAGTGTACAGGGTCACGAGCCGTTTTGAGCCGGAATATGCGGTCCTGAGCGAGCAGATCGTGCGCACAGCGGGCAAAAAGCACGTTTTCACGCTCCGCGAACCCGGATCGTCCATCAACAGAGGGCTCTGGAACCGTACTTGCACTCTCAGGGCGCATGACGCGGTCACTCCGACGGACCGCCAGTACCCTCACGGTGCTCTCCGTGCTGACTGCCTCTTGCGGCCGGCGCGCCGAGCCGCCGCCGACCGCGCCGCCGCCCCCGGCTTCGCCGTCGACATCTGACCAGACGCCGCGCGGTCCGTTCAAATCGAAATCCGTCCTGTTCAAATCGAAATGAAAGACGTCCGGCTGCACATGGACGACGGCATCGTGCTCGACATCACGCGGCTCCGCGGCGAGATGGTCCCGGTCCAGACCGCACAGCCTCCGGTGTTCGATGACCCGCGGTCGTATGTGTTGCGCGTGTCTTCGGCGAAGATGAGCATGCCGATGTCGAGCCTGACGTCGCTCCTGAATGATCACGTGTTCGCGGGCGAGCACGCGCCGCTCAGCGACATCACGGTGAAGGTGGAGGACGGCCGGCTCGAGCAGAAGGGAACGCTCCACAAGGGCGTCGCGCTACCCTTCTCCATGGCGGCGACCGTCTCGGCCGCGCCGGACGGGCGGATCCGGCTGCACGCGCAATCGGCGAGCGTCCTTGGCATTCCCTCCAAGAAGCTCATGGACATTTTCGGGCTCAGCCTCGACGACGTCGTGAAGATCAAGGACCAGCGCGGCGTCGAAATCGACGGCGACGACGTGTTGATTGATCCGGGCCGGGTGCTGCCGCCACCGCGGATCCAGGGGAAGCTCACGAGTGTCGATCTCGCGAGCGGACAACTCAGCATGACGATGTCGGCGCCCGGTGGCACGGCGGACGCGCGCCTCGCCCCCGCCGACGCCAACGCGCGCCATTACGTCTACTTCGCTGGCAACCAGATCCGGTTTGGCAAGCTGCTCATGACGAACGCGGACTTGCAGCTCATCGACGCCGACGAACGGGATCCGTTCGACTTCTTCCCTGCGAAGTACCGAACGCAACTGGTCGCGGGCTACTCGAAGAACACGCCGTCAGGCGGCCTCCGCACCTACATGCCGGACTTCAACGACGTGACGCCGGCGACCGATCTCCGGCCTGGGCGGACCCGTCCCTGAGTCTGGTAGATGATGGTTGGATGGAATTCAGGCGGTTAGGCGGATCGGGATTCAAGGTGCCCGCGCTGAGCATGGGCACGGTCACATTCGGCGGCGGCAACGAGTTCTTCAAAGGGTGGGGTCAAAGCGACGTCGCGCACGCGACGCGCCTCGTGGACATGTGCCTCGACGCCGGCGTGACGATGTTCGACTCCGCCGACGTGTACTCCGCACGGCCTCTCGGAAGAAATCCTCGGCAAGGCGCTCGGCGCGCGTCGCCAGCACGCCATCATCTCGACCAAGGGTACATTCCGGATGGGCGACGGACCGAACGACGTCGGCTCCTCACGCTACCACCTGATTCGCGCCGTGGACGCGAGCCTTCACAGGCTGGGCACGGACTACATCGATCTCTATCAGCTACACGGTTTCGATCTGGCGACCCCGGTCGAGGAAGTGATCGGCACGCTCGACGATCTCGTTCGCGCCGGCAAGATCCGCTACATCGGCTGCTCGAATTTCTCCGGCTGGCATCTCATGAAGTCGCTGGCCGTCTCAGACAGGTACGGGTACGCGCGCTATGTCGCCCACCAGGCCTACTACTCGCTCGTCGGCCGCGAGTACCGAGTGGGAGCTGATGCCACTCGGTCTCGATCAGCAGGTGGGCTGTGTGGTCTGGAGCCCGCTCGGATGGGGACGCCTGACCGGCAAGCTTCGTCGCGGCCAGCCGAAGCCCGAGACCAGTCGCCTCAACACCCCTGTCGTCGTCGAGAAGGGCCCGCAGGTCGATGAGGAGTACCTGTACCGTGTGGTCGACGCGCTGGATGACGTCGCCAGGGAGACTGGAAAGACGTTGCCCCAAGTCGCGCTCAACTGGGTGCTGAACCGCCCGACGGTGTCGACCGTGATCATCGGCGCGCGCAACGAAGAGCAGCTCGCGCAGAATCTCGAGGCGGCGGACTGGAGGTTGTCGAGAGAGCAGGTCGCGAAGCTCGACGCGGCCAGCGCCACTCCGCTGGCCTATCCGTACTGGCATCAGCGCGACTTCGCCGAACGGAATCCGCCACCGGTGTAGGAACAGGCCGCGATTGGGTCGGTCGTGACGTCGCCAACGCGCCCGCTGAAATCCCTGGAACGCGTGCTCTCGAAGGCCGGTGCGGGATCGCGCACGGACGCGCGCGCCTGGATTCTCGCGGGCCGCGTGACGGTCAACGGCGCCATCACGCGTCAACCCGAACGCCGCGTGGACATGGATCGCGATCGCGTCCGGCTCGACGGCAAGCCTCTCTTCGCGCGCGAACGCGTCTATCTGCTGCTTCACAAGCCCGCCGGCTACGTGACGACGAAACGAGATCCGGAAGGTCGGCCAACGGTCTACGACTTGATCAAGGACGTGAGGACGTTCGTGTCGCCGGTCGGTCGGCTCGACCTGGACACCTCGGGACTGCTCCTCATGACCAACGACACCGAGTTCGCGGATCGTGTGACCAGTCCCGATTTCCACGTGCCGAAGACGTATCTGGTCAAGGCATCCGCCCTCCTGACCGACGAGGACCTTCAGGCGCTTCGCGACGGCGTGACGCTGCGCGATGGCGCGACGCGTCCCGCACGCGTCAGGCGCGTCGGTGATTCATCCCGGCGGACGTCGTTCGAGATCACGCTGACGGAAGGCCGCAACCGGCAGGTTCGCCGGATGGTCGAAGCGATCGGTGCGCGTGTCGTGGAACTCACGCGGGTGAAGATCGGATCGATCGCGATCGGCGCGCTGCCGGAGGGCCGATGGCGACTGCTGACCGGGCCGAAGTCGCGCGCTGAAGGGGTCGGGAGCTGCTGCAAAAGCGTCCGGCCCTTGTCCTATTGCCTTCCCACATGAGACGGGGCATACTCGTGTGGGACGCCAATATGAGTACCAAGACCGATGTCTGGCAGGGCACGCTGGCGCTGATGGTCCTCAAGACCCTCAACGCCATGGGACCGCAGCACGGGTACGGCATCGCACGCCGGATCGAGCAGACGAGCGACGACGTGCTCTCGATCAATCACGGCACCCTCTACCCCATCCTTCTCAAGCTCGAGCAGGAAGGCGCGATCGCCTCGGAATGGGGCGTCTCGGAGAACAACCGGCGCGCGCGGTTCTACCGGATCACGAAGACCGGACAGAAGCAGCTCGCCTCCACCATCACCCAGTGGACCCAGACCACCGACATCGTCGCGCGGTTTATCGCGTTGAAGGGGAACAAGGCATGATCCGCGCGCTTCGCCGCACCTGGCATCGCCTTCTCGGGAGTCTCGTTCGACGAGATCGTGCCAGCGACCCTTCAGAAGAATTCTCGTCTCACATTCAGTTGATGGCTGACGATGAGATCGGTCGCGGCGTCCCGCGTCAAGAAGCGCTCCGCCGAGCCAGGGTGCGGTTTGGGAGCCTCGAATCGGCAACGGAAGGCTACCGGGATCAGCGCAGGCTGCCCCTCCTGGAAATCGTGCTTCAGGATCTCGGCCAGGCGGCGCGCGGCGTCCGGCGCAATCCGGGCTTTGCGACCATCGCGATCCTGTCGCTCGCGATTGGCATCGGCGCGAACACGGCCATTTTCTCACTCGTCCACGGCGTGCTGCTCCGTCCGCTTGCGTTCCGCGATCCCGATTCGGTGCTCGCCGTCCGCGAAATCACCAGCGGCGGGCAGTCTCCGGTCAATCCCGTGCACGCGCGAGCGTGGGCCGCTCAATGTCCGTCGCTCGACGGCGTCGCGCTGATGCGCAATGGCCGCGCCGAGATGACGTCCGGTGGCGAGCCGGCGGCCGTTCGCGTCGTCGATGTCGGGTACAACCTGTTCACGCTGCTCGGAGTCGAGCCGATCCTGGGTCGAACGTTTCGGCTGGAGGAGGAGCTCGCGGGCAACGCGCGTGTCGTCATCCTTGACGAGTCGCTCTGGCGTGCGCGTTTCAACGCCGACCCGTCGATCGTCGGCCAGCGGATCATCGTCGACGATGAGCCAAACGAGGTGGTGGGCGTCGTGCCCGCGTCGTTCCCGCTTCCGTTCGCACAGGGTTTCAACGCGCGGTTCGACGTCTACCGCCCTCTCGTGCTCAGCGCCGAAGAACTCGCGCGGGTCAATGGCAATTTCAACTACGCCGCAGTCGTTCGCGTCAGGTCCGGCGCGACAGCCGAGCAGGCATTGAACGACATCAACGCAGCGCAGGTGCAGTTCCAGCGTTCGACGGGCCTCAGCGTGAATCTCAGAGCCGTTCTCATTCCCGCGCACGAGCTCGTCACCGGACAGGTGCGGTCCGGCTTGTGGCTGCTGGTCGCCGCGGTCGGCGCCGTACTGCTCATTGTGTGTGTGAACCTCGCCAACCTTCTGCTGTCGCGCATGGCGTCACGCGCGCGCGAAGCTGCAATTCGGACGGCCCTCGGTGCGAGTCGTGCCCGTCAGGTCGGGCAGGTGCTGACGGAGACCCTGCTGCTGTCGGTCTCGGGAGGTGTCGTCGGCGTGATCCTGGCTGGTTGGACGCTGCAGGCCCTCGTCGGCGCCACCTCAATCGACATCCCGCGCCTCGATGAGGTCGGTCTCGAGACGAACGTCCTTCTGTTCGCATTGCTGCTGACCCTCACCGCCGCCGTTCTGTTCGGGGCCCTCCCTGCCTGGCGCGTCACCCGCCACGATCCGCAGGAAGCACTGCGCGCGGGCAGCCACACGTCCACGGAAGTCCGCGGAGGCTTGCGGATGCGCAGGGCGTTGGTCGGTCTCGAGGTGGGACTGAGCGCGGCATTGCTGATTGTCGCCGGCCTTCTGATGACGAGCCTTGCCCGATTGCTCGAGGTGGACAAGGGCTTCGACGCCAGCCGCGTGCTCGCAACCGACGTCAATGTCACGAGCGGCCGGTACGCGGACCCGCTGGTCCGGACGCAGTTCTTCGATCGTCTCCTTGCCGCCGTCGATGGGATCCAGGGCGTCGAGGCCGCCGGCATCGTGACCGCCTTGCCGACGCAGGGCCAGACCTGGAACGACCCGATTTACCTCGAAGGCGCGCCGCGCGACAACTGGCACCCGGTCGACAACCGCTACACGAGTCCCGGATATTTCAGAGCCATGAACATCCGGTTCCTTCACGGCCGCGCGTTCGATGAGCGCGATCGGCAACGCGGCGTGGCCGTCCTTTCCGTGAAGGCCGCCAAGCTCCTCTGGCCCGAGGATCCCGCGCCGATAGGCCGGTTCTTCATGGGTGAGGACGACAAGATCAAGACGCTCGTCGGAATCGTGGCCGACGTGCGGGCGACCCTCGAGGAGGCGCCGCAGGCGCACGCCTACTACCCGTACTGGCAGCGCGTGCCGGACGGCGCGGCGCTGGTCGTTCGAACGAATGGAGACGCGGGCACGGTGACGGCCACGCTTCGCACCGCGCTTCGCAGTCAGGACGCGCAGCTGCCGATTCCACCCATCCGCACCATGGAAGAAGTCGTCGATGAGTCGGTCGCCCGACGTCGCTTTCAATCGATCCTGCTGGCCGTCTTCGCCGGGTCGGCGCTTCTCGTCGCCAGCCTTGGCATCTACGGCGTTGTCGCGTACTCGGTGGCACGACGACGCAACGAGATCGGCATCCGGATGGCACTCGGCGCCAGGCGCGCGCAGGTGGTCGGGCTGGTCATTCGCCAGGGCATGACGCCAGTCGTCGTCGGCCTGGCTGTCGGCGTGACGGTCGCGCTCCTGCTCAGCCAGACCATTCGCGGCCTGTTGTTCGAAATTCAGCCGACGGACCCGTTGACGGTCGCAGGCGTCGTGACGGTGCTCCTGTGTGTCGGCCTGTTCGCCTGCCTCATTCCCGCCCGCCGGGCCGCCAGGACCGACGCGGTGGCGGCGCTGCGCATCGAATAGATCGACACGTTCGCCCCCACCAACCGCCGTCAGGACGACCACGGCCACCATATGCGGTGACCCGCGGCTAACGATTTGGTGCTGACTTCGAGAGGTCAGCTGGGACATCCTGTGTTTGCCAACTCGTCGCCAATGTCCCCTTCCCATGATGCCGGCGTGATTGAACTAGTCGATGGCGATGCCGCCAACCTCGAGGAACTCGGCCGCATGCTCGGCTCGCTCGGCCGCGTCGTGACCGCGCGGAGCGGCGAGGATGCGGTCGGCATCGCGCGAGGAGCGCGGCCGCTCATCATCCTCGTCAACGAGGTCCTGCCCGGCATCGATGGGTACGAGACGTGCCGGCGCCTCAAGGACGACCCCTGCGGCCGGGACGCGGCGGTGATTCTGATTTCGAAGTCCCATGACGCGACAACGCGGACCCGGGGATTCGAGGTTGGCGCCGTGGACTTCATCGCGTACCCCTTCGTGCAAGGTGACGTGATCGCGCGCGTGAACACGCACCTCGCCATCCGGCGGGACCTTCGCGAGGACGAACACCTCTTTCCCGCGACGATGCGCGAGCTCGCCGATGCCACGCCCGCCGCCGGCGACGATGTCGACGATGCTGACGTTCCGGGACCCGCGTTTCATACCGGCGAAATCCTCGCCTCGCGGTTTCGCATCGTCAGCTACCTGGCACGAGGCGGCATGGGCGAGCTCTACGAGGCGGAGGACCTGGAGCTCCGCGAACACGTTGCGCTGAAGACCATCCTGTCCACGATCGCCAAAGACGAGCGAACGATTCAGCACTTCAAGCGCGAAGTGCATCTCGCACGGCAGGTGACGCACCCGAATGTCTGCCGAATCTATGACGTGTACCGCCATCGGCCGCCCGGTAGTCAGGAGGGCGCGCACGAGATCGTCTTTCTCGCCATGGAGTTGTTGTCCGGCGAAACGCTCGCCGAGAGACTTCACCGGGTTGGCCGCTTCAAGACCGACGAACTCCTGCCGATCGCCCGTCAGATGGCGGCGGCGCTGGCGGCGGCCCACCGCGCCGGCGTCGTCCATCGCGACTTCAAGAGCCACAACGTCATGCTCGTGGAGGCCAAGGTCGCGGGCCAGCAACCTCGAGTCGTCGTGACCGACTTCGGTCTGGCGCGGCGGAGCCATCACGACAACGCCGCCAGGTTCTCGTTGTCGCTATCCGACGTGGCCGAGGTTTCCGGGACGCCGGAGTACATGGCGCCCGAACAGGTCGAGGGCGGCGCGGTGACGCCCGCGACCGATGTGTATGCGTTCGGTGTCGTGTTGTACGAACTCGTCACCGGTGTCTGTCCATTCGTGGCCGACACACCGATGCGCACGGCCACCAGGCGGCTGCTGGAACCGCCGCCGTCCCCGCGCACCCTCGTTCCCGACCTCGATCCCCGATGGGATGCGACGATCCGGCGATGTCTCGCGCGTGAGCCGGCCGACCGCTTCACCCACATCGAGGAAGCGGCCGAGTCGTTGGAAGGCCCACGCGTCGAAGGCGCTGCCGAACCGGTACCGGCAAACCAGACGCGGCGCCGCCCGTGGGCCATGGTGGCGGCTGCCATCGTCGCCGTCGCCGTCGCCGCGGCCGGTTACGCGTGGTACGGCGCGCAACCGACGGCCGGCGTCACCTCAATTGCCGTCCTGCCGTTCGAGACCACAGGCGCGGATCCGGAGCAGGACTACATCTCCGATGGCCTGAGCGAGGCGCTCATCGGCCGGCTCTCAGAGCTGCCGGGGATCAAAGTTGTCGCGAACAGTTCATCGTCTCGCTACAAAGGCCAGAAGCCCGACCTGCGCGACGTCGCACGCGCACTCGACGTCGCCGCCATTCTTGCCGGCAAGGTCGTTCAACGCGGCGACAGCCTGTCCATCAGCGTCGAGTTGATCAATGGGGCCGATCGGACGCGCCTGTGGGGCGACCAGTACGTTCGCAAGGTGGCGGACCTGATCCAGGTGCCGGATGAGATCTCGCGCGACGTCGCTGGAACGCTACAGGTGTCAGAGGCTGCCGGCGATCCGCGGCGCGGCGCGATGTCGGGAGCCGCCAATCCGAAGGCATACGAGCTCGTCCTCCGCGGCCATTTTCATCGTGCGAAAGGAAGCACCGAGGATCGGCAGCGGGCCCTGGAGTATTTCCGTCAGGCGATCGAGGCGGATCCCAGAGTACGCGCTCGCGTATGCGGACCTCTCCGACATCTATCGGAGCCTGATCAACAGCGGCCAACTGGCAGAAGCCGAGTATCTGCCGAGAGCCAGAACGGCGGCTGAGACGGCGCTCCATCTGGACGAGACCCTGGCGGACGGCCAGTACGCGCTTGCCAACCTGATGACCTACGGCTGGGAATGGACGGAGGCGGAGCGCCGGTACAGGCGATCGATCGAGCTGAATCCGAACCTGGCCCTCGCCCATCGCTGGTACGCCTCGTATCTCCGCCTCATGGGTCGGCACGACCAGGCGATTGCCGAGATCACGCGCGCCAGAGAACTCGACCCACTCTCACCGGGCGTCAACGCCACACTCGGGTTTCTCTTGTTGTCCGCCGGCCGGCATGATCATGCGCGGGCGGCCCTGGAGAAGACGCTGGAACTGGATCGCGAGTATCCCTACGCGTATCTCTATCTCGGGCACGTCTACATGGCCGAGCGCGCACTATGAGAACGCGATCGGCGCCTACCGGCAGGCCGCGGCGCTCGGTCTCGACACGCCGCCGACACAGATCGCGCTTGGATCGGCGTACGCCTACGCCGGTCAGACGGATCAGGCGCGGACGATGGTGACCGAGTTGCGAAACCGCACGAGGAATGTCTCACCGGCAGAGCTCGCCATCCTCATGGTGGCGCTCGGCGAGCGGGAGCAGGCGTTGACGTCACTCGAGGACGCATTTCGCGTGCGCGACTCCCACCTGCAGCAGCTCGGCGTCGAGCCAGGATTCGACGCGATACGCGCCGAGCCGCGATTCAAAGACCTCCTGCAACGGATTGGTCTTGCGGATAGAGCAGGGTCAAGTCAGAAGTGAGAAGTATGAAGTCAGAATTTCGGCCGCTCGGTGAGATCGATCGCCGTGAATTCGTGAAACTGGCCGGCGCCGGCGGAGTCGCGGCTGCCGCGACCGGCTGGGACGCCGTGCTGGCGGATCAGACGCCGGCCGCGCCCGGGCCCGATGCCGCCGAGCGGGACCTCGTGCTGCTTGCGCTCGACGCCGCACGGTCAGCCGGCGCGAGCTACGCCGACGCGCGCATCATGCGCGGCAACATCGAATCCATCACGACGCGCGAACGGCAGATCACCGGAGTCAGCAAGACCGAGACGTACGGCATCGGCGTGCGCGCGCGCGTCGGCGGCTCCTGGGGATTTGCGGCGACGCGGGATCTCACGAGAGATGCGGTTGCGGCAGCCGCGAAACACGCGGCGGCCATGGCTGCGGGGAACGACCGCGTCAAACCGGCGGATTCCCCGCTGGCGCCGACGTCCAGGGTCCCCGATGGCCGATGGATCACGCCGCACCAGATCGATCCCTTCACGGTGCCGATCGAAGAGAAAGCGCAGCTGCTCTTCAAGACCAACGAAGAAGCGCTGCGCGTCAAAGGGGTGCGATTCGTCACGTCGGGCCTGACGTCGATTCGCGACAGCCGGCTCCTCGGCACGACCGACGGGTCGCTGATTCAGCAGACGTTCCTGCGGATGAGCCCGAACGTCAACGTCACCGCCGTGTCCGACGACAACAGCGACTTTCAGACACGCAATGGCGCCGTGCCGCCGCGCGGCGCGGGCTGGGAATACATCGTCGCCGTCCGGCTCGACGAGAACGTCCATCAGTGGGCCGAAGAGGCGGTTGCGAAGCTGACGGCAGCGCCAGTGGAACCGGGCGTCTACGACCTCGTTCTCCACCCGTCCCACCTCTGGCTCACGATCCACGAGTCGATCGGCCATCCGACGGAGCTGGATCGGGCGATGGGATTCGAAGCGAACTTCGCCGGCACGAGCTTCCTGGCCCCGCCGGAGCAGATGCTGAACAAGTTCCGCTACGGTCCAGCGTTCATGACGGTGCTGGGGAATCGCACCGAACCTGGCGGATGCGCCACGTGCGGGTGGGACGACGAAGGCGTGCCCGCGCACTCGTGGCCCATCATCAGCAAAGGGATGTTCGTCGACTACCAGACGACGCGCGACATGGCGCCGTGGATTTCGAGTATCACGAAGACCCGCCGAAGCCACGGGACCGCACTCGGACAGAACTGGAAGTCGATACCGTTTCAGCGGATGCCAAACGTCAGCCTGCAGCCGAATCCGCGCGAGTTGACCGAAGACGACGTGATCGGCGAGACGAAGCGCGGGATCTATATCGAGGGGGACGGATCGTTCTCCATCGATCAGCAGCGCTACAACTTCCAGTTCGGCGGACAAGCGTTCTGGGAGATCAAGGACGGCAAGCGGACGCGCCTCCTTCGCGACGTGGCGTACCAGGCGCGCACGCCCGATTTCTGGAATTCGCTGGCGGTCGTCGGCGGCCAACGAACGTACCGGCTCGGCGCGGCGCTGAACGACGGCAAGGGTCAGCCGCAGCAGGTGAACGCCGTGTCCCACGGCTGCCCGATCGCGCTCTTCCGCAACGTGAACGTCATCAACACGGCGTAACCATGCAAGCGGGAGAGGCCACACGCCACGGGCTCACGGCGGACGAGTCGCGTCAGCTCTGCCGCAAGGTGCTCGAGTACGCGACCGCGGACCACACGCGCGTGAACATCGAGTCCGGATTGAGCGGCTTCACGCGAGTGGCGATCAATCGCATCACCACGGCTGGCGAAACGACGGACGTGACGGTCCAGCTGACGAGCGTCTTCGGCAAGCGCGTGGCGTCGGTCGAGACCAACCGTCTGGATGACGACTCGCTCCGGCGCGCGGTGCGCGACGCGGAAGCGCTGGCCAGGCTTGCGCCCGAGAATCCCGAGTATCTGCCGGAGCTCGGCGAGCAGAAGTACGTCGACGCGGGCGGCTATTACGAGAGCACCGGCGGGTTGACCACCGAGGCGCGGGCCCAGGCCGCGTCACCGGGGATCGCCGCCGCCGATCGTGCAGGTGCGATTGCGGCCGGATTCATCGACATGCGGGCCGGGTCATCCGCCGTCGCGACCTCGAACGGCCTGTTCGCCTACCGTGCGGGCACAAGTGTGGCGTCGACCCTGACGATCCGCACGCGTGATGGCCAGTCATCGGGCTGGGCCGGCGACGAAGGCGCGGACTGGAACACGATCGAATCGCAACGGATCGCGGACGACGCGTTGCGCAAGTGCAATGACTGGCGCGGCAGGACCGCGCTCGATCCAGGCAAATACGAGGTCGTGCTCGAGCCGACCGCCGTGGGCATGCTGCTCTCGCGCCTGCCCGCGGTTTTCGACGCGCGGCAGGCGGACGAGGGCCGTTCGTTCTTCGCCAAACGCGGCGGCGGCAACCGTCTCGGCGAGAAGCTGTTCGACTCGCGCGTCACGATCGTGAGCAATCCGGCCGAGAAGAACGCGGAAACCGACCCGTTCACGAGCGCGGGTCTGCCCGTCACTCCTGAAGTGTGGGTGGAGAACGGCGTGCTGAAGACGTTGTCCTATTCGCGCTTCTGGGCGATGAAACACGGCGTGCCACCGCGGGCGGCGCCATCGAACGTGATTGTGTCGGGCGGCGACGCCACGCTCGACGACATGATCGCGTCGGTCACGCGCGGTGTACTGATCACACGTTTCTGGTACATCCGCCCTCTCAATCCGCGCACGGTCGCCTACACCGGTCTGACCCGCGACGGCACGTTTCTCATCGAGAACGGTCGCATCAGCCGGCCGGTCACGAATTTCCGATTCAACCAGTCGCTGATGGACCTCCTCGCGAATGTCGACATGGTGGGTCGTGCGACGCGAGTCGCGGCAGGGGAAAGCGGGGCGTCGGGAGTGCCCGTCGTGGTCCCGGCCCTGAAGGTCCGGGACTTCACGCTGTCGAGCGTCAGCGACGCGATCTAGGAACAACCCGGGCGGGCGGGGCGTGGCAAGATGAAGCATTCGACATGCAGAGGGCACGTGAGTACTTCGACTACCTGAACCGCGCGTATCTGGCCGTCCACAAGACGAAGGAAGATCTCTTCTGGTCGACCTACATGGCGACGAGCGACGACCACGAGGGTTTCGCGCGGGCCGAAAGTGCCTACAAGGAGTTCATCGCCGACCCCGCCAAGCTCGCCGACACGCGCGAACAGATTGCGCTCGTGCGCGCCGCGCCAGCGAGTGCGGAGCGCGATGCGTTGCTGCACGGCCTCACGGGCTGGCTCGCGGTCTTCGAAGCCAACATCATCGACAGCCCCGAAGGCCGCACTCGCATGCGCGAGATCGTGGACGCCGAGTCCGCGTCTCTTCGAGCTGAAGCGCGGTCACGAACCGCGGCACCTCAATGACCGGGGCGAATCGGAGGTCGCGTCGCTCCCGATGCTCGCGACGAACCTCGCGACCAATCGCGTCGAGGCACGCCGGCGGAGCTCGTTCGATGCGCTCCGCGGCATCGAGCAGTGGGTGCTCGATCACGGGTTTCTCGAACTGGTGGTGCTCCGCAACCGCTTCGCCCGCGCGCTCGGCTACGACAACTTCTTCGATCTGAAGGTCCAGAAGACCGAGCGCCTGGAGACGACGGCGCTCATGCGGATCCTCGACGACTTCGTCAAGCGGACGGATCGCAGCCAACACCCGCGCGCTCGCCGAGCTTCGCCGGCAGCACGGGGAAGACGCCACCGCACCCTGGAATCTCCGCTTCTTTGCCTCCGGTGACGTGATCCGACGCCTCGACCCGTACATGCCGTTCGGGCTCGCGGTGCGGCGGTGGATTCACAGCTTCCGGCGTCTCGGCGTCCAGTTTCGCGGCGCGACGATGCAGCTGGACCTTCTGGAACGGCCCGGCAAACACCAGAACGGCTTCTGCCACGGACCGGTGCCCAGCTGGATCGCGGAGGATGGCCAATGGGTGCGCGGCGGCGATCAACTTCACGGCCGAGGCAAAACCGGATCAGCTGGGCAGCGGCCTTCGCGCGATCAACACGCTCTTCCATGAAGGCGGTCACGCCGCGCATTTCGCGAACGTGGTGCAGAACTCGCCCTGCTTCTCCCAGGAGTACGCGCCGACCTCGATGGCGTACGCGGAGACGCAATCGATGTTCTGCGACAGTCTCGTGTCCGACGCCGACTGGCTCATGCGCTACGCGACGACTCCCGAGGGCCGCGCGATTCCGCCCGCGCTCATCATGGAGCGGATCGCGACAGCAGTCAGCCCATGCGCGCGTTCGATGCGCGGTCGATTGCCGTCGTGCCCTACTTCGAGTCCGCGCTGTATCGGATGTCTGAAGACGACCTGACACCGGATGCCGTGCTCGCGTTGGCGCGCGAGACCGAGCGGCGCGTGCTCGGCGTCGAGAGCCCGCGGCCGCTCCTGGCCATTCCCCACCTGCTCAACCAGGAATCGGCCGCGTCGTATCAGGGCTATCTCCTGGCGCTGATGGCGGTCTCGCAGACGCGCGCGCACTTTCTCGGCGAGTTCGGCTATCTCACGGACAACCCCGCGATCGGGCCGGCGCTCTCGGCCCACTACTGGGAACCCGGGCAACAGCGTCGATCACAACAGCATGCTGCGCAGCCTGACGGGCGACGGCTTTTCGGCGCGTCACCTCGCCGACGACTGCAACGACTCGGTTGAGGAGGCGTGCGCTCGTGCCGAGGAGGCGATGCGATCCGCGGCAGCACGCCGATATCCCGACGGCGTGCCTGCCAATCTCAACGCCGAGATCCGCATCGTGCACGGCGCCGAAGTGCTCGCCGACTCCAGCGAAGGCGAAGAGGCGATGTGCGACCGGTTCGAGGGGTGGGTGCGCGCGCACTACGCGCCAGCGGCCAACTGATGCTCGTCGAACTCGTCACGGTGACTGCGCTCGTGACCGGCCTGTTGCTGATGGTGGTCGCGCTCGGCCTTCACGCAAACCCCGGTGACGCAATATCCCTTTTTCGTCAGCCCGGCCGCCTCCTCCGATCGTTGATATCGATGCTGGTAGTCATGCCGATGGCCGCGGCGGCGCTCGCCTACTCGTTCGATCTCGATCCCACCGTCAAGATCGCGCTGGTCGGCGCTGTCGTTGTCCCCGGTACCGCCATTTCTGCCGCCCAGGAACATCAAGGCCGGCGGCGGGTCCGACTATGCGATTGGCCTGCTTGTGGCGACCTGCCTGGTCTCGATTGTCCAGGTGCCCGTGGCACTGGCGCTCCTCGCGCGGGTGTTCGACATCCCGTTGAGTCTCTCGTTCTGGCGCGTGCTTCTTTCGGTTGGCTGGACGGTCCTCGCGCCCCTGCTGGCGGGACTGACGATCAAACGATTCGCTCCCGAGTTTGCCGCGCGAGCCGCCAGGCCCGCCGCGAAGCTCGCCGTCCTCATCCTCCTGGTCGGTCTGGTCCCGCTCCTGGTCATCGCTCTCCCGAAGGCAGTGCCGCTCATCGGTAACGGAACGCTCCTGGCCATGCTGGTGTTCTGCGTGACTGGTCTTGGTGTCGGGCATCTACTCGGAGGACGCGTGTCGAGCGATCGTGCGACGCTCGCCATGTCGACGGCCGCGCGTCATCCCGGGGTCGCGCTGGCCATCGCCCGGGTCAACTTCCCGGATCACACGCTGGTGCTTCCGGCCGTGCTGCTGTACATGGTGCTCAACCTGCTCGTGTCGTTGCCTTATATCAGGTGGGCAGCCAGGCAGACGACCCGGAGTCCGACGTCCGTCACGCGTCCGCGAACTGGATGATGACCTTGACGTCGTCCGGCTGCCGTGCGAGGGCGCGCTTGAATTCGGCCGGGGGCTCACGCCGGCTCACGAGACGTCGAAGCCACGCGGTGTCGGTGTGGGCCAGGAGCTGTGCCGCTTTGTACCAATGTCGCTTGTTGGCGTTGACGCTGCCGACCACGACGTTGTTCTGCAGCACGACGTTGGATGCCACATCGGCCGTCGGGAGTCCGACGGTGCGCCCGCCACTCCCGACGCCTGTGAGGCACACGACACCACCCGGAGCGACGGCCCGAATCGAGTCGGCGATGACCTGCCCAACGCCCGTGCATTCGATGATCACGTCCGGTTTGAAGCCGACGCCCGACACCGTGCCGGCGTGATACGTGGCCCCGAGAGCACGCACGATCTCCGGCTTGGCCCCTGATTCGACACGGTCGAGAACGTGGACCTCGAGCCCGTGCTGCTGTCCGATCAGCGCCGCAAGCAGACCGATCGGTCCGGCGCCGGTGACGAGCACCGTGTTCGGCTCCCAGAACGCACGCTGTCCGATCATGCGAACCTGCTCCCACGCCTTCGCGACGACGGTGGTGGGCTCGAGCAGCACGCCGAGAATGCCGAGCGACGGGTCGACCTTCACCGCGTACTCGGGCTCGATGCGCCACCTCTCGGACATGAACCCGTCGATCTCCTTGATGCCGCGCTCGGTGTACTGGCCGTTGCGGCACATGTCCCACTCGCCGACCGCGCAGTTGGGGCATGGCACGGGGTCGGGCCGCCGGACGATGCCGGCCACCAGATCACCTTCCTTGAACGACGAGGCCGGGCCCGGGTCCACGACGCGGCCGAGGGACTCGTGCCCGAGCACGAGGCGTGTCTTGCCCCGCGGAGCCCAGCCGTACTTGCCCTCCACGATCTCGACGTCGGTGCCGCACACGCCGACCGCGACGGCTTCCACGAGGACGGACCCGCCGTGCGCGTCCGGCTCGGGGATGTCTTCGAAGCGCGCGGTCTCTGGCTTGTTCGGTTCGACGGTGATGGCTTTCATCTCGGTCTCGCGCGGCATTCATACCACACGCGGCGTGTCCGACCCGCGGCGACGGCAGGGCGCGGGCCGCGCCGTCATTATTCTCGCTGTCCGCCGTGCACTTGTGCTAGCGTTCGCGCTGGAAATCATTACGCGGGGGCGGCCATCGCGATGTTGACAGTCCGGATCACTCGAGCCCTTGGTCGGTTCGCGTGTCTGCTGCTCGTGGCCGGACCGTGGCCTCGACGCCCGCGCTCGCGCAAGTGTTGCCTGGAGCAACGCCGCAAACGCGCGAGGAAGCGATTGCCGCTGAACGTGCCGACAAGGTCGCCGAGCTCTGGCCCGAACGCCAGAGCGGCATGGTCAACCTCGCCAATGGCTTTGCCGAGCGCGGGCTCAAAGAAGGCCTCGCATCCGGCAAGGGCGCGAACGGCGGCCAGATGGTGCTGGGCGGCATGCGGTCCGCGCAAGGAATGAGCGGGGGCCTCGGCTACCGCCGATCGGACCTGTTTCGCGATCAACTGGGGATCCGCGGCACGGCGCGCGGCACGCTCCAGGGCGCCTACATGCTGGACCTCGAGGTCGATTTCCAGGGGGTCAGGACCGACCGCACGTTCCTGCGGTGGTATACGCGGTTCGAGCACTCGCCGCAAATCGACTACTTCGGCTCGGGGAACGACTCGCCCGAAGCGAATCGCACCAGCTTTCGCTACGACGACTTCTCCAGCGACTTCAACGCGTCGTTCGAGCTCGTCCGCCGTCTCCGGGTGGGCGCGACCGGTGGCTATTTCCGCGCCCACACAGCACCGAGCGGCGAAGACGGCGTGCCTCCCATCGACGAGGCCTTCGCCCCGGAGACCCTGCCCGGACTCGGCGAGGACACGAACTACACGCGCATGGGCCTGTTTGCCTACTACGATTCGCGCGACTCACTGACGGGTCCGCGGAGCGGCGGACTCCTGGGTGCACGGTATCGCGAGTACCTGGGACGTCGAGACAGAAGCAGTTCGCCTTCCGGCAGGCCGAGTTCGAGGTCCAGAAATTCGTGCCGTATTTCAACGGGGGCCGCGTGCTGGCGATCCGCGGATCCGTGGTGCTGTCGTATCCCAAGGAAGGCGATGCCGTGCCGCTGTACCTGCAACCGACGCTCGGCGGCAGCGATGAGCTGCGAGGCTATCGTGTCGTACCGGTTCAGGGATAACACCGGTCAATCTGAGCGTGGAGCACCGCTGGCACGCGTTCAGCTTCCTGGACATGGCGCTGTTCGGTGACGCGGGCAAGGTCGTCCCGCTGAAGCGGGACGTCGACCCGTCGAACCTTCACTACAGCGGCGGCATCGGCTTTCGCGTGCGGCTGCGTTCGGCCATCATCACCCGGATCGACTTCGCGACTTCGCGAAGAAGGCTTCCGGATGATCTGGACCTTCAGCGACATCTTCAACCCCAAGTACTGACGCCATGACACGTGTTCCGCTGCTGTCGGTCGTCGTCGTGATCGTTCGTCTGCGCCGGAACCATGCGCGCACTGGCGCAGGAACCCCGCTTCTATCCGGACGACCCGCTGATCGCGGAACCTGCGGCCTTTGCCGGTGACCGAACCACAGCGGCGCGCGCTCAGTGCCCTGCTCGAAACGGTGCGCAGCAACATCAGGACGCTGGGGCAGCGCCATCCGGCCAACGGCGTGCTGGAGTCGCAGGGCGTGAACACGCTTGGCGAAGTGATGGACGGCGACTGGTACGTGAACCGCCACGCGGCGCGCCGTATGACGCTCGCCGAGTTGCGGCGGGGTCCGGGCCACGAGCGGCCGCCGGACATGACGGCAGCCTGGCGCGTGCTCGTCGTCAAGCCGTTCGGCGTCAATCCCGGCTTGCTCGTGGCCGACGCCAAGAACGACCTGTATATCCTCCGGTTCGACCCGCGCGGTTCCGAGGGCCTGGCCACGGGCGCGCAAATGGTGTCGTCGCAGTTCTTCTTCGCCCTTGGCTATCACGTGGCCGAGAACTACATCGTCCGGTTCGACCGGCCTCGGCTGATGGCCGACGAGACCGGGCAGGCCGTGTCGAGCGCGGGCCGCGCGCGCGCCCTCGCGGTCGAAGACATCGACCGGTTTCTCAAGGCCGTGCCGGAGGGGCCCGGCAGGAGCTATCGCGCCGTGGCGACGCGCTTTCCCGAGGGCCGCGGCGCGCTGCTCGGCCCGTACCAGATGTGGGGCACGCGCAGCGACGACCCGAACGACACCGTGCTGCACGAGCACCGGCGCGACCTGCGCGGCATGTTCGTGTTCGCGGCCTGGCTGAACTTCAGCCACGCGCGCGCGGTCACCACGCAGGACATCGTCACGACCGTCGACGGCGTTCCGCGGATCCGCCACTACATCGTCGACCTCACCAGATCGCTTGGCAGCGGCATGTTCGACGGCCCGAAGCTGGCGTGGGAAGGCAACGAGACGGTGCTGCCGAAGCCGCGGCGCGATCGGCAAGGACATCGCGAGCCTCGGTCTGGCGACGCCGGCATGGATGCGGGAGAAGTACCCCGATCTGCCGGAGGTCGGCGCGTTCGGCAGCAGCACGTTCGACCCGGAGGCGTGGACCTCCGCCGACCCCCTGCCGCCGTTCGTGAATCGCCTGCCGGACGACACGTTCTGGGCCGCTCGGCAGGTCGTGGCATTCACCGACGAAGAGATCCGCGCGATCGTGCAACTCGGGCAATACAGCAAGCCGGCCGAGGACTGGATCACCGCCACGCTCATCGAGCGACGCAACCGGATCGGGCGGACGTACTTCGCGACGCGTGCTGCCGCTCGACCGCTTCCGCCTGCAGGGCAACACGCTCGCATTCGACGACCTGGGCGTCGCCAACGGCTTTGCCCAGCCGCGCACGTACACCGATCACCTGGCACGCCTTCGACAACGCGAAGGACACGCTGCTGGACGACGATTGGGACAGGGCCGGAGGTGCCGGCCAGGGCGCGTCGCGCTCCCTGCCGGCTCCTATGTGGCCGCGCGAATCCACGCGGGCGCGCAGGCGATGAACGTCACGGTGTATCTGCGCACGGCAGGCCGACGGCCTTCACATCGTGGGCCTCGACCGGTCGTGGCCCGGCAAGAATGTCGTGACGCTGCCACCGCCAGCCGCGCGCCGACCGTCGCGTCTATGCCGACTTGTCGCCGCGTCAGCAGGAGCTGTTTCAGACATTCGTCGACAGCTACAACGCCGCGCGCGGAAGCCGGTTCACGGCCGAGGAAGGATTCGAGCGCATCACCGTCTCCGAGCAAACCACGTTCTACGGCGTCACGCACGCGCTGCTGCGCACGCAACTGACCGACGCCGCCGGCGCCCCTCTCGGGCTGGCCATCGATCGGGTCGAGTCGGTCAATCGGATCGCCGGACAGTACGCCGGCCAGGGCGGAGACCAGCAGTTCCGGCTCTACGTCACGTTGAAGCCGGGCACGCGCGAGCTGCTCGAGAAGAGCCGCGAATTCTTCGTGCGACCACGAGAACACCGTTTACCACGTCGGGTTCCCGCATTCGTACAGACAGGCCGGGAAAGAACCGAACCTTCAGCTTTCGCTGTCCGAGGACGGGCTGCGGGCGGATGTCGACGTGGACTACCGGTCGAGCCGCAGCCCGCAGTCTCTCTTCAACGGACACCTCACCTCGTCCAACTCCGACGTGCGCGCCGGCGACAACCCGAAGGCTCCACAACGCCCGCTGGTCGGGACTCATCCTGTGGTGGCAGGACCTGTTCGGCAAGCTGCCCGTCGCCTCGTCCGGAAGGACGTTGACCTCGCCGACAGCACCCGGCCGGCGGGCCCGGCGACGCCCCTCCCTCCGGACCGTCCGTCGGGCGCGTGCGCCCGAGAAGATCGAGGACGCCGCGCAGGAGTTCCTGACCGACTGGCTCGTGCGGCGCCAGTACGATCAGGCGCTCGAGTTCCTCTCACCGCAGGCTTATGCGCTGCCTGAACCTGAGCGACGATGCGAGGAAACAAGCCCTTGACGCGGCAGGTGTGCGCCGTGAGGCTCGCAGGCTGATGGAATACGCGGTGGCGCGTCTCGGCCTTCGCACGGATCTGACGAGCGCCATTGTCGCGTTCACGCCGCGCAATCCCAACCGCCCGATTACGGACCATGCGTTCAAGAAGGAATTCCTCCTCGGGCCGGTGCCGGAGGCCGAGGCCAGACAGTACCTGTGCAGCCAGGCCACGGCGCCACCGGCCGGCACCGGGGCCGACTACTACGGTGTGATCTTCACGTTCCGGATCGACGGCGGAGGCACGCTGGGGATGCTCTGGACCCGTGAAGGCGGACGCTGGAAGATCGTGTCGTATCAGCCACTCGTGCCCTAGCGACCGCGCGGCGATCTGACGTTGGGCTAGTCACGGCCGGCCGTGATCCTCTTTTTTGTCCTCGGGCTTTTTTTCTTCCGAGAGTATTCTCCTGAGCTATCCTCGGATGCGTTAGGGCATACGATCGCCAGACCTCTTCGAAGGAGGCCGACGTGAATCGTAACAAGCTCCTCCTCGGACTCGCGCTGATCGCATGGTTCGGCGTGATCGGAGGGCGCCTTGTTGAAGTTGATGCAAGGCAGCCAGGCGTGCAACAAGCGCCTGCAGCGACACCGTCCCCGCAAGCTCCGCCGACCACGTCGACACCCGCTGGCTACGCGGGAAGCGAGACGTGTGTCGTCTGCCATACCGACCAGGAGGCCAGTCTCAAGGGCACGCAACACGGCCGCGCGAGAAACCCGCGGTCGCCCGCCGCAGCCACCGGGTGCGAGAGCTGCCATGGCCCCGGGCAGGCGCACGTCGACGACGAGGCAAAGGGGCACATCCTGAAGTTCGCTGCGATGAAGCCCGCGGATGCCAGCCAGACCTGCCTGAGCTGCCACAACCGGGGAGCGCACGCGGCCTGGGACGGCAGCACGCACGAGGGCCGGAACCTCTCATGCGTGACGTGTCACAGCGTCCACAAGCCATCGTCCTTCGAGCACCAGCTCGTCAAGGCCACCGAAACGCAGTTGTGTGCGACGTGCCATCGCGCCCAGGTCGTCAAGACCGAGCGGGCCGTGGCCCACATGCCGGTCCGCGAAGGGAAGCTGGCCTGCTCGACGTGTCACAACCCGCACGGGTCCATCAGCAACGTCAAGAACTTGAAGGTGGGCAGCTCGGTGACCGAGCTCTGCACCAGCTGTCACGCGGAGATGCGCTCACCCGTGCTGTGGGAACACGCACCCGTCAAGGAGAGCTGCACGACCTGTCACGACCCGCACGGGTCTTCGAACGATCGCATGCTGGTCGTGCGCATGCCGATGCTGTGCCAGCGGTGCCATGTCGCGACGCGGCATCCCGCGACGATCTACGACAACAATGCCGTCACCGTGAGCAAGAGCAACCGGATGTTCGGGCGATCCTGCGTGAACTGCCACTCGAACATCCACGGCTCGAACCATCCGTCGGGCCAGTTCTACATGCGGTAGCTGAGGCCCCACATGCGCATGCGAATTGCACTGTTGGCGTTCGTCATTGGATGGCACGGCCTTCTGGGCGCGGTGCCGGCGCTGGCGCAGCAACAGCCGGCCACGCCCCCTGTGACGCCGCCGGCCGAGCCGGCGCCCGCGGTTGAGGTGCCCACGCGCAGCCTGTTTACTCCGACCTGGAGGCAGGCGCAGCTCTCCGGCCGGTGGAGCAGCGTGTCGGGCGACCCGGCCCGGTTTCAGCGCTACGAGGACCTCGGGAACGGGCTGCTCCTGACGGACGCGCGCTACGCGCGCGAGCACGACGACTGGCTGTACCGGGTGGGCGCCGACAACGTCGGCTGGCGCGATCAGCGATTTTTCGGCACGTACGAGCGGACCGGACGGTTCGTCATTTCCGGCCTCTGGGATCAGATTCCGCAGTTCTACAGCGTCGATACCCGAACGCCTTACTCGCCAGCGCCCGGCCCGAGCCCCCTCGTCCTCGACGACGCCGTACAGCTCGCGATCCAGAACGGCCAGGCCGATCGCAATGCATACGTGCCCATCGCCACCCAGTTCGATCTTCGCGAGCGTCGAGACATCGGCAACATCCTGGCCACCGTGAGAGCGACCGATCAGGTCGACGTGAAGGCGGGGTTCACGACGACCAAGCACACGGGCGAGCTTCCGTGGGGCGCCAGCTTTGGCTTCAGCAACGACGTGGAGGTCGCGCTGCCGTACGACTCCCGCACCAACGACTTCACCAGCAGCGCGGAGTGGTCGAACGGCCGCGGCGGCATGGTGCGGATGGCGTACGACGGCTCGTGGTTCAACAATCTCGATGACACGCTCACCTGGGACAGCCCGCTGCGCCTGATGACTCGACGAGCGCACCCGGCCGCGGCCGCATGGCGTTATGGCCGTCCAACTCGGTCCAGACCATCAGCACCGCGGCGTCGGCGAAGCTCAAGCGGCGCACGCAGGTGACCGGATTCTTCTCCTATGGCTTCTGGAGCAACGACGAGCTGCTGCAGCCCTTCACCATCAATCCGACGCTTCCGCAGATGGCGCTGCCCCGGAGCTCGGCGAACGCCGAGGCTCACGTGTTCTCGACGAACATCAGTCTCGTCTCGCGGCCCGCGACCGATTGGCGGTTCAGCGCGCGGCTCCGCCGCTACGACTACGACAACCAGACTCCGCACGCGAGCATCCCGCAGTTCATCAACTACGACACGTCGGTGAAGACGTCGACCACCGGCGGCCCGGAGGTGTTCGCGCACAGCCGGACGAACTTCGACACCGACGCGACCTGGACGGGGCTGCAGCCGTTCGCCCTCACCATGGGCTACACGCACAACGACGGCGGGTACGATTTCCGGATTTTCGAGTCCAGCGGCGAGGACGTGTTCACGCTGAAAGCGGATGCGATCGGGTGGCAGTGGGCGACGTTCCGCGCGAACTACCAGCGGTCCGATCGCACGGGCTCGGGCCTCAATGAATCGCTGCTGACCACGATTGGGGAACAACCGGCAATGCGCCACTACGACATCGCCGACCGAACGCGAAATCGCTTCACCGGCCAGGTCGACGTCACGCCGAACGAGGCCTGGACCGTCAGCGCGTCGCTCGGAGCCGGCACCGATGATTTCCACGACAGTTACTTCGGACTGCAGGAGTCGTCGTTCCGCATCTTCACCCTGGCGGCGGACTTCCAGCGGCCGGACGGCCTGGGCGCGGGGGCGAGTTACGACTACGAGAAGTATGCCGGGCTGCAGCGGTCCAGGTCCGCCAGCCCCGACCAGGTGCCCGACCAGGTGACCGACCCGAATCGCGACTGGACGGCCGACTCCGAAGAACGCGTCCACTATTTCTCGATCTACGTGACGCCGCCGCGTCTCGGTCAGCACACCGAGGCCCGGTTCTCGTATGACTACTCGAACTCGCGGGGGAACTACCTCTACACGATTGTTCCTGGTGGGCCGCTTACTCCGCCTGTACAACTCCCGGAGGTCTTCAACAAGCTGCAGGAGCTGCGTCTCGATGTGCGGCATCAGTTGGGGACGAAGTGGGCTGCCACGTTCGAGTACCTGTACGAGCCGTTCGACGTCTATGACTTTGCATTCGACCCGTCGGTCGTCGATGGCATCTCCCAGCCCAGCTCGCTCGTGCTTGGCCACGTGTATCGGCCGTATACTGCCCACTCGCTGGTATTTGGCCTCCGGTACCTCTGGTAGGGCCCGGTCGCACGGTTCGGCAACGGAGGATCTCATGCACAGAACGATCGTCACGATGTGTGGGCTGTTCGCGATGGCGCTCGTCGCTCCCAGCGACATCGCGTTGGCTCAAGATGCCGCCATGGTGAAGAAGGGCCAGCAGGTGTACGTGGCCCAGAAGTGTTCGGTGTGTCACGCCATCGCGGGGGCCGGTAGCAAGACGAACCCGCTTGACGGCGTCGGCAAGAAGCTGACGGCCGACGAGATCCGCGCCTGGATTACGACTCCGACGGAAATGACCGCCAAGACGAAGTCCACCAAGAAGCCGCCGATGCCGAACAGGTACAGCAAGCTTCCGGCCGGTGACCTCGACGGGCTCGTCGCCTACATGCAGAGCCTGAAGTAGCGGAGCGCCCGTGTCGAGTCGCGCGGAGCTCGCTCGTCATCCGCTCGCCATCGTCGGCGCCGTGATCGCGACGGTGGCCGCCGTGGTGTTCGTCGCGCTGGCGATCGCCGTCGTGGTCGGGTTGCTCAACAACCCGTACGCCGGCCTGGTGGTCTTCGTCGTCATTCCGGCCGTCTTCGTCATGGGGCTGCTGCTGATCCCGTCGGGGATGTGGCTGCAGCATCGGAAGCTCAAGAGGGACCCGAGCGCGGTCGCGGAATGGTCCGTGGTGGACTTTGGCAAGGCACGGGTTCGCCGCACGGCGCTCGCGATCATCGCGCTGACCGCAGTCAATCTGGTCATCCTGCTGCTCGCCGGGTACGGCGCGCTGCACTGGATGGAATCGCCGTCATTCTGCGGGAACGTGTGCCACGCGCCGATGCACCCGCAGTTCACGGCGTGGCAGGCGAGCACCCATTCACGCGTGCGCTGCACCGACTGCCACATCGGCGAGGGCGCCCGGGCGTTCCTGCACTACAAGTTCGTCGGCGTCCGTCAGCTGTACCACGTGGCTACGAACCAGATTCCGAGGCCGATCCCGGGTGTCGCGGACATGCGACCGGCACTCGAGGTGTGCGGAAACTGTCACTCGCCCGAACGGGGATCGACCGATTCAAGTCCGCGTCATCCGCGAATTCGCCGACGACGAAACGAATACTGAGACGACAACCGTCTTGCAGATGCTGCTCGGGGGTGTCGGTCAGCCAACCCGCACGGGACGTGCGATTCACTGGCATGCGGACCCGCGGATCGCGATCGAGTTCATCGCGACCGACACGGAACGGCAGACGATTCCGTATGTGAAGGTGACCGACGCGAGCGGTCAGGTGCGCGAGTACACCGCCGAGGGCACGACCCCCGAGCAGCTCGCGCAAGGTGAGCGTCGCACGATGGACTGCATCGACTGCCACAACGTGGTCGCGCACCGGATCTCACCGACAGCGGAGCGTGCCGTGGACGAGGCGATTGCCGCGGGCCGGATCAGTCGCACGCTGCCGTTCGTCCGGAGGGAAGGTGTCCGGCTCCTCAAGGCAGAGTATGCCGCCCAGGAAGCGGGCCTCACGGCCATCGACCAGGGATTGAGGACGTTTTACTCGTCCCGGGCAGCCGTGACCGACTCCCGAGAACTCGACCAAGCGGTCGGGACATTGCGGGCCTTGTACGGCAGTAACGTGTTTCCTTCCATGAAAGTCACGTGGGGCGTGTACCCGGACAACGTCGGTCACATCACGTCCGCAGGTTGCTTCCGCTGTCACGACGGCAGCCACACCGCCAAGGACGGGACGACCATCAACGCCGATTGCGAGTACTGCCACAGGCAGATCGAAGTCCCCGCCCCCGCTCCCCCGGTCGTTCCTGAGTAACGCGACGCCTGGAGCAGGCCATCTATGGGCGACGAGGCCAGTGCGGCCACATCACCGACCCGCGCCTTGGTGCTCGCGACGATCTCGTTCGCCCTCTCGTTCGCCGCGTGGGGCCTCGTTGGCGGACTCGCTTCCGTCTTCACTGGCCTCTACGGACTGACGGGATCTGAGACCGCGTTCCTGGTGGCGGTACCGGTACTGCTCGGCTCGTTGGCACGGCTGCCGATGGGCATGCTGACGGATCGCTTCGGCGGACGCCTCGTCTTCACTCTGTTGCTCGCGTTCTCATCGCTCGCCGCGTTCATCGTGCCGCTGACCGGCAGCTACGGCTCACTCCTCGTCGCAGCGTTTCTGATCGGCATGGCCGGATCGTCTTTCGCCGTCGGCGCGCCGTTCGTCTCCAGGTGGACACCGGCGGCGCGACAGGGCACGGCACTGGGCGTTTACGGCCTGGGAACGATGGGCCAGTCGCTGTCGGTGTTTGTCGGCCCGGTGGTCGCGGCAAGCCTGGGCTGGGAGATGGTGTTTCGCGGCACCGGCTCTCTGCTGCTGGTGTGGGCGGTTGCGTACTTCCTGTTGGCGCGCAATCCGCCCGGAGTCGCCCGTCCCGCCACGCTCGGTGCGACTTTCGCAGTGCTGCGGCGTCGGCCGACCGCGTGGCTGCTCGGCGCGTTTTATTTCCTGACCTTCGGCGGCTTCGTGGCGTTCTCGATCTATCTGCCGACACTGTTGCGCGCTCAATTCGGCCTGGCTCCCGCCGATGCGGGATTCCGCGCGGCCGGCTTCGTCGTGCTGGCGACGCTGATGCGTCCTGTCGGTGGCTGGCTCGCAGATCGGATCGGTGGTGCACAGGTCCTGTCGTGGGTCTTCGGCGGCGTCGCGCTGTTCTCATTGCTCCTGACATGGCCGTCGATGGTGCCGTTCACGGTCGGCGCGCTCGGGTGCGCGATGCTGATGGGATTGGGCAACGGCGCCGTCTTCAAGCTGGTGCCGGAACACTTCCCGAAAGACACCGGCACCGTGACCGGCCTCGTTGGCGCGCTCGGCGGCCTGGGCGGGTTCTTCCCGCCGCTTCTGCTCGGCCTCTTCAGCGATCGCCTCGGCGTCCTCTGGCCCGGGTTCCTCCTGTTGTCCGCGACCGCGCTGTTGCTGCGCGCGGCGAATCAGCGCGTCTTTCGCCCCGGCGACGTCGCGTGGACGCAGTCGCTGCCAGTCACTGCTCGCCAAGCGCTCGAGCGCGTCAGAGCCGGGGCGTGGGGGGTGCTGGTGACGGCGACGCTGGCGGCAGCGATCGTCGTCGGGTCGCGCAACCTGCAACACTTCGACGCGGCGCTCGTCGGCTACACGTTCGCGACGCTCTTCGCCGCGTTCGGCATCAGTTATCGCTACGCGATGTGGCTGCAGCGTCCGCCCACACGCATGTACTGGCGTCGCGGGTGGCAAGCACTCTTCTCACGGCGCGCGCTGGCCGGCAATACCGTCAGCCTGGGACGCCGCGCGCTGCTGGAGTTTGCCGCCAACGCGTACATCTTCCGGCGTGGCCGGCTCCGCGGGCTCGCGCACTGGCTGATTATGTGGGGCTGCGTGATGGCTGCCGCGATCACGTTCCCGCTGGTCTGGGGCTGGATTCACTTCGAGACCGTCCCCGGCGACCTGCACATGTACCGCACGTTCGTGTTCGGCATTCCGATGCAGGACTTCCCCGTCGAATCTGTCTTCGCTTTTGTCATCTTTCACGGGCTCGTGTGGTCGTCGTTCCTGGTCATTGCCGGCGTGATGCTCGCGTTCCGCCGCCGCATGATCGATCACGGCGCCGTCGCGGTGCAGCAGTTCGGGCAGGACATCCTGCCGCTGCTGCTGCTCTTCGCGATCAGCGTCACGGGCTTGATGCTGACGGCGAGCTACACGTGGATGCGGGGCTATGCGTACGAGTTCCTCGCGATTCTCCATGCCGCGACGGTGATCGTCACGCTGCTCTGGCTGCCGTTCGGCAAGCTGTTCCACGTCTTCCAACGGCCGGCGCAACTCGGTGTCGGCTTCTACAAGGACGCGGGCGCGCGCGGAGACCAGGCGGCGTGCCGGCGCTGCGGGCAACCCTATGCCTCGCGGCTGATGGTGGGCGACCTCACCACCGTCGAGCAGGAACTCGGCTTTCGCTACGAGCTGCCGGGCGGTGGGCACTACCAGGACGTCTGCCCCAAGTGCCGGCGCGCGCTGTTCGGTCTGGCGCAGGGGGCGTTGTGGCAACAGTACTCTGAACGAGAGTCAGAGGTAGCCGAACGTGGCTGAGATTCCGGTCGATCCCCTGCGCATCATCGAACGGTTCGGACCGCACCTGTCCGCGATGACGGGCGTGCGGCTGTCGACCAGTGTTGAACCCGATCGGCTCGTGAAGACGCATTGCTGCTTCTGCGGGCAGCAGTGCGGGATTCAGCTCAAGGTCCTCGACAACGAAGTGATCGGCTTCGAGCCGTGGGAGGACTTCCCGTTCAATCGCGGCATGCTCTGTCCCAAGGGTGTGAAACGCTACCTGCAGGGCTCGCATCCCGATCGGCTGACGACGGCAGTGCGGCGGGACACGTCGTCGCCCTCCGGATTCAGCCCGCTGCCGTACACGGAGGCCATCAACCGTGTCGCCACCGAGATCGGTCGCATCCAGCAGACCCACGGCGCCGGCGCCATCGGTGTCCTCGGCGGCGCCAGCCTGACGACCGAGAAGACGTACCTGCTCGGCAAATTCGCGCGCGTGTGTCTCAAGACGCCGTTCATCGACTACAACGGCCGGCTGTGCATGGTCAGCGCCGGGGCCGCGAACAAGAAGGCGTTTGGCATCGACCGCACGACCAACCCCTGGTCCGACATGGTCGGCACCGAGGTCATCTGGGTGGCGGGGTCGAATGTGGCCGAGTGCTCGCCGATCACGACGAACTACATCTGGCAGGCGCGCGAGCAGGGCGCGAAGATCATCGTCCAGGATCCGCGTATCACGCCGGCTGCCCGCACCTGCGATCTGTACCTGCCCGTGAAGCCAGGGCGTGACGCTGCCCTTTTCGCCGGTGTGCTGCAGATCATGATCGAGCGAGACTGGCTCGATCACGCGTTCATCGACGCGCACACGGTCGGCTTCGACGAGGTCGCCGAGTACTGCCGCGAGTGGACGCTGCCGCGGACCGCGGAGGTGACCGGCGTGCCGCAGCGTGCGCTGATGCAGGCTGCTGAGTGGTGGGGGCCGGCGAAGACGAGCTTCCTCTTCCATGCCCGCGGTATCGAGCACCACTCGAACGGTGTCCAGAACTCGCTCGGCACGATCAACCTCGTGCTGGCGACGGGGCGGATCGGCAAGCCGAAGAGCGGCTACGGCACCATCGTCGGACAGGCCAACGGCCAGGGCGGCCGCGAGCACGGGCAGAAGTGCGATCAACTCCCGGGCTGGCGTGACATCAGCAACCCCGAACACCGGCGATACATCGCCGGTGTCTGGGGGATTGAGGAGCCGGAGCTGCCCGGCCCAGGCGTTGACGCCTACGAGCTGTTCCGCAAAATCGACCGCGGTGAGATCAAGGGGCTGCTGTCGATCTGCTTCAACCCGAAGGTGTCGCTCCCTGACAACGCCTTCATCACGCGATGTCTCGAGAAGCTCGAGTTCTACGCGGCCATCGACTTCTTCCTGAACGACACCGCCTGGCACGCGGACATCGTGCTGCCGGGCAGCCTGCAGGAGGAGGACGAAGGCACGGTCACGCAGGTCGAGGGGCGCATCATCAAGATCAACAAGGCTGTGGACTGCCCGGGTGAGGCGCGCGAGGACTGGCGGATCCTTCAGGACATCGCGCAGGGGCTCGGCCGGCCGCACGGCTTCACCTTCAACGAGCCCCGTGAAATCTTCGAGGAGCTGCGCGTGGCCAGCAAGGGCGGCGTGGCGGACTACTCGGGCGTGACCTACGAGAAGATCACGCAACAACTGGGCGTCTTCTGGCCGTGCTACAGCGAGGACCCGCGCACCGGCGCCTCAATCGACAACCATCCCGGGACGCCGAGGCTCTTCGAGCGAGGCAGCTACAACCCTGTCGCCAAGGGCAACGGGCCCTTCTACTTTCCCGACGGACGCGCGCGCTTCAACGTCGCCGAGTATCGCCCGCCGGTTGACGATGCAAGCGACGAATACCCCATCTACCTGACCACGGGCCGGGTGGTCAGTCAATTCCTGTCCGGCACGCAGACCCGCCGCATCGGGCCGTTGGTCAAGCAGTACGCGGAGCCGCTGATCGAGATGCATCCGCGGCTGGCGGCGAAGCTCGGGATCGCGGACGGTGATTGGACGACAGCCGAGACACGACGGGGGACCATCACGCTGAAAGCGCAGGTGGTGACCACGATCCGTCCGGACACGATCTTCATCCCCTATCACTGGGCGGGCCGGAAGAGCGCGAACCAGCTGACCGTGGCCGCTCAGGACCCGATCAGCAAGATCCCGCAGTACAAGGTGTGCGGGTGCCGCGTGCGCAAGGCGGATGCGGCGCCGGACTACGCGGCGGTGCTCGAGCCGCAGCAATAGACAGGCAGGACGATCACATGGCCAAACCGGACTACCTGCACTTCTTCATCGATCCGAACCGCTGCATCGGCTGCCAGGCCTGTCTGCAGGCGTGTACCGAGTGCGACACGCATCGCGGCGAGTCGATGATTCACCTCGAATACGTGAACCGGTCCGAGAGTGTCCAGACGGTACCCGTCGTGTGCATGCACTGCGAGCAGCCGACATGTGCGGAAGTGTGTCCGGCGGATGCGATCAAGCGCACGGGCGACGGGGTGGTGCAGTCGGCGAGGAAGCCGCGCTGCATTGCCTGCGGCAACTGCGTCGTCGCCTGCCCGTTCGGCGTGCCCGAGCTCTACGAAGACCGCAAGATCATGATGAAGTGCGACATGTGCTACGACCGGACGAGCGTCGGCAAGAAGCCGATGTGCGCCACCGTGTGTCCGAGCCAGGCGCTCTTCTTCGGCACGCGGGAGCAGATCGAACAGTTGCGCCCGCTCTCGGCGCCGGTCAACACCTTTCAGTTCGGCCAGCAGACGATCACCACGCAGGTGTACGTGATGGTGCCGCGCAAGCTGACGACCGTGGCGCCGCACGTCGATGTCACCGCGGCCATGGACGAGCAGCCGCGGAACCGCGCCGTGTCGCTGAAGATGGTGAATGCGCCTGAGGCGGGGCCAGTCGAAAGCGATCCGTTTGCAGAGGTCGAGGTGTAGCGATGGCCGACGTTCGCTCCGATCCCCGTCGCCCGGTCGATCCGGCGATCAACTCGCCGGGGCGTGAAGGTCTCACTGGGACGGCATCCGCCAACCTCTATGCCCCCGGGTTCGAGCGCGAGCAGATCACGATCGCGCCGGACTTCGCGCCCGCCGACGCTCAGCCAGCCTGGCGGCAGGATTTCCCGATCGACTGGCCGCAGGATCTCTACGTCGAGCGCCGGGACTTCATGAAGTTCCTCGTCCTGATCAGCGCCGCGTTCACGCTCGGGCAGATGTCGATTGGCGTTCAGAACTGGTATCGAAAGCGCAGTGGCCAACCGGCAATGCAGCGGATCGCGTCCGTCGACGATCTCGCCGTCGGCGGGGCGGTTGTCTTCACCTACCCAAACGAGCACGAGCCGTGTCTGCTGGTGCGGCTGACGACGAGCGAGTTCGTCGCCTTCAGCCAGAAGTGCACGCACTTGTCGTGCGCCGTCATTCCCCGGCCGGCCGAAGGCAGCTTCTACTGTCCCTGTCACGAAGGACGATTCGACCTGCGGACGGGCGCGCCCACCGCCGGGCCGCCGCGCCGGCCGCTGACCCGAATCGTGCTCGACATCAGGGGACGAGACATCTACGCCGTCGGCGTCGAGGAGAGGACGATATGAACGCCTCGGCGAAACGGCCGTTCAGCCGCGACCAGCGGACGATCATCGTCTACGGGATGATGGTGTTCGTGCTGATTGTCGTGATCCTGCAGCTCTGGCTGCTGACCGCGACCATGAACGCGTGGCTCGGCGGGGACGATTCCGTCGTGTGGCCGGCGGCGGTAGTGAGCGCCGCCGGCTTCGCGCTGAACGCCGGCCTGCTGATCTACCTGGGCAGGATCGAGCGGACGCGCAGGATCGGGGAGTAGAAGGCGATGGCGGGGACGAGGATGCCCCGAGCGCGCAGAACGCACGCGCCGACCATCATGATTTCGCGGCGATCGCCTCGAGCGCCGAGCGATTGGCGAGGGCGAAGCCCTCGGGCTGCGTGAACGACGCCCTCCTTGTTCCAGCGGCTCATGATTCGAATCGTCGTCTCGATGGTCGTCCCCTCAGATCGGCCAATCCTGCTGCGAGAATCAGCGGGATGAACATGCGCCATCCGCCGGCCGCCCAGCTGATCCGCCAGTTTCAGGAACAGCCGGCGAATCGGACTTCGACACGACCAGTGGTCAGCTCCGCCAGTCTCGAGGTGAGCTCCACCATTCTGAGGGACAGGCTGCTCAGCAGACCTCGAACCAGGGACGGGTGCTGCTCCAGCAGGCCGAAGAAGACCGGCGAGGACGCGGAGGCAGGCGATCGATTCGAGGGTCGGCCGACGCCGGGTACGCCCGCGACTGTACACAGCCACGGCGCCCAGCAGCCGCCAGGGCCAAACATCTCGAGGATGACGTCGTGCCGGCTGGCGTTCGTTTGTAGACCTTCACGCGCCGTCACGACCACCACGAAAAAGCCGAGGGATCGCCCTCGTTGAACACTTGATCTCCGCGTTCGTAGACCCGAATCTCCGACACGTTGATCAGCCGCTGTGATCCCCACGCTGACGCGCTCGAAGAGAGGAATCTGCGCAAGGACCGCCGGTGTCGGTCGAACCACGGCGTCCATGATATTCGGGGCCGGTGGCGGTGTGGGCTCGGGACGCATAGGTTGGCGCACTACCGGCCTGTGCGGTTGAGCGCCGCGAGAAGGCCCTGCGGATTCTGCCGAGCCCGACTCGCGATGGCGCACCACGCCGTCGCCATCGATGGCGAGTATGACGGCCGAATGCGCGATCTCACCGCCGTCTTCCGGTTGGTACTTCACCCAGCACCGCCGACAGCACCCGCACGTTGTCTTCCGCCGTTGCGAAGAGGCGCCACCGGTCGCGATCGAGCGGTGCGTCGCCGCAAACTGCGACAGCGCGCTGGGGTGTCGCGACCCGGATCCAGACTGAACATGGCGAACGTGACGTCAGCCCGGAGCGACGCGGGAAGCCGCCGCTCGATGTTCTTCATCGCCTGGGTCACGCTCGGGCAGACCGATGCGCACGTGGTGTAGACCATCGTGGCCACGAGCGTTCGGCCACGAAGGTCCGCCAGGCTTCGACATTCGTCCGTCCTGATCGAGAAGCGACAAATCGAGCGCGTAGATGGACGGCTCGTCGGGCCTTTGACCACTTCAGGCCCGGGTCCTGCACGCTCGACGCCTGCGTGGCGCGATGGCCGGCGCTCCACACGGCCAGCCCAACGGCGAGGCCAAAGCTCAAGGGTACGTGTGACGACGGTCGCCGGGCGCGTCATTGCCTGATTTCGGCCTGATCCTCGATTCGGTCACGCCACGAAAACCGAGACTGGCCAGGCTGTATCGAGATCGAGGCTGCCGCGAAACGCGTAGCGCATGAACGCGCCGTAGTCCTGGAAATCGGGGCCCCGAGGAGCCACTTCCGCAAAGAGCGAACGGTCACGCGCGCCGTCGGCTCGTGACTCGCCCGTCACGAGCACGGCGTTGAAGTCCTCGGTCCATTCCTGCACCAGGTCGTGCAGACCGTCGCACGCCGTAGATGTTTGTGAACGACTGGTCCACGGGCGGCAGGATAGAGCGTGGCCGTCCGTACCATTCGCGAACGCGGTGAGGAAGGCCTTGTCGCCCGACGCGTCCCGGCTCGTCTCGCTCGCGCCGCGACGACTCCGATTGATTCTGGGTCGGCAGGCGTTTTCCCATGGACGCGAGATAGGCGCGCGCGCGAACCACGACACATACACGACCGGGCTCGAGGCGGGTATTTGTCGCCGGGCTCAATCTCCGCGCCAATGGCGGAGATAGGCGGCATCGCCAAACAGCGCGAGCGAATCGGGATCGGCGCCACTCGGGGTGCGTGCGAACGAACTTCCAGGTATTCACCGTTGGTGACCGGGTGAACATCCATCAGAAAGGCACTCACCGGCAGCGCGCGAGCGCGGCGACGTGGAACTGACCAATCAGCAGGTGTCACGCATAGAGCGGGACAAACAATCCAGACAGGAAGAACCATGCTCGCGCGCCCGTAGCCCGCGACGTCGAGAGCCAGTGGACGACCCGCGACGATGGCAGCGAGGAAGAACGCAAAAACAAAAATAGACAAATGAGGCGACGCCGAGGCGGATCCGCGCGGCCAAAAGAAGGACCCGAGGAGAAGAGGAAAAGGAAGAGGGGCGGAAGGAGGGAGGCAAGCGGGAGAGAAAGAGGAAGGGCACGCGAGGGGGTGAAGGGGCGGCCCCGACCGAGAGCCGGGAAAACCGAGGGAGAAGAGCCCGGGCCCAGCGGAGAGGGAAAAGAGAAAGAGGGAGCCAAAGACGAGGCAAAAGGCAGGCACAGGACAAGAAGACGAATAAGAAAAAGGGGAGAAAGAGAGTGGGGAGCCGAGGGAGCGAAAAAGCCGAGCCAGGAGGGGGAAAGCGAAAAGGAAAGAGGAAAAGAAGAGGAAGAGAGGGGAAAAGGAAGGAAGAGGGGGAAAAGCGTGCAGGTATGGGGATGAGAGAGAAACATGGAGAAAAAACGGAGGAGAAAAAAGGGGGGGTGCTGTGCGAACGAGGGCATCCGGCGCCACGGCACCCGGCCAAGCCGCTCACGGCGAGGCTGCCAATCAACGCTCGCGACAACCAGGTCCACGTTCTTTTCTGCATACGGCCTCCGTATCCATGCCCCGGTCAGGTCGCGCTTTCGCGCAACATGATCAGGAGCATGCGTGACGGTTGCGAGGCTTCCACGGCGTGCGGCACAAGCGCCGGCATTCTGACGATGCGACCCGGCAGGGCATCGACGACGTCGCCTCCCACCGTCAGTCTGAACGCGCCCTCGAGGACAAGGACCAGGGCGTCGAATGGCGACGTGTGCTCGCTCAAGGACTCGCCCGTATCGAACGCAAAAAGAGTGACCGTGCCTCCGGCCTTCTTGGCCAGCACTCGGCTCGAGATGCCATGCTCGGCAGGAGAGATGAGCGTCTCGAGCGAGAGGGCCTCTCCCGGCGGGAGCAGATGGGGCGTCGCCATGTCTTCACTCCTTATATATGTCCTGTTGTCGGTTGCGCCTATGACCGGCGTCATATGCGCTCGTCGCCCATGCGTCATGATGACTCTGACCATGTCGCGTGGTGACGAATCCTCGGAGCGGTTGACCGACCCCCTTGCCGATTCCCCCTGGAGCGCCCCGTCGACGGTCGCCGGCTTCGAGCGCGGCCTGCCGAACGAGGTGCTGATACGGTTCGCGGCGGCCGAACGTGAACGTGCCGCGAATGGTTTGGCCATCGACATCGGGTGCGGCGCGGCGCGCAACAGCGTGCCCCTGGCCGAACAGGGCTGGCGTGTATTCGGTACGGACCTGTCAGGACCCATGCTGGAGGCGGCCTCCCGGCGCGCCGTCGCCGAAGGCCAGACACGTCGCGTGCATCTGGCGCTTGCGGCGATGGACGCCCTGCCCGTGGCCGACCACTGCGCGGACCTGGTGGTTGCGCATGGCATCTGGAATCTGGCGCGGTCGTCCGGCGAGTTCCGGCGGGCTGTCGCCGAGGCTGCGCGCGTATCGCGGCCGGGCGCGGGACTCTTCGTCTTCACCTTCTCGCGACACACGCTGCCGCCCGACGCCGAGCCGGTGCCGGGTGAGCGCTTCGTGTTCACGCAGTTCTCGGGCCGGCCGCAGTGCTTTCTCTCGCGCGACGATCTCATCGCGGAGCTCGGCGGGGCCGGATTCACGCTCGATCCGGCCGTGCCGTTCGCGGAGTACAACCGCCGGCCAGGCGGCATGCTCTGCGGGGGCGGGCCGCCCGTGATCTACGAAGCGGCGTTTCGCTTCGAGTCTACTGCCGCACCCACGTTTCGATGAACTTCATGACCTGGCCTCCGCCCTGGGTGACGGAGTTCACGGTGAGCGTCTTGCCGTCCGGCGACACGGTGCTGGCGTGGGTGCTGAGCGGTTGGCCGTTCATCTTCACCACTGCGTTGTAGTGACGATCGTCCACGCGCGTGATCGCCATCGTCTCGCCAGACGGCTTGCCACCAATCAGTGCGGGCACCTCGCTGCCGTCCATCGGTGAGTCAACCGTCAACGTCGTTGCCGGCTGGCCGGCCATGGGCGGGATGCGATAGACGAAGACGCAACCCACCGCGACAGCACGCCTCGACCGTCATCGTGATGCCCTTGCCTTGCGCGTCCGTCCGAACCCACGTGGTGCCGACGCCGAGTTGTGCCTGCGCCTGGCCGGCCCAACCCAGCGCCAGGACGAACGCTACGCATCCGATCAGTCGTTGGTACGCTTCCACGGTTTTCACGATGGACCTCCGTGTTTCGGTCACAAAGACTGCGCGCGTCGCTCACAATTTCAGCGGCGGTCCAACATTCACGATGCCGTACAGCCGGTGCGCCAGCTCCTTGTCCTCCGGCGAGCCATTGCCGAAGTACTCGCCCCGCTTTTCGAGGTCACGAAAGAACTGCTCGATACGTCCCGCGGGCGTGAATGCGATGAGGATACGTCCCGACCCCGCACCGTCATAGACAAACGCATGCGGAACCCTTCGGGGTCCGAGGACCGAATCGCCTGGCCCCAGCCGAAACCGCTGATTGTCGATTTCGACGACGTATTCTCCGGCGAGGCAGTAGAACCACTCGTCTTGCTCTTCGTGGTAGTGCTTTGGCGGACCAGTTCCACGGCGCTCGATCGGCTGCTCGGTCATGAAGAGTGCGCCACCGCTCTCCCGGGTCGCGACCTTGACGTGAATGCGGTCGCCGCCCGGCAGCGTGATGATGTCGTTCGCCCGGCCGGATCCGGCGGCCACCTTCGCGACCGGCGGGCTCGACGTCTGGGCTGATAGAGCAACCCCTCCCAACGCAGACCCGACGAGCGCTTCGACGAACGCGCGGCGCCCAGGACCAACGTTAACCATGCTTACCTCCGAAGGCGCTCGGTTCACCATGAAGGCATAAGACAAGTTCATCGTGAGTTCTCGAGAAAAGATCTCTCATGTCTCCATGGTGTCTTTCGTCGGGTTCTACCGCCGCTGCTCGAGGAACGCGGTGCGTTCTTGATCGAATGGGTCGCAGCCCTGGTAAGGCCGCGCCTCGTACTCTTTTTCAACGCGCTGATAGCGGAACTCGTACGAGTGCGGAGTCTGAAATACGGCCGGATCCGGTCCAGGTGAACCTCACCGAGAGCACGGTTCCGTTTTTCAGGAGACGATAGCGCTCGACCAGGTGTGAGCTCGCCGTCCTGAAGCCGCCGCCGGGAATGGCCGTGATGCCCTTGGTCGGGTCGAAGCCCGTCGTATCCACCACGAGCGTATCCTCTTCCCAATGCGCGATCGAATCACCGCTCGTCGTGGGATCGAAGACGTCTTTGTCGATGTGCGTCTTGCGGTTGAGATACAGATGGCGCACCGGCGTCACCGGTGACTCCGCCATGATCACGATCTCCCGGGCTCCCTGACGGATGTTGAGCGGACGTCCCACATCCATGGTCGTCGGCATGCCGACCCAGTTGCACCACCGGATTGCCTTCGCCGTTTTACGGGCCTCGGCCTCGAGCATCGCCTGCGTGACACGTGGAGACAGACGCGCGGATGGGACGAAACGGCCGTCAATCGGAAGCTCCCAATAACCGCTGATATCGTGCGGAGCGCCCGCTTGAGCGGCGAACAGCTCGGCACCCGCGAGGATGGCGGCGACGGACAGCAAGACAGCGGCGAGCGTCCTCATGCTACTGCTGCTTTGGCGGAACGATTGACTGACGCTGAAGGGGATCGCTCGAGTCACACCACGTCTCGAATGCGTAGCTCCCCTCAGGAAGCCGCTCGAAGAAGTACTGGTACGTGTGGGGGCGAACGTAGAGCACCGGGTCGTCCCACGTGTAGGTAATCGTGAGACGTCTGCCGTCGGGCGCAAGTTCGAACCGCTCAGTGAGGCGTGTTTCGGGCCGCCGCTTTCCACCTCCCTGTACACTGCCTTCGGTCAGGCCGACCGTCTCGACGATCAGGACGTTTCCCTCGTAACGCCCCGTCGAGTGCCCGTACATGCTCGGCGTAAGCCTCGACAGGTCTGGATGCGCGCGGCCATCCATATAAAAGCGCCGGCCACCGGGGCCCTCGCGAACCATCAGGATTTCGTCCTTTGACTGCAGGAGAAATATGGCGGTCGAATTCGGATTGATCGCGCTGCCCCCCGTGCCTTCGGGCGTGCACGCGCCGTCGTTGACGATATATGCCTCGCCGGCCTGCTTCGCCGGCCCTTTGAAGCCGCCCGCCGGAATCAGATTCCGGCCGTCACCGCGTACCACCATCGACCGGCCGGCGTCCGTCAGCGCTGCCGGCGGGTGCTTCTGAACGGTCCCGTCGAAACTGCCCGACCCGCTGTCGAGCCGAAGCCAGCCGCCAGACAAATCGGGTGCGACGGCTGGCGCCGGCTGCTGCCCCGTGGCTGTTCCGCCGGAGCCGATGAACGAGGCCAGCAGCAGCATCCCAGCAACCACGACCCGGCAAGCATTCATGACATGCCTCCACACAAAGGGCGTGAAACGGTTGTGCATCCGGCCTGACCAGGAGCATCGAATTATGCCGATGCCTGAAGCCGGTTGCAAACCGTCAGTCCATGGGTTGGCGCCGCTGAAGGCCTACATGCCGCATCATCTCCTTGAAACGCAGCGTGAATTCCGCGAGCCGATCGAGGGCATAACCCCGGGTAGACCGCCCGGCTTGATTTGCGGCTCGAGTGGCCGGTTACGGGTCGGCTACGCCAACTCTTTGAAGGGATTGAAAACCCTGAGCCCGGGGCGCTTGAAGTCCCTGTCATTCCCTGTGGCGATTGTGAGCCCGTGGCGGCGCGCGGTCGCCGCGATGTAGCTGTCCTCGACCGGCATGCGCTGCCCGGCTTTGTTCAGCAGCCGCTGCTGCTCCGCCCAGACGTGGGCGACCGACACGTTGAACCCGTGGATGCGTCCGTGCAGCGCGTCGACGAGGCGTGTGAGCCAGGCTTGCAGGGCCTGGCGCTGTCGACCCTCTTTCGTCCGAACCCAGTACGCCAGCTGCGCGATGACGACGGCACTGGTGTAGCACCGGTCCTGTTCTGCTTCGAGCCAGGCGATGACCTTGGCGTCGCCGTTCCTCTTCGCCGGCTGGCAGATGACGTCCGTGTCGAGCAGCCAACTCATAGCTTGCGACGCTTGGCCGGGGCGCGCCGCCGAGGAGGCACATCGTCCGGGCTGACGGGACACTCCTTCAGGACGGCCAGCCAGTTCTCCCCCCCAGACAGCCGCCGGAACACGAGCGCGTCTTCCTCCGCATCGAAGGACGCATCGAAGTAGTCGCCGGGCTTGGCCGGCGCAAGCGCGGCCGGCACCGTCAGGCGTCGCTTGGCGTCGAGTGTCACCACCATGGTGGGATTATCCCACCACTGGTCCCGCCGGTCAATCCGACCCCACAGTTGAGCGTGGTTGCGGGCGTTCGACTCTCGCACGCACACCAGCCGGCCCATCTGTCGCCTTGCGGACTCACATCAATCGAAAGGAGCTCATCGGCAAGAAACCCGCGATGATCCAAACTGGTAGGGGCAACGCGGTGAATAGGAGGATGTGAACATGCCAATCACCATCGGCCTCGGAACCCGGACGCTCACACGCGCCGTCGCGGCGTTCATCCTCGGGCTGATCGCCCAGCACGCGACAGCTCAAACGATCCAAGGCACCGCCGCGTATCGCGAGCGCATGGCGATGCCGGACGGTGCGGTCTTCGAGGCGACGCTCGAGGACGTCTCCCGTGCGGACGCTCCAGCGTCAGTCATCGCAAGCACGCGCCTCCCCTCGCCGGGCAATCCGCCGATCAAGTTCAGCATCGACTACGACCCCGGCAAAATCGTCGCCAACAACCGTTATGTCGTCAGAGCTCGAATCATGCAGGACGGAAAGCTCCTGTTCACGAGTGATACCGCGACACCCGTCATGTAAAGGACGGTCGGCTTTTTCTCTCGCTGATGGCAGACGGCGGGATTTACGAGTTCGAACCGATCAAGAAGAGCAATCGATAGCAGAGGTTCCTCTTTCGCTTACGCTCATCACGCGCCCTTCTGTCGCCTTAAGCGGGGCATAGAGCAGTTTTGCCGAACGCAACGTCGCGAACGTGAATGGGAACCCGGCACAGGTCCGGCGCAGTTCGATACACCGAATGGTGGGTGTAGGGTGGTGTCGGCGGATTGCACACGCGAGGTTGCGATAACGGGCCTCGGCCAGGGCACTTGTGTTTGCTCAGTTGGCGACCGACCGTGACGATGGAGGGCCCCCATGGCAACTGGTCCAGACCGCAAGCGGAGGGCGTTCTTAGACCAACCGCCCGACGACCATCAGGCTACCTGAGAAAGCTTCATGGTGTCGCACTACGGCCTTCCGCCGGTTCCGGAGCCCGACATGAGTCGGTTCAGCTCCTCAAACCAATTCACGACCGTCGTCACTTCCCGCCCCAGCGTGAGATTGGCGGGGCGCACGAGGACGAGTGTCCGGCCGTTGGGGTGAATGTCGTAATCGTCGTACAAAGGCGGCAGGAAGGGTTCGACTACCACTCGCCGCGACAGCACACGGACTCCCGCGTTCCTGTCGAGGCGGGCGGCCATCAGGCGCGAACCGCTGCGGTAGAACACCTCGCTGCCGTCCGGCGCCCACGAGGGGTCCGTCCCTTCTGCGATCAAATGCCGCGCGCCACCCTCGAGAAATGGGGTAACGAACACCGTGAACGTGCCCGATTCGAGGACGCCGTATGCCAGCCAGCGCCCGTCTCGCGAGAGTCGTCCCCCCCAGTTATTTCCCGGCGCCACCACCTGCCGTGACTGGCCATCGGCGTACGACATGACTGACGACAGACTCTTGTCCATCAGCCCGAACGCCAGCGTGCGCCGGTCCGGCGTCCAGCCGACCAGCCAATGGAACGGGCTCAATGCGAGCAACTGCGTGGCCTCACCCGTCCCGTCGGCACGCTTCAGGTAGATGCCGCGACGCTCGCCGAGATGCGAGTACGTTATGGCTGTCCCGTCGGGCGTCCAGATAGGGGCGCGCCCGCCATCGAAGGTCAGCCGCGTTGCCGTCTCCCGCTGAGGGTCATGCACCCACAGATCGGCCAGTTGACCGTCGCGTTCGGTGGTGGCCACGGCCACCAATCGCCCGTCTGGCGAGAACCGCGGGTTTTCGAAAGTTCGTTGCTCGCCGATCACGAGCCGCTCAGTGCCGTCGGCGGCAACGAGCACGAGGGCGTAGCGGTCGGCACCGGGCACGTACACAAGCGTTCCGTTGCGGGAGATGGCGTAGTGTCGGCCCCCAGCGCTGCCAGGTAGCTCGACGGCGACATTCTCCATGAGAGGAACGACGGGCCCGGTCAGCTCGACGCGCGACACGTCCAAGGGCGCCGCCAGCAATGTCGTTCCCCTAATCAGGATGACGTGTCCGTTGGCGTAGCGCGGGGCGGTGCCCTGAATCAGCCTCGTGCTCCGCGCGGCCGCGCGATCGAGCGCATGGACCCAGCCGCCCGATTCGAACAGCACAGTTCTGCCGTCCGGGAGAACCTCGGGGTGTCGGGCCGACTCGGGCGTTCCCGCGAGCCGCTCTGCCTTTCCGCCCCAGGCGTCGACCGTTTGCAGGGGCGTGTCGGCGCCGTACGAGAACACGATCCGGTCGTCCGGGCCCCAGCTGGCACCCGATGGAAACCCTGGGATCGCGACGATGTCGACCGCCGCGCCGCCGGTGGAAGGCACGCGCTTCAGCCGGCCGTCGGCAAAGAACCCCAACCACGCCCCGTCCCACGAGAAAAACGGACTCCATCCGCGCTCCGTTCCCTGGAGCGGAACGGCTTCGAGCCGATTGAGGCTGCGGGCATACAACCGTTGCCCGTCTTTCTCTGTGGCGGCAACCACGATCGTGCGGCCGTCCGGTGATACCGCCACGGACGAGGCCAGGCCGGGACCGCGCGTGACGTTCACCCCGGCCGGGAGCATGGTCGTCGCGCGTATCGTCGCGTCGGGAGGGACGGGCGACGGACGTAGCCACGCCCACGCGGTGACGAATCCCAGACCGGCAGCCGCCAGCGAGATGCCGGCCGCTACAAGCCGCGGAAGGCGCGACCGCTGCGAATCACGTGGGGCCGCGCTGGGCGTGGCGGACAGAAGGAACCGGTGGTCGCCGATGTCGCGTAGTCGCTTGAGCGGATCACGCTGGAGACATGCCCTGATGAGCGGTTCGGCGTCGGAGGGCACGCGCGGCCACTCCGGCTCGACCGTGAGGACTGCGGCGAGCGTGTCCTGAACAGACGCGCCGCGAAACAGCCGCGTGCCGGTGACCATCTCGTACAACACGACGCCAAACGCCCAGATGTCAGCACGCCGATCGACCGCCTTGCCTTGAGCCTGTTCCGGCGCCATGTAGGCGGGCGTACCCAGAATGGTGGCGGCACCCGTCGCGACGGTGATCGTGGCGCTGTCAAGGGACGCCTCGTCCAGGATCTTGGCCAGGCCGAAGTCGAGCACCTTGACCAGCCCGCTGGACGTCAGCATCACGTTGGCCGGCTTCAGATCGCGATGGACGATGCCTTTCTCGTGCGCAGCTTCGAGCGCGACGGCAATCTGTGTCGCGATCGGCAACGCCTCGTCCATCGGGATCGGGCCACGCGCAAGGCGCTCGGAGAGATCGTCGCCTTCGATGAGTTCCATCACGAGAGCGGTCAAGCCCCCGCTCTCTTCAAGCCCGTGAATCGCGGCGATGTTTGGATGATTGAGGGAGGCGAGAACTTCTGCTTCGCGCTGAAAGCGGGCCAGTCGTTCAGCATCCGCCGCGACAGAAGGCGGCAGAATCTTGATGGCGACCTGACGTTTCAGCCTGGTGTCGATTGCGCGGTACACCTCGCCCATGCCACCGGAGCCGATCTGCGCAGAGACCCTCATAGAGCGCCGAGACGGGTGCCGGGCGTGAGGGCCAGAGTGGCGTGATTATACGGGCGACCGGATCGCGGACGGGATTCGTCCCGACTAGCGCGGTAGTGGCGACTGACCTGAACGGCCGATAGCTCGTCCCTTGGCGACTACACAGCACTAAAGCGCCATTGTCAGGAGTCGGAACGGACGCGCTAAGGGCTACTGGGTCGGCACGAGGCGCTTCAACTCTTCGAACCAGTTCCGGACCACCACCAGACGCTCACGCCCGGGCTCCGAGCGGCTTCCAGCGCCTCTGGTGATCATGAGAAACCGCTGTCCGTCGGCAGTCACGTCGTACTGAGGGCGCGGCGATCCGCTCGACGCGATGTAGTACGCGCCCTGAAATACCTCTTCGGGCTTGCCCACCGTCAGTGTCGGGCGCGTCGTCACCCGCGCCGCAAACATGCGATCGCCGCGCAGGTTTCGGTAGAACACTTCGCCGTTCTTCCCCCAGAACGATTCCTGCGCGCCGCCGATCGACACGGGCACCGCGCCGCCCGCGTCAGGATACGGACGAATGTAGATCTCACGCTGGCCCGACTCCGTTGACGTGTACGACACGAATCGTCCGTCGGGCGAGAAGTGCGCCCCCTCGGAACTGCCCTCCCCTTCGGCGAACGGCTCAGGCGCCGCATCGGGCCGATCCAGTCGAACCATGAAGATGGTCGTTTGCGATCGATTCGGACTATGCCGATGCACGGTCAGGATGTTCCCGTCGGGCGACCATGCATCGACATGCACGCGCCCCACCGAGCCGGGTCACCTGCCTCGATTGGCCGCTGCCGTCGGCCGCAGTTTCCCACGCCTCCAGATTTCCGCTCTTCGCCGACGAATACGCGATTCGCGAGCCCGAAGGGTGCCACACCCCGAAGACACTCATGCTGTCTCTCGTCACCCGAGTGCTCCTGCCGGAGGCAAACTCGTAGATCCAGACGTCGTTGTCGCGCGTCAGCAGCACGCGGCGACCATCCGGCGACAGGCGCGGATCGAGGAAGGTGCCCGGCGGGATCGAGCCCACCGTTTCAGAGGCGCCGTGCCGATTCACCCAGACGAGCGAGCTGGGAACCGCGCTGACTGGCACGAACACGAGCGTCCCGTCGTCGGCAATCGCATGCTGGAACGCGGCAGCCCTGACACCAAGCACTTGACGCCCTGTACAAGTGGCACCGGGCCACCGGCAGTGGTCAGGCTATTTGCGTCGAAGCCGATGCCGAGCATGCCGTCCGTAGAGCCGTACACGAGATGTCCTGTCGGCAGGTAGCGAGGGAAAATCCCGCGCTCGATGATCCGCGTCCGCTTTCTCGACGATATCGACTGCGCCATGATCTCGGCCGCCGCCCACGACTGCGTGCCCAGATCCCTGGTCGTCGCCAACAGGACGGTATCGCCATCCGGCAGGAGTTCGGGACCGTAGAGCGACTCGCCGCTTTCGGCCGCAATCACCAGCTCGGGCTTTCCTCCGTTGGCCGAGACGCGCATGATGCCGGCCGTCTGGCCGAAGAGGATCGTGTTGTCACGAGTCCACGTGGCGCCGAACGGCTGTTCCGCGTCGCACAGCGTGATCGGCGCGCCTCCGGCGACCGGCACCTTCCTGATCTGCCCAGCCAATGTGAAGTAGCCAATCCATTCACCGTTGGGAGAAATGAACGGAGTCGTGACGTCCTGAGTGTCGGGGATCAGACGAGCGTCCAACTCGTCCATCTGTCGCACGAACAATCCCGACGTCGTCTGGTAGACGAAAAAACGTCCGTCAGGCGCGACGGCGACGACTGGCCGCTGCGTCGTCGCCAACTGCTCCGTCGCGGGGAGGATGTACTCGAATCGCGTAGGGGGCCGGGATGTTTCGGACGGTCGCAGGGTCCACGCGACGAGTCCGGTTATGAGGGCGGCAGCGATCGCACCGAACGCAATCGGCACCGCTCGCTGCCAGTGCGGTACTGCGACCATGGCGGCAGGACTGAGGCTCGCACCCGCTGCCTGTTCGAACACCTGTTCGAGCGCGAGCGCCACGTCGCCCATGTCGCGGACGCGCTGCTTCCGATCCTTGTGGAGGCACCTTCTGATGAAAGTGGCGAGCACGGGCGGGACGTCCGCGGGCAGCGCGCTCCAATCCGGCTCACGCGACAACACCGCCGCCAGGACACTCGGGACGTCGTCGCCCTCGAACGCTCGGCGGCCCGTGAACATTTCGTAGACGACCGCGCCAAACGCCCAGATGTCCGTGCGCTTGTCCACGGGCTTGCCTCGCGCCTGCTCGGGGCTCATATACGCCGCGGTGCCGAGAATCATCCCCATCTGTCGTCATGGCTGGCGAGGTGGTCGTCGGCGAGGTGGCGATGTCTGCGGTGACTGCCGCGGGCTCCATCGCTTTCGCCAGTCCGAAGTCGAGCACCTTCACCGTGCCGTCCGGCCGCAACTTGATGTTCGCCGGCTTCAGATCGCGGTGGATGATGCCCTGCTCGTGCGCGGCTTCGAGGGCCTCGGCGATCTGCTTCGCGATGGGCAAGGCCTCGGCCACCGGAATCGCCCCCGCGCGATTCGCTGCGACAAATCCTCCCCTTCGACCAGCTCCATCACCAACGCGCGACACGCCGCTCGCTCTCGTCCAGCCCGTAGATGTGCGCGATGTTCGGATGGTTCAAGGACGCCAGCGTCTGCGCTTCGCGCTGAATCGGGCGAGCCGGTCCGGGATCACCGCGAGCGTCCGGGAGGACTTTGATCGCGACCTGCCACTTGAGCTTCGTGTCGGTGCGCGGTAGACCTCACCCATGCCGCCGGCGCCGATGGCGCCCAGGATTTCGTACGGACCGAGACGTGCGCCGGGAGTCAGGGCCAAGGTGACGCGATTATATGGGCCGGATGGTCGTGCGGACGGGATTCGTCCTGCCTGACGCCCGCAGGGACGACCCGACACGTGTGTCGTTGCCGGGACCTATAAGTCTCATTCCGTGACCCATCGCCATGTGTGACGTGCGTCGACGCCTCCCGCGGGCCCAGCAAGGTGCACAAGAATCCACCTTTCACGTGCAGCCGGAGA
>CAVTYZ010000001.1:0-338974 GCA_963739035.1 uncultured Acidobacteriota bacterium | reverse complement strand
ATCTTCCCGAGGTGCTGGGCATGTCGGACCGCGTGGTGGTGATGCACGAAGGACGGACCTGGCGAGCTGCCGCGCGCCCAGGCCACGCCCGAGAAGGTGATGGAGCTGGCCACGGGGACGGCCGCATGAGGAACGGCGCTGCGCCTTCTCGTCGCTACGGGATCTTCGTGGCGCTGGTCGCTCGAGTGCGTGGTGCTTGGCCTCGCCACCGACGCCTTCCTGACCGCCGGCAACCTGATGAACGTGCTCCGCCAGAACGCGTTCACCGCGATCCTGGCCGCGGGCATGAGCTTCGCCGATCCTCACGGGCGGGATCGATCTCTCGGTGGGCTCCGTGGTGGCGCTCTCCGGCGTGCTGTGCGCCGACGTGCTGGCGCCGCGGCGCCGCGTTCCTGCGGGGCGCGGCGCCGGGCTGGCGGTCGGCCTTCTCGTGGGCTCCTGAACGGCCTGTGGTGACGCGGTGGGATCCCGCCGTTCATCGTCAGCCTGGCATGATGCTGATCGCGCGCGGCGCCGCCTACAATACACCGACGCCCGCACGATCTCCGGCCTGCCCCCGAGCTTCGCGCCCTCAGCCACGGCCTGGATGCCCGACCGCGGATCATGGCCGCCGTCTTCGCCTCGGCCTGGCTGCTGCTCATGCGCACGCCGTTCGGCCGCCACGTCTACGCCACGGGCGGAAACCGCGACGCCGCGTGGCTCGCGGGCATCCGCGTGACCGCGTGCTGCTCGCGTCTACGTCCTGTGCGGCGCCTGCGCCGGGCTCGCCGGCGTCCTCGTGGCCTCGCGCCTGAATGCGGGCTATCCGAAGGCCGGCGAGTTCTACGAGCTGGACGCGGTGACCGCGGTCGTGGTGGGCGGGACCAGCCTCTTCGGCGGGCGCGGCTCGATCTGGGGCACGCTGGCCGGCGCGTTCTTCATCGGCATCCTCAACAACGGTCTCAACCTCTTCCACGTCGGCACTACGACCAGCTCGTCGTGAAGGGCATCGTGCTGCTGGCCGCGGCCTCGTTGGATAGCTGGAGAGAGACGTAACAGGCTCAGGGCTTAGGGCTCAAGGCTTAGGGCGTGGCCCCGCCAGAAACACGTCCACCGTGGACCCAAAATAGTCAAATCGCCGGCGGCTGGTGCGAAACTGGTGCGTGGGTGTGACTCGCGAGCCACCCACGCATGACAACGGGCGGCCCGCCGCGGCCGCTGTCCACGATCACCCAGAGTCTTCCCGATCCAGGTTGGTCTCATTGCCGACAAGGAGCAGCGCGATGGCCCACGACGGGAGGCGGGGACGGTTCGGGGTCACGCTTCCGGATGCTGGCAGGTATTCTACGCCGCTCGGCCCTCCGGGCTGGCCGGCGGTTGACGCGTGTGCGACCATGGGGTTCCTCCCCGCGGGACATGCCATGAGCGACTTCGAAGACGAAATCTATTGCCGCACGAAGAATCTCGTGAGGCTCACGAACCTCGCCTTCAACAGCAAGAAACCGCTGCCGGAAGACGAACTCGCCGAAGCTCGGCCGTGACATTGCGACCGAGCGGCAACGATCGATTGACGCGATGAGCGAACTGCTCAGGGCCGAAGACCCTGAAGCTACTTGCCCAACCCCGGCGGCGTGGCCGAGTTCGACGCCGGCTTCCGCTACGGCATCGTCAAGTTTGCCCTGGGCCATTCAAGACGCCAGGGTTGTCATGGAACGTATTCGACGGAGCCGCCTCCTGAAACTCGTTCGGTGACGACCCGGTAGCGCCCATCTTCTTCCGAGCCTTTGAGTAAAGTCTCCTAACCATCGACCTTGTTGACGTGACCGGGCCTATTTCCGTGGCGGAGGCACGAAGCCCGCTCGGCCTGTGCGGGCGCAGGCCGGTGAAAATGCTCTTGCTATTTCGTCCAGCAAAGCTATATACAGGGCGGCGCGCGGAATGTCCCCTGCCGGGTCGGCCGGCTGGAATCGCTCCCCAGTGAAAGGCTCCGCCATGAAGCACAGAATCGCATCGCTGCTCTTCGCTCTTGCAGTTATCGCCGCACCGGTCTTTGCACAAGGACCGCCGGGCCGGGGCGGTGGTCCAGGCCAGGTCGGCGGCGGGCTGGCGAGCGAGCTCGCGGCTCTCACGGCGCGGGTCGCCAAGCTCGAAGGAAACATCGTGGCCTCCGATCTTGCCGGCACGTACAAACGTCGTCGACTCCTTTAGACTACAATCGACGGCATCCGGCCCTGACGTTTCCCCCTGCGTACGATCACCTACCGAAGGCATTCAGGGCAACCCTGACCCTGAACGCGAACGGGACGGGCTCCGCGGGGGGGACCCGCAGGCTCTGGCGGAGGCAGCACGCTGACTCAGGGCACCTGGGCCTCTACCTGGTGTCGACTGCGATGAAGAACCGGGCGAGATCACGTGGACGGACGCGAACGGTGTCATCACGATCACGTTCAGTGATGGCGACGCGCTTCCGTTCAGTGTCGCTCTTGGCGGCCGGCTTCTTACTATGGCCTTCGCGGCTTTTCATCCCAGCTATTCGCTATCCAATCAGGTCCTGTTTGTTGCGACCCGCTTGCAATAACGATGGAGAGCCGAGACAAACTGTAGGACCCATCTCCGGATAGTCGCCTTTCTTCGGAGGCGACTGTGCGATTTACAAGGCCGTTGTTCATCCGGCTCAACCTCACCGCTGCGCGGAGAGATCCCACACCCCTTAATGTGGACGTGACTATTGGCCCGCGCGGGCCAATCGCGTTTCGTCATCGCGCAAGATCGCGATGGCGGTAAGTTGTTGATTTTCAAGTGCCGGGGAAGAAGGATCCAACTCTCACGGCCCTTGTGGGGCCCCGGAGGATTTGAGTCGCGCCAAATCAAATCCCTGGAGCCCGCTGAAACGGCCGTCCTCGGCTTTTTCGAAGATTTCTTGCCCACGGCGGTTCGGGCGATTTCAGGCAGTTTCTGCTCGGCGTTAGCCCAGCATTAGCCCGACGACGCACGGTTCCGGGGCCTATTCCTGATCCTGCGAACAGCGGTAAGGGGCGCCAACGACGGCGGTCTGACGCCAGGCTCGCGGCGAAGTGTGCCGCACGCCGAGTCCGAGCGCCACGGCCTTCGCCTGTACAATGAACAGCCCGACGCGTGTGAGCGCGTCGGGCTGTCCGCGTATCAGACGAGCTGGACCCTTTGGCCTCCACACGTCGTGCTGGTTCGTCAGTACATCCCGCTCATGCCGCCGCCCGGCCCGCCGCCCACAGAAGCGCCTTTCTTCTCCTCCGGGATATCGGCGATCATCGCCTCGGTCGTCAGCAGCAGGGACGCGATCGACGCGGCGTTCTGGAGGGCCGACCGCACGACCTTCGTCGGGTCGATCACCCCAGCCTTGACCAGATCCTCGTAGGTGTCCGTCGCCGCGTTGTAGCCGAATGACGCGTCGTCCTTCGCCTTGACTCTCTGCACGACGATCGCGCCTTCCTGGCCGGCGTTGCTCGCAATCCAACGCATCGGGGCTTCAATCGCGCGCCGCACGATCTCGACGCCCACCTTCTGGTCGCCGTCGACCTTCAGGTGGTCGAGCACCTTGCCGCAGCGGACGAGCGCGACGCCGCCGCCCGGCACGATGCCTTCTTCGACCGCCGCCTTCGTGGCGTGCATCGCATCCTCGACGCGGGCCTTCTTCTCCTTCATCTCGGTCTCGGTGGCCGCACCGACTTTGATGATGGCGACGCCGCCGACGAGCTTCGCCAGCCGCTCTTGCAGCTTCTCCCGGTCGTAGTCCGAGGTGGTGTCCTCGACCTGCGTTCGAAGTTGCTTCACGCGGCCCTCAATGGCCGACTGCGTTCCGCCGCCTTCGACGATCGTCGTGGTGTCCTTGTCGATCGTCACCTTCTTCGCCTGGCCGAGGTCCTCGAGCTTGATGTTCTCGAGCTTGATGCCAAGGTCCTCGGTGATGGCCTTGCCGCCGGTGAGGATCGCGATGTCCTCGAGCATGGCCTTGCGGCGGTCGCCGAAGCCCGGCGCCTTGACGGCCGCGACCTGCAGCGTGCCGCGCAGCTTGTTGACGACCAGCGTCGCCAGTGCTTCACCGTCGACGTCCTCCGCGAGGATGACGAGCGGCCGGCCGCCGCGCGCGACCTGCTCGAGGAGGGGCAGGAGGTCCTTCATCGAGCTGATCTTCTTCTCATGGATCAGCATGACCGGGTTCTCGAGCACCGTTTCCATGCGCTCCGGGTCGGTCACGAAATACGGGGACAGGTATCCGCGGTCGAACTGCATGCCCTCGACGACCTCGAGCGAGGTCTCCATGCTCTTCGCTTCTTCCACGGTGATGACGCCGTCCTTGCCGACCTTCTCCATCGCCTCGGCGATGATCGTGCCGATGGTCTCGTCGCTGTTCGCCGAGATCGTGCCGACCTGGCCGATCATGTTCCCCGCGACGGGCTTGGAGACCTTCTTGAGCTCCTCGGTGATGGCCTCGACGGCCTTTTCGATGCCGCGCTTGAGCTCCATCGGGTTGGCGCCGGCGGTGACCATTTTCAGGCCTTCGCGGTAGATCGCCTGCGCGAGCACCGTCGCCGTCGTCGTGCCGTCGCCCGCGGTGTCCGAGGTCTTGCTCGCGACCTCGCGCACCATCTGGGCGCCCATGTTCTCGACCGGATCTTTCAGGTCGATTTCCTTCGCCACCGTGACGCCGTCCTTGGTGATGGTGGGGGAGCCGAACCGTTTGTCGATGACGACGTTCCGCCCTTTGGGACCGAGCGTGACCTTGACCGCGTCAGCCAGCGCGTTGACGCCGCGGAGGATCGCGTGCCGCGAGTCCTCACCATAGATAATCTGTTTTGCCATGATTGGAATCTCCCCTACTTCTCGATCACGCCGAGGACTTCTTCCTCACGCATGATGAGGTACTCGTGGCCGTCGATCTTGATTTCCTGTCCGGCGTACTTGCCGAACAGAATCGTGTCGCCGGCCTTGACGTCGAGCGGGGTGATCTTGCCGCCCTCCTTCTCAATCCGGCCATTGCCCGCGGCAATGATCTTGCCCTGCTGGGGTTTTTCCTTGGCGGAGTCGGGGATGATGATGCCGCCGACGCGCTGTTCCGTCTCTTCGATGCGTTCGATGACGAGTCGATCGTGCAGTGGTCTGAACTTCATAGCGGGTCCTTTTCTTCGGAACGTCCCGCGTGGCCAGGCGACTGGACGTCGCCGTGACCGACGCGGGTTGAAACGCGCTCGGTCGATGGGTTACACGACGCGCACGTTCTCGGCGCGCGGGCCCTTCGGGCCCTGACCCGGCTCGAACGTGACGCTCTGTCCCTCATGAATCGAGTCGAACTCTGCGCATGCGGACTGGTGAAAGAAGGACTCGACGCCGTCGGCGGCCGCGACAAAGCCAAAGCCCTTGTCGCTGACCAACCGCTTGACCGTGCCATTCAACGTTGCCATGTGACTGCCTCTCAATCGCGATCTCCGGGGGCCGTGCATCGCAATGACACGGTTCGTCGCCCACCCGACACCCGTCGGCGGACAACTGAACTACGCGTTTGATGAGGGAAAGGACGCCGGCGGGTGTGGAATGCCAGCGAAGGTTACGTCAGGAAGCGCGAAAGCGCCTCCATTCTATCCCAATAGCGCCATCGATTGGCTGTTCTCAATTGCACAGCGAGCCGAAGGCTCGTCGCAATCGTCCGGTACAATGATGCTTCTGTCTCAAGGATCGTCGGATGTTGACGAGCCATCGATAACCTGGAGGTTGAATAGTGACGGGAACAATTCGGACGTTGCGCACGGACAAGGGATTCGGGTTTCTCAAGGACACGGCGGGCAACGAATACTTCTTTCACCAGAGCGCCATCTACGGAGAAGGCATCGCCGACCTACGAGAGGGTGACAGCGTCGAGTTCGAGGTCGGCCAGGGGCCGAAAGGACCTCGGGCAGAGAACGTTCGTCGCACTTCCACCTAGCGCGGTGGGATCGTTACCGCTGACGCAAAAGGTAAGGGGCTTGCGCAAAGGAACAGGGCCGCGGTGTTCAAAACGGAACAGTTCGCCGCGCCGTTGGGCGACTTCAGTTCTCGCTTGACGAAACCAGCCTCGTCCAAGCGCAGTGCAGCGCAACCCTTCGTGGCGTCCGCGCCAGTCACCAACTGCCCACGGTGTCAGGACCAGACGCCCCGGCTGCTCGCCAGCAGTTCCGCGTACGAGCATTACTTCTTCTGTCCGACCTGCCTGCACATTTGGGAAGTGCCTCGGTCCCGCCATCGCGAATAGGTAGGGGTTTCAACACCGACCGACTCCCGCCCGGTGTTGGCAGGCTAAATAACTGCCCGTGCGGCGGTCTACGGCCGTCAGGGTTGCCGTGATGTCGATGTCCCTATGCGGTAGACTGCAGACCTCTCCTGAATCGCTGTCACTCAGAGGACGTGCGACCACCAGAGCATGCGCGGACCTAGTGACGCGCGAAGGTGGTGTTGATGGAACTCCGACGGTGCCCCAAGTGTTTAGAGCGTGAAGTCCGTCTTCTTGACTATCCGAGTCGGCACTCCAGCAACTGGCATTTCCGCTGCAAGGAATGTGATCATGCTTGGTCCGTCCCAAAGGATGGACCGTCGCAAGACGGCACGGCTTATCGACTGAAGTGGTAGGTCGGGGTTTCAATACCCCCGCACTCTCGCTGTCACTCGCCGCGAGCGGTGCGAATCGAATGACACGAGCCGCAGAGTCGGGCGGACGTTCGCGGGGTCAAGAAGCAAGCCACCGTCCGTGAGCTTGCGGATGTGATGTAAGTCGCGAGCAATTGTGAGCCGGCCGGCGTCGCGACAGTCCTCACAGAGCGGACGCTGCGAAAGAATGCGTCCGCGCCAGCGTCGCCACGCACCGTCATAGCCTCGACTGGCTGCGGTGCCTCGACGCTGCTCAGGCTGGCGAAGATGGACGCGACAGCGGCCGGACGGGACACGCTCAGGGCAGCCCGGCTGGCTACAGAACGCGAGTGGTCGAACAGGCATAGGTCCATCAGACGTGGTGCTCGCTGTTCCAGTGCGCCCGCGCGCCTTTGTCTCTGTCGTTCACGTCGCGTTCTCTCTCTCCTGTTCACGATCGAGATCGGTTCTTGCTCTTGTCAGCCTGGAGCCCTGAGCCCTTCGGCAGATCGAACACTTGGTTGATTCTGGCCTCGTTACTCCGGCAGAAGCCGCGCCGCGCCGAGGCACGCTTTTCGACAAAGAAGTCACAAACTGATGGTTAGCGCTACGGTTAGCGCTTGTGCGATTCGCCACGACGCGCTCACACTGATCTCGCCGAATCGTTGGGAATTGGTGCCGGGGGAGAGGATCGAACCCTCACGGGCCTTGTGGGCCCCCAGGATTTTAAGTCCTGTGCGTCTGCCAGTTTCGCCACCCCGGCGTTGAGACTTACCTAGTGTTTTGCGTTTCGCGAATCGCCAGACATCCCTGACACCATCGATTGTCCCTTTTTTGTCCCTGTCTTCCCTGTGGCCTCGAGCGGCGGCGCATCTAGCTTCGCGACCCCGCACCGAGATCGGTGTCGCTCGTAATCGCATAGGGACGATACACCGCCTCGGTCATCTGGCCGGTCAGCGGCATCGCGACCGACCGCGGGAGCCGGCTCCCTCCCCGCACGGCCGCCTGCACAGTCCTGCTCGCCCGCCAGCGACCTCCTTGAGCCCGCGCGTCGCTCGCCTGCGCACTTAGTCGTGTGCGGGCCGATTGACGAACCCTGGTCGGTCCGCCGCCGGATGGGCCGGCGACGACCGCATCGGGGCGATTCGTCGATGGAGTGTCCGTACGTCTGGAGGGCACGATGCCGGCGCAACTCATCGTACGGAGCGGTCTCGGACTGATGCTGCTGCTTGCCGCGACGGATGTCGCGGCGCAGGCGCAGAAGGACGTGAGCGTGGGGTACAGCTTCATAGAATTTGAAGGAGATCCCGATTTCCCGCTGGGCGCGTACGTTTCGTACGCTGAGGGAGGAGTCCTGAGGGGGGTGGCGGACGTCGGCTATCACCTCGCGGATAACGGCTGGCTGTTCACGACCCAAGGCGGAGTGCGGTTGGGGCCGCAAGCGCGCAGGGTGAGACCTTTCGTCCAGGCCCTGTTCGGGTTTGCCTTCGGTCGTGAAAACGGCTTTGGTGCCGCCTTCTGGACCACCCAGTTCGGCGGGGGCATCGACATCCCGATGCGCGCGGAGGCGACCGGCCCCGCCTTGCGGTTGGGCCTCGACATGCCCATCTTTTTCATCGACGGCGGACCTAAGACCATCCGCGGCAGCGTAGGGATCGTTTTCAACCGGTAGCCGCGGCTCACACGCGCACGCGGCCGGACATTCCCCAACTCGTAGCCTGGGAAATCCGATGCCGCGTGCGCTCTTCAGACGACTTCCAATGCTTGTCAAATGCGGAGTTGCCCCATGTCGGCGCCGGTCTAACCTGGGAATCGGACGGTTACCGTAGACTGCCTGTATCCTCGGCAGACGGCTCATCCATGCTCGTGAGCGCCCCGTCTTGTCCAGAATGTTCCTGTCGGGATACCCGCTGGCTTCCGTCCACAAGTGGCGGCGCATTTGTTGACTATTTCCGGTGTGAGGCGTGTCGGACCGTGTGGGTGGTCAACAGCCTCGCACCCGATCAGAGCCGTCAGGTCACCCCCCATATGTTGTACCGGCCTCGAAGTGCGGCGATGTTCGTGTTCGTCACCATTGAAGCCGGTCTCTTGTTCGCGGCGCTGGCCTCCGACAACGACAACGACGAACAGAGGCAACGACTTCACGAAAAAGCTCAGACCGCTCTTAACGCCGTGACCCGCTTCCTGCCGCGTGCTGAGATGACGGCGAACGAACGGCACAGGGCCACGCACGGGCTGGCTCTTCTGAGCGAGGCGATCGGAAACATCGATTCGGACTAGGTGGGTAGGTGCGCGAATCAAGCCGGACGGCGTTCATCTTGTATAAGAAAGTTGGCAAATCGCCAGTTCGCTCCTGGGACCCGTCGCACCCGCCGCACCTGTACGTACCCGTCATCAAATACGCCAGCACGTCCTGAACGTTCGCCAGCGTGTAGTTCTCGAGCAGCCTCAGATGAGCGGCCTGCCCGGGCGTAACCTCGACGCCCTCGGCCGGAGTGGCAGGTCCCGGCCTCAGCAGTCGCGCCCGCAGCGTCGCCGCGTCATGCCTCCGGCCTATCGCCGCCAGATCGCCAGCCACCGAGTGACATGAGCCGCAGTTGCCGGCGCCCGAAAAGAACGCACGGCCAGCCGTGGCATCGCCGGCGGGCGGCGCCGCCGGCGCGATGAGTTCGCGGTATCGGGCCTGCTGCCTCAAGAAGTGCACGTAGCGGGCAAGGTCCACGACCTCGCTCTCCGTGAGCTCCGTGTAGCTCGGCATCGCCGTCTGCAGGTTCGGGAGCCCGGCCCTGACGATGGGACCGATGGCGTTGCCATCGGTGTCCGCGCCCACCAGCACCGACTGCGTCAGGTTCGCCGCGCCCATCGTCGCGCGCGTGAGGTCCACCCCATGGCAGAAGTGACAATGGTTGAGGACGTAGACAGCGCGGCCGCGCTCGAGCGCCGCGGTCGGCGCCCGGAACCCCCCGGCGTCGCGCTCCTGCGCCGTCACGGCGCGGGCGCAGATGACCAACGCGACGACGACGAAGAGTCCACCGAGGCTCAGGCGAGCGCGTCTTTGCAGTACTGAAAACACGCCTTCACCTCCTCGAGCGGGAAGCGGAACGATCCGGTACTCGTATTCCAGGTAGCAACGGATCGGGTACTTCTCGTCCCGGATGAGTCGAAGCGCCTCACGGATGGGCGTATCGCCCTGCCCGAAGGGCCGGTTCGGTCCGTTGTTCCGCTTACGATCCCGCACGTGGATGTTCACGATGTCCGCGTGATGCTGCCGGATGAACGCGACCGCGTCGTTGTTTCCGGCCGTGAAGTGCCCGATGTCCAACGTCACGCGAAACAGCGGTGACATGGCGAGAGCGGTCTCGAAGCTGGCCGGCGTGGCGAACTGATCCGGATCGGCGAGGTTGTTGTGGTTGTGCATGGCCACGAACATCCGGTGCCGATCGACGAACGGCACGAGCCGTCGGGCCTCGCTCAGCACGGTCGACGAGCTGAAACCCTCGGCGCCCAGCTCGCGCGCCGCTTCGAACGTGCGGTCGCGCTCCTCGTCCGTGAAGGTCTCGTTGAAATTCACGTTGTACAGGTAGATGCGCAGTCCGGCATCCTCGAACTGCCGTCGAATCGTCCGGTAGTAGCTCATGGGCACGGAGAGGCGCCAGCGGCGAGCTTCCTCCCGGAGCTTCTGGAAGTCGGACGCGCGCCGGCTCTGCACCCACCAGCCCGTCATCACGCTCGGGAACGGCTCGATGTGGCCCGACATGATCTCGCACTCGGCGATGCCGAGCGCCTGAAGGTTCTGAATGATGGTCGGAATCAGCCGCGAATCGCCGGCCGGCGGCAAGTCGTGAAAGCTGAACGTCTCGACGCCGAAAATCACCCCGTTGACCGTCGTGACCGCCGGACGCGCCTGACGCCGAAGCGCCAGCGGCGCGGACACGAACAACCGCCCCAGATCCCGTCGAGTGCAGATCATGGACACGACCTCCGGTGGGAACAGAGCTTACGCTGTTTTGAGCGCGAGTCCCTGGGCGATTTTCTCTTTGATTTTCCTGACGTACCGGCCGGCGTGCTCCGGCGCGTATCCCGCCGCCGCGAACGCGTCGTTCCACTGCCGATCCGACAGACGTGCGAGAAGGGCGCACGTCCATCGCACGTCGTCCGGGGTGACGGTGTTGATGACGTCCTTGTAGATGCCGCGATAGTCGAACGTGACGCGTGAGTCCTCGTCCACGCGCTCGATGAAGCCCTGCTCTTCAAAGCCGGCGATGTCGTTGCGGGTGCCCTGGCCGAAGCCTCGCAGACGGAACCACTTCAGAACGTCGGATATGACGTCTTGCCGAGCGATGCACCAACGTCACGCACGACAAACCATCGATTCACTCCACCGGCGGCCGGCTCCCGGAGACGGTAGATCTTGTTGTTGGACGTCTTCCAGTCCCAGTTGTTGAGAATCAGATTCGCGACGACCAGTCCGCGATAGGGTTGCGATCCGACGAAAGGATTTTCGTACCACGACCAATCGCCGACCTCCTGGTGGCTCGGCAGGTCTGGTCGGAAACGGCCCGGAGGCTGTTTCACCAGCCGGGCCGCCGTGCATCGTCCAGTCGTCGAGGTAGTAGGTCGGCGCCTGGTGATAACCGATCGCCCAGAGAATGCGCGACGACACGACCTCAGGCTGAGCCTCAGGGCCGAGTTTCACACTCCACGTGACTCCCTCGCGATCCCGCACGTCGAAGCCCGGGCTCCACCCGGACCTGTCTTCCGCGACGAACGCGAAGGCGCGGTCGCGTGGCTTCAGTAATTCGCCACCAGGGCCATGGAAGCAGATCCCGCTGCTCGAGGTCGCCAGGCGATTGCCAGAGCTCCGAGATGTCGGGTGGCGGCTCGCCGGCGGGCTGAAGCTGGTGTACCCGCTTGCCACACCCTTCAGCGACCAGGACGAGGGCGCAGCAGACGATGACCGAGTTCAGCGTGTCTAGTCACTGATCCCCGTGCACGTGAGCCGTGCGAAAGTGCCAGCGGCGGACTTCGCGCCGCCCTCACCACCAAGAAACACCGCTCCCGCGCGGCCGAACGCCACAGCCTCACCCTGCGGTTCTCGAAGGCTCGTGAGATCGACGGTACGATCGGCGGCCCACTGCCCAGCCAGAAAGCGCGCCGCGCGATGGAGCGTCAGCGTCATACGCGTACGCAGAGCCACCCATCTGGCCGTCTGCAGAGACGGTGCCATCGGTCACCCGATCCTTGCTCGCGGTCTTGAGGCCGCCTCGAGGCGACCCGACGCGCTGGAGTGGATGGATCGTGCCCACCTGGAGGTCGCGCGGGAACCTGTACAGCGCCACGGGTCCACGGTCTCCCTTCGTGACGATGTAGATGCCGTCGGCGGGAGTGACGAGCAGGGTCTCGGCGTCCTGCGGCCCGTCGGGGTATGTCGCGTAGAACACCTCCGTGACCGCCACTGATCTGTCGGACGCGGCGGGCTCCGGAAATCGATACACGGCAATGCGGCGTCGCGTGCCGTTGTTGTCACCGATGTCCGCGGCATACACGCACGACCCAGCCGGACACGGACCGACCGCCACGGCCTCCCAGTCCTGAAACTTCACGCCGCTGAGTTCCACACGGCCAGTCACGGCGCCGTCGGCGTTGAGCGCGAACAATGCGGGCGGACCCGAGTCGTTGTGCGCCCAGAGTCTGCCAGCCACCGAGCGGCTGACCGCCAGGCCGCTGAGCTCGGTGACGCCTGGCACTCGCACGAGTGGGCCGGACGCCTGACAGGTCGTATCGCGAATCTGCGAGGGTTGCGCGAATGCGGTCGTCGCAAGCGTCAACAGGAATGTGATCATTCGAACGACGCTGTTTACTTCACCGGCCAACGTTCCGAGTCGGTGCGAGCGCCGGCCAGATACTTCTCGAACTGAGCCACGACGTCCGGTCTGATCGCCGCGACGTCCGTGGTCTCGGCCGGATCAGCCGCGAGGTTGTACAGCTCGAGCGCCGCGCCTGTTTTCAACCGCACGGCTTTCCAGTCGCCCATGCGAACCGCCTGCTGAAAGCCGCGCTCGTGAAACTCCCAATACATCGGCTCGTGCTGGATACGCCCTTCGGCCTTCAGCGCGCGCACCATCGAGCGGCCGTCGAGGCCGGCCGGCACCGTCGCGCCAGACAACTCGGCCAACGTCGGCAGCATGTCCCAGTGCGCCCACGGCTGGTCGCTCACCGTGCCGGCGGAATCGTGCCCACCCATTGCGCGATCATCGGCACGCGAATGCCCCCTTCGTACAGGTCGCGCTTGATGCCGCGCAGGCCACCGGAGCTCTTGAAGAACACCGGATCCGCCCCACCCTCCTGGTGCGGCCCGTTGTCGCTGACGAACATGACGAGCGTGCGGTTCTCGAGACCGCGCGCGCGAATCGCGTCCACGAGCCCTCCGATGTCGCGGTCCATCCGCTCGATCATCCCGGCAAACACGCCGCGGGGCGCCGGCTGCGATCGATAGCCGATCGACACGTCCGTCCATCCGGTCGGGACCGCATCGGCCTTCTCGTTGACGAAAGGTTTTGGTTCGGGGAAGCGGCCAGCCGCCTCCTTCGCTGCAGCAGCTGGAAGTCGGAGCTCGGCGTGCGGAACCGTGTAGTTCAGATAGACGAAGAACGGGCGCGCGTCTTCACGCTCGATGAACGCGCGCGTCTCCGCCGTGAAGAGGTCGTTCACGTAGTCATTCGCGACGTCCGTGGCGACGCGCGACGCGTTTCTGAAGAGATGGTCCGTGAACTGCCGGTGCGCGTGACGATGATCCAGGAATCCAAACGAGTATTCGAAGCCCTTGCGGTCGGGCTGACCGGTCGTTCCCGGTCCGCCAAGGCCCCACTTGCCTATCACCGCCGTCCGATAACCCGCATTCTTCAGCACCGTGGCCACGCGTCACGTCCTGGTCGCGCAGCGGGATCTCACCGTTGCCGCGAATCCATGCGTGGCCGGTGTGCTGGCCGGTCATGAGGGCCGTGCGTGACGGCGCGCACACGGTGCTGCCCGCGTAGTAGTGCGTGAAGCGGATGCCTCTCGCGGCCATCCGGTCAAGTTGCGGTGTCTGAAACCGCGACTGCCCGTACGCGCTCAGATCGCCGTAGCCGAGATCGTCCGCCTGAATCAGCAGAATGTTGGGCGGGGTCTGCCTGACCCGCGCGACCAGACCGCGATCAGGCAAGACGAGCGCGTGACCTGCCGCGATCGACGAGGGCCGATGCTGAGAGTGCGGCGACGAGCCGCATCGGGTGAGCTTACCTCAGGCGCTGCTCGCCGTGCGACAGCACGTGCAACCGCTCCATGTCGGTCGCGCGCCGCCCACCTCGAAATCGCTGCCGGCGATCGGCACGCGCGCGGATCCCGGCGATCCGTGGGCGGCAGTGTGGGCGAGAAGTACTGCTTCAACGCATACGGAACGAAGGCGGCCTGCTCGAAAAACGCGCCGGCCTGCTGCACCTGTTTGGCAAGGAGGGAATCGGCGCTCGTGCCGTACAACACGGCACGGGTTCGCGGATTCGCCATGCGCGCCAGGTGCACGATGTCGGCGCCACGAATGCCGCCGAGGCGCATGTTTGCAAAGAAGATCATCGGCGAAAACTGGACGAGCTCCCGGCGGGCCTCCTCAGCAGAGGTGGCCACCTCGGCAACGATGCCTGAATTCTGTGCGAGGGTCTTCAGCCTCCAGCAGAACGTGCGATCGGAATCGGCAAACAGCGCCGTACGAACCGGCATGAATTTCTCTCCTGCTCCTGCGCAGGGCTTACTGCAAACCGCTGTCCAGAGTGCGTTTACACATCGGGGATCGCTGGCGGCGACGAATCGTCAGACAAGCGCCGCTGGCACTAATGAATCGTTCCCTGGGAAGACAAAAGTCCGCGCTCAGCTCGAATCACCCGGCTGATCCGAGCATCCAGCTCCGCTTGCTCGATCGCAAACGGTCCAGCCACGGCGGCGCCCATCGGGATCTCGATGGCAACCACCACGCCGCCCTCGGCCGTGGGTTCGACGATCCAGCTGAACCCCTGGAGCACGACGACCCGATCGGATGCAATCGACGGATTCTCGGCGCGATCGATCGCGCGCAGGATCTCGACGAGCACATCACTAACCGCGGCGTCATCCCAGGTGGATGGATCGCCGTGATCGACCACCAGCGACTCGGTCACGGCACAATCACGGCCCTTGAGGACGACTTCGACGGGAAACACCATTTCGAAGCGCTTGAGTTATATCCCTCACCCGATGATGATCCGACGCGGCGACGAGAGGCCCTTCAGCGCGGCATCCAGCGCCTCCGGGTCGGTGACGGGCGCCTGGCACGTGAAATTCTGGCAAACGTACGCGGCCGCTCGGCCGTCGACGACGTCCATGGCCGCGAGCCACGCCAGACGCGCTGGCGAGTCGTCCCATCCTTCTGGCCCGCCTGGCGCTCGATGGTCACGGCGGCCGGCAAATAGTGGCGAGCCAGCACACGTTCGAGCGCCTTGAAATCGTCCGCGCCTGGCGTGCCCACGAGCACGACCTGCGACGGTGGCGTGTGCCACAGCACGAGATTCGACACCATCAGCGGCATCACCCGCACGGCGCGGCCAATCTGCGGCCCGTAGCGTTCGAGCGTTCGCTCGGCGCGCGTGGCAAGCGTCTCGTCTGCCACGAGGTGGCCGAGCGTCAACAGATTTCCGACCGTCACCGACGCCGCCGCCGGCTCGGCGCCGTCGTAGTCTTCCTTCAATCGGAGCAGCACCGATCGGTCGTCGCCGGTCGTGCTGAACCATCCGCCATCGCGCTCATCGAAGAAGCGCTCGGCCTGAACCGCGTTCAGCTCGAGCGCCCACTCGAGCCAGCCCGACGTGCTCCGGTGGCCTGGAAGAGCTCGATCAGCCCGTGCACGAGATACGCGTAGTCTTCGCAGAAGGCATCGATTGCCGCCTCGCCATCCCGGAACCGCCGCAACAGCCGCCGCTCCGCCGGCATCCACAACCGCTCGCGCACCCAGCTGGCCGCGCGCTCGGCGGCGTTTCGCCAGTCCGCGCGACGCGGGCTGTCGACGAGCACGCGAGCCGCGCGAGCAAACGCCGCGATCATCAGTCCGTTCCAGGCGGCCAGTCACCTTGTCGTCGACGATGCGGCCTGGGCCGGGCGCTTTCGCGCCTCGAACATCCGGGCCCGCCCACGCGCGAGCGCCGCCATGACCTGGTCCACCGAACGACTCGTCCGCACCGCCACGTCGTCAATCGACTGCGCGACGTACAGGATGTTCTGGCCCTCGAACTCCCCCTGGGGATCGCTCAGCGCGTTGCCGCGCACCTCCACGCCGAATCGCCGAATGATGACCGGGGCATCGTCGCCGAGAAGGCGTTCGATCTCGCCAGCGGTCCACACGTAGAACGCACCTTCCCGTTTCTCCGGCGCCTGACCGTGGGCACCCTCGGCGTGAGGACTCAGCGAATCCGCGTCTTCTGCGGAGATAGAACGCGCCGTCGGGCGAGGTCAGGTCGCGAAGCGACGTAGTCCAGCGTGTCCTCGGCGACCGATCCATAGAAGTCCTCGCCGCTGACCTGCATCGCCTCGAGATTTGCCAGCGCGAGCTGCGCCTGGTCGTAGAGCATTTTCTCGAAGTGCGGAACGCGCCACTCGGCATCGACGGAGTAGCGGTGGAATCCACCGCCGATGTGATCGCGCATGCCCCCCATGGCCATGGCCCGCAGGGTCTCGAGCGCCATGCCGCGCGCCCGGCGGTCTCCCGTCACGGCGTGCGCGCGCAGGAGAAAGAACAGCTCGGCCGGACGAGGGAACTTCGGCGCGCCGCCAAAACCGCCATGCCGCTGGTCGAATGCCTGCACGAACGACCGCGATGCCGGTCTCGACGGCGTCGAGGCCCGCGACGGGCGCGCGGTCGGGCGCGGGCTCGTCCGCACTGCCAAGGCTCCTCAGCCGCTCGACCATGCCCTCGGCGGATGTCGTGATTTGTCCGCGCTCGTTGCGCCAGGCGTCCGCGAGCTGTTTCAGCACGTCCACGAAACCGGGCCGGCCCCACCGAGAGGAAGGCGGAAAGTAGGTGCCGCCGAAAAACGGCTTCAGACTCCGGCGTCAACCAGACGCTCATCGGCCATCCGCCTGCGCCGGTCGTCGCCTGCACGAACAGCATGTAGACGCGATCGACATCCGGCCGCTCTTCACGATCGAGCTTGATCGGCACGAAGTGCTCGTTCAGCACGGCCGCCACGGCGTCGTCTTCGAACGACTCATGGGCCATGACGTGACACCAGTGACAGGTCGAGTAGCCGATCGACAGAAAGATGGGCTTGTCTTCCGCCCTGGCGCGCGCGAATGCTTCGTCGCCCCACGGGTACCAGTCGACGGGATTGTCCGCGTGCTGCAGCAGATACGGACTGCGCTCGCCGAGCGAGACGATTGGACATTCAGTAATCCTTGTCAGGCTCGGGGCTTGAGGCTCGAGGCTTCGGGCTCGAGACCTGTCTCTGGAGCTTGCGGCCTCGGGACCGGGAGCGGACAGGTCCGCGGCCCGGCGTTGGTCGCGAAAGGCCTTGCGCAGCCGCGCCCACGCCGCCGTGACCTCGACGCCGTAGAGAAAAATCACGGCCGACAGGTACACCCAGAGCAGGAACACCACCACGGCGGCGACCGAGCCGTGGACGCTGAAGCGGGACAGGTCCCGCACGTACCACGCGAACCCGGCAAAGAGCAGCCGCCAGAGCAGACCGGCGAGCACGGCGCCGAACCAGACGTCACGCAGCCGAACCCGCGTGTTCGGCACGAAGTAATACGTCAGGCCGATGACCAGGATGAATGCCGGCGTGGCCACATTTCGGTACGCGAAGCCGGTCAGCGCCTGAAGCTCCGGGAAGCGCGCCAGCACGCCGGAAAACCAGCGCGCTTCGACAATCTGCGCGAAGCTGGTAATGAGCAGCGCCGAGACGGCCATGATGCCGGCGCAGAGCATCAGCACGAAGGCGATGAGCTTGTGCTTGAAGAAGCCGTAGTCTTTCTCGACGCCCCAGGCATGATTCACCGCCGACGTCACGGCGCCAAACATGCCCATCGCCGCCCACAGCATGATCGGCACGCGTCGCCACGCTGAGGTTCAGCGGCCGATGCCGCGAGCTCGGGCACCTGGGCCGTCAGGAACTCGAAACGGCTCGGCAGCGCCTGGACGATGATGTGAAGCAGAGGCTGGCCGGTCGAGTCCTCCGCGCCGACGGCGAGAAGACTGACGAACGAGAGAACCAGGAGCAGGAACGGGAACAGCGACAGCAGCGTGTAGTACGCGATGGAGGCCGCGAACGTGAGGTTGTTGCTGTTGTAGAAGTCCACGAAGCCGTCGCGCATGGCTTTCCACGCCAGCCGCCGCACATCCTCGCCGGCCTGGAGCGGCACCTGCACCGCGGTCTGAGCGGCCGTTGTGAGGTCGTACGCCTCCGCGGACTTCGCGACGCTGCCGTTTCGACGCCAATTCCGTCATTGTACCGGACGACACCCGTATAATCGGCCTGTGCGCGTTCACGACCGAGCCCTCATGACGCCATCGCGGTCCATCGGCCACCCGTCCTGCATCCGCCGAGCCCACAGCCGCCGTCAAGCCGCCGCCGGCCAGTTCCATCCCGCGCGCCGCCGATCGCATGTTGTGCGATCGCTGCCGCGAGGAGATGTTCCGCATGCACGCCGTGTGGCGATGCCCGGCCTGCGGCTACAAGACCGACTGCTGCGGCTGGTAGCGGATGGAAGTCCTCCCGACAGGCGTTCGGACGGACTCACGCGCGTTTCAGGACAACCGCGCGCGGATGCTTGCCCTCGTCACCGACACTCCACGCACGCGTGACGGAAGCGCGGGCCGGCGGCGGCGAGAAACAGCACGCGCGTCATAAGGCGCAGGGCAAGTTGCCGGTCCGCGAGCGGCTGACGCGGCTCCTCGATCCCAAGACGCCGTTTCTCGAATTGTCGCCGCTGGCCGCCTACGGCTCTACGACAACGAGGCCCCGGCAGCGGGCCTTGTGACGGGCATTGGACGAGTGTCTGGTCGCGATGTGATGGTCGTCGCCAACGATGCGACCGTGAAGGGCGGCACCTACTACCCGCTCACGGTGAAGAAACACCTGCGGGCGCAGCAAATTGCGCTTCGAGAACCGGCTGCCCTGTCTCTACCTCGTGGACTCGGGCGGCGCCTTCCTGCCGCTTCAGGCCGAGGTCTTTCCGGATCGCGACCACTTCGGCCGCATCTTCTACAACCAGGCCCGCCTTTCGGCGGAGCGCATCCCGCAAATTGTCGCTCGTCATGGGCTCGTGCACGGCCGGTGGCGCCTACGTTCCCGCCCTCTCCGATGAAACCGTCATCGTCAAAGGCACGGGCACGATCTTCCTCGCCGGCCCGCCGCTCGTGAAAGCGGCAACCGGCGAGGAAGTGACCGCCGAGGACCTCGGCGGCGCCGATGTCCACACGCAGTATTCAGGCGTCGCCGACTACGCCGCCGAGGACGACGACCACGCGATCCAGATCGCGAGGACGATTGTCTCGACGCTGCACACGTCGAAATCACGCCGCGCCGTGACCTCACGGCGCCCGAGCCCCCGCGTTATCCCGCCGACGAGCTCTACGGCATCGTGTCCACCGACCCTCGCCGCCCGTTCGACGTCCACGAAGTCATCGCGCGGCTCGTGGACGGATCGCGATTCGACGAGTTCAAACAGCGGTACGCGACGACGCATCGTGACCGGCTTCGCGCGGCTGAATGGCCTGCTCGTCGGGCATCATTGCCAACAACGGCGTCCTGTTCTCGGAGTCCGCGCTCAAAGCCACGCACTTCATCGAGTTGTGCAACCTGCGGGGCGTGCCGCTGATTTTCCTGCAGAACGTCACCGGCTTCATGGTCGGCCGGCAGGTCGAACGCGGCGGGATCGCGAAGGACGGCGCGAAGATGGTGCACGCGGTCGCGAACAGCGTCGTACCGAAGTTCACCGGTGATCATCGGCGGCTCGTTCGGCGCCGGCAACTACGGCATGTGCGGCCGGGCGTTCGAGCCGCGTCTGCTGTGGATGTGGCCGAACGCGCGAATCTCTGTCATGGGGGGCGAACAGGCTGCGTCAGTGCTCACGACCGTCAAGGCGGATCAGCTCACGCGTGAGGGCCGCGACATTGAGCGAGAGGAAACGGAAGCCATCCGCGCGGCCCATTCTGGAGAAGTACGAACGCGAGGGGTCGCCCTACTACTCCACCGCACGCCTCTGGGATGACGGTTTGCTCGATCCGGCGGGCACAAGAGACGCGCTCGCCATCGGCCTTTCGGCCGCCCTCAACGCGCCGCTGGCCGAACCACGGTTCGGCGTGTTTCGCATGTAGCGATGGGCCACCTCATCGTTTCGCCGGGCCGAGTCACGACGGTGACCATCAACCGGCCCGAGGTTCGCAACGCGCTGAACGACGCACGTCATTGCCGAGTTCACGGATTGGGCGCACCGACGTCGCGGCCGATCGGTCGGTGCGGGTGGTTGTCCTTCAGGGCGCCGGGCCGGTCTTCTGCGCGGGCGCGGACCTGACGTGGATGTCACGCGTCGCCGCCTACACGCACGACGAGAACCTGGAGGACGCACGCCGGGCGGCTCGCCTGTTCCATCTGCTGGACACGCTTCCCATCCCGCTCATCGCGCGCGTTCAGGGTGCTGCCCTCGGTGGCGGCTCCGGGCTGGCGGCCGTGTCCGACGTCGTCGTCGCTGAGAGCGACGGCGGTGTTCGGTTTCACCGAAACCACGCTCGGCATTGTGCCGGCCATGATTTCGCCCTACGTGGTGCGCAAAATCGGCCACGCTCGCCGGCCCGGGCCCTGTGTCTCTCAGGCGTCCGTTTCCCGGCCTCACACGCGCTCGCGATTGGACTCGTTCAGCAGGTCGTTCCTCACGAAGCCTCGACCGCCGCCGTCAGGCAGCAGGTCGAGCATTTCGCCCGGGCCGCGCCCTCCGCCGTCGCCGCGACCAAACGCCTTCTCTCCGAGGTATCTGGCCGCCGGCCGGCCGACCTGCTCGCCCTGACGGCCGAGACCATCGCCGCGCAACGCGTCTCGGCAGAAGGACAAGAGGGCATCCGGGCGTTTCTCGAGAAAAGGATGCCCTCGTGGGTGGACCGAACGGAAGATTCGAAGAGGTCCGAGGGGTTCGAAGAGTTCGAAGGGTCAAGACAGTCACGGTCAGAGCACTCAGCTCCTCGAACTCCTCCGACCCCTTCGAACTCCTCGAACCCCTCGAACTCCGTCAGAGTCGTGGAGGTGGGCCCGCGGGACGGCCTGCAGAACGAATCGCGGGCAGTCTCGACGGCGGACAAGATCGCGTTCATCGATCGGCTGAGTGATGCTGGGCTGCCGGTCATCGAGATTACGGCGTTCGTCAGCCCGCGCTGGATGCCGCAGATGGCCGACGCGGCGGAGGTTGCCGCAGGAATCACACGACGCCCCGGCACTCGATACGCCGCGCTCGTGCCGAACCTCGCAGGACTGGATCGCGCGATCGCCGCGGGCGTGGAGGACATCGCGATCATCGCCGCGGCGTCCGAAACCTTCAGCCGCCGCAATATCAACCGATCCATCGAGGAGTCTCTCGACGAATACCGGCAAGTGGTCGCCCAGCGCGGACGCAGCCGGTCTCCGCGTGCGGGGTTACCTATCCACCGCCTTCGGATGTCCGTTCGAGGGCGAGGTCCAGCCTTCTCGGGTTCTGGAGCTCGCGACCGAGCTCCTCGCGCATGGGAACGTTCGAAGTCGCGGTGAGCGACACCATCGGCATCGGGCACCCGGGGCAGGTTCGTTCCCTGCTTGACTTGTTGCTCGGAACGATTCCCACGGATCGGCTGGCGCTGCACTTCCACGACACGCGCGGCATGGCCGTCGCCAACGTGCTCGCGGCGCTCGACATGGGCATCCGGACGTTCGATGCGTCCGCGGGAGGCCTGGGCGGATGTCCCTACGCACCCGGCGCGTCCGGCAACCTCTCGACTGAGGACCTGTTGTATCTCCTCGACGGTCTCGGCCATCACACAGGTGTGGGCATCGAGCCCGTCGCCGCGGCCTCGTCGCCTCTCGAGCCGCTCATCGGGCATCCATTGCCGTCACGGTATCTCCAGGCTCGTCGCGCGACCGAACGTTCGAATGCCGGTTGATCCCATTCAGGACTGGCTCAACGCGGTGGTCGCGCGACACACGAGCACGCTGTCCCGGCCTGAATTTCTGAAAGCCGTGCGAGCGTTGTCGGCGCGCTATGTCGAGCGACGCGCCGAGATTCCTCGACGGTCGCCTGTTGACTCGGCAGGCAAACGCGCCGCCTTTGCGGCATTCTTCGCCCCACTCCACGTGCTGACCTCCCGCGAGATCGCGCGGGCCCTTGGCGCTGGCGAGGGACTCGGACCACAGCTCATCGACCTCGGGTGCGGAACGGGCGCAGCATCTGCCGGTCTGGCGCTCGCATGTCGAACGCCCGCCGAACATCCTCGGCATCGATCGCCATGGGTGGTCGCTCGACGAAGCGGCATGGAACTGGCGGTCGCTTGGACTGCGCGGCCGGACGCGGCGGGCCGACCTCGTGGGAACGGTCGCGGATCTCGCGCGCCGTCCGAGGCCGGCCCAGAGAACGACCGTCCTCGCGGCCTGGAGCATCAACGAGCTGGACGAAGCAGCGCGCCGCGCGCTGCTGCCGAACCTCCTGACGCTCATGGACCTCGGCTACCGGGTCCTCGTCATCGAGCCACTCGCCCGCGCCGCGGTGCCGTGGTGGAACGCGTGGGCCGACACGTGGCAGGAGCACGGCGGACACGCCGCCGAATGGAAGTTCGAACCGACGCTTCCGCCCGTGCTCGCCGACCTGAGCGACGCAGCCGGCTTTCGTCGCGACTTCCTCGGTGCGCGGACGCTCTGGCGAGGACCCGGCGTAGGGCCATGCTACGATCGCTCGATGGAGTCCGGCGCACCCGCTCCAACCGACGCCGAGCTCGTTGACGGCCTCCGCGCGGGCGATCCCCGAACGTTCGAACTCCTCGTCCGCAATGAAGGTCCGAGAATGCTGTCGGTCACCCGGCGGATCCTCAAAGACGATGACGAGGCGCGCGAAGCGGTCCAGGAGGCGTTCGTCTCGGCCTTCCGGGCGCGATCGCAGTTCCATGCGGATTCGCGCATCTCGACGTGGCTCCATCGCATCGCCGTCAACGCCGCGCTGAGTCGCCTTCGATCGCGCCGACGCCACCCCGAGGATTCGCTCGAAGACCTGCTGCCGCGCTTCATGCCGAACGGGCATCACGTCGAGCATTTCACGTCGTGGACCGAGCCGGCCGACGTCACCATCAGCCGCAAGGAAACGTCCCAGCAGGTCCGGCAGGCCATCGACTCACTGCCCGAGACGTTCCGCACCGTGTTGATGCTCCGCGACATCGAAGGCCTCTCGTCGCAGGAGACGGCGTCCATGCTCAACATCACGCCGAACGCCGTGAAGCTCCGGCTTCACCGGGCCCGGATGGCCCTGCGGACGCTGCTCGCGCCGCACTTCCAGGGAGCCAGCGCATGACCTGCCGAGAACTGTCGGATTTTCTGGCCGACTACGTGGCTGGCGAGTTGCCTGGGGAGGTGAGCGCCGCGTTCAACGGCCACCTGGCTCGCTGTCCTGAATGCCACCTGTTCGTCGAGCAGTACCGAGTCACGATTCATGTCTGCTCGGAGGCGTACGACGATACGATTCCGCCGTCGTTGCCCGAGGACCTCGTGCACGCCATTCTGGCGTCACTCGCGAAGACCGCCATCGACGGTTGAGCCGCACGGCTCGCGACGGAAGCGCGAAACCCCGTAAACACCACATCCCACACCCGAGCGACATCACTTCAGGTGTCTGCTCGATTCGTGCCCCGCGCTTCCCGGTCGCCGGGTGGAGGCACTGTTCTTGCACCTCATACGTCGTCCGCGGCCGTCCGCGTCCTTGCAGCGGCCTCTTGGAGGAGGCAGATCCTATGCGTATCCCCGTCCGTGCGCTCGTCACATGGCTGACGGTCTGTGCATTGCTCGTCAGCTCACCAGCCTGGGCTCAGCAACACGTCATCGACTCGACCGTTCTGCAGCAGGCCATCGCTGAACGAAGTGCGGCCGACTCCGCAAATCGTCAGATGGTCGAACGCGTCCTCGCGCGGCCCGACGTGCAAGTGGTCGCGGGCCGGCTCGGTCTGGACATCAAGGACGCACGCACGGCGATCGCTGGAATCAGCGGCGACGAGTTAGCGGCCGTCGCCCAGACCGCTCGGGCGGTCGATCAGGATCTTTCTGGAGGGCTGCCAAACCCGACCATCACGATCTCGCTGGTCACGCTGTTGCTGATCATCATCATCGTGATTCTGATCGCCGACTAGCAGCAGAGCCAGATGGCGCGTCTGAGGAACTGCTTCCGTGGAATCGTGCTCGTGGCGCTGGCGGCCTCCACCGCCAGCGCCGCCGCAGACGCCGCGAGCCCTCGGGCTGCCCTGCTCGACGTTCCGTACCTTTCACAAACCCAACAACTCTGTGGCGGCGCGGCGGTCGCCATGGTCCTGCGGTACTGGGGCGAGCGGAATGTCTTCGCTCAGGACTTCGCGTCGCTCGTCGAGCCGACCGAAAACGGCATTCGAACGAGCGTCCTGACCGATGACGTCGTCCGCCGGGGCTGGCAGGCCGTTCCCGCCAGCATCGAGGCGAACGCATCGGCCGGGTGGCTGGCCGGAGAAATCGGCAAGGGCCGCCCCGTCATCGCGCTGATCGAGGTCTCCGCGCGCACCTATCACTACGTGGTCGTCGTCGGCGTCACGGCAACTGAGGTCGTGTACCACGATCCCGCGCGTGCGCCTTTCCGCGTCGTTCCAACTCGCGAGTTCGACGATCAATGGGCCGCGGCTAATCGGTGGACACTCGTCGTCCTTCCGGCGGCGAATCGGGCGATGGTGTCGACTGACCGGCCGGCCGTTGCCGCCGACGGTGCGCCCTCGGCGACTGACGCCGCGCCATGCAGTGCGCTTGTGGCTCACAGCGTGACGCTCGCGCGCTCCGGCCTGATCGAGGAGGCCGAGCGCGGCTTGCTGACCGCGCAAACACTCTGTCCGTCGGGAAGCGCGGTCGGGCTCGAGCTTGGCGGCGTGCGCTTCCTGCAGCGCCGCTACGAAGAGGCCGAAGCGCTGGCGGCCGAGGCGCTCGAAGCGAGCCCGCGGGACGAGACGGCGTGGGACCTGCTCGCGACGTCGCGTTACCTCCAGGGCGATTTGCTGGGTGCGCTCGAGGCCTGGAATCAGATCGGGCGCCCGCGCACGGACATCGTCCGGATCGAAGGCGTCGAACGGCTCGATCACCCGGTCATCGTCAAGCGCACCGGACTCGAGCCACGGGCGCCGATCACGCCATCCGATTTTGCGCGGGCGGAGCGCCGGCTCGGCGAGTTGCCGACAATCAAGGCCGTCGCGCTCAATTTCTTCCCTCGCGCCGATGGATCCGCCGACGTGCGTGCCACGCTCTCGGAACGCAGCGTCGCGCCGCATGGCGCCTTTGGCTGGGCCGCGGTCGGAGTGAACATGGCGTTCCGGAAAGAGCTGCGGATACCGATTTCAGGCCTGTTTCGGCAGGGTGAGCGTTGGGACTTTCGCTATCGATGGAGGCCGAACCGACCACGTGTGCTTGTGGGGCTCGAGGCGCCCGCCCCTGGCTGGCTGCCGGGAATCCTCGGCATTGAGGGGCTGTGGGAACGGCAGGCCTACCCACCGTTCGTAGAGCCAGTTCACGAAGAGCGACGACGAGTGGGCGCGTACCTGAACGACTGGCTGACGCACCGCGTTCGCTGGACCGCCGGAGGCGCCGCGGACGAGTTCGGGGGTCTCAAGTACTTCACCGCTCACGGCCAGCTCGACACGCGCTGGCTCGACGATCACATTTCGACGCTCGTATCCGCCGGCTACTGGACGCCGACGGGCTCGGCGACCGCTGGAAGCGAGTAGTCAGGGCTTCGGGCGTGGCCACGCACAAATCGCGTGGCGAAGCACGCGGCACGCGTCGCCCGAGTGGCTGGCACGCGCGGGCGTGACCGTCGTCGGCCAGTCGGCGCCGCTGGCGTTGTGGCCGGCCGCCGGCTCCGGCGAGAGTCGCGGCCCCCTCCTTCGCGCGCATGAGCTGCACAGCGACGGCATCGTGGTGACCGAGGTCTTCGGACGCCGTCTCGCGTTTGCGTCGATCGAGTATCAGCACCCGGTCTACGCGCGCAAAGGCGCCACAGTGGCCATCGCCGGGTTCGCGGACTCCGCCCGCGCCTGGCAGCGCCGGTTCTCCCCCGAGCCGTCGCCGTTCAACGTGGACATCGGCGGGGGCTTTCGTATTTCTGCGACCGGCTACGAAGAGCAGCTGCGCGTCGATTTCGGCTACGGCCTGCAGGATGGCCGCCGAACAATCTCCGCGGGCTACGTCGTGCCCTGGGGGCAGTAACGCCGTTGCCCAGCCGTAGCGCGCGATCACCCTCCGTGACGCACGCGCAGTGGCCCAATCAGACTCTTCCCGGTGGCACAGTAGTTGCTCGTGTGTAGGCGACGTAACGTCGTCTGCGCCGGTCGGTATCACGTTCCGTTTCTCGCAGGAGGATTTGATGAAGACGCCCAGTACATCGCGGCGGATCGCCGCCGCCCTCTCGTGTGCCGCGTCGCTGGTTCTGTCGCTGGCCTTCCTGCGAGCCGGATGACGTGACCGCCTCCGCCGCGGCGGCTCAGCAACGAACGGCGCCCGCACCGCGCGCCGCTGATGCCCCGGCCCTGAAAGAATTCGAAACGCGCGTCAAGGAATACGAGGATCTGCAAAAGACGCTCGCAGCCAAAGTCACGCGTCCACCGACCGAGGCGACGCCCGAGACAATCGATAAGTACGAACGCGCGTTAGGGATGCTCATCGAGAACGCCCGTCGCACGGCGCGTCAAGGCGACATCTTCACGCCAGCCGTCCAGGCGATCGTGCGCCGCGAGCTCGGCCGCATTTTCGCCGGGGCGCAGGGCAAGCAGCTCATCGCGTCCATCATGGACGAAAACCCCGTCAAGGCCACGCTCAAGATCAACGCGCGGTACCCGGACGAGATCCCGCTGTCGACGATGCCGCCCGAGGTCCTGTCCGTTCTTCCGCCGCTGCCCAAGACGTTGAACTACCGCTTCATCTCAGACCAGCTCATCCTGCTCGACACCGAAGCGCACATCGTCGTGGACTACGTGAGCAAAGCGCTGCCCATTGTCCCGTAGGAGCGCAGCTCATGAGAGTCCGCACAGTGCCGCGCGCGCTGCGGTTGCGCTTCGCGTTCACGCTCATCTCGGGCTTGGGCATCGGCTGCTCTGCCAATCGCGGCGGAGCGGCCACGACCGCCTCCGCCCCGGGTCCCGGCGGGGCGCCAACCGCGGCCGTGCCGGGGACCGGTCGAAGCCGGTGCGCCAGCGGCAACGCCAATGCCGAATCGCGACGGTTCGCTCAAGTTCGCCATCCTGGGGGATTTCGGCACCGGCGACCGCGACGCAGTACGACCTGGCCACGCAGATGGCGAACGTGCGGCAGAAGTTCGAGTACGAACTCGTGATTCTCGTGGGCGACAACATCTACGGCGGCGAGCGACCTCAGGATTTCAAGCGGAAGTTCGAAGACCCGTACAAGCCACTGCTCGACGCCGGCGTGAAGTTCTACGGCGCGCTCGGCAACCATGACTCGCGCGAACAGCGTTACTACAAGCTCTTCAACATGGAGGGCAAGTTCTACTACTCATTCAAGGCGCCGAAGCAGGACGTGCGGTTCTTCGCGCTCGACAGCACGTATCCGGAGCCGGAGCAGATCGAGTGGGTCGCGAAGGAGCTCAAAGGCGCGGGCGAGGCGTGGAAGATCAGGTTACTTCCATCACCCGCTCTACTCGTCGGGCGGCCGGCATGGCTCTGACCTGCGGCTGCGGGAGACGCTCGAACCGATCTTTCTGAACGAGAACGTCAGCGTCGTGTTCCAGGGCCACGACCACTTTTACGAGCGCCTCAAACCGCAGAAGGACATCCACTATTTCGTCGCGGGCTCCGGCGGTAAGCTTCGCGCCGGGAACATCGTGGACTCATCGGGCATTTCTGCCCGTGGCTTCGACACCGACCTCGTCTTCATGATCGCGGAGATTTTTGGGGATCAGCTCTCGTTCAACGCCATTTCCCGAACCGGTCAGGTCATCGATTCCGGCGTGATCACGCGGAGAGTGGCGCCTACGGCGAAGCCCGCCGCTGACGCGCCGCCTGCGGCGACGGCCAAGCCGCAGGCACCGGATCAGGCAAAGCCACCCGCGGCCGGCACGACGAAACCGCCGACGGCCGCCAAGCCGCCGGCTCAGACGCCCGCGAAGCCCACCGTTCCCGCTACGCGGTAGCGGCGACCTTCTTGTCCGTTTGTCTTTGTCCGCCTTGTCGGATTTGTCGTCTCTTCTTATCGGGCTTGACCTCTTTCTCCTCTGTCTTGTCGGCCTTGACTTCGGGCTCGTCCTTTTTCTTGTCGCCGCCCGACAAGGCCCAGTCTGCTTCGAAGACCTCGACCATCCGCTTCGCGATCTTGGCGTCCTTCGCGATGAGGCCGACTTCGCGCCGCGAGTCCAGCTCGAGCTTCCGCAGGCTCTGACTGCCGACAAAGGCTCGCGCGCCGTCGCAGATGATGGCTCGAACGTGCAGGCGCAGGTCCGACAGCTTCCGAGTGCTGACGCCGTCGATCGGCTTCGCGATTCGCCCGATGATTCGAATCTCGACGCCCGCGGCCGCCCGTTCCTTCAGCAGCCGCAGCATCAGACGGTCCGTGACGCGATCGTCGTAAATCAGCAGCTGCTTCTTGGCCGCGCCGATCAGCTCGGCCAGCTTCTCACGGGATGCCTCCGGGCTCACGACGAACGAGTCGTGGCCGGATTTGATAGGGCTGCCGGGTGACATCGGCCTCGAACAAGCGCCAGCGCTTCCTTGTGGACCTTCGCGTCCCGCGTCGCGATCCCGAAGCTTCGGCTCTTCTCGATGTCCTGCTTCGTGTAGTTGAAGCCGAGGACGAACACGCGGTCGTCGACGATGGTCATCTTGCCGTGATACCGCGGGAGGTCGTCGGCCGTCCGCGATACGGTGACGCCCGCTTCCAACAGGCGCATCTCGAGTTTGCGGAGCGCTTTTTCGCCGCCCTGGTTCGTGTGCGCGATAAGTGCCCGGACGACGACGCCTCGCGCGACCGCCGCCGCCAACGCACGCTCGAGCTCCGTGCGATTGAACCTGAAGATCACCAGGTCGATCGTCTTCTTGGCCTCCCGGACGGCCTTGAGAAGGGGCGCCAGGCCTGCATCGGGTTGAATGATTAGCTGCACGTCTCACCTGTCGATATCACTTGGACTTGCCGGCCTTGTCGTCCCATTTCACCGTGGGCGGCGACTTCTTGTCGAGCGCCAGAATGGCGTTCGTCACACGTTTCGGTTTCGACCTCGAAACGGCACCTTCACCTTGAACTCAATCTTCTCAGGCGATGTGGTCCGCAGTTCGTACTCGAGTTGGAATCGCTCCAGCACGGCCTCCACCTTGGCGCGGAGATCGGCCGCATTGAAGTCCTTGGCATCCTCGCCTCCGCCCACGGTCAACTCGAAGGCCTTCTTCGTCTGCGGTTCGAACGACTCGAGGACAGACAGAACCACGAGGATGAAGATCGTCGAAAAGATCGACAACGCGAAGAGCCCGACGCCGGACGCCAGACCGATGGCCAGCGTGCACAGCATGACGCCGGCATCCTTCGGGTCGTCAATCTTGGCGCGATACCGAATCAGGTTCGCCGCGCCCACGATGCCGAAGGCACGGGCGAGGCTTGAACCGACCACGAGCATGATGACCGCACCGACGACCGCCAGGATGATCTGCGTCTGGATGACGGCCGGGGTCCGCTTCGGCGTGCCTCGGCGCTTCGGCCTGACCGCGAGCAGGGCGCCGAGCACGGCCGCAAGCGGCAGCCGCACGAGCGCTTCCCGGATGCCGTCCCACGCCGCGATGTCCTCGGCCGCCGGCGCTTGAAACGGCCCGGCCTGGCCACCCTGCGCAAACACGTTCGGCGCGCCCGCGAACAGGATGAAGAGCAACCAGACGAGAACGACAGCGTCAGGTGTGCGAGGCGACCTATCGCGCGCGTCACGCTGTCCCCTCGAGTGCCAATCCATCGTGGATCTTCTGCCGGAGTCGTCGGAGGTAACGTTCGTAGATGGGCTTCGCATAGCCCCCCGCCCGGAAGGCATCGGCCCATTGTTCGTCGGTCAGCCGGTTCATTCGCTCGCAAATCCACCGCACGTGTTCCACGGTGACGTTCTCGAACAATTCGTCGTGCCGGCCGCGGTAGTCGAACTGGACCCGGCCGTCCTTGACGCCGAGGATGAACGGCGTGTCGTCGAACACCTGGAGGTCATCGCGCGGCGCGTTCATCACGCCGGTTCGCCCGAACGTATGCCCGAGGTCGCGCGCGACGTACCAACGCCGCGCGCCCTCGATATTCGAGTCGAGCGTGTACAGCAGGTTGTTGGCTTCCTTGAGGTCCGAGTTGCCGAGCATCACCTGGAAGACGAGCAGGCCCATCAGCGGCATCGAGCCAACAAATGGATTCTGGTGATAGCTCCACGTGCCGGCTTCCGTGAGGCCATGAAATGCCGGCGTTTTCTCGCGAAACCGCGCCGCAGTCTGCGGGTTCGGCCGGTCGCCCGCCTTCGGCCGTCCAGTCCCGCAGGAAGTACACAGGGGGTTGGTGATAGCCGAGCGCCCACAGGAGGCGTGACGTCACGACTTCCGTGTGCGCCTCGGGATCGAACTTCGCGCTCCACTCACGCCCCTTAGGATCCTGCACCGTGTAGCCGGCGCTGAACCCGCCCTTCTTGATCTCGAGCACGCGATACCGCGCGGTGGGATCTGGCGCCAGAGTTTCACCGCCAACGCCGGAGTACAACGCGCGTGACGGTTCAGGTTCGATCCACAGCTCCGCCAACTGTTCGGCGGAGGCCGGACCCGGAAGAGTCGACCTCACCGGTGGCGCGCAGGCGCTGGCGACCGTGACGGCCGAGCTCACGAGAAGGAGGTGAATGACGTGAACGCTGGATGCCCGGCAACACCTGACCCGCATCGCAGTGCCGTAATGCAATTGCCGGTCCACTCGACCGGCCCGCAGAACCCATGGCTGGAGACAACGACGCAAGAGAACCGTTCAGGTGAAAACCGGAAGACCTGCGGTTACTCGATGGTCCCCTCGAAACCCCTCCCCGAACGGGGCCCCCGATTGTCACGCGTCAGGCTGCGATCGCTGTTCGCCACGTTGAAACCAAGCTGATACGCCAGTTGCGCGATCCGGACAAGCTTCGGAAACAGAATCTTGTCCACGTGGTCCGTGACCTGGTGATAGTCCGGATGCACTCCGGTAAAGAAGAACGCCACCGGAATGCCCTTGAGCGCGTAACTGAAATGATCGCTCCGCGTGTAGAACGTGTTCGGATCGGTGGGATCGTTGGTACTCGAAATCGAGGTGGAGCGGCTGCCGGAACGTCTGGTTCGTCGCCACGAGAACGTTGTGCAGGTCGGTGCTGATGCGGTCCGCGCCGACGACGAACACGTTATCGGTCTGGGCCGGGTCGTCGTGCCGATTGCGGCCGATCATGTCGATGTTGATTTGGGCCTGGATCTTCTCCACCGGGACGACAGGATGGCTGGCCATGTACCGCGACCCGGCCAGCCCGTCTTCTTCCGCGGTGTGCCAGACGAAGACGATCGACCGGCGTGGTTTCGGTCCGTTCGCGAATGCCTTGGCAATAGCGATCAGCGCGCTCGATCCCGACCCGTCGTCGTCCGCACCGTTGTAAATCAAATCGGGGTTCGGGCCTGACTGTGCACCGCGACCCGTGGGCGCGTAACGGTATCCCTCGTGGTCGAGGTGTGCGCCGTAGAAGACGTAGGTGTCCTTGAGACCGGGATCGGTGCCTTCGACGACTCCGACGACGTTTTTCGACAACTCGGTGGACACCAGCTCGTATTGATTGTCGATGTGAATGGTGACGTCGACGTTGCTCAGCGTGAACGGCTCGAGCGGTTCACCCTTCCCGGCCCTGGCTCGCAGATCGTCGAACGAGGTCGACGCGCCGCTGAAGAGCGCGCGATAGAACTCCTCGTCACCGGTGATCACGGGCGCCACCATGCGATCGACGGCTTCGGCTGTCGAGAAGTCCGAGGCGGGCAGGGTATTGGCGGCTGCCGCTGCGCCTCCCCCACGGCCTCCTCGCCCGCCTCGTCCGCCGGCCTGCTCACGAAGGGCCGCGGTGGCTTCCTGCACGGCCGCCTGCGCGCGAGCCAGCGCAGCCTCAGCCGGGGAGGTAACCGCCGCAGCCTGAAATGTCAGCACTCCGCCGGCGTGCAGGTTGTTGATCACGAAAGAGGATCTGTTCGTGGCCGTGACCAGGGCACCGCGACCAGTCCCGCCAGCCGGGCCGACTGACGCCGGTGTTCCAGGCAGCCATAGCACCAGCCGCCCGCTGACGTCGCGGCCAGTAAAATCGCTGTAGCGTTCGCCCGCGCGTTCGGCGATGAGACCGTAGCCGGCAAACTCGACGCGATCGAACCGAAGACTCTGCGGCCCTCCGCCGTTGGCCGGGAAGGTCACGTGATCGCCGTGCCTGAAGACACGCTCCTGCCCGTTTGCGCGAACCGTGATGGTGGAGTTGCGCGTGGTGCGATATCCATGCCGTCGTACGGTCTGGAAGTACGTGCCGGCGTCACCGAGCGGCTTGACGCGAACCCGTTGCAGCTGGTCCGCAACGTAGCTCGCTGCAAGGCCGTAGCCTTCGGTGAATGCGCGGCGCCCCTGCATCGCGTCCGACGACAGCGTCGTCAACCACTCGCGCACCTCGGACTCCGAGATGCGCGGGAACGTCACGCCCTTCGACGGCGCCGGCGCCTGCGCCGCCAGCGCGCCGCCTGCAACGGCGGCCACAAAGACCGCGAGAGTAAGCGTGCGAACGCGAACCGAGCCGCGAAGCGAACGTCTCATGTGCGATGTGCCCTCTACCTGAATGCCAGCTCGAGCCCGATCCATGCGGCGCGGGGTGCCCCGGGACTTTCGAATCGCGGGTCATCGAAGTCGTCGCCGAGGACTTCGTCGGCCTCACCGAGGAGACCGAACGAGCTGTATTCGGCGTTGAAGAGGTTCGAGATTCGCCCGACCAGCCGTGCGCGTGTCCCGAGGCGCCACCCCGCGCCGACGTTGACGATCGTGCGCCCGTCGATGGGATCCAGGAGATTGGCCTCGTCGCCGCGCAGATAGAAGGACGAGGTCCTGCCGGCCTCGCCCTGCAGAGACAGGCGGCCGAACGTCGCCGCCAGGTCGCCCTTCAGGTTGTGGCGCGGAATGCCAGGAATCGAGCTTCCCTTCTCGACGACGATCTCGCCGTCCACCTCATCCGGATGATTTGGACTGCTGAGCGTGAGCGGACTCTCGAAGCGCGCGCGGAGATAGGCATATGAACCGCTCCAGGCCACGACACCCGTGCGCCCCGAGAACGAGGCCTCGAGGCCGGCACGGCGCGTGTCGCCGATGTTCTCGAAGTGGCCCGAGTTGGTCAGGGCACCGCTGCTCACGAAGATGATGTCGTCCGAGATCGCCGTCCGAAACACGGAAGCGGACCACGACACGCCCATCGTCCGGCCGCGCGCTCCAGTCTCGGCGCTTCGAGCCACGACCGCGTCGAGGGGCGGGTCGGCGACGAAGGCATTCGGCAGCCGGCACGGATCGTCGGGATCGGCACAGCCAAGCTCCGAGGGCGTCGGCACGCGCGAGGCGAGGCTGTAGCTGCCGAACGCCGTCACGCCCGGCCCCAGGGCGATGGTCAGGCCGCCTGACGGATTCAGTCGCGTGAACGAGTGGTCACCATCGAGCTCGTCGCCGAGCCCGTCGCGTAACTCGACGCGACTGTGCGTCAGCCGCGCCGAGCCGCTGAGGGTGACACGCGACGAGAGAGTGTAGAAATCCGCCAGATACGCGCTCGCGTGCGTCGCCGTGGATCGAAGGCGGACGGCCGCGTCGGCGTCGTACAGGCCAGTGCCCACGGTCCCGCGTGTCTCGTCGAGGCGCGCGACTTCGGTATCCGCATCGTAGTCCGATCCGGCACGGTCGAACGTCGCGCCAACAATGAGGCGATTCTCGCGCCCGGCTGATCTGCCTGATTCTCCCGCCGGCGACAGCCGCGTCACTTGCAGCGTGCCGCCCCAACCGTTCGTCCTCGTGCTCGAGTAGTTGTTGGTGGCATCGAACGGCGCGTCATCGTCCACGGCGATCGTGGAACCGTCCGGCGTGAGAACAACACCGCCCTCACCTTCGTCCTGGCACAACAGCGACTCGAACTCGTCGTCCTCGCACTCGCCGTAAGTCGTGTCGTCGCCGTTGAACGTGCTGACTTTCGCGGGCCGCACGTAGAGGACCCCATCGACGGTGCCGCGCGACAGCTTGCGGCTGCCGCGAACCGAGACCATCGCCGCACGCGTGGTCGTGCGATCCGGATGCGTGAACACGGCCGCGCGATCGAGTTCAAGAAGGTCAATGGGCGCCGGACCGTTGCCAACGAGGCGGCCGAGGCCGCCGGCGACGCTGACGCCCAGCATGTGGACACCCTCACGCCATTCGACGTTGCCGAAGAACTGGCCAAGCCGCGTCGGCGAATGATCCCGCCAGCCGTCTTCGGTCAGGGCGTTGGCCGCCACGAAGTAGCTGAGGTTTTGCCTGGCGCCGCCGCTCGTGAGCTCCAGCGACTGCCGGCCGAACGATCCGCCCATCAACCGACCGGTGTGGCCGGGGTGCGAAAAGCCCGTTTTGGTCTCGAACGACAGCGCCCCGCCGAGCGCGTTCAGTCCAAACAGCGGATTCGAACCCGGGACGACATTGGCACTGGCGATCGCGTTCATCGGGATCAGATCCCAGTTGACCGTGTCACCGAACGGCTCGTTGGCGCGCACGCCGTCGAGATAAATCGCCACGCCCTGCGACAGGCCGAGCAACGGCGAGACCGTGAAGCCGCGAAACTGCACGTCGGGCTGAAACGGGTTGTTCTGGGCTTCGTTCAGGTGAACGCTCGTCACGCGTCGACGCGAGCACATCGCCGAGAGGCGATCCCGGACGGCGATCGAGATCGGCCGTGCGTGATGACCTGAATGTTCGCCGGCACGACGCGCGCTCGGAACGCCGAGGCCGTGCACGGGCGTGACGGCCACGACCTCGACTTCCTCGCGGACAACCGGAATCTGCGGAGTCGGTGCCGGCGGTGGCGTTGGTTGAGCCGGCTGCGATTGAGTCAGTACGCGCCAGGACAATCCAGAACACGCCAACGCACCGTGCGACGCTAACGTCGTGTGGCGATGGCGACGCCCCAGGGGCTTCCGCCTGTCGCGATGCGCTGCTTGACGTTGCCGCTCTCGATGTCCACCGCCGAGACGTCGGCGCCTGGCCCGTTCGCCGTGAACAGCGTCCGGCCGTCCGGACTGGTGGCCACGCCCCAGACTCGCTGGCCCGACGTTCTCGATGAGCCGCGAGAAGGTCCTGCGTCGTCGCGTCAATCACGCCGACAGCTTGGGAACGCCCCAGGCCCACGTAGACCCATCGACCGTCGGGTGACAGCGCCGACGCCCATCGGACGCGGCGGAATCGTGCTGCTCTTGGGCTGCGGCACCTTGATCGTGGACGTCACCCGGTGCGTCTTGGCGTCGATGCACGCTGACGGTGCCGCTGGTCTCGTTCGTCACGAAGCCGCACAGCGCTATCGGTCGTGAAGATGACGGCGCGGGGACGAGCATCCCGTCTTGATGTGTGCCAGGACCTTGAGGGTCGCCGTGTCCACCGCCACAACCTCGCCGGTTTCCTCGCATGTCACGTAGACGACGGCCCCGTCCGGGCGGACCGTGACGCCTTCGGGTTCTTCACCCACCTTCACCCGCGCGCGAATCGTCCCTGACGTCATGTCCAGCGCGGTCATCTGCGCGGCATCCTCATTCGCGGCGTAGAGCGTGTTGCCGTCGAGCGACGTGTCGAATGTCTCCGGATCCTGTCCGCTGTGGATGGTGCGAGCCAGCGTGAGCTTCGCGAGATCGACGACGCCGATGCCGTCGGCGGACCGATCGGGCGGCGGCAACTTCGACTCGTCGACCCCCGGCGGCGCGACTGGCGATCCCGATAGCGCCACGAGCAATCTGCGAGCCGTCTCTCGACACGCGCACGCCGCGGGGCCGTTTCCCGACCGGGAGGCTATGCGTCACCGCGTAGCGTGTCGCCGTTGATCACGATGAGGTTGCCTCCCGTTTCGTCCGAGACGAGCACCCGATACGCGGGCTCAGCGGGCGCCGGCGCCGCGGCGGGTGGTGGAGCGGGTTCAGGAGACGGACCGCAACCGACGGCGACGAGACCCGCTGTGAACACACCAACGACAAGGAATCGTTGAACATTCATTTGAACCCTCGGACCCTCGGACCCTCGGACCCTCGGACCCTCGGACCCTTGAGGTCATCAGTACATCGCGAACGCGTAGAGCGTGTCGCCCACGGCGATGAGCACGTGCTGGCGCCCGTCCACCATGTAGGTCTGCGGCGCGTTCGACGGATTGCCGATGCGCGAGTGCCAGACCGGCTTGCCGTTCGTCGCATCGAACGCGACGAAGTTGCCGCTGCCGTCGCCCGAGAACAGCACGTCGCCGGCCGTGACGAGGAGCCCACCACCGCCACCGCCCGGAAACTCGTGCTTCCACTTCGCCTTGCCGCTCAACGGATCGAGGCCGACGAGGAAATCGCCCGCCGAGCCGAGATCGCCGACGCTCTTACCGCCGAGGCCCATCGATCCGCGCGGATCTGGCTCCGTCAGATAGAGGATGTTGAAGCCGTTGCGCTCCTGCGTGTAGAAGAGGCCCGTCTTCGGCGAGATACGCGGGCGGCGGCCAGTTGACGACGCCGCCTTCGACCGGGGAGACGATGGCGCCGGGGACGATCGCTTCCTTCTCGGGATTCGGCTCGATCACGCCCGTCGGGCGCATCTCCTTCGCCCAGTTCGTGAGCGTTCCGAACTTCTGCGTGACGAGATGCTGCCCGGTCACGCGATCGACCGTATAGAAGTAGCCGTTGCGCGCCGCGGTCGCGACGAGTTTTCTCGGCTGCCCGTTGATCGTCGCGTTGAAGAGAACGGGGGTCTGCGCGGAATCCCAGTCGTGGGTGTCGTGCGCCGCGGTCTGGAAGTACCACGCCATCTTGCCGGTATCCACGTTCACGGCAACCAGACAGCCCGTGAAGAGGTTGTCGCCGGGCGTCCCTGGCCGGTGTAGCCCGGCGTCGGGTTGCCCGTGCCGAAGATATACAGCCGCGTTTCCGGATCGAACGAGCCTGGAATCCAGACCTGCCCGCCACCGTGACGCGCCGCGTCGAGGTTCGGCCAGGTGTTGAGCCCCGGATCGCCTTCCTTCATCGGGACCGTATAGAACTTCCATTCGAGCTTGCCGGTCTCCGGGTCGTAGGACTGCAGGAAGCCGGGCGCGTCGAGGTCGTTGCCCGTGCCGACGAGCAGGTGGTTGTCCACCACGTGCGGCGGGAACGTCGAGAAGTACTGCTGATCGAAGTCGGCGATCTCGACGCTCCAGCGTTCCTTGCCCGTGCGCGCATCGAGTGAGACGAGGTAGTTGTCCGGCGTCTCGAAGAACAGGTAGTTGTTCCAGATCGCCGCGCCGCGGTTGCCGATGTGCGTACCGCCGCGCGCGCGCCAGAAGTAGCGCCAGAGCACACGGCCGTCGCGCGCGTCCATCGCCCAGACGTTGTCGGGCGACGTGACGTACAGCACGTCCTTCACCGCGAGGATGGCGCCCTTGACGTTGGCGGTATTGCCGAACCCGAAGCTGGGATCGCCGGGGCCGCCGACGATGACTCGCCCCCCCGCCTCCGCCGCCGCCACCGAAGCCGCCAAACCCGCCGCCACCGCCCGCAGCCGGGATTCCTGCTGTGAGCCGCGAGGTCCAAAGCAGCGTGAGGTTCTTGACGTTCTGCGTGTTGACCTGGGTCAGACGAGCTGAACCGCTGGCCGGTGTAGTCACCCGAATACGTCGGCCACGAGTCGCCGAGCGGCTTGTAGAGCTCTTTCGGGTCGAGGATGACCTGGCTCGAACCCGACTGGGCCACCAGCAGTGCCGGGGCCAGTACCGAATGCCGTCGTCAGAACGAGCTTCTTCAATGTCATTTGAGGGTCACCAGATAGGCGGTCACGTTGTGCATGTCGGCATTGGAGAGCGTCGGCCACAGTTTCCGGTGCGCGTCCTTCGGATCGCGAATCTCGACCTTGGGCACGTCGCCGTTGCGGCGGAACGACCGCTCCGTGCTGTCCTGCATCCGAATGGCAATCACGAAGTCGTCGTAGCGGACGATCGGGCCTTCGAACTTCTGCCCGTTCGGCAGCGTGACCACGGCCGTCACCGGTCCCGGCGCGGGCCCTTGCGGCGCTGCGCCACCGCCGCGACCTCCGCGGCCGCCGCCACCGCCTCCACCCGCGACCCAGTAGGTCTGCAGCGTCGTCGGATCCGCGATACGCGTACCGATGCCGGCAAATCCGGCGCTGTGGCAGCCGGCGCACGTCTTGGCGACGTAGGCCTGCCCGAGCTGCGCGTTGCCGACGACGATGTTGAGCTGACGTTCCGGACCGGCAGGTGGATTTCCCTGTCCTCGCATCGTCGCGATGACGCTGTGGATGTACTCGGCGACCGCGGGCACGTCAGATTCCTGAATCGGCACCGGAGGCATCCTCGGCAGGCTGCCCTTGATGATGGGCAGGAACAGCTCGCCCTTCTGGTCGTTGAGGGCGATTTGCGACCGGAGCAGGTTCGGGCCGCCCATGTCGCCGCCGCGAAGGTCGGCGCCATGGCAGGCGCGGCAGTTCACGTCGTAGAGCGCTTTGCCGCGGGCGATGAGCGTGGGATCACCGGGCGGACGCTGCTGCGCGGGAAAGGTGGCAGGACCGCGGCCGCGGCCGCCGCCCTGCTGGGCGGCGCCGCCGGCCGGCGCGCCCTGCCCCTGCCCACGCGCACCCTGGGCGGGCGGCTGGCCCGCGGCTGGACCGGCCGCGGGCCCCTGCGCGTCCACGCGCACGAGCACCGCAAGCATCAGCACACCAGCAGCGGCAACGAAACTCGTCGTGCCTCGCATTCACACACCTCGTTGGTAGCTACGCTAAATACGAAACGCCCAATGATATGCGCTTACCGACGGGCGGGGCCAGGTCGGGGACAGAGCCCTTTTCCACAGTTTCACGCAAAGAGGGGACAGAGCCTGGCGTGGATACGCCAAGGCTCTGTCCCCTCTTGCGGCCGAACTGTGGAAAAGGGCTCTGTCCCCTATTTCACCGTGACGGTGATCTTCTCTGACATCACCGGTTTCTCGTGCGGGGTGTGCAGATAGTCGCCGAGGACGAGCTGCAGGGTGTGCTTGCCGGGCGGCAGCGTCAGATCGACTTCGGTCTGGCCGCCGCCGAAGTGGCGGATGTTGTCGTTGACCGGAAGGGGCATCGACATGTTTGGCATCTGGGCCAGGTCGACGAGCAGGTGATGATGGCCGGTGTTCGGCTGGTTGACGCCAACCGGCGCGACGCCCATTCCTTTCAATCCGAACTGGACCGTGAACTTCTGCGCGACCGTGTCGCCGTTCTTCGGCGAGATGACATAGACCCGAGCGCCTTCCGGTGCCTTGGTACGTGCCACCTGGGCCGGAGCCGCCGCCTGCGGCGCCTGCGCGAGACCACACCGGCGAGCACGGTCGCAACCAGGAGGCTTCCAACGATCAGAGTGTTTTTCATGAGTTCACCATCCCCAGTGTTTACCACAATTGATTCGCCGTGATGAATTCAGACTAATCGGACTCATTGGGCCTCCCGGAGCGCCCACATCTTATACGGCTTATACGGCCGGCCACCTCGTTCTTGCGGTGCCGCGAGCCGGAGGTTTGTTCTATCCTTCCGCATGCGTTTCCAACCATCGTGGCGAGAGATGCTGGGGTGACGTGATGATCAAGCGATCGCTCGGAACCGCGGCGTTCGCCGCCGCCATGCTTGTCGGCGCCACCTCTGCCGCACAGACGCCCGACCCTGGTCGCGTGGCGTTCGAGGGTCGCTGCGCCTCGTGCCACGGCAGCGACGGCACCGGCATCGGCACGAACCCATCGATCGTCAATGTGGGCATCAATGGGGCCGTCACCGGGCCACAATCGCGCGCGGCGACCGCGTCTGCACTGCGCGATCTCATTCGCGCGGGCATCCCGGGCACCGGCATGCCCGCGTTTGCTGTTCCCGACGCTGAGCTCGATAGCATCGTCTCGTTCGTCGAGACATTGCGCGCGCGATCGGCCAAACCGGCCGCGACGGCGCCTAGCCGCCGGGCGCGGCGGCGCGCCCGCTCCGCGAGCAGTGTCGGTACGCATGAAGGACGGACGTGTCGTCAATGGCCTCGCGCGTTACGAGACGCTGTTCGATCTCGGCGTACACGGCGTTCGACGGCCGCTTTCATTCGATCTCGAAAAGCCAGGCAGCCGACGTCACGTTCGGATGCGCCGCCAGCCTCGAGCGGCAACGCTCCGCTTGGCGCCGGCGTGCTCGTTCGCCGACATCGCGAGGCCGAAAGCCGGCGAGTGGCCGTCGTACAACGGCCTCCTCAGCGGTAACCGCCACAGTCCGCTCAACCAGATCACCACGGCGAACGTATCGGGCCTCGCCCCGAAGTGGACGTTCCCCATCCCCGGCCAGGGGCAGCGCTCGCTGCAAGTCACGCCCGTGGTCGTCGATGCCCTCATGTACGTGACGGCGGCCAATGAAGTCTGGGCACTCGACGCGCGCACAGGACGAGAGGTGTGGCACTACGGACGGCCTCGAACGCCCGGCCTGGTCGACGACCCGGCGGCCGGTCTGAATCGCGGCGTCGCCGTGCTGGGCGATCGCGTCTTCCTCCAGACCGACAACGCGCACCTGATTGCGCTGCATCGCCTCACGGGTCAATTGCTGTGGGACGTCGAGATGGCCGATTCCAGGGAACACTACGGCGCCACGGGAGCTCCGCTCGCCGTCAACGACCTGGTGATTGCCGGCGTCTCGGGCGGCGATGCGGGCGTCCGCGGATTTCTGGACGCGTACCGGCCCGCGACGGGCGAACGCGCGTGGCGCTTCTGGACCGTGCCCGCTCCCGGCGAACCTGGCTCCGAAACGTGGGGCGGCAAGGCCATCACACATGGCTGCGCGGCAACGTGGCTGACCGGCACGTACGATCCCGATGCGCGCCTGCTCTACTGGCCAACCGGGAATCCGTGTCCCGACTACAACGGCACCGAACGAAAGGGCGACAACCTCTACTCGAACTCGATCCTTGCGCTCAACCCCGACACCGGCCGCCTGCAATGGCACTTTCAGTTCACGCCGCACGATGTGAACGACTGGGACGCCACGGAGACGCCGGTCCTCGTCGACGCCGTGTTCCGCGGTCAGCCGCGCAAACTGTTGCTCCACGGCGATCGCAATGGCTTTTTCTACGTGCTCGATCGACTCACGGGCGAGTTCCTGCTGGCTGAACCATTCATCAAGACACTGACGTGGGCCACGGGGATCGATCCGAAGGGCCGCCCGATTCTGGCGCCCAATCAGGAGCCGACGCCTGACGGCACCCGCACCTGCCCTGCCGTAACGGGCGCGACGAACTGGCCTTCGCCGTCGTACAACCCCGACACCGGCCTCTTCTACCTGATGGCGGCAGAGTCCTGCAGCGTCTTCACGAAGAACGATGTGTGGTTCATCCAGGGCCAGTCGTTCTACGGAGGCGGCACGCGTCGCTCACCAGCCGACGTGAACACGAAGTACGTGCGCGCGATCGACATCCAGACCGGCAAGGTCGCCTGGGAAATTCCTGGACTGAGCGGCGGCGTCATCGCCAGCGGCCTGATGACGACGGCGGGCGGACTGATCTTCTTCGGCGATTCGGCGGGCGGCATCGTTCGTCGCGGCCGACGCGAAAACGGGCCAACTGCTCTGGCATTTCGACACCGGTCTCGGCTGGAAAGCCGGACCGATGACCTACAGCATTGGCGGCACGCAATACATCGGCGTCGTGGCGGGCTCGACCGTCATGGTGTTTGGACTGTGAGGTCCGATAAGTTCGCCCGTTCCCCGTTCCGACGTTCCCCGTTCTCAGTGCCGGACTCGTTGGTCTGACGCTATCGCCGCTCGGCGCGTCGCCGTCGGCGCCCAGCGAATGCGACCTCGACGGCCGACCGGTGTCGAGCTCGAGAACGACAAGCTGTCGCTGACGATGCGGCAGCAGGGCGGATCGATGGTGAGCCTGGTCCTCAAGGACGACGCCGGATCCGATCAACCCGATGCACAGCCTCGGGCACTTCGTCTGCGTGGACGGATTCGGACCCTCGTCTGACGAGGAACGCGCGGCCGGGCTGCCGATGCACGGCGAAGCGAATCGCGTGCCGTGGGAGCAGACGTCAGTTCGGCTCCGGCGCGGACGGCACGTCCGCAGCCTCGTCGTTTCGCCGCCACGTTGCCGCTCGTGCAGGAGAACTTCCGCCGCACGATTCACCTCGTGGAGGGCGAGCAGGTCGTCTACGTCGAGAGCGAGCTTGAGAGCCTGCTGGCGTTCGACCGGCCGATCAACTGGGGCGAGCACGCGACCATTGGGCCGCCTTTCCTGGAGCTGGGCAAGACCGTCGTCGAGATGTCGGCGACTCGCGCGATGACGCGATCGTACGACTCGCAGAGCGCGAACCCGCCGCACCGCCTGGCGGACTTCAAGGAGTTCCAGTGGCCGATGGCGCCCGGCGTGAAGGGCGACACGATCGACGTCCGGCCGACCCCCGAGACGACTCCGCTCGGCGACCACACGACGTCGCTCATGGATCCGTCGCGCGAGCTCGTGTACGTCACGGCGTTTCACCCGGACCGCCGCCTGCTTCTCGGCTACATCTTCCGACGCGCGGAGTTCCCATGGACACAGCTCTGGGAGAACTACCCGGCCAACGGCCGGCTGGCGCGCGGCCTCGAGTTCGCGGTGCAGCCGTTCGACATGCCCCGCCGCGACGTCATCCAGCAGAACACGCTGCTCGGCGCGCCGACCTATCGGTGGCTCCCGGCCAAGTCGACCATCACCGCCGCTTTCCTGATGTTCTACACGCGGACACCCGAGGGCATGCGCCGAGTGGATGACGTGCGGCTGGAGGACGGCCGCATCGTCATCGAGGACCGTTCGAGCCGGACGAGCCTGACGCTGGCCGCGTCGCGGGGTCTGTAGACGAGCCGCGCCTGCGATCCCACGTAATCGATCGGCGTAGAGCCAACTTTCGCCTTCGAACTTTCGTCTAAGCCCTCGTCAGGTCGGTCCTCCATCACCCGACCTCGTGGAGGGCTCACGTGTCGAATCTTCTGCGCGACGCCAAGTACGGCCTGCGACTGCTGAGACGAACGCCGGGCTTCACGACAGTTGCGGTGCTCGCGCTGGCGATCGGCATTGCCGCCAATACCGCCATCTTCAGCGTCGTGCACGCCACGCTGCTGGCGCCGCTGCCGTTCCCGAATCCCGACCAGCTGGTCATGGTCTGGTCGCGGATCCAGAGCAATCGCAACGGCGTGTCTGCCGGCGACTTCGTGGAATGGCGCCGCCAGTCCACGGCGTTCCAGTCGCTCAACGCGTGGACCGGCGCCAGCCTGAACCTCTCCACGAGCGATCGGCCGGAGAACGTGCAGGGACGCCGGGTCACGCCCGGGTGGCTGTCGATGGTCGGGTATGACTTCGAGCTTGGACGGAACTTCCGCGAGGAAGAAGGCGTCGTCGGACAGGACCGCGTCATCATCCTGAGCAACCGGATCTGGCGGCAGCGGTTCAACGCCGACCGCGACATCGTCGGCAAGCAGATCCGGATCGACGGCCGAGCCGTCCACGGTCGTCGGCGTGCTGGCCGCCGGACCGGGTGACCGGCTCGAGAACGACGCGTGGGTGCCGCTCGCCTTCACGCCCGATCAGCTCAACCACGACTTCCACTGGATTCTCGTCATGGGCCGGCTGAAGCCGGACGTCACGCTCGCCCAGGCGAACGACAACATGGTCGCCGTGACCAAGGGTCTCGCCACCGAGTTCCCCGCCTCGAACACCGGATGGAGCGCCAGCGTCGAGCTGCTCCAGAACAATTTCCTCGATGACGAGTTCATCAACGGCCTGTGGCTGCTGCTCGGCGCGGTGGCGTTCGTGCTGCTCATCGCGTGCGCGAACGTCGCGAACCTCATGCTCGCTCGCGGCACGTCGCGGCAGCGCGAGCTGGCCGTCCGCGGCGCCTGCGGCGCCACGCGCGGGGTCATCGTCCGCCAGTTCATCACCGAGAGCGTGATCCTCGCCGTCATCGGCGGCGTGCTCGGCGTGGCGCTGGCGGCAGGACTCCTCAACGCGATCATGGCGCTGATGCCGCCGAACACGCTGCCGTCCGAAGCCGACGTCCGGCTCAGCGTTCCGGTCCTGCTCTTCACCCTCGCCGCCGTGGCGCTGTCGAGCATCCTGTTCGGCGCTGGCGCCGGCGTGGCAGGCCTCGCGCTTCAACATCAGCGCCGCGCTCAAGGAATCGGGCCGGAGCGTTGCGCGCCGGCCGTCATCGCCTGCAGCGCGCGCTCGTCGTCGATCGAGTTCGGGCTCGCGCTGACGCTTCTCGCGGGCGGCGGCCTCGCCATCGGCGGGCTCGTCAGCCTGTCGCGCGTCAACATGGGCTTCCAGGTCGAGCAACTGCTGACCTTCGCGCTGCCGGTCCCTGACAACCGCCTCGAGGGCGCGGGCGCGGTGACGACGTTCTACAACGACTTGCTGGACCGCATCCGCGCGACGCCCGGCGTGACGTCGGCGTCCGTGTCCACGGGCATGCCCGTCGTGGGCACCGGGATTCGGCATGCCGCTCTACATCGCCGGCAAGCCGCCAGCCGACCCCTCGCAGCGGCGCGGCGCCGGCTTCAACATGGTCATGCCCGGCTACTTCGAAACGTTCGGCATCCGCATGAGCAAGGGCCGGACGTTCACGCGCGCTCGACCGCGCCGGCTCGCAGCCCGTCGCGATCGTCAACCAGACGTTCGTCGACCGATTCCTCGAGGGCGTCGACCCATCTGTCACAGCGCATCGTCATCGAGCAGTTGATTCCCGGCGAGACACGGCTTGGCCCAGCCGGTCGAGTGGCAGATCGTCGGGCGTCTATCGTCGACGTTCGGAACGCCGGCCCGCGCAACGACGGCTTCCCGGAGGTTGACGTGCCGTTCCTGCAGAGCCCCTGGCCGTCAGGCGCGCGTGGCGGTGCGCACGATCGGCGATCCGCTGACCGTGACTCAAAGCCTCTCGGCCGCCGTTCGCGCGATGGATCCCGATCTGCCGATGGCGGACGTGCAGAACCATGGACCAGCGCGTCAGCGAGTCGATCGCGGGCGACCGATTCAACACGGTGCTCTTCGGCAGCTTCGCCGGCGTCGCACTGCTCCTGGCCGCCGTGGGCATCTACGGCGTCATGTCGTTCGTCGTCGCCGAACGCCGGCAGGAAATCGGCATCCGCCTCGCGCTCGGCGCCGGCCGGTCACGCGTGCTGCGCGGCGTGCTGCGCGAAGGCATGCTGACGGCGATTGTCGGGACGGCAATCGGCTCGATCGGCGCCTACTTCGTCGGCCGCGCCATGGAAGGCATGGTCTTCGGCACCGGCCGGATCAACTGGGTGACGTTCTCCCTCGTGGCGCTCACGCTCACGAGCACGGCGCTTGATCGCGTGTCTGATTCCGGCGGGACGGGCGGCTTTCGTGGATCCGTTGGTGGCGCTGAGGGAGGACAAGACTGAATGCTATTCGACTCAACTTGTCTTTCTTCACCCTTCGCCCCCACCACGCCGTCGCTCCGACCCCCGTGATCACGTCGCCGAGCACGCGCGCGGTGTACATCTGCCCGTTCGCGGTGAAGGTGAGCGTGTCGCCGCGCAGCTTGACGTCGGTGATCGGCCGCCCTCCGAGCGTGCCCGAGACGTTCTGGAACTCCTGCTTGAGCCGTCAGCGTGCCATTTGGCAGCCGCCAGTTCCCGCGCGACCTTCGCCGGCACGATCCAGAGCAGCGCCGTGCACCAGCTCGTGCAGTCGTCCTCCACGGTCGCGGTCTGATCCGCCTGCCAGTCCTCCATCGTGAAGGTGTTCGACACGATGCGCGTGCCGGGCTTCAAGTTGAGGATCTTCGGCCGCAGCTTCATGTTGATGCTCGGCAGCAGGAACATCGTGATGACCTGCGCCTTCGAGAAGTCCGTCTCGAAGAGGTCGGCCTTCATGAACGTCGCGCGAGCGGTCATGCCGGCCTGAGCGGCGTTGCGCTTCGAGAGCTCGACCATGTCCGGGTTGTATTCGATGCCGATGGCCGTGGCGCCGCGCTTGGCGGCGGTGATCACCGTGCGGCCGTCGCCCGATCCGAGGTCCATCAAGAGCTCGCCGGGCTTGACCTCCGCGATGTCGAGCATCTTGTCCACGAGCGTCTGAGGCGTCGGCACCCAGACGACGTCCTTGCCGGCCTGGCCGACGGACGGCTCGAACGGTCTGCTGCGGGGTGGCCGGCGCCTGCGCCAGTCCGGTGACGCCGAAGATTGCTACCGCCGCGGCCATGGCCGCGGCACGTCGAATGAATTCACTGTGACTCGCATGAATAGAGTTCTCCTGTTGCGGGGTGGAGAGCTTATCACTTGGTCAACCGGGCGCCTGCCAGCTGCGCGACGCCCGCGAGCGTCGTCTGCGCGGCGTTCAGGCCGAGGCGGAAGTCCTTGTCTGAATAGGTCGTGAAGACGTCCGTCGCGCGGTGCCAGTGAGGGTTCCAGCCGAACGCCAATCACGTCCCGCCGCTCGTTCTCGCGAATGCTGATCGCCGGCGCGTCGTTCATGAAGCTCACCGAATCGGTGTTCTGCATGCGCTGGCCGACGTTGGCTGGGTAATCGGTCGCGTAGAGAAAGTTCGCGTCCTTGAAGAACCAGGCCAGCTTCTGGGAATCGGCCAGACGCGCCGAGTTCACCTGGAACTCGATGTTGATGTCCGCCTCGGGCCGCTGCCATGGGCTCACCTGGCCGTCGGCCGCCGGCATGCCGTGGTCGAACATCAGCATGTCGTGCTGGATGACGCCGACCCAGCGCGGCTCTGGATAGCGGCCGGATCCCGCGCGGGTCTTCCTTGCCCTGCAGCGGGCGCCGGTCGGCGACGTACGCCCGCGAGCCCGGGCTCGCCGAGCTCTTCCGAGTTGAACAGGATGAAGCGAATCGACCGCTCCGTCTCACGTCCGGTGAGCTGAAGATTCGGGCCAGCTCCATCACGAGGGCCGTCCCCGACCCGTCGTCGTTCGACCGCCTCGCCGTAGCCCGACGCCGTCCATGTGCGCGGAGACGATGAACATCTCGGATGGGATGGTGGCGCCGACCTTCGTGCAGTAGAGCTGCTCGCGCGGACCAGGCAGCACGGGCCCGCGATTCAGCTCGCGCAGCTTCACGTCGCGCTGGTGTTCGGGATCGTTCGTGTTGCCGGTCGGCGCGCCGAACCCCTTGCCGCCGGCGCCGCGCCGCACGGGATCGTCCGGCGTGCCGGCCGGAATGCGTTCCGGCGCGTTGCCTCGCCCCGCCTGCCGCCTCGTCCGCGTCCGGCGTTCGGCGGCGGCAGCTCGTACCGATGGCGCTCGGTGTTCGTGCAGCCGTCGCTCTTCAGTTGCGCCTCGATCCAGTCCAGCGCGTCGCGGTTGCGCTGTGTTCCCTCGCGACGGTCGCCGAACTGTGCCAGCCCTTTGATGGTCGCTTTGTACCGGTCGAGGCTGAGGCGGCTCAGTAGTTCCTTCATCGTGGGCGCGGCGTCCGGGTCGGCCACCGGGCCGGCGGGAACGAACGGCGTCGCCGCTTGCGCGCCAGCGAGCACGAAAATCAGCAAGGTCAGTCGCAACACAGGCGCGAAACCGCGAAAATGATATCCGGTTTCCGGTCCCACCAACCCGAGGCGACAGGCCATCGTCAAAGAGGCGGTCGGGGAGTTTACGGATGGCCGTAGAATTCACCCGACCACTTTTTCAATGAACGATCTCCGCCATGCGTTTCGTGCGCTCCGAGCCGCACCGACGGTCACGGGCCTCGCGCTCGTCATCCTGGCCCTCGGAATCGGCGCCAGCACTGCAATTTTCTCGGTGGTCGACGCCGTCGACGACGAAGTCCGGAGCCGTCGAGCGTCACCGAACGCCTCCGCCGCGCGCCCGGCTGCATCAAGGAGGTCGCGGGCTTCAGTCGGCCTCTTTGGGCTCTGGCCTGCTTCCTCCGCGGCTTGCCGGCATGATGGCGATCGACCTCGGCGTCGACACGTCGCGGGTGCCGCCGTCTCGGTTCCACTCCTGCCTTGCAGGACTCTTCGACGAGATGCAGAACGCCTGCGCGTTCCCCGAACGCGCGCGGCAGCTAGCTCGATCGTGCCTCACCACCGTCCAGGCGGCCGCGCATCGAGTACGCCGCCGTTTGCAGCGGCACCCTGCCGCTTCAGGGGGCACCCGTCGGCCGGGCGTGGCGCCTGCCTCGGCGAGAACGTCGAGGCTCGAGGTCGACGGTGTCCACCGGCTAGGCGCCGCGCTCGCGGTCCGCTGCGGGCAGGCCGGTAGCCGCAGAGGCCAATCGCACCGACGACGAAGCCGTCGATCACTCGCTTCTGGCGGACCAGCCGCGCGCGACACTTCGCGACCAGTCGCCCTCGGCGTGGAAGGTCGGAACTTGTCCGGCCGGCCCACGACCGTCGTTGGCGTCGTCGGCGCCGTTCAGCCAGCAGACCTGAACAGCACCACGCCCAAGGTCCACGTGCCGATCGGACGGGCCGAATTAGACGGGCGACCTGTGTAGTCAGGACGCAGTGACCGTCGGCCCTTTCTCCAGAATTCCGCCGCGCCGTTCGGTGTCCTTCCGAGGCACTCTTCCCGTGTCTACGCGACGATGGAGGAATGGCTCACCCGTCTGGTGGTCCAGCGGCGCTTCAACATGACGCTGTTCTCGCTTTTCGGTGTGCTGGGTCTCGTCATCGCGCTCGCCGGCATCTACGGCGTAATGATGGCGTACACCGCTTGCAGCAACGGACGATGGAGTTGGCGTAGAGGATGGCCCTCGGCGCCCCGCGCCGGATCATCGCGATGGTCCTCGGACGGGCGGCGGCGTTCATGGCCGCCGGCCTCGTTATCGGACTCCTCGCCGCCCTGGCACTGTCGCGCCTGGTCGCGGCGTTCCTCTTCGAGGTGCGGCCCGGTGACATCGCCATCTACGCCATGGCCGCGCCTGCTGGCACTGACTGGCCTCGTCGCGGCACTCGTTCCCGCTCGACGCGCCTCTCGGGGGATCCGATGGTGCGCTTCGGGACAGCTAAGAGATCCTCGCTCACGCCTTCAGCTCGAAGCCTTTCCGATTTTCTCTCGTCAGCAGTAAGTCCGCTTCCTTGTCGCCGCTGAAGGTCTCTGTCCTGCCCCTTGAATGTCAGCGACCGGCCGACGCGATACGAGATGTTCGCAAGGTGTGCCAACGACGACGACAGATGGCCATCCTCGAGACCACAGGTGACGAGCGACGGCTTGTCGGCGCGAATCGCGTCCACGAAATTCTGGTAGTGATCGAGAAAAGCGCCCGGCTCGTTCAGCGCCGCGCGTGCGGCCGCTTCGGACCCTCTTCGGTGCCCGGCCCGGGCTCGTTCTTCGGCCCGAGTATCCGATTGCCAGCGGCGTCCGCTCTCGTCAATCCAGAGCCAGCCCTTCGATCCGTAGAACAGATCGCCGATCCTGCACCTCGCCTCTCCGCATTCGTGAATTGGCCGCGTGTGCCGAATTCGAGCACCCGCCCATCCGCGTACTTGAACATCGTCGTCTGCGTGTCTGGCGTCGTTTGCGACGAGGGCTCGCCGAAGTAGCCGCCGCACGAGTGAATCGTGACGGGGTGCTCGTTCGCGCCGAGTCCCCACCGCGCGATGTCGAACTGATGCGGCCCCTGGTTGCCTGTGTCGCCGTCGCCGTATTCCCAGTGCCAGTGCCAGTTGTAGTGGAAGTGGTTGCGGTTGAACAGACGCAGCGGCGCGGGACCGAGCCACAGGTCGTAGTCGACACTTCGACAGATACGCCGCGTCGTAGTTCAGGTCGCGCTGACGACGCGCCGACCGTCAGTCCGTACGGTCTCTCCGGGCGCCAGCGGGCCGTCCGGGTAGCGGCCGATCGACGGGCCGCGGCTTGAAACACAGACCGCGCGCCATGATAGACGTGGCCCGATACCGCCGCCGTGCAGGAATGCGATCGCGTCCTTCACCGCCGGCCGGCTGCGGTTCATGAACCCGGTCTGCACGACCTTGCCGGTTCGCGCGGCGACCTCGATCATCTTCCGGCCTTCCCACACGGTGTGCGACGACGGCTTCTCGACGAAGACGTGCTTGCCGGCCTCGAGCGCCCAGACCGTCGCGAGCGCGTGCCAGTGATTCGGCGTCGCGATGATGACCGCGTCGATCTCGGGATCGTCGAGCACGCGGCGAAAATCCTGCGTGAACTTCGGCTTGAACGTCGGCACCTCGGCCAGTTGCGTGATCGTTCACGCGCGATGCCTCGAGGTTGCCGTCGATGTCGGCGAGCGTCTTGATCTCGACGTTCGAGCCAGCCGCGCGAACCCGCGCTTGAGCGCGTTGCCCTGGCCGCGCACGCCGATGCTGGCCAGGACCACCCGGCCGTTCGCGCCGCGCACTCGCGTGCCCCGCGCGAGCGGCCTGCGCGGCCTGCGTCCAGAACTGGCTGGCCGCGGCCACGCCGGCGGCCGCGCCGATCTGGGACGCGAACTCGCGACGCGCGTCGACGACACGGTCTTCGGATCCAGGGTTCCAGGTTCCAGGTTCCAGGTTCTGGTTCCGGGTTCGATCCACATTCGAACCTGAACCTTCGAACTCTGGAACCTTGGAACCCTGTTCTGTGGCTTACACTGGGGACATTATGCTCGCCGCCGCGGGCCTCGCCACGATGTTTTTGCTCGGCGCGGACTCCCCCGCCCAGACGTCCGCGTCCCGGCTGGCCGAGGTCGAACGGCGCGGATTTCTGACCTGCGGCGTCGAGCCCGCCGTTCCCGGGTTTCGTGGAAGTGGACGCCCAGGGCGTCTACCGCGGCCTGGACGTCGACATCTGCCGCGCGATGGCCACGGCCATTTTCGGGGCGCCGGACCGCGTGCGGTTCGTGCGGGTCGGCCACGTCACCGAGCTCTCCACCAACCGCGGACATCGACGTCGTGGCGCGCCGGCTGACGTGGGAGCTCCGGCGCGAACAGCCGCTCGGCCTGCTCTTCGGACCGGTGACCTTCTACGACGGCCAGGGGTTTCTGGTGCGCGCGATCCGCCGGCGCGAAGTCGCCGGCCGATCTGGCGAACCGGCCGATCTGTGTCGCGGGCGGCCCGGTGTTCGAGCTCAACCTCGGCACGTACTTCTCGGAGCGTTCACTCGCGTTGAACAAGGTCATCGTCGACTCGCCGCACGAGTACGACGACATCGCGGCGGCGCTCACGAGCGGACGATGCGTCGCGTACTCGGGTGACCTTTCGGATCTCGGCGCGATCAGGCTGCGGCTGCCGCGCGAACGCCTACGACATCCTCGGCGAGCTCATTTCGAAAGAACCGCTGGCGCCGCTCGTTCGCGACGACGACGTGCATTTCTTCAACATGCTGCGATGGACCGTCTCGGCGCTGATTCGCGCGGAGGAGCTCGGGATCCGGTCCACGAACGTCGAGGCCATGCGCGAGAGCGAGAACCCTGAAGTGCGCCGCCTGCTGGGCGAGATTCCGGGAAACGGCAAGGCGCTCGGGTTGCGCGAGAGCTGGGCCGCCGACGCCATTCGGCTGGTGGGCAACTACGGCGAGATCTTACGACAAACACGTCGGCCGCGGCAGCCCCATCGGGCTCGACCGCGGCCTGAATCGTCTCTGGACTGACGGCGGCTTGATGTACACGCCGCCGTTGTGTTGAGAGCAGTGGCGTGCGGGACCACGACCTCCTGCACTTCGCCGGCTTCGAGCACCCAGCCGTCGAGCAGGACGGCGCCCTGCTTGTCAGGAACCTTTGGCGCCTTGGCGACGCGGTAGCCGGGCTTCGTGATCTTGACCTCGATGAACCGCGGGTCAACGGGCTTGCCGCTTTCCTTGATCGCGCGGCCGACGTCGGGACTCCTGAAGTGTCCGGGGACGTCGTTGCGGAACGGGAAGTTCAGCCCGACGTTCGTCGCCGTCACCGTGACGGTGAACTTGTCCACCACGGCGCCCTTGTTGTCCCTGACGTTCCCGTAGTAGTACAGCAGCACTTCGCCGTCGTGCGACGCGTCGAAGAACTCGGTGCCGTTGGCCAGCAACGGTGCCGCCGCCGGCGAGCGCGATCGCCATCGCCGCTCCGAGGAGTGTGGTGAGTCGTCGTGTTCAGCTTCATGCAGGCCCTCCACTGATCGCTCGATCTCTTTTTTGTAGCAGGCGATCCGCGATCAGTCAAGGAAACACGGGGCTTCATGGAGCTTCATCGCCCTTAAGGTCGGCGCCTCAGGTCGCCCTTAGCTGAGCCTCGAGCCTAAGCCTAAGCTCAATAGAACCACCGCCGCTCGTAGACCATGATCACGACGAGCGTCGCCAGCGCGATGCCCCATACCCAGCTGTGGGGCAGCCGCTCGGCCAGGCGGCGCGGTGTGACCAACGCGCCGGCCGGTGGCGACGAGAAACCCAATCAGCAGCCAGCTGTACCAGTTGATCGGCAGGCCGGCTTCGGCGAGCGGCAGCGGGTTGCGCGAGAACTCCCCGAGCACCGGATAGTACCGGAACCACGCGCACTGGCAGGCCTCGCTGTAGAGAAACGACGTCATGTACGCGACGCCGTACAGGATCGAGAACACCTTGAAGCGCGCGTAGTGCGCTCACGGAAAAATCCCCCGGATGTTGTTGAGCAGCTCGCCGACCAGGAAGTTGAACCAGGCGGTGAACGCCAGAATCCACGTGAGGTACTTCCGCGTGGACGCGTACTCGAGCCTGAGCGGCTGACGCCAGAACATCCAGTACGCCGGCAGCAGTCCGAGCCCGACCGCGGCAAAGTGCTCTTTCGTCTCGAACAGCCCGTTGGCCGCACGCAACTGCATGTCCTCGAGCAGCGGCCGCACGTCGATCCGGTAGCGCGGGTACAAGCAACGCGCCGATGAGCACGCTCGTCGCGTACAGGATGCAGACGACGTTCGTGAACGTCGGCGAGTTGACGCCGCGTGAATCGGCCGACGAACGTTCCGGCCCGGCGCCGACGGGCGTCTCGCCACCGCGAAGGCCTGATGCGTCAGCGCGCCAAGCAGCGCGGCGCCGACGATGCACGTGGACAATCAGCAGGAGTTGGATCATCACACCTCCGACAACACCTCATTCGCAACACGCTCCGCCGACTCGAGCGCCCCCTCCATCCTTGGCCCGGGGGGCTTCGCCCCCGCGGTCCCCCCGACGCACTCACTCGCGGGGCCCCGCTCTCCCCGCTCCGTTCGTGCGGGCTCGCTAACGCTCGCGGGAACGCTCTCGCAGACCCATGCTCGATTCTCGCGTCGACGAATCCTCCGCGTCAGTTCGCCTACGCCGACAACACCTCGTTCGCGGCCCGCTCCGCCGACTCGAGCGCCCCCTCCATCCACCCCATCCACGGCGACGTGTGCTCGCCAGCAAAGTGTATGCGCCCTTCCGGCCGCGCGATGTCGGCGGCGATGGAAGACATCTGTCCGGGATGGAACACCGCGAACGCCCCGCGCGACCACGGCTCGTCCGCCCATGCCGCAGACGACACCCCTTGTCGAACGCGGTCGCGCATCCGCGGAAACGTCTCGGTCACGAGCTCTCGGCCGCGCGTGACGGCGCGTTCGCGACGCGAGACCCGCGAGCTCGCGGCCGATGGCACCGCCGACGGTCACCGCGAGCAGGCCCCGATCGGCCGGCTGATCGTAGGCCGCGTCCCACGTCTCGGCCGGCTGGTCCGAACGCGACGTGCCGCTCAGCCCTTCGGCGTGCCAGAAGCGTGTCTTCGTCTGCAGCAAGAGTCGCGTCGCCGGAAAATACGGCAGGCTCGCGACGGCACGGGCCTTCGGCTCCGAAAGAGCCGGCCGCATCTCCATCTCGCGAAGGGTCGAAAACGGCGTCGCCAAGATTACGCGGCTCGCCTGCAGCCGTTCGGCGCACGTCCCGCTTCGACGTAGTCGACCGCCACGCGGTCACGGCTGCTGCTCGACGGCCGACCACCGCAGCGCCGTATCGCACGACGGGTCCGATCGTGTCGGCCAGCCGGCGCGGCAATTGATCCATGCCGCCGTCGATCTTGAAGTACTGCCTGACGTTTCGAAGCAACGCGAACTGTCGCAGCACGTAGAGCGCCGACAATTCGCGCGAGTCGCCGCCGGCCGTCATCACCGCGAATCGCGCCGTCAGACGCCCCGCGTGCTCCGAGCCACGCCGGCCACGTCTCTCGTCGATCGCCTTCCACTGGCCGTAGCGCTCCGCGGGCGCTGATGGATCGTCCATTCCAGCCGGCAGTTCGCCGACGTATTTCAGAGCAAGGCGCGCGGGCTGAGCCCCGCTTCGTCGCCGGCGCAACGACGAGCGCGGCGCCGAGTCTGCTCATCCCGTCAGGCAAACGAACGGTCTCGTCCGCCCACGCGAAGCAGCGGCGCGCCGTTGCCGGATTCGAACGGAATCAAGCTGAGGCCGAGACGGCTGGCCAGCTCGCGAACACGGCGGTGCATGTCGGGCACGCGAATGGCGCCGGCCTCGCCGTACAAGTCCTCGTCGAGCGGAGCACGGATGGTCCGGACCCGCCCGCCCGCCTCCGGGCGCGCCTCGAGCACCACGACGTGCCGGCCGGCCTGCTGAGCAGCTCCGCGGCACGGAGACCTGCGAGACCTGCGCCGACGATGACAACCGGATCGTCCGGCGTGCGCGACGCTCGCGCGCACATGCTCGCAGCGAGCGGCGCCGCCCCGACGGCGGACAGACGAACAAATTGCCGGCGGTTGATCCCGCTCATCGGCCCTACGGCGCAGCGGGATCGAAGCTCAGCATGCTCGACGGCTGGACGGTCGGGATCGTCGGCCGCAGAAACGGCATCTGGACGGCCGTGTGGCAGGAGTGGCACGCCGTCAGCGACTGCTTGTACGCGGCGACGAACGCGTCGGTGTCCTCGTCCTCGATCGCGAGCTGGAGCGCGGCGAACGTGCTCATGTCCATCGGCGTGAAAAGGCCGCGAAGGTTGACCGTGCCGCCGGCCGGCGGCGGAAGCTGCCGTTCCGGACGAATCGCCAGCGTCCAGCGGATTTGCTGGCGGCCCTGGTCGAAGAAGAAGCGCGCCAGCGGCCAGTTCTTCTTCTGGACGGCGAACCAGAGGTTCACCCACTGGTCGCCGACATCCTTCATGGTGTGGGACTGCGTGGGCAACACGCCCTTCAGGTGTGCGACGTCAGCGGCCAGATCGCCGGCGCCGGCCGCGCGTCGGTCTGCGCGCGCGGCGTCTCGACGCCACGCGTGACGAGCCAGTACTCGACGATGACGCCGCCGATGATGGCGCCGAGAAGAAGAGCCCCGAGCACGGCGAACTTACCGACACCCTGACGGGGCGCCTGCGCAGGATCCTGAGGAAGCCCATTCGCGTCCACGTGTGTCTCCTCGCTGCGGCAGGCCCGTCTTCTCGTTGCGGGGCGCGACTACCGCGCGTTCATTTCTTCTGTGACTGCGAATCGCAGGAAGTTGATGATGTTCCAGATGTCGGTCTCCTTCAACCGGTCCTTGAAAGGACCCATGATGTAGTCGGGACCGACGCCTTCACGGATCGTCGTGTACACCTCGCCGTCGCTGCCTCCGTGCGCCCACTTGTCGTCGACGAGATCAGGCGGCGCCGGAAGCCCGCGGTCCTCCGTAATGGACGGCGACATGCCGCCCTCGCCGTTGGCACCGTGGCACGTTCCGCAGCCGAACTCTGTGTAGATCTTCTTTCCTGCCGCGATCGACTCCGGCGTGGACGTCACCGGATTCTTGATTTTGGCGGCCTCGCGGATTGCCCTTCCGGTGCTGCGCCTGGCGCGCGACGAGTGCGCCGTCGTCAGGAACAGCGACGGCACAGGCGAGCGTCGAGCACCCAGCGTGCTCGAATGAGTTGATCCATGAAGATTCCCTTAAGCGAAATAGACGCGAACTGTCGAATGCGAATCGTACCTGTGCGGCTCGGCCAAAAGCAAATCGGCGTGGGAGCGATTCGCTCGCTCCCACGCCGATTTGAAAGGTCGAAGTTCGAACGTTCGAACTTCGAACTTCCGCGAGCGCTAGTGCGCGAGCGGATTCGGCCGCATCTGCATGTGCACGGCGAGCGCGGCGCGCTTGTCGCCCTCGTTGTGCCACGGGTTGCGGTTGCCCCAGCCCGTCCAGAGGCCCGCGCCCCTTCCAGCCGGTAGCCGGATCGTCGATGCGGCCGTTGATCGACTTGTTGTAGTAGCCGAGCGGGATACGGCACGCGCAGCACCACCCACTTGCCGTTGACGAGCGCGAGCAGCGCGCCGCCCTGGTTGCTCGTCGCGATCTGCACGTTCTCGCCGAGTCCGAGCGAATTGAACTTGTCGGACCAGTTGTAGTAGTTCGAGTCGGCCGTCGCCGCGTCCACGTCGCCCTTGTACTTCGGACCGGGCACCGCGTAGAACGTCCAGCCCTCGTTGCACATGTAGCCTTCGCGCCGCCTTCGGACCGTTCAGCGGTCCCTTGCACTTGCGGCGGTCGAAGCTCGCGAGCTGGCCGCTCGAGAGCACGACCCAGGCGACGCCTTCGCGATCGACGTCCATGCCGCGCGGGCCGTAGCCCTGACCGGACGCGCCGGTCGCCTTGTCGCCGTGCGGCACCATGTAGATCTCGGTCAGCGCGCGTCTCGGCGCCTTCGACATGTCGGCGCCGAGATCGATGCGGGTGAGCGAACCCGGGATAGCCGGTCTGCGAGCACCACACGGAGTTGTCCACCGGACTGGCCATGACGCCGTAGCAGCCTTGCCCTGATCGCGTGTATCCTTCGTCGGGTCGGCCGGCTCCTTGCGGCTCGGTGTACGCGTCACGCCTGCCGTTGCCGTTCGTGTCGACCACCTGCACCGTCCAGCCCTGCGCCTGGCCCGCGTCCTTCGTCTTGTCCCACACGTTCGTGTTGACCCAGCCGACCACGCCGCCGCCACCGCTGTAGATCGTGTTGTTCGGATCGTTGTCGAAGTTCAAGTGGAACGTCGTGAAGCACGTGTCCACGATCTCGAACTTGTTCGCGCGTCGGATCCCACACCGTGTACTGACGGCCGCCGCGGCCGCGGCCACCCGGCTGGCCCATCGGCGAAGATCTTCGCCGACGGATGTCCGGAGCCTTCCATGCAGTAGCTCGGCATCTCAGTGCGCGGTGCCGCGTCGAGGTCGTGTTCCACGCGCGCGCCTTCTGATCCATCTCGTTGCTGTGGCCGGTCACGACCGTGTTCCAGATGACCTCGTTCACCCCAGAACGGCGACGGCGCGGCCATGCCCGCCGTGTTCGGCGTGGCCGGCGCGGCCGGATTGCGCGGAATCGTGACCTGACGCCACGTGTGCTTGACCGGGTCGAGAATCGTCATGTGATCCGACGAGTTCTCGTGCAGGCCGTAGACCGCGCCGTACGGGTTGACGCGCGGATTGCGCTTGTCGCTCGCGATGATGTCGTGGAAGTACTCGCGCGGATCCGCCCACTCCCACTGCGTGATGACGAGGTTGCGCTCGGCGCCGGTCGGGCGCGGCGGCTTGGTCGCCGGCGTCTCGCCTTTCGCGATGCGATCGGTCCAGTCCGCGAACATCTTCAGCGCGCGGTTGCGGCCGAGCGCCGTTGAGCTGGCCGTCCATGTTGCCGCCGTCGTGGCCGGACCGGACGCGACGCGCCCAGGCTTCAACCGAGCTTCGCGGGAAGCGTCGCCCGAGCTTCGGGTTCAGCTCGCGCGTGACCTTCGTGCCGATCTGGTGGCAGGAGATGCACGTGTCGGTGTTCAGCGCGCGGATGAACTCGCGCCTGCGTGGCCGGCGACGGCTTCTCCGTCATCGGGAACTCGCTCTTGGCCGGGATGTCGATCATCGAGAACCAGTACTGCGCCGGGTAGTACTCGGCCGCGGCGCGCTCGTTCGGTGCGATGACCGCCTTGAGGTTCAGCGCCTTGCCGGGAACGCCGGCGACCTTCGGCGAGTCCACGAGGCCGTAGCCGCGCACGAACACCTGATACTTCGCCGGCGGCAGATCCGGCACCACGTAGCGGCCCTGGTCGTCGGTCACGACGGTGCGGATGAACCGCGTCGGCAGGTCCGTCGTCTCGGCGATGACCCAGACGCCAGCTTCCGGTCCCTTGTCGCTCGTGACGACGCCGCCGATGTCGTTGTTGTCGATCGCGACGGCGCCGCCCTGCGGCGCACCCATCCCGACGAGCGATCCGACCAACACGGCGACGCACACTCCCAAGAACAGAATTTTCTTCGTCATACGGTCTCCCCTAGTTCCCGGCCCCCGGAAGCTGCTCGACCCCCGACAGACTTCCGTCGCCCACGCGAGGCGGTGTCTGTGGCGGCGAAGATTCGGAGATGCTAACACAGCTGCCGTGAAGGCAGGCTGAAGCGGAATCCGACTCTGAATCGGCCCGAACACGCCGGAAATGTGGAACCATGCCCTGCCGAGGACGACGCGTGCCTCCGGTCACTGATGCCTGATCTCACCGCCGGCCAGTGGGCACTCGCCGTGCTCGCCTCCTTGGGGGTCGGCTTCAGCAAGGCCGGGTTCCCTGGCCTGGCGCTCGCTGCACATCATGATCTTCGCGTTCCTCTTTGGAGCGCGCGACTCGACGGGCATCGTGCTCCCCATGCTGATCGTGGGCGACCTCGGGGCGATCGGCGGGTTCTACCGGCATACCCGATGGGACCACCTGCGACGCACGTTGCCGGCCGCCTGTGTCGGCGTGCTTCGTCGGCACGCTCCTGATGCGCCACCTCAGCGACACCGCCTTCGCTCCCGTCCTTGGCTGGATCATCCTGTCGCTGGTCGTCCTGCACATCGTTGGGGACAGAGCCCTTTTCCACAGAATCGGGCCAATTGGGGACAGAGCTCGCCGCCGAGCCCTGTCCCCAATTGGCCGCGAATTGTGGAAAAGGGCCCTGTCCCCCTCGGCTTCTCGCTGGTGTCACGACGATGCTGGCCAATGCGGGCGGCCCGGTGCTGACGCTGTACCTGCTCGGCATGAAGGTGCCGAAGCTCGAGCTGACGGCGACGATCGCATGGTTCTTCTTCGCCCTCAACCTGTTCAAGGTTCCGTTCAGCGCAGGGCTCGGTCTCATCACGCCGGGCACGCTGGCGCTGAACGCCGTGCTCGTGCCGGGCATCGCGATCGGCCTGCTGTTCGGCCGCTGGCTGATTCAGCGCGTGCCGCAGAAACTGTTCAACCAGCTGCTGCTGGCTGTTCGCGGCGCTCGCAGCGCTGAGGCTGATCGGCGATGTTCTGATCGTTCCCGTTCACGTTAGTCCTGGCTCACGGCTCAGGGCCAGGTCAGCGACTCACCCAAGCTTCAACACGCGGTATCGCTGCCCAAGTCCGCTCGCACTCGGGAATGAACTCCGCTCGCCGGGTCCGCCGTGTTGAACTCGAACATGTCGTAGTGGCAGGGCACGACGAGCCTGATGCCGGCGGCGCTGCGCGACGCGCGCCGCCGTCGGCGCCTGACATGTTGCCGACCTTGCCGTTGATCGGCAGCAGCGCGACGTCGACCGGGTACGGCCGCAGTCGGGCGGCCAGCCCGTCATAGAGAAGCGTATCGCCGCTGTGATAAATCGTGGCCGCGCTCGATCGGAGGATGTACCCCAGACACTTCCGGCGTCCGCGCGCGTCGTATTCGACGGCCTCATGCGCGGCCGCGATCGCCACGATCTCGAAGGCGCCAATCTGAATCGTGGTGCCCTTCGTCCATTCCGACGATCGACGCCGCGTCCACGCCGGCGCGCTCGGCCGCGAGCGCGCGCCACGTCTCCGGCGCGACGACCGGCACCAGTCGTCCGCCTTCCTTCGACAGTCGCGACGATGGGCGCCGATCGTGTCGGGATCGAGATGGTCCGTGTGATGATGCGTGGACAGCACCATCGTCACTGGCACCCGAGCAGGTCCTCGGGCGCGACGACCCGTCGGATGCATCCGCACGTGCGGCGTGTCGGTGCCGGCGTACTTCGCGGTCAGCGAATCCGACAGATACGGATCGATCAGGACGCAGTCGTCGCGGTAGCGGATCGCGAAACCGCTCTGGCCCAGCCACCAGATCACCACCGAGCCATCGGTCGGGCGCGCGAACCGCGGCACGAAGTCTCGCTCGGCACGTGGTGCGCGAGCGGTCGTCATGCCCAGCTCGCGGCGGACGAGACGTGCGCCCTCCACCATGTTCGCGAGCTTGCGGCTTCGCGGCCCAGCGCGCCGTCTGAGACAGCCCGCAGTCGGGCGCGACACTCAGCCGCTCCGGCCGGCGCGTACCGCAGACAGAGGCGGATGCGATCCGCCACGTCTTCGGGCCGTTCGACGTAGTAGCTCTTCACGTCGATGACGCCGACCGCGACGTCCATCCGTCGCGCCACCTCCGCGATGCACTCGACCTCGGCGAACTCGCGGCTCGCCATCTCGAGGTGCATCTCGTCCACGTGAAAATCGAGAAACGCCGGAAACATCGGCGCGTAGCGGCGCGGGCCGACGGCGCGTCCCTTGTAGTTCCCGAAACACAGGTGGGTGGACAGGCGGCACTTCCCCACGACCGGTTCGACGGTCTCGTTGAACATGGCGACGAGGCGACGCGTGTCCTCACGATGCGCGTAACAGCTCATCGACGGTTCATCGACGGTGATCTCGCGGCAGCCAGCCGCCACGAGCGCTTCGAGCTCGGCGCGCACGATCGGAACGAGCGCGGCGGTCAACGCGTGCCGATCCCGGTACTGATCGTTCGGCTCGAGCCGGCCCGACATCGTGTACGGGCCGGGCACGGACGCCTTGAGAGCGACATCCGGCCGCATCGCCGCCCATCCGGCCTGACTCGACGACCCGCTTGAGCCGCTCGAACTCGCTCACGACGCCCAACCCGCCGCGGCGCGGTCGAGCGTACCGACGACGCTTGATGCTTGCCGCGCTGATCGTGAGCCGGCGGCCCGAACCGCCGTGCGGCCGCGCCTTCCATCTCGAGACCGTCGAGATGGCCGTAGAACGACAGATTGAAATCGAGCCGCGTCTGCTCGCCGTCAGTCATGACGTCCAGGCCTGCGGCCATCTGGTCGTGCACGGCGGTCACCACGGCGTCGTGTTGCAGCTCGGCGCGATCGTCGGGACCGAACTCGTCCAGATGCTCGGACGCGAACTCGAGCCAGCCGGGAAACGGATAACTGCCGATGACGGTGGTCCGGAAGTGGACGCATGCTAGGCTTAGGGCTCACGGCTTAGGACTCAGGCCAGTCACACGTTCCGGTGATCCGAGTCCTTCATACAACTTCGCCAGCCGCCTGCGTGCTCGTCGTAGGCCGACTCGAACAGCGCGGTCGCGCGGTCGGCGCCAATCACGGCCGCGGCCGTCAGCACCTTGGGCGGCTGGCCGGCGCGCGTGAGCCGATCCGCGACTTCCGCCTTGATCGCGTTCACGAGCATGCATCCGCCCACCGTCGATCCGGGCGACACGGGCGTGTCCAGTCCGTCAATCGTCACCATCGCGTCGCCGACCGGCGCGCCGGTGTCGAGCACGAGGTCGCTCGCGTCCTGCAGACGCACACCGCCCGGATGGCGCGTGGCCGTCGCCTCCGAATGTCGAAGGCTGACGATCGACACGACCTTCACGCCCTTGCGGCGAAATCCCTCGGCCATCTCGATGGGCACGAGATTGCCGCCGCTCGACGAGATGATGAGCGCCGAGTCGGCCGCCTCAACGTCGAAGTTCCGCAGGATCCGTTCGGCGAGCCCGCTCACGTTCTCCAGGAACATGGCCTGGCGCTGGCCGTTCGATCCGACGACCGGATTGTGGAACGTGAGCGACAGCTCGACCATCGGATTGAAGCCGGGAAACGATCCGTAACGCGGCCACATCTCCTCGACCATGATGCGGCTGTGGCCCGACGCGAACACGTGCACCATGCGGCCGGCGAGGATGGTCTCGGCGAACCAATCCGCGGCGGTTCGCACCGCCGACGTCTGGGCCTCGATCCGTTCGACGAGCTCTCTGCACTTCACCAAGTATCGTTCAGCGGGATAAGTCATGTTCGTCGAGTCTCAGCGCATGGTAGGCCGCGCCGACCGCACCGGCGTATTCGCCGGCCGTCGCCGCGACGACATCGACCTTCCGGCCGTGCGGGCGCCACTCGACGCGGTCGAGCTCGGCGACGAGCGGACGGAACAGCCGGTCGCCGGCCGATACCATGCCGCCGCCGAGTATGACTCGTTCCGGGTCGAGCACATTGATGAAGGAGGCAACCGCGCACGCGAGCGCGCGCACCGACGTGCGCCACAGCTCGGCTGCCTCGGGCGCGTCGGACGCCATGAGTTCCGCGGTGGACCGGAACCGCCCACCGCTGCGCCGGGCGATCGTGCAGTCACCGATGGCGTCTTCGAGACTGCCAGGGGTCGCCACGATGTCGGGCGGGCCTGACGGGTCCAGCGACACGTGCCCAAAATGGCCGGCTCGTCCGAGGTGTCCCGCGGATCAGCCGGCCGTCCACGATCGCCGCCCCGCCGACGCCCGTGCCCAGCGTCAGCAGCAGGACATTCCGGCACCCGCGGGCCGCGCCTTGCCAGACTTCACCGAGCAGTGCCGCCTGAGCATCATTCAGTACGCGCACGGCGGTCGACGTGCCGAGGTGCGACGACCAGTCCAGGCCCTGGATCTCGTCACGACGGCCCTGCATCCACCAGATCGATCGCCCGTCGGGATTCGCGATGCCGGGCGCGGCGAGTCCATATGCGGCCGGATCGTGCCCGACGTGCCGCACGAGATCCGCGACGAAGGACCCGACGACGGTCGTGAGCGATTCGCCGGCAGCCGCCCGCGTCTCTCGCGCGATCACGCGCCCCGACGGAGCTCATCACGACGCCTTTGACGTTCGTGCCGCCTGCGTCAATGCCGACGGCGTACGGGCTCACTCATGACGAGGACGGCCCCCCGCTGACGCTCCAGCCTCCATCGATCGCGAGCACCTGGCCGGTGACGAATCTGGCGGCGTCCGAGAGCAGGTAGACCACGGCCGCATCGAGATCCTCCACACGGCCCACCCGTCCGCCGTCGAGCGGTTGGCGCGCTCGAACGAACGCACGAATGTCTTCGTTGCCGGTCGCGCGGCGGGACATCGGCGTCTCGACGAGCCCGGGCGCGATCGCGTTGAACCGGATGTCGTGCTTCGCGTAGTAGGCCGCGGCCGACGTCGTCAGGCCGATCACGGCCGCCTTGGCCGACGCGTACGCGTGCGTCGCGAAGAACGTCGGGGCCGGCGCGAAGGCCAGCACCGAGCTCATGTTCAGCACGGCCCCACCCGAGCCCTGTTCCATGAAATGCCGCGCGGCCGCGCGGTTCGAGAGAAACAGACTCGTGAGATTCAGATCGACCGTCCGGCGCCAGCCTTCGTCGGTGATCTCGTGAAGCGGGCCGTCGCCGAACGCACGGCCGCTGCCCCCGGCGACGTGATACAGCGCATGACACGCGCCGAACTCGCCGACGGCCTGCGCGATCGCCGACGGCGCCGCCGTGGAATCGTTCGCGTCGGCCGCCGATCACGACAGCCGCCGGGACCGAGCGCGCTCGCGGCCGAGGCCACGTGCTCGTCCTCGCGGCCCAGCGCGACCACTCGTCCGCCGGCCTGGAGAATCGCGGTCGCCGCCGAAAGGCCGAGACCGGTGGTGCCGCCGATGATCACGACGACCTTGCCGTCGAGAAGGGCCACTACGCGGTTCCCTTCAGTCCCAGTTCCTCGGCGCGCTCGCGCATGAAACGGATGACGTTGGTCACGTGCTCGTCGAGCGGCAACCCAATCTCCTCGGCCCCGCGCCGGATGTCGTCGCGCGACACGGCGCGGGCGAACCCGGTGTCCTTCATTCGTTTCACCACCGACTTCGCCTCGAGGTCGAGCACGCTCTTGGACGGCCGGATGAGGGCGGCGGCCGTCACGAATCCAGACAGCTCGTCGCAGGCGTACAAGCGTGTGCTCGAGGCGCGATTCGCGCGGCACACCCGAGTAGTCGGCGTGCGAAAGAATCGCACGCGTGACCCATTGCGGATAGCCCAGGGCCGTGAGCCACTCGACGCACTTGTAAGGGTGGTTCTCGGCATCGGGAAACTGCTCGTAGTCGATGTCGTGCACGAGGGCGACGAATCCCCAGGCGTCCTCGTCCTCACCCCACATTCGCGCGTAGCCACGGACCGCCGCCTCGGCGCCAAGCAGATGCCGGCGAAGACTTTCGCTCGAGACATGGTCGGTCACAAGGGCCCACGCCCGGTCCCGCGACAGCAACGAATTTGTCATCGGGTGAATGTGCCACAATTACGAAGACGAATGAAACGCGTCGTTGCCGTCGAACCCGGTGGTCCCGAGAAGCTGGCGCTCGTTGACGCTCCCGTCGCCAACGCCCGGTCCGCGCGACGTCGTCGTCACGCTGGCCGCGAGCGGCGTCAACTTCATCGACGTCTACTTTCGAAAGGGTCTCTACAAGGCCGAGACGCCAATTGCCCTGGGCAGCGAAGGCGCGGGCGTCGTGGCGCGCGTCGGCTCGGAGGTCACGGAGTTCGCGCCCGGCGACCGTGTCGCCTTCGCGATGTTCCGCGGATCCTATACGGAAGAGATTCGTGATTCCGGCCGCGCAGCTCGTCGAGATTCCAGACGACGTGAGTTTTCAGACGGCGGCGGCGGTGATGCTGCAGGGCATGACCGCGCACTACCTCACACGGTCCACCTATCCGCTGGCGGTTGGTCAGACGTGTCTCGTGCACGCCGCGGCCGGCGGCGCCGGCGGCATGATCGTGCAGATGGCGAGGCTGGCGGGCGCGCGCGTGCTCGGCACGGCATCGACCGAGGCCAAAGCCGACGAGGCGCGGGCGCTCGGCGCGGAGCACGTCATCATCTACACCGAGCAGGATTTCGAAGCCGAAGTGAAGCGCCTCACCGACGGCCGAGGTGTCGACGTCGTCTACGACTCGGTCGGACAGGCGACGTTCGACAAGAGTCTCAAGGTGTTGCGGCCGCGCGGCCTGCTCGCGCTGTTCGGCCAGTCGAGCGGCCCGGTCGCGCCCTTCGATCCGGCGATTCTCAACGCGCGCGGCTCCGTGTTCCTGACCCGTCCGAACCTGGCGCACTACCTCGCGACGCGAGACGAGTTGCTCTGGCGTGCCAGTGAAGTGATGGCGCACGTGGCCTCAGGGGACTTGAAGGTCCGGGTCACGCGTGTCTACCCGCTCGCGAACGCGGCAGACGCCCATCTCGATCTCGAAAGCCGGAAGACCACGGGAGCGCTGGTCCTGAGCATCAAGGACCTCAAGTAGTTGGTTTTGTCTCCGGTTCCCCGTCTCACGTCCCCGGTTCTACCTGCGACCCTGGTGCTGGGCGTGCTCGTCGCGACGACGGCCGTACCCGCTCGGGCCCAGACCACCCCCGACGAGAACGCGAAGCGATTGCGCGCGTACCACGAACGCATCGTCGCGTCCTCGCGGCCTCTTTCCTCCTCAGCCTCTCTGGCCGAGCTTCTCGTGCCCGTGATGACGCTCGCCGCCGAGCGCAGCCCGTCGTCCAGCGCGGCCGACGAGAACCGCGCGGCGCTGATCGCCATGACGCTTGTATGTGAACGGCTGGAATCCCGCGATGCTCGTGCCGGACGCCCGTGACTGGCCATCGGCGCCGCGACGAACCCTGGGGCTCGCCGGTCGCGCCCGACCTTGCACAACACTTCATCGTGTCGGCGGTCATCGCCGCCGCGGCCGGCACGCCGATCGCGGCGGCGGCCGGTATCTACAAGGAACTGAACGACGCCCGCGACGGCAGCGGGTTCTCGTTCTCGGATATCGCCGCGGACCGCGCGGGCGAGCGCTTCGGCGCGCTCGCCACCCAGTCCGATCAGTCCGCGCGCGAGATTCAACGTCGCGTCGCCGCGGGCGTCCGCGACGCGGACGTCATGCCGGGAATCGCCGGCCTCGTCGACAACATGCCGGACGCCGAGTTCCAGCGACGCTTCGGCGGCGTCGGCTCGGCCGCCTACAACAACGTGATCGAGGACATCACACGGCGGGTCCTGGCGTTGGCGTTGTACAAGTAGCAGTCCCGGAACCGGAACCCGCAACCAGGAACCGCATCCGTTTGCGCACGTTGGGGCGTATACTGCGCCAATGCCGAGCCGCCTGACGCCTCGCGCGTGTGTTCTCCTCGCCACTGCCGTCCTCGGCGCCGCGGCGCTCGGGGCGCAGGCCCCGATGACCGTCGAGGAGGCGGCCGCCGAAAGTCAGCGCGGCGACCGTGTTATTCGCGGACGCCCGCTACCCCGACGCGTACGAGGCGTACCACCGTGCGCTCGAGGCCGGCACGCCCGACGTCGTGACCCATGCCCGGAAGGGCAAGATCCGTGTGGCCATCAGGCTCGCCCGGTTTCAGATCGCGCGAACCGAGGCCGATGTGCTCAAAGCCGAGGCCGAAAACGATCCTGAAGCGGACACGATGTTCGCCGACGCGCTCTGGGGTGAGGCGCTGTTCGATGAGGCCGAAGCGGCGTACCAGGACGCCTTCAAGCGATACCCGCAGTGGTCACGCGCGCAGTTTGGCGTCGCCCGATCGCTCGCCACGCGCGGCCAACTGAACGAAGCGCTCACCGTCGCGCTGGCGGCCCGTGCCGGCGCACCGAAGGATCCCGAAGTGCTCGTCCTCATCGGCGAGCTCTACGAGCGGCTCTATCGGTTCGACGACGCGGCCCGGATCCTCGAGGAATACGTCGAGGGCCTCCCGCGCCGGCTTCGTGGCGACTCGGAGGTCGCGTCGCTGAAGATCAAGTTCCTCAAGGCCTTCAAAGGCCGCGTCCCGGCGGCGATTGAGGGCAATCCCGCCGAGCAGCACACCGTGCCCTTCACGCTGAGGGAACGGAAGATTCTCGTTGCGGCGGAAGTGAACGGCCGGCGGGCGGACCTCGTGATCGATACCGGCGCGGACCGCACGGCGATCACGCGCGACACGTCGATCCGGGCGGACGTGCGGCCGATTGCCGACGCGATGATCTCGGGCGCCGGCCAGCCAGGCCTCCGCCAGTTGTCAGTGGCGCGCGCGGACTCCATTCAGATCGGGACGCTGACTGTGCGAAACGTGCCGGTCTCGATCCGCCGCACGAACATGCCGGGCACGGCGAACTGGCAGAACGACGTGTTCTCGCCCGTGCCGCTGGGTCTTTCCGTGGTCGTGGACTACGAGCGCCGTGAACTGACGCTCAGCCGTCAGATCCCGGACACGCCGGCGGATTTCCACCTGCCGTTGCGCCTCCACCGGCTGGCAATGGTCCGGGGCATGCTGAACGAGACACATCCGGCGTACTTCATCGTCGACACCGGCGGAGAACTCGTCTCGATCAGCCAGGACGTCATGGTCCAGCTCGACATGCGGCCGGCTCGTCTCATCCCGATCAAGGTCTTCGGCGTGGCGGGCATCGATCCGAGCGCGGTCCTGCTGCCGGGCGTCGATCTCGACTTTGACGCCATCCAGATGAACAAGTACGGCGTCGCGGTTCTCAACCTGCGCGCGCCGAGCGTGCTGCTCGGCTTCAAGGTCGGCGGCATCCTCGGCCACAAGTTCCTCGCGGGCTACCGCGTCGCACTCGACATCAACCGCGCCGAGATGCGGCTGCAGAAGTTCTAACGCAACCGGTCCCTTCTGACTACGGCGCCCCTGGCGCCCTGCGCAGGAACACGAACGTGCCACGGTCGGTGGACGTGATGATGTCCATGCGGCCGTCCTTGTTCACGTCGGCCGCCGTCACGGCGTTGCCGGCGCCCGATCGGTTGTGCACGAGCTCGGGCACGAACTCGGCGCCGCCCGGCGCCGTCTTGTTCCGCGTGGTCCGAAACACGTACAGCACGGGCGGACCGTACACGTCCGGATCCGTGTAGTTGTCGAGGTGCGACCAGTAGCGTTTGCCGACGATGAAATCCGGGATCTTGTCGCCATCCACGTCTTCCACGGTGGACCCGTGAAGCTGGGAGAACACGACGCCACCGGCGTTCTTCGTCGTGAAGTTGTCGATGACCATGTGACGCACCCAGGTGCTCGTTCCTGACGTGTCGCGCTTCTGCTCGAACCATGCAATGCCAAAACCGTGCGCCTGCAGCGACGTGACGACGTCGGTCAGGCCGTCGCCGTTGATGTCGTAGACCCCGATTTCCGCGCCGCCCGGCGACGCATGCCCGGTCCAGCGGCCGAACGCCTGCGGGTGATACGTCCACACGCCGCTCGACGCACCGGCGGCCGGCTGCTCCCACCATCCGTACGGATCGACCACATCCGCGCGCTTGTCGCCGTTGACGTCTCCAACGCCGAGCCCGTGTCCGCCGCCCCATGGTCCTTCGGTCGACAGCGTATGCACGGTCCACGGACCCGTTGGGTTCGACGGGTTGGGCTTCGCGAATCGCAGGAATCCGCCGCCGCCGTACACGAACTCAGGCTTGCCATCGGCATCGACATCCTTCAGGAGCGACACTTCCTTCTGGACGACCGGCACCACATCGAACTTGTCCCATCGCCGCAGCTCGGTCTTCGGGATTGACGTACAGATGGAGGTCCTGGCCGATGGCACCCATGCAGATGACGTCTGCCGCGCCGTCGCCCGTGAAGTCGTAGGCGAAGTTCTGCATGCAGTCGCCCGGGTATTGCGTGGACGCGTTGATCGTCTGCGCGAGGTAGATCTCGCGGGATTTCGTGAAGTCCGGGCCGATGAAGTAGTACGGCCCCGCCGCGACGTCGTTGACGCCATCGCCGTTGAAGTCGGCCACCGCCGCGCCCCAGCTGTAGTACATGTCGTTCAGGCGCTGCATCCGGAAGTTTGGTGACGTCCGCTCGACAGGCATCGTCTTGAGGGAGAGATCGCTCGTGCCGACGCCGCGATAGCGGACCTCACCGGCGCCGCCCACGTACAACGCCACGGGGCCGAACTTCCCGTTGGCATCGTCGACCGCCGCGGAGCCGATCGGGTTCAGGCTCTCGTTCAGAAACGGACGAATGAGCGTGGCGTCGAGCATGATCTCGACGAGATTCCAGTCGTCGGCCTTGATGCCGGTCACCGGCGGCGTCAGCGGCAGGTTGGGCGGCGGACCGCCACGGCCCGGCCCGGCCGCGCGACCCGCACCACCGGCGCGCGCCCCTCCGGCTGCCGGAGGAGGTGGCGGCGCGAAGCGGAGTTGTCCTCCAGCGGCGCGCAGTCGTTCGCGCGTGAGCTCCTTGCCGGCGCTGTCGAGCGTCACCGCGTACACCCCAGGCTCGTCGCCGATGAGCGACGACGTACACGCCCTTCATCCCGTTGCCGGTCGATTCGGCGCGCAGCAGAATGCCGGTGCGGCATCCGCCCGTGCACCGGAACTCGCCGAAGACGCCCACGTCCTGAAGGGACCGGTCGAGCACCAGCCATCCGCCGGCCGCCGACTTCGGCGTGCCGATGTACTCGCCCTTCTCGGCACGCCACGCCGCGTCCCCAACGACACGGACACCAGCCATCGACGTCGCCGCGTATCGCGTGTCGGGCACGTAGTTCTGGGCAAAGACCGCCGCGGCCGTCAGTGACAGCGCGGCCGTCGCGACGAGTGGCGAAGCGTGACGTCTCATGGGATGCACCTCTGGCTTTCCGTGTGAACGACGTATGCTAGCCGATCATGGCCCACTCGGTGCTCGGTCTTCATCACGTCACCGCCACCGTGGACGACGCCCAGGACGACTTGAATTTCTCGGTGGCCACGCTTGGCCAGCGGCTGGTCAAGCGCACCGTGAACTTCGACAACCCTGGTGTGTTCCACTTCTATTACGGCAACGAGCACGGCACGCCCGGCACAATCTGGACGACCTTCCCGTACAAGGACAAGGGCGTGCGGCCCGGCAGCCACGGCCGCGGACAGGTGACGACGACCGCGTTTTCCGTCCCCGCGGGTTCGCTCGACGCCTGGAGCGACCGGCTGACCGCGCGCGGCATCCGCGTCGAACACGCGGCCAGCCGGTTTGGCGACGATGTCATTCGATTTTCCGATTCGTCGGGCCTCACCTTCGAGCTCGTGGCGAGCGCCTCCGACGACCGGGCGCCCTGGCTGCGGGAAGGCATCGGCGCGTCCACGGCGATTCGCGGCTTGCACAGCGTCACGCTGACCATCCCGTCGCCGAACGAGACGCTCCCATTCCTGAAGCGGTTCCTCGGCGTCGAGACGATCGATCAGGCCGGTGGCCGGATTCGCGTCGGCGCGGGCAGCGATGCGCCGGGCCGCGTGATCGATCTCGTGAGTCCGGCCGATGCGCCGCCTGCGATCAACGGCATCGGCACAGTTCACCACGTGGCGTTCGCTGTCTCGACGCCGGACGAGCAACTCGCGATCCGGCGCGAGCTCCTCGGGATCGGATGGCGGGTCACGGAGGTTCGCGACCGGCAGTACTTCCAGTCGATCTACTTCCGCGAGCCCGGCGGCGTGTTGCTCGAAGTCGCGACCGTGTCGCCCGGCTTCGCGGTCGATGAACCGGTCGCGTCGCTGGGTGAAGCCCTCAAGCTGCCGCCGTGGGAGGAACCGGACCGCCCGCGCATCGAAGCGGAACTGCCGCCCGTCGTGATGCCGGCCTAGGCTCCCGGCGCGCGGTAGTTGACCTTCATCTTCGCCGCTGCATCGATGTCCTTCGGCGTGAGGAGCGGCGTCGTCCGGATGGCACCCGCGCCGCTTGCGCTCACCACCAGGCTCACGGCCGCCGCCGTGACGTTGTCCGGCAGATCGAGAATGAGGATCGCGTCGGTCTGGCCGAACGCGAAATAGAACGCCTCGACTTTTCCGCCGAGGGCCTTGACGGCGGCCGTCACGGCCTGTTCTCGCTGGCTGCCGCCGTCCTTGAGCAGGCCCTGTGTTCCAGTCGCGCTGTAGTCGAAGCTTGCGAGGTATTTGGGCATCGGGACCTCCTGGACATGAAATGGGATGTGCCCGCGCACGGTAGCCGAACGGCCCCGAGCCGTCAATGGCTTCGCATGCTATCCTCCGCGTTTCACACCTCGACCATGCTCGGCGCGACCCTCAGCGCAGGGTCGCCGTCGCATCTTCCTTCTGAAGGGGTGGTCCATGTTCTGGATCGCGATGGTGGTCATCCTCGTGCTCGCAGTTCTGGCGTACGCAGCCAGCCGGCCGGATGAGTTCCGCATCGAGCGGCGGACGCGCATCAACGCGACGCCGGACAAGATTTTCCCGATGCTGAACGATTTCAAGCGGTGGTCGATCTGGTCACCGTGGGAGAAACTGGATCCGAACCTGACGCGGCGGCACAGCGGCGCCGAGAGCGGCCAGGGCGCCGTCTACGACTGGGAAGGCAACAAGAAAGTCGGCAAAGGCCGCATGGAGATTCGTAAATCCGTCCCACCGTCGAGCCTGGTCATCACACTCGACTTCATGGAACCGTGGGCCGCGCACAATACGGCGGAGTTCACACTGACGCCGGCCGGCGGTGCTACGGACATCGTCTGGGCGATGCATGGCCCGAACCTGTTCATGACCAAGCTGATGGGCGTATTCATGTCGATGGACAAGATGGTCGGCAAGGACTTCGAACGAGGCCTCGCGAACTTGAAGCAGGCGGCTGAGACTTAACGGGTTCCAAGGTTCCAAGGTTCCAGGGTTCATGAGCGGAGCTACTATCGTGCCCATGCGTGCACCTCTATTGCTGCTACTGACCTTTCTGACGGTCTATGTCGCCACGCCGGTCTCCGGCCAGGCGCCGCCGCCGCCAATGCCCGCGGCACCGGCGCCGCAAGGTCGAGGCGGCGGTCCGGTCACGTCACCGGAAATTGCCGCCGACGGACGGGTCACGTTCCGACTCCGCGCGCCCAATGCCAACGAGGTGGCCGTGGCGTTGCCAGGCGGCCGCCGGCTCGTGATGCAGAAGGACGCGCAGGGCGTCTGGTCGGCCACGAGTGATCCACTCGAACCGGACGTCTACACGTACTCGCTCAGCGTCGACGGGGCGACGATCAACGACCCGTCGAACCGCCAGCGGCAGACGTCGTTCGCCAATTTTCAGAGCATGTTCATGGTGCCGGGGCCGAAGCCGTGGCTGCGGGCGCCGGGCGTCCCGCGCGGCGCCGTCGCGCGCCATGCGTTTCATTCCGCGATCGCCAACGACGACCGTGACTTCTTCGTGTACACGCCGCCGGGCTACGACGCGCGACGCGCGCAGCCCTACCCCGTGCTGTACCTCCTCCATGGCCTTGGCGATGACGCAGAGCGTTGGCTGACTGGGGGCGGCGCCGCAGACAACATCCTCGACAATTTGATCGCGAAGGGAGTGGCCCTTCCAATGGTGGTCGTGTCGCCGCTTGGCTACGGTACGTCGCGGGGCCCGGCCGGCGGACGTGAGGCTGAGAACGTCATCGGCTACGAGAAGATTCTGCCTGAACGAGGTCATGCCGACTGTCGAAAAGGCCTATCACGTGAGCAAGAATCGCGAACAGCGTGCGATTGCCGGTTTGTCGATGGGCGGCGCCGAGTCGCTCTACGTCGGTCTGAGAAATCTCGACCGGTTCGCGTGGATCGGCGCCTTCAGTTCGGCGCCGATGTTGTGGCCGGCCGCGGCGGCGAGCACTCCACCTCCCGCGCCGGGCGGGGGCCGCGGCGCCAACGCGCCGCCGTCGATGACGCCCGAGATGTTCGGGAAGACGTTCCCGTCGCTCACGGCGAAAGACAACGCGCGTATCAAGATGCTGTGGATCGTCTGCGGCACGGCGGACGGCCTCATCGGCGTCAACCGTCAGCTCAAGGACTGGCTCCGCTCCCAGAACATCCGATTCACCGAGCAGGAGGTCCCCGACATGGCGCACGTCTGGCCGCTGTGGCGCCAGAACGTCGTGGACATGGTGCCGAAGCTGTTCCGATGATGCTCTATCAAAAAATAGCGTCGTTCCACGTTCCCCGTTCCGCGTTCCCCGTTCTACGTTCCTCGTTCTACTGAACGATGAAGGTTTGTTCGTAGAGCACGGCACCCGCGACGTCTCGGAGCTCCACGCGCCATGTACCCGCGCGATCGGAACCGACAGTATTTCGACTGAACGTCCGGTATCCAGCGGCCGTGTTCGCGGCCACGCGCAAACTGACGCGCTGATGCAAGGCGTCGCCCCGATACCAACGATGTTCGATGGTCGTGGGCTCCGCCGACTTGACGCGCGTGTAGAAGACGAGCAATCCGGCCGGCGCGGCATCTGCCACAGGTGTACAGCTCCACTCGCCGCCGCCAGCGGTCGAAAACTCCCGACAGACCGTGGCACTCACCAGACTCAAAGGCGATGACGTCTCTCCGGTAACGCGCGCAGGCGGAACGGCAGCCCGCTCGAGTTGCGGCGGGGACTTGGGCTCAGGTCCCGGTTCGAGTTTCGGTTCCGGTTTGGACCGGATGTCGGTTGGCGTCGCCGCGGCCGGCGGAGCGATCTCGCGTCGTCCCGCCGTCAGCCACATCAACACGGCCGCCGCGCCCAGTCCGGCGACAGCGCCGACCAGAACGAGCGTGGACCACGAGCGGCCCACGATCGTCGATGGTGCGGCCGCACGCGCAACTCCAAATGACGGATCCGGCGTGGGCTTCTCATATGGCCGCTCATGGGCCTGACAGAACTCCCGGAGGTTGCGGTCAGCCGTCGCGACAACGGGATGGTCGGCCTCGAAGGCCGTGCGCGTGATGAGCGACGCCCGCCGGAACGCGGCCTCCGCCCGATCGAGCTCGCCGGCGCGCTCTGACGCGACGCCGAGGTTGTTGAGCGTGTTCGCCAGGTCAGGGTGCGCCGGGCCGAGCTCGGACTCCTGCACCGCCGCAAGGTCTTGCAGATGTCGGGCGGCCGACGCGAAATCTCCCGCAGCTGCCGCAGCCTCCGCGAGCTCACTGAGGGACCGTGCCTGTGGAGCTTCGCTCACTGACATCGATCCTGCCACGTTTGGCACTGCCAATTGCTCGTCTTCTCTAGGCTGCCGACTAACCTTCGGACGAGGCGCCTTTGCGTCTCTCTGGTCTCAGATTTCTGGGATTGAGTAACGCGCCAGGACGACGGTGATGTTGTCCCTGCCGCCATTGGCAAGCGCGGAGTCGACGAGAAGTCGGCACGCCTCGTCGGACCGACTCTCCCGACCGAGAAGATCCGCAATCTTTTCATCGTCGGTCATGTCGGTGAGACCGTCGCTGCAGAGCAGAAGCCGGTCGCCGTCGACGAGCTTCACGCGCTCGATGACCGCGTTGACGTTTTTCTGCGACGCCCCGAGCGCGCTCGTGAGAACGTTGACGGAGCCGATGGCGGGCGACGTCCTGCTGGCTGATCAGACCGCTGTCGGCGAGCATCTGGGCGTGGGTCTGGTCGCGGGTGAGCCGCTGGAGCTTCCCGTCCCGGAACAGATAGGCCCGCGAGTCTCCCACCTGTGTGATGAACAAATCGTCCCCCAGGCTGTAGGCGGCGGTCATCGTTGTGCCCATCCCTCGAAGTCGCGGGTCGAGACGGGCCTTCTCCTGGAGCGCTTCGTGGACCTGGCGGACAGCGCATCACGGCGCGTTCCATCACCTTCTGCGCATGCTCATCGTCGAGCCTCAGGATCCAGTCGGGAACGTGAAGAATGATGTTGATGAGCGTGGCGATCGCCATCCGGCTCGCCACCTCGCCCGCGGCGTGGCCCCCCATCCCGTCGGCCACGATCATCAGGTAGCTGGTCTCCCCGAACTCGGACGGAACGTCCCCCGGAGGGACATTGGTGAGCAGTGTCGTGGCGTGCCGCGCGCCGCTGGCGACGAGGTAGTGGTCCTCGTTGTGTTCCCTGACCTTCCCGATGTGCGAGAGCGCCGCAACGTCGATGCGCACGCCCGAAGAGATCGGTGGCGGGAGTTCCAAATCGAAGTCGAGCGCTGGCAACTCGCCCGTATCGAGGTCACGAGGATCCGTCATGGGACGCCTTTCGGACAGTATCACCTGCAGACGGCGCGCCCGGTGCATCCTGCAATCCTGCATCATACCGGCTGCAGAGGGCGGCCTCGGCGCCTCCGAACGAGGGCGTCACCCGCATAGACGGCCAGCGCCAGCCAGATGGCGCCGAAGCCGACAGCCTGCGCGCGTGTGAATGGCTCGCCAAACACGAGCACGCCGCAACCGAGCTGCAGAGTCGGCGCGATGTATTGCAGGATGCCAATCTCGAGTACGGGATGCGCTGAGCTCCGTACGCGAAAAGCACCAGCGGCACCGCCGTGACCAGGCCCGAGCTGACGAGGAGAACGTCGGTGAGGGGTCCTTGATTGCCGAACGCGCCTCTGCCAACGGCGTGGGTCCAGAGCAGGTAGACAACGACCGGCACGATCAGCAGCGTCCCCTCGACGCCGAGCGCCGGAATCGACTCGACCACGGCAACCTTGCGGATCAGGCCGTACAGACCCGAACGAACACGCCAGAGCCAGGGCGATCCAGGGTGGTCGACCGGATTCGACGGCGAGGTACGCCACGCCGCCGGTCGCGATCAGCACGGCGAGCCACTGACGTCGGTTGAGACGCTCTCTCAAGACCACGACGCCGAAGAGCACGTTGACCAACGGGTTGATGAAGTAGCCCAGACTGGTTTCGACAATGTGGCCGGCGTTGACGGCCCAGATGTACAGCCACCAGTTCAGGGCAATGAGGACGCTGCTCGTCGACAGCAGGCGGATCAGGCGTGGCTCGGACGCCACGGGCTGCCACCAGCGGAGCCCGTGCCGCAGGACCAGATAGCCAACCACGAAGACGAAGCACCAGAGAATCCGGTGCGTCATGATTTGCAGTGCCGGAACGCCGTCCAGCCACTTCCAGAAAATAGGAAAGACGCCCCAGATCAGGAAGGCGCCGACGGAGGCCCAGAAGCCGCTCTGAGATCCTGAGGACATGAGGTCGCCGCGCGAGGGCGGGCGCGACACACCCGGACCTCGCACCGCCAGATACCTCGGGATCGCTGCAATCTCTTTCAGAGGCAGGCCAATCACATGAGCGACGTGCGGTAGTTGATAGCCGAGTTGCGGACCGGGGTCCGATTGGCACCCCGGTCCGCGGGTAGGTCTTCAGTTGCCCCAGGAATATCTGAACAAGAGATTCTGGGTGATCTGCGTATCGTCGGTGACTTGTGGCTGGTCAAGGACGTCCAGTCTGTAGTCCACCGAGAGCGCGCTCGTCAGTCTGAAACTGAACGTGTTGCGCCAGTCCACCGTCGGTTGATCCAGCTCGTCGAAGTCACCGAAGAGATCGAAATTGGTGTTGAGCAGCAACCGCCTCACCCGGACGTCGCCGACGATCGTCGTCTCGATGCCGGATTGGTTGAAGTCTTCCTGTTCGGAGTAGACGAGCAGGCCCGGCTCACCGGACTCCTGCACGAACGCGCCGTTGTATTGGTTCTGGCGGAAGCCCATGCCCGCGCGCCAGTCGAGCGAGGCCAGGCGACTGCGAACGAGCCGGAAGTTGGCGCCGAACCCCTCGCGAAGCAGGACCGGCGCGAACGCCTTGCTGACCTGGAAGTCGTCGTTCGCCGCTATGAAGTCGGTCGTCTCCGAGCCGTCGAGGTGTTGCTTCACGACCGTGGTGGGCTCGGTCACGAGCACGTTCGACTCGAACATGTTCGTCAGCAGCCCGAAACGAACGTATGGACCAACGCGCGGACTCATGAATCGCGTGTACAGCACGTCGAACCGCAGTCGGTCGAGTGTCTTCTGGACCGGCAGGGCGTCCTGGTCCTGAGGATCGATGCGAATGAAGCCTTCCTCGACCTCGAAGATCGACGAGAAGTAGTTCTCGTCCTTGTCGTACCGAAGGTAGTAGTCGAACGTCACAGTGCCACCGATCGAGGTCTGGTTCGCCACGCCCACGACGTTCGATGTAGACGCAAAGGGCACGCCGATGCCTATCGAGTACATGCGACTCCAGCCTGACGGATCGGTGACGATCCCGATTTCCTCGGGTGGCACGACTCCGGCGCCGAGCAGGCTGCCGTCGTCCGGGTCGAGGACGAGCTTGTAGTACACGACCCCACCCTCCGGCACCAGCACGGTAGAGAAGTCGGTGCGCGTCCGGTAATTGGAGCCGGGGCGCACGATGCGATAAAGACCTGGGCCCACGAGGAGGGTCCTGATGCGCTCGCCGAGGAGTGTGTCGGCGCCAAAACCTACCGTATACGGCTGCCGGTCGCTGACCTGTATGAGCTCGTAGGAACCGCGATGCGGGATATTGTTCTCATCGACGACCTCCACGACCAGTGCTCCCCATCGGACGGGCACCAGCGTGGTGTTACCGGCGGTCACGGTGACAGGGACGGTCACCGTCTGATCGAGCGGCGCGGAGCCGACGCGCACCGTGTAGCTGCCCGGCGCCAGGACGATCCGTCGGCCGTTCAGGCCGGAGGCGATCAGTTGGCTCTCCCTGGTAGACGAGGGCCTCCGGTTCGTCGATCCCATTCGTCATCGCCGGGATGAACACGGCGCCCATGCCGGAGGCACGACCGTCGTATCAGCCGCGAGTTGAGCAGCAGCAGGCGGGGTCGTCCACCGGAACAGGGTCTGAGCTGGATCCGATGGCTGCTGCGCTGCCGTCGGGGCGGGGGTGGCAACCAAGATTGCCACTGCTGCAACGAGGACTTGCCGCACTCCAAGGCCGAAGCACGTCGCGTCGCTTCATGAAGCCTCCTCACTTTACTTTGCCGCGTCGTGATCGGGAGGGTGTGATGAACTCTTCGATTCTACTAACAGATCATCATGGTTTGGCCGCTTGGATGTGGTGACGAACGCCACGAGCGAACGACCGATAGCGCAAGGACTCCGAGGGCACTCTCAATTCGTCGCGCTCACGAAGCCATGAGTGCGGGCCGGACGGACGTTGTGCCCTGCTGGTGATACGCTCCTTCGCCTGGGCGCCCGTCAGGGCCTAACAGGGAAGCCGGTGCAAATCCGGCGCGGTCCCGCCACTGTAAGAGAAGGGCCCGTCCGTCCGCTTCTTTCCCGGACGCTCCGCCCAGACGACATGTCGTGGCGGCAACAATCGCGCGGCTACTCCTCTTTGGTGTGCGTGCGGGCGTGGCAGGGCCACGGTTCAACGTGGGCGGTTGGTGACATGGAACGACAAGCCGTGCTCCGCGCGTGGGGCAACATCCTCACGGGCTATGAACCGAATCTCTCAATCGAAATCACGCGCGAATGCCCCCTGCGCTGTCCGGGCTGCTACGCGTACGGCGACACGCATCTCGGCGGCGGCGTCGTGCTGCGCGATCTCGCGGACTTCAAGGGACACGAACTCGTCGAGCGCCTGTTGCAGGTCGTTCGCGAACGACGCCCCATCCATCTCTCGATTGTCGGTGGTGAGCCCTTGGTGCGGTTTCGCGAGCTGGAAATACTGTTGCCGCGGCTCACGGGCGAGATGGGGATCCACACGCAGGTCGTCACAAGCGCCGTTCGCCCCATCCCGGCTTCCTGGGCGGACATGCCGCGCCTGCAGGTGGTTGTGTCAGTCGACGGGCTTCAGCCGGAACACGACGCGCGGCGCAGGCCGGCAACCTACGAGCGCATCCGGAAACACATCGCCAGACAGCACGTCACCGTTCACTGCACGCTGACCCGGCAACAGGCGCGCCCCGGCTACGTGGCGGAGTTCGTGCGGGAATGGGCGGCCAACCCGGACGTCAAGCGGATTTGGTTCAGCCTGTACACGCCGCAGCGGGGCGAGGACTCAGCCGAACGTCTGCGACCCGAAGACCGCGATCGGCTCGTCGGCGAGATCGCGTCGCTCCATGCCCACGAGCCGAAGCTCCACGACATGAGCCCGCCGGTGGTCCACGGCTATCTCCATCCTCCGCAGGCCCCGGACCAATGCATCTTCGCGAAGACGACCGCGTGTTTGTCTGCAGACCTTCGTCAGCCGATCACACCCTGCCAGTACGGCGGGGATCCAGACTGCTCGCAATGCGGGTGCGTTGCGTCGGTCGGCCTCGCGGCTCTCGCTGACTACAAAGTGGCCAACGTCCTTCCGCTGCGTTCTGTCTTCAATGGGTCTCTTGCCGTCGGCGCTACTGTTCGTCGCGCACGGGAACGTTGGCGGACTACGAACCGCCACGACCGCCGGACCGATGACAACCACGCATAGGCACGACGGCGACGGGACACTCGCGCCATAATTTGAGCGGAGCGTCTGCCAAGATGAGGCACGAGACATCCGACAAAGGCTCCGCCGTCGTCGCCTTCATCCTGGGCATCGTCATCGCCCTTCTGGCCGTTGCGGTGGTCGTTCTGTGGTTCCGCGGCGGCGGCCCAGGACGGATCGACATCTCCAGGCCGGCCGTCGTCCGCCACGTTCAGCAACTCCAGCGGCTCGAAACTGTGGTCTTCGGGATGGACAAGATCGTGTCCGGCGGATGGGAAAGCCGGTTCCTGCCGACATTCTTGGCCGGCGAGCAACTGCTTCTCGTCGTCTACGGCGACGTCACAGCCGGCGTCGATCTCGGCCGGATCGACCCATCGTCCATCAGCGTCCACGGGCGGGCCATTGACATACGTTTACCGGCGCCCGAGATATTCGCGACGCGCGTGGACAACGAACGCACACGCGTGTACTCCCGGCGCACTGGCCTTTTTACAGCCGTGGACCCGCACCTGGAATCGGAAGTGCGGAAGGAGGCGGAGCAGCAGATCCGGCAGTCGGCGCTCGACGGGGACGTTCTGCGGATCGCCTCCGCCAACGCGCGCGCAACGATGACAACGTTTCTGCGCGGGCTCGGGTTCGAAGACGTGGAGGTGCAATGACGATTCCGCCTCGCACTCCGGGATGCGGGCTTCTTGCAGACCATCCTGATGGCGCTAAATTGTCGACTCGTCTTGCCTTCTGCTCTGTCGCAGGTGCTCGGGCCCGGCAGTCAAGAGGCCGCACAGCCGTTCGAACGGGTCCACGGCGGCGCCTTGCCCGCAATCGATGCCGACCAGACCGTGCAGCCACACTGGCAGCTCGACACGTTCGAAGAGAAGCGGCACGAGCCGCTTGCGCTTGTCCGCGAGGTCGAGAGTCTTGGAGATGACCGCCTCCTCCGAGCAGTGATCGCTGTCGATGTAGCGCGACGTAATCACGCACAGGACGAAACGGCTCTCCTTGATGCATCGCTCCATCTCGGACAGGAAGTGCTCGTTGGCACGGAAGTCACGGAAGTCGATCGCCACGCGGAGGCCACGCGATTCCAGAACCTCCAGGATTTCCCGCGCATAGGTGTCGTCCGGCGCGCCGTGGCGATAGCTGAGAAACGCGTCGTAGCCGGGGGCCGCCGGGACAGTCGCGGTGGTCTTGGCGGCCGTCGCAGGCCGACCCACGGCAGTGAGGCCGTGCCCGCGTCGTGCCACGAGCGCCCCGACGCAGGCTGCGAGCAGCGGCACCGTCAGAAGCCCGCCCCAACCGAGCCAGAAGCGGCACGACGCGATCGACGCTCTCGTCCAGATCCGCTCTGGATCCCCGCCGCTGTCGAGCAGGAGCTCCGACGCAGACAAGCCGCGATTTGTGCTCACGTAGTCGGCGGCGGCGGGCGTGTAGTCGCGACCGATGACAATCGAGCGGCCGTTGTATGTGGCCACGCACGCACCGCTGGCGCCAAGATGGTTCACCAGGAGAGCCAGGCCGAGAGCGATCGAGACCGCCGCCACCAGCATCCACACCATCGGGCGCACGCCTCTGACGAGGGCGATAGCCGTGCACGCCGCAACGGTAAGAACGGCGCACACGAGACGCACTTGAAACGTCTCGCTCGTGGAGAGGGCGGGTGAGAGCCGCCAGAGAGCCGCGATGAGCAGGCCCGCGGCGCCAACCGCGGCGTGCCGCCTGGCCAGGGTCATCGGACGGCGAGATCGATCGTCACTTCTTTCTGACCGGCCACCTGGACGAGCACGCGATCACTGGTCGTGCCGTTGGCCGGATCGCGCGCCCACACCCAATAACGCCCCGGATCGATGGTCATCTCCGAAGGAGAGCTCATCCGCGCGAAGTTCCTCGCCGGGGTTTTCAGCCAATCGTCGAACTTCAGGAGGTACAGCACCTCGAGTCCACTCACGGTTCCGAGTCCGCGACGGGTGTTGACCTTCACGAGAACCGATCCGCCCATGCCGACGCCGACTTTGCGGCAGTGTTCGACTTTCGCTTCCAGCTCGCTGGTGACGTCTTCGACCACCTCTGCACCGGGTTGCTTTCGCAGAAGCCCGGCGGCTCGGCTCAAAGAGGCGACGTAGTCCCGCGACATCACCCCAAGATCGGCTTTCACGCTTCTCGAATTGAGCCATTCGACGGCGGTGAGCAACCGCGTCGAACGCAAGCTCATCGGGAGGGCATTCACCGATGACGTCAGGTCCGCGAGCGCGCCCGCCAGGTCCGATGCCGACACCTGCGCCGAGGCGCGCGCTGGCATCATCACGAGCGTGACGGCAACTATCAGGAGGCCTCTCATCGCTGTCACGAAACCCGTAGCGAATCATACACCCGTGGGCGCGGTGCTACCCTCGCAGGCGCCAGGCACGAAAGGCCGATCGCGCTAGGTGCTGAGTAATTTGAGGTTGACCAAGACGCGAGCGAACTTATGTGAGCGTGTGAGGGGTCTGACGACGAAGTCCCCGATCAAAAATGGAGGCGCCGCCCGGAATTGAACGGGGATGGAGGTTTTGCAGACTGTCCTGATGGCGCGAAGTTGTTGACTCGTCTTGCCTTCTGCTCTGTCGTGATCGGCGTTTTTGGGGGTATTCGGGCGGCTCTGTTCCCAAGTTGTTCCCACGTTCTCCATCGCCTAGGTCCGGACCACCATGTACTCGGCGAAGGATGTGGACTGGGGCACGGGCTGCTTGTCTTCGACCAGGCCTTCGACGTGGAGCTCGATGGCCTCGTACATTCGCCGCTCCGTTTCCTCACGAGTCGCACCAGTGGCAACGCAACCGGGGAGATCCGGGGAGTACGCCGAAAAGTTTTCGCCGGCATTCTCGATGACGATCAGAAATCGATGCATAACTACCCCTTGAGTCCGGCCTGTTTCAGAATGCTGTTGTACGTGCCCGGCGCCAAATCGTCAGACGGCGACCCAGCGACTGTCACACGCCCGGGCTTCGTCGGATGCTTAAACTGTCGATGACTGCCTTTGGTGCTCACCTCGCGCCAACCATCGCCCTCGATCAGCTTGATGGCTTCACGAACCTTCGGCACCCCACCATTCTACGCCGGCCTTTCTGTACTGCGCCCCAGGTCATGCCGGTTGATGAAGAGCGCTGACGAAGGCGCGCCCGAGACTAGAACCTGTCTCATAAATGCCTGAGCAGGATGCGAGCGCAGGCCAGCTGCAACAGGCCGAGAAAGTTCTCGACATGATATTCCCAGCGGGTGACGAGGCGACAGGAGTTGTGGAGCCAGGCAAAGAGCCGTTCGATTTTCCAGCGCCGGCGGTAGCGGCGCAGCGGACGCCCATCCTGCGTGGGACGGCGACGGGCGCGATTGGGCGCGATCATTTCGATGCCGTACTGATCGCGAAGCTGCGTATCGAGGCCGTCGCTGTCGTACCCGCGGTCGCCGATTAGTCGCGCGGGGAGGTCGGAGAGGAAGCGGGCGTCGAGCGTCGCGGGGACGAGGTGCGGCTCATACGGTGAAGCGCTGGCCACGTGCACGGCGAGAGGAAGACCATGACGGTCGCAGATCGCCATGATTTTGGTGCCTTTGCCGCGGCGCGTTGGACCGACGGCAGCGCCCCCTTTTTCGCCCCGGCGTAGGTGGCATCGACGAACGCTTCGGAAAGATCAATCTTGCCGCGGTCGCGCAGATCCTCCGCGAGGCGTTGTAAGAGGCGGTCAAGCCGGCCGGACCGCTGCCACTGCTGGAAGCGCCGATGGCAGGTTTGGTACGGCGGATAGCGGGCGGGCACGTCGTGCCACGGGGCCCCTGTCCGGAGCACCCAGAGCACGCCGTTCACCACCGCCCGCGCGTCGGTCCACGGCCGGCCGCGTTTCTCGGGACGGGGCCGTGGCCGGAACGTCGGTTCGAGGATTGCCCACTGGGCGTCAGTCAGGTCCATGCCGCGAGGTACGACCGCTCGCGGCCCGTTGTAACACGGGGTGTTACGGATTTATGAGATAGCTTCTAGTGATAGCGGCCGCACGTCTCGGCCTCCGTCAGTCAGACGGGTCAAAGATGTTGCACCGCGAGTTCCTCGGCGGTTCTCGCGTGGCTGTGATCGACAACGACCTGTACCACGCGAACAACACGCTGATGCTGTTCGGCGATGCGAAGCAGGAGGTTGGCGATGTCGTGAAGCAGCTCACCGGAGAAGGCAGACACTGAGTCCGGGACTTAGCCGCACAGCCGCCACTCGAAAGAGCAGCGGCTGTGCGGAGACGACGGTCGATCTCGGTCAGCGGGCTCAGTGCGCTGGGCTATTTCAGACGCGTCAGAATGATCAGGAACTGATCGGATGACGGATCGCTGGGGTAGAAGCCCGCGAAACCCAGGATCAGGAACCGACCACCGAGGGCGACAGTAAAAGGAACCGTATCTCCGTCGCTCAGGAAGGTGGCGGTAATGACGCCATCAGCGTACGTCCACGTGAGATCCGACTCCGGTTCATCGTCATCGCATTCGGCAGCCGTCAAAGTCCAGGACCCTTGAGTCAGCCTGCCCCCTCCACACGACTCCAAAGTCACGTGGCCCGTCCCGTTGGCGTTCAGCGTCAGGGTTCCCCTGGACCCCTCGGTTTGGATCGCGGCGGGGAGCGACACCGGGGCGGGCGCCGTGCATTTCGTGCTGAGAATTACCGCTGAATAAGTGCCTGCGAGGTCAGCGGCCACGATGTTCCCTTCGAGCTTGGCGACACGTGCCTCGAGGGCAGCGAGCTGATTCTGAACCCCACCGGCGGCGCCCGGGGCCCCGCCTGCACGTCCCTGGGCGAACACCGGTGTGGAGATAAATGCAAGAGCGATGAATGTAGAACCGAGGAGCAAGGGAGCGACTCGGGACTTCATGTGAGGTCCTTTTCGCGGGGGGAGCGATTCCAGCCGGCCGACCCGGTGGGCGTTTCCGCGCCACGCTTCTATACAGCGGCTGACGGGACAGACACAACCGCTTTCTTGGCAATTACACAATTGTTCGGCGATCGGCGGCGAAGATCGACGCCGCGTCCTCACCCGCTGCTGGAGATTTCCTGCTCGTCTAGCTCACGCTTGAAATTCGATAGCGGGCCGTCACAACCCTGCCGGCAGCGTGACCACGCGCATCTGCCGGTCCCGGTAGGTGCCGTCCGATCCGAGGGCCTTAGCGGAGCCTCAGTTGTGCTTGCTCTCGTCACGCAAATCGCGGAGGGAACGCCGCACTTCTTCGACGACTTTCATCTGTTCGAGTGTCGCCTTCAGAGAGTCGGCCGTTGCGTGTACGGCATCCAGGGCCGCGTGCCGGGCGGCTTCAGCCGATGCTCGGGCTTCCTCGCCGGCGCTGCGCATGCTCTCGGCGGTCTCGCGCAGGCCTTCTTGTTCCTGCCGGACGGCTTCGCGCACCTCGCGGCCGCGGTCGCGGACCTCACGAGCTTCCTCGGCCAGCCGTCTGCGGTGCTCCGCCTCGTTTCTGGCGGCTTCGGCTGCGAGGCTGGCTTCGTCGGACCCGTCAACTCGCTCCGATGGCTTTCGCTCGTTCGACATATCGGTCTTCCCGCCTCGTCCTGGCTAGCGCGCTGGTGGTCGGGGCGCTGCTACTGCACCCCGGCGGTGGCGAGGAGCGGAGCGCCTGACGAACGACTCGCCGTCCGGACGGCTCGGTCGCGTACCACGAGATGAATGAGGTTCAAGCGGTAGAAGAGGCGCTCGGAGAACGTGCCGGCCTTGACGCGATCAAACAGGGACACGGTCGTGCCTGAAATAAGGCGGGCGGCGGTCGACGGCGTTCGCGCGCGCTGCAGGTCGTCGATCAGATCGAGGAACACGTTCTGAAAGGCCGGCGACATGTCCTCAACGCCGGCCAGGAACACGCTGCCGCCAGTGGCGGCGTCGAACACAGCTGACCAGCGTTTCTTGATCGTGCGCGCTGTGTTGGGCCATGCCCGGACTCGGACCGGCACGAATGGACCACTCGCTCGGGGGCCGGCCCCGTGAATACGGCGCGCGAGCCGTTCGACCTCGTGTCGGGTGTCAGCCTTAATCAGCAGGGGCGCGTCCGAATCGCGTCGCCATCGCCTCGTCCTCCACTCGGTGATCTGTCGTCTCCGGATCCATGGCAGGGCCCCCTCTTCGACGGAGCCCTAGCGTAGAGGGCGGCCGACAAAATCGTCTGTCCTGTTCTGCACACTGCCTCCTGAAGTCGCGTGTCATGCTTCCCGGATGGTACCTGGACCACCCTCCCGACGAGCCGCGAAAGTTGCCCCGGCGTTCGACGTCCAGGCGTTCCTCGGAACATCCGGCGTGGCCAAGAAGATCGTGGACGTACAAGGCAGGAGAGACCATCTTCACGCAGGGAAACCTCTGCGTTGACGTCCTCTATATTCAGACGGGCAGCGTCAAGCTGTCGGTGCTGTCGAAGACCGGGAAGGAGGCCGTCGTGGCGATGCTGGGGCCCGGCGAATTTTTCGGGGAGGGGTGCCTTGCCGGCCAACTGGTCCGGATGGGCAGCGCGACCGCGACCACCGCCTGCGCCATCCTGCTCGTCCGCAAGGAAGAAATGGTTCGCCTGCTGCACAAGCAGCATGCGATGTCCGACCGGTTCATCGCCCACATGCTGGCGCGCAACGTTCGCATCGAGGAGGATCTGATCGACCAGCTCTTCAACTCCAGCGAGAAGCGCCTGGCGCGCACGCTCCTGCTGCTCGCGCGCTACGGCCAGCCGCACAAGCCGATCCGTGTGGTTCCACAGATCTCACAAGAGACGCTCGCGGAGATGGTCGGCACGACGCGCTCCCGTGTCAACTTCTTCCTCAACAAGTTCAAGAAGCTGGGCTTCATCGAGTACAACGGCCAGCTTCCGATCACCATCAATAGCTCGCTCCTGAGTGTCGTCCTACACGACTGACGAGCATCGCCGCCGGATCCGGGACCGCCGAAACACCGCTGGCACGCCGCGCCTGCTGCAGGTGCTGCCGCTCCCGCTGGTCTTCGCAATCGCGGCAGCGGACGGCGAACGGTAAGGCCCGCAGCCGCTCGTCGGCGATCTCGCCGCCGCACTCGAAGCAGGATCCGTACTGCCCGGCGTCGATCCGAAGGAGCGCCGCGTCGATGCGCGCGAGAATGTCCGACCCCATCTGGAGCAGGGCCAGATCCATGTCGCCGCGCGTGCGGGCATCGGCGTGATCGATGTCGTCGCCGGCGCCCCGCGCGTGGTCGATCCGTCCGTCGCGCAGGCGAGCGTGCACGTCGTCCTGGACCTGGCGGCGGCGCGCGCTCAGTAGCAGCTTCATCTCTTCCGACCGGTTCTGCATAGACACTTCGGTTAGGCCAGCCGCACGGGCCGACGAAACACGCGCGGTCAGCGTAGCCGCCGGGATCGGCTGGCGCTGTTCGAAAGAGCACAGTCGCTGGCGGAAGCAGCCGCCAGTGATGGTGGGGTTCGATGGGCTCGTGTGCTCAAGGAGACAGACGTCGGAATGGGTGCGCGCTACCATCGCTGACGATTGAAAAGGAGATCGCTCTGATGACCACACTTATCATCGTCCTCGTCGCGCTGTGGCTGCTGGGGATCGGCACGTCCTACACGCTCGGAGGCTTGGTCCACATCCTCCTCGTCGTTGCAATCATCGTCGTGCTGCTTCGGGTGATCCAGGGCCGCAATCCGATCCGGGGCTAGTGGCGGCGCCGGCAATCGCCGGCGCGCGTCAGGTTCTGTCACAGGAGTACCAGTCATGCCAGTGCGAGCACAAGGCTGCCACGACCATCGCTTCGTGATGGGACTCGTCGCAGGCGCGTTCGTTGGCGCCGGCGTGACGATGTGGCTCATCCCACGGGCAAGAAAGACCAGCGCCCGTGTCAGCGAGACGGCCGCCGCGCTCGGCCGGAAGGGCCGGCGCGTGCGCGACGACGCCGCGGGCGCCGTGGCGCGCGGCGTGCGTGAAGTGGAGCGTTATGCGACGGCCGTGCGAACAGATCACATCGCCGATGTGAGACCGCCGCCGGCGGTTGGGGACTAGGCGCCGATGGCCGGGACGGCCTTCGTGCGGCTGGGCAGGGCAGCGGCCGCCTTGCGGCGGCTGTTGACCCGCGCGGGCAGGATGTCGTTGACGACGCGTCGTATCCTCGTGCTGGGCGTGTGCGGCGCCCTCGCAAGCGTCGCGTCGGTGAGCGCGGCCGTGGTCGCCGCGAGTACTTCCACGATCTTTACTTCAATCGGGAGAACCTGCCCGATCCAGGGCCATTCATTCGGTTCGAGCTGTCAACGATCGGCCACATCTACGACCTGAACGGCGAGCCCCTCGTCGAGCTCGCCCGGGAATACCGTCACATCACCCGTACACAGACATCCCTCCCGTCGCGCGCGAGGCAATCCTCGCCACCGAGGACAGGCGCTTCTTCTCGCACAACGGCGTGGACTACCTCAGCCTTCCGCGTGTGATCGGCAAGGCCCGGCTGGGCGCCTGGCTGGCCTGGCTGGTCGGAGGGGCGACCGCCACACGTCCGGGGATGTTCCCGCAGGGTGGTTCGACGATCACGCAGCAGCTCGTGCGCGGGTTGTTTCTCAACCGACAGACGTCCCGGGAGAATAGCAACCAGCTTCGGAGTGCCGACATCCTGCCTCGTGCGTTGTCCGTGGTGATTGGCGCGCGGAACGTGAACATGATGCTCCGGAAGCGCGAAGAAATTCGATTGTCGTTGTGGATCGAACAGCGGATGCGCGACGAGTTCGGCTCGAAGCGCCGTGCGAAAGAGGAGATCTTCGCGAGGTACGCCGAGTTTCGTGTACATGGGCCGTGGTCAGTACGGGTTTTCGCGCGCCGCTGAGCACTACCTTGGACGGCGCCTCGCCTCACTCACCGCGGACGATGCAGATCAAGCGGCGCTCCTGGCGGGCGTCATGAAGGCGCCCCGCGACTACGCGCCGACACCCAGAAACCTCGCGCCTGTTCTGCGACGTCGAAACCAGATCCTGGAGCTGATGGCGGCACAGGGGTTCATTTCACACGACCAGATGACCGCGGCCCGCGCGCGGCGCCTTCCGGCCGTTGTGTCGCGCGCGTCCACGCCATTCCAGTCGTCGGCCGTCGTCGAGCACGCCCTTGACGAACTCCACGACGTGAACGCCGACCTCGGCATCGAGGACCTCCTCCAGGGAAGCATCCAGGTGCATTCGACCGTGGATGCCCGCGTGCAGCGCATCGTTGTCGATGCGCTGGAGCATGGCCTCGCGCGCTACGAGGCGCGTCATGCAAACGCCCGCGGCGTGGTGCAAGGCTCGGTCGTTGTGCTGAACAACCGCGATGCCAGCATCCTGGCCGAGGTGGGCGGCCGGCAGGTCTTTCGCGGCCAGACGGCGTCGTACCGCGACTTCAACCGCGTCCGCCGATCGCTGCGGCAGCCGGGCTCGGCCATGAAGCCGATCGTGTACCTGGCGGCATTTGAGCAGGGAGACTTCTCGCTCGAGACACTCGTTCCCGACGAGCCCATCAGCGTGCCGGGTGGCCGCGAGGGCGTCAGAAAATGGATCTCGAACTACGACGGCCGTTTCACGGGCCAGATTCCGATCCGAAAGGCCCTCGCCGAATCACGAAATGCGGTTGCGATCTGGATCACGGGGCAGATTGGGATCGACGCCGTTCTCCGAACATCACGCCGTCTCGGCGTGCGAACGCCGCTGCAACGCTATGCCTCAACGGCGCTGGGCGCTTCGGAGCTCAACCTGCTGGAGTTGGCGACGGCGTACCGGACGATCGCGTCAGGCGTCGTCGCGGAACCCCACGTCATCAGGCAGATCCTCGATGGATCGGGCAACAAGATCCCTGGGAGGACGTACACCGGGACGCCGGTCGCGATCGACCGCGGCAACCTCGCGCTCATTCAGGAGGGCCTGCGGGGCGTCGTGCGGCTGCCCAATGGTACTGCGCACGTGCTCGCGTCTGCGGCGTTCCCCATTCCGGTGATGGGCAAGACCGGCACGACCAATGAGTTCAGAGACGCGCTCTTCGTCGGCTCGACCTATGGCGTCGGCGGCGTCACGGTGGCCGTGCGGATCGGCTTTGACGACAGTCGCTCGCTTGGCCAGAGGGAAACGGGCGGGCGGGTCGCGCTTCCAGTCTTTCAGGAAGTCATGCTCCGCATGTATCAGGACCGGCTTACCGGACCCGTGCCGTCGTTTCCGGCGCGAATGGAACAGCGCATTACGCAGTACCTGCAAGGCAACCCGCCTGCGTCTATCGTGGACGCGCCCGCGGAATCAGACGGGATCGCGGGCGGCGAGCGGCCGGTCGCGACGACATTTCCCGTCGCTACGGGCCTATGACGGCAGACGGACGGAGGTCTAGCTTGTGGGTCTGGTAAACGCGAAGCTCGGCGTCACGTGAGTTTGTACGGCTTTCGGGCTGTTCTTCGGGATGCTCCAGACGTGGCCTTCGTGACAGCGGTAGTAGTCCACGCGCGCTTGGTCGCTGGAGTACTCAAGCCAACGACCCTCGCGTCCACACGTCTCGCAGAATTGCCGGAGCATTCGCGCACGGTACGACAGGTGTCCGGTCCGTGCCTGTACCCGATTGCACAGGCAGCAGATCGGCCGGACCGCGGATTGGGGGATCACGGCGCCGGACGAAGACGACTAGCTATTCGCCTTCTTCCACCGAGCTTGGGCGGCCGTCCGGGCAACGGATACGCGCTCGGCCTGTGCGTTCAGACGCTCCTGAAGCAATTGATGGGCGTGTACGCTGGCATCCAACGACGGTGGCTTCGCGCTACTCGTCGCTGAGACGTGCTGCTTCTTCTTAACCGGCTTAGGCATGTCCCGACTACCTAGCCACATCCGATCGCAGGTTGAGCTCAGCGCGACTTGAGATACTCGACGAGCTCCAGCTGCTGTGATGCGTTGAACCCGAGCGTGCGAACGCGGTTGTAGTGCGCCACGACATCGCCGAGCGTAGCCGCGCTGCCGTCGTGGAAGTACGGTGGGTGCTGCCACAGCGCCCTCAGCGGCGTCGTGCGGTAGGCCTTGTTTGTCGTCCGCGCGGCGTACGAACCATCGACGCCAGTTTCGGCCGCTTGGTGCAGAACCCCGGTGTTGTTGTCTGTGCCTGATCCGCCCACGTGGCAGCTCGCGCATGTGCGATCGAACAGCAGGCGTCCACGCTCGGCGACGGTGGCATCGAAACTTCCGGCTGGAGGTGGTGGCGCAGGCAGGCTGTGCTGGTAGGCGCGGAGCATCGCGAGCTTGGGGCTCACAAGGTCCGGCGAGTGCTTGACGTCGATCCCGAGCCGTGGGTCGGAAAAGTTGCCCTGGCCGCCCATCTGGGTGACGGCGACATAGGCATTCCAATAGGAAATCGGTCCCTCCGCGGTGTACGTCTCATTCTTGATGTCCGCGAGACCATACGCAGGCGGGAGGACGAGCGGCGTGTTCTTGCCGTCCAGGTTGTAGCGGGGGTCGTATTTGCCGGGCCCCCACGAATTGTAGACGGCCTTCTTGTCCGCTGGGAGGGCGGGCGACAGGGCGATGATAGCTCCGACGTTCAAGTCGCGATTCGGCCAGCCGTCCTGCCGACGGCCGATGCCCAGCATGACCGAGTTATCGACGGTCGAGTGACACAGTGCGCAGGTAACGCCGATTCGCGCGATGTGTCCATTGGCGTCCACAGTGGCCTGGATGCCGACGATAGCGTTCATCTTCAGCAGCGCCACGGTCGTCGCCGGACTCTTCAAATCGACCTTCTGCAGGATTCCGGGCGGCAGGGCGTCGGCATCGACTTTCAGCCCGACCTTGAGCGCCGTCGTCGGGTCCACGCTTTTCCCGACGACTTCGTGCAGACGCAGTTTGTCAGTCCAGACTTGCTCGTCGCCAAACGTCTCGAAACGGAAGACACGCTGTCCTTCGGCGACCAGTGCGGCTGAGACCGGCTCCGCGGCCGGCTGGGCTGACGCCGCGGCTGGCGCTGTTCCCTCGGGACCTGGCGCCCTGGTCCCGCATCCGCCGAGTAGCGCGCCCGTCGTCAGCGCGAGCGCCAAGAGTGCAGCGTGAGTTCTCTGCGTGCGACGCGTCAGCGTCGTGTGGTGTATCTGACCTGCCATGTCGGGCCTCCGCCGCGGGAACGGACCTCAGCGCTGAGTAACGCGGAGCAGCACAATGACGGTTGCGGCGAGGAGCCACAACACGAGGAGTGCGATGAGAAAGGAGGCGAGCACAATAAGGTCCTTCCAGAGCTTCGTAGATTGTAGCCAACCCGCTGGGTCGCGTCTGTTCCCTTGTGGACACGTCCGGTCGAGCCACGCATCACAATCGTCGCGGGTGTGCGCAAGTGAGCAGACACCCCCGTGAGCGAACGATAGTCTGCTGGGATGTCACAGGCCACTGGTTCTTCCTCATCTCGCCTCGAGCTATCGCTGCTGGCGATCCTGTTCGTCCTTCTGTCTGCCGTGGTCCTCACGGCGGACGATCGCACCGTGCTCAAGCCCGGCTGGAACATGTTTTCCACCGCGCAGGACATTGAGGTGGGTCAGCAGGTATCACAGGATGCCGAGCGGCAATTGCGCATGCTGAACAACGCGCGCGTGGACACCTACGTCAACAATCTCGGGCGAAGGCTTGCAGCCAAAGCCACTGGTGAGAGGTATCCTTACCACTTCTCGGTCGTCAACGACCGAGCGATCAACGCATTCGCGCTGCCCGGCGGTCCCGTCTACATCAACCGCGGGGTGATGGAAGCGGCCGACAACGAATCGCAGCTCGCCAGCGTGCTGGCGCATGAGATTGCGCACGTCGCCCTGCGCCACGGCACCAACCAGGCCAGCAAAGCCGCCACGGCACAGGTGCCGCTGGCGATCCTTGGCGGCTTGCTCGGCAGCGACTCCACGAAGACGGCCATAGCCGAGCTCGGCGCGAGCTTCGCGGTGAACTCCATCCTTCTGAAATACTCGCGGACGGCCGAAACCGAGGCCGACGTCCTGGGCACGCAGATTCTCTATGACGCGGGTACGACCCGCGCGCCATGGCGCGGTTCTTCGAGAAGATGCAGGCTCAGCAGAAAGGCAGCGGCCCGGTGGAGTTCTTCTCCAATCACCCGAGTCCGGACAATCGCATCGAACGCGTGACCCAGGAAGTGAATGCGCTCGGCGGCGAGCCGCGTCGAGCCGACGTCAATGCGAGGGCGTTCGACGAAACCACGCGCTACCTGCAGTCCGTGCCGGCGCCCAAAGGGCAGCCAGCACAGGTCGCGGCGAGCCGCGCAACCGGCCTGCGGATCGTGTCGGCCAGCTATGGCGCCAGCAACCGATTCATCGACGTCCGCGAGCGGATGCAGTCTCGCGTCGCGAACGATCGGTTGGATCTCGTCGTGGACAGTTCGTCCATGGGCGGCGATCCGGTCAGCCAGGCGAAGGCGTTGCACATGCGGTACGAATGGGACGACCGTGCCTACGACGTCTCGGTACAAGAAGGCTCGCGTCTGTCCATTCCGAGCGTGCAACAGGTACGCGACACGAACGTCGGCGCTAACGCGAACGTCGTGGGACCCGACCGGCCGTCGGAACGTTTTGTGGGCTTTGAGAACTCGCTGCTGCGCATCAGTCACCCCGACAATTGGCAGGCGCGCGGGCAGGGCGACGCGATGACCATTGCGCCCCGTGGGGGCCTGATCGACGACGGGCAGGGGCGTCAGGCCTTGGCCTACGGCGTCATCGTGAGCATCTTCGAGCCAAGCCGGGATAGCTACGGTCAGTCTCTGCAGGGGCGCGGCTACGGACAGCCCGCGGGACAGCCGTCCACGACGCGGTTGGAACAGTCCACGGACCAGCTGGTCCAGGAGTTGCGGCAGTCGAACCGGAACATGCGGGTGACCCGCAATCGCGACGCCGTCGTCGTGGACGGTGACCGGGCGCTCTCGACGCACCTCTCGAACGATTCACCGACCGGCGACCGCGAGACCGACTGGCTGGTCACCGTGGAACGTCCCGAGGGACTGCTGTTCCTCGTCTTCACGGCTCCCGAGCGGGCGTTCCCGGCCTACGAGGGCACGTTCCAGCAAATGCTGCGCTCCATCCGAATCAAGCGATAACACTCGGCGGTCCGCCGCCTCCGCGTCCGACGAGCAGCCCTTGTGCAATTGGGAACAGACCGCGGAGGAGGGTGCGCCGCAGAGTAGGTGTCACGGCTATGGGGTGGCTCACCGGACCGGTCTCGATCGCGCAAGGACGCGGCCGGGAAACCACACGAGGTCTATTCGTTGCCATCATTCTCGGTCCCGGCTGAATATCGGTCGCTTCACAAATACCTGGCCGAACGCTACGCAGACATCGTGGTCCTCACCTTCGCTCAAATGGAGGACCTGCTCGGCTTTACGCTGCCGCAGTCCGCGCGCGCTCAGCCCGAGTGGTGGGCGGACGGTGAAGAGGGCGTCACGCGATCACCTCAGGCGCGAGCGTGGGCACTGGCCGACAGGACGGCGACACCCAACATGACCGCACGGACCGTGATGTTCGAGCGGGTGCGCGTGTGAACCTCAGTCGTGGAGCACGATGCTCAACAACGAGTTGTGGATCTTGATCCCGCCGTTGTATTCGATGAACCCGAGCTTGCGGAACTTGTTCATGAAGAAGTTGACGCGCGATCTCGTCGTGCCCACCATTTCGGCGAGAATCTCCTGCTGCACCTTGGGGATCGTGCGGATCGGCGTATTTTCCTTCCCGTAACGCGCCAAGAGCAGCAGTGCACGGGCCAGGCGTTTCTCGCTCGAGTTGAACAGGTGATCGACGAGGTCCTCCTCGATCCGGATGTTCCGAGTCAGGACGTGCGTCAGAAAACGATCCGAGAAACTCGGTTGCTCGTGCAGCAGACGAATGATCTCCGGCTTCCCGATCGCGAGGACGCGGGTCGGCGTGACGGCCGTCGCGGTGCCCATGCGGATCGGCTGACCGGCCAGGCAGCCCTCGCCGAAGAAGTCCCCGGGATCGAGCATGGCGATGACCGCCTCCCGCCCGGACTTGGACAGGACCGAGAGCCGTACGCTGCCGTCCTGGATGTACAGGACATCGTCGGCCGCGTCGCCCTGTGAGAACACGATCGCTCTGGCTTGGTAATTGACGACTTTCCGGCTCAAACCCGCTGAGTCCAGAAACGCCTGCGCGTCGAAACGTGCACGCCGCCGCGATGCTGGCTTGCGGTTCATAGCCGTTGCTCCCACGCGGGACGAAGATTAGCACGCGGCCGAAGTCCACCCATCGTCCAACAGTCTGTTCGATCGAGGTACAGAAAGCGTGGCCCGAGGCCGGGTACGCTGCATCGAAGTGACCACCACCGCACCAGCACACTCCCTCCTGCACGTCCGTTGCTCGCACTGCCAGAGAGCGATTGAGCTCGAGTGCAAGGGCCTGCAGGGCTTCTGGGGCTACAACACGTACAACGCAGTACTTCTGTCCTCATTGCCGGAAGCAGAATCACCAGCTGTCGTCCGGCGCCATCGTGTCGGTTCGAGCGCCGACTTATGACGCTGTGGGAACGGAAGGAGCTAGACGCTGAGACCTCAGGTGACGCCGCACGCTCGTGCCCTAGGCCGTTGTGAACACGCGCGGCTCTTCGGGCCGCGTAGAGTCGATGGCGTCCCCCTCCAGGGCTGACGCCATCCGGGAAGAGCGAGACGGCGCATTCCGTCGGCCAGAGAACACTCAATAGAGGTCACACCGATGTTTCGTCGCTATTTCAGTCTCGCACTCTGCCTCGGTCTTGCCGCGGCAGCGATTGGCGCCCAGAGCCCAAGCAGGGATCTGAACAAGGAACAGGAACGGCTCGCGGCGTGCGCCGTCGTGATGAACGAGGTCCTGGACGTCCCGGACAACGTTCCGCAGGACATCCTGGACAAGGCCGAGTGCATCATCGTGATTCCGTCCATGACGAAGGTCGCGCTGGGCGTCGGCGGCAGCTACGGCCGCGGCGCGATGGTCTGCCGGTCCGGCAAGGGGTTCAACGGATCGTGGGGCGCGCCGGCGATGTACGCGATCGAAGGCGGCAGCTTCGGCCTTCAGCTCGGCGCGCAATCCACAGACGTCGTGTTGATGGTGATGAACCCGCGCGGGGTCGAGGCGCTGCTGAACAGCAAGGTCAAGCTCGGAGCGGAAGCCTCGGCCGCAGCTGGCCCAAAAGGACGACAAGTCGGGGCCTCGACCGACGCGTCCATGCGCGCCGAGATCCTCAGCTACTCACGCTCACGCGGCCTCTTCGCCGGCATCTCGCTCGAGGGCACATCGCTGCGCCCGGACGACGACGCGACGGAGCAGGTCTATGGACGCAAGATCAGCGCGCGAGACATCATCGCCGGGACCGGTGTGATCATGCCGGCTTCCGGCCGAGCGCTTGCAGACGTGCTGCAAAAGCGCGCGCCCTACAACCAGTCGAGCACGACCGCCGCCCGCTAACACGGGGAAACCACCATGCAGAGAATCTATCGACCACTGATCGTTATGTTGCTGATCGGAGCCGGCGTCGGCTGCTCGAGTGGAGTGGATCTCGACGAGGTCCCGATCGGCACACCCGTCGAGGTCATGCGTGAGGACGGAGGCGTGATTCGAGGCCCGCTCACCGCGCGTGACGACAAGACCGTCCAAATGGGCGTTGGACCAGCCTCGCGATCGATCGCTCGCGACGAGATCAGCAGCGTTCAGGTTGTAGACGGGACCACGCCACCACCGCTGCCTGCGGCGGCCAGATTTCGCGAGTTCACCGTGCCCGTGGGAACGGCTCTCGCCGTTCGTCTGGATTCCTCGCTCGGCTCAGACACCAGCCAGGTGGAGGATCCGGTCCGAGCCACGCTCATGGAGGCCGTGCTCGTGGAAGGCACGGAGGTTCTTCCCGCGGGCAGCGTGGTGACGGGCGTCGTCACGACGGCAGAGCCGGCTGGGAAGGTCCGCGGGCGCGCAACCTTGGCGGTGCGGTTCCGATCGATGTCGGTCGCGGGCGAGACGTCCGCGCTGTCGGCGAGCCTGCATCAGACCGCGGCATCAACCACGAAGGACGACGCGAAGAAGATCGGAATACCGGCCGCAGGGGGCGCGATTATTGGCGCCATCGTCGCCGGCAAGAAGGGTGCGGGCATCGGCGCGACCGTTGGCGGCGGGGCCGGTGCGGCAGTCGTTCTCGCGACTTCCGGGCCCGAGGTCCGGTGGCCCGTCGGCACGACGCTGTCGATCGAGCTCGACAAGGCCGTCGACGTGCGAGTGCCGATCGAGAGTGCGTCGCGGCGCTGAGTGCGACCGAGATCGCCCACTCCTTACTCTCTCCATCCGCGCGACATCGTCGTCGCGAACAACCTGCCCGGCACACCGCGTCGCCGGCGTCCGCGAGTTGATCGCCGCGGCCGGCGACGGGCTCTGGCACGCGGCAGCGGTGGTGTGCAAAGGGGCACAGCCACGCAGGGCGAGACCTGCCACGATCACCGGAAGCTAAGAGGGTTCTGATGATCCGCGTTCGCCTGTTCGTCGCTACCACCGCACATTGCACCCGTGCTCTTCTCGCACTCAACGCTTTCGTCACCCGTGTCCGAGTCGGTCTGACTCGACCGCTGAGCGCGTCCCGACTCGGTTGGATGAGCGAGCGGTGGCTCCTCGAATACCGGGCATCGCACCCGTAGTGAATGGACCGACACACTGAGATGTCGGGTTGAACCGGTGCAAGGCACAATCATGCCCAAACTTTCGATGCATCCAACCAGCACAGGGCCAGATGGCCTCCCTCGGTGGCTCGTCCAGACTGTGCCTGACGACTTTCAAGACGGCGACCTGTTTCCGTCGCCACAGAGCGACGATTTCTTTGGAACCCGGGAGGAAGCGAGAGCCGAACTCACCCGCCGCCGTTCCTCGACGAAGCCGGAGAAATCGCGCTAGAGCTAGTCTGAAGAAAGGACAGAAGGACCGATCGCGCAATCGCTTGAGTGGGCAGCCGCCCTTTGTTATTCGCGGAACCGTTCGCCCCTCCGACGCTCGGCGCTTGCCAACCGACCATACGACGGTCAACATGCCGGCCGTGAATCACGGTCTCGCAACGACCAAGAAGGACTAGTTGGGCAACTGAGCAACGTAAGAGTCCGGCCGATGGACAACTTCGACGCCGCCCATCGAATATTGGGGCGGACTGTGGCAGAGGAAGAACGCGAACTGGGGACGAAGTCGATCGTGCGGCGGCGAGCGAACGTCGTGAGCGAGCCCACGCGAGCGGAATGGGGCGTTGGGGCCCCATGAGCGAGCGTGCGAGGGGTCCGGGGACGAAGTCCCCGGTGTGAAATGGAGGCGCCGCCCGGAATTGAACCGGGGATGGAGGTTTTGCAGACCTCTGCCTTACCGCTTGGCGACGGCGCCGTCGTCCGAGCCCTCTATTCTATGAAAAATCTCATCGCTTTGGCTTGAGGAGCAAGTCCTGGAAGTCAAAGCTGAAGTCGACGGCCGGAGAAATGGGCCGCATCTTGACCTGATCGACCGTGCCGTCCGGGTTCAGGGCGAACGTCACGAAGGCGTCGGCGCGGAGCTCACGGTCGCGCCAGCGTGCCACGAACGTGTCGTGCTGCCAGTGCTCGAGGTCGCCAACGAGCGCACGGCGTCTTTGCGAATCGAATCGCCAGCTTGCCGCCTTCCATCGCCATCACGATGTCGCCGTACCACGCGTCCGTGTAGGTGCCCGCATATGACGCCAGCGGAAGTGACGGCGTGGACCGGTCCGCGCGCGCGGCGCGGCTCGCCGACTCGGTCTTGCGCAGCTGTTCGGCCGCGAACGCCTTGGCTTCGACATACGCCGCGACCCAATCCGTGTCCTTGACGCCGAGGTAGTGGTCCACGATCGACCATGTGACGGCGTTGTACGCCTCGCCAGACTCCTGATTCGTCAGCACGGCGACGCCGAGCCCGATCTCAGGAACCCACGCGACGCGCGATACGTAACCGGGCAGCCCGCCGGTGTGCGTGAAGAGTGGCTTGCCGCGATAGTCCCGAACGTCGAGACCCAGCGCGTATCCACGAAAATTCGAGCCGCAGCGCCGTGAGCTTGCCGCCCGGCGTGGAAGGCGGCAGCGGCGTCACGATCGTCGTCAATTGGCGCCACGTGGCTTCGGTGAAGAGTCGCGTGCCGTTCGGCAGCTCGCCGCGTGCGAGAAACACGCCGAGCCACTTCGCCATGTCCGCCGCACCCGACATGATGCCGCCGGCAGGATTGGTGTTGTCGCTGAGAAACGGCGCGACCGGTCGAACCTTTCCGTCGATCGGCGCGTGTGTCGCCGCAACGTTGCCGGCCCCTCCGGCCGCCGAATGCCGCACATCGGAGGATGTCATTCCCATCGGCACGAGGAGCCGCGCCGCCACGAAGTCCTCCCACGAACGCCCGCTCACCGCCTGGATGACCTCGCCCGCGACGAGATAGAGCACGTTGTCGTAGGCGTACGCGCTTCGAAAGCTCGTCGCCAGCGGGATGAACTGCAGCCGTTCGGCGACCTCGCGCCGGGTGTAGGTGGACGGCGGCCACCACAAGAGATCGCCCGCGCCCAGGCCAAGTCCACTGCGGTGCACGAGCAGGTCCCGAACCGTCAACTCGCGCGTGACGTAGGGATCCGAAAGCCGGAACCACGGCAGGTAGCGCACGACCGGCGCGTCCCACGCGATCTTCTGCTCTTCCACGAGAAGCCCGAGCGCCAGTGCCGTGAACACCTTGCTGTTGGACGCGATCCCGAACTGCGTGCGCTCGTCCACGAGCGCCGGCTCACCCATCCGCCGGACGCCATAGCCCCTGGCCAGGACGGTCTTGCCGTCCTTCACGACGGCGACGGCCATTCCCGGCACCTCGAACGTGCGCATGGCGTCGGCGATAACGGTCTCGAAGACCTGCGATGCGGCCGGCGTCTGGGCGCTCGGCGCGGCGACGAAAAGCAGAACGCCGACGAGGACGCCAACCACTCGTCGGCGATGCCGTTCCACGTTCCCGGTTCCGGGTTCCAGGTTCTGGTTCATGGTTCAGGATGCAAAGTTCGTCGCCAAGCCGAGTCGCTGCTAATGCACGCGTCTGGGAACGAAGTCCGACGTGCTGAGGCGAGCGAACGGCGTGAGCGAGCCCACGCGAACGGAGCGGGGCCGTGGGGCCCCCGCGAGTGAGCGTGTAAGGGGTCTGGGGACGAAGTCCCCACGATAAAAATTGGAGCGGGAAACGGGATTCGAACCCGCGACTTCGACCTTGGCAAGGTCGCACTCTACCACTGAGTTATTCCCGCCCCTGCCGACTCACGAGTGTACAGGAAGCAAGACCAGCCGGGCAACCGGGACGTCACAAAAGGCTCACGTCGTTCCTCGTTCCCCGTTCCGCGTTCCTCGTTCTGGTTCAGGGTTCAAGGGAACACTGGAACGTGGAACGACGATGAGCCCTTTTGCGACCAGACTGCTATGCTCGGTCGATCCCGATGGACCAGTCTTCCCCTGCCCCACGTGTTCAGCAAATCGCGGCGGCCGAGTCAAGGCCAGATGGACCGCGGCGAGACGTTCGAGCTCATCGACGTGCGCACCGAGCCGGAGCGCGCTGTCGCCAGAATCGAGGGCTCGGAGCTCCTGAACGACGCAGTTCACGATCGACTGCTCACCCTCGACCGCAACACGCCCTCGTCTTTCATGTGTCATCACGGCATGCGCAGCCAGGCGGCGGCCGAGTATTTCCTGCGCCTCGGCTTCAGGAACGTCCACAACCTCGTCGGCGGCATCGACGCGTGGTCGACAGCAGGTCGATCCATCGGTGCCACGGTACTGACCGCCGCCGACCGTTTGAGTCGGCGGATCCGTCAGTCTGTCCATCCAGAACGCGTTCTCAATCACGTTGATCGACATGCGGTCCGTGCCCAGACCGTCGATGGCGACGACGTCGAAGCGGCAGCGGCTGGTCAGCCGGCCGGCCCAGGCCTGATAGTCGAGCGCCATGGCCGCAAGCCGGCGGCGCTTCCAGAACGGAATCGCGTCGCTCGCTCCGCCGAACCGGCGCGTCCGGCGCGCCTTCACCTCCACGAACACCAACGTCCCGCGGCATTCGGACACGATGTCAATTTCTCCAAAGCGCGTGCGATAGCGTCTGGCAAGAATGGCGTACCCGCGGCGGCGGAGCTCGCGGCAGGCCAGCTCTTCGCCGCGCATTCCGGCAATCTGCGCGTGATCGACGGCCGCCCACGCGCATGTTACTGAGCAACGCGCGTGCCAGAAGCGGAACGTCGCGAGCATGTTAAGCTCGCGACCCTCGTGCCGTCCGGCCGGCTCGTCGCGCTCGTCCTGCTGTTTTTCTCGCTCGGGAACGAGCGGTCTCATCTATCAGGTCCTATGGCTGCGGCAACTGTCGCTGGTCTTTGGCGTCACGGTCTACGCCGCCAGCACGGTGCTCGCGGTGTTCATGGCCGGACTGGCGATCGGGAGCGTCGTCGCCGGGCGCGTGGCTGCGCGCGTGCGGCGGCCGCTGGCGGCGTTTGGAGTCGCCGAGATTCTCGTCGGCGTGCTCGCGGTATGCACGCCGGCTGGTCTGCGGGCGACGGCCGTCGTCTACGACGCGGTTCACGCGGCGTTGCCGGATTCGCTGGCGGTCGTGACGGCCGCGAGGTTTCTGTGCGCGGTGCCCGTCCTGCTCGGCCCGACGATCCTGATGGGCTTGACGCTCCCCCTCCTTGGCGCCTCGTCGATCGTTCGGGGTTCGGGCGCCGGCGCGCGTTTGGGCGCGCTCTACGCGGCGAACACCGCCGGCGCCCTGACCGGGGCGCTCCTTGCCGGCTACGAGTTGATTGGCGCCATTGGCATGCAGCGCACGTATCTCGCGGCGGCCGCGGTCAATGTGCTCGTGGGCGTGGGCGCGCTGACGCTCTCGCGAGGCGACCGAGCACGCCGAGGCGCAGGTCGGTACAGCCCGGAACGATTGAGACAACCGGCCACGCGCGTCGGGCGATCGCGACCGTCATCGCCGTGTCCGGCGCCGCGTCGCTCGGGCTCGAGATCGTCTGGTTCCGGATCCTCCTTCAGTTTCTGACCGCCACCACGTACGCGTTCACGACCATGCTCGCGACCGTGCTCGGGGGCATCGCGCTCGGCGGCGTCATCAGTGTGCGGGTGCTGTCGAGTCGGCGCGACTGGCACGGCGTTCTGGTCCGCGTGTTGTTCGCGACCGGCATTGCCGTGGTGCTGTCGCTCGTCTTCCTGATCTGGAGCTTCAATGCCGGGTGGCGGACCTCGGCCATGATTCAGGCGTGTGCCGCCGCGATTCTTCCGGCCGCGACGCTGATGGGCGTCTCGTTTCCGATCGCCTTGAGGCTCGGCGCGTTTTCCAACCTCGACGAAACGGCCGCGGGAGTGTCGATTGCCGAGCCGTGTCGGCCGGCTCTACGCCCTGAACGTGGCGGGAGCGATCGTGGGCGCGCTTGCGGGAGGCTTCGTGCTCCTGCCGTGGCTGGGCAGCAAGTGGTCGCTCGTGGCGCTGGCTGTCGCTGTTCGTCCTGAGCGGGTTCATTCTGCTCGCCGTCCACGCCGACGCCACGCGCAGTTCACCGTGGCGTCCGGCGCGTCCATCGTCGCGTTCGTCGCGGCCCTTGTCCTGCTTCCCGATCCGATGTCGGCCACGATTGGCCGCGGCGGCACGGCGCAGGTCAACGCGAAGTCTGGCGCCATGAGGGCGCGCAGACCGCGGTGTCGCATTCTGACCAATGGGGTCCGAGCGCACCATGTTCACCGATGGCGTCCACCAGGCGGACGACTCGGCGCCGATGGTGGAGCTTCATCGCCTCATTGGACACCTGCCGATGATGCTCCACCCCGCGCCGCTCGCGGATTCTCGTGGTCGGTCTCGGCGGTGGAACGACGCCAGGCGCCATCAGCCTCCACCCCGGCGCATCACTCGACATCGTGGAATTGTCGCAGAGCGTGCGCCTCGCCGCCGCCGAGTTCGCGGACGTGAACTACGACGTCCTGCACCGGCCGAACGTCCGCCTCCGAGTTGACGATGGCCGCGACTACCTTCGGCTGACCGACGACCGGTACGACGTCATCACCGCCGACGTGATTCACCCGACCATGGCCGGCGCCGGCATTCTCTACTCGCGCGAGTACTTCAGCCTCGTCCGCCGGGCGCTTCGTCCGGACGGCCTGGCCATGCAATGGATTGGCGACCGGCCGGAAGAGCACTACAAGGTGCTCATGCGCACGTTTCTGGAGGTGTTCCCGCAACACGACGCTGTGGCAGGGCGGCACCCTCATGGTCGGAAGCCTCTCGCCTCTTCGTGTGAGCCAGAGCGCGATCGACGAGCATCTGCGGAGTCCGCGCGTGCGAGAGGCGCTCTCGGCCGTCGGACTCTGCCTTCAGCGGAGGCGCTGCGAAGGATGTACACCGCGGGACCCGACGCGCTGCGGCGATTCGTGGGCCCCGGCGAGATCCTGACCGACGATCGGCCGTTGCTCGAGTATCACCGGTCGTTCAGAAGCGGCGCGCCGAATCCGGACCTGTCGTCGATCAGCGGGCAAGGCGGAGGAAGTGTTTCAGATAGAGCGGGCTACGTGCGGCGTTCGCGGTATCAACGTTCGGTGCCACGTGGCTGAGCTAAACCACGTTCCCGGTTCTACGTTCCCCGTTCGGTTAGGCGGTCTTCCTTTGCACGTCGTGGGCGGGTCGACTGCGCGCGTGGCGCGCGCTGCGCGGCGTTTTCTTGGGGCTTCTGCGGCCGGCGCGGCGTTACCGGGTTCGATCTCGGCGGTCTCGGAGCCGGTATCCACACGATCCTCGTCCACCGGCATGCAGCGGCACGCCAATCTCCGCCGCGGCGGCGGCGACGGCGGTTTCATCAGACGCCACGTCGGGCGCGGCCTCTACGGAGCCTGGCGTGGCCGGCGCGGCAGCCGAGCTGCCCTGGAACACGCGAATGACGCCCTGGCGGTCGCGATCGACGCGGACGATCCCTTCGCGATGCGCCGCACGCAGAAGGTCCGTCAGGTTGCCGAATCCGTAGGCCCGCTCGTCGAAGCCGGCCTCGGTCTGGCGAATCGCCTGCTTGACGTTCCTGAGATACAACGGCCATCGTCGAATGACGGCGTTCGACAGGATGCGGCGAAACTCACGCAGACCCGTCAGCCGCGGTTCCGATGACCTCCGTGCGCCCTGCGATCGAGGCGGCTCTGGCTGCGATCGGCGGCGCGATGTCCGTTGCCGTTCGGAGCCGGCGCCTCGGCGTGCGCCGGCGACGTCGGCGTCATCGCTGGCCGGCTTTCTCGACCGGCATCGGCGTGCCATCCGCGAGCTCGACGAGCGAGTCCTCCGCGCCCGTGGTGCACTTTCACGACGCCAACCTTCTCGAGCTTCTGCACGAAGTCGCGGAACGAACCCGCGCCGTACGTCCGCTCGGAGAACGTCGAGTCGAGCTGGAGCAGCGTGCTCTTCAGCAAGCCGAGCTGCGGCGACACCTCGCGCTCCGACAGCACCTTGAGCGCGCGCGTCACGAGCGGCAGCGCCTGCTCGATTGGCGCGCGATCGCGCCCGGACTGACGGCGCACGCCCGCGCTCGCCGGCGCGCCGCTCGAGACGCCCGGCAGGTTCTCGTAGGCGATGAACTCGTGGCAGTTCCGCTGCATGATGCCGCTCGTGAACTGCCGGCCGCCGACGACGAACACTTTCTTGTCGTACTGCTTGAGCTTCTCGACGAGGCTGATGAAATCGCTGTCGCCGCCGACGATGACGAAGGCGTTGATGTGGGGATGCGTGAACGCCATCTCGAGCGCGTCGAGCGCGAGGTTGATGTCGGCGCCGTTCTTGTCGCCGCCCGGCGTCAGGCTGCGCTGCACCATGCGGATGGCGTGCTGCGTGAGCGCGCGACTGTAGCCGCCGGCTCGCTGCCAGTCGCTGTAGGCGGTCTTCGAGACCACCTCGCCACGCTCCTTGAGCGCTTCGAGCACCAGGCCCGCGTCAAATGCGGCGTTCAGGGTGTTCTTGACGCCAATCTCGATGTTGTCGAAATCGATGAATACGGCTATACGGAGACGTTCAGAATCGGCCACGCGGTCCTTTATGAGCGGAGATCGAACGAAACGGACATACACAGGGTACAGGACAGACGAGGAGGTGGAAAGGCTCAGGGTTCAAGTGCCCCTACAGCTTCTTTCCTCATCACCACAAAGTGGCACGGCTGAATCGTGGGGCGATGGACGTACGGCGCCGTGCCGATGTCCACGTATCCGAGGCGCCGGTAGCGCGGCAGCAGGTCCGTTCGGAGATTGACGACGTGAATGTCGACGGCGCGGCCGCCGGCGTCCCGGATATGGCGCTCGGCGGCGTCGATGAGCCGACGGCCCAGACCGGCACCCTGCCGCGACCGATCGACCGCCAGCATCCCGAACGACCCGCGCGTCGCCGTTGATCTCGACGTAGACGCATCCGACCGGGTCTGTCGCCCTCCGCCGCGACGAGCAGCGCGCCCTTGCGCATGTGCCCGAGCACATCCGCCGCGCTCGTCCGATCCCCGAGCACGAAGAAGCGTTCGACCTCGTACGCCTGATTGACGATTCGAGCAATCGCGTCGCGCATCCTGCTCACCGGCGGGACGAATGCTGATCGGCATCGGTTCCTATTGTTGCACACGCCTTGCACGCCATGGCTTGACGCGGCCGCACCCTACGATCGGGAGCTTGGCCGGCCAATGATCGGCGAGACTGTCACGCACTACCGGATCGTTGACAAGATCGGCGAAGGCGGCATGGGTGTCGTCTACCGCGCCGAAGACACGCGGCTCGGCCGGCAGGTCGCCGTCAAGTTCCTCTCGCCGAGGCTGCTGGCAGACGCGGTCGCCGTCGAGCGCTTCCAGCGCGAGGCGCGCGCGGCCTCGTCGCTGAATCATCCGCACATCTGCGCGATCTACGACATCGGCAAGCACAACAACCTGCCGTTCCTCGTCATGGAGCTGCTCGACGGCACGACGCTGCGCCGGCGCTGCAGCGGCCACCCGCTGCCGATCGGACGTGCTCCTCGACTACGCCATCCAGGCCGCCGACGCGCTCGACGCCGCGCACTCGGCCGGCATCGTCCATCGCGACATCAAGTCGGCCAACATCTTCGTCACCGACCGCGGCCAGGTGAAGATTCTCGACTTCGGCCTCGCGAAGCTCACCGAGCCGCATCTCGTCTCCGACCAGGTACGCGCAGACCACGATCGCGCAAGCGCCCGCCCAGGCCACGGAGACCGGACAGACGATCGGCACGCTGACCTACATGTCGCCCGAGCAGGCGCGCGGCGAAACGATCGACCAAGCGGAGCGACCTGTTCTCGTTCGGCGTCGTGCTCTACGAGATGGCCACGGGACGCGAGCCGTTCACCGGACGCACGCCGGCGCTCATCTTCGATGCGATCCTGCGACAGACGCCGCCGCGGCCCAGCGAGCTCAACCCGCACGTCCCGGCCGAGCTGGATCACATCATCTCCAAAGCGCTCGAGAAGGACCGCGACCTGCGCTACCAGACGGCGGCCGAGCTGCGCGCCGACCTCAAGCGCCTGAAGCGCGAAAGCGATTCGCCACGCGTACGCACATGCGGACCATGCGTCACGCAGCCGACTGCCTGCGCCGCGCGCGGACGCGACGCCTGCCGCCGTCCGCCCCGACGACGCTCGCGGCCGGCCGGCCGTTCGACGAACCGCCGGAACTGGTATCATCGCCGCGGCAGCCGTCGTGCTCATCGCCGCGATCGCGTGCGGCCGCGACGATGTTCCGCGAATCGGGGACCACGATCGACTCGGTGGCCGTGCTGCCGTTCTCCATGGCGGCCGGCGGCGCGGAGGAGACCGAGTACCTCACCGACGGCATCACGGAAACGCTCATCAACGGACTGGCGCAGCTGCCGAACCTGCGCGTGAGCGCGCGCAGCGTGGTGTTTCGCTACAAGGGACAGGAACGTGGACGCCCAGCAGGTCGGCCAGACGCTCAACGTGACCGCCGTCGTCACGGGCCGCGTCGCCGTCCGAGGCGACCGGCTGGTCATTCAGGCCGAGCTGATGGACGTGGACACGGGCACGCAGCTCTGGGGCGACCAGTACAACCGGCCGCGGACCGACCTGCTGGCCGTGCAGGAAGAAATCGCCGAGGAGATTCTCGACACGCTGCAGCCGCGGATCAGCGGCGAGGAGCGGCGGCGCGTCACGCGGCGCTACACGGACAACGCCGAGGCGTTCCAGCTCTACCTGCAGGGCCGCTACCACTGGAACAAGGGCACGATCGACGGCTACAAGCGCGCGATCGACTACTTCCAGCAGGCGATCGGCAAGGACCCGAAGTACGCGCTGGCGTACGCGGGCCTGGCCGACTCGTACCTGCTGCTCGGGTCGTACTGGGTCGAGACGCTTCCGGAGGCGAAGGCGGCGGCCGAACAGGCGCTCGCCATCGACGGCTCGCTGGCCGAGGCGCACGTGGCGCTCGGCAGCATCAAGCTCTGCTCGACTGGGACTGGCCGGCCGCCGAGCGCGAGTTCCAGCAGGGCCTCTCGCTCAATCCGAGCTCCGCGCTCGCGCACAACCAGTACGCGAGTACCTGGCGACCGCCGGCCGCCTGGACGACGCGCTCAGCCAGGTCCGCCGCGCGCAGGAGCTGGACCCGCTCTCGCCGATCGTCAACAGCGACCTCGGCTGGTATCTGCTCTACGCCGGACAGGATGACGAAGCGATCGCGCAGTTCCGGAAGACGCTGGAGTTCGATGCGAACTCGGTGTCGGCGCGCCGCGGCCTCGGCCTCGCCTACAGCGCGGACGACCAGCACGCGGAGGCGATTGCCGAGCTGAAGCGCGCGCTGACGCTGTCGGAGAACAGCCCGGTCATCCTCGGCGACCTCGGCGCCGCGTACGCCCGCGCGCGGCGACCGCGCCGCGGCCGAAGGCGTCCTGAAGCAGCTCACCGCGATGGCCGCCCAGCAGTACGTGCCGGCGTCCGCCCACGCGATGGTCTACGCGGCGCTCGGCGACAAGTCCCGCGCGCTCGATGCGCTCGAAAAGGCGCACAGCGAGCACGACTTCGCGATCACGCAGATCACGGTCGCGCCGTGGGCTCAGTCGCTGCGGGCGGAGCCGAGATTCGTGGATCTCGTGAATCGGTTGGGATTAAGTAAGTAGACGTCGTACGACAGGTGCGACGGGTACGACTGGTCCCAGGAACCTGAACTCCGTCATCTTCTTTAGCTCGATCCTGGCGCAGTCGTCTGTGACTCGCGCATCACCAAAATTAAAGAAGATGGCCAGAATCAGGTTCCACGGACCCGTCGTACCCGTCGCACCTGTCGCACCTGTCCGACCGACGGCTATCTCAGCCTGTATCCCTGTTGTCCCGGCGCGCGCCCGTCGATCCGAAGCACCTTGACGCTTCGTTCGTCACCGGCGCCTGCACGAACGTGATCGCGCCGGGCGTGCGGCTCACCTGATCGATCGCCATTTCGCTCGAGTACACGATCTTCGGGCCGCTCGGCGTGTCGGCGCGGAAGACCTTGCCGATCCAGTGCTGGCGGAACTGCGCCTCCGTCATCTGGCAGACGTCTCGCACGACCGCGTCGCGCTCGCGCGCGATCGGCGCGCGAATGAAGAGCGTGACGCGCGCGCCGGCGGACCAGAACTCGCGATCGCCGAGCAGAATGCGACGAAGCTCGGCGATCGTCAGATTGTCGACGGCCACCGACGGATGCACGACCACCGCGATGTCCGACGGCGTCTGGCCGCCGGCCCGGCGGTCGCGCACACGACGACGAGCGCGACCAGCGCGACGCGGCGGGCAGAACCGGTCACGGTCGCGCGCATCGAGTGGTCGTCGCCATCAGAATGTGAAACACACCTGAAAGAATCCGCCGTGGTTGCGGACCGAGTGTCTCGCCGCGCGTCCACGTGCGGTACTCGCCCTTGAGCGCGGTCAACTGCGGAGGCGTCGTAGCGCACGCCGACGGTGGTGCCGTCGAGGCTCGGGACGCTCTGAAACGACCAGATCGGCGGCGTCCACGCCGATGTGCTCGAACCGGAAGTACGGCTTCCACAGCCGCGTTGAACTGCGGCAGCCGGTAGGCGGCCTGGACGTAGTACGCGTGACTCCAGGTCTCGAGGCCGCCGGCCGCCTCGTGCCGGATCGCGGCGACCTCGGCGATGATCTCCGGATCCTCCTTCTGCCACGCCGCGTACGCGGAGACGATCTGCTCGTCGACGTCGCCGGCGGTCGTCGTCACCTTGTCGCCGTAGACCGAGCCGCCGAACTCGAGGCCGAAGAGCCGATCGGGCTTCGAGAACGCATTCGCGAGCCACGCGCGATGGCCGTTGACGTCGCCGGCGTCGCCGCCCCGGCTGATGGCCGTCGCCCGGCCGTTGCCGACGCCCGCCTTGTAGTTGAGGTTCCAGCCGCCGGCCGGCACGGATCCTTCGACGAGCGCGCCGACGAAGTGCACCGGCAGCAACCGCCCGCCGAACTGAATCATCTCCGGCCGCGCGATCGTCGTCTGCAGCCATTGCCCGTGATGGAACGCGGTGTTCCAGTAGTTGATCGGCGTGTGGTACCGGCCGAACGACACCTTGAGCCGGTCGCTCTGATCGAAGCGCAGGATCATGCGCTCGACTTCGGTGTTGAATCCGGTCACCGGCGGGCTGCCCGTGCCGGCGTCTGGCCGCGCGCGTGAAGCTGATCTCGCCGAAGAACGTCACGCGCGGCGAGAGCTCCGACGCCATGTGCAGCGCGAGCTGGCCCAGCGTGAATCCGGTCGGCCCTTCGCGAGTCTCGGTCTTGGAGAAGTTGACGTCACCGAAGCCCGAGATCTTCAGGCTCGGATACTGACGTTGATCGGGCGTCGCCTGTTCGCTTGGCGGGGTGGCAGGGACCTGAGCGGCCGGCCCACCCTGATTCATGACGTGCGTCTCTTGCGCTGCGGCCGGAGTGGCGCACGCGGCACTCAGGAGAACCGCCGCGCACACAGGACGCCACGCGTGTCCGAACGGCATGGGCACCGATTCTAAATGATCGTGCCGTGCGGCACGATGCCATTCTTCGGGATGATCACGATGCCGTCACGGATGTAATAGAGGGCATGATCGACGTGGTCGGGCTTGTCGCGCGGCGAGATGATGACGTCGTTGCCGATGCGCGCGTTCTTGTCGATGATCGCGTTCTCAATCGACGTGTTCGACCCGATGCCGACGCGCGGGTGCCCCACCGCTTCGTGCTCGGCGATCGACGTGGCCGACTCGTAGAAGTCCGTGCCCGAGCATGATCGTCCGGTGCAGGCGCGCCCCGGGCAGGATGAGACTGCGGATGCCGACGATCGATTGGTGGATATCGGCGTGCGAGATGATGCAGCCGTCCGAGATGATCGCGTGATCGATGCGGGCGCCGTTGATCTTCGACGCCGGCAGGAAGCGCGGGCGCGTGTAAATCGGCGCGGTCATGTCGAAGAAATTGAATCGCGGCAGCTCGGACGCGAGATCCAGATTGGCCTCGAAGAAGGCGCGGATGGTGCCGATGTCCTCCCAGTACCCCTGAAAGACGTGCGCCGAGACCTTGCGATTCGAAATCGCGCCGGGAATGATGTGCTTGCCGAAGTCGGCCAGGTCGTTCTTCAACGCGTCGATGAGGACGTCACGGTTGAACACGTAGATGCCCATCGACGCGAGGAGGAGCCCCTCCTCGCCCGGCGCGAGGCCAATCGCGCTGACCAGCGGCGGCGGCATGACCAACTCGTCGAGCACCGCCGGATCGGTCGGCTTCTCGACGAAGCGCGTGATCCGGCGCTGCTCGTTGACCTGCAGAATTCCCAGTCCCGTCGCATCTCGCCGGAGCACCGGAATCGTGGCCACGGTCACGTCCGCGCCGCAGTCGATGTGCTGCGCGATCAGCGGACGGTAGTCCATGCGGTACAGCTGGTCGCCGCTGAGAATCAACACGAGATCGAAATCGTGGTTCAACAGATGGACGAGGTTCTTGCGAACCGCGTCGGCCGTGCCCTGATACCACGACGTGTCGCCGTACGTCTGCTCCGCGGCCAGAATCTCGACGAACCCGCTCGAGAAGTGATCGAACTTGTACGACGCCGCGATGTGGCGATGGAGCGACGCCGAGTTGAACTGCGTCAGCAGGTAGACGCGCCTGAGCTCGGAGTTGATGCAGTTGGAGATCGGGATGTCGACGAGCCGGTACTTGCCGGCCAGCGGCACCGCGGGCTTCGCCCGGCTGCCGGTCAACGGGAAGAGACGCGTTCCGGCGCCCCCACCGAGAATGACCGACAGCACCCGGCTGCTGTTCTGGGACATCATCGCGGTGCCTGGCGTCGAAACCATTCGGTTCCTCCGAGCTGCTCGCTAAGGATAGTCGGAAAGACGCCGGGCTCAAGCCCGGCGCGAAGGGTGGCCGGCGGTCTCGGCCGCCGTCAGCCACTGCCCTTCCCCGGCGAGATAGTCCTCGTAGTCGGCGCAGACGTCGTTCGGGGGTGAGCCGGCCGTGCGAAATGCCTCTGCCGGAAACGTGGACGTCAGCGCCAGGCAGCGCATGCCGGCCGCCCGGGCGGCCGCGACGCCGACGGGGGCATCCTCGAACGCCAGACACGTGGACGGGTCCACGCCCGAGGCCCTCGGCAGCTCGCAGGTAGACGTCAGGAAATGGTTTGCCGCGCGGCACCTCGTCGCTGAGTGCGACCGCGCCGAACCGGTCCGCCAGACCCAGCTCGCCGAGGGTGTGGGCAACGTTCTCGCGCGGAGCCGAGGTGGCCACGGCCAACGGAATGCCGTGGCTCGCGAGGGCGTCCAGAAGCATCGCCAGCCCACGGATGGGCTGCACGCGCGCCAAGCGAGAGGGCGCGGTACATCTCTTCCTTTTCCCAGGCGAGGGCCGCAATCTCCTCGGTCGAGAGCGGTCGCTCGAACAGGATCGGCATGATCTCGGAGTTACGCTTGCCGTCGATCCGCCGGCGTGTGGCCTCCGTGATGGGCGGCAGATTGTGCCTCTGGACGAAGGCCTGAAAGGCCCGGGCGTGCCAGTGCATGTTGTCGGCCAGCGTGCCGTCGAGATCGAACACGACGGCCCGCGGCCGGAACGACTCGGTATCGATCAGCCCCTCCCCTTCGGATAGAGCGCGTCCCTGCGGTCTATCGGATCGAGCATCAATCCGTTCAGTATCCAGCTCACGACGCTGACCACGAGCGCGCCGAAGACCATCGACCAGAAGCCCGTGATCTCGAAGCCGGGCACCAGGGCCGCCGTCAGCCCGAGACACAGAGCATTTACAACGAAGATAAACAGGCCGAGCGTGACCAGGGTCAGCGGAAACGTGAGGACCAGAAGCACGGGACGCACGAGCACGTTCACTCCGCCGAGAATGAGGCCGGCGATGAGCGCCGTCCCGGGTCCCGCCAGGACGACACCGGGCACGAAGTAGGCCGCCACGATGATGGCGATACCGTTGAGGAGTACCCGGGCAAGAACCCGCATACGACAGGGTACTTGAGGACCGGCGAGCGATGTATAGTGTCTTTTCGCGACCCACTTCCGAGAGGAATACACCATGCGTCTCGTCTACGGTTCCGCGTTTGCTCTAGCCATCCTCGCGTTCGTGCCAGCGGTCTACGGTCAGGACGCAGCCCAATCCGTGGCCAACGGCGGGATCTTCGTCCCGGGATGGCAGGGAAAGATTGACGCCAACGAAGTCAAGGCGGGCCAGGCGCTCAACAACGCCCGGCTGGCTCCTGAAGGCAGCGGCATGAAGGTCACGACGGGTCCAGCCGTGAACTACTGGAACCCGAAGAATGTCGCCCAGGGCAACTACACCGTGAAGGCGACCTTCAACGAACCGCTGTACATGAACTTGAACAATCACCCGCACCCGTACGGCGTCTTCATCGGCGGCAACGACATGGGCACGGACAACCAGAGCATGGTCTACTGCGCCGCCTACGGCAACGGCAACTTCATCGTCCGCGGGTTCGGTCCGGCGGCGTTCCAGTTGAACGGCCGCGGGGCGCCAGGCGGCGTCGGTGAACAAAGCGGCCGGCCCGAAGATGCCAGTGACGCAGGAAATCGCGCTCACGGTCAAGGGCGACAGCATCGAGTGCGCCATCAACGGCACGGTGGTCGGTACCTATCCGAAGGCCGACGTCGTGGCCGCCGGCAAACTCAAGTCCACCGACGGCGTCTACGGGATCCGGTTCGCTCACAACACCGAAGCGATCGTGACGGGCTTTGCAATGACGAAGAATTAAGGACGCGTTCCCCGTTCCGCGTTCCCTGTTCCCGGTTCGACGCGGTGAGGCGCGAAAGCGCTTCACCGCGTTTTTCTTTTGGCACGAGCCCAGGTCGTCACGACCAACCCGAGTCCCGCGAAGAGCAGTCCGCTGACGGCGAAGGCGCTGGCGTTGGGCCAGTGAGGAAAGAACTGCAGGGAGAGCGCGCCAACGGCCGGTCCGCCAAAGATTCCGGCGCCGAGGGCGGCTTCGTGAAAGCCGCCGTGCTCGGCCTTTGCTTCGCCGACATCCATGGAGTAGAAGAGCGACGAGTAGTACATCAGCCCGCACGAGACGCCGAACGCGATCTCGGCCGTGATCACCATCCACACCGCCGGAGCGAGCAGGACCACCATGAAGCTCGCGGTCATCAGTGCGAAGCCGACGACGAGCCAACGGAATCGGTAATGCCATCCAGTCCAGTGCCAGAGCGCGAAGAACGCGAACATGCGCGCGAAGAGCCACGCCGATCCCACGAGTCCCATCTCCGACGGTGTCATCGCGAACCGGTTCGCCAGACTCGGCATGGTTGCAAGCAGGGTGTAGATCGCCACGTAGGCAAACGGGTTGGCTATCCATCCGAGACGAAGGAACGTCTGTGGCGGCACGGGCTGCCTGTACGCGCGCGGCTCTGGATGCTCGACCACTTCCTCCGGGGGATCGGTGCTCAGCGCGTGGAGCGCCGCGGCGCGTCGTTCGAGGTGTCCGGTGGCGTACCACGCGATGGCGAAGACGGCGCACGGAAGAAGAAACAGCGCGTTGGGGCCCAGCGAGTCATAGATCGCGCCGCCGGTGAAGTACGCGGTCGCTGACGCGATCGACCAGGTGCAGTTGTAGACACCCACGGTATGTGGAACGCGCGACGCAGGCTCGTCGTGCGTGATCAACGCCTCGACGGCCGGCCAGATGAAACACACCGACAGCGTGTAGCCGATGAGGACGACGAGGTGCAGCCAGACCCACGGGGCGACCGACGCCGTCAGCATGCACGCGACCAGGCCGGCGAAACCGATGCGAAGACTTCGATGCAGGCCGTAGCGCTCGGCGTAACGGCCGCCCTGGACCGATGCGAAGACGTAGATGCCGCCGTGAAGCGCGGCCACCGTCAGATTGCCGCGGTTCTCGAAGCCGAACTGGTCCCGGAGAAAAAAGAAGAGGTAGTTGAAGTAGTACGACGTGGCCAGCGAACCGAACGCGGTCAACGCGTAGTAGCCGGTTTTCAACCGGCCGGACGATGTTGTCAATCGGGATGCCTCACCGTTGGCGCGACTTGATTCTATCCGGTCCCTCCCGGGTTACTATTCGCGCCTGCGAGCACGAACGGGTCTCATCTCGAGTCTTGGACTGGGAGGGTGTCATGACCGGATTTCGTACGTTCATCGGCGGCTTGGTGGCCGCCGTGTTGGCGGTGACCGCTGGCGTCGGCGCGCCGGTTCCCGATGGCACGGTTGCCGCCCAGGCGCCGGCCCCTGCGGCCCCGCCACCGCTGCCGCCCGCGCTCGTCGGTTGTCCCGAGCTCTCCGCGGCGCTCCGCGGCGTCGCGGCCAACGATGGGCGCCTCCGCGATTTTTCGCAGCTCAACCGGTACCGTGACGCCAACCGCACCGTCGAATCGGTCGACGTGGTGTTCATGGGCGACTCGATCACGGACGTGTGGCCGCAGGAACGTTTCGGGGCGTTCTTCCCCGGCAAGCGCTATGTGAGCCGTGGCATCAGCGGGCAGACCACGCCTCAGATGCTCGTGCGCATGCGGCCCGATGTGATCAATTTGAAGCCGAAGGCCGTCGTGATCCTCGCGGGCACGAACGACATCGCCGGCAACACCGGCCCGATGACCGACGAGGACATTCAGAACAACCTGATGTCCATGAGCGAGATCGCGTCAGCGAGCGGCATCAAGGTGATCCTGTCGAGCGTCCTGCCGACGAGCAACTACCACGTCGCGCCCAACGGCGTGCCCCAGACGACGGCGCGCCCGATGGCGAGGATCCGTGCGCTGAACGACTGGATGCGGCAATACGCGCAGGCGCGGGGCCACGCCTATCTGGACTACGTGCCGGCGATGGTCGACGGTGCCGGGTTGATGAAATCTGAGTTCACGAACGACGACCTGCACCCGAACGCGGCCGGATACGCGGCCATGGCCCCGTTGGCGCAACAGGCGATCGACCGGGCCCTTGATTAATCATCGCATCGGAGGATTTGAGATTGATGATCCATTCCAAATTTCACATCATCAATGCAGTTTGACTACTGACTCTCGACCAACTGTTTGAGCCGTTCGAGATCCGCCGCCATGGCCGCCTTCATCGGGCCGGAAATCAGCGCGGCGGGGGCGAGCACAGGACGCGTGACGTCGCCAACGCTGCGGATACGGACGCGCGATCCAGCAGCGGAGCGCTGGATGTCGTAGCGGACGGTGCCGGAGAACGGCCCTTCGATGATTCGAAGGGCGAGCACGTGCGGAAAGTGGACCGCCTCGACCTCGGTGGTCCACGCCAACTCCTGACCGAGAAACGCGCCCACGCGCCTGACGCGCGCGCCAGGCTCGAGGGCGGGATCGACGAGCTCGACACCCGTCACGGCCTTCACCCAGTCAGGCTCGCGTTCGGGATCGAACATCACGCCAGCGATATCGGCCGGTGACGCGGCAATCTCGATTTCGGCGGAAACGTCGATTGAAGCCATTCTTGAAAAATGACGAGCGTCAGTTCGTTCCTTGGACCTGTCGCACCCGTCGCACCTGTCGTACCCCTGATCTTACTTCCGTTTCCACCGCGTGCCCGCGGCGGAATCCTCGAGAATGATCCCGCGCGCTTCGAGATCTTTGCGAATCGCGTCGGCTCGCGCGAAATCGCGGGCGCGGCGCGCCTCGCGGCGCTCGGTGATGAGCCGCTCGATCTCGTCCACGGGCACGGGCGGCACGGCGTCTTCCGCACGCCGGAGCTCGAGCACGCCCAGGACCCGGTCGAACTCCCCGACCGTCTCTCGAAGGCGCGCGGCGTCGGCGGCGCCGACGCGCCCGTCGTCCATCGCGGCGTTCATCTCGCGGACGAGGTCGAAGATCACGCCGAGCGCCCCTGGCACGTTGAGGTCGTTCGCAATGTGCTGGCGAAACGTCTCCCGTGCCTCGGCCGATCGCTTCTCCACGTCAGGGTGCGCCTCGCCACCGCTGATGCCGTCCAGACGGACCAGGAAATCGGTGAGGCGCGTCAGCGAGGCTTCAGCCTGATCGAGCCCATCCCATCCGAACGTCAGCTGCTTCCGGTAGTGGACCGAGAGCAGCAGGTAGCGTAGCGCGGACGCCCGGTAGCCCTTCTCGAGAATGTCGCGAACCGTGAAGATGTTGCCGAGCGACTTCGACATCTTCTCGTGGTCGAGGTTGAGAAACTCGACGTGGACCCAGAATCGAACGAACGGATGGCCGGTCGCGCCTTCCGCCTGCGCGATCTCGTTCTCGTGGTGCGGAAAGATGAGGTCGATGCCGCCGCCGTGGATGTCGATGGGCGGACTGCCCAGGAGCCGGAGGGCCATGGCCGAGCACTCGATGTGCCAGCCGGGTCGTCCAGGACCGACGCCGTAATCCCAGGTCGGTTCGCCGGGCTTGGTCTTCTTCCACAGCACGAAGTCGCGCGCGTCCTGCTTGCCGTAGGAGTCCGAGTCGACGCGCGCACCGGCCTGGATCCCTTCGGGATCAAGGCGCGCCAGCTTGCCGTAGGTCGGTAGCGACGCAATCCGGAAATAGATCGAGCCCTCGGACCGGTAGGTGTGTCCGCGTGCCTCGAGCTGCTCGATCATGCCGGTCATCGCGCGGAGGTTCGTTTCGTCGGTCGCTCGGGGATATTCCTCGGCGAGCTCGAGGCCCATGGCCGCGGCGTCTTCACGGAAGGCGTCGATGTAGCGATCCGTGTATTCGCGCAGCGACACGCCGGCCGCCTCCGAGGCGGCGATCGTCTTGTCGTCGACGTCCGTGAAATTCGTGACCTGCCGGACCTCATAGCCTTCCTGGTATTTCAGGGCGCGCCGCAACACGTCCAGGCTCACGAACGTGCGGAAGTTGCCGATGTGCCCGCGCGCGTATACCGTGAGCCCGCACGTGTACATCCGCACGGTCTTGCCGTCGGCCGGCGCGAACTCTTCCTCAGATCGCGAGAGTGTGTTGTACAGGCGCATCAGGCTGAATGGACGGTCCGGTCAGCGCTTGGCGGTCGGCTGCGGGTGGTGCACCACCGCGGAACGGGCGCCACAACGGACGGTGATATCGAAACCCGAGGGCTTGGCGGTGCAGGCGAGATCGATGGCCTCGGCGGGCGCGGCGCCCAGTCCATCGATGGCCGCGGAGAGCGCGGTCGCCAGCGTGTCGCGCTCGGCCTCCGGGATGCCGGCGAGGTCGACGTACCGCCCCACCACATCATTCGCCAACCCGCGAAACCGTGGGTCGGCCGGCACTCGAAGTGTGAACTCAGAAGACATCGGCCGGAAGATTCTAGCAGTTCGGAGTCCGTGGTCCGGCCAGACGGAGCGAACGAGCGGGCGCGAAGCCCCCGGGGCCAACGCTAGATCGCCATCTGAGCGAAGAGCGCCTCCGCGTCAGCGCAGTCGCGAGCGATCTGGGCGCGCAGGGCGTCCAGACCGTCGAAGCGCAATTCGGGTCGCAACCATTTGACGAAGGCGAGCCGGATGTCGGCGCCGTACAGATCGTAGGTCCCGTCGAGCAGATGCGTTTCGACGGTAACCGGGCCGTCCCCGATCGTCGGCCGCACGCCGATGCTCGTCACGGCGCGGTGCCATGTGTCGCCGATGACCACCATGGTGGCGTAGATGCCGTGCGCCGGGACGAGCTCGTTGCCCGTCTCGAGGTTCGCCGTGGGAAAGCCCAGGGTCCTCCCGCGGCCGTCGCCATGCACCACGCGGCCATCCACGAAATAGTGGTGCCCGAGAAGCGCGCCAGCTTCGTCCACGCGTCCCTCCGCAAGCAGGTGCCGAATCCGCGTGCTCGACACCACGAAGTCCTTGTATCGGACCGGCTCGATCTTCTCGACGCGAAATCCCCGGTCCTCGCCGAGCGCGCGAAGCAACGTGAACGTGCCGGAACGGTCCCGCCCGAACAGGAAGTTCGTCCCGACCCACACCTCGGCCGCGCCGATCCAGTCCACGATCACCGTCTCGACGAACAGCTCCGGCTCCCAGCGCGAGAGCTCGGTCGTGAAGCGGACGATGGCCACCGCATCGAGACCGGCGCGCTCCAACGCCTCGAGCTTCTGATCGAGCGTCATGAGGAGTGGTGGCGCCTTGTCCGCGCGCAGCACGCGGGGTGGATGGGGATCGAAGATCATCACGACCGACGTGCCGCGACACTCGCGAGCCTCGCGCCGCACTTCGTCCACGAGCTTCTGGTGCCCGCGATGGAGACCATCAAAGTTGCCGAGCGCGACGACCGGATGCGCCCAGCGGGGGCGCTGATCGTCCGGGAACGATACGACCTGCATCGGGGACATGGTACGACAGGGTTCCAAGGTTCCGGGGTTCCAAGGTTCCAGGGTTCTGGTTCATGGTTCAACGTTCCTGGGTTCAGTGTGCTCTCCGCGTGAACCGTGAACCCGGAACCGTGAACGAGAACCGTGGAACCCTGGAACGACCTGGAACCGCTATGTCACTTCAATCGAGAGTCCGTCATACGCCAGCGCCATCCCGGGCGGCAGCTCCGCGGACGTCGCGGCATGACCGAGGTCGTGCGCGATGTGCGTGAAGTAGGTCTGCCGGGCGCCAATCTCACCGGCCGTCGTGACGGCTTCGGCCAGCGTGAAGTGCGTCGGGTGCGGCCGGCGCCGCAGGGCGTCGAGCACGAGCACGTCGAGGTCCTCGAGAAGCGGCCGGGAGGAAGCCGGCACGTCGTTGCAATCGGTGAGATAGGCGAAGCGCCCAAACCGAAACCCGAGAATCTGCCAGCGACCGTGCCGGATCGGAACGGGCACGATGCCGGTTGCGCCCAGCTGGAACGGGCCATCGATGGTCTTCAGATCGAGCTGCGGCACGCCGCCGCCGGCCGGCGCGCCAGCGTCGAACGCGTAGTCGAAGGTGCGGCGGATACCGTCGAGCGTGCGGGCGTCCGCGTACAGCGGCATCGAGCGGCGGGTCATGTGATTGAAGCGCCGGATCTCGTCGAGCCCCATGATGTGGTCGGCATGCGCGTGCGTGACGATGAGCGCGTCCACCCGTCGAATGTCGTGCGCGAGCGCCTGGGATCGCAGGTCCGGCGTCGCGTCCACCAGGACGCGCGTATCGTCATCGAGCTCGAGGTACAGGGATGGGCGGAAACGTGAGTCGCGAGGATCGCTGGACCGGCACACGTCGCAGTCGCAGCCGATCATGGGCACGCCGTGCGACGTGCCGGTGCCGAGGAACAGAACACGCACGAACTTCGCATGCTAGCATGGCCGCCCGCATGCCTCGACCGGCGCTCGCGCACGCGACCGACCACGACGAGACGCAAGGGAGAAGCCGCGCGCGCGGGCGCGGCCTTCGCGCGCCTCGTCGATGTGATGGCGACGTTACGTTCGCCACGCGGCTGTCCCTGGGATCGGCGACAGACACATCGCACGCTTCGACCGTACCTCCTGGAAGAGACGTATGAGGCGCTCGACGCCATCGAGCGCCGCGACTTCGCGGCACTCCGTGGCGAGCTGGGTGACGTGCTCTTCCAGGTCGTCTTTCACGCCGAGGTGGCCGCGGCGGCCGGGCGCTTCGAGGCCGCCGACGTCATCCGCGAGGTGACGTCGAAGCTGATTCGCCGGCACCCGCACGTCTTCACAGCGGCGGGCGCCCCGCTCGGCCGGAGCGCGCTTCGCTCGCCACAACGCGTGCTCGAACAGTGGGAGCGGATCAAAGCGACGGAACAGTCCGCCGCGAAGGCGCGCGTGGGCCTGCTCGCCGGAGTGCCGCGCTCGCTCCCGGCGCTTCTCCGCGCGCACAAGATCGGAAAGCGCGCGGCGACCGTGGGCTTCGACTGGCCGCATGCGGCGGCCGTCATGGACAAGATCGAGGAGGAAGTCCGCGAGCTCCGGGACGCGTTGTCGGAAGGACGCGCCCGCGCGACGGAGGAACTCGGCGACCTGCTCTTCGCCCTCGCGAACCTCGCGCGAAAACTCGGCCTCGAGCCCGAGGCCGCCCTGACCGGCGCCAACGACAAGTTCACGCGCCGCTTCCACGAGGTGGAACGGCTGCTGGCCCGTCAGGGCCACAGCGTGCATGACGCGTCGGCCGAGGAACTGGACGCGGCCTGGAACGAGGTCAAGCGTTCGTCCGCCACACGCGCATCGTCCACGCGCGCCCGCGCATCGAGCGCACGGTCAGCGATCGGCCGTCGGTCTCGATAACCGCCGCACCATCGCGATCGGTTCGAAACACCTGGGCGCCGACGGCTCGCAGCCGTTCAACGACGTCCGGAGCCGGGTGACCGAACGGGTTGCCTCGACCCGCGCTGACGAGCGCAACCTGCGGCGCGTACCGCTCGAGAAACCCTGCCGACGACGAGCTGCGGCTGCCGTGGTGGGCGACCTTCAAGAGGCGAAGAGGCGCCCGTTTTTCGTCGCAGCGCCAGGGCGCGTTCCGTCTCCGCGCCAACGTCTCCGGTGAGGAGCATGTCCACGTCGCCGTAGCGCAAGCGCAGGACGAGCGAGTCGTCATTGCGAACGCGCTGCCGCTCCCAATCCGGCAACGGGGGGTTCAGCACCTCGATCGTCACGTCGCCGACCCGCATGCGATCGTGCCTCTGGAGCTCGCGCCAGACGGGTGCCTCCTGCGTGAGCCGACGCCGCTCCGGCGCACGCAGTGCGGGAACGCCCTCCCAGATCTCTCGAGGCCGAAAAGTCGCGTTCACGGCCACGGCACCGCCGATGTGATCGAGGTCTGCGTGGGTGATCGCAAGCCAGTCGAGGCGGCGAACCCCGCTGGCCCAGAGCGCAGGACTGACGACCCGTTCCCCGACATCGAACCGGACGCTGGCGCCTCCTGCGTCAACGAGCAGCGACTGCCGGGTGGGAAACTGCACGAGGATGGCGTCCCCCTGGCCCACATCCACCATCGTCAATCGAAGCACTCCCATGGCGTGGTCGCTTCAGACCGGTTGCCGGCTCGAAGGCCACGACGAAGACAGCCATCGCAAGCGCGATCCCGGCGACGCGGCGGAGCGCGCGGCGCGAGGCCGCAATCCACGCGAGACCCGTCACATAGAAGGCCGCCACGACGAATCCGGCCGGCGGCGGCACGCGCCACGACAGCCACGGCGCCACGTCGACGAGCGTCGAGGATCCGACGAGCGTGCCAGTGGCCGCCCGCGCGATGGCCCCGGCCACACCTGCTCCGGCGTCCCACCCTCCAACCAGGGCGATACCGGCGATGCCGGCAACCTGCACAACGGCAATCATGGGAATCGCGACGACGTTCAAGACGAACCCGGCGACACCGACCCGGTTGAACAGCGTCGCCGTGACAGGCAGCAGCGTGAGTTCCGCGGCGAGCGTCGCACCACAGAGCCCGACGAGCCATCGGCGTGCCAGCGCGAACGTGGTCAGGCGTGGCCAGTGGGCGTCGTGCCACGCCACCAGGCGAACGGCGCCGGCGATGATGCCGAACGTCGCGCCGAAACTCAGCCACGCGCCCGAGTCGATGACCGTCAGCGGGTCGGCCAACGTCACGATGACCGCCACGAACAGCAGGACGTTCAGCGCCGGTGGCATCAGGCCGATGTACGCCAATCGCCAGATAGACGACGGCGACCGTCGACCGCGCGCGTGACGGACGGATCGCCGCCGACAATCCAGCCGTACGTCATGACGCCGGCCATCGTGAGAGCGGAGATCAGGCGAGCCGACCGCACGACGATGCGCAGGCAGAGGTAGATGCCGGCGGTCAGCAGCGCGACGTTGCCGCCGGAGATCGCAATCACGTGGTAGGTGCCGGCCACCTGCAGACGACGTTCGAGAGCGTGGTCGAGCCACGACCGATCGCCGATCAGTATCGCGACCACTACGGCGCCGGTGGAATCGGCCGGATCGCGAAACAGGCTGGCCGCCCGTTCGCGCACGCGCGCGCGAACCGCGGCTGCCCACTCATCCCACCAGGGTCCAGGCCTGACGTCGATGACGAGCGCGCTCTTGATGCTGCCCGTGAGCACGAAGGGACGACGGAGTGTCTGCCAGCGATCCGATGGACCGCCGGGATTGACCAAGACCTGCGGCCGCCTCAAGGTCATCGGCGCACGAATGGAACGACCGGCCGTCCAGTCGCGTACCAATCCGGCGGCACGGTCACCGCCGACGATATGCCTGGATTCGTCCGCCGACGGCTTGGGTCGCCACGGTTGTCGTCGATGGCGTGGACATCGATGAGCAGACGGACTCCGGAATCGATCGCTGTAGCGTCGCTCCGCGAGCCGGCCAGTCACGATGACCGCCGGTCGTGGCGGATCGGGCTCCGTCCCACTCCAGAGCGCGAGGGGTGCATCGAGCACACGGTCGCGGGCAGCCGCGCCGTGCGCCATCGACGCCAGGGCGAGGGCGGCAGCGACAAACGTCGGACGCCAGGCACGTTCGGGCACCACAGCGGCGACACCCGCAAAGGCCAGCGCAGCCGAAAGGCAGGCTCCACCCGTGGGTGCGGACAACACCACACCGCCCGCGACGCCTGAGAGGATGGCCACGGTGAACACGACGCCGAGCTTCACGCCACTGCACGCCCTGCAAGAGCCGGGCTCAGGTCGATCGGAGGGGGCTCACGTTCCGGATGCAGCTAGGCCGAAACCCTGTGGAGATTCTCGCAATCCCAGTTGGCTGTTTCTGCGAGGGGTCTGGCTGGCCAGGCTCCTTTTACGTGTATTCTGAATTGGCCTGACCCGACGGGCGGTCAGCGCCAGAGTTCAATCCATTGAAAGGGGAGATTATGCGTTCAGGTGTGAGTCGTTTGTGTACGCATCGTTGGCGGCGTTCGGTCTAATTCTCGTTCTGTCGGGTTCTGCACATGCCCAGTCGGCACTCCCGACTGGTGACGAGTCGGCTCAATCGACCGCTTTGAAACTCGACTACGATGCGGCCGTCCGTCCCGACCGCGACGAGCACGGCGTCGAACGCGCGCAAGACGGCGAGCTTCCTCCGTCAGGGCGGCGCCGCCAACGAGGATTCGGGCATCGGCGTCGGCGTGCTCGGCATGCTGACGTGGCCGTCCATCGACATCATCGATGAGGACGACGATGACATCAAGAGCCGCACGGGCTGGGGCGTTGGCGGGTGGGTTGGCGGCAATCGAAACGGCCGCGTCGGCTTCGTCGGAGAATTCATCTACGGCGTCCGAAAGGTGAAGACGACGATGGAGCGATGACGATTGACGTTGATTTCGAGGTCTTCCAGATCGCCGCGCCGCTTCATATCAACTTCGGAAGCCGCAGCCGCAACAGCGTGAGCGGGTATATCGTCGTCGGGCCGTCGTTCACGTTCAACCTCGGCCAGAAAGTCGGACGGCGAGGACTTTCCGAGCGACGAGGAGTTCAAGCGGCGCCGAGATCGGCATCATCGGTGGAGCGGGCATCGAGTTCTTCCGCATCGCTATTGAGGGTCGCGGCAACTGGGGACTGAACGAGATTTCGAACGAGGGCGATTTCGACAAGATCAAGACGATCACGTTCGAGCTGCTCTTCAAGTTCGCGTTCAACTAAGGCCTAGGGCTCAAGGCTTAGGGCTCAGGGCCCGAGGTCATCAAGGGCGGCGGGAGTCACTCCTGCCGCCCTTTTTCTTTTCACCATCAGTCGTCGTGTCTTCCTCGCGCGCGCTGTTTCTTTGCCGTGCCGCGCTTTTTCTTTTCGATCAATCGCGCTTCCCGGCCGCCCGTGTCGGCTTCGTCGGCCGACGCCGGCGTGGACGACGGCTGGCGCGCTCGACCAGATCCTCCAACCGTGCTCGCGCGGCTTCGCGGTTCGCCGCCTGCGTCCGGTGCTCGCGCGCCTGCACGATGAGCACGTCGTCGGTCGTCATGCGGCTCCCGGCCAACTGCCGAAGTCGCAGCCTTCACGTCATCCGCAAGCGTCGATCGCCCCACGTCATAACGGAGCTCTACCGCCGTCGAGACCTTGTTGACGTTCTGGCCGCCTGGGCCGGAAGAGCGGATGAAGTGTTCGGAAATAAGGGACGGATCTAGTGCCATTTGTTATTGATTATTGGTTATTGGTCATTGCATTGGTTATTTTGCATTTGCTATTGAATCGGAGATGCGAGAATTCTGCGACACCGCGCTTGACCGTGACTCCGCGAGGATTCGCCTGTCCAAGGCCTGGCATGCGCTCGCTGGCACAGTCTCTGCGACGTGTGGTCTCGTGACCCCGCAAGAGCTGCGCGATCGAACCGAAGAAATATGCTGTTGAAGTCGCCCGTCTCGCCGATCCACTTTCGGTCATGGCCGAGTCGCGACGCGGCGTGCAGCTGTCGCGCGCGGCCGCGTCTGCGGCCGCGAACTACCGCGCGGCCTGCGTCGCCCGATCCCACGCGGAGTTCACGCGCCAAGATCGGCCTCGCGCTTGAAGAGTGCGACGAAAGTCTCTATTGGCTGGAATTTGTCGGCTAGGTAACTGGTCGATTGAGTGGACGAACGCTGCGCGAGCTGACTACGCGAGGGCAGGAACTTACGAAGATCCTGGGCGCCTCGAAACGAACCAGCCTCGCCCGTTCACGCCAGACGCCGAAACGCCCGCAAGCGCAAATAACCAATGACCAATCACCAATCGCAATCGCCAATAACCAATAAGCAATAGCAAATGATCCTGTCCGCTCAATTCTTCGCCAACTCCCGATGGTATTCCTGCAACGACTTCACGCTCAGCCCTTCCGTCCTGAGCGCCTGAATGGCGCTCACGGCTGCGGCGGCGCCGGTCAGCGTGGTGATGGCGGGCACGCCCTGGAGCATCGCGACACTGCGCACCTGCCGGTCGTCGAAGAACGACTCGCGGCCGAGCGGCGTGTTGATGACGAGCGCGATGCGGCGGTTGAGCAACTCGTCACCGACGTGCGGGCGGCCTTCGTTGATCTTGAAGACGATGGAGACGTCGAGGCCGTGCGCGCGCAGATAGGCGGCGGTTCCGCGTGTCGCCACCAGCGCAAAGCCGAGCGCCGCGAGCTCGCGGGCAATCGGGACCACGCCGGGCTTGTCCTGGTTGTTGACGCTGATGAACGCCGTGCCGCCCTGCGGCAGCTGCTGGCCCGCGCCCATCATCGCCTTCGCGAACGCCGAGCCGAACGTCTCGGCGCCGCCCATGACCTCACCGGTGGATTTCATCTCCGGCCCAAGCAGCGTGTCCACGCCCGGGGAAACGGACGAACGGGAACACCGGCGTCTTCACGAAACAACCCGACACCTCGAGATCCGCCGTCAAGTCCCTGCTCCGCCAGCGTCAAGCCGACCATCAGATTCGCGGCGACCTTGGCGAGCGGCACGCCGGTCGCCTTCGACAGATACGGAACGGTCCTCGACGCGCGCGGATTCACCTCGAGGACGTACACCACGTCGTCCTTCGATCGCGAACTGCGTGTTCATGAGGCCCGACGACGTTGAGCCGGCGCGCGATGCGGCGCGTGTAGTCGCGGATCGTCGCGATGTGGCCCTCGGCGAGCTTGAACGGCGGCACCACGCACGAGCTGTCGCCGGAATGGATGCCGGCCTGCTCGATGTGCTCCATGATGCCGCCGATGATCACGTGCCCGCTCGCGTCGGCGAGCGCGTCCACGTCGATCTCGGTCGCGTCTTCGAGGAACTTGTCGATGAGGATCGGGTGCTCGGGCGACGCCTGGACGGCGTGCCGCATGTAGCGATCGAGCGCGGCCATGTCGTAGACGATCGCCATCGCGCGTCCGCCGAGCACGTAGGACGGGCGCACGACGACCGGGAATCCGATCTCGGCGGCGACCACCTGCGCTTCGTCCGGCGACGTCGCGGTGCCGCTGGCGGCCTGCGGAATGCCCAGATCCCAGAGGAGCCGCGCAAACCGCTCCCGATCCTCGGCGAGATCGATCGAGTCCGGCGACGTGCCGAGAATCCGCACGCCGGCCGCCTGAAGCGGCAGCGCGAGCTTCAGGGGCGTCTGGCCGCCGTACTGAACGACGCAGGCCACGTCGCCGCCGGCGGATTTCTCACGCTCGATGATGGCGAACACGTCCTCGAAGGTCAGCGGCTCGAAGTAGAGCCGATCGACCGTGTCGTAGTCGGTCGAGACCGTCTCGGGATTGCAGTTCACCATCACGGTCTCGTAGCCGCGGTCGCGCAGGGCGAATGCCGCATGGCAGCAGCAGTAGTCGAACTCGATGCCCTGCCCGATCCGATTCGGTCCGCTGCCGAGAATGACGACCTTCGGCTTCGACGAGGGGTTCGACTCGCACTCGGTTTCGAACGTGCCGTACATGTACGGCGTGTAGGACTCGAACTCGGCCGCGCAGGTGTCGATGCGCTTGTAGGCGGCGACGATGTCAGCCTCGAGGCGCCGGGTCCTGAACACTGTCCTCGTCCATCCCGGTCAACCGGCCGAGGTCCGCGTCGGCGAACCCGGCGCGCTTGAGATCGCGCAGCAGATCGTCCGACAGATCGCGCGCCCCGACCGCCTCAGCCTGGCGCGCGAGCTCGACGATCTGCTGGAACTGGGTCAGAAACCACGGATCGATGTGCGTGATCCGGTGAAGCTCGTCGAGCCCCCACCCGCGCTCGAGCGCGCGGAACAGCGCCCACATGCGGCGATCGGTCGGAATCGCCAGCGCCTGCTGCAGCGCGGCCGCGTCCTCGTCGGCGAACGGTTCGCCGGGATTGATCTGGCCGAACAGCCTTCCGCTCTTGCCGTGCTCGAGCGACCGGAACGCCTTGAGAAAGGCTTCCTTGAACGTGCGGCCGATGGCCATGGCCTCGCCGACCGACTTCATCTGCGTCGTCAGCGTGCGATCGGCCTGCGGAAATTTCTCGAACGCCCATCGCGGCACCTTCACGACGACGTAGTCGATCGTCGGCTCGAACGAGGCCGGCGTCGATCCGCGTGATGTCGTTCTTGATCTCGTCGAGCCGGTAGCCGAGCGCCAGCTTGGCCGCGATCTTGGCGATCGGGAACCCGGTCGCCTTCGAGGCGAGCGCCGACGACCGCGACACGCGCGGGTTCATCTCGATCGCCACCATCCGGCCGTCCGCGGGATTGATCGCGAACTGGATGTTCGATCCGCCCGTCTCGACCCCGACGCGCCGGATGATCCGGCGCGCGGCGTCGCGCATGCGCTGGTATTCCTTGTCGGTCAGCGTCAGCGCCGGCGCGACGGTGATGCTGTCGCCGGTGTGCACGCCCATCGGATCGATGTTCTCGATCGAGCAGATGACGACGAAGTTGTCCGCGCCGTCGCGCATGACCTCGAGCTCGAACTCCTTCCAGCCGATGACCGACTGCTCCACCAGAACCTCGTGGACGGGGCTCATCGACAGGCCGCGCTGGCAAATCTCGCGGAACTCCTCGACGTTGTACGCGATGCCGCCGCCGACGCCGCCGAGCGTGAACGACGGGCCGGATGATGAGCGGATAGCCGATGCGCGCGCCGGCCGTCATGGCGTCCTCGAGCGTGCCCACGCAGGCGCTGTCAGGCACTTCGATCCCGATGGACCGCATCGCCTCCTTGAACTGCTGGCGGTCCTCGGCCACCTTGATCGCCGCAATCGAGGCGCCGATCAGCGCAACGCCGTGCCGCTCGAGCACGCCCTTCTCCGCCAGCTCGACGGCGAGATTGAGCGCGGTCTGGCCGCCGACGGTCGGCAGCAGGGCGTCCGGTTTCTCGCGCGCGATGATCTGCTCGAGCACCTCGACGGTCAGCGGCTCGACGTACGTGCGATCCGCCGTGTCGGGGTCGGTCATGATCGTCGCCGGGTTGCTGTTGACGAGCACGACCTCGAGCCCCTCGGCGCGCAGCGCCTTGCAGGCCTGCGTGCCCGAGTAGTCGAACTCGCACGCCTGCCCGATCACGATCGGACCGGACCCGATGACGAGAATACGTTTCAGATCAGGTACGTCGTGGCATGTCTGAGGAACCTGGCGAAACCGGGGTTCATGCCCGGTTCTCGTCTCCATCACGTTCATGAACTCGCTGAACAGGTAGTCGGCGTCGTGCGGTCCCGGGCGAGGCCTCGGGATGGTACTGCACGCAGAACACCGGACGCGAGGTGTGCTTCAGCCCTTCGATGGTGCCGTCGTACAGGTTGAGGTGCGTGACCTCGACGTCGTGCGGCACGGTGTCGGGATCCACGGCAAATCCGTGGTTCTGCGACGTGATTTCGATCTTGCCGGAGCGAAGCTCCTTCACCGGGTGGTTGGCGCCGCGGTGACCGAACTTGAGCTTGAACGTCTCGCGCGCCCATCGCCAGGCCGAGAATCTGGTGGCCCAGGCAGATGCCGAACGTCGGCACGTTGCTCTCGATGAGGGCGCGCGCGTTCGAAATCGCGTAGTCGAGCACGGCCGGATCGCCGGGCCCGTTGCTCAGGAACACGCCGTCGGGCTTGTGTCTCGAGCAGCGTGGACGCCGGCGTCTTCGCCGGATACACGCGCACGTCGCAGCCGTACGCCGAGAACCGCCGCAGGATGTTCCACTTCATGCCGAGGTCGTACGCGGCGATGCGCAGCCGGCGCGGCGTCTTTCGCACGCCAGCGCAACTGGAACTCGTCGTCCTCTTTCGGCGGCACGAAATCGAACGGCGCGTCGCACGTCACGCCCTGCACGAGATCGGCGCCCTCCATCTGCGGGATGGCGCGCGCGCGCGCGACGAGCGCGTCCGGGTCCGGCCGGCCGGTGGCGACGACACCGCGCATGACGCCCGACGAGCGCAGCAGCTTCGTCAGCGCGCGCGTGTCGATGTTCGAGATCGCGACGATGTTGTTGCGGACCAGGTACTCGCGGAGCGTGCCCTCCGCGCGCCAGTTGCTGGCGATGGGCGACTCGGAGCGAATGATGAAGCCCGCCACCTGGATGCCGCGCGATTCGACGTCCTCGTCTGGTGATCCCGTAGTTGCCGATTTCGGGACACGTCATGGTGACGATCTGACCGGCGTAGGACGGGTCGGTGAGGACCTCCTGATACCCGGTCATGCTCGTGTTGAACACGACCTCGCCGGACGTTTCGCCGGACGCGCCGGCAGACAACCCGCGAAACCACGCGCCGTTCTCGAGCGCTAGCACCGCTTCCATTTCTTCGCCCCGGGGCGCCCTTCGCGCTCCCGCGGACCCCCCTTACGCGCTCACTCGCTTCGCTCGTTCGCATCCAACTCGATCAGGTTGCTCACACTGAAAACGATGACCCGCGATAGCTCTGCCGAGGGGCGCAGACCCCTACGCGCTCACTCGCGTCGCTCGTTCGCTATCCAATGTCGATCAAGGCTGCTCAAACTGAAAACGATGACCCGCGATCGCTCGTTCCTGGGACCTGTCGTACCCGTCGAACCCGTCGTACCTGTGCTCTTATTCAACCGCGCGCAGCGTCGTCGTGAGCTCCGCGGTTTGCCCCGCGTCCACGCGCACACGGCCCGTCGCGGACCGATATCCGCCAAGTTCCAATGTGACCTCGTGATCGCCCGGTGCGACGTCGGTCAGCCGAAATGGCGCGAGGGCCGACGAACCGGCCGTCCACGATAACGCGTGCGCCGCGCGGACGCGAGTCTATATCGATCGCGCCGCGCGTGCTGCTGGTCGATGGCGGTCGGCGTCGGACTCGCAGTCCGGGCGCCAACGTCACGTCGAGGGTCCGGACGGGCGCCGCGGCGCTAATCGTCACACGCTCGGTGCGCGGCACATGGTCCGGGACGAGCCACGCGAACGTCGTAGGTGCCAGGCGCGAGTCCTCTTTCCACGACCGGGGTCGCGCCGACATGCCGGCCGTCAATCGTGACCAGCGCGCCAGACGGCTGCGATTGGACGACCAGCCGACCCGAGCGCGACGGCCGGTCGGGCGTCGGCTGTCGGAGGCGATCATGTTCCGGTTCCACGGCGACCTCGGGCGGCGTCACAGGAGGCGGCGCGGGTAACGGACGTCCTCTCGCGCGCGGGAGCGGGCTCCGGACGAACCGGCACCTTGGCGACGATACTCGCGGGTGCGGGGGTGGACTCGTCGGGCGGGCCGTACCAGGTCCGAGCGACCCGGAGCCCGCCCCCGATCCCCAACAGCAACCCTACCGTGGCGTAAACCAGCGTCTTGACCAGCGACCGAGGAGCGGCGCGGTGCTGGAACGGCGGCCGTGTCGAAGATGCCTGCCGGCACTTCGTACGCCGGGGACGATGTCAGCGCCGTGTCGAGCCATGCGTCCGCCTGGCCGCACTACCGGCACCACGACCGGCACTTGAGCAATCTCGTCTACGGGCGCCGTCAGCGAGCTCGCCACCGGCAGCTCGGCAGGCGGCTCGACCGACCCCTCCGACAAGAACTCGTCGAGGCTCTTTCGCCGATGGGACATCCGGTTCTGCCGGAACGGCCTCGGAGGCCTTGTCGGTGTTGTCTCGAGGGAACAGACCGAGCTCTTTTTCTGTTTCCGGGTCAGCGGTCCTCGGCACGACAGCGGATGACCGCTGGCCAACCTCGTCGAGCGCACCGATCAGGGCGTCAGCCGAGCGAATCGCTGCTCCGGCGAGTCGGCCAGCGCCGTCGACAGGACTTTCCGCAGCCGCACTCGATGCTCCGGCGCCATTTCCTTCGCGAACACACCATCCTGATCGCCGCTTGGCGCGGGCCGCCGGCCCGTCAGGAGCTCGTGGGCAATGACGCCGAGCGAAAAGACGTCCGCGCGCGCGTCCCATGTCGCGCTGCCTCGCTCCGGGCGCGACGTATGGGCGTCGCAGCAGAGGATTGCTCATGCCCGCGGCCTCGAGCGCCTGGACGATGCCGAATCCCGTGACGCCCGCGAGCCCGTCTTCATCCTCATGCACGAACACGTCACGCGGGTGCAACGCGCCGTGAAGAACCCCGGCATCGGCCGCCGACATGAGCGTCGCCGCGAGCGGGCGGAGGATGCGAAGTGCCCGGTCAATCGGCATGGGCACCGCACGGCGCAGCACGATGTCGAGCGTCTCGCCTGGCTGGAACGACATCACGACGTACGGCGTCGTGCCCTCGAGTCCGACGTCGAGGAGCGGCACGATCAGCGGATGCACCGGAGGAGTGGACTGCAGCCGACGCAGCGCGTCGGCGAGCCGGACGACCTGTTCAGGAAGAACCTCGAGCCGGAAGACCTTGACTGCAACGAGCCGGTCACGCGGCGAATCGAACGCACGAAACACCGGGCCGAGAACGCCACTGCCGGTCTGGTGAAGCACGCGATACGTGCCGAACGCAGCAGGCGCGCTGAAGATTGCCGGACTCGTCGAAGTGCAGCGCGGAGCCTCCCTCTGGTCCCTCTCATCCACCCGAGGACTCGACAATCCTAGCACGCCGGTTCGCGTCGTTTTGTCGTGAACGGCGTCTCGGCCGAGCGCGGAAACGACACGGTGACCGACCGGCGAGCGAAACGCTCACGTGTCGGGTGTAGTAGATTCCTTTGGATGGCCCAGCGCCCGGAGGCGACGCTTTCGCACGGCCTCGTCCGCCGTGCGATCGATTTTCGCCGTTGCCCGTGGGTGCGACCGATCGTCGCCGACTACGCGGACCGGTTCACCTCGCTGTCATCCCTGTTTGCCGGCAATCCGGCCGATCCGGGCGCGTGGCGCACGACGATTGCCCGGGTTCAGGCCGCGCCCCGCGATCGCGCGCTCGTCGCCGGCGTGCTCGCCGATCAGCTCGAACGCCGGGGAGCACCCCTCGAGGCGCGGCAGGCGGCCCAGACCCTCGTCGCCCCATCGAGCGTCGCCATCGTGACCGGCCAGCAGGCCGGCGCGTTTGGCGGGCCGCTCTACACGGTCCTGAAGGCCGTCACGGCCATCCAGCTCGCGCGTCGCGTTCAGTCCGAGCACAACGTACCGGTCGTGCCCGTCTTCTGGGTGGACGCCGAGGATCACGACTGGGAAGAGATTCGGACAGCCACGACGCTCGACGCGGACTTCAACGTCGCCGAGGCGACGTTGCCGACGCCGGCGGGCGCGGGCTCCCATCCTGTCGGGGCGCTCGTGCTCGACGACAGTGTCCAGCAGGTGGTGGCGGCGTTCGCCGCCACGCTGCCGGCCACCGAGTTCACTCAGGAGGTCGTGGCCTCGCTCAACGGCCATTACCGACCCGGAGCCACAATCGGCGGCGCGTTCGCCGGGTGGATTGACGAGCTCCTGGGACGACATGGCCTTGTCGTCTTCGATGCGGCCGACCCGCGCGTCAAGCCGGCCGTCGCCGACCTGTTCGTGGCGGAGCTTGGAGCGCCGGCACGAACGTCGGCGCTCGTCAAGGGCGCCGGCGCGCCGATGGCGGCGCTCGGTCATCCGCCACAGGTCGAGCCCGCGGACGACGCCGTCAATTTGTTCTACCTGGACGAGTCGGGACGTCGGCCCATCAAGATTCGCGACGGCGCCTACGCGATCGGCACGACGCCTCGTCAGCCGAAGGAACTCGAGGGCGAGGCCGCCGCGCATCCCGAGCGGTTCAGCCCCAACGTCATTCTGCGGCCGATCGTGCAGGACAAGCTGTTCCCCACCATCTGTTACATCGCGGGCCCGAGCGAGCTCGCCTATCAGGCCCAGCTCGGCGGCGTGTATCGCGCGTTCGGCGTCGAACCGCCGCTCCTTCACTCGCGGGCGAGCGCGACGATCCTCGATTCACCCTCCGCACGATTTCTCGAGAAGCACGACGTCGCGTTCGAGTCCCTTCAGGCGCAGGACGAATCGGTGCTCAACCACCTGCTCGAGCGTCAACTTCCCTGCATCGATCGATCAGCTCATTCAAGCGACCGAACGGCACATCAGCGAGCAGACCTCGGCGCTCCGCGAGGCGGTCAAGGCGGTGGATCCGACGCTCTCGGGCGCGGTCGACACCACGGCCGAGACGTCTGACGGAAACGCTTCGGCACCTGCAGAACAAGATCGTTCAAGCCAGCAAGAAGAAGGACGAGACGCTGCGCCGCCAGTTCAAACGCACCCGCGATCTCGCGTTCCCCGGCGGGCATCCACAGGAGCGCTTCCTCAACGTCACGTTCTTCGCCAATCGCTACGGCGACGCGTTCGTGGATCGTCTGCTCCAGGAGCTGCCCGTTTCGGCGGCGTGTCACTACTTGGTGACGTTGTAGGACTCGGACGCCGTCGGCTTGAGGCTCGCGGCTTAGGGCTTAGGGCGTGACGAGCCGTGAGCCTTAAGCCCTAGGCCATGAGCCTCGGCGCTCGGCGGCCACCGCGAGCGCATCGCGGGCCGCGGAAGAGCCACGCATCGTCAGTCGTCGAGCCGCGCTCGGGAGTCTTTGATGGCGGCGACGACGATTTCCGGCGCCGGTCCGCCCGGCGTGCGCCGCACGTCGACGAAATTCTCAGGACTGAGGATGCGGGCGAGATCGGCCGCCGCGTACTCGATGCGGTGGCCGCGCCCATCGGGCCGCGGCCGCGAGGAGCGCCGCCGGCTCGGCGTCGGCGAGGTCGCGCGCACGACAGACGACGTCGGTCACGATCTCGTGTGCCTCGCCAAACGACAGTCCGTGATCGCGCACGAGGACGTCGGCAAGCTCGGTCACCGTGACCCAGGCCGCGCCGGCGCGCTCGCGCATCCGGGCGACGTCGAACTCCGCCTTCGCCAATCGTCGCCGCCAGCAGTGACACGGCGCGGGTCGCGTCCCTGAACGCCGCGCGGACGAGCGGCTGCAGATCGTCCTCGGTATCGACGATGTCCCCGAACGGCGTGTTGTGCGGCACCTGCGCGACGGCGCCCAACTCGCCCAGGGCCTTCGACAACAACGCGCGCGCGTGCTCGAGCGCCACCGGGATTCCGCTTCTGCGGCATGATGCTGCTCACCTGCACGAACCCGTCCGGCAGTCGCAGATAGCCAATCTCCACGGTCGCCCACAGCAACAGATCCTGCGTGAAGCGGCCAAGGCCGATGACGAGGACGGAGGCCGCGCTGACGGGCTCGAGCAGGTAGTCCACGGCGCCGATGCTGCCGTAGGTATTCCCGGTCGGTCCCGCAAACCCCAGCAGCTCGCTCGTGCGGTCGCGATCGATGGGAAATCCCGGTGCCCGTGATGGCGCACGCGCCGAGCGGATTGCGGTTCACGGTCGCGTAGGCCGACGCAAGCCGCACCGTGTCCCGCTCGAGACTTTCGACGACGCGCCATGAGGTAGTGCGCCATCGTCGTGGGCTGCGCCGGCTGTCCGTGGGTATGGGCCGGGAAGACCGACTGCGTGTGCCGTTCCGCGACGTCGATCAGCGCCTTCGCGCAGCTCGACGACGGCCTCGGCGAGCGACAGAATCCACTCGCGGAGCAGCATCCGGTACATCGTCATGTCGATGTCGTTGCGGCTGCGCGCGGTGTGAAGCCGGCCGGCGACCTCCGGCCCGCACGCCTCGACGAGCAGACGGTTCACGTAGAAGAAGAGGTCTTCGCAGGATCCGTCGTACCCGACGCCCGCTCGAGCGCGTCACGATCGATGGCGTCGAGCGCTCGCCGAATCGCGCGGGCGTCGTCGGGCGTCACGATGTTCTGTTCAGCGAGCATCGCGAGGTGCGCGTAATGAATCGCCATCAGCGGCTCGATGAACAGAGCCTTGGCGTCCTCGAAGTTCTCGCTGAAGCACGAGGCGGAGGTATTCGAGGGCGAACGACATCGGGCGAGCCGAAAGTATGCGCCGTCCTTTCACGCATGTCAAGCGCTCGCGGGCGGACTTGCCGTACACTGCTTCGGACGTGGCGACCCGTCCGACTTCCCGGCGCCCCGCCCGGCGCGCACCGAAGCCCACGACGCTCGTCGGGCGCATCCGCGCGATCTTCAGTCCGCCGCTGAAACCCTGGGTGCAGTACACGCTCGTCGCGAGCGCGTTCGTGATCACCTTTGTCACGGTCGTCGTGTGTGCTGGCTGTGGGTGTCGTACGGCCGGATGATCGACGCGCGACTGGCCGGCGAGCAACGGCCGGTACCGCGCATCTTCGGCCGCGCGTTCGAGCTCAAGCCCGGCCTCGGCCTGTCGCAGGCGCAGCTCGTCCAGCGCCTCAACGACGTCGGCTACGCGGAGCGCGACGGCGCCGAGCGCGCCCGGCGAGTTCGGTGTCAGCAACACGACGGTCACGGTCGTGCCACGCAGCGGCGAACGCGGACAAGCCGCGGTTCGTCCGCGTGGACTACGCACGCGCCAACGCTCCCGTCATCGCGCCGCCTCACCGGCGGCGACGGCAAGCGTGTCGAACGCGTGTCGCTCGAGGCCCCGCTCCTTGCCGCACTGGCCGCGGGCGAGCGACGCCGATACGTCCCGCTCGCCAGCATCCCGCGTCAGCTGATCGAGGCGATCCTCACGACCGAAGATCGCCGCTTCTACGACCATCCGGGCGTCGATCCCATCGGCATGCTCCGCGCGTTCGTGACGAACGTCAGCGAGGACCGCTCGTACCTGGTCGGCGGCAGCACGCTCACGCAGCAGATCGTCAAGAACACGTTCCTGACGCCGGCGCAGACCCTGCGCCGCAAGCTGCAGGAACAGTTCATGGCGCTCGTGCTCGAGTCGCGTTTCACCAAGGACCAGATCCTCGAGCTGTATCTGAACGACATCGTGATGGGACAGCGCGGGCCGTTCGCGATCCACGGCATTCCCGAGGCCGCGCGCGTGTTCTTCGGCAAGGACGTGCGCAACGTCACGCTCGCCGAGGCCGCGACGCTCGCGGGCATCATCCAGACGCCGTCGCGCTTCTCGCCCTTCCGGAACCCGGAGCGCGCCCGGGAGCGCCGCAACGTCGTGCTCGCCGGCATGGCCGAGGCCGGTGCTGATTTCCGGCCGCCGACGCCAAGTCCGCGCAAGGCGAACCGCTCATCGTCGCCAGCCGCGCGTTCGACAACGAGGCGCCGTACTTCGTGGACTACGTCAGCTCGCTCGTCGACGAGAAATACGGCGGACTGCTGAAGCGCGATGCCGCCGTGGATATCTACACCACGCTCGACGTGCACCTGCAGCGGCTGGCGCAGGAAGCGCTGGCCGAGGGCATGGCGCAGGTCGACAAACAGCTTGCCGCGCGCAAGCGCCGCGGGCAGGCGCAGGCGGCGCTCATCGCCGTCGATCCGCGCACGGGCGAGATTCTCGCGCTCGTCGGCGGCCGCGCGTACAGCTCGTCTCAATTCAACCGCGCCATCCTCGCCCGGCGGCAGCCGGGATCGGTCTTCAAGCCGTTCGTCTATCTCGCGGCGTTCGAAACGATGGCCGAGGACGGCCGCGCGGATCTCACGCCGGCGTCCATCGTCGTTGACGAGCCCACCGTCTTCAAGGACGGCGAGAAGGACTACGCGCCTGGCAACTATCAGGACGAGTACGACGGCCCGATCACCCTGCGCCGCGCGCTCGCCCACTCCCGCAACGTCGCCACCGTGAAGATCGCCGAGACCATCGGCTACGATCGGGTCGCGGCGCTGTGGAAACGCACGGGTGTCGGCGCGACCGCCCGCGCGTTCCCATCGATTGCGTTGGGCGTCTTCGAAGTCACGCCGCTCGAGATGACCGAGGCCTATACGCTGTTTACGAACGAGCGGCTGCCGTCCGACCGCTTCAGGCGCGTGTCGCAGATCGTGCTGGACGGCAAGCCACGAGCGATCGAGGCCGTCGCCACTCGTTCGGTCGCGCGCCCCGATGTCACGCTACCTCGTCACGAGCATGATGCAGAGCGTGCTCAACTCGGGAACCGGCGCCGGGGCGCGCGCTCAGGGCTTCGCCCTCGACGCGGCGGGCAAGACCGGCACGACGAATGATCTGCGTGATGCCTGGTTCATTGGGTTCACGCCCGAGCTGCTCACCGCCGTCTGGGTTGGCTTCGACGATAACCAGCCCATCGGATTGAGCGGGTCTCAGGCCGCGCTGCCGATGTGGACGGCCTTCATGAAGCGGGCCCTGGCAGGCCGGCCGAACATCAAGTTCGAGCCGCCACGAGGTATCGAGTTCGCTTCCATCGACGCGGAGACCGGGCAGCTCGCCACACCGAACTGCCCGCGCGTCGTGAACGAGTCGTTCCTTCCGGGCACGGCCCCGACCAAGTCCTGCGAGGTCCACGGCGGCGGCGTCGGGTCCATCCTGTCGCGGCTCGGTGGACTGTTTCGACGGGTGATCCGATAGACCGGACAGCGGCATTGCGCCCTGTTTGCTATACTTTGGGTTAGCACTCTCTCGCGGAGACTGCTAAGCGCATGATTGCCCGACACCGACGGATTCTCGCCAGCCTCGTCGCGGGATATATCGAGCAGGGAGAACCTGTCTCGTCGACGTGGCTCGCCGGCCACAGCGCGCTCGGCCTGTCGTCGGCCACGGTCCGGCACATCCTGGCCTCCCTCGAGGAGCAGGGGCTCGTGCGGCAGCCCCATACTTCGGCGGGCCGCATCCCGACCGATTCCGGATACCGGCTGTACGTGGACACCCTTCTGGAGTCGCGCCGCAAAGCCCGTCCGAGCGCGGAGGTCGAGGCCAGGCTGCGACGCGTGGCGACGGTGAGCAACCTGCTCGATCATGCGTCGCATGAGCTCTCACGGGCGTCTCAGCAGGTCGGCTTTGCCATCGGACCGGCGAACCCGACCATCCGGCTCCATCACCTCGACTTCGCGGTGCTCGAGGGGAGCCGCGTGCTGGTCATCGTCGTCGGCACCGGCGGCCACGTCATCCACAAAGTCATCGAAACGGATGAACCATACGGCGCCACCGCGTTGACACAGGCCGCCAACTACATCAACAGCGAGTTCGCGGGCCTGACGCTTCACGAGGCGCGCGAGACCTGATCGAGCGCCGGCTTCGGGAAGAACGTCAGCTCTACGACCGCCTGATGAAGCGCTCCCTCGAACTGGCCCAGCAGGGGCTCGAACATGCCGAGCCGGAAGAACGCCTCCATGTCCAGGGCGCGTCGTTCCTCATGGAAGGCCTGGTGGACGCCGCGGACCGTGAGGACATGGTCGAGGCGCTTCGCGTGCTGTTCCGGATGATCGAAGAGAAGGATTCGCTCGTCGAGCTGCTGACGCGTTCGATCGAAGCGTCCGGGCTCACCATCATCATCGGGTCGGAGCATCCGTCGCCCGACCTTCGCGCCTTCAGCCTCGTCGCATCGACCGTCCAGGATGGCGACAGGACGACGACCATCGGCGTCATTGGCCCAACGCGCATGCGCTATCAGCGAGCAATCTCGATCGTCGATGGCGTGTCGCAGGCCGTCAGCCGGGTTCTCGAGAGTCAGTAACACTAATGCAGAACGACGACGCACCAGCCAGTCCCGTGGATACCTCTTCGGCCCCAGTCAGTGACGATGTCGTCCGTCGCGAACGCGACGACTACTACGACCGGCTGCTCCGGGTCACGGCCGAGTTCGACAACTACCGCAAGCGGACAGACCGGGAACGCCGCGAGCGGTCTGAAGCCGCCGGCATGGAGGTAGTTCGCGACCTGCTGCCGGTGCTCGACGACCTCGAGCGTGCGTTGACGGCACCGGTCGACGCGAATGCGAACGCGAGCGTCCGCGAGGGCATCGAGCTCATTCATCGTCAGTTGCTCGACGTGGTCCGGCGCCGCGGCGTCGAACCCTTCGACGTCGTCGGGCAAATCTTCGATCCCGAGTGGCACGAGGCTGTCGCCAACGAGCCTGCGAACGGCCGGACGGACGGCGAGATCACCGCTGAAGTGCGGCGCGGATATCGCGCCGGTCAACGGCTGGTGCGCGCCCCGATGGTCAGGGTGGCCAAGACGTGAGCCGCCGCGACTATTACGACGTCCTCGGCATCGAGCGGCGCGCGGACGAGCAGGAAATCAAGAGCGCCTATCGCAAGCAGGCGCTGAAGTACCACCCGGATCGCAACGCCGGCGACAAGGACGCGGAGGAACGCTTCAAGGAAGCGGCCGAGGCCTACGCCGTGCTCGGGGACGCGGACAAGCGCGCGCGCTACGACCGTTTCGGCCATGCCGGGGTGCAGGGCCCAGGCGGTCAGGCACCCGGCTTCAACGCCGACATCTTCGCGGACTTCTCAGATATCCTCGGCGACTTCTTCGGGTTCGGGGGCGGGCGCCGCGCGGGCCCGAGCCGCGGTGCCGATCTTCGCTACGACCTCGAGATCTCGTTCGAGGAGTCCTTCGCCGGCACGGAGAGCACGATCCAGATCCCGCGCGAAGAGACGTGCGAGACGTGCAAGGGCACGCGCGCCGCCAAGGGCTCTTCAGCAGAAACGTGCCCTCAGTGCCGCGGCACCGGCCAACTGCGCTTCCAGCAGGGCTTCCTCGTCGTTGCGCGGCCGTGCGGCCAGTGCGGCGCGACCGGGCAAATCGTGCGTCACCCCTGCCCCACCTGCCGCGGAACCGGACGCGTGGCCCGTGATCGACGGGTGACGGTCAAGATTCCGGCAGGGATCGACGACGGTCAGCGGCTCCGCTTGTACGGCGAAGGCGAGCACGGCGGACTCGGTGGCCCGACCGGCGACCTTTACGTTGTGGTCCACGTTCGTCCGCACCCCGTGTTCCGCCGGGAAGAAGACGATCTCTTTGTCGAAGTGCCAGTGCCGTATCCCACGATGGCCATGGGGGGATCGTTCAAGGTCGACGGGCCTGCCGGCCCGCTGACCGTCGACGTGTCGGCGGGCACACCGAGTGGTTCTGTCATCAGCTTCCGTGGCAAGGGCATGCCGAGCGTGACCGGACGCGGGCGCGGCGCGTTCCACGTCCGCGTCGTGGTGGACGTCCCGAGGAAGCTCAGCAAGGATCAGAAGAAGCTCGTGACCGAGCTCGGACACACCATGCCGGTCGAGACCATCGAGGCCACGCCGCCCGATGCCGACAAGGACAAGCCGTTTTTCGAGAAAGTGAAAGACCTGTTCGGCTAAGCGTTTGGTTATTGGTGATTCGCTATTGGTTATTGGTTATTGCATTGGCTATTGGGATATTGGCTATTGCGGTGCCGAGAACCGGCGCGATCCTCCAATAGCAAATAACCAATAGCCCAATGCAATAACCAATAGCCAATAACAAATAGCAAATGGAGCGCCTGTTCCCCGCCCTCGAGATCCGTTTCGAGACCTCGCCCGCGGCCGATCGACTCGACCAACTCCTCGCTGTCCTCGATGACGCCGGCCCCACCGCGGTCGAAGAACGCGTATCAGGCGTCGCGGTGTTCTTCTCAAGTCCCGAGCAGCGCGATCGCGCGCTCGACCTCGCCCGCTCGTTCGCTCCCGAAGCCAGCGTCACATCCGTGTCGATCTCGGACGAAGCCTGGGCGGAACGCAGTCAGGCGTCGCTCACCGCGATCCGTGTCGGCCGGATTGTCGTGACACCACCATGGCGGCATGCGGACGCCGCGTCGTCGGGCGAAGACATCGTCATCACGATCGTGCCGTCGATGGGTTTCGGGACAGGCCATCATGCGTCCACGCGCCTCTGCCTGCGGCTCCTTCAGCCGTGGGCCGCTCACGCGCGGTCGGCGCTCGACGTTGGCACGGGTTCCGGCATCCTCGCGATTGCGGCCTGGCGCCTGGGCGCGGAACGCGCGATCGGCATCGATGTCGATGCCGACGCCGTGGCATCCGCTCGCGAGAACGTGGAGATCAACGGCGCAGATTCGGCCGTGGAGTTGCAGGTCGCCGATCTCGCTCATGCCGCGGCCAAGTACCGAAACGGCTTCGATGCCGTCTTCGCGAACTTGACCGGATCGATGCTCGAGCGCTTTGCGGCCGAGCTCGGATCATTGGTCGCGCCGGGCGGGTCGCTCATCGTGAGCGGATTTCAGACCCACGAGGAACGCAAGGTGTCGCAGGCTCTTGGAGCAGCCGGTCTCTCGCCTGCTGAACGCGTCGAAGAAGAACGGTGGGTTGCGATTCGGATGACGGCAAGGGGCACTACTCTAGTCGAGTGACGATGGCGCCTCGGCGGACCCTCGCGATGGCGTGCGCGGGCCTGATCGTGGTCTCGCTCCGCGCGGACGAAGCCGCTTCTCAAGGCCGTCTCGAGCTTTCCACCTCCTCCGTTGACGCCGACGTTTCCGCCTCCCTGGATCGATACGCCCGGGGCGACGGGCCGGTCGAGCTGCCGGCCGGCGTTTCCCCACTCGAACTGCAGCGGCGACTGCGACGCTCGGCCTCGCGATGGATCGGCCCGGGAAATGCCGCCGACGCGTCGCGCCGCCGGCTCACTGTCGTCACCTTTGCCCTCGAGCTCATTGATAGACACTTCGAGACGGCGTGGGACAGACAACGGGGATTCGCACTCGATCTGCTCGAGTGGTCGTGCGGCCTGCTCCGCGACGGGCCAGCGACTCCTCCGGAACTGTCCTGGCACGTGGCCGCGGTCGGCCTGCTCGAACGCGCGTCGTCGTTCAGACTGATCCGCGGCTCCGTCTCCTTCGGCACCGGCAACAGCGCGTTCGTCACGCACATCACGCATGCCGAACGCCGCTTCCCCGGCGACGGCCGGTGGGTCCTGGCTCATGCGATCGACGCGGAGCATGCCGTGTGGCCGCCGCCGCTCGACGAAGACATTCTCCGACCGCCTCCGGACACCGAGAACCGGATCCGCGGCCGACTCGAGGCCGCGTTCAACGCACCTGTCGTCGGGGCAGAGGCGCACCTGCGCTGGGGATATTTCCACCTGCGGCGAGGACGTCTGGAGTTGGCGTTGCGAGAACTCGAGGCCGTCGGACGCCCCGACGACCGCGCACTGCGATACTGGCAGCATCTCTTTCGAGGGCAGGCGCTTGCCAGGATGAGTCGATCGTCAGAAGCCGCGGAATCGTATCGCGCCGCACTCGCGGCGTTTCCGAATGCGCAGGCCGCGACGCTGGCGCTCGCCTCGCTCCTCGCCCGTGACGGCAACGTCACGGAGGCCGGCAGTCGCGTCAACAGCATGTTCAGATTCGCACCGGCCGCCGACCCGTGGAATATCTACGGGTCCCCGACCTACCGGCACTGGTCCGCTTCGCTTCGTCAACTGCGGGAGGCCATCCGGCCATGACCGCTCGGCGTCTCGGCGGCGTGGCCGCGATCGTTCTCGGTGCGGCGTCGGTCTCGCTGGTTGCGCAGCGACCGACCGTCACTTTCCGATCGAGCACGGGCATCGTCCTGGTTCCGGTGTGGGTGAAGGACGGCAAAACGGTCGTTCAGGGTCTGACGGAGTCGGACTTCGAGCTCACGGACAACGGTGTGCGGCAGGAGGTCACGTCCATCGCGACCTCTTCTCAGCCGTCGGACGTGACCGTCGTGCTTGACACCAGCGGCAGCCTCGACGCCAAGAGCCTCGAGACACTAAAAACTGGTATTCGGCGGATCGGCCAATCGCTCATGGCGCAGGATCGAATCCGATTGCTGACGTTCGCCACGAAGGTCACCGAGGTATTCGGCTTTCAACCGGGCGGTGTCGCGCCGCCGGTCGAACGCGTCGGAGCCGGCGGCATGACCGCGCTTTACGATGCATTCGGCGCGGCACTGACTGTCCGCGCCGAGGAACGACCGGCCGCAGCTCGTCTTCGGCGTTACCGATGGCCTCGACAATGCCAGCGTGCTCAAAGCCGACGACGTAATCTCGCTGGCCGGCTCCTCGGGCGCCTCGCTATACGCGACGATCGTACGAGCCAGGGAGGATCGATCGCGCGGCTCGCGGCGTTCCGTACGGCGCGCTGTACGTGACCGAACGGCTGCGCGAAGCCGCCGCCCGGACCGGGGGCCTCGTGTTTGAGAATCCGCCGGACACCGCCTTGCCTGACCTTTTCGCCCAGGTGCTCTCGGACTTTCGCTCGAGCTATCTTCTCAGCTTCACGCCCCGCGGGGTTCGTCCAGACGGATGGCACGAGCTCGTTGTGAGAACGAAGGAGCGTCGCTACACCGTCCGCGCACGGGCCGGTTACCAGGGCTGACGTTTCCGCGCTAGGTCCACCCCCAGTGCGTCCACAGAGCGACCAACGCGACGGCCGGCGCGGCCTCCGCACGAAGCGTCCGCGGCCCCAGTGAGATGAACGCGGCGCCGGCAGCCCGGGCGCGTTCGATCTCGTCCAGCGCCCAGCCGCCCTCCGGACCGACGAGCAGCAGAACCCGCTCGGCCCGCGGGAGCGTGGTCACCGATCGTTCCCGGCCTGACGACGGTTCCACGCACATGACGATCGAATCGACGCCGCCGGTCGACAGCAGCGACTCGAAGCTCGACACGTCACCGATCACCGGCACGACGGCCCGGCCCGATTGCCTGGCGGAGGCGCTCGCAACGCGGCGCCAGCGGTCCGTCGATCGGTTCCTCCAGGCTCGCGCGGACACCGCGACGCGCGCAGACACGAAGGGGACGATCGCGGAGGCGCCGAGCATGGTCGCGTCACGGACCACGTCGTCGAGTTGGGTGCCCTTGAGCACGGCCACCGCGAGCGTGAGATGCACCGACGGCTCGGCGACCGGCGTCCGTTCGTGCTCGAGATCGATCGTGACGCCGGACCGCACGGCGGACGTGATGCGTCCCAACCATTCATGCCCTAGACCGTCAAACACCACGACGACATCGCCGGCGGACAAGCGCAGCACATGCGTCAAGTGGTGAGCCTCGTCGCCCGTGACGAGGACCGAGGGCGGTTCGGCGCCGGCGGCGTGGACACGATGCACGCGCAGATTGTGAACCAGATCGATATACTTTCTCAGGTCATGGTCTTTCGCGGCCAAACGCTCGGCAAGTACCGGTTGCTCGAGCCCATCGGGAGTGGCGGCTTCGGAACCGTGTATCTCGCCGAAGACACCTGGATCGACAAGCGCGTCGCCATCAAGGTCCCGCACAAGCAGAACCTGGACTTCGGTGAGCTGCTGCGCGAGCCGCGTCTGCTCGCGTCGCTGAATCATCCCAACATCGTCAGCGTCACGACCGCCGAGAAGCAGGACGGCGTCTTCTTCATCGTCATGGAGTACGTGCCGGGCGAGACGCTCGAGACGATCATCGTCGAGCGCGGCCCGCTCGAGCTCGCGGCGGCGCTCGACTACACCTGCCAGATCGCCAACGCCGTCGAGCACGCGCACAAGAACGGTGTCATCCATCGCGATCTCCGGCCGGCGAACGTCTTCGTGACCGACCGCGGACTGCTCAAGGTCGGCGACTTCGGCACGTCCCGCTTCCTCGAGATCGCCGCGCACGGCACGACCGTCATCGGCAGCCCGCCCTACATGGCACCCGAGCAGTTCGAGGGGCGCGCGGTCTTCGCGTCTGACCTCTATTCGCTCGGCGTGACGATGTACCAGATGCTGACCGGCACCCTGCCGTACGACACGCCGGCACCGAGCGACCTCGACCGACTCCGCCGCGGTGAGCTCGTCTCGCCTCCGCGCACGCGCAACCCGGCCATCCCCAAGGTCATCGACGAGATCGTCATGCGCGCGCTGCGGGCCGACGTGTCCGCCCGGTATCAACGGGCCGAGGACCTTCTGACCGATATCCTGGGCGCGCGGGGCGAGCTCGTCCGTCGCACGCCAGCCGCCGTGGCGGCGCCAGCCGGGGCCGAGAGCCTCTCGTCCGGTGGTTGCGCGCCGCCCGGCGACGGCGCGGCACCGGACCCGCGAAATCGGCGGAGGACGGTTCTGCCTGCAGTGCCGCAAGCCCTTGCCGACACGGGGCGGGCGCTGCCCGTTCTGTGGCGAGGCCCAGTAATACTGGTAACATCGAGACTTCCAGGTGGCGGCCTCGGCGGCCCGCCCCGGTTCCCCTCAGGAGTGAACATGGCTTTCGATCGCACCGCCAAGGTGTGGATCAATGGCAAGGTCGTCGATTGGTCGGACGCCACCATCCACATCGCCTCACACGTCATCCACTACGGATCGGCCGTGTTCGAGGGCGCTCGCTGTTACAAGACCCCGAGGGGCTCGGCGTTCTTCCGTCTCGACGCCCACATCCGTCGGCTGTACGACTCGGCCCGGATCTACCGGATGGACTACGAGCTCGACCGCGACGACATTCACGCGCGGCGTGGTCGATGTCGTCAAGGCCAACGGGCTCGACGCGTGCTACATCCGCCCGATCATCTATCGCGGGTACAACGAGCTCGGCGTGAACCCGATGACCTGTCCCGTTGATGCCGCGATTCTCGTGTGGCACTGGGGCGCGTACCTCGGACCGGAAGCGCTCGAGAAGGGCGTGGACGTCTGCGTGAGCTCCTGGGCCCGGAGCGCGCCGAACACGTTCCCGGCGATGGCGAAGTCGGCCGCCAACTACGCGAACTCCGCACTCATCAAGATGGAGGCGGTGCTCGGGCGGCTTCGCCGAGGGCATCGCCCTCGATCCGATCAGGCCACGTCAGCGAAGGCAGCGGCCAGAACCTCTTCCTCGTTCGCGACGACGTGCTCTACACGCCGCCGGTCGGGGCGTCGGTCCTGCCCGGCATCACGCGCGACTCGGTTGTCACGCTCGCACAGGATCTGGGATACCAGGTGAAGGAACAGGACCTGCCGCGCGAGATGCTCTACATCGCCGACGAGCTGTTCTTCACCGGAACGGCCGCTGAAATTACGCCGATCCGCTCGGTGGATCGCATCCAGATCGGACCGGGTCGCCGCGGTCCCGTCACGACCGCCCTGCAGAACGCGTTCTTCGACTACGTCAACGGCGTGGTACCGGACCGTCACAACTGGCTGACGCCGGTCGAGATTCCGGCGCGCCAGGCCGAGGCGACAGCCGCTGGTCGGAAGTCGTAGAACGTCGCCGAGCGGCACGCCGTATTCGGCAGGACTCGCCATGCTCAGCCGGCGCGAGTTGAGCCGCGCCGAGCTCACCGCCAAGCTGATCGATCGCGGCTTCACTCGCGAGGCGGTCGACGCCGCGGTCGAACGCCTCGCTGGACAACCATTCGTCGACGACCGCCGGGCGGCCTTCGCGCATGTGCGCACCGCCAGCCGGCTGAAGGGACGCGGGCAGCTGCGGATTCAGCGCGAGCTCGAGGCGCGCGGCTTCTCGCGCGAGCTTGACCCGCGAGGCGCTCGCCGAGACTTCCGCCGGACGAGGATCTCAACGCCATCAAGCGCTTCATCGAACGAAAGGGCCGAACCGTCGACGACACGCCTGCCGGCCGGCGCCGGTTGTTCAATCAGCTCCTGAGGCGCGGCTTTTCTCGGCAGATGATTTCAAGGGTGTTGAAAGGAGTCTCGAGCCCTGAGCCCTGAGCCCCTGAGCCGATACAATCTTCCACTCACATGACCGGTCACGAGATTCGCCAGGGTTTTCTCGACTACTTCGCGCGCCAGGGACACCGCATCGTTCCCTCGTCGTCGCTCATTCCCGCCGACGATCCGACGTTGCTGTTCACCAACGCCGGCATGAACCAGTTCAAGGACCTGTTCCTTGGCAGGGAGCGGCGCGACTACCAGCGAGCGACGACGGCGCAGAAGTGCATGCGCGTGAGCGGCAAGCACAACGACCTCGACAACGTGGGACCGTCGGATCGGCACCACACGTTCTTCGAGATGCTTGGCAATTTCTCGTTCGGCGACTACTTCAAGAAAGACGCCATCGCGTTCGCCTGGGAGCTCCTGACGACGGTCTGGAAGCTCGAGCCCGGACCGGTTGTTCCCGACGATCTTCAAGGGCGAGGCCGGCATCCCGCGCGACGACGAGGCGTTCGATCTGTGGACGACGTTCGTGCCCGCCGTCGCGCGATCACCGAACTCGGCCTCGCGGACAACTTCTGGCAGATGGGCGAGACGGGGCCCTGCGGCCGTTGTTCGGAAATCATGTATTTCCGCGGCAACCACATCCCCTGCGATGAGCCGGTATGCAGGGGCATCGAGTGCGACTGCGAGCGCTACGTCGAGGTCTGGAACAACGTGTTCATGGAGTTCGATCGCGGTGAAGGCGGGACGCTGACGCCGCTGCCGGCGAAGTCGATCGACACGGGCATGGGTCTCGAGCGGATCACGTCGGTCATTCAGGGCACACTGTCGACCTACGACACGGATCTCTTCCAGCCGATCCTGCGGGCGATCGCAGACCGCGCCGGGCCGCACCTACACCGGCACGACGAGACCGCTCGATCACCCGGACGTGTCGATGCGGGTCGTGGCCGACCACCTGCGCGCGATGACCTTTCTCATCGCGCGACGGCGTCCTGCCGTCGAACGAGTGGCGGGGCTACGTGCTGCGCAAGATCATGCGGCGCGCCATGCGCCACGGAAAGAAGCTCGGCCTCACCGAGCCGTTCCTGCACGCGCTCGTCGACGTCGTCGTTCGCGAGATGGGCGCGAGCTATCCGGAGCTCGTCCGGCAGCGCGACGCGATCGTGCGCACCGTCCGTGCGGAGGAAGACCGATTCGATGCGGTGCTCACGAGCGGACTGCCCCGCCTCGAGGAGCTGCTCGATCGGACCAGGCCTGCCGGCGCGTCCGTTGTGCCGGGCGACGCGGTGTTCCGCCTCTACGACTCGCTCGGTGTGCCGCTCGATTTCGCCGAGGACCTCGCCGGCCAGCGCGGGCTCGTCGATCGACCGCGAGGGCTACGAGACCGCCATGGAGGCGCAGCGGGAACGGGCGCGCGCCGGCAGCGCGTTCGAGTCGAAGAAAGGCGTTTCGTTCGAGTATGCGAGCGACGCCGAGCGTCGCCGTATCGAAGCCGATCGGCGACAGCTTCGAGGGCTACACGACGACCGATGTCCCCGACGCCACGGTCGTCGCCGCTTTTCGATGACGGCCGCCGGCAGGTCGAGCGTCTCGAGGCGGGATCGACGGGATTCGTGGTGCTCGACCGCACGCCCTTCTACGTCGAGTCCGGCGGCCAGGTCTCGGACACGGGCCAGCTCGTCACAACTGACGGACGCGCCAGCGGCGTCACCGGCATGTCACGGATCGCGCCCGGCGGCGCGCGCGCACACCGCGTCACCGCGTCGTCCACCCTCACACCTGGCACGAAGCTCACGGCGCGCGTTGACGCGGGCGCTCGCGATGCGACGCGCCGCAATCACACGGCGACTCACCTCCTCCACGCGGCGCTCCGACAGCGCCTGGGCACGCACGTGCGTCAGGCCGGCTCGCTCGTCGCACCGGACCGGCTGCGGTTCGACTTCTCGCACTTCGAGGCGCTCACCGACGACGACACTCGGGACATCGAACGCGTCGTCAACGAGCACGTCTATGGCAACACGCCCGTGAGCACCGAAGTGCGAAGCACGGAGGACGCGATTCGTGACGGCGCGATGGCGCTCTTCGGCGAGAAGTACGGCGACCGCGTGCGCGTCGTCACCGTTCCAGGATTCAGCGTCGAGCTGTGCGGCGGCACGCATGTGCGGGCGACCGGCGACATCGGTCCGTTCGTGATCACCGAGGAGTCCGGTGTCGCCGCGGGCGTTCGCCGAATCGAGGCGTTGACCGGCGCCGGCGCGGTCGCCTATCTGCAGGCCCGCGATGCGGCACTCGCCCGCACGCAGGCGGCTTTGAACGTGCCGGCCCCTGAAATGGCCGATGCGGTGGCACGACTGCAGGCGGAGGTGAAGCGCCTGGCGCGTGAGAACGCGCAGCTGAAGACGAAGGTCGCGATGGGCGGCCCGAGCGCCGACCAGGACGATAGCGTCGCGATCGGCGACGCAAAGCTCGTCGCCCGCCGAGTCAGCGGACTCGAAAAGGACGCGCTGCGCGGCCTGGCCGATTCGCTCCGCGACAGATTGAAGACCGGCGTCGTCGTGCTGGCCGCCGAGAACGACGGGAAGGCTCAGCTGCTCGTGTCGGTGACGAAGGATCTCACCGGGCGCGTCAAGGCCGGGCAGCTCGTCAAGGAACTGGCGCCCCTCATCGGTGGAGGCGGCGGCGGCCGGCCGGACTTCGCGGAGGCGGGCGGGAAGGATCCGTCGGGAATCGATCAGGTCCTCGCGAAGGCGAAGGAACTCGTGACGCGAGGCATTGATGAATTGAAATTTGCAGATCTGACGATCCATCGATGATTGAGGATTGATGAATTGTGATTGGACGATTGAGGATCGCGGCCCATGCGAGAAGCTCTCGCTCATCAGTCATCAATCCGCGATCGTCGGATCATCATTGCGATCATCAATCTCAGATTGCAGATTCGCAATGCACGTGACAGGTACTGCTCCCTTGACTGAAACTGTCCGCCTCGACGTCTGGCTCGACGTGGCGTGCCTGTTCAAGACGCGCTCGGAGGCGCAGCAGGCGTGCAAGGGCGGCAAGGTGGACGTCAACGGGCGCTCGGCGAAGCCACACCGGGAGCTGAAAGCCGGGGACGTCGTCGAAATCAGCCGGACACTCGGACGCAAGCAGCGGGTGGTCGTGCGCGCCGTGCTCGACGAGCACATTCCCAAGGCGCAGGCCCGTCTGCTCTACGAGGACACCACCCCGCCGCCCTCACCGGAGGAACAGGCCCTGCTGGACCTTCTGCGCGTCGCGAGACCGCATCACCGGCGCGATCTTGGGACATCGGACCGCCGGGAGCGTCGACGGATCCGCTCCGAAAAACAAGGCGACTGAGGGTCCGGGTTCCTCGAGAACCCCTGTTTCTTCTATACTCTAGTGTTCGCGGTCCACTCATGGACCGCTTCTGGCGGGCTCGGCCCGCAGGTAAGGACAGCACGTGGCTACGCGACATGCATCGGCGATGAAAGCTCATCGCCAGACCCTCAAGCGCACCGCGCACAATCGCGAACTGCGGTCGAAGCTCCGGACCGGACTGAAGGCGATTCGCAGCGCGGTCACCGCCGGGGAGACGGACAAGGCGAAGACCTTGCTCCGCGAGACCTACTCGCTCGTGGACAAGATGTCGGGTAAGGGCATCATCCACGACAACGCGGCCGGCCGCTACAAGTCGCGGCTGGCGAAAAGCCTGGCCAAGTAACCCTACCTACTGCTTCGGCGGCTCAACGGTCACGTCTGTGACTTTTCCGTTGGGGTCTTGTTTGTCCACGTTCCATACGTGGCCGCATGTTTGGCAGCGGTAGAAGTTGACAGTCGCCTCGAAACTGGCCCACTCGAGCCAGCGCGGCTCAGTATTGTCGCACTTCGGGCATGGCCGTACGGTCATGACTGGCCACCTGACGCGCGACTGGGAAGTCCCCGCGTCCGACCTTCACTTTATCAGCTGCGTCGCGACTGGTCGGCGTCGGCACTTCCGTCACGAACCAGATTGGACCGGCAGGGGCGTTCTTGGGGATGTTCCAGACGTGGCCGGTCGCGCAGCGGTAGTAGTTCACCCATGCTTGGGCGCTGGCATGTTCCAGCCAGAGACCCTCGCGTCGGCAGTTCGGGCAGGGTTGCGGGGAAGGCATGCGCGGACGGTACGACAGCCGTCAGCACCGTCTCTGTACCCGATTGCACAGCGACGCCGCGCTATGGCGGCTTGGTTGTCAGGGCTTGTGATTGCGCGGCGGGTTGAGCAGGCGCGACAGGGCGAGCGCGGGGTCTTCGGTGATCACGAGCCGTTCTTCCTTCGGCCCGCGTTTCTTGCCCTTCTTCACGCATCTCGGCCCTTCAGCTTTCACGCGAGATGGAGATCACCCACAAGAGCACGTTGTTCGTCCTGCGTCGTATCCGTCACGGCATCGGCTACGACGGTGGCGTCAAACTGCGCGGCACGGTCGAGGCCGACGAGGTATTCGTTGGTGGCAAGCCCCGCAACCGCGGACGCAACAAGCGCGGCTGGACGGACAAGACGCCGGTCGTCGGGATGGTGCAGCGGAACGGCGACATGCGTTTTCGCATGATGGATCGGCTGACGGCCGATGGTGTCGCGCTGGTTCATCGCAGAGAACGTCAACCGCAAGCCCGCCTGATGACCGACGAAAGCTCGGCATACGCGGGCATTGGCCGATGCGGCACAACGCCCGTGTCCCTGCCCCGCGGATCGCGCTATCTGGTCTCGGCTTTTGGTCGCGATTTGGATCGTCCGGCATTCGGCTCCAGGAACGGTTGCGCTGAACGCTCAATTAGCCTTGAACAGCCAGGTGATGCTGTCCCAGTCCGCTCAGGACCCAGGCGACGGTGCCCACGATCCATGCGACTGCCCAAAACCACGATCTCGGGATGCTGAACCCTGGACCCATGCTCATGCCGGGTAGTCTGCGCCCTTCTGGTGGGCCTTTCGATAACTCACCTAGTCCCGTTTTTCAGCGCCAGCCCCGGGACGCCGGCAGCCGGCGTCCGGTCAACTCGACGACGAGACGTTCGAGGAGCACGCGCTCCTCTCCTCCTGAGCTCTTCAACGCCAGGTCCGTCCGTAGCAGGGCGTCCATCGCCGGCTTCACGCGGGACGCGTCGCCTTCCGCCAGTCGCGACGACACCCACCATCGCAGCTGCCCGAGCAGTTGATGCGGCGAGTCGCCGCGGTCGAAGCGGCGCCCAGTCTCGACCAGCGCCCGCGCCGGGTCGCCGTCCGCGATGGCGTTGATGACGGCCCAGTCGTCGTCCACGGTCTGCTCGTCGGCGACCACTTCCATGACATCGTCCGCCGAGATGCGCTTGCGGCCCTCGGTGTAGAGCAGCAGCCGTTCGACGTCCCCGCGGAGCTTCGTGATGTCGTGCCCGGCCCGCGACACGAGCAGTCGGGCCGCGTCGGGTTCGATGGCGCGGCCCGATCGCGTCAGCTCCTCCTGGAGCCACTCCTGCGCCGTCCGGCGTCCCTCGCGGCGCGCAGCCACACCGTCGGCGGCCAGCCCGCCGAACTCCACGATCGTCGCCTTGGCGACCAGCTTCTTCGTCAGGCGGCGCGACCGGTCCATCTCCGCCGCGACGAACACGAGAACGGACGTATCCACCGGCGCGTCCAGGTAGTCCTCGAGGGGCTCGAGGTCGGGCGCCTCGCCCTGCGCCTCCTCGTCGGCTTCCTCCTCCAATCCCTTCGCGCGGGCTTCCCGGCCCTTTTCGGCTTCAGCAATGCGCTCCGCGCGCAGCACGATCACCAGACGCCGATCGCCGAGCATCGGCAGCACCGCGAGCCGACGACACGATATTGAGCGGCGACCCGCTCGCCTCACCCGCATACACGCGATCCACGGCGAACGGCCGGTCGGCCGGATCGATCGTGCTTTCGATGGCGTCGACCATGCGGTCGACGAGCTTGACGTCCTCGCCAACCAGCACGTACACCGGGCGCAAGGCGGCGATCCGCCACGTGCTTCTTCAGCGTGGCGAGGTCGATGGCAGGCACGGGCTCAGAACGCCTCGAAGATGGCGGTGACGACGTCGCGCGCGAAGCGCTTCGCGAGCCGCTCCTTCGCGTTGGGATTCTGCGTGAAGAACGCGGTGATGTCGGTCAGGTTGCTGTCGGTGGTCACCTGATATTCCTCGGCCACGCGGAAGGACGGATTCGACCACAGCACGTTCTCGCTGTCGCGCATGTTCTTGAACTCGACGTTGGCCGTGACGATGATCGCGAACGCCGACGGCAATCGCTCTGGCGTGTAGGCCGTCGGCCGAAGCTCAACGTTGCGTCACCGTGCCGGTCAGCAGTCCGTCCACGCCCGACTCGTCCGGCTGCACGCGATACTTGCCCTTGCTCTGGAACTCCGCGCGCACGGCGTCACCCAGGACGCGCTCCATCTCGGGCTCCGACGACGCATTCACGAAGTACGGCACGCCGATGATCGTGATGTCCGCCGGCAGCGCGTTGCCGCGCCCCGCCAGCGCGTAGCCGCACGACGACGCCGTCAGACCCGCGAACGCCACGAAGAAGGCCAGCACGAGCGAAATCCAGCGGTGCGTCATGACGTCCCCTTGGCTGGTCTGACGACGATGTTCACGAGACGGCCTTTGGCGACCACGACCTTCACGACTTCGGCGTTCTGCAAGATATGGCGCGACCGGGGCCGCGGCGCGGGCAGCGGCTTCCATTTCGGCCTCCGATGCATCCTGGGATATCGAGGATGCGCGCCCGGACCTTTCCGTTGACCTGCACCGGCACCTCGATGAGTCCTCGCCGGGCCGCCGCCTCGTCGTACGCCGGCCATCCGGCGGCGACGACCCCGCTCGTGTGGCCGAGCCCTTCCCAGAGCTCTTCGGCCAGGTGAGGCGTGAACGGCGACAGCATCAGCACGAGCGCCTCGCAGGCTTCGCGCAGCACGGCCGCCGTTTCCGCCGCGAGAGATGACGGCCGGCGGCTCGTCCTCCCGACCGACGGGTCGCAGACCACGAGGCTCCGCAAACGCGTAGATCTCGTTGACGAGCTCCATGAGCGCAGACATCGCGGTGTTCAGGTGCATGCGCGGATCGATGTCGCGCGTGACCCGGCCAATCGTCGCGTGCGTCTTCTGACGCAGGGCGCGCTCGCCCTCGTCGAGCGCCATGCCGGCCGGTGACGCCGCGCCGGCCAGCGCCGGCGTGACGTGATCGACGATCCGCCACACGCGGCTGAGAAATCGGAACGCGCCTTCGAGACCGGCGTCGGACCACTCGACTTCCTTCTCCGGCGGCGCGACGAACATGACGTACAGCCGCAGCGCGTCCGCGCCGTACTTGCCGATCATGTCGTCCGGATCGACGACGTTGCCCTTCGACTTGGACATGACGGCGCCGTTCCGCAGCACCATGCCCTGCGTCAGCAGCCGGTGGAACGGCTCGTCGATGCCGACGAGCCCGACGTCGCGAAACACGCGGCTGAAGAACCGCGAGTAGATCAGGTGCAGGATGGCGTGCTCGACGCCGCCGCTGTAGAAGTCGACCGGCCCCCAGTACTTCACGCTCTCTGGCGCAAACGGCAGCTCCGGTGTTCGACGCGTCGCAGAACCGGTAGAAGTACCAGGACGAGTCCACGAACGTGTCCATCGTGTCGGTCTCACGACGGGCGGGCTGCCCGCATGTCGGGCACGGCGACGTTCACGAAGTCCTCGACGTGCTTCAGCGGTGAGTCGCCGCGGCCGGTGAACTCGACGACGTCCGGCAGCGCGACCGGCAGCTGATCGTCGGGAACGGGCACGAGCCCGCACTCCGGACAATAAATGATCGGAATCGGCGTGCCCCAGTACCGCTGGCGGGAAATGCCCCAGTCCTTCAGCCGGTACTGAATCGCGCCCTGCCCGATGCCCTTCGACCGGGCATCGGCCGTCATGCGGCGCCGGGCCTCGTCGAGACGTGAGGCCCGAGTACGGTCCCGAGTTCGACGAGCATGCCGTCGTCTTCGAAGGCGGCCTCCAGGCGTGTCGCTCGACAGACCGCCGCCCTCGGGCTGGATGACGACGCGCACGGGCAGGTCCGTATTTCCGGACGAACTCGAAGTCTCGCTGGTCGTGAGCCGGGACGGACATGACGGCGCCCGGTGCCGTATTCGCCCAGCACGAAGTTGGCGACCCAGAGCGGGACCTTCTCGCCGGTGAACGGATTGACGACCTCGATGGCCGGTGTCGAAGCCTTCCTTCTCGACCTCGCCGGTCATCCGCGCGGAGCGGTCCTGCGCGCGGAAGGCCGCGGCGCGCGCACGGAGCGCCTTCTCATCGGGCGAGCCGCGGCCAGGCGCTCGACGAGCGGATGCTCGGGCGCGAGGAAGACACACGTGGCGCCGTAGATCGTGTCGATGCGCGTCGTGAACACCTCGACCGCCTGGTCGAGCACCCGGCCCCGTGCCGTTCACGAGCGGGAACCGGACGCGCGCGCCCTCGGATCGGCCGATCCAGTTGCGCTGCATCGTGAGCACCTTCTCGGGCCATTCCGTCAGGGTGCCGAGCGCGTCGACGCAGCTCGTCGGCGTAGGCCGTGATGCGCAGAAACCACTGCTCGAGATCGCGGATCGTGACCGGCGTTCCGCACCGCCAGCAGCCGCCGTCCACGACCTGCTCGTTCGCGAGAACCGTCTGGCAGCTCTCGCACCAGTTGACGTTCGACCGCCGCCGGTACGCCAGCCCCTTCTGGAACATGCGCGTGAACAGCCACTGGTTCCAGCGGTAGTACTCGGGCAGGCAGGTCGCGATCTCGCGCTCCCAGGCGTAGCTGATGCCCAGCCGCTGGAGCTGCCCCTTCATGTGCGCGATGTTGTCGAGCGTCCACGTCTTCGGATGGACGTTGTTCTTGATCGCGGCGTTCTCAGCAGGCAGGCCGAACGCGTCCCAGCCGAACGGATGCAGCACGTTGTAGCCGCGCATCCGCATGGTGCGCGCCATGATGTCGCCGATCATGTAGTTGCGGACATGCCCGACGTGCGCGTGGCCGGACGGGATAGGCGAACATCTCGAGGCAGTAGAACTTCGGACGCGACGGATCCTCGGTCACCTCGAAGGCCCGCGTCTCCCGCCAGCGCGTCTGCCACTTTGTTTCGATGTCTCTGGGCCGATAGTCAGTCACGACAGTAGGAAGGTTGACCTTTTACCTTAGCACGCCGATTGTGGCGTCCAGGCACTCGCGGAGGGCGCCGAGGTGGTAACCGCCTTCGGTGACCCACGCCGTCCGGCCGTGGCAGTGTCGGTCCGCCGCGTCCTTCAACAAGCCCGCGAGCCGTGCGTAACCCGACACCGTGAGGCGCATGCCGGCAAGCGGATCGCGCTCGTGCGCGTCGTAGCCGGCCGACACGAGGAGCACATCGGGCTTGAACGCGTCGATCGCCGGAATCACTTTGCTCTCGTACGCTCGCAGATAGACATCGTCGGTCGCACCCGCGGCAAGCGGCACGTTCAACGTGGCGCCACGTCCGGCGCCGACGCCGGTTTCCTCCGCGGCGCCCGTGCCTGGGTAGTACGGAAACTGGTGGCTCGAGATGTACAGCACGGTCGGGATCTTCGTAGAACGAGTTCTGCGTTCCGTTGCCGTGGTGGACGTCGATGTCCACGATCGCCACGCGCTCGACGCCGTCGGCTCGCAGCGCCGCCGCCGCGACGCGCGATGTTGTTGAACAGGCAGAAGCCCATGGCGCGGTCGGCCTCGGCGTGATGGCCGGGTGGCCGGACGAGCGCGAACGTCGCGATGCGGGCGTCGTAGGCCTCGCGCGCCGCATCGACGGCGGCGCCCGCGGCGAGCAGCGCGATCTCGTGAGACTCGGGACTCGTGAACGTGTCCGGATCGAGCATGGCCGCGCGACCGGCCATCTTTCTCAGCATGTCGAGATAGTCGGCGCTGTGGATACGGGCCAGTTCCTCCACAGTGGCGGGCCGCGGAGGCCGAACGGTGCCGCCGGCTCTTCGAGAAGGCCTCGGCCGTCACGTCGAACACGCCAGCACGCTCCGGACCTTCCGGATGTCCGGGCGGCGTCGTGTGCTCGGCGAAACGAGGGGACGAGTAGAGAATCATGGGTTCGAGGGTCCGAAGGTTCGAAGGTTCGAAGGTCCGAGGGTCCGAGGGTCCGAGGGTCCGAGGGTCGAGGTCACGCTAGGATATGCGACAACGATGACGATCAGAATCGCTGCCATCGCGATCGTGGCGCTTGCGTATTTCGGCCAGGGTCATCCGCCGCTCACCTCCGACGCGCCCATCAACTGCGAGCAGTGCGCCGCCTGGAATGCCCCGCAGGCGCCGTTCCGCGTCTTCGGAAATACCTACTACGTCGGCACCGCCGGCCTGTCGGCGGTGCTCGTGACGTCTGACAGCGGCCTGATCCTGCTCGACGGCGCGTTGCCTCAATCTGCGACGCTGATCGATCAGAGCATCCGCACGCTCGGATTCCGCACCGAAGACATTCGGCTGATCGTGAACTCGCATGCCCACCTCGATCACGCGGGCGCCATCGCCGCGCTCCAACGTGCGTCTGGGGCGGTCGTTGCTGCGAGCCCCGCGGGCGCCCGCGCGCTGGAACAGGGCAAGCCCGTCCCGGACGATCCGCAAGCCGGGTCGAGCGTGTTTCCGCCAGCGAAGTCCGTTCGGGTCGTCGCTGATGGCGAGGTGTTGCGTGTCGGCACGCTGGCGATTACCGCGCATCTCACCCCGGGTCACACGCCGGGCAGCACGACGTGGACGTGGCAGTCGTGCGAGGGTACGAAGTGCCTGAACGTCGTCTATGCCGACAGCCTGAACTCAGTCTCAGAGCCCGGCTTCCGATTCACCGGCGACGCGACGCACCCGAGCCGAGTTGAATCGTTCCGTCAGAGCATCGCCAAGGTGGCGGCCCTGCCGTGCGACATCCTCCTCTCCGTCCATCCCGAGTTCTCTCAGATGTCGAGCAAGCTGGCGTCGCGCGCCAAACAGCCGGATACGAATCCTTTTATCGATGCCGGAGCGTGTCGTGTGTACGCAGACACAGCCTCGAAAGCGCTCGACCGGCGCATCGCCCTCGAAAGCGGAGAGCGCTGAACGAGCATCGACTCATGCTGAGACTCTGGGCGCTCGTCGTCCTGTTCGGATCGTTGACGATCTCCGGCTACTACCGCGCCCGGGCCCGCAAGCTCAGCGGCACGATTGAACGGCGTCGCGAGGGTGGGCTGGCGCTGGCGGCGCGAGCCGCAGGCGGTCTCGGCGCATTTGGCTCGATCCTCGCGCATGCCCTGGTTCCTGGCGTCATGGGATGGGCGTCGTTCAGAGCTCCGGACTGGGTGGCCTGGACGGGCGCGACGGTGGGACTCTTCGTGATTCCCGGGACGTACTGGGTCTTTTCGTCAATTGGCCGCAACGTCAGCGAGACCGTGCTGACCAAAACGAACCACGACCTGGTTCAACACGGTCCGTACCGCTGGATACGACATCCGCTCTACACGGTGGGCGTCCCTGCTGCTATTCGCTCTTGGGCTGACGCTGAGGAGCTGGCTGGTCCTGCTCTTCGCGCTCGTGGCGTTTGTGGTGTTCAGGTTCGTCGTCGTACCGATCGAAGAACGGCAGCTCGAGTCGAAATTCGGCGAGTCGTACCGGTCGGTACAAGAGCCGCACCGGCGCGATGCTGCCCGCGGGATTCTCTAAGAGCGCGCCTTCAGCACGTCGCTCTAGGCCGAGAAGCGCCCGCGCCTGCGCCTCGAGTCGTCGCAAGCGTGTGTTCGAGCTCCTGCCGGTACCGCTCAATCGTCTCGTCGTCCGCCTCCGGCGGAACATCCATCGCGTCGCCGATGGCAATCGCGACGTCCGAGCCGGGCTTGGGTACCTGATGGTGATCCCAGCTGTTCACCGTCCAGAACGACGCCGCCTCGATGTGAAACGGCACGATCGGCTGCCCGGTCGCGCTGGCCAGCCAGATGGCACCAGGCTGAGCCACGCGCTCCGGCCCGCGCGGGCCGTCGATCGTGAAGGCCGCAGGACGGCCGGCGCGCATTTCCCGCCGCAGCTGCGCCAGGGCGCGAGCGCCGCCGCGCGAGGTCGATCCGCGGGCCGTGTCGTAACCGAATCGCCGGATGATGCGCGCGATCCATTCTCCATCGAAGTTCTCGCTCGTGATGACGACGATGCCGCGGTCGCGAAAATACAGGGTCGCGGTCAGAATTCGTCCATGCCAGAAGGCAAAGATCGGCTGCCGTCCCTCTCGCGCGACCTCGTCGAGCACTTCTCGCCCACGCTCGCGCCAGTTGTAGGTGCCGCCGAGCGCTTCGATCACCGGAACGCCAATCGCCGAGATCGCGGCGACCTGCCAGCGTCTGGACGTGGACAACATCACATGCCGATGTAGCGAGGGCCTTCGCCACCCTCCGGCGGGACCCAGTCGATGATTTGATACGGGTCCATGATGTCGCACGTCCGGCAGTGAACGCAGTTCGAAGGATTCAGGTGCAGGCGTTTGCCACCGCTGTCCGTCGTCCTCCATCTCGTACACGTTCGCCGGACAGAAGCGGATGCACGGGTTCGCGTATTCCACGACACACCTCGTGCGGCAGATGTCGAGGTCGTGCACGATGAGATGCGACGGTTGATCCTCACGGTGTCGGGTCCCTGAATGGTGCACGCTCGTCACGCGATCGAACGTCAGCGTCCGGTCGATCGTGGCGGTGACCTCTCCGGGCCGTTCGTCGCCGGCGTTCTGACCGTCAAGTTTTTGCATCCGTTCGTGGCCGGCTTTTGACGGCACGGGATCGCGGAACCACCAGTCCGCCGCTCACGAGCGACCAGCCGGCAAACGCGAGACCGGCGAAGAGGTTCCGTTCGAAGATCTGATGAACGTTCCTGACGGGATACAACTCGCGGCGAACCGGGCCCTGTCGATCGCGTCCTGGTAGCTCTTCAGTCCCGCTTCCGACGTGTCGCCGGAACGAACCGCCGCGAAAGCGGCGTCGGCCGCGAGCATGCCGGTCCGCATCGCGAGATGAATCCCCTTCAACCGCATCGAGTTCAGAAACCCGCCGGCGTCGCCGGCAATCAATGCACCATCCAGGTGCACCTTCGGAATGGTGTGCCAACCACCTTCAGGCAGCGCCTTGGCGCCGTACCTGAACGCGCGAACCACCTTTCAGGAGCTCGGACACCAAGGGATGTTGTTTGAACCGTTGAAACGCCAGGTAGGGGTCGAACATCGGGTCCGGGTAGTCCAACCCCACCACGAGGCCGATCGAGGCCATGCCCTGCTCGAGGCCGTACACAAACCCGCCGCCGAACTCGCGCATCGAGAGCGGGTAGCCGAGCGTATGCACGACTGCGCCCGGCGCGAGCCGGCCCGCTGGCAACTCCCAGAGTTCCTTGAGGCCGAGTGCGTACACCTGCGGCTGACGGCCGCGGTCGAGGCCGTGGTCTCGGACGAGCGTCTTCGTCAGATTGCCGCGAACGCCGTCGCAGAAAATCGTGACCTTCGCACGAACGTCCACGCCGGGCTGGAACGACGCCGTCGGCTCGCCGCGCCGGTTCAGGCCGAGATCACGCGTGCGAACGCCGACAACCCGCGGACCGTCGTGAAGAACCTCCGACGCCGAGATGCCCGCGATGAGGTCCACGCCGCCCGACTCGGCGACGCCCGCCAGCCATTTGACGAAGGCGTTGACGGAAATGACATAGTGGCCGTGATTGACGAGGGGCGGTGGCGTCCACGGAAATCTGAAGCGACGGCGTTCCGTCAGAAAGTACACGGCGTCGGATGCGACCGGACACGACAGCGGCGCCCCACGTGTCGCAAAATCCGGCACAAGATCCTGGAGCGTCGATGGGTCCAGCACGGCGCCCGACAACGCGTGAGCGCCCGGCTCAGGCGCCTTGTCGAGCACCGCCACGGAAATCGGCGGCCCGCCCCGCTCGCGCTGCAGGGTGGACATTCGAATCGCCGCCGACAGCCCGGCCGGACCACCGCCAACGATCAGGACGTCTACGTCCAGCTGCTCCCGGTCGGGCACGCGAAGATCATAGCCCTAAGCCTCAGGCCCCTGAGCCGTGAGGCCTCTGCCGTGTTAGTACCTGGATCAATGTCGGGCACGAGCGTCTCCGAGTCCACGGGCCTCGAGTGGGCTCATCCGATCGTCCGCGAGTGGTTCGTCGGACGGTTCGGTACGCCGACCGAACCTCAGGAGCGAGGCTGGCCGCACATCGTCGCAGGACGCAGCACGCTGATCTCGGCGCCCACGGGGTCCGGCAAGACCCTGGCGGCGTTTCTCGCCTGCATCGACCGGCTCGTTCGTGCAGCCGTCGATGGCCGGCTCACCGATCGCACCGAGGTCGTGTACGTGTCGCCCCTGAAGGCGCTCGGCAACGACATCCAGAAGAACCTCGACGGCCCGCTCGCGGAGATTGTCAGCCTCGCGCGGCGCCACGGTCACGAGGTGCCGGACATCCGCACGGCTGTCCGCACGGGCGACACGCTGATGCCGGCACGTCAGGCGATGCTCCGTCGTCCTCCCCATATCCTGGTGACCACACCGGAGTCGCTCTATATCCTCCTGACAGCCGAACGCAGCCGCGCGATGCTGAAGCATCGTGTCGACCGTAATCGTGGACGAAATCCACGCGGTCGCCGACGACAAGCGCGGCGCCCACCTGACGTTGTCGCTCGAACGTCTGGAGGCATTGACCGAACGGTCGCTCATACGCATCGGGCTTTCAGCCACACAGAAACCGATCGAGACGGTCGCGCATTTCCTCAGCGGCAACGGCCGGCCGCTTCCCGTGGTCATTGCGATCGCGCCACGCCGAGAGCTCGATCTCGCGATCGAGTCGCCCGGAAGCGAGCTGGGGCCAGTCGCGTCCAAAGAGCTCTGGGGCGAGGTGTACGACCGGATCGCCGCGCTCGTGACTGCGCACAGGTCAACGCTCGTGTTCGTCAACACGCGGCGGCTGGCCGAGCGCGTCACGCTCCACCTGGCCGAGCGCGTCGGCGCAGACGTCGTGGCGGCCCATCACGGAAGCCTGTCGCGGAAGATCAGACTCGAGGCCGAACGCCGTCTGAAAGCCGGCGAGCTCCGAGTGCTTGTCGCCACCGCGTCGCTCGAGCTTGGAATCGACGTCGGCACGATCGACCTCGTGTGCCAGGTGGGATCGCCACGTTCGATCGCCGTCGCTCTGCAGCGCATCGGGCGGGCCGGGCACTGGCGCGGCGCGGTACCCAAGGGCCGGCTGTTCGCGACCACGCGTGACGAGCTCATCGAGTGCGCGGCACTCGTGCTCGCGATCCGGCGCGGCGAGCTCGACCGGCTGATCATTCCGGAAGCACCACTCGACGTCCTGGCTCAACAGATCGTCGCGATGTGCGCCGCCGATGATTGGGATGAGTCTCGGCTGTTCGAAACGATTCGGCGTGCGTATCCGTACCGGCATCTGACATTGGCCGAGTTCCACGAGCATTGTCGAGATGCTCTCGAACGGCATCGCAGCCCGGCGCGGACGCTATGCGGCGTACCTGCACCGCGACCTCGTGAACGGCAGGCTTCGGGGCCGGCGGGGCGCGCGCCTCGCCGCCATCACGAGCGGTGGAGCGATTCCGGAAACCGGCCTCTACACGGTCGTCGCCGAGCCCGACGGGATGGTCATCGGCACGGTGGACGAGGACTTCGCCATCGAGAGCATGGCCGGTGACGTGATGCTGCTCGGCAACACGTCGTGGCGGATTCGGCGCGTCACGTCGGCGGGTCGCGTGCTCGTCGAGGACGCCCACGGTGCCGCACCGACGATCCCTTTCTGGCGCGGCGAGGCACCGGCACGCACGGAAGAACTTTCCGGCTTCGTGAGCGAGATCCGCCAGACGGTCAGCGACTTCACACCCGGCGTTCCGCCCGGTGCCGAGGGCGCGCGCAGTCCCGGAGCTCAGCCCGCCGTGGATTGGCTGAAGAGCTCGTGCGGACTCGATGACGCCGGTGCCGAGCAGCTCGTCGAGTACGTCGTGACGGGACGCGCGGTGCTCGGGGCCGTGCCTACGCAACGCACAATCATCGCCGAACGGTTCTTCGACGAAGGCGGCGGGATGCAGCTCATCATCCACGCACCGTTCGGCGCCCGAATCAACAAGGCGTGGGGCCTCGCGCTCCGAAAACGCTTCTGCCGATCGTTCAACTTCGAGCTCCAGGCCTCCGCCACCGACGACGGAATCAACATCGCGCTGGCCGAGCAACACAGTTTTCCGCTGATCGACGTTTTTGCTTTTCTCCGTCCGCCGACCGTCCGCGAGGTCCTCGAACAGGCGTCCCTCGCGTCGCCGATCTTCGGCACACGGTGGCGCTGGGATGCGTGTAGAGCGCTCGCGCTTCTTCGCTTCCGCGGCGGCAAGAAACTGCCGATCCAGATCCTCCGGCTGCAGTCGGACGACCTGCTGGCGGCGGTATTTCCCGACGTCGCCGCGTGCCAGGAAAACATCGAGGGCGACATCTCGATTCCCGATCACCCACTCGTGCGCGAGGTGATGAAGGACGTGCTCACGGAGGCGATGGATCTCGATGGTCTCGTCGAGGTCCTCGAGGCCGTCGGCAACGGATCCGTCCGGTGCGTGGCGGTGGACACGCCGGTGCCGTCGGTCTTCTCGCACGAAATCCTGAACGCCAACCCCTACGCGTTCCTCGACGACGCACCGCTCGAGGAGCGGCGGGCGCGAGCGGTGGAGCTGCGTCGTGTGCTTCCGGACTCAGTGCTTCGTGAAGTCGGCGGCCTCGACCAGGATGCGGTGCGCGATGTGCGACGGCACGCGTGGCCCGATGTGCGTGATGCCGACGATCTCCATGACGCGCTGCTGACGCTCGTGGTCGTACCGGAACGGCTGCCGGAACGCCTCACAACGCCGCTCGCCGATCGGCTCCGCGAGTCGGTTTCGGCATGGGAACCGTTCTTCGCCGAACTGGAGCACACGCGCCGTGCCGGGCGGGCCGTTTTTGGCAACCGGGCGTTCTGGGTCGCGACGGAGCGGGCCAAGGCCGTGCTGGAAGCCGTGCCTGATGTCACATTCGAACGTCCACTGCCCGACCTCCAGCACATCCCGACGCCGCCGGACACCGACGTGCGTGTGTCGATGGTCCAGGGTTGGATGAGCCACAGCGGACCCGTCACGGCCGTCGAGCTCAGCGATGTGCTGGGGATCGACGCGGACCATGTCAACGAGGCCCTGCTGAGGCTCGAGGCGAGCGGCTGGGCGTTGCGCGGGAGCTTCACCGGGGCCGCGGACCTCGAGTGGTGCGAAAGACGGCTGCTGGCGCGAATCCACCGGCTGACCCTCGGAGCGCTCCGGCGCGAGATCGCGCCGGTTACCGCGGCCGAGTTCATGCGGTGGCTTCTCGATTGGCAGCATCTCTCGGCCGGTTCGCGTCTGTCCGGTGAGCACGGCACGCTCGAAGCGCTCCGTCAGCTCCAGGGCTTCGAGGCGCCCGCCAGCGCGTGGGAGCGACATCTCCTTCCGGACCGTGTCCAAGACTACGACCCTTCTCAGCTCGATCGCCTGTCGCTGACAGGGGTTGTCGGCTGGGGCCGGCTATCGCCGCATCCGGCGATGATTGAGGCACCGGCCGACGATGCGCGCCGCGTGGTGCCGACGAGCGCCGCGCCGATCACGTTCTTCGTCCGCGAGGACGCGGACTGGATGGTGCCGCCGGCGACCCGCGATCGGACGCCCGCCGGCCTCAGCCACAACGCCCGGGACGTGCTGGCGTATCTCGAGCGAGCGGGCGCATCGTTCTTCGCCGACATCGTGCGCGGCGCCAGACACCTCAACGCCGAGGTCGAGACCGCTCTGTGGGAACTGGTCACCGCGGGTCTCGTCACCGCCGACGGATTCGACAGCCTGCGCGCGCTCATCGATCCGCACCGACGCGCCGGTCAAGGCAGCGGGCGTTCCGCGCGCCCGCGCCACGGCACGGGACGCTGGGCGCTCCTTTCACCGCAGTCGGCCCCCGATCGGACAAGCGTCGTCGACAGCGCGTGCCGCATGCTCCTCGGTCGGTACGGCGTCGTGTTCCGCGAGCTCGTGTCGCGCGAAGCGAACGTGCCGGCCTGGCGCGAACTGCTCATCGCGTTCCGCCGGATGGAGGATCGCGGCGAAGTGCGGGGCGGACGCTTCGTCAGCGGATTCCTCGGCGAACAGTTCGCCGTGCCGATCGCGGTGGAGTCGCTGAGGGCGCTGCGGCATCGGGCGCCGTCGCCCGGCGACGTCACGGTTTCGGCGGCCGACCCGCTCAACCTGGTTGGAATCGTCGTGCCTGGAGAACGAGTGCCGGCGGTGACAGGACGGGTCGCGGCCCTGGTTCTTGGTTGAATTCAGCGCCCGAAGTATCCCGCTCTCGCCCGGACATCGAAATCGCCCCGCTTGAGCACCTTCACCGACAGTTCGTGCCAGCCTCCGCCCGGTACATTGTCCGGCGTGAAGTACAAGACGTAACTGTGGCGGAAATCGTCGATGGCGCGCTGGAACGCCGCCACGATGCCGCCCTCGTTCTGGGTTGGCGGGTACAGCGAGCCGCCAGTTCGCGACGCGGCGTCCCTCAGCGACGCCAGCGCTGCGGCTGACGGCAATTCGGATCCAGACGGCTTGACGAGCGCGAAGTGCACGATCGAATCGGTATGGCTCGCCACTTCGGCGAGCGCACCGTATCCGAGCATGCTCGACGTGTCGTAGCCGTCAGTGAAAACGAACACCAGATGGCGCCGGGAGGGGCGAAGCGCCCGGGCCAGGGCGAGCACGAGGGCGTCGGCGAGCGACGTGCTCTCGCCCAACTGGAGCTCGTGAACCGGCGGGCGCTCGCCCGGCGACTGCATCGCCAGGATCTGACGCACCTCGGTGTCGAACGTGATCAACCGAATCTGCTCCTTCGGCTGGAGCAGTCCGACGATGGCCTGCACCTCCGCCCGGAAGAGCGGCAGACTGTTGACCACGCTGCGGCTCGTGTCGACGACCAGCGTCACGTCAATCGGCACATCGTCTGACGACGCGACCTGCACCTTTTGGGCGACGCCGCGATCAGTCAACGCAAAGTCGGACGATTGCAGCCCGCCCAGTGTCGAGCGACCCTCGCGAACGGAGACGTTGACGAAGACAGCGTCGGAGTTGAGCCGGAACGTGCTGGCCCTTGCGCACCGAGCAACGCCGACGTGGCGGCGATGAGCACGAGCGCCGCACCGGCGATCGGGCCCTTCATTTGAGCGCCTCCCGGAGCTGGCGCACCAGCCGCGAATACTCGGCGGAGTCGCCGGCGAAGTAGTTGCGCCACGGATCGACAGGAGCGACGTCGGCGACCAGAAACTCCTCGGCGGCAGCTTCGGCCTCGGCGAGCCGGTCGTTCCTCGCGAGGAGCGCCACGAGCAACGAGGTGGCCGACTGCGCGCGCGGGACCAGGTGCAATGCCGACCGGTATGCCCTCGCCGCCTCCTCGGTGCGGCCCAGCGAGGTCAGTATCCAGCCGGTGAACAGGTGACCCAGGTAGCGCATGGAGACGTCCTCGGTCAGCGAGGGAACGCGGTCAAAGAGCGCCAACGCGGCGTCAGACTGTCCCTGACGTAGCCTGACGTAGCCGAGCCGAAGGTTCGCCTCCGCGCGCGAGTGTCTCGTGCGTGGCGAGGCGCTCGAAAAGGCCCGCGGCCCGTTCAAAGGCGGCCGTGCGCTCAGCCAGCCGCGGGCCGCCGGCCTCGAGCCGGTCGGAGGCGATACGGTCCCACGCCGTGGGGCTCTGAGCCAGCGGCGCCGCGAGTCGATCAAGCGGGTAGCGTGGCCGATCGCTCGGCGCCGATGGCCTCCGTCATCTGGAAGTGCGGATCGTCGGGGAACCGCGTGCGCGCAAACCGGATGTGCCCGACGCGTGGCGTGGCTTTACCCGAGGCGTTCGGCGCGGCAACGCCTTCGATGAGAAAGACCCAGCGCTCGAGCAACTCCGCAGCGCGATCGACGCGCGCAGCCACAGCGCCTCGATGGGACGCGGCGGCTGGCGACTCATGACGTCCCGCGCCCAGTTCAGCATCGGCGGCAGCACGCCCTGCCGAACACCGGCATACTCGAGCGCGAAGAGCGCCGCGGCCAACTGACGACGGCCCTCGGCGGCCGTTCCGCGCAGATGAGATCCAACGCTCCGCGTCCTTGAAATTGAAACTCGGAAGGGTTGGCGGATTTCCCACCGCCGCCTCGTAGTCGCCCTTCAGGTACTGATCGAGAACGTCCCGTGTGGACGGAATGCGGGGAGCAGGCCCTGTTTTCGCGGGAGCTTGTTCAGTCTGAGCCGCGACGATCGGCGCCAAGGCACACAGCCCGGCAGCGAGCACGCCTGAAGCGACGAACCGCATGACCGACTGGTCATCCTTTCAGCGCCGCGACCATCGCGGGCACGACCTCGAAGAGGTCCCCAACGATACCGTAGTCGGCGACCTCAAAGATTGGCGCGTCCGGGTCTTTGTTGACGGCGACAATGGTCTTCGCCCCCCTCATGCCGACGATGTGCTGAATGGCGCCGGAAATGCCGAGCGCGACGTAGAGCCGCGGGGCCACCGTCTGGCCCGAGCTGCCGATTTGCCGGTCCATGGGCAGCCAGCCGGCGTCGCAGACCGGCCGCGAGGCGGCGACCTCCGCGCCGAGGCCCTCCGCGAGCGCTCGCGCAAGCTCCAGGTGCTCCGGGCCCTTGATGCCGCGCCCAACCGCCACAATGCGCTCGGCTTGCGACAAGTCGACGGTCTGCCGCGCCTCGCGAATCGCGGCCTCGGGCTGCTGTCGCACCTTGGACGGGTCCACGTCCGCATCGACGTGGGTGACGGCCACGGCACCGGGTGCCTTCTTCGCGTCCTCGGCGCGAAACGCGGCGACCTGGCAGGTGACAAGGCCGGGCCCGGGTCCGTCGAGGACGACCTCAGCGTTCAGCTTGCCGCGGAACATCGGCCGCGTGAAGCGGACGCCGTCCGCGCTCGCCACGATCGCCGTGCAGTCGGTGACGAGGCCACGGCCCAATTTCGCGGCGAGGGCCGGCACGAAGTCCCGGCTGCGATACGTATGGGGAAAGATGACCCACTCAGGCGAACGCTGTGAGATGAAAGCCGCGAGCGCGCTGACGAAGGCATCGGCCGTGTACGCCGCAAGGGCCGGATGAGCCAGCGCCGTCACACCCGCCACGTCGTAGGCAGACGCTTCGCGACAGGCCTCCTCGAGGTCGTGACCGGGAAGAACGACTTCGACGGGCCGGTCGAACCGCCCGGCCGCCGCGATGGCCTCGACCGAGACCGGGTGCAACCCGGGCTCACGCGTTTCGCCAACCACGAGGATGGCCATCGTCAGCGTGCCTAGATCACCCGAGCGCGATCGCGAAGGGCGCGCACAAGCTCCGCCGCGGCCGAGGCTGGCGTTCCGCCGAATATCTCAGTCTTCTTGCCACGTTCCGGCACGAATACACGGACGATGCGCTGATGCGGCGTTTCAGCAGGGGCCGTGACTGTGCGGATGTCTTTCTTCTTCGCGCCCATGATGCCTTTGAGGGTCGCGTATCGCAGCTGGTTGATGCCGCTTTGAATCGTGAGCACTGCGGGAAGGGGCAGCGTGAGCCATTGCGACCAGCCGCCCTCCAGCTCCCGCTTGACCTTGAGCGTTGTTCCGCTGACCTCAATGGCCATCACGATGGACGCGTGTGGCGCGCCGACGAGCTCGGCCAGCATCACGCCGACCTGACCGGAGCCCTGGTCGTCTGACTGGAGGCCGGTGAACACGAGATCCACGGCCTCGTCCTTGAGGGCGGCCGCAAGCGCTCGCGACGTCGTGGTCGCATCGGCGGCGGCGAGGTGATCGCCGGCGACGTGGATGGCGCGATCCGCGCCGCGTGCGAGCGCCTCGCGAAGGACTTGCGTGACGCGCGCGGGGCCGGCCGAGATGGCGACGACCTCGCCGCCGTGCTGCTCTCGAAGGCGCAAGGCCGCCTCGAGCGCGTATGCGTCCGGTTCATTCAATTCCCAGCCGGCTTGTGTTTCGTCGATCCACGAACCGGCCCGGTCGACTCTGACCGGCGACTCGCGGGTCACGACCTGCTTCAGGCAGACGGCAATCTGCACTACTCGAATCGCTTGAAGACGAGGGTCCCGTTGGTCCCGCCGAACCCGAACGAGTTGGACAGGGCGTAGTCGAATGGTCAGCGGCCGTTTGGCATTCGCGGCGTAGTCGAGATCGCACGCCGGGTCGGGCGCTTCGAGGTTGATCGTCGGCGGCGCGATTTGGTGTTTCACCGCAAGCACGGAAATGCCCGCTTCGAGCCCCCCGGCCGCGCCGAGAAGATGCCCCGTCATCGATTTGGTCGACGACATCACGAGCTTGCGCGCGTGGTCTCCGAAGACCGTCTTGACGGCCTGTGTTTCCGTCGGGTCGTTGATCGGTGTCGAAGTCCCGTGGGCGTTGATGTAGTCGACGTCGGCCGGCGTGATGCCGGCCTTCCGGAGCGCCATGCGCATGGACCGCACGGCGCCGTTCGCGTCTGGCGGCTGAGCCGTCAGATGGTAGGCGTCGCCGGACAGGCCGTACCCCGCGACCTCCGCGTAGATCTTCGCGCCGCGCCGCCGAGCGGTCTCGAGCTCCTCGAGCACGAGAATTCCCGCACCCTCGCCCACCACGAAGCCGTCGCGGTCCTTGTCGAACGGCCGGCTGGCATGCGCGGGATCGTCGTTGCGCGTGGACAGGGCGCGCATGGAGGCGAACCCGCCGACGCCCATCGGCGTAATCGACGCTTCCGATCCACCCGCGATCATCACGTCAGCGTCGCCCCGCCGGATGATTTCAAACGACTCCCCGATGGAATGCGCCGACGCGGTGCACGCCGTGCACGTCGCGAGGTTGGGACCTCGCGCGCCGAACCGGATGGAGACCTGTCCGGCCGCCAGATTGATGATCGACGCGGGAATGAAGAACGGCGAGATGCGGCGGGGACCGCCGTTGACGAGCTCGAGGTGCTCGCGCTCGATGGTGCTGAACCCGCCGATGCCGGACGCGATGAAGACGCCGACATTGTCGGCGTTCTCCGGTGTGATCTCGAGTTGAGCGTCGCGAACGGCGAACTCCGCCGCCGCGATGGCGAACTGGATGAAGACGTCCATCTTCTTGACGTCTTTCCGGTCGAAGTACTGGAGCGGGTCGAACCCCTTGACCTCACCCGCAATTCGCGCCGAGAAGTCCTTCGCGTCGAAGTGCGTGATGGGCCCAATGCCGTTTTGGCCGGCAAGGAGGGCCTCCCAATTCGCTTCGGTTCCGATGCCGACCGAGGAAAGCAAGCCGACGCCGGTGACGACCACTCGCCTCGTCAAATCCGCCTACTTCTTCTTGGCGTGGCCCTCGATGTACTCGATGGCTTCCTTCACGCGGGTGATCTTCTCGGCATCCTCATCCGGAATCTCGATGCCGAATTCCTCTTCGAAGGCCATGACGAGTTCGACCGTGTCCAAAGAGTCAGCGCCGAGATCGTCGACGAACGAGGCGTCCGGCGTCACTTCCTCCTCATCGACCCCCAGCTGCTCGACAATAATCTTCTTGACCTGATCCGCAACCGCCATTCAGTCCTCCTGCGCTACATGTACATGCCGCCGTTGACGGCGAGCACGTGTCCCGTAATATACGCTGCCTCGTCGGACGCAAGGAACGCAACCGCCGCGGCGACATCCTCCGGCGTTCCGAGCCGTTTGAGCGGAATGCGCTCGGCCCACTCGCCGTGGGTGCTGCCGGCAAGGCCACGCGTCATGTCCGTGTCGATCAACCCGGGGGCCACGGCATTGACCGTGATATTACGCGACGCGACCTCCAGAGCAAGTGCCTTGGTGAACCCGATCAACCCCGCCTTCGACGCCGCGTAGTTGGCCTGGCCGGCGTTGCCGGACTGGCCGACGACGGACGTCACGTTGATCACGCGGCCGGCACGCTGCTTGATCATCGACTTCAAGACCGCCTGGGTGCAGCTGAACGCCGCCGTCAGGTTCGTGGAGAGCACCGCGTCCCAGTCGTCGCGCTTCATCCGCAGCATCAGCTGGTCGCGGGTGATCCCGGCGTTGTTCACGAGAATGTCGATGCGCTCCAGGCGTTCCAGGATGCCCGCGACCGCGGCGTGCACCGCCGCCGCGTCGGTGACGTCGAGCGCCGCGCACTCGGCTCGTCCGCCGTCCTGGACGATCTCGGCGGTCACGGCCGCGGCGTGGTCGCCGCGCGCCGCGGCCACGACAATGGCGCCCCGCGCGGCCAGCCCTCGCGCGATCGCCCGGCCGATGCCGCGGGACGCGCCGGTGACGAGGGCCACGCGGCCCGTCATCGTGGTCATGACAACCTGACTACTTCAGCACACTTCACGGGCCAGAGGCCAACTCCAAGGGCTTCCGTCACGCGCTCGACCACACGCCCCTCGACCAGTCTGACGGCCATCGCGATGCCGCTCTCGATCGCACGCGCGGACGATCGGCCATGCCCGACCAGCGTCAGGCCGCGCACGCCGAGCAGCAGGCCCGCTCCAGTACTCCGCGTAGTCCACGCGTTGACGGAACCGTTCGAACGCCCGACGCGACAGGAGCGCCCCAATCTGCGAGACGAGCGCCCCGCCAAGTTCCTCGCGCAGCATCTCGGTCGGCCGCCTCGACGAGCCCCTCGCCGACCTTGAGCGCGACGTTGCCGGTGAAACCGTCGCACACGATCACGTCGGCGCGGCCGGTAAACAGCTCGCGCGCCTCGATGTTCCCGATGAAGTTCAGGCCGGTGTTCCGCAGCCGCGCATGGGTCTCGCGAATGAGGTCGTTGCCCTTTTCGGCCTCTTCGCCGATCGAGAGCAACGCCGACACGCGGCCGTTCGACCTTCAAGGACGCTGCCGCGTACGCCGATGCCCATCGTGGCGAACTGCACGAGGTGCTCGGGACGGCACTCGAGGTTGGCGCCGGCGTCCAGCAGGATGGCGGCGCCGGCGAGCGTCGGCATCGTCACGGCGAGCGCAGGGCGATCGACGCCCGGCAGACGGCGCCGAACGCCGCATGGGCGGCCAGGACGGTCGCCCCGGAGTGGCCGGCGCTGAACATCGCGGCGGCGTCACCCGCCGCGACCGCGTCGGCGGCGACGCGAATCGACGACTCGGCGCTTGCGGCGCAGCGCGGGGAGCGGCGCCTCGTGCATGGCCGACCACGTCCGGGGCGTCGAGCACGCGCACGAACGCACGGCGCGCGCGGCATCGTGCCGCGCAAGCTCTGCCTCGAGAACGGCTTCCGGACCGACGAGCACGACACCGACGCCCGTGCGCGCGGCAGCCAGCACCGCGCCATCGACGGCCGCGCCGGGAGCCCGATCCCCGCCCATCGCATCAACAGCGATGACAGTGGACATGGTAATGGACATTAGAAGGGAGAAGTGAACTTCAGAAGTCAGAAGGACTCCAGCTGCCGTATCCGAAGTTGCCGACGTCTTCGAACTTCAAAGTTGTCTATCTATTCCTCTTCGACTGCCCTGACCTGTCGGCCGCGGTAGTAGCCGCAGTTCCGGCAGACGACGTGCGGCAGCTTGAGCTCGTGACACTGCGGGCACTCGCTCGTGCCGATGGGCTTCAGCGCGTCGTGGGTGCGGCGCTTGGCGGTGCGTGTCTTGGAATGGCGACGTTTGGGATTAGGCATCGGAATCTTCGTCCTGAATACTATCTGGCTGCCGGTCAATCGCTTCAACGCATCAAACGCGGGTCCGTCCATTCGGCCTGGCACGTGCACGTCTCGCGGTTGCGATTGATTCCGCAGACCGGACACAACCCCTTGCAGTCCGGCTGGCACAGCGGCTTCATCGGCAGCGCCAGGTAGAACTGCTCGCGCATCAATTCGCCGAGGTCGAGCGTCTCGTCCTTGTAGAACGACACGCCGAGGTCCTCGTCGGCGACTTCCTGTTCATCCGCCGCCCGCATTCGAAGCCACCGGCAGAAACAGGGCGTCGAACGCGGATCGACGGCGATATCGAACGGCTCAAGGCACCGGCTGCAGCCGAACTGCAGCGTCGTCACCACCGTTCCGGTCACCCGCACCTTGCTGGCGTCCTTGTGGATCTCCACGTCGAGACCCACGGGCGCGGCCAGGCGAAACTCTTCCTCGACCGGGAGCTCGGCCGGCTCGAAGCGGCGCGTCAGCCGGTCCGTGCCTCTGCGGAGCCGGCTGAGATCGTAAAGCATGCTCATAGCGCCGAACCCGAGAGGCCGGGCAAACCGTCATCTTACCATCCCCGGTCGCCGGTCTTCTCCCCGGTTCAGGCCCGCAGAGGCTGAGCCGCCGGCGTCACGGCGCCGTATACATGCACCGGAGCGGAAACCCGTCAATCTCGTCGTAAGTCGTCCCGCCACGTGCCAGCGCCCGTCCAGCCAAGCCGCAGCCCCCTGAGACGCACCAGTGGCCCGCTCGAACCGAACGACGTAGCCGGGACGCTCCGCGCTCGACGCGGGAGATGTCCTCGAGTCGATGAATGCGGATCCGCCTGCTCCTCCAGCATCCGCCGTAGAAGCACGAGCGGAAAGTCCAGATAACCGTTCGTCGATGTCCACGACAAGGCCGCCGCCGGCCGGCACGATGGTCGACCGGACGAACGCCGCGGCGGCCATGACCGCACGAGGATTCGTCGACGCGGGCTGATCGGACGCATCGACATCTGGAATGGAGCCATCGCGCCGGAACGTGACCACGCCGGTCGCGATGGGCATCGCGAGAGCCAGGACGGCGGTCGCCCGGACGATTGCGTACGCTCGCATCCGGTCCCCACCACCGGACGTGCCGTCAGATAGCCATCCCAGAACGAACAACAGCAGCCAGGACGAGCGAAACGGCCATGAACCGCGTCAGCGGAACGAAATCGCCGAGGACCGTCGTTCGCAGGGCGTAGTAAGAGGATCGGAGCCGACAGGGCGACGATGAGCCAGCGCACACTCCGGCGTTCGCGCCAAACGGACATGGTACCGATGAAACCGAGCACCGCGACCCCGGTGTCAGCGAGACCAGCGCCATGGCTGGCCAGAAGCCGACACCTTGAGCACGGAGCCACAGCCCTCGCCAGAATCCGGCGAAGGGTGGCCGCCCATTGGCGGTGTTCGCCGTTGATGTAGTCCAGCGGCATCGTCGGATCGCCGTGCACGCGATAGTTGCCGAGCATCCACAGCACCGGAAACACCAGGCACGTCCCGACAAAGATCGCGAGCCCTGACGCGGTCACGCGCCGGTCACGTTGCGTCAGAAGCACCGCGGCCGCGAGGACCGGTCGGGTACATCCACGCGTCGTAGCGAACGGCCTCGGCGAGCGTCAACCAGCCGGCGGCCCAGAGCAGACTTCGCAATGCGCCCGTATCGATCGCCGCGGCGAACGCCGCGAGACCCGACAACATGAACAGGAGCGCCACGGATTCGCTGGCCGCGGTCGTCGAGAACTGGACGTGAAGGCCCCAGGCCGCAAGGGCCAGACACGCAACGAGGCCGGCCTGCCATCCGGAGACATGACGGCTGAGCTTGTAGAGCGGCAACACGGTCAGCACGCCGCAGAGCAGGCTGAGCAGCCGGCCGGCCATCTCGCGGTCGACGAAGATTGTGGTCAGCCCCACGAGGTACAGGTGCAGCGGCCCGTACTGTCCGGCGCCGTCACCGAAGGCTGTCATCAGGTGCGGGTGCGTCATCCACCGCTCGGCCATCTCGGTGCGCGGAATGGCGTCGCCGTACACGTTTTCGTTGAATGGCAGGAGTGCCAGACGTGGAAGCGCGACCGCCATGGCGGCGAGCCAGATGTAAGGGAACCTGCGACGCGTACTAGACGCTCCAGGAGCGCGGAACAAACAGCTCCTCGAAGAGCGACACGGCGTACCGATCGGTCATGCCGGCCAGAAAATCCCTGGCCGCCGCGTCGACCCCTTCCTCGGCCATGGTCGTCGTATCCAGATACTGCTCAGGCTTGACGTGGAGGGTCTCCCAGATGCCGCCGAGAACACCAGACGCCTTCTGGAACTCGGCGGTCGCGACGGGATTCTCGTAGACCGCGGCGAACAGAAACTCGCGGAGCTCGAGCGTCGCACCGAGGATCTCGTCACTCATCCGGATCTCGCTGAGCGCGGCGTCGAGCGTTCGACGCACGACGTCGGTGACCATCGCATTGATCCGCTGTGAAGACGTACGGCCCAGGACGGCCGTGGCAGAGGCCGGAAGCGCGTCCTCCGCGAGGACGCCGGCGCGCACGGCGTCGTCGATGTCGTGATTCACGTACGCGATGATGTCGGCGACTCGCGCGATCTGTCCCTCGATCGTGCTGGCCCGATCCTCGTTTCGGCGCGCCGACCGGCATCCCGTGCTTGCCCTTCGAATGGTGGGCGATGCCGTCTCGCACCTCCCACGTGAGATTCAACCCCTGCCGGCCGTTCTCGAGTACGTCCACAATCCGAAGGCTCTGGGCGTAGTGACTGAAGCCGCCGGGCACCAGCCGATCGATCACGCGTTCCCCGGCATGGCCGAACGGCGGATGCCCCAGGTCGTGGCCGAGCGCGATGGCTTCCGTCAGCTCCTCGTGCAGACGCAGAACTTTCGCGATACTCCGCGCAATCTGAGAGACCTCGAGGGTGTGCGTCAGCCGGGTGCGGTAGTGGTCGCCCATCGGGGCGAAGAACACCTGGGTCTTGTGTTTCAGCCGTCTGAACGCTTTGGAGTGAATGACCCGATCGCGGTCACGCTGAAACGCCGGGCGGATGGGATCCTCGGGCTCCGGCCGACGGCGTCCCTTCGTGTCCGCGCTCTTCGCCGCCTGCAGCGCGAGGAACTCGCGCTCACGCGCCTCGAGGTCTTCACGGATGGTGGACATCGGGAGAATCGTATCGTCACGGGCTTGAGGGTGAGGCTCGGGGCCAGGGCTCAGGGCTCGCGCCAGGAACTTCTCGACAAGTGCAAATGCGTCGCGCTTCGCGTCTGAGCGTCTCGCCGGGCGCGTCGAGCCAGGCGACGCCGGGCTCCTTGCGGAACCAGGTGACCTGGCGCTTCGCGTAGCGCATGTTCTCGCGGACGATGAGCTCGCGAGTGGCCGCGAGGTCACGGACGCCCTTGAGGTGGTCGACGACCTGGCGGTAGACCAGACCGCTGAACGCGTGGGCCGAAAGCGGCACCCCTGGGCGGCCAACCGGCGGACCTCGTCCACGACGCCACGCTCGAACTGCTCGTCCACCCGGCGGCTCACCCGGTCGAACAACGTGGGCCGCGGCACATTCACACCGATCGTCAGCGTCTCCAGCCCACCGGCCGGCGAGACGGTGTCCGCGAAGTGATCCGTCAGCGGCCGCCCCGTCAGGATGTACACCTCGAGGGCACGAACGAGACGCTTGCGGTCGCGCGGCTGAATCCGCCGTCCCGACGCCTCGTCGACGCGCATCAACCACCGATGAAGAGCCTCGACGCCTCGACGGTCCGCCACGCGGTTGAGGCGCGCGCGCAACGACTCATCACGTTCCGGTCCCGGAAACATGCCGCGGACGAGCGCACGCAGATAGAAGCCGGTCCCTCCAACGACGATCGGCAGACGGCCGCGTGCGGAGATGTCAGCCGCGGCGGCGGCCGCATCCGCCCCGTATCGCGCCGCCGAATACACCTCGGTTGGCTCGACCACGTCGATGAGGTGGTGCGGAATGCCGCGGCGCTGTCGGGCGTCGAGCTTGTCGGTGCCGATGTCGAGGCCGCGATAGACGACCGTCGAATCGCAGCAAATGATCTCGCCGTCGAAGGCCTCGGCAATGGCGAGCGACAGGGCGCTCTTGCCGCTGGCCGTTGGGCCAACGACCGCGACGAGCCGCATCAGGGAGTTTCCCGGACGGGTTCGTTGTAGCGGAACGTCACGACAAACGGCGCGCGGTCGTCCGGGAAATCAGCCGGAAGCGCGGCCGTGGGATTGGACAGCTTGATCGAGTTCAACGCGGAGATCGTCAGGGCGTCGATCGACGCGGGTTGCGCGACGCGCAGATCCACGATCGCTCCGTTCTGAAGAACCGTGAACTGCAGGACGACGTGTCCCCGGGTCAGCTCAGCGACCTGTGGAATCAGCCAGTTGCGCCTGACCTGGGCGACGAAGCGGCGAAGCCACGGGCCGAAGTCGGCGCCCTTCGCATCGAACTGGATGTCCGCGTTCTGGTCGGTCGCGCCGCCAAGTGCGTTGTCGTAGTTGTTATCCTGCAGGTACTGCTGCAAGTTACGGAGGGCGCGTCCGACGTTCGGCGCCGGCGGACTCGGGGGCGTCGGTGGCCTTGCTTCGGCGTAGAGCCCGGTGGTGCTGTCGGGAATGCGTTCAGCCGGAGGCGAGGGTGGTGGCGATGCCGCCGGCTCGGGCGGCTGCGGAGGGCCCCCAACGACCTTCTCCGGTGTGTTTCCGCGCGACAGCGGCGCCTCGTTCTGAGGCACCGGCGCGCGCTCCCGCGTCGCGCTCCGGCGATCGATATCCGATAGTTCCGCCTGCAGCCGTGCCAGTTCCTGGCGATCGATCGCGGGTAGCATCTGGACGTACTTGAGCGGTTCCTTGTTGACGGGCACGGGAACCACCTGCTCGGCAGCGGCCTCGAACCACTCGGTCGGGCCGAACAGTATGAAGAGCAGCATCACGCCGTGAAGGAGAAGCGACAGCAGGACACCTTCGCGGACCGAAATGACGGACGGCACCCGTGGTGTGTCTGGCCGATAATCCTCCAAGTCGAGGTACATGAGGGCTTTGTTGGCAGTATAGCGGCTGTGGGGAACACGCGGTGCGGCACCCCGTTAGACGTATCGGCTCGGCGACGGGTCGGGAACACGTCGGGTGAGTTTTACGTTTCACGTAAAACTCACCCGACGTGTTTTTTGGCGAGATACAACCACACGATGCCGAACGTCAGCGCGCTGGCTCTCGACGTCGTCGAATCCGGCGGACCGGAGGAGGTCGGCGAAGGCCTCGCCGGCAGGAAAAGTCATCACCGATTCCGGCAGGTAACTGTAGGCGTCGGAATGCCTGGAGATCGCCCGGCCAACCAGGGGCAGCAAGTACTTGAAGTACCACAGGTACATCGTCCGGATGCCCGGAATCGCCGGCGCACCGAACTCGAGTATCGCGAGTTGCCCGCCAGGCACCAGCACACGATGAAGCTCGCGGCAGGCCTGAACGGGATCGACGACGTTGCGGATGCCGAAGCGACCGTGGCGGCGTCGACCGCCCAATCCGGTAGCGGCAACCGAGTCGCGTCTCCACGCGCGATGCGAATGCGCGACGCCAGCGATGCCCCCTGAATCTTGCGGTGAGCCAGCCGGAGCATCTCCGGCGAGAAATCGACGCCGATCACGTCGCGCGCGCGACCGCTCCGCGATGTCGCCGCCTCGATGGCCAGATCGGCCGTGCCCGTGCAGACGTCGAGCACGCGCTCGCGGCCCGTAAGCTTCAGTTCGCGGATGGCGTGGCGCCGCCAGCGCCGGTCGAGGCCGGCGCTCAACAGGTGATTGAGCCGGTCATATCGACGGGCGATCCCGTCGAACATTCGCGCGATGCGCTCGGGCTCTTTCGACAGGCTGGCGCGTGTCGCCTCGGTGGTCACTCGCCCTTCCAGACCGGAAACAGGTTCTGTTCGAACCCGAGAGCGTTGAGGATCTTCCCTGCCACGAACGCCGCGAGGTCGTCGATGGTTGAGGGCCGTTGGTAGAACGCGGGCATGGCCGGCAGGATCATCGCGCCAGCCTCCGCACAGGCAACCATGTTGCGGAGCTCGGGGAGGCTCATCGGCGTTTCTCGGGGCACCAGCACCAAACGGCGCCGTTCCTTCAGCATCACGTCAGCGGCGCGCTCGATGAGGCTCCGCGAGAGTCCGTGCGCAACACCCGCAAGTGTCTTCATCGAGCACGGCACGATGACCATCCCGTCGCACCGATGGCTGCCGCTCGCGAGCGTCGCGCCCAGATCCCGATTGCTGTGCAGGACGAAATCGCCCTCGCGCACCGCTTCACCATAGCGCTCGACGAGCAGTTCCTGCAGTCGTTCGACTTTCGCAGTCGGCCCAAGCTCGTCAATCAAGAGCCGCCGGCCGTAGTCGCTGAACACGATCTCGAGCTCGCACCCGATCTCGAGAAGCGCCGCGATCGTCCTGACGGCGTAGAGTGCGCCGCTCGCGCCCGTCACGCCGACCGCGATGCGGCGGCGAGGCCCGGCGTCTCGCTCACCCGCCGATTCCCTTCCCGAGGTACACGTCGAGTGCAGTCGCGGCGAAGTACAGTACGCCGACCCATCCATTGAGGTCGAACGCCCGCTTGACCTGAGACAGATCGTCGGCCGTCACGAGCGACTGTTCGTAGACGAGGAGCACCGCGACGATGGCGACACCGGCGGTGTACACGGCGCCGAGACCGGACAGCACGCCAAGTGCTGCGAGCGACGCCACGGTGATGACGTGCAGCCCGCGGGAGATCCAGAGCGACCGCGGCACACCGAAGCGGACTGGAATCGATCGCAGTCCTTCGCGCCGGTCGAACTCGACGTCCTGACAGGCGTACAAGACATCAAAACCCGCGACCCACGAGCCAATCGCGACGCCGAGCAGCCACGGATCCCAGCGTGCCGGCCCGCCGGCCGCTATCCAGCCCCCGACCGGCGCGACGGCCATCGCCAGGCCGAGATAGAGCTGCGTGAACGTCGTGTACCGCTTCGCCATCGAGTACCAGAAGACAATCCCCAGGGCGACGGGTGAGAGCCACAGACAGGTCGGGCCGAGCCGGGCGGCACACAACACGAAGGCGATCGACGACACGGCGACGAAGACGACCGCTTCGCGCCGGGACATGCGCCCCTGCGGCAGCTCCCGCATCGCGGTCCGCGGATTGCGTGCGTCGAACGACGCGTCCACGAGCCGGTTGAACCCCATGGCCGCGCTGCGGGCCGCGACCATGCACGCGATGATCCACACCACGCGCATCCGGCCGAACGGGACGAGCCTGAACGCCAGGAGGGCGCCGGTCAGCGCAAACGGCAGCGCAAACACCGAATGGCTGAAGCGCACGAAGGACGCGTACGTGTGGAGGCGAGAAAGCATGTCAGACGGTCACCGGGTGCACGAACGAGGCCGGCACGTCACCGACGAGGTATTCTTCCACATCAGTGATCCCGCGCGGCACCTCGACACTGATGAGCGCCGCGCGCTTCCCTGCGGCGATCGTGCCGTAGTCCCGGCCAAGGCCCAGCGCTCGCGCGCCGACTCGGGTCGCGCTCTCGAGAATCGAGGCGGCAGCCACCTCCGGCGCGATCCGCCGCATCTCGGACAGCTCCTCGAACATGCTGAGCGACGAACTCGACGCAAGGCTGTCGGTGCCGACGGCGACGGGCACACCGGCTGCGTAGAAATGCGAGAGACGCGGCGGCCCGGCGCCGACCCACTCGTTGCTGCGTGGACAGGTGACCACGACCGCGCCCGCCTGGCGCAATCGTTCGAGGCCCTGGTCGGTGAGATGGACCGCGTGGACGACGAGCACGCCGGGACGAAGGTAGCCGACCTCGGCAAGGTACTGCACGGGATCGCACGCGGGAACGCGCCACGCGTCCGTCCATACGCCGAGCGCTTCCAGCAAATCGCGAATCGGACCGCGGCCGGTGCGCAGGAACTCCACTTCTTCAGGTGACTCGCCGAGATGCACCGCCAGGGGCGCCGTTCTCGCGCTCCTGGCGATCTCGCCGAAGAGCGCCGGCGAGACGGAATACGGCGCGTGCGCGACGACCGAGAATCCGATCGGCGCAGACGCAGTGTCGCCTGCAGCGCCAGCGGCCGCGGTGGTCAGCCGCGCGTCCCATTCGTCCACGCGACGCCACGCATCCCGCACCAGGCTTGCGGGCGTCGCGACGGAGAATCCGATCAACTCGTGAAAGACGACGCCGCCGAGATCAGCCTCGCGGAGCGCGCCCGCCGTGGTCAGCGTGTTCGAGATGTCGCCGACGAGCACGGTTCCGGTCGCGCGCATCGAGCGTGCCGCGGCGAGCACGGCGCCGCCCTCGGCCGCGGCACCACCGGGCGCACCCTCGCGCCGTACCCGCATCAGCGTGCGGATCCATTCGTCCATCGTGCCGGCCGGCGGCACGCGGCCAGCCATCCAACTCAGTTCCAGATGCGTGTGGGCATTGACGAGACCGGGGAGGAGCGCGACGTCCCCGAGATCGCGAGGTGTTCTCGGAGGCCTGCCATTACCGACGGCCAGGATTCGGCCATTTGCGACCTCGACCCAACCGTTTTCGATCGGCGGTCGGTCGATCGGCAGCACGTAGCGGGATCGAAGACACCTAGTGGATGGCATTGACGATATGAAATTTGAAATTGATGATCCATTGAGGATCCGGAGATTGATGAGTGTCGATTGGCGATTGAGATCCTGAGACCCTCTCGTGTGCCCCGGGGCAGAAGGTCTCAATCATCAATCGTTCAATCGTCAATCCACCGATCATCAATGGATCATCAATCTCAAATCTCAAATCATCAATCCCAGGTCAGTTCCTCTGTCTCTGACGCCTGGTCTCCGCGCTTCTGGCCTCGTAGCCACGGAGATCCTCGGCCTCACCAGCCTCGCCGTCGGATCGCGCCACGGCCAGCTCGTGCATGCGCGGCACGTCACGAAGGCGGAATACCGGATCCCCGAGGATGTCGTAGTGCATGTTCCGGCGCTTCGCCGTGAACCCGGCATTCTCGATGTTCCGCACGACCTCGAACTCGTCCATGCAGTACTCGGCGCCGGCCGCGCGCACGACGTTCTCTTCGATCATGACGCTGCCCATGTCGTTCGCGCCGTACGCGAGGCTGAGCTGTCCGACCTTGCCGCCTTGCGTCACCCACGACGCCTGCAGGTTGTCGAAGTTGTCGAGCACCAGACGGGCCAGCGCGAGTGTCCGGACGTACTCGACACCGGTCGCCTCGACGCCGCCAAGCTCGGTGTGCTGCGGCTGATAGCTCCAGGCGATGAACGCAGTAAACCCGCCCGTTTCGTCCTGCAGGTCGCGCAGCCTGAACAGATGCTCGAGACGTTCCTCGACGGTCTCGACCGTCCCGTACATCATCGTGGCCGTCGTCCGGAGTCCGGCGCGGTGCGCGTGCCGCATGACGTCGAGCCATTCGTCGGCCGTCGCTTTGTTGTAGCAGTTCAGGATCCGGCGCACGCGATCGACCAGGATCTCGGCCCCGCCGCCCGGGATGCTGTCGAGTCCGGCCTCGATCAACCGGTCGATCACGACCGGCACCGGCAACTGCGAGAGCCGCGAGATGTGGATGACTTCCGGTGGAGAAAGCGCGTGCAGCCGAAAGTCGGGGAAGCGCTGCTTGACCGCCGAGAACAGGTCCTCGTACCACTTCAGCGGAATATCAGGGTTGTGGCCACCCTGGAGCAATAGCTGAGCGCCGCCCCGCCGAATGGTGTCTTCGATCTTCCTGAAGATTTCCTCGAAACCGAGCGTGTAGCCCTCGTGTGACCCGACCGGACGATAGAACGCGCAGAAACGGCAGCGCGCGACGCAAACGTTCGTGTAGTTGACGTTGCGGTCGATGATGTACGTCACGACGCCGCCCGGGTGCTTCCGCCGGCGAACCCCGTCCGCCAGTCGGCCCAGGAGCCCGGTCGGCGCCGAGGTGTAGAGATCGAGCGCCTCGTCGCGCGAGATGCGGCTGCCTCGTTCGACGCGCTCAGCGATGTGGCCGACCGGCATCGGTTCCCATTATGGCTGATTGCCCGGTATCGAAGAACGCGGGCTCCGGGGCCCGTCGAGCGAAACCGAGACGCGCGGCCTCGCTGTAGAACGTGCGCAGTCCATCGAGGGCCCGCGCCGTCAGCCTGAACGCCAGGTTCTCCCGAAGGTAGCGCTGAGCCGTCGCAACACGCGCGGGTTCGTGCGAGCAGTACGTCGGCGGCAATCGCGTCCGAGTGGGTCATGCCGTCCTCCGCTGCGTCCTGAAGCAACGCCACGGTGTCGGCCCTCGCGGCGTCCGGTCGGCCGGCCCAGAACGCCCAGACGAACGGCAACCCCGTCATCTCGCTCCACACGGCGCCGAGGTCAATCTTCTCCGCGGCATGTGCACGGTGGTCTGCAAAGAGTGCCATGTCGCCGATGATCAGCGCGGCGTCGGCTGACGCCAGCATGGCGGCGAGGTCCGGCGAATGGGGCACGAAGACGGGGGAGATTCGGAAATGCTCGGCGCAGAGGATGCGAACGAGCGCGACGGATGTCCTGGAGGACGTGTCGAGCGCGATGCTCGCCACATCGCCGATCGGCTTCTTCGTAAACAGCGCAACCGACGCGACCGGCCCGTCCGACCCAATACAGACGCCAGGCACGATGCGATCGCCGGGCCTCTCGAGCCACGCAATGGACGGGATCATTCCGAGGTCGATCTCACCGCTGGCAAGCAGGCGCGCGCACTCCGAGGGCACGTCGAAGCGAAGGGTCACGGCGTCGGGCCGCTGCTCGAGTCCGTAGACCAGGGGCCGGACGTTCAGATAGCTGACCGCGCCGAGCCGGACGGGACCTGTCACGACAGTGGCTCGTAGCGGCCGTTTCGCTCGACCGGATCCCCTGCGGCCGCGCGAATTTGCCGGCGGATGTCCTCGAGCGGCGACCGCCGGGCACCCAGGCCCGTCGTGTCGATCGCGCCGACGCCATCAACGTCATTCGCGCCATACATCAGCGCCACTTGCGCCAGCTTCGGGCCGTACAGCGGCCAATCGACCTGGATGTACGGGATCGTCGAACACACCAGGCGGGCCACCGCGATCGTACGCACGTCATCGTAGCCAGTGGCGGGCTGGTCGGCCGGATCCTGCCGCGGTAATGGCGCGAATGCGTGAATGCCGCTCGACATCGCCCGCAGGGCCGCGGCCCGCGCAATCAACGGAAGCCGCTCCTCGAGCGATGCCCGATTGATGGTCAGACGCAAGACCGCCACGCCGCCGCGCTCAATCGCACGTACGACCGAGACCGCTTCGTCGAGATCGGCAAACGCGTCGATTGGGCATTCCGCGACGGCGTCCAGTCCGGCATCGCGAAGCCGCCGCGCGCAGGACTCGAGGGCGTCCACGCGCCGTCCGCATGTCTCGAATAGCTCGGCCGCCGAGAAGCCAGTCAGCGGGATGTCTCCGGCGAACGCTCGTCCGCGCTTGACGACGTCCTCGGCCTCGTCAACCTTTGCGGCAGAGCCAGTGAGACGCACCTCGCCGGCATCACCGGCTGTTGACGGAAAGGTTCCCTCGAACACTTCGACCACTCTGCTGAACGTGATGACGTCACCCGACGCGTGTTTGCGCGCCAGTTCACCAAGATGACCCACGCCAGTCAGGTCCGGTGACGACAGCACGCGCGCCGCATCGTCGGTGCTGAAGGGCTGCCCGGAGGCAGCCCTCTCTTCGAACTCTCCCTCGGTCATCTTTTTGCGATCCGCTCCCAGATTGCCTCGGCCCGCGCCCGCGCCGCGTCAGTCGTGGTCAGGCGCTTCGGGAACTCGCGCGTCACGCCCTCGGCCGGCAGTTTCCTCGTCGCGTCAATGCCCATTTTCCCGCCAAACGACGGGAACATCGCGGCGTCGTCGAGATCGTCGACCGGGCCGCGCGTGATCTCGATGTCGCGCGCGGGATCGACGTGCGTTCCCGCAATCCAGGCGACTTCCGCCTCATTGTGGACGTCCACGTCCTTGTCCACGACGACGATGCACTTCGAGAACATGAGCTGCCCCAGGCCCCAGAAGGCACTCATGATTTTGCGCGCGTGTCCCGGATATCGCTTGTCGATCGACACGAGCACGATGTTGTGAAAGATCCCGGCCGCCGGAAAGTGCATGTCCACGATCTCAGGCAGCGTTTTCCGGATGAGCGGCAGAAAAATCCGCTCGCTGGCCTTGCCGAGGTAGAAATCCTCCATCGGCGGCCGTCCGACGAGCGTCGTGACGTAGACCGGCGACTTGCGCATCGTGATGCACCGCAGGTGGAACACCGGAAAATCATCCGCAAGCGAATAGAGTCCGGTGTGGTCGCCGAACGGTCCCTCCCGGCGTCGCTCACCGGGTTCGACGTACCCTTCGAGCACAATCTGTGCGTTGGCCGGCACCTCGAGATCGACGGTGCGGCACTTCACCATCTCGACGCGGCGCTTGCCGATCACACCGGCCAGCATCAGCTCGTCGAGTCCTTCAGGCATTGGCGCGGTCGCGGAATAAATCAGCACGGGGTCCGCCCCGAGGGCGACAGCCACCTCCAGCCGCTGTCCGAGCCGCTCGGCCACGCGATGGTGCTGGGCACCACCCTTGTGCCGCTGCCAGTGCATCCCAGTCGTCCGGCGGTCGTACACCTGCATGCGATACGTGCCGATGTTGCGCATGCCGGTCTCGGGATCGCGGGTGATGACGAGCGGCAGTGTGATGAATGGGCCGCCGTCTTCCGGCCAGGTCTTCAGGACAGGCAGCTCGTCCAGCCCGCCGTCCATCTTGATGACTTCCTGGCAGGGCGCGTCCTTGACGGTCTTGGGCATCAAGTCCGTCAGCCGGCTGGCCAGCGGCATCAGCTTCAGAGCGTCCATGAAGCCGCGCGGCTGAGGCGGCGTGGTCAATTCCTCGATCTCGTGAGCCAACTCGTCGAGTTTCTCGACGCCAAGCGCAAGGCAGATGCGCGTCAGCGACCCGAACAAGTTGGCGGCCACCGGCATGGTCGCCCCCGTCGGCCGCTCGAACAGGAGCGCCGGCCCGCCGCCGGGCGATTTGCAGGCACGGTCGATCACGGCGGAAATCTCGAGATCGGGACTGACGGGGTCGCTGATGCGCGCCAGCTCCTTCCGGCGATCGAGCTCGGAGATGAACGACGTGATGTCAGGAAACATCGTTGGACAATGCCTGAATGAGTGAGAGGTCGGCCGTCTGGCCCGGCAATGGACCACCATCGCCGATGGCCTCGGCCACGCGTGCCGCAAGTGTCAGCGCACGCCGCCCGTCCTGCCCAGTGACGGCCGGCGCACGATCGTCGACGACCGCGTCCACGAAATCCGCGAGCTCGCGCCGCAGCGGCTCGTCCTTCTGCACGTCAACCGGTCCACCCTCAATCGACCGGCCGGCTGCCGGGCACACGTCGAAGCCGCCAGGCTTCCAGCTCCTGGGCCGCGTAGTCCACTGACACGTACATCTCCGGCTGGAAGCAGCGGAGCTTTCGAATCTTGTCCCGGCTGATGCGGCTGGCCGTGATGTTCGCGACACAACCCGATTCGAATTTCAAGCGGGCATTGGCGATGTCGATGCGCGACGTGAGCACGGGCACGCCGACGCCCTCGACACTCGTGACCTCGGTCCCGTCGATGGCAAGCGCCACGTCCAGATCGTGAATCATCACGTCGAAAATCACGTCAATGTCCAGGCTGCGCTCAGGAAACCCGCTCAGCCGATGGACCTCGATGAACCGAGCGTGTCGCAGCAGCGGCAACGCCGCCTGCAGGGCCGGGTTGAACCGTTCCGTGTGGCCTACGGCCAGCCGCACGCCCGCGGCCTCGGCCGCCGCGATCATGGCATCGGCCTCCCCAATCGACGACGCCATCGGCTTCTCGACGAGCACGTGGACGCCGCGCTCGAGGCACTCCAGCGCGATGGCAAGATGACCCGAGGTTGGCACGGCAATCGTGACTGCATCCACGCGTCCCAGGGCCGCGCGATAGTCTTCGAGCGGCTCCGCCGTCGTGCCCTCAACCGCCGCCCGCGCGCGGTCGCCCACGAGATCGACGGCGGCGATGAGCTCGACGCGCGGCATCGCGGCGAGCAGCCGGACGTGATGCCGGCCGAGATGGCCTACGCCGATGACGGCCACGCGCAGCCGCCCGGACGGAACCCTCATGCGCGCCCCCGCCCCACCACGACAATGCCGGCGGCGTCGGCGGCCCGGACAAACGCGCCGCCGTCGAGCACGAGCGTCCTGCCGGCATCGATTGAGAGCCCGTCCATGCCGGCCGCCTGCATCGCCGCGATTGTCGCGACGCCAACCACCGGCACATCGAAGCGCATGTCCTGCGACGGCTTGGCCACTTTCACCACGCGCGCGCCGGATCCCGCAAGGGCGCCGGCACGCTGAATCGCTGCGTCCGTGCCCTCCATGGCTTCGACGGCGACCACCGCACGATGCTTGACGACGATGGTCTGTCCGACGTCGAGGCCGGCGATCGCGTCGGCGACACGGTAGCCAAAGTCGAAATCGACCTGCATGTCATCCGACGGCGCGTTGGCGGTCAGCACACCGGGCTGCGCCATCAGATCCGCCAGGAAGGCCGTGGAGTCCATCAACGTGATGCCGTGAGCCACCAGAGCGCCTGCAACGCCGGAAATCAACGCGTCGGTGTTGGAGGCACCAAGCGACTGGAGCACCGAGGTCATCAACGCGTCCGGCCGCACGTCAGTGAAGAGCTTGACGTGCTTGACCTGCCCTGCCATCACGGCACGGGACACGCCCGTCTCGCGTAGCGCCGTGACGCAGGCCTGCAGCTGTCCGAGTGGAACCCAGCGGAACGTGGTGCCGCCCAGCTCATGGGCCAGGTCCTCGAGGGCCGGAAACGCTTCGCCCTCGATGGCGACGACTGTCACCTCGTGACCCATCTGACGGGCCGCTCGAAGGACGAGAAACGGGAATGTGCTGTTGCCGGCGATCAGCCCGATCGGCATGGCTCGCGCGTCGCTCCCTACTCGATGTCCATCACGTCGTCGACGCGCTTGAGCGACGGCCGGCGCAGGATGACACCGCGGCGGGCCGAGGTAATGAAGTTGACGAGATAGCTCACTTCCGGCGCCGAGAGCGTCGGGTCGCGCTCGATCAACTCGAGCGCGCGGCTCGTATTGTGCTGAACGAGGTGCCGGTACGCGCGCCGAAGTTTTCCGATGGCATCGGGACTGAACCCACGGCGGGCAAGACCAATGGTGTTGACGCCGTAGATGCGCGCCCGGTTTCCGACCGTCTTCGCGAATGGCAGCGCATCGCGCGTGACGACGGTGTAGCCGCCGATGAACGCGTGCTGTCCGACACGACAGAACTGGTGCACGCCGGAGTACACGCTGATGGTCGCAAAGTCCTCGACCGTCACGTGGCCCCCGAGCGTCGCGGCGTTGCCGAAGATGTTGGAGTTGCCGACGTGGCAGTCGTGCGCCACGTGCGCGTAGGCCATGAACAGATTGCCGTCCCCAATCGTGGTCACGCCGCCGCCGCCTGCCGTGCCACGGTGAATGGTGACGAACTCCCGGAACACGTTGCGGCGGCCGACCACGAGGCGGGTCGGTTCGCCCTTGAACTTCAGGTCCTGCGGTGCCAGGCCAATCGAGGCGAACGGGTAGATTTCGGTGTCGTCGCCGATCTCAGTACAACCGTCCACGACCGTCGATGCTCCAATCCGGCAGCGCTTGCCGATCCTGACCTCGGAGCCAATCGACGCGTAGGGCCCGATCACCGAGCCCTCGCCCACCATCGCACCTGGATGCACGATGGCCGTCTCGTGGATTGACGCCGGAGCATCCGCAGCCGCTTCCCGTGACAGCCCCTGCCGGCGCGTCGGCTCGAAGACGATGACGAGGTCCGCTTCCGCCACGGTCTGGCCGTCCACCGACGCGGCCGCCGCCGCCCGCGCCACGCAGCCGTGCCGTCGGCCGAGTGTCACCGCCAACTCGAGCCGGTCGCCCGGAACGACCTGTCGACGGAACTTGGCATTGTCCACGCCACGGAGCCACGCGCGGCGTCCGCCGGTCTGCCCGTCGGCAAGGAGGAGCGTCGCGACCTGCACGAGCGACTCGATCATGAGCACGCCCGGCATCAGCGGCGTGCCTGGAAAGTGACCCTGGAAATACTCCTCGTTGACCGTCACGTTCTTCACGGCCACGATGCGGCGGCCCGGCTCGTGTTCCATCACCGCATCCACGAGCACGGCCGGATAGCGGTACGAAAGGCGATCGAGAACGAACGGGATGTTCATGCGCACGGCGGCTGGCTGGCCGCGGGACGAATCAGCGACCTGAAGATCGAGGGGAGAAGCCAGCAGTCAGAAATGATGCGGTGCGTCACGATCTGGTGACTTCTGACCGTTGGCTTCAACCTCTGACGTCAGGCGACGGGCTTCAGCGGCCTGCTAGGGCGCGGAATCGAGCCGCTTGATCACCTCGAGCGACAGATTGAGGCCCGGGTGACCAGCCGCGATCGGCGTGTCGGCCGTGAAGATGAGCCAGAGCCCGCGTTCGGAGCGGATCAGCTCGATGAGCGGCAGCACCTTCGTTTCGAAGTCCGACAGCAGCTGCTTATTCAGGCTTTCGAGCTCCGCCTGCTGCGACTGCGCCAGGAACTGCGCCTCCCGCGTCTTCCTCTCGAGGTCGGCGTTCTTTTCGTTGATGACCGCCGGCGTCAGCACGGTGGCACCAGCCTGCAGATCCTGCTGGAGCTTCTGAATTTCCGTGCTCCGCTGGGTCCGTTCCGTATTCTGCTTTGCGCCGAGAGCCTGGATCTTCTCCATGCCAGCCTTGCCCAACTTCGACTCCGAAATCACGTATTGCATGTCGACGAAGCCGACCTTGGCATCCGCCGGGAACGGCACCGGAGCTGGGGGAGGCGTTGGGGTTGCGACGGTGGGTTTCGCGGTCGGCGCCTGCGGCGCTGCCGCCGGTGGAGCCGTAGGTTTCTGGGTCGGCGCCTGCGCGCCGACTGTGCCCGACAACACAAGGGCACCGAGGACAAGGCCAATCATCATGCGCATCATCTGCGACACCTTCACGGGAGACTGTCGAATGGGCCCTTCTGCCCCGGCGGCCTCCGTTCGATCACCACATCCTATCAGACGTCCGCGAAATGCCGTGGCCGTGGCGGCGTGGAGCCGGCCGTCCGCCGCGCCCCGCGCGGCGTCCTATCGTGGAGACACCGGCGCGATCCCCTTTTGTTCGGGGGCCGGTTACACTTAACGGATGGCCGGGCATGGACGTTGCTCCAGGACCGGTCGTTCGAGGAGACTGCATGTACCGACGGCTATTTTGCGCCGCTCTCTCGGTCGCCCTTCTGGGTGCCGGATGTGGCGGCGACACCGAGCAAGTGACCCCGATCGATCCCACACCGACCGAGATTACGGAGCCGCCGTTCACCGGCACGCTGACCATCAACGGCGGTGCGACGAAACCGTTCCAGAGCGTTTCCGCCGGCACGGTGACGGCCATCATCGACTCGATCCAACCGACACCGACCATCGCGATTGGCGTCTCGCTCGGCACCTGGAATGGCACCTCGTGCGAGCAGGTGACCTTCAACGACAACGCCGCGGTCGGCAGCGGCGTGGCGGCACTCGCCAATGGGTTCGGCAACCTCTGCGCTCGCGTGTACGACACAGGTCAGCTGACCGAACCGATCGAGTTCGCGGTCACCATCAAGCATCACTAATGGGTGATCGGGCGGTTCCTCGGAACCAGGAACCCGCACCGGCCGAACTCTCTGGCTAGAACGTCGTCCCCACCGCGAACCGGAAGGTGAACTTCTCGGTCGGTTGAAGGTTGTGGTTCAGCACGCCATACCGCTGCGGGTTGTAGGCCGCGATAAGGCGGAACGGGATGTTGAGGACCGGGACCATGAAGCGCCCCTCGACGCCCGTTGAGGTCTTGAACGCGCTCGCGTGGCCGACGATCTCGGCGGTAATCGCGCCGAATTCGGTCAACAGGTTCGGCGGGTTCACGAAATCCAGATTCTGAATCGGCGGCGGAGGCGGGAAGTTGATCTGGACGATCGGCTCGGTCCAGACGAACTTCTGGCCGACGTCCCGGACCTGCCCGGCGTCGTAGAACGCCAGAATGCGCACCTGCCCGATATCCACGTAGTACTCGGCATTGAACACGAGGGCCTTGTTGCCGCCGGTGACGATACCCGTAATCGGATCGCGCGGCGACACCGTGCGGATGTCGTAGCCGCGGATGTTGTACTCGCCGCCGAGGAATATCTTCTCGAAGATCGGCAGCGTCCGTGTGCTGGCGTAAGGCCGCGTGTACTGCCCGAGCGCGCGAAGGCCGATCGACATCGGGCCCTTGACCCGCTGGTACCACGTGCCTTCCGCGTTGGTGTCGACGTAGTTCGTGTTCCCGCCGAGGCCGGCAAAGCCAACCCCCAGGGAATACCGCGTGCCAGCGGTCGGATACAGCGGCTGGTTGACGGTGTCATACACGATCCGCGGCGAGATCTTGCTGACCCTCCGGTGCCCCCCTTGATCGACGAGCAGCGACTCGGCGAGGATCGGATTGTTCGCCAGGACCAGCGGCGACAGATACGCGGGATTGACGTCGAGCACGCTCACTTGTTCGTAGCTGTAGCCGAGGAACGCTCGCGTGTAGTTGCTCACCGGCAGGCCGAGCACGGCACTGGCGCCGGTGGACCGCTGCGTGAACGTGTTCGGATAGGCGAACTGCGTGTTGTGGACGTCGAGGCCGATCGTGATCGGCCGGTCAAACAGATACGGCTCGCTGAAGGCGAGCCGGTACTGCTGGGCGAGAGCGCCCTTCTGCAGATACACGCTCGCGGTTTCGCCCCGTCCAAGGAAATTGCTGGTCTGGTACGACAGCTGCCCGAACACGCCCTCGAACTGCGACATGCCCGCACCAAACGCGAGCTGGTTGCGGTTCTGCTCCTGGACCTTGAGCGTGATGTCGACGCGGTCGTCGGTATCCGGCGTCGGCTTCACTTCCATCTCGTTCTCATTGCCCTCGAGAGGCTTGAAGTAGCCGAGCTGATTGAGGCGGCGAATGCTGCCCTTGAGCGCCTCGCCGTTGAAGACCGCGCCTTCCGCCACGCGCAATTCGCGGCGAATCACGGCGTCGTGCGTCGTGTGGTTACCGGTGAAGGTGATGCGGTTGACGAAGAACTGCTTGCCTTCGTTCATCTTGACGGTCAGATCCATGATCGGCGGTGGTTCCTCCTCGCCGATCGGTTTTCCCGTCTCCATGTCGATCCCCCGCGGCTTCATCTCCGTGTCGGGGGTCCACTGGTAGTACCCGAACGCGCCGTACATCTCCTTCAGCTTCTCGAAGCTCTTGCGCAGCTTTTCGAGGCTGAAGACGTCTCCCTCTTTCAGGGTGATGAACTGGCGAATGCCTTCGGTGCGAAGCGCCTGGTTCCCCGTGATCTCGATGGTCCCAACCGAGTATTTCCTGCCCTCTTCAACGGGCACGCGCAGCCGGACCCACCGCGTGCGGCCATCATCGCTCGTGTCGATCGTCTCGACCTGCGGGGCTCCGACCTGGACGCCGGCGTAGCCCTCGTTCTTGTAGAACTCGGACACGGCCTCGGCGTCGTCGGCGAACTTCTCTTCGCGGTAGGCGGTGCCGTCCGTCCAGAAGAGCATCTTCGAAGGCGACTTGTTCTCCTTCATCTTCCGGCGAAGCTCGGTGTCGCTCAGCGCGTTGTTCCCGTCGAAGACGATCTCGATGATTCGAACTCGTGGTCCTTCGGTGATGTTGAACCGCAGATCCACGAGCTTGACGCCGCCGGCGACTTCACGAAGCGTCGCCTCCACGCGCGCGTCGGTGTACCCCTCCTGCGCGTAGAGCTCCCGCACGACGCCGCTGACCTTCCGGATCGTGGCCTCGTCAACGAACGAGTCGAGATTGACCTCGATATTCTTTTCCGTCAGCGCCTCGTCGATCTTCGACACCGCAATCCTGAGCTTGGCGTCGCCGACCGGAGCATAGTCAACCGCCTTGACGCGATTGCGCTCCTCGATGTGAAACACGACGTGTTTGGCGGCGATGCCGTTGGCATACGGCTCATCGATGACCTCGACCCAGAGGTTGTCGAGAAAGCCGGTGCCCCAGAGGCCCTTGAAGTCGCTCAGGATGGCCGTCTCGTTGAACGGAGCCCACTGGTTCTGGCTGGGCCGGGTGAGCGGCATCCGGATGTAGGTACTGATAGGTCTCGAGCGGCACCATCGTCTCGTTGACGGGATGCGCGCGGAGCTCGACGCACTTGACGAGCGGCGGCGAATTCGCGGGGGGCAACCGCTCCGGATCCCCGCAGGGTTCGATGGGTTCAGAGGCCGGGGGCGGCGCCAACTGCGGCGCCTGGGCCCAGGCCGGGCCACTGGAGAGCAGGAAGCAAGCCGCCAGCCCGGCCCAGAGAAGACGAACAGTTTCGGTCATGGTCACACGAACGCCTTAATTATCACGCACCCGGGTGGGGCGTGACCACGGTGTCGATTTAGACGGTGACGGCCAGGCGCCGGCCTGCATCGCTTTGACCGGCCTCGCGCCAGGCCAGCGTGCCGTGGTCCATGTAGATTTCGATGGCGCCCGTCCGCAACTGACCACGAATCAGCTCCTCGGAGAGCGGGTCCTCGATGTAGCGCTGGATGGCCCGCCGAAGCGGCCGGGCGCCGTACGAGCGGTCCTGGCAGGTAATCTCGATGACCCAGTCAATCACTTCGGGCGTCACCTCGATCCGCAACTGCCGGTCCGCGAGGTGCTCGTTCAGCGTACCGATGAGCAGGAGCGCGATGTGCCGGAGGTCGTCGTCCGACAGCGGGTCGAAGACGATGATCTCATCCACGCGGTTGATGAACTCGGGGTTGAACGTGCGCTTGACCTCGCCGAGCACCAGCTCGTTGACCGATTTCTGGATCTCGCGCGAATCCGGCGTCTGAAACCCCATCGACGCCTTCTTCTGAATGAAGCGGGCGCCGATGTTGGACGTCATGATGACGATGGTGTTCTTGAAATTGACGCGGTTGCCAAGCCCGTCCGTCAGGTGGCCATCCTCGAACACCTGCAACAGGATGTTGAACAGGTCCGGGTGCGCCTTCTCGATTTCGTCGAGCAGCACGACGGAGTACGGGTTGCGCTTGATCTTCTCGGTCAGCTGGCCGCCCTCCTCATGGCCCACGTAGCCAGGGGGTGAACCAATCAGCTTCGACACCGAGTGTTTTTCCATGTACTCGGACATGTCGAAGCGAATCAGCGCATTGTCGCTGCTGAACAGGAAGTTGGCGAGCGCGCGTGCCAGCTCGGTCTTTCCGACGCCGGTGGGTCCGAGGAAGATGAAGCTGCCGACTGGCCGCTGGGGATTTTTCAGCCCGGCCCGGGATCGCCGAATGGCGCGCGACAACGCCGAAATCGCCTTTTCCTGACTGATGACACGCCGGTGGAGCTCCTCCTCCATCCGAAGCAGCTTGCCTCCCTCGTCTTCGGTCACCGACGTCAGGGGAACGCCCGTCCACTTCGACACGACTTCGTCAATCTCGTGCTTGCCGATGAAGATGCGGGTGGCGTTCGATTTCACGTCGAGGCGCTCGCGGACGAGCTGGAGGCTCTCGCGCGCCTGAAGCTCCTGGTCGCGGTAGAGCCAGGCCTTCTCGACGTTCCGCTCGGTCACCGCGCCGTCCATCTGCTCGACGGCCGTCCGCACGATACGGCTGAGCTCGCCGACCTCGGCGCTGAACTCCGCCTCGCGCAGCTTCGCGCGGGCGCCGGCCTCGTCGATGAGATCGATGGCCTTGTCCGGCAGGAAGCGGTCCGTGATGTAGCGGCTCGACTGGTACACCGCCGCTTCGATGGCTTCCGCCGAGTACTCGACGTGATGAAATGTCTCGTACCGGTCCTTGATGCCCATGAGGACCTGCACGGTTTCCTTCTCGGACGGCGGATCCACCTTGACGGCCTGGAACCGGCGCTCGAGGGAGCGGTCCTTCTCGATGTACTTGCGGTACTCGGCCGGCGTCGTGGCGCCAATGCAGCGGATTTCCCCGCGAGACAGCGCAGGCTTGAGGATGTTCGCGGCGTCGAGGGAGCCTTCCGCCGATCCCGGCGCCCACGAGGGTGTGCAGCTCATCGATGAACACGATGATGTTCGGGTTCTCGGTGAGCTCCTTCATGATCGCCTTGAGCCGTTCTTCGAACTGGCCGCGGTACTTCGTTCCGGCGACGATCAGCGAGATGTCGAGCGCGAGGACCCGCTTGTCGGCCAGAAAATGCGGCACGTCACCGCACGTGATCTTCTGGGCCAATCCCTCGACGATGGCGGTCTTGCCGACACCGGGCTCGCCGATCAGGACGGCGTTGTTCTTGGTGCGGCGGCAGAGCACCTGCTGCAGGCGCTCGAGCTCGACGCCCCGTCCGACGAGCGGGTCGAGCTGATTCTTGACGGCGGCCTCGCTGAGGTCGCGGCTGAACTCGGCAAGAAGCGGCGTCTCCTTGGGGCGGACCGGGGCCGTCTTTTCGTTGAGGAGCTGAACGATGTCCTCGCGGACACTGGCGAGGCGCATCCCCTTGTCGTACAGGATGGCCGCGGCCACCGAGCGTTCCTCGCGCAGGATCCCAAGGAGCAGATGCTCGGTGCCAATGTAGGTGTGCAGCAGCCGGTCGGCTTCTTCCGCCGCGAACTGGAGCACCCGCTTGGTCTCGGCGCTGAAGGGAATCTCCACCGAGGTGGATACCTTCTCGCGGAAGACCGTGCGTCCCTCGATTTCTTTTCTGATGTTCTCGAGCGAGAGGTGGGAACGGGCGAAAATCCGGCTCGTCAGGCCCTTGCCCTCGCGAATCAGCCCCAACAGCAGGTGTTCCGTCTCGATCGACGTGCTGCCGAGCTGGGTCGCTTCATATCGCGCGAAGAACAGCACTCGACGCGCGCGCTCCGTATAGCGTTCAAACATCCAAACGTCCGCCGGAAGGCAGGCCTTGCATGGCTTCCACGTTCATTATACGGCATCGGCCGATGACGCCGGCTGGAGTGTGCAGAACTGGTCAGGCGGCCCTGAGGATCCGGCGGATTTTCGTCAGGAGCTCCGTCGACGAAAAGGGCTTCAACAGCAGCCGATCGGCGCTGACGGTCTGCGCGTGGCGCGCGACGGCCGCATCCGCATACCCCGACATGAAGAGCGCAGGCAACCCGGGCCGCGCCTGGCCGAGCAGACGCAGCAGCTCGGGCCCCGTGCTGCCCGGAATCACCATGTCGCTGATGACGAGATCGATGCGCCCGCCAAACTCCTGCGTGAGCGCGAGGGCGTCGGTGGCGCGTTCGGAGGCGATGACGTGGTAGCCGTGCGACTCGAGCAGGAGCCTGAGGTAACGGCGCACGGCATCCTCGTTTTCGACGAGCAACACCGTCTCATTGCCACGGCCCAGATCCGTCGGTGGAATCCGGCGCGCTGCGGTCAGTGCCGGCTCGGACGCCTGCGGGAAATACGACCGGAACCGGGCGCCGCGATTCGGCTCGCTCTCGACGTCGATCGCGCCGCCCATCTGCTGCACGATGCCGTACGCCGTCGAGAGCCCGAGTCCCGTGCCGCTCCCGACGTCCTTGGTCGTGAAGAACGGCTCAAAGACGCGGCGCCGCGTCTCGGCGTCCATCCCGATTCCCGTATCCGCGACCTCCAGCACGACGTGCGGGCCCGGCACGAGCTCGGTCGACCCGACGGTGGACCACCCCTCGTCCATCCACGCGTCCGACGTCCGGATGGTGAGGTATCCCCCGTTCGGCATCGCGTCTCGTGCGTTGACAACGAGGTTCACGAGCACCCGCTCGATCTGAACTCGATCGCCCATGATCGCCGGCATTATCGACGAGGGCTCGTCGTTGATCACGATGCGATCGCCAACCAGACGCCGGAGCATCGGCAGCAGATCCTCGACGAGATCGTTCAAGTCGATCGGCGCCGGCTGCATCAACTGGCGGCGGCTGAACGCGAGCAGCTGTTTCGTCAGTTCAGCGGCGCGATCGGCGGCTTTCTGGATTTCGGCGACCTGTTCCTGACGCCGGTCGCCGGCGAGCTCCAGCGACAGCCAGTCCGCGTAGCCGAGGATCGCCGTGAGGAGGTTGTTGAAGTCGTGGGCCACCCCGCCCGCGAGCTGGCCGATGGCCTCCATCTTCTGGCCCTGCCGCAGTCGCTCTTCGAGATTTCGCCGGTCCGTGACGTCGTGCGTCACCACGACGAACCCGGGCGTGCCGCCAGCGTCCTCGACCAATGGCCGAATCACGGTCGTGCCGACGAACTCCGCGCCGTCGAGCCGGCGGCATCGCGCCTCGCGCCTGGCGCTGCCCCACACGCGCGCTTCGTCGAGCCATTCGGCAAACTGGGTCGGCGTCAGATCGTAGAGCCCGGCAGCCGAGAGGCCCATGACGTCGTCACGATTGTGGCCAAAGACGTGATGCGCACCCGGATGCCACGCCGCGACCCGGCCGGCCGCGTCGAGAACGAGCATCGCGTAGTCCTTGATGCTGTCGAGCATGAGCTCGACACGGGACTCGATCTGGCGCAGGCGACGGTCAGCCGCCGCGCGATCCTGCTCGCGGCGCTCGCTGAGGAGTCGGGCATGATCGAGCACAGTTCCCGCGTTGCGGGCCACCTGCCCCAACATCGCCAGATCGTCTTCAGGAAAGAGCGATCCGCGCCGCTGGGCCACCACGACGAGGCCCCAGGAGTGTCCGGACGAACGAATCGGCGCGACCAGGACGCGCTCGGCATAGGGCGCAACCGCGCGCGCGACATCGGGCTCGCACTCGGCCGGGAGCCCATCGACCGCCACCCCCACGTCGAGCGCGCGGCCCGCGAGCCCCGCGCCGGTTCCTATCGCGCTCCCGACGAGGGCCCGGTTGCTGGCGGCCGCAATCTCCATCGCCTTCGACGTTGGAGATGCTCTCAGTGCCACAAACGTGACCGAGCCACCACCGCCCCGCACCGCCGCCTGAAACACGTCGTCAGTGGCATGTTTGCCGCGCTCTTCCGGGTCGCGGTCGTTGACCGTTTCCAAGTACTTCGCCTGCTCCGTTCGGCGCCAGCGCGACAGGAGCGGACGTGGCGTGGCGAAGGCGAAGTAGAAGCAAATCAGCGCGAGGCCATGAACTCCCTGGAGAATCGGAAACACCGCGACTCCCAGGTCCTGGGACCATCCGGACACGCCCGCAAGAGCGCCCGCGCAACTCAACAACGCCGAGCCCCAGGAAGCCAGAAGGATTCGAATGGCCCTGACGCCAACCGAACGACGCGCCTCGCGAAAGAGCAGATAGGCGACGGTGGCCATGGCGCCCGCCGAATACAAGGCCGTGACGCGCCCTAGCGCCCTCGCAAGATCGTCGTGCAGAAAGAACGAGGCAATTGGAGCGACGGCCGCGACCACAAGGATCGCCTGAATCCACTCCCGCCGTACCGGGCGAAACTGCCTGACCAGGCGCAGAAGCGCAATCGGAAGGAGTTGTCCGGCCAGCAACGTCAGCTCCCACACGGGCAACACCTTGGGAGCCAGGAGCAAACCGAAGACAACGAGAACGTCGACGCGGGCGCGGTCGCGCCGACGCGATGCGTCAATGGCGATTCTGACCAGCCCTATGACAAGCAAGGCGTGGCCGACCCACGACACCACGACTCCCAGGAATCTCATGTCACGGTCGAGTGAGTGGAAGGCGGACCATCTCGATCAAGTCATTGCGGTCCGTCTCGGTCAGGCGGCCCTCGCGCGCCATCAGGATCCTGCCCGACTTGTCTGCCAGCACCATCGCCGGCACCTGACGAAGACGTAAACGGTGGAGATCCGTTTGCAGGACCTGCGATGGATCGAGACCCAGCTCCAACGCGAACAGGCGCTCTTCGTCCGGTCCCGCGTCAGGCACGACCAGGACGACATGCGTGTCCGGCCGTTTCGCGAGGTCGGCAACGATCGCGGCCATGGTCGGCTTTGAAGCCTGGCACGCACCACACGAGAATCGAGAAAACAGGAAGAGGGTTCGAGCAGAAGAGGTGAATGTCGCCGGATCGAGGTCCAGCCTGTCGCCTACGGCATAGGCGACAGGCTGCCGATCAACGCGCAAAGTCTCCGAGAGCGACGGGACAGCGAGCACAAGAACGGTGACCGCCAGCCCCAGGACAGATGCGGCACCGAACCACAACGCCACGCGCCCAATTCGCGCGTCCCGCTGGTCAGACACTGGCATAGGTCACCGACACCAGCGTCAACGAGTAAGGTGAACCCCTAGAGACTCAGACGTAAGCTCGTGCTCCTCGATCAAGAAACCAGATGTCCCGCATTCTACAGCGCGCTGCACATGCCGTTGCAGGGCGAGTTCCAGAAATACCCACACATCGGCCAGCCGGAACTGACCTCGCAGCCGTAACTCGTGTTGCAGTAGGCGACGTAGTAACCGCAGTCCCGATCGGCCGCGCATTCACAGTCGCTGAGCCGCGCCATCAGGATGAACTGGTTGCGAGCGTAGTTCGCCAGCTTGTCCAGCAGAGGCTCGGCGCCTGCGAGTGTTGCCGTGCGGGTGCCGAGGTCACGGGTGATGTAGTTCGACTCTTCCTCGCCGAGAACCGCATCCAGCACCTTGCCGGCCGCCTCGAGATTCGCGCGTTCGCGAGCCGTAGCCTTCTCACCCAGCACCGTTGGCGTCAACGCGGCACGGGCGGACTTCAGCGCCCCAACCGCTGCGTCGTCCAGATTCCTGTGGTCCGCCACGTACTGATCAATGTGGCGGCGCCAGACTGCAGCGCGCCTGTCAGGCGACAGCGAGCCCATGATCGCTCGCCGATATGCGACGGAATAGGACTGGATCGACTCTGCGGCCGCCCTGAGCGACGCGCCGTCCAGTTCGGCAGCCCATTCGGTGGCTGCGACCTTGTCATTGGGTGACTGCAGAGCTTTCAGCAGGACAACTTCTGCCGGCAGCGTCAACGCCACCATCAACATACTCACGAACACGCGACGTTTGGTCTTCGGACTCACTGCACACGCTCCTCGAACAGCAGCTCATTTTCGGCGCGCACGCTGCTGCCAGCCGGCAATCTTTACTTGCTGTCGAAGAACCCGTCAACGTCAGAAACTGTCGCTGGTCAGAATCGTGATCGAGCGTGTCGTCCGTGTCCGCTTGAGTTCACTAGAGGCCGCCGTTATGCGGGCGTTTGCTCTTCCACGAGTCGTCCGCCCTCGAGGCGGACCACTCGGTCGCAGGCGGCAGCAAGTGTCGCGTTGTGCGTCACGATGATCGATGTGAGGCCATGTTCGCGGTGCATCTCGCGGAGCAAACTCTTCAGCTCCGCACCGGTCGCTTCGTCGAGATTGCCCGTGGGCTCGTCGGCGAGGAGCACGGATGGCTGACACACGAGCGCGCGCGCGACGGCCACGCGCTGCTGCTCGCCGCCGGAGAGCGCACCAGGGCGATGCTCGAGACGATGTCCGAGTCCGACGCGGCCCAAAAGCTCCTCGGCACGCGCCTTCGCCTCGCGCCCGGGCCGGCCGGCGATGAAGAGCGGCATCGCGACGTTCTCGACGGCTGTGAATTCCGGCAGCAGGTGATGGAACTGAAAGACGAATCCGACGTGACGGTTCCGGAACCGCACGCGCGCTTCATCGTCCATCCGATCGATCGACGCGTCGCCGATGCGCACCATGCCGCCATCGAGCGCGTCCAGTCCCCCGATGACATGGAGCAGTGTGCTCTTCCCCACGCCTGAGGCGCCGACGATGGCGACCATCTCGCCTTGCGCGATGTCGAGATCGAGGCCGCGAAGGACTTCCAGGCGGCCGCCCGGCGCCGTGTACGACTTCACGAGCTCGCGCACTTCGACGAACGCCATTACTGGTTCCGCAACGCTTCGGCCGGATCGATCCGGCCCGCCTGGCGCGAGGGATACACCGTTGCGAGGAGACACACGGCGAGGGCGGACACCACCACGATCGCGACGTCGGTGGGCTCCACAAGGAACGGGAGATGCGTGATCTGGTACACGTCGGAAGGCAGGCGTATCAACTCGTACCGGTTGAGCACCGCACACGCGATCAGGCCCAGCACTGTGCCGGCGATCGTGCCGACCAAACCGATCGTCAACCCCTGGTAGATGAAGATCCGGCGGATCACACCCGCCGATGCGCCCATTGTCCTCAGGATGGCGATATCGCGGCTCTTTTCCATGACGAGCAGCACGAGCGACGCGACGATGTTGAGCGCGGCCACCATCACGATGAGGCCGATCGTGAGCGAGATCGCGACCTTCTCGAGCCACAGCGCGGAATACAACGGCTGGTTCAACTGCGTCCAATCCTGAACGAGAAATGCGGAACCGAGCTCCCCCTGCAGCGCCTCACGCATGGGAATCGCGTCGTCCATGTTGGCCAGCCGCAACTGCATCATGTCCGGGCCTTCGCGGTTCAGCAGGTCGGCCGCCGTGTTCATCGCAACGAGCGCGTGCGTGCTGTCGACCTCGTGGAAGTTCAGGCTGAAGATCCCCACGACCTCGAGCGCGCGGTATCGGGGCTTCAGGCCGCCAAGCGACGTTTCGAACTCCGGTGTCACCGCCGTCACGGTGTCGCCCACGCCGACGCGGAGCGTCCGCGCCAGCGCGTCACCGAGCACGACGCCTTCCTTCTGTTCCGGCGTGCGTTGCCTGAGTGCGACGAGTGATCCGCTGACCATGGCAGAGCCGATGTCTGTCACGCTTGGCTCGCGTTCTGGATCGATGCCCTTGAGCGTGACGCCCTGCGAGACCGACGGCGGCACGGTCAGCACCCCAAAGCCGATGATCGCCGGCGATGCGCCGATGACCTGCGGTCGCGCCCATTTGCCCGGCGAGATGTCGAGGTGGCCGGCGACCTGACTGATGTACACGTGTGCGGTCGCGCCGACGATGCGATCGCGCATTTCGGTCTGGACGCCGGTCATGAGGCCGAGGGCGATGACGAGCGCCATGACCCCGACACCCACGCCGGCGATCGACACCGCTGAGATGAGGGAAATGAAGGCCTGCCGTCGGCGGGCAGTCAGATAGCGGCGGGCGATGAACCAGGGGAACGACATCGGCTCTTGGCTCTTGGTCAGTTGCCAATGGTCATTGGCTATTCGGCATTGTCGTGCCGGGCGGGACGCATGAGGGGAAACAGGATCACGTCACGGATCGACGGGCTGTTCGTGATGAGCATGACGAGCCGATCGATGCCGATGCCTTCCCCGCCGGCCGGGGGCAGTCCGTACTCGAGGGCACGGATGTAATCCTCGTCCATGCGGTGAGCCTCCGCATCACCGGCCGCCCGGTCACGGAGCTGAGCGTCGAAGCGGCGACGTTGCTCGGCGGGATCGTTGAGCTCACTGAATCCGTTGGCGATCTCGAAACCGCCCGCGTACAACTCGAAGCGTTCCACGGTGTCGGGATCGTCGGCTTTCTGTTTCGACAAGGGAGACACCTCCGTCGGGAAGTCGTACACGAACGTCGGCTGAATCAGCCGGTCCTCCCACAGCGCCTCGAACACGGTCATGGCGATCTTGCCGGGGCCGTGGGCCGGCGCGGCCTCGAGCCCCAGCAGTCGTGCGACCTCGGCGGCCCGCGCGCGATCGCGCAGGTCCGTTTCGGTGACGGGCACCGCGGCCGTCGTTCCTGCGTCGCGCAGGCGCTCGGTGGCGGCCTCGGCCGCGGCGGCACGCAGCGAAAGCCTCTGATAGGGCGGCGCGAACGACACGACCTGCTCCCCGAATCTGGCGTCCGTGCTGCCGGTGACCTCGCCCACGACCTCCGACAGCATCGTCTCGGTCAGCGTGATGAGGTGGTGATAGTCCACATAGGCCTCGTAGAACTCCAGCATCGTGAACTCGGGGTTGTGCTGGGTGGAGATGCCTTCATTACGGAAGTTACGGTTGATCTCGTACACCCGTTCAAATCCGCCCACGACCAGTCGTTTCAGGTACAGCTCAGGCGCGACCCGAAGGTAGAGCTCGAGGTCGAGGGTGTTGTGGTGCGTGACGAACGGCCGGGCGAGCGCGCCGCCGGCGATCGGCTGCATCATCGGTGTCTCGACTTCGAGGAATCCCCTCGCGTCCAGGAACCGCCGGATCGCGGCGATCACCCGGGCCCGCGTTTCGAACACCTGCCTCGACTCGGGATTGACGATCAGATCGAGGTAGCGCTGCCGATACCGCGTCTCGATGTCGGTCAAGCCGTGCCACTTCTCCGGAAGCGGAAGCAGCCCTTTGGCGAGAAACTCGATGCGCTCGGCCCAGATCGTGAGCTCCTTCGTCTTCGTGCGGAATACGCGTCCTTCGACGCCGACGTGGTCGCCGAGGTCCACGTGCGTGACGATCTGAAAGCTCCGCTCATCCATCGCGTCCGCGCGCACGTAGACCTGAATTCGATCCAGGCCGTCGGACAGCACGAGAAACCGTGCCTTGCCGAAGCTGCGGACGCCGAGAACACGCCCCGCGACCGCGGCCCTTGGCCGCTCGGCCTCGAGCGCCTCGGCCTCGCTGGCACCGAACTCGGAGACGACGGACCGCACCGTCGCGGTCCGTTCGAACCGTGTGGGATACGGGGCCACGCCCAGCCGGCGGAGTTCCTCCAGCTTGGCCAGACGCTGTGCGAACTGCTCCTCTTCGTTGGACATGAACTAGTCGCTCTTCTCTTCCAGCGTTTTCCGGATGCCGTCGAGCACGCCATTGACGAATCGACCCGCGTCCGGCGAGCTGAACAGCCGCGCCAGCTCAATCGCCTCGTTCAGCACGACCGCGGCCGGCGTGTCGGTCTCGTGCCGCAGCTCCCAGACGGCCATTCGCAGAATCAGCCGGTCGATGACCGCGAGTCGTCCGAGGCGCCAGTGCTGGGAGTGCTGCTCGATGAGGGCGTCGAGCGCGGCGAGTTCCGAGATCGTGCCGTGTACCAATCCGGCCGCGAACGTCACGACCGCCTCTCCGGCGTCGGGCGCATGCTCGGCGAAGTAGGCGTCGATCGCGGCGTCTGGCTCCGCGCGTCCGACTTCCCAGAAGTACAGGATCTGAAGCGCGGCTTCGCGGGCCTGCCGCCGCGGTCCGGTCACGATCCGTCCCAGTCGGTGTCGCTGCCGTCCCCGGAGAGGCGCGCGTACAGGCGCACCATGGCGGCCGCCGCCATGGCCGCTTCGCGACCCTTGTTTGCCGGGCCCGGGGTCGAACGCGCGACGGCCTCCTCCACCGTGTTCGTCGTCAACAGGCCGAAGGCCACGGGCACACCCGTCGTCTGCGCGGCGCGCATGATGCCAGCCGACGCCGCCTGGGCGATGTAGTCGAAGTGGGGCGTCTCGCCGCGGATCAGGCAGCCCAGACACACCACGGCCGCGAATCGCCGCGACTCGGCAACTCGCTGGGCGGCCTGCGGCAACTCGAATGCACCGGGCACGAGAAAGGTCTCCACCGCGTCGTCCAACCACCCGGCTTCGGCCAGAGCGCCTCGCGCTCCGGTCTCGAGTCCGTCGGTGATGAACGCGTGGTACTCGGAGACAACGAGCGCAACGGCCGTCATTCGCCGAAATTATACTTCGCGCTCTTTCACGCGAGGCCCGCGCCTTCGCTGGGCCCACTGAACAACGGCGAGCGCGACGAACGCGCCCAGGGCCGCGCCGGCGGCATCCGCGACGACGTCGCCGACGCTTGGCGTGCGGCCCGGCACGAAGGCCTGATGCAGTTCGTCGGTCAGTGCGTAAAGCGTCGCGGCTACCCATGCGTACACAACGGCGTTGATGGTGTAGCCCGCCCACGCGGCACCGGCGAACGCGCGCGTGAGCAGCACACCAAGGAGACCGTACGCGGCGAAGTGCGCGACCTTGTCAGAGGTATTCGCGGGGAGCGGTCCAAGGTTCGGGATACCGGACACCACGAAAATGGCGGCCATGTATGCCAGTGCAGGCCCCCACCGCCACAGCCACCTTGTCACCCGAAGAGCCCAATGAGCAACCAGCCGGCCACGTACGCGCCGAGCACGAACCCGCCAAACAGCCGCCCGCCCATGCGCCACTGGTCGCGCGGTTCGTCGCGCAAGAGCACGGCAAACACGATCGACACGCACGCGGCGAACAACACCATCATGCCCACGTGGCTGGTCATCGCCGCGTTCGCCCCCTTGCGAAATCGATGACATCGAGCACGACGAGCGCGTTCAGGAGGCCGGCGACAATGAGAAACGTGTTCCCGTACTCGTAGGCTGAGGCCGTGACGTCGCCGACGCCGAACCCCGACACGCCGGCCACGATGCGCGGCACGCCAAGCATCCACTCAGCGACGGCTTCGAGGAACACCAGGGGATCGTCGAGCTGAAACGGAAAGAGGCGTCCGCCACTCGCGATGCCAATCGTGAACATCGCCACGAGCGTGATGAAGAAAATGACGGCTTTCTGGGTTCGCCCCTGGAGCAAGTGGCCCGCGCCCGGCACGAGCCAGGCGCCAATCGCCAGACCGATCATGCCCGGTCAGTTTACCCGATTGACCTTCGGCGACGAGGACGCGACCGCGACGATCGTGGCGGCAATCACCACGCCCAGCGGCAGCGCCGCCATGGCGCGTGCGCCGTTCGTCACCGGCGCACGGAATGCCCACTCGGCAATCCAACTGATGACGGTCGGCAGGCTCGCAACGGCGAGGAGCGCGATGACCTCGCGACCTCTCACCCACCGTCGAACCCTCACGGCGAACCCGAACCAGGCACCAACTGCCGCGCCGAGATACAGACCGCTGCATCGAGCGCAGACGGGCCATTTGACAGCAGACGTGTGAAACGACCGCTCAGATCGCTGGTGACAGACGCGCGATCCGACGATCTGAACCACCGCCGTGAGCACTCCGTTCGATCCGTGGATCGTCGCGGCGACGGACGCGGCCTGAACGAGCGGCCACAACACCGCGATCGCCGCGAGCGCTCGGGCCATCAGGCACCGCGTGTCAGCCGCAAGGGGCCGAAGTGCGACGCGTAGCGGCGCTCGAACTCGTCGATCGTGTAGGCATGACTCTGACCGCCCAGATGCTCGAGCGCATAGGTTGCCGCGACGCTACCGATCTGCGCGCACACGACGGGGCTGGCACCCTGAGCGAGTCCCTTGAGAAATCCGGCGCGAAATGCGTCGCCGACACCCGTGGGGTCCACGATGCGCGTCGGCGTCACCGCGGGGACCTGGCTCTCGCCGTCGCGGGCGATGACCGACGAACCAGCTTCCCCGCGCGTGACGACGACCAACGCGGCGATGTCGAGAATGGCGGACAGGTCGAGGCCGGTCTTCTCCTTCAGCAGTTCGAATTCGTAGTCGTTGCAAATCACGACTGACGCGCCGGCAATCCCGTCGGCCAGCTCCGGTCCCGACATCCGCGCGCACTGCTGGCCCGGATCGAACATGAAGTCGATGCCGAGCGCCCGGCACTCCTCGGCGTACTGCGTCATTGCGCGCGGATCGTTCGGTGAGATGGTCACGAAATCCACCGGTCCGACCGTGCGAAACGACAACTCGGCCGCGTGGGCCATCGCGCCGGTGTAGAAGGACGCAATCTGGTTGTTCTCCGAGTCCGTGCTGCAGAAGAACGATGCGGTGAACTTGTCCAGGACCTGCTTCACGAGCGAGGTGTCGACACCGGCGGCATCGAGCCACCGCCGGTAGTCCTCGAAGTCCTGGCCGGCCGTGCCCATGAGACACGGGCCGCTCGCCGAGCAGCGCCAGCGTGTAGGCGATGTTCGGCGCACAGCCGCCGCGGCGCTTGTCCATGCTGTCGACGAGGAAGCTCAGACTGATTCGTGACAGGTGTTCGGGCAGGATGTGCTCGGTGAACCGCCCGGGAAACGACATCAGGTAATCGAACGCGATCGATCCGGTCACGATGGTGCGCATGGAATCAGGAAAGGTATCTGCCGACGATCGGCTTCAATTTCTCGCGTGTGCCGGCGGGAATCGCGTCCCGCCGCGTGATGATGGCCGTGGCCAGCGCCCGAGCGCACTCGCAATCACGCGTGATCGGCAGCTGGCCCACGGCGTTCGCAATCACCTGCTGGGCCATCGACGCGTTGGCGGTGAGATTGGCGACGATCATGTCGACCGTGACGGAATCGTGATCGGGATGCCAGCAATCGTAGTCGGTCACGAGCGCGAGCGTCGTGTAACAGATCTCCGCTTCACGCGCGAGCTTCGCTTCCTGCAGGTTGGTCATGCCGATGATGTCGAAGCCTGACGCCCGATACGCGTTCGACTCCGCCACCGTCGAAAACTGCGGCCCTTCCATGCACACGTAGGTGCCGTCTTTGTGGACGGTCGCGCCCGCATCCTGGGCCGCCGCATGCAGAATTCGGCTGAGCGGACCACAGAACGGATGCGCGAAGGCGACGTGGGCCACCAGGCCGTCGCCGAAAAAGGTGCTGACGCGTCCGCGGGTGCGGTCGTAGAACTGATTGGGAATCACGAGATCCTGCGGCTTCAGCTCCTCTCGCAGGCTGCCAACCGCGCTCGCCGACAGGATCCATTCGACGCCGAGCGTCTTCATGGCGTAGATGTTGGCGCGGAAGTTCAACTCGCTCGGCAGTAGCCTGTGGCCCAGGCCGTGCCGGGCCAGGAATGCGACGCGCCGCCCACGCAGCGTCGCCAGGACGAACGGCGCCGACGGCTCGCCAAAGGGCGTCGGGACAACGCGCTCTTCGCGGTCGGTCAGCTCGGCCATGTCGTACAGACCGCTGCCGCCGATGATGCCAACTCGTGGTGTGGAAGACATAGACGGGAAGGACTCGAGACTCGACGCGTTCTCAGCTCAGAATGGGCTCAACCCGCAGCCGGCCACCGTCATCTCTGATGATGCCGGTGGCGACGACCGGATCGTGCTCGAAGAAGATAACGTACTCGCCCTCGATCGCCTCGGCCAGGAACCGCCGCTTGTAGGCCAACGTGTCCATCGGGTAGAGGTCGTAGCCCATGATCCACGGCAGGTCCACGTGCGCGACCGTCGGGATGAGATCGGCCGCGAAGATCGCCGTCCGGCCCTCTGACTCGAAGCGGACGATTTGGTGGTGCATGGTGTGACCGCCCGTGCGCCACACGCTGATCCCCGGCAGCACTTCCCCATCCTCCTCGATGAACTCGACGCGTCCGGCGTCCAAAAGCGGCACGTAGTTCTCGGCGAGGTAACTCGCGCGATTGCGCTCGTGCGGGTGGGTCGCATCTTCCCACTCGCCGCGGCGAATCAGATATCGAGCGCGCGGGAACCGCGGCACGACCCCATCCTGGCCGCGCGCCGTGAATCCCCCGGCGTGGTCGAAGTGGAGATGCGTGGCCAGGACGATGTCGATGTCGTTCGCCGAGAGGCCTGCGTCGGCGAGCGTATGGTCGAGATGACGGGCACGATCGAACCCGTAGATATCCGCGGCCTTCGGCCCGAGCTTGTCCCCGACCCCGGCGTCGATGAGCATCCACTTGCCCGCGACCCGAACGAGCAGCGGTCGCATGCTCATCAGAATGCGATGGCGATCGTCCGGCTCCGTTCGCTTGCTCCACATGGTCCGGGGAATGACGCCGAACATGGCGCCGCCGTCGAGGCGGAAGGTTCCGTCGGACACCGGAAGAATCTCGAACTCACCGATCCGCACGTTGGCTCTTCTCCCCTGAAATCAGCTCCACGAGCACGCCCCCCGTGGCCGACGGATGAATGAAAGCGACGGCTCGGCCGTCCGCGCCCGGCCGTGGCGTCTCGTCCACGAGACGCACGCCGCGCGCACGCAACTCCGCGAGGGCTGCGTCGAGGTCGTCGACCTCGACCGCGATGTGGTGCAGCCCTGGGCCACGCCGCGCCAGAAACGACGCGATCGGCGACTCGCCGCCGAGCGCCTCCAGCACCTCGATCGAACTCCCGCCGAGGTGAACGAACCGCACGCGCACTCCGTGCGCGGCCACGTCGATCGCAGGTTCGGCATCGGCGCCAAACGCCTGTCAGCAGAAACGAGACGATCGGCGCGGCGTCTGACACGGCGACGCCGATGTGGTCAATCCTTGCTGGCTCGGCACGGCGTCGCGCCAGGCTCTGGTCAGATGAACGCGCACGGCGTCGCCGGGCGATGGCGGTCGCCATCTCAGTGCGAAATCGGTCAATCGCTTCGACCACGTGACGAACACCTGTCCCGTCGGTCGCGACGGTTGCGAGAACGGGAGGTGACCAGGTTTCGTCCGACACGACATTCAGCCGCAGCGCGCCCTCGAGGGACGCGACCGCGCGGTCGGCGCCCGGCCGGTCGCTCTTGTTCACCACGAAGATGTCGCCAATCTCCGTGAGACCGGCCTTCATGTCCTGCACCTCATCGCCCGCGTCCGGCACGAAGACGACGACCCGGACGTCGGCAAGCCGCGCGATGTCGAGCTCGTCCTGACCGACCCCAACCGTTTCGATGAGGACGACATCGAACCCCGCGGCGTCGAGCACATCAACCGCCCCGGCCGTCGCGGCCGAGAGGCCTCCGAGCTGTCCCCGCGTCGCCAGACTGCGGATGAAGACGCCGGGATCGGACGCGTGAGCCTGCATCCGCACGCGGTCACCGAGCAGCGCGCCTCCGCTGAACGGGCTGGTGGGATCGACCGCGAGCACACCGACCGTGCGCCCCATGCCGCGAATTTCTCTGATCAACCGATCGACGAGTGTGCTCTTGCCGGCCCCTGGCGGGCCAGTCACACCTACGAGCAGCGCGCGCCCGGTGCGGCCGCGGATGCCGGCCAGGAGCGCCGGCCCGGCAATGGGATCGTCAGACACGGCAGACAAGGCGCGCGCCACCGCTCGCGGCTCCCGCTCCAGTACCCCGGTGACCAGCGAGGCGGACACGTTCACTGACCCAGAAGTTGCCGGGCGATCACGAGCCGCTGAATCTCGCTCGTGCCCTCGCCAATCGTGCAGAGCTTCACGTCGCGGAAGAATTTTTCGGCAGGGTAATCCTTCACGAAGCCGTAGCCGCCGTGGATCTGCACGCACTTCCTCGGCCGCGCGGACGGCGACCTCGCTCGCATAGAGCTTCGCGACCGACGATGCGGTGGACGTGCGCTCCTCATGGCGGTCCCGCAACCAGGCGGCGCGATACGTGAGCAGGCGCGCGGCTTCGATTCGCGTCGCCATGTCCGCCAGCTTCCAGCGGATCGCCTGAAACGTGGCGATTGAGCGGCCGAACTGACGTCTTGCCTTGGCGTAGGCCTGCGCGGCCTCGAAGGCGCCCTGTGCGAGGCCAACCGAAAGGGCCGCGATGCCGATGCGGCCCGCGTCGAGCACGCGCAGGGTGTCCACGAACCCGCGGCCCACGGCCCCGAGCACGTTCTCGGCCGGCACACGAACGTCGTCGAGAATCACTTCGCTCGTGTCACTCGCGCGCATCCCGAGCTTGTTCTCGTGGCGTCCGGCCTTCAGACCTCTGGTGCCGCGCTCAACAATGAAGGCCGAGATGCCATGATTACCCTCGCGGGCATCCGTCACGGCCATCACCACGAGCAACCCCGCAGTGCGGCCGTGGGTGATGAACTGCTTGGTGCCGTTGATGACCCACCCGTCCGCATCCGGTCGGGCGGTCGTGCGCATCGCGCCGGCATCGCTGCCGGAGTCGGCTTCCGTCAGCCCCCAGGCGCCGAGCATCTGGCCGCCAACGAGCGGACCGAGGTAGCGGGCCTTCTGTTCCGCCGTGCCCACCATGGCCAGGTGGGCCACAGCCAGACCATTGTGCGCCGCCACCGACAAGGCGATCGACGGATCCACCCTCGCCAGCTCCTCGATGGCGATGCAGTAGTCCACGGCGGACATCCCTGATCCGCCCTCGTCTTCGGACACCTGAATACCCATCAGTCCCATCGCGGCGAGCTTGCCAACGAGCTCGCCCGGGAATTCCTGTGCCTCGTCCCAGGCCATCACGTGCGGCCGGATCTCCGCCTCCGCGAACTCACGCACCGTGCGCCGCAGCAGTTGCTGGTCGTCGGTCGGCGTGAGATTCATGACCAGATACTATGCTGGGAGCCGGGTCGCCGGGGCCCCGCGTCCTGCTACTCGCCACGCGCGCGAGAACGACAGCTTCATCGCGGACGGTCCGATAAGCCCATCATGAAATATCCGACGACAGTTGGCGCGCTTGCGGTTCTTCTCGTCAGTGTCCTGCCAACAACCGCAGCGGCTGACGCAACGGCGTTCCTGGGATTCTCGCCAAAGCCGGCAACGCGCGCCGCGAGGGGATTCGCGGTGGGCATGAGCCTGATCATCGTGGGCTTCGAGTTCGAGTACGCGAACACCTCGGAAAATCCTGAAGAGCTCGCGCCCGGTCTGCGGACGGGAATGATTAACGGACTCCTCCAGACCCCGACGCGGACGCAGTTTTATCTGACGGCTGGCGGCGGCTTCTATCGCGAGGCCGTGGAGGATACGGCTGAGACCAACTTCGGCACGAACATCGGCGGCGGCATCAAGCTGCCCCTGGCGGGACCACTTCGGCTGCGCATCGACTACCGAGTTTTCAACCTTCGCGGCAATCCGGTCTACAAGACGCCGCAGCGATTTTACGCGGGGGCGAATTTTAGTTTCTGAATCGCGTCGTTCCCCGTTCCGCGTTCCCCGTTCCCCGTTCTACGTTCCCAGTTCCTCGTTCCCCGTTCTAAACGAGGAACAGGAAACGGAACGGGGAACAGGGAACCAGAACGGGGAACCGGGAACGAGGAACGTGGAACGTCAACGTAGCTTTACCAACCCCATTCGCTCGACGCGGACGACGTCGGCACGGAGCCGTTCGAACAGGCCGGACAACTCGGACGGCGCTTCATCGCTCAGAACCTTGATCGGATCGTAGTCGGCGCCGGACACGGCCGGATCGAAGAAGAACAGATAGACGACCGCGTCGCGCGGCGTTTCGGCAGACCGGTAGATGTTCCAGTGCGTGGCCTGCAGCCGCCGCATGGGATTGGTGGAGCGATCCAGGGCCTCGGCGATGCGTTTGACGATCCCCTCGAAATCGTCGGCGCGTTCCGGCCGCACATGGAAGAACAGCACACCGGCGCCCGTCGGAAAGACGTACTCCTGCGCCGCCGGCCGGGGAGGCGGCGCCTGAGCGTGAGACACGATGCCGCCGCCCTCATGAATCACGATGGCGGTCACCGCGTACACGATGCACGTCCAGGAGCCTCGTCGCATCGCGGTCTCCTTTGAAAACACAAACGGGACGTCCCCGCAGGTGCGTGAACGTCCCGTCTGATCTCGATGCCGGCTACTGCCGACCGGGCAATCTACTGCAGGCGCTTCAGCGGCTTCGCGTCGAGGCCGAGGAGCGCACCCTTCAGCTTCTCGAAAATCGCGTCGGCTTCCGCGCGCTGAAACAGGTCGCCGCGTTTCATAGAGAAGTGCCGTCGGGTTGTAGCTCTGCGTCTGGGATGCCGGATCCACCACAAAGTAGTAGAAGGCCACCGGACCGACGCCGGGCGCATCGACAGGCGGTGTGTCCGGTTTGTACATCTTCAGGCTCTCGCCGACCGCCTTGTGCTCGGGCTTGTCGGAGGCGGCGAACTTCGTCTTGATGGCGATCCAGGCTGATTCGAAATCAGCTGACTTGTCGGCGCGGACCTGCCAGAGAATCCACCCCATCGGTGTCTTGAACTGGAACTGGTCGACCTGTGGCGCGGCCGCCTGAGCCGACGCGACACGTGCCGTCGCCAGAACGGCCACGACTCCAAGAATCATTAGAATTCGCCGGCTGAGTGCCGACCCGCGATCCGCGAACTTCATGTGAACTGCCTCCTGCCCTCCGGGGCGGCATTAAAAAAGCCGGACTACCATATCGTACCCTCATTCGAACTCGCAGAGGGAATTGTCGTGTCACGGTCGGCCGTGATCGAGCGCCCCGCAACCGACGGCCCTTCGCGGGCTGGCAGCGCCCGGGGCTATACGAACTCGGCCAGAATCGAATTGGCCACGAGCATCCCACGGCGCGTCAGGCCGAACCGATCTCCGGAGAGCCACATCAGCCCGTCCTCGACGTATTGGCCAAGGGTTGTGCCATACCTCTGCCATGGGTCGACACCAAAACGTGCCTGAAAGTTCCTGCCGACCAAGTCCTTCGGAGAGTCGTAAGCCGGTGAACAGCGCCTCCTCTACCCGGGACGCTGGCGAGAGCGGCACCACCTCGATGCGAACCGTGACGCCCTGACCCAGGCGATCCACGTAGTCCCTGGTGCCGCTGACGTTCGACCAGCGAAGCCCGTCGACGGTCGAATGTGCTCCACAGCCAAATCCGCGCCAGGCGCCGCTCTGCCAATACTTGAGATTGTGGCGGCTTTCGTGGCCAGGTTTCGCCACGTTGGAAATTTCGTACTGACGGTATCCGGCAGAATCGGCGACGTCGAGGCCCTCGAGGTACATGTCCGCCGCCTGGTCTTCGGCGGCCTGCGCCCACTGGAGGGAGTGACCGGCCTGGGCGCGGGCCATCGCTTCCTTCAACGGCGCGTTGGGATACAGCTCGAGCAGGTACATGGACAGGTGCTCCGGCTGGAGCTCGGCGGCGCGTCCGACGGTCCTCCGCCACGACGCCGGCGATTGGCCGGGCAACCAGAGCATCAGGTCGAGGCTGACGTTGTCGAAACCGGCGGCCCGGGCCACGCCGACCGCCTCCACCGCCCGCGTCGCCGAGTGCACCCGTTCGAGACGGTCCAGCTCGTCGTCGTCGAATGACTGCACTCCGAAGCTGATGCGGTTTACGCCGGCGTCTCGAAACCCGGCCATCTTCTCGGCGGTGACCGTCTCGGGATTGGTCTCGAGCGTCACCTCGGCGTCCGCCGAGAGGTCGTAGGCGCAGCGACACGCGTCGATGAGGTCGCGAACTTCCTGAGGGTCCAGCAGCGAGGGGGTGCCGCCGCCGAAGAACACGGTGTCTGCGGCTCTGCCGTCGCCCGCCTCCTCGATCTCCTGCCGGAGCGCGCGGACGTAACGGGACTTCAACTCAGCGTCGAACAGCCCGCGGTTGAAGTTGCAATAACTGCACAGGGACTGGCAGAACGGGATGTGGAGATACAGACCCAGCATTACGGATCGCGCTATCGCTCCCGCCTTGCCTCCGGGCCACTTCAGATCGATCGAGGCTCGCGGGGGCCTTGCTCCTGACTGTCGGGCCTCGCGACTCCCGGCATTCTGGGCCCGCGCCAGGTTCTGCGTGCGGTTCGGGAGTGAGGATTTCGCCACCGCCCATCTTCCACAGCGCTAGAGATCGCTCGGCCCGCCATTTGGAGGAAGGTGACGATAGTCCGCGCCATCCCACTCGACAAACTCACACATCTCAAATAACCGCGAGTAGACGCGGAACCCGACACGAACCTTGAGCGAATCGAGCTGCGTGTCGTCTTCGACGACGCTCGTTGTTGGTGGTGAAGATCGTGATTCGCTTCTCGTTGTACCGCGCGCTGACGATGTGGCTCATCGTCTCTTCGACCCAGTCGGTTGGGCGTTCCTTGCCAATATCATCAAGGACGAGAAGCTCGGCCTCCATCACGGGGCGCAGAATGTCCATTTCTGCGGTGCGGACCACCGGGTTGTACGTGGACCGAATGACCTTCAGGAGATCAGGAACGTCGTAAAACAGGCCCACGAACTTTGGCCTTAGCGATCAAGGTCCGTAAGATCGAGACTGCGAGATGTGACTTGCCGATCCCGGGCGGGCCGACGAAGCAAAGGCCCCTATCAACACCCGGGAACGCGTCCACAAATCGTCGCGCACGATCGACGGCATTACAGAGTTTCTCGTTCGGGTAGAGTGACGAACGTCTCAAGGTCGCAGCGGCTATAGCGCTGCGGGATGCGAGCGGACCTGCGAGAGGCTCGGTGCTTGTGTGTCTTCCCAACACACGCAGCGCTCCACTCGTCTCACACCGTCGCGTTCGACAGGGCGCCAGCCCGTTCCGCCGCAGGAGGCGCAGGACATGCGTCCACAGGATACATGAACGCGCGAGCGATCAGACGTCGCGCGACGGAAGAAGTTCGTCGGCGTGCTTGATGTCGGGCTTGATGTCGCTGACGTCCTTCACGCCGGAGGCGGGCACGAGCGCGGTGTTGAGACGCTGTTCCCAGTCGCCGAGCCCGCGCGCGAGCTCGCGCTTGACGTACTGCATGAACTCGTTGACTTCGCTTTGCATGCGCTCCATCTTCCGGCGCATGTTGAGGATGATCTCGACGCCGGCCAGGTTGACGCCGAGGTCGCGCGTCAGGGCCAGGATCGTCTCGAGGTCCTTGAGGTCCTCGTCGGAGTACAGCCGGGTGTTGCCCTCGGTTCGTGAAGGCTTCAGCAGGCCTTCGCGCTCGTACAACCGAAGCGTTTGCGGATGAATGTTGTACCGGGTCGCGACCGCGCTGATCATGTAGTAGCCGCGCCCGGTTCCTTGCTTGGTGGCCATAAGAACACCGTTCTCAGGCTACGCCTGTTCGAATAACGCCCGGCGGACATCGTCGCCATTGCGACGGCCGAACTCCTGCAATAGCGACCGGGACTCTTCGTCGAGCTCGCGAGGCAACACGATCTGCACCTCGACGACGAGGTCGCCGGCCTCATCGTCGGTGCGGTTCGGCTCGAACCCGATGCCCTGGCCGCGCACCCGGAGACGTTGACCGGAGGCCGTGCCGGGCGGAATCCGGACCCGCACCGTGCCGTCGAGCGTCGGGACCTCGATGCGCGCGCCGAGCGCCGCTTCGTGAACCGCGACGGGCAGCGTCACGTGCAGGTCCCGGCCTTCGCGCCGCAGGAACGGATGCGGGCCCACGTCAATCGTCACGTAGAGGTCTCCCGCCGGTCCCCCGCGCGCACCGGCGTGTCCGCGGCCAGGCACCGCGATGCGGGCGCCCGCCTCGACGCCTGCCGGAATCGAGAGCGTAATCACTTCGGTGCGAGACGCGGTGCCGGCACCCGCGCATGCACGGCACGTCTCGCTGTCGATTCGTCCCTGGCCCGCACACACGTCGCACGCCTTCGTGAACACGAGGTGTCCGCGTGCCCATCGCCGGGAGCCCGCGCCGCCGCACGCCGGACAACTCACCACGGCGCGGACGACACGTCCCCGACCGAGACACGCCCCGCAACGTTCCCCCCGCGTGATCGACAGCGGCACCTCGGCACCGCGGGCGGCGTCACGAAACGAGATCCGAACGTCGGCATCGAGGTCCGGACCGCGCGACGGCGCCGTGGCTTCCTCGGCGGCGTGCCGGAACACGTCGGCGAACAGCTCGGAGAACGTCGCGGCCCGCGGCCCTTCCGCCGGCGCCTCGAAGTCGAACCCCTCGAACGTGATGGCCGCCTCGACCACCGGCTCGCCGCGCGCCCCACGGTCGTATTCGCGACGCCGCGTGACGTCGGCCAGTACGGCGTAGGCCTCTTGAATCTGCTGGTACATCGCTTCGGAGACCCGGTCCCCCGGATTCACGCCGGGGTGGTACCGCCGCGCCAGCCGACGGAACGCCCGCTCGATTTCGGCTGACGACGCCGTGCGCGCGATTCCAAGCAAGGTATAGAGATCCACTTCTCGACCCCCAGACTCTTCGAACTCCTCGAACTCTTCGAACCCGCTACTTCTTCTCGTCGACGATTTCCGCGTCGATCACGTCGTCGGCATGGTCGTCTTCCCACCCGACGCGTCCGCCCCCGCTCCCGCTGACGGCCCGTCGCCCGGCCCGCCCGACGGCTGTGATGCCGTCTGATACAAACGCTCCGCGGCCTTCTGCTGCGCCTGCATCAGCGCATCGAGCGTGCGCGCAATCGATTTCGGCTCGCTCGCATCGAGCGCGTTTTTCACGTCGTTGATCGCAGACTCGATGGCCAGCCGATCGGCCGCATCGAGCTTGTCGCCGGACTCCTTCAGGAACTTCTCGGCGGAGTACACCGACTGGTCGCCGCGGTTGCGGGTCTCGACGTCCTCACGCCGCTGCTTGTCGTCGTCGGCGTGGCTCTCGGCATCGCGCATCATGCGGTCCACTTCGTCCTTCGTGAGACCGCTCGACGCCGTGATCGTGATCTTCTGTTCCTTGCCCGTGCCCTTGTCCTTCGCCTGCACGTTCACGATGCCATTCGCGTCGATGTCGAACGACACTTCAATCTGCGGCATGCCACGCGGCGCGGCAGGAATGCCGTCCAGGTGGAACTTGCCGAGCGTGCGGTTGTCGCGCGCCATCGGCCGCTCGCCCTGCATGACGTGCACTTCGACGCTCGTCTGGCTGTCGGCCGCGGTCGAGAACACCTCGCTCTTGCGGGTCGGAATCGTCGTGTTGCGCGGAATCAACGTCGTCATCACGCCCCCGAGCGTCTCGATGCCGAGCGAGAGCGGCGTCACGTCGAGGAGCAAGAGGTCTTTCACTTCTCCCGAAAGGACGCCCGCCTGCACGGCCGCGCCAACGGCGACGACCTCGTCAGGGTTCACGCCCTTGTGCGGATCCCTGCCGAAGAGCTCCTTGACGATCTGCTGCACCTTCGGGATGCGCGTCGAGCCGCCAACGAGCACCACCTCGTCAATCTGATGCGCGGTGACGCCCGCGTCGGTAATCGCCTGACGGCACGGCCCCACGGTTCTCTCCAGCAAGTCATCGACCAGGCTCTCGAACTTCGCCCGCGTCAGCTTCATCGTGAGGTGCTTGGGGCCGGTCGCGTCAGCGGAGATGAACGGCAGGTTCAGCTCAGTCTCCATGAGCGACGAGAGCTCCATCTTGGCCTTCTCCGCCGCTTCCCTCAGGCGCTGCAGCGCCATGCGATCCTTCGACAGGTCGATCCCTTCCTGCTTGCGGAACTCGGCGACGATCCATTCGATGATGCGCTGGTCCAGATTGTCGCCACCGAGGTGCGTGTCTCCGTTCGTGGCCTTGACCTCGACGACCCCTTCCCCCACCTCGAGAATCGAGATGTCGAACGTGCCACCGCCGAAGTCGTACACGGCGATCGTTTCGTCCTTCTTCTTGTCGAGGCCGTAGGCGAGCGCGGCGGCCGTCGGCTCGTTCACGATGCGGAGCACTTCGAGTCCGGCAATGCGGCCGGCATCTTTGGTCGCCTGGCGCTGCGCGTCGTTGAAGTACGCCGGCACCGTGATGACCGCCTTGGCCACCGGCTGACCCAGATAGTCCTCGGCCGCTGTCTTGAGCTTTTGCAAGATCATCGCGGAGATTTCGGGCGGCGAGTACTTCTTGGCCGTACCATCCGCGTTGATGCTGATGGCCACACGCTCACCGTCGCTCACCACCGGATACGGCACCATCTTCATTTCCTCCGACGCCTCGTCGAAGCGTCGGCCCATGAAGCGCTTGATGGAGAAGACGGTGTTCTCAGGATTGGTGACGGCCTGGCGTTTGGCAACCTGGCCGACCAACCGCTCGCCGGACTTGGTGAACCCCACCACCGACGGCGTGAGCCGCCCACCTTCGGAATTGGTGATGACCACAGGTTCACCACCCTCCATGACCGCAACGACGGAGTTCGTGGTGCCCAGGTCGATCCCGATAATCTTGCTCATAGCTCTCTCCCTCTCCGAGAACGGAACGATGTTTAGTCACTTGGATGATAGATTCTTGAGTGTAGTGTCGTCAAGTAATTACCCTCTTGGGGACATGCCACTTAGGGCGTATCATCGGAATCAGCCAACCTGCCTGACCTGCCGGGGGAACAGCGATGACCCGTCGTCTTCGAGTCAGGCCCGTCACTGTTCAAATCCTTGCCGCGGTACTGGTCGCGAGCCTCGCGCCCGTTCCGGCCGGCGCGCGCGGCCGGCGGACAGCAGTACCCCGAGACTCCCAACCGCGAGCAGCTCCCGATCGACGAGAACAGAGACTTTTCAGACCAAATTCCTGCCCACGTGTCGGTGGTTGACGGCACGGCCGAACTGGAGCGGGACGGGCAGCGCCAGACGGCGGAAGAAAACGTTCCGCTGCTTGCCGGCGATCGTTTGCGCACGGCGCGCGGGAGGGTCGAAATCCTGTTCTCTGACGGTAGCGCGCTGGCGCTCGATCAAGACACCGATGTCGATCTTCTTTCCGATTCACTGCTGCGTGTGCAGGCAGGACGGATCCGCCTCGCAATCGCGCGTGGCGCTGCGGAGCTCGCGTACCGCGTCGATGCGGCCGGCACCACCACGTGGATTCGCTCGGCCGGCGAATACCGGATCGTCGTCGACAACCGGTCGGCCGAACCCGATGTGCTCGTGACGGTGCTGCGTGGCGCGGCTGAGCTCGAGTCCGCCGGTGGCCGCACGCTCGTCCGGACCGGCTTTGAAGCGCGCGCAAACGCGCGCAATGCACCCTCGCTCCCATACGCCGCGAACGTCGCCGCGTGGGACACGTTCGATCGCTGGGTGGAGGATCAGCAGCGCTATCGCACGAGTGCGCGTTCGGCGCAATACCTGCCCACCGAGCTTCGTCACTACGGCGGGGCGTTCGACCACGACGGCTCGTGGGAGCACGAGCAGGGATACGGCTACGTGTGGTACCCGCTGGTCGCGGTCGACTGGCGTCCCTATTACAACGGCGGCTGGTCGCACTACGGCTCCTTCGGGTGGACCTGGGTTGGCGGCGGCCGCTGGACATGGCCAACGCACCACTACGGGCGCTGGGGATTGAGGACCGGACGATGGTTCTGGATTCCGGGACGCCGATGGGGCCCGGCATGGGTCTCGTGGGCCAGCGCGCCGGGCTATCTCGGATGGTGCCCGCTCGGTTTCGACAATCGGCCGGTCATCTCGGCGACGCACATCAATAATTACTACGGCGGTGACAGACGCCACGGGTGGACGGTGGTCCCGTCCAACCGGTTCGGTTCGCGCGTTGCCGTCAACCGGTCGGCCGTCTCGCCGCAGACGTTGTCTGAAGGGCGGTTCACGCTGCACACGAGTTCTCCAGTCCGACCGTCGGTCTCGGCGCGCCAGATCGAACCGCTCCGTGCGCCAACCTATTCAGGCTCGGGTGGACGCTACGCAGTGCCGCGGTTGGCAACGTCGTCGCCGTCCGCCTCCATCGCGACGAGCCCGTCGAGTGTCGGCAGCGACGAGACGAGGTCGGCGGTCGCGCGCAGCCGTGTCGCCCCGACAGCGGGACGCCCATCGAACCCCGTCACCCGGCCGTCCGGCCCTGACGAGGATCCTTCGGACCGTCCATCAACGGTGTCGACTGGCCCGCGCTCGCGGTCGGCGCCATCGGCATCGCCAGGCGGCGATAGCGGTGCGGCGGACCGGCCCGCCACGGTTCGGACCGCCACGCCCCGATCGCCTTCAAATCCGAGTCAGGGCCCTGCCCCTGCGGCGGGGCCGAGTGGAGGCTCGAGTTCTGGACAGTCGTCCGGCCACGCGGTCGGCGGCAGGCGGTCCATGTCGTCAGGTACCGGCACCGTTGCCATCCGAGCGGCGGACCATCAGCCGTCGCGTGAGCGCGTCACCGTACGAGAGCGCCCCGGCGCAACGAACCTTTGGCTTCTCTCAGGGCGCTCCGAGCAACGTCGAGGGGCGGAGCATTCCTTCACGGGAAATCGGTCGCCCGCGGGCGTCAGCACCGTCATACGAACGCGCACCGCGAATCGAGCCAACGGGGCGTCCGCGGCAGACGCCGGCGGAACCGAGCACGCCGAACCGCTCGGTCCGAACGGCCCCCATGCGATCGACTCAGGTGGAGCGGTCGGCCCCGAGCCGATCCGCCGGTGGCGCGCGAAGCAGTCCCTCGTCGACACCCGCGGCCGAAAGCCGCGGCCAGGCGCGCAGTCGAAACGGCCGCTGACGCGCTCGCCGGTTGCCGTACACTGTTAATCCATGAACCGATTGACCGGGCGTCTGGCCCGGAACTTCGTCATCGCAGCGCTGTTCCTTCTTGCCGCGGTGTCGGGCACAGCCGGGGGCGTACCTGTTCGCGCTCTCTGGTGACCTCCCGCAGATCTCGGCGCTCGACGAGTACGCGCCGGGAACGATCACCCGCGTCGTCGGCCGCAACGGAGCCGTGGTCGGCGAGTTCGCGACCGAACGGCGCGTGATTGTCTCCTACGCAGACATTCCGCCGGTCTTGCGCAACGCGCTCGTCGCGGCCGAGGACGGTTCGTTCTTCCAGCACAGCGGCGTCAGCGTTCGTCGCTTGATCGTGGCGGCCGTGCGGCGGGCCATGGGGTGCCGGCGCTGCGGCGGGGCCAGCACGATCACGCAGCAACTCGCGCGAAAGCTGTTTCTGACGGACGAGTTCACGCCGGAACGAAAAATCAAGGAGATGCTCCTCTCCCTTCAGATCGAGAAGCGGTACACGAAGGAAGAGATCCTCACGATGTACGCCAACAAGATGTACTGGGGACACGGCATCTATGGCGTCGAGGCTGCGTCACAGCTGTACTTTGCGAAGTCGGTCAAGGACCTCACGCTCAACGAGGCGGCGATGATTGCGGGCATTCACCAGAGCAATGCCCGACAGAGTCCCTACAACAACATGACAGCCGCGATCGAACGCCGGAACTATGCGCTCGATCGCATGGTGGACAACGACTTCATCACGAAGGCCGAGGCTGACGGAGCGAAGGCCGCGCCGATCGTGACGCACGGACAGCCGACGCCGACACCGTCGAGCGCGCCCTATTTCGTCGAGACCATTCGCGCACAGCTCGAGCAACGGTACGGCGCGAAAGCGCTCTACGAAAACGGTCTGGTGATCCGGACGGGCCTCGATCCGGAGCTCCAGCGCGCCGCGACCGTCGCCCTGGACGCCGGCGTGCGGCGGCTGGACAAGTTGCGGGGATATCGAAAGCCCACGCGCAACGTCCTGGCCGAGCAACGCACGGTGGACAATTACCGCCATCCGCGTTGGACGCGTGAGATTCAGGTCGGCGACGTCGTTCCAGCCGTCGTGGCGGGCGTGACCGAGTCAGGCCTCCGCGTGCGCGCGGGCCGACTGACCGGCGCGATCGACAAAGCCGGCTACGACTGGACGAGACGACGGCCGGCCGATCTCGGCCGCGTCGGAGACCTGATCGAGGTCCGGGTCCTGAAGCTCGACAGCGCCGAGACGGTGGCTTTCGCGCTCGAGCAGGTTCCGCTGCTCCAGGGCGCCATGGTCGCGCTCGAGAATCGCACGGGCCAGATTCTCGCGATGGTGGGCGGCGAAAGCTTCGAACGCAGTCAGTTCAACCGTGCGACGCAGGCTCAGCGGCAGGTTGGCTCGCTGTTCAAACCGTTCGTCTACGCTGCCGCGATCGATCGCGGGTACACGACCCAATCGCTGCTCGACGACTCACCCGCGAGCTTCCAGGCCGGCCCCAATCAACCGCCGTACGAGCCGAGGAACTACGACCGCGAGTACCCGCGGGATGGTCACCCTGCGTGACGCGCTCGAGGATTCCCGCAACGTGCCGACCGTTCGCCTGATGGCGGCGCTCGGACCACGCGAAGTCGTGAACTACGCGAAGCGCCTGGGTGTCACGTCGCCACTTCCCGAGTACCTCTCGGTCGCCATCGGCGCGGCGGAAGGCTCACTCATCGAGATGACGGCCGCGTATGCCTCGTTCGCCAATCAGGGCGTGCGCATGACGCCAATCCCGATCCTCGAGGTCGTCGGCCGCGATGGCACGATCCTCGAGCAGCATCGCGCCGAGCCGCACGAGGCGATTCGCGCGGACACGGCGTACATCACGACCAGCATGCTGGAGGGCGTGATTCAGCACGGAACCGGTCAGGCCGCCAAGGTGCTCGACTGGCCGCTCGCGGGCAAGACCGGCACCACCGACGACTACTCGGACGCGTGGTTCATTGGTTTCGACCCAGACATCACGGTCGGCGTGTGGGTCGGCTTCGATCAGAAGAAGCCCATTGGCACGAACCAAACGGGCGCCGTGGCAGCCCTGCCGATCTGGCAGGAGATCATGAAGTCATGGATCGCGCGCCAGCGCCCCACCCACGCCGAGCCCCCGGTGTTCGAACGGCCCGGCAACATCGTGACGGTGTCGACCAGCCGCGGACCGGAAGTCTTCATCGCCGGCACACAGCCGCAATAGCTATTTGCGATTGCTTATTGGTTATTGGTTATTGCATTGAGTGATTGGCTATCGGCTATTGATCTGAGCAATAGCCAATCACTCAATCACCAATGCAATAGCCAATAAGCAATAACCAATAACAAATATTTCAGTCGTCTTCGGCCGCGGTTTCCAACTTGCCGAGGGCACGTTTCATCAAGTAGGCCTTGATGAATTCGTCGAGGTCGCCGTCGAGCACACGGTTGATGTCGCCCACCTGGTGCTTCGTGCGATGGTCCTTCACCATCTGATACGGGTGCAGCACGTAGCTGCGGATCTGGCTGCCGAAGGCGATGTCCTTCTTCTCACCACCCAGCTGATTGAGCTTCGCCTGTTGCTCCTTCAGTTTCAGGTCGTAGAGACGGGCGCGCAGCACCTTCATGCCCGACGCACGGTTCTTGTGCTGCGAGCGCTCGTTCTGACACGACACCACGATGCCCGTCGGCAAGTGCGTGATGCGGACCGCAGAGTCGGTCACGTTCACGTGCTGGCCACCCGCACCGCTCGATCGGAAGGTGTCGATGCGCAGATCCTTCTCGTCGATCTCGACGTCAATGTCGTCGGGCAATTCCGGCCATACGTAGAGCGACGCGAAGGAGGTGTGACGCCGCGCGGCCTGGTCGAACGGCGAAATGCGCACGAGACGATGAACGCCGGCCTCCGCGGAAAGCAGTCCGTAGGCGTAGTCGCCGCTGATCGTGACGGTCACGCTCTTGAGGCCTGCCTCGTCGCCCGGCTGATAGTCGATGACCTCTCGCCCGAACCCGCGGCGCTCGGACCAGCGGGTGTACATACGGAACAGCATCTCGGCCCAGTCCTGCGACTCGGTGCCGCCAGCGCCGGGGTGAATCGTGACGATGGCGTTCTTCCGGTCGAGCTCGCCCGAGAGCATCGTGCGGACCTCGCCGGTCTGAATGTCCCGGCCGTACGTCTCGATCCCACGTTCGAGGTCCGCCGTCACGTCTTCGCCCTGGCGCGCCCAATCGATCAGCACCCCAAGGTCGTCACCCTGCTTCCGCAGTGCTTCCGCAAGCGTCCGGTCGTCCTCGAGACGACGGCGGCGCTGTTGGACGCGCTGAGCGTTTGCCGGGTCTTTCCAGAAGTCCGGCGCCGAGGCTTCGGTTTCGATGTCAGTCAGTTCCCGCAGAAGCCGGGCTTCGTCAAAGCCCCCTCCGCAGGTCTGCGGCGCGATCGGCCAGGCTTGCGTGCATGCGGACCAACTCGTCCAGCGTCATGGTCATGTCGAACTGTCCCCCATCTCACGATCTCGCCGGCCGTCGCCAGGCCGCCAGCCACACCATCGCGGTGGCCACGAGCGACATCCACACGACGATGTCTCCCACCTCGTTGTACCACGTGCGGCCCGACAGCAGCCGGACATCGGCAGTCACCGCCGCCGGCACGAACACATCCGTCCGCATCAGGACACGGCCGTACGGATCGACGGCGCCGCTGATGCCGGTGTTCGCCGCTCGAACGACATACCGCCCTTCCTCGACCGCGCGGATCGCGCCCTGCTCGAAGTGCTGGTAGGCGGCCGACGATCGCTGAAACCAGGCGTCATTCGTGATCGTCACGAGCAACTGGCTGCCACCGAGGACGAAGGCGCGTGCGATCCACGGGTACACCGACTCGTAGCAGATGGCGACGCTGAACCGGCGGCCGTCGTCCTCGAACACGACCGGCTCGCTTCCCGCCGAGAAATCGCCCACCCCCTCGACGAGCGGACCAACGAAGAACAGCAGGCGCTTGAGCGGCACATACTCACCGAACGGCACGAGCTGCATCTTCCGGTACGATCCGCGCGATCTGCCGTCCGGGCCGACCAGCACCGCGGAGTTGAAGTAACGATCCGGCGCATCGGCCGTTGCCCCGACGAACTCATCGGTGCCGATCAAGAACGGCGTGTTCGCCTCCGCGGCGAGACGGCGGACGGGCGCGGCGAAATTCGCCTGAAGGTCGAAATAGAACGGTGTCGCAGCCTCGGGCCACACCACGAGATCGGCCCCTTCGCCGATCACCTTCCGGCTCAAATCGAGATAGCGTCCCAAGATGACGTCGCGAAGCTTGGGATCGTACTTCTCATCCTGGTTGACCGACCCCTGCACAAGCCCCGCCTTGAACGGCGCGCCCTCGTGCAACAACGCGCCGCGGTTCACACGCAGGATGCCGGCCGCCACGACCGCGACGAGCACCAGCGCGACCGCGACCGCGCCACCGCGTTGCGCGCGATCACGGGTCAGCGCGATCACGGCGGCCGCGGTGCCGACCAGCGCGACGAGCGCCGACAGACCGTAGACGCCGACCACGCTCGCGGCCTGCACCACCGGAATGACCGTGGCCTGCGACGAGCCGAGCGGCGCCCACGAAAATCCGGCCCCGCCGGTCGATCGCGCCCACTCGGTCGCGACCCAGAAACACGGCGAGAGCCAGACGCCCGCCACGCCCATGCGGTGCACAGCCGTGCGCACGAGGAGCGCAAAGAGACCCACGTAGAGCGCAAGGTAACTTGCGAGCAGCAGGGCGACGAGCACGGAGACGACGAACGACAGTCCGCCGTAGGTGTTCATCACACCGGTGACCCAGTACAACGTGCCGCTGAAGTAGACGAGCCCGGACAGGACGCCGAGCCCGAACGTGCGCAAGGGCGCGCGGCGCTCGCCGTGCGCCAGGACGACCGACACGATGAGCGGCGCGAGCGCGATCCACGCGAGCGTGGGAGTGCCGAACTTCGGGAAACTGCCAGCGAGCAGCGCGCCGGACAGCAGAGCCAGCGCAGTCTTCACGTGTCAGTCTGTCGGATGGATGGTCACCCGCGAACTACCTGCCGACGGACGCGCGAATGTTGTCCTCGCGCTGGAGGCGCTCGGCCGTATTGCTGGCCTCGGTGCGCTCCTTGAACGGTCCGATTCGTACGCGGAACAACGAACCGGGGTCAGCCTGCACGATGGCGGTGTATCCCTTCGCTTTCAGCTGGCTGACCTGACGATCGGCGTTTTCCCTGGATTTGAACGCCGCGACCTGCACGAACCAGCCTTCCCCGGCCGCGGTCGAACGCGGGGCGGCGGCGGTGGGCTTGGCCGTGGACGCCGCCGGGGGTGGCGGCGGAACCGCAACTGGCACGGAGGTCGTGTCCGTGGCCGCCGCCGGCGCGGCGGCCGGCTTCGACGTCCTGTCCGGTCGGGGCCGCCTCACCTTTCGGCGCGGCCTGATCCTGAAGTTTGTCGTGGTAGCTCGAGATCCGCCGGCGTCGTTTCTGTCGGCGGAGGCATTTCCGCCGGCGCGGGTGGAACGGCCGCAGGGATGTCCGTCGCAGTATCGACCGCTGTCGTGCCGACGCCCCGACCGACAGAGATGCCTAGCAGGAAGATGGCGACGGCAAGAACGACCGAGGCCATGAAGAGGAAAACGAGCTGCTTTCCTCCCAGCTGGATCTCACGGACGTTTTGATCGGGCATTCGTGAGCGTCGATGTTAACACGCGTCTCAGCCGCCAAGACGCTTCAGTAACTCGCGCGCGGGCTCCGACGTGGGCGCAAGCACGAGCGCCCGTTCGGCCGACCGTTTCGCGCCCTCGACATCACCAGAATCGAGGAGCGCGCTACCGAGCGCGACATGCGCCGCGGCAGTCTCACGAGACCATATGGCGATCTTGAACGCGTCGATGGCTTCCGACAACCGGCCGGCCCGCCGGTAGAGGGTGCCGAGGAGCAGGTGCGGCTCGTCGGCGTATGGCGAAAGGTAGATCGCGCGCCGCAAGGCCTCGATCGCCTCCGTGTCGCGACGCTGATCGACCAGCGTTCGCGCCCGAGCGAGATGAAACGCGGCCGTCTCCTGCTGGTCGCGTTGGGGGGGCGCGGCCTGAGCCTGCCGGGCCGCTGGTGAAGCGCCAAGGTCCAGCTCCACTCGTTCGAGGCCAGGTGGCACCCGGGCGCCAGGCGCAGCCGGACTCAGATCCGGCGAGGCACCGAGCGAACGGGCCAGTTCCAGTTCGCGCTGCCCTTCCGGCGTCTTGCCGAGCACGACACTCATGACGAGGTGCGCATCTCCGTCGGTCGGATCGAGGCGCACGGTTTCCCGGAACGACGCAAGGGCCTCGGCGTTGTTCGACGCCAGGGCATGCGCGTAGCCCAGGTTGAAGAGATATGTCGTGGCCGCCGGGGCCTCTCGAACGGCCCTGGCGAAGTAGGTCGTCGCCGGGGTCGTCCCCTCGGCCGGGCCCCGGCGAAGCTGGACGATCCCCAGCGCGTTGGAGATGGCGGCGGCGGGCTCGGCCTTGTAGAGCGCCTCGAGTTCGTGCACGGCGCCGTCAAATCGTCTGAGCGCGATGAGCGACTGCGCGACGGCGAAGCGCGCGCGGCGGAAGAGCGGCGACGTGCCCGGCACGGAGTTGGCGGCCTCGAGCGCTCGATCGTCGAGGTCCTGCGCCGAGTACACGTTCCAGAGTTCCAACTGGATACGCGGATCCATCGGTGCGATTCGCATGGCGCTTTCGAGAAATCGCTGCTCGACGGCCGGCGTCCCAGCGACAAGGCCCTTGATGTAGAGCTCGAATGCTTCGAGCGGAAGATGTGGAGTGGCCCGTGTGGCCCTCGGCCGGAGACGTCCTGTCGCGTCCGCGACCCGGCGCGACACGCGGTCGAACAGCGTGAAGATCTCAGGCAACGTGGCCGCATCCTCGACTGATGGGCGTTCCGATCCCTGGACCGAGACGAATGAGTCTCACCCGCACGCGCAGCTTCTCGCCAAGCTCGACTTCGCCGAACAGCAGGTCGGACGCACCGGTCAGCTCGGCCACTCTGATCATCGTCGCGCGCGTGAGCGCGGCCGACATCGGCAGCTGAAGCCGGTCGAACGCGGCGACCCGCTCCTCCCGTGTGAGCGCGCCCACACCTTCAGTCGCGAGGCCGTCGCCGAGCAACACGGCGGCGGCTTCACCGAGCCAGAGCGACGCGCCGGCACCTCCGGGCGCTTGAGCTTCGACGTCGGCCGCAAACGGCATGACGAGGACGCGCGAACCCGGCGCCGGTTGCGCGCCGGCCACTGCCGGCAGAATCAAGGTGACGAGCAGGGCGACCGCGGCCTGCGTTCGAGAGTGAAGACTGTCGGGCTGATGTCTCATGCGGCGAGAGCCGGATCCTGTGCGATTTCTCGGTCGCTCAGCTCGAGAACCACGAGGCACGTGGAACCGCCGACGGCACGGCACCGTTCGGTGCGGCCTACGGCGCCAATTGCGAACTGGCGGAGCGTCTCGACCGCGACGGCCACATAGAAACAGCAGAGCGGAGTCGGCTGCATTTCGCGAACGGAGCAGAACAATGAGCTTACGACTTCAACCCGGGCGGCGTTTCGCCGTACCCGCGTGGACGCGCGGCTGGAGCTCTGCAGCGCGCGAATGATACCAGCGGTCACGCGGAGCGCGGCTCGCGCGCGCCACGTCCGCGGCAACCAGCCGATCGCGCGCCGTCTGGACGGAGGCAGCGACGCGATCGTCCACAGCGCGGCCAGCTCGCCCGCGCGAAACATGACCTCGTCGTACGCGGCACCCTCCGTGCGAAGGAATCCGAGGACCGCCGAGATCGGCGCCTGGCCGATGTTGCCATCGCGCAGGCCGTCGGACGTGAGCCAGTGTTCGTAGTACTCGAGCCGTTGCGGCAGACGATCGGAGATCGCGCCGTGGAGGCAGGCGGCCAGGAGACGTCCGATTCGGGCCTCTGTCATGATCGGGGCATGCGGGAATCCACGTCGGCCGCGATCCTGGCCGGCGGCCAGGCGCGGCGATTTGGCGGTCAGGACAAGAGCCGCCTGGTCGTGCATGGCCGCTCCATCATCGTTCGACAGGTCGAGGTTCTGCAACGGGTCGCCGCCGAGGTCTTCGTGGTGGCGCACGATCCGGCGCGGTTCGCTGACCTCGGCCTGACGGTCCACGTCGATCGTGTGCCCGGCACGGGCGCGATCGGCGGCATCTACACCGCGCTCGACGCCGCGCGCGGCGAGCACGTGATCGTCGTTGCCTGCGACCTGCCCTTCCTCGACGATCGGCTGCTCTCGGAGCTCGTTCGGCGCGCCGCGTCGGCCGATGGCGCGTGGGTGCGCACGACTCGCGGCGTCGAACCACTGATCGCGTGCTATCGGCGCCAGGCGCGCGCCGCGATCCTCGCCGAGATCCACGCGGAACGACTCAAGGCCAGCGACCTCGGAGCAGTCCTGCGTCTCGCCGAGATTGCGCCGTCGGAACTTCATCGCTTCGGGTCCGCCGACGAGCTGCTGACCAACGTCAACACGCCCGAGGACTACGCACGAGTACAATATCGCCCTCGATGATTCTGCCCGTTCACGCTGCCGTCCGCGCCGCGCTCGCCGACACGCTCACCAACAGATTTTCGATTGCACCCGACGATCAGCCGGCGATCGTGATCGACGTTCCGCCCAGCCGCGCGCTCGGCGATTTGGCGGTCCCCGTCGCCTTCGAGCTGGCGCGCCGGCTGCGGCAGGCGCCGCGCGCGATCGCGAAAGAGATCGCGGACGCGCTCGGCCCGATTGCCGGCGTGGCACGTGTGGACGCGACGCCCAACGGGTACCTCAACTTCTTTCTCGACCGAACGGCCTTGACCGGACAGTGGCTCCGGAGCGAACGCGGCTCTACCGAATCCGGCGGCAAGGTCATCGTCGAACATACGGCGATCAACCCGAACAAGGCCGCGCACATCGGGCATCTTCGAAACGCGACGCTCGGCGACACGCTCGTGCGGCTCCTCCGCTTTCAGGGCCGGATGGTCGAGGTGCAGAACTACATCGACGACACGGGTGTCCAGGTCGCTGATGTTGTTGTCGGTTTCACCACGCTCGAGGGCCGGGATCTCGACGGCGTGCAGTCGCTCATCGCCGACCCCGACATCCGATTCGATTACTACTGCTGGGATCTCTACGCGCGAGTCACCGAGTGGTACGCGGCCGACAAGGGCCGCCTTGACGTCAGAAACGCGGCGCTCCACGCGATCGAGGAAGGCGGCAACTCGCTGGCGGAAATCGCGGCGGTTGTCGCCGACCGGATCGTGCATACGCATCTGGACACGATGGCCCGGCTGAATGTTGGCTACGATCTCCTCACCTGGGAAGGCGACATCCTGCGCCTGCACTTCTGGACGACGGCCTTCGAGCAGTTGAAGGCGAGAGGCGCGGTGTACCTGCGAGACGACGGGCGGTTGAAGGGCTGCTGGGTCATGCCGATCGGCGACGGGGCAGAAGCGGCCGGCGGTGATGACACCGACGCGCCCGGCAGACGAGGACGAGGCCGATCAGCGCGAAAAAGTGATCGTGCGCTCGAACGGCACCGTCACGTACGTCGGCAAGGACATGGCCAACCAGTTCTGGAAGTTCGGCTTGCTCGGCCTGGACTTTCACTACCGGCCATTCGAGTCGCGCGACGGGCGGACGATCTGGGCGACGACGTCTTCGCCGTCGGCAAACGGAAACGCTCCGGCATTCGGTCGGGCCGCCGCCGTGTACAACGTCATCGACACGCGTCAGTCCTACCTTCAGGCGCTCTTGAAGCAGGCGCTCGGCACGATTGGGTTCACCGAGCAGGCGGCGAACTCGACGCACTTTTCGTACGAGATGGTCGCGCTCTCACATGCCACGGCCCGAGCCCTCGGGTACGGCGATCAGGAGTCAGAGGGCAAGCCGTTTGTCGAGGTCTCCGGCCGCAAGGGACTCGGCGTCAAAGCTGACGACCTGATCGATCGGCTGATCAGCTCAGCCACGGCCGAGGTGTCCGAGCGCAATCCGGACCTGGACGGCGCCGACCGGGATCGGGCGGCCCGGGTCATTGCGACAGCCGCCCTGCGCTACTTCCTCGTGAAATTCACCCGAACGAAGGTCATCGCGTTCGACATCGACGAAGCACTGAGCTTCGAGGGCGAGACGGGACCGTACCTTCAGTACGCGACGGTCCGGGCCGGCAACATCCTCGCGAAACTCGCCGAACGGGATGGGACGACCGAGGATGAGATCGTGCGCCGCCTGCCGGAGCTGTCCGCTGATCCCATCACGACGGGTGACGATGCCGACGAGCTGTGGGGCCTGATCCTCGAGGCCTCGCGGCTCGACGAGGTCGTTGACATTGCGATCCGCTCGCTCGAACTCTCGCTCGTCGCCAAGTTCGCCTTTGGCGTGGCGCAGACGTTCAACGCGTTCTATCACCGCCAGCAGATCTTGAAGGAGGACCGTGTCGATGCGCGCCTCTGGCGCGCGGCGGCCGTTGCATACACGCGCCGCCAGTTGACGCGGGCGCTCGACGTGATGGGATGTGAAGTGCCCTCCAGGATGTGATCAGGAACGAGGAACGGGGAACGACGAGTATGAGCACTGAGCGTCCCGTCATTGGCGTCGCGTTTCCGAAACCAGACTACCTGAAGTCGCTCGAACGGGCCGGGGGCGACCCGCTGGTTCTCAAGCCCGAACGCGATGCGTTACCCGATGCGCTCGATCGGTGCGATGGCGTGCTGCTGACCGGTGGCGCCGACGTCGATCCCTCGCGATATGGCGAGGTCGAGCGGCACAGCACGGTCGAGATCGATGCGGATCGTGACGAGTACGAGATTGGCGTGACCCGGCTCGCGCTCGATCGCGATCTCCCGCTCCTCGCCATTTGCCGCGGCGTCCAGCTCCTCAACATCGTCGCCGGCGGCACGCTCGTGCAGGACATCCCGACGAGCTCTGCCGGAGGCACTCACCCACCGCCGCCCGAAACCGGCTCGCGTGAAGAAAGCCCGCGCCCATGACGTCGCGCTCGTGCCCGGAACGCGTCTCGCCGGACTGCTCGAACACGCGGCCGCCCGCAAGAAGGGTCATGTGGCGGTGAACAGCCGGCACCATCAGTCGGTCAGGACCGTGGCGCCAGGATTCATCGTGTCGGCCACGGCACCCGACGGCATCGTCGAGGCCATCGAGCGGGCCGGCCGCGGGTTTTGCGTCGGCGTTCAGTGGCACCCGGAGAACTACTGGCGCACCGGTGAGTTCTCGGAACTGTTCGAAGGATTGGTCCACGCGGCCGCCGGCCGGCGCCGGGCCCGGTCGTAGTCCGGCCGGCCTTCCGGCGTACAATCGCGCCACCAGGAACCCCAGATGCCAAACCGACGCAACTTCTTGCATGCGCTGTCCGGACTGCCTCTCGTTGGCGGCTTCCTTGCCTCGTCGTCCGCCGGCGCGCGCGTTGCCGCTGCCGGCCGCGACTACTTCCGCGAGCTCGGTGTCCGCCCCTTCATCAACGCGGCTGGCACGTACACGGTCCTCACGGCTTCGCTCATGCAGCCGGAGGTCGTGGAGGCCATCGAGTACGCGTCGAAGCGCTACGTCCCGCTGAACGATTTGCATGATGCGATCGCCAAACGGTTGGCCGAGCGGCTGGGCGTGGAAGGCGTGATGATCACCTCGGGCGCCGCGGCCGCACTCACCCTCGGCACGGCCGCCTGCGTTGCGGGCAAGAACCCGGAGTGGATTCGACGGATTCCCGACATCGCTGCCACGGACATGAAAAGCGAGGTCATCATCCAGCGGAGCCACCGGTACGGCTACGACCATGCCGTGCGCAACTGCGGCGTACGGATGGTCGAGGTCGAGACGCGCGAGGAGCTCGAGGGCGCCATCAGCAGCCGGACGGCGATGATGCTGTTCTTCAACGATGCGGACCCGCGCGGTCAGGTCAAGATCGAAGAGTTCGTCGCCCTCGGCAAGAAGCACGGCATCCCGACGTTCAACGACGCCGCGGCCGACGTGCCACCGACGGAGAATCTCACCAAATACAACAAGATGGGCTTCGACCTCGTGACCTACTCCGGCGGCAAGGGCATCCGAGGTCCCCAGAGCGCGGGCCTGCTCCTCGGGCGCAAGGACCTGATCGAAGCCGCCCGCATGAACTCGTCACCGAACGGCGACACGATCGGCCGCGGCTTCAAGGTGAACAAGGAAGAGATGCTCGGCATGATGGTCGCCGTCGAGATGTATCTCAGCCGCGACGCCGAGGGTGAATGGAAGGAATGGGAGCGACGCGCTGAGACGATCGTCGCCGCTGCCACTCGTCAGCCGGCCGTCAAGGCCGAGGTCTACGTCCCGCCGATTGCGAACCACGTCCCGCACCGTCCGGCTGACATGGAAACTGGCCGACCTGGCGGTGACCGCGGCGGACGTGCGGCGTCAGCTCAAGGAAGGCGAGCCGTCGATCGAGATCGTGCCCGGGGGCTCCCAGGCCAGTGCCCCCGAACAGGAAGTGTCGATCGGCATCTGGCAGATGCAGCGTGGCGAAGCCGACATCGTCGCTCGCCGCCTGCGCGAAGTCCTCAAGGCGTAGTCGCCATCGCGAGCAGCTTCGTCACCGTGCTCCAGTTGCGCGTGGTGATGCCGTCTCCGGCGGCACGCCCGACGGCCTCGAATGCGCGGCTTTCGAGGATGCCGTCCGGACACCAGACGTAGACCACTCGCGGCCCCGCCGCCACTTCATCGGGCGCCCACTTCTGACGCACGACGTCGACGATGCGGCGCTCGTCGGCCGGCGTTCGAAGGAATCCGACCATCAGCCGTGACGGATCCCGACCTTCCGTGGCCAGCGGCACCCTGTCCACAACGGCCTGCAGATCGGATGCCGACACGACGGTGACCTTTGCCGTGACGCCGAGCTTCCGGGTCATGGCCTCCTCGATACGGGCGGCGAGCGCGGTGTCGGCACTCTTGGGCGACGTGAACACGGCATTGCCGCTATTCAGCAGCGTGCGCACGTCGCGATAGCCGAGACCCTCGAGCAGGGTGCGAAGATCGGCCATGGCGACGCGCTTCGCGCGGCCGACGTTGATGCCTCTGACGAGCGCGACGTAAGTCATGCGGCCCGCCACTCGGAACTCAGGAGTCCATACATCATCGCGTCCTGCACCTCACGAAACAATTTGTGATTGCCTATTGGTTATTGGCTATTGCATTGGTGATTGGCTATTGGGTTATTGGGGTCGGGCGAGTGGGCCATCCGCTCTGTGCTTCAGTAGTGTCCAAATAACCAATAGCCCAATAACCAATGCAATAACCAATCGCCAATCACCAATAATCAATGTTTCCGCTCCCACACCGCCACGGCCTCGAGATGCGCGGTGTTGGGAAACAGGTCGAACGCGCGCAGCGACGACAGATTGTAGCCGCTGGCCACGAGGCGCGCGCTGTCGCGCGCGAGCGTCGCCGGGTCGCACGACACGTAGACCAGGCGAGGCGTGCGGAGACTGATGACGGCGGCGAGCGCGGCCGGCGACACTCCCGTACGCGGCGGATCCAGCACGATTGCGTCGAAACGCTCCTTGCCAATCTGCCGCAGTGCATCCTCCACGGACGTTCGGATCGGCCGCAGCCGGTCGCCGAAGGGCTCCGCGTTGGTCGCCAGGTCCCGACCGCTCGTCCGGTCGCCTTCGACGGCAACGACGTGGTGGCCGCGAGCGGCGAGCGCGACCGCGAACAGCCCGACGCCCGCGTAGAGGTCGGCGACGTGCTGTCCCTCAACCCCGTCGAGCACGGCGCGAGCGAGCGCACCGACGAGGAAGCGGTTCGCCTGAAAGAACGACGCCGCCTGGCGCGTCCACACCGTGTCCGCCGGCACGGTGGTGTCGTCACCGAAAATGTCCGCCGCCGAATCGGTGACATGCGCGGCGCCGGCCAGCCCAACGACCCGGCCGTGGACGAGGGCCGTGACGCCGCTGACGTCGGGGTCGGTCCACCCGCCGATTTCGAGGCCGTCGAACTGCTCGCCGTCCGCCCCCTCGAGATGGAGCACGCGCTGCCGCGCCGGCACGTTCTCGGCGACCACAACCGTCGCGACGCGGTTGGCGCGGCTGCCAATTCCGCTGAGCAGTCGATCGACGGCCGGGACACTTTCAGGGCGCAGCTGCCCTGTCGCCGTCGCGTCGCAGAGCGTGTGTGAGCCTTCACGGAAGAACCCCGCGCGCCCTCCGACGACATGCAGCTTCGCACGCAGTCGATATCCCTGCTCGGGCGAGCCGGCGACCGGCAAGTCGACGGGTACGGTGATTCGCCCGATGCGCTGCAAGCGCATCCACGAGGACCTCTCGCTTACACCGGAGCTGACCGGGATAGGCGATGTGCGCGTAGTCCATCCCCCCGCACGAAGGGTCGGCGACGCCGGGTCGTCGCGCGTCGCTCGGCTCGAGCACGTCCTCGACGCGCGCGAAGATGACGCTCTTCGTCCTGCGCTCGACCCGCGCGCGGACGTGTTCGCCGGGAATAGCGCCGGCCACGAGCACGATGATGCCGTCGTGTCGCGCGAGCATGCGGCCACCGGCGACGGCACGTTCGATGTGAAGATCGAGAGTCGACACGCTAGACGTCGAACGTGAGGGTCGGCAGGCCGAGGCGATCCCGCACGAGCTGATCGAGCGCCCGATCGACGCTGCGGCGCCAGATGTCAGGCGACAACCGCGAGCGATAGGACGCGAGGTCGCTTTCGGCATCGCCACGAAGGCGCGCGATGGCGTCGGCGCCGATGGCGTCGCGACCTCGGGCGACGAGACCCTCGTCGATTGGCGGCAGCCTCGCGGACAATGCCCTTCGCGCGTCGCCGCGTGCCGTCCGGGCCGCATCACGAATCGTCGAGAGCTCGGTAATCGCCCGGCTGACCTCGTCGCGAAACCGTTCGGCGAGGTCGAGACGGCCGGCGACACGGGAGAGTTTGTCGAGCGCGCGATCCAGCTGCCGCGACAACGACGGACGCTTCGCGGGCTCAGCGGTCTCGGCGGTCTCTTCGGGGCCCTCAGGCTCGGCGGAGAGTCCGCTCAATCCAACAGAGCGGCGCCACCGTGTATAGACCTCCCGCACGTCGGCTTCGCAAAACTCGAGCCGCAGCGGACGCGTCGACCGGCCCGCGCGATGCCGCTCTGCTTTCAAGTCGATGCCATGGGCGACGACGCTGAGGGGCATGCCTTCGAGCGCCCACCCGCGCGCCAGCTCGAACGCGGGTCCCACGACCCTGATGATCTGCCCTTCGTTGACGCGGGCGAGATGTTCCTCGACACGGCGGCAGAATTCACCGATATCCGCGGCAGCGCCCGCGTCCGTTCCGCTACTCACGCGACAGTCCTTCCCATGTCACCTCGCCCGCGACCAGCCGCTCGACTCGTCCGCCCGATTCGACGATGAGGGCGCCGTCGTCATCGATGTCACGTGCGCGTCCACGGTGCTCGCCGGCGCGATCGACCCAGCGGACGGCGGCGCCTCCGAGGCTGGTCGCCGCGAAGCCGCGCCATTCATGACAAATAGCGCTCAGTCGGCCGGCGTGAAAGTGGTCCACGACCGAGGCCAACGATTCGAGAATCGCCACGACAACGGGCGCACGTTCGACCGGCCGCCCGAGCTCGGCGTCGATCGACGTCGCACGATCGGCGATCTCCCGGGGGTACGCCGTCTCGAGCAGGTTGATGCCGATGCCGACCACGACCGCGTCGATTCGACCGCCGTGCCCCGCGGTTTCGCACAACACGCCGCCCAGCTTTCGCCAGGGCCGGCCGATCACGAGATCGTTCGGCCACTTCAGCCCGACCGGCAGCGCCGTCACTGATCGAACGGCCCGCGCCGCCGCGGCACCCGCCGCCAGCGTGAGAATCGGCACCGAGCCGGCAGCGCCCTGCGGGCGGACGATGGCCGACAGATACACGCCCGCGCCGGGCGGCGAGAACCAGTCGCGTCCGCGCCGGCCGCGACCGGCGTGCTGCTGATCGGCGATGACCACGGCACCTTCAGGCTCGCCGCGTGTCGCCATCGACAAGGCGAGGTCGTTCGTCGATCCGGTCTCCGCCCAGTACGTCACGCGGCTGAACACGCCGAGGTGCCCGGACATCGATAGCGCCACGGTGAGATCGGCGGGAACGGGATCAGCCATCGGTCCGAGTGCGATCGGTGATGACTTCGAGGCTGAGATCGACGGCCGGCGCCGAATGAGTGATGGCGCCAATGGAGACGTAGTCCGCGCCCACTTGCCGGCGAGCCGGCGCACGCGCTCGACCGTCATGCCGCCAGACAGCTCGACGCGCGCGCGGCCGTGCAATCCGCAGAATCGCGGCGCGCACGGTCTCGTCATCCATGTTGTCGAGCATGACGATGTCGGCACCCGCCGCCACCGCGGCGTCGACCTCGTCGAGCGTGTCCGCCTCGACCTCGATCGGGAGAAGCGATCCTGCCGCGCGGACGCGTCGGACGGCTTCCGTCACGCCACCGGCCACCGCGATGTGATTGTCCTTGATCAAGATGCCATCGTAGAGGCCCACGCGATGGTTCACGCCGCCGCCGCAGACGACGGCGTACTTGGCCAGCGCCCGCAGGCCGGGAATGGTCTTCCGGGTATCGAGAATCTTGATGCCGACCGCCCGCGGCTTCGACGAACTCGCGCGCGCGTCGTCGCGATTCCCGACAGATGCTGCAGGAAATTCAGCGCCGTCCGCTCCGCGGTCAGAATGCCCGCCGCCGGGTCCGGTCACCGCCGCCACGCGATCGCCTGGCCGGCAGAGGCTGCCGTCGGAGCGCAGATCCATCGAACGCGATCGCGGGGTCCACCGTGGCGAACACTTCGCGTGCGACATCGAGGCCCGCGATCACGCACGGCATCTTCGCGACGATCGCCGCGGCCATCCGGGCGTCCGCCGGCACCGTGGCAGCTGTCGTGACGTCGCCCGGACCGACGTCCTCGGCCAGCGCCTCGCGCACCAGGCGTCGATACGTCGAGGGGTCGAGCCGATCAGGCATCGGCGGCGTGCGGTTCGATGGTGACAGCCACCTGCTCGGCCGCGAACGAGATCGTCGGCGGCCGCCACGTTGTTGCCCTCGAGGACGTCGCGGGAAATCACGGGCCAGAGCGGCTCGTGCGCCGGCGTCAATGCGATCCTGGCGCGCACGGGAACGCCGAAACCCAGATTCTTCGACGATCGTTCCTGTCGCAGGCTGGCGGTGACTTCCGACGCCTGGTGCACCGCATCGTCGTTCGCGGGCGAGCGATCGGCGCCGGCCACCTGAACCTCGTCCACCGTTGGCCACCGGGACCGGTGCACCGACCCGTCCTGCCACCACGACCAGATCTCCTCGGTCACGAACGGCAGATACGGCGCAAACAGCCTGAGCATCACCGACGAGGCGCCGTCGTCGCCGCGGACGCCGCGGAGGCCGCGTCGCCGCCGTCGCGCGCACGCCGTCGCTTGACCAGCTCGATGTAGTCGTCGCAGAACCACCAGAAGAAGGCCTCGGTCTCGCGCAGCGCCGCCGCGTAGTCGTAGCCGTCGAGGTGAGCGGTCGCCGGATGTCACGAGCGACTCCAGCCGCTGCAGCATCCCGCGATCGAGCGGCTCGGTCACGGGCCCCGACGGCCCGGTGCGCGACAGCACGAACTTCGACGCGTTCAGCAGCTTGATGGCCAGTCGCCGGCCGACCTTCATCTGTCCCGGCTCGAATGCCGTGTCCACACCGGGCCCGCCCTTCGCCGCCCAGTAGCGAACCGCGTCGGAGCCGTGCTCCTCGAGCAGCGCCATCGGCGTCACGACGTTGCCCTTGGACTTCGACATCTTCTTGCGGTCGGGATCGAGGACCCACCCGGAGATCGCGGTGTTCGCCCACGGCAACTTCCCTTCCTCCAGGTGCGACCGGAGGACCGTCGAGAACAGCCACGTGCGGATGATGTCGTGCGCCTGCGGTCGCAGATCCATCGGGAACGTCTGCTCCCAGAGCGCCTTGTCGCGCTCCCAGCCGCAGACGATGAACGGCGTCAGCGACGACGTCGCCCAGGTGTCCATGATGTCCGGGTCGCCAATGAACCCGCCGGGCACGCCCCGCTGGTCTGGCGCGATATCCGGCCGGCACGTCGGTGGACGGATCGATCGGCAGCTCGCTCCTCCCGAGGGAGCAGGCGCGCGTCGTAGTCGGTCGTACCGTCGGCGCCGCACCCGGTACCAGACAGGGAACGGCACGCCGAAGAACCGCTGGCGGCTGACGCACCAGTCGCCGTTCAAGCCGTTCACCCAGTTCTCGTAGCGGGCGACCATGTGCGGCGGATACCAGTGGAGCTCGCCGTCCGCGCTCGAGCAGCGGCGTCGCCGCACCTCCATCGTCTTGATGAACCACTGGCGGCTCGTGATGATCTCGAGCGGGCGATCGCCCTTCTCGTAGAACTTCACGTGGTGCGTGATCGGCCGCGGCTCGCCGATGAGCTCACCGCTGTCCTTCAGCAGCTCGACGATCTTGCGTGCGGGCCTTCGCCACCGACAGCCCGGCGAGCTGGTCGTACGCCGCTTGCGCCGCGGCCGCATCGCGCGCCTCCCAGCCGGGCGCGCCCCAGGTAATCGGTCGCAGCGCGCCGTTCGGCTGAAGAATCGCGCGCACCGGCAGGCCCAGCTCGCGCCACCAGACGACGTCGGTCAGGTCGCCGAACGTGCAGATCATCGCGATGCCGGTCCCCTTCTCGGGATCGGCCAGCGGATGCGGCCGGACGGGACCGGAACGCTGAAAAAGCGGCGTCAGCACCTCGCGGCCGAAGAGCGGCTGCATACCGCGCATCGTCAGGGTGCGCGACGAGGGCGACGCACGCCGGCACGAGCTCGGGCCGCGTGGTGTCGATCTCGACCGCGCCGATCGCCGTCGGCGTGCGCGAAGCGGAGGCGGTGGTAGGCGCCCGGCATCTCACGGTCCTCGAGCTCGGCCTGGGCGACCGCCGTCCTGAAATCCACGTCCCACAGCGTCGGCGCCTCGAGCTGGTACGCCTCGCCGCGGTCCGAGCGACGCAGAAACGCCTGCTGCGAGACGCGCTGCGCTTCGCGGCCGATCGTCGCGTACGTCATCGACCAGTCCACCGACAGGCCGAGATGACGCCAGAGATGCTCGAACGCTTTCTCGTCTTCGCTCGTCAGGCGGACGCACAGCTCGACGAAATTCGGTCGCGAAATCGCGATCGGATGCTTGTCCGGCTTCGCCGGCGGTGTGAACGCGGGTCGTATGGCAGCGACGGATCGCATCGGACGCCGTAGTAGTTCTGGACACGGCGTTCGGTCGGAAGGCCGTTGTCGTCCCATCCCATCGGATAGAACACGGCCTTGCCGCGCATGCGCTGGAACCTCGCGACGATGTCGGTGTGCGTGTACGAGAACACGTGGCCGACGTGAAGCGAGCCGCTGACGGTCGGCGGCGGTGTATCGATCGAGTAGACGCGATCGCGCGGAGCGGAACGGTCGAAGCGGTGCACACCGTCGGTCTCCCATCGGTCTTTCCATTTGCTCTCGAGACCTTCCAGGGCGGGCTTGTCAGGAACGCGCGGCGAGTGTGACAACGTTACTCCGATTGACTTTTGATTTTCTCGATCTCTTCTCGGATCAGCCGCTCGGCGGTTTCGAGGACGATCCGACGCACGACGCCCTCCGTCATGCGGACGAGTGTGCGGCGAACGGCTTCCTCCACCATGGCGTCGGCCGTCTCCTCGAGGATTGCCGGTGGCGGCGCAGCGGCCATGGCGCGAAACGCCGGGAAACGGCGTCACGACCGTGGCGCGTGTCTGACCGTCGCCAGCGTCCTCGGAGAACCGTGAAGGCGTGTGCTCGAGAAGCGACCGCACGCGGCTCACGAGGCGTTCGGGCTCGAACGGCTTGACCAGCACGCCGTCGGAGCCAGCCTCACGCGCCCGCACCTCGTCCACGGGTTCGAACACGCCGGCGAGCATCAGCACCCGAACGTGTTTGAGCCGCGGCGACTGCCGCACGTAGCTCGTGACCGCGTAGCCGTCCACCTCAGGCGCGCCGACGTCCACGAGCACGATGTCCGGCGCCTGGCGCTCCATCCACTGCTGGGCGCGTCGTCCATCGCCGACCGAGACCACGCGCACGTTTTCGTTGGCGAACGTCAGCTCAATCACGCGCTGGATCGTGACGCTGTCGTCAACGAGCAGGAGCGTCGACATGGACATCGTCAGACCGCACTCGCACGCGAGCGCACCGCCCCGTTGATGAAGTCGATGATCGCCTGCATCGGGCTGCCCGGCGGGAAAATGCCACCGACGCCGAGCGCCTTCAGCGCCGGAACGTCCGCGTCGGGAATGATGCCGCCGACGACGAGCACCACGTCATCGAGCCCCTGGGCCTGCAAAAGTTCCCGCACCCGCGTGACGATGTGCAGGTGCGCACCGCTCAGGATGGAGAGACCGATCACATCCGCGTCTTCCTGAAGCGCCGCCGACACGATCTGTTCGGGCGTCTGCCGAAGCCCGGTGTAGATCACTTCCATGCCGGCGTCGCGCAGGGCTCGGGCAATGACCTTGGCGCCGCGATCGTGCCCATCGAGGCCCGGTTTCGCGATGACAACGCGCGTCCGTCTCATTGGGCCCTATTGTAGACGAAAAGGGACGCGGACGGTTCGCACGTGGCGAAACTTCCCGACCTTCCAAATCGCCGGCGTCTCCTCGTACTCGCCCCAGACGCTGCGAAGCACGCCCGTCATCTCGCCAACGGTCACGTAGGCGCGGGCCCCTTCGACGAGCGCGGGCATGACGTTCGCTGGCCCGCGGGCGGCGTCCTCCAGGGCGGCGAGCGCCCGGGCGGCCGCACGGGTGTCGCGCCGCTGACGCACCGCGGCCGTGCGCGCGACCTGCTGCTCGGCGACGCGCGGATCGATCAGCAATGTCGGCACCGGCTCCACGTGCTCATCGACGAAGCCGTTCACCCCCACAATCACGCGCTCGCCCGATTCGACCGCCCGCTGAAACGCATACGCGGAATCCGCGATCGCACGCTGCGGGAACCCGGCCTCGATGGCCGCCACCATCCCGCCCAGCCGGTCGATGCTTCTCGATGAGCGCCATCGCCTCGGCTTCCATGTCGCTCGTCAGCCGCTCGAGAAACCACGAGCCACCCAGCGGATCGACCACATTGCGCGACACCCGTCTCGTGCGCCAGGATCTGCTGTGTTCGGAGCGCAAGCGTGGCCGCCTCCTCGGTCGGAAGCGACAGCGCCTCGTCGAGGGCGTTCGTATGGAGCGAGTTCGAACCGCCGAGTACGCCGGACAGCGCCTGCAACGCGGTCCGCACGACGTTGTTGTACGGCTGCTGCGCCGTCAGCGACACGCCCGCGGTCTGCGTGTGGAATCGCAACTTCCAGCTGCGCTCGTCGTTCGCGCCGAACCGATCGCGCATCAGTCGCGCCCAGATGCGCCGCGCCGCGCGGTACTTGGCGATCTCCTCGAAGAAGTCGCTGTGCGCATTGAAGAAGAACGACATGCGCGGCGCGAACACATCCACCGCCAGCCCGGCGGCGACACCCCAGTTCACGTACTCGATGCCGTCCGCCAGCGTGAACGCCAGCTCCTCGACCGCCGTCGCCCCGGCCTCACGGATGTGATACCCGCTGACGGAGATCGAGTTCCACCGGGGAACCTCGGTCGGCGGCAAACGCGAAGACGTCGGTCACGAGCCGCATCGAGGGACGCGGCGGAAAGATGTATTCCTTCTGCGCGATGAACTCTTTCAGGATGTCGTTCTGAATCGTGCCGGACAGCCGCTTCCATGACACGCCCTGACGCTCCGCGACGGCGAGGTACATCGCGAAGACCATCGCGGCCGGCCCGTTGATCGTCATCGACGTCGTCACCTCGCCGAGCGGGATGCCGTCGAAGAGCGCCTCCATGTCGGCGAGCGACGCCACCGACACGCCGCAGCGCCCGACTTCGCCGCCCGACAGCGGATCGTCGGGATCGCGTCCCATCAACGTCGGCAGATCGAACGCGACGCTGAGGCCCGTGCCGCCGGCCGCCAGCAGTTGCCGGTAGCGCTGATTCGTTTCCTCCGGCGTGCCGAACCCCGCGAACTGGCGCATCGTCCACAGCTTGCCCGGCATAGCCCGTGGCATGGATGCCGCGCGTGTAGGGGAACGTCGCCGGGATCGCCGAGATCGCGCGTGTAGTCGAGGTCTCGCGTGTCGTCGGATGTGTAGCGCTGGTTGAATCTCGCGGCCGGAGATGGTGCGGTGACGGCCGCGCGTGGAAGGCACGCGAACGACCTATCCGGAGATGCGAATCGCCAGAAGCTTCTTGGTCGGTTGCGCCGCTCGCGTCCGCGACGATCTCGATCAGATATTCACCGGGCGGGAACGCGCTCAGGCTGAATTCCGACTCGAACGTCTGGTCCTTGGTCGAGGGTTGGCGGAGGCATGGACGCCATCGACGCCCCTGCTTGTTCAAGACCCGCATCGTCAGCGTGGGAGTGGTTCCCCCGGGTCCGTACGCCGCGAAGCGCAGGAGCAAGCCGCTCCTGGCGGGCTAAACGTCCGGACGGTCGTCGGTATCGGCGACGGCCGACGCGCGAAGCTGCTGCATGTCGCGCGCGGTCCGCCCACGGAAGACGAACGGCGTCGTGATTTGTGCCTCAGTGGCCGAGAAGTCCGGCACCTCGATCGTGGCGTCGGTGGACTCGAGGCGGCGGCCGGACGCATGCGTGAGATCGGCGCGCACCGCGAACCGTTCCGGCTGGAGCTTCGAACGTGACCTGTCCGGACGGCGTGGCCGCCGCGGGGTCGCGCTCGACCTTTCCGCTGTACAACGTCTGCCCCTGGCTGGACTCCGCGGTAATCGTCAGGGACTCGACCCGCTCTGACGGCGCGGACGGCGCCTCGCCAGCCTCCCAGACGAACGTGACCATCGCTTTCTCGGCCGGGCCCTTCGCGGCGCCGAGCCACAGCGTCACCGGCAGGCGTCGCGCCGACGAGGACGTGTCGGCCAGCTTGTCGAGCGCCGAAGTCACCTCCTCCGGCACGGGCGGCTTGGCCGCCACCGTCGCGCGCGCGACCTCTTCCGGCGAGATCGCCCAGTAGCCCTTGCGCGCGCGAACGTCGACGTTGCGCCGGCGCACTCGCACCTCGATCTTGTGAAACTTGCCGTCGCGGAAACCTGCCGACGACGTGTAGCCCAACAGATAGTACGCGCTGCCGTCACGCATCATCTGCTGCAGCGCGGGCAACGGATCGTTTCGATTCACGATCGCCCTGCCGTCGGTCTCGTCCGCGATCGTGCGGAGCACGTCGGTCGTCTGCGACAGGATCCGCTTGTCCATGTCGAGGCCGACCGAGTCGGCGACCGAGTACTCGAAATTCGCCAGCCCTCGTGGATCGATGGTGTAGATGGCGGTGTTCGTCCGGTTCGCGACGCTGAAGACGCTTGTATCTGCAGGTCCATCACGAGTTCCATCGACTCGATCAACTGCTGCGCTGTTCGCGCGAGTGCCTGCCGAAGGGCGCCCCAAAGGTGCCGAGCGGCGTGTACGGGATCGATCCTCACGCCGCCGACGGTCTGCACGCCGGGCGGCAGCGTGTTGGACATTCCCTCGCTCACATACAGGACGTCTTCCGGCCGTTCCGAAACGTTCCCATGTACTCGCACAGCGCGCGCGAGCGACGCCATCGTCCAGGTGTTGCGCATGCGCTCCTGGATCGCAGGAGGCTCGTTCTGGTACTGCGCCTCGAGCGGATGTTGCGGCCGGTAGTTGTACTTCCGGCCGTTGAAATTCATGATCTGCGTGGCGGTGGCCTCGTGATTTCGCGAGAACGTCAGCGCGGATGCCGGGACGCAGCGGCGTCGTGAGCGCGACGAGATCGTACGGCTGAAGCTGGCTGCACGAACTGCGCGAGCTTCTCGCGAACGTTCCAGCTGTTCTGCAGCCGGGTGTGGTAGTCGTCGAGGAAAATCACGAGAAGACGATTGTCTTCGCGCGCGACCTCGCGGGCGTGATCGGACGACGACAGAATGTCGCGCGTCTGCACCGGCAGCTCGCGGTTCTCGTCGATCTCTGACGAGCCTGAACGCCTCGATCGCCTGGGGCTTCCCTTCCTCGCGAATCTCGAAGTCCGCCTGGCGTCAGATCGGTGACCGGACGGCCCTGCCGTCCGTGACGTTCACGTCCACGCTGATCGAATCGATTCCGCTTCGGAAGACGGGCGGCGGCCCCTGGGGCGCCGCCGGTTGCGAGGACGCCGGCGGCTGAGGCGCAGCAGGTTCCTGCGCGGCCGGCTGACTGACCAGACAGATCCCGGCTGACGAGGACGCTCGCGACGACGCGGATGGAGCGAAGCATCACGAGAATGGCCAATGATACCATCCGGCCGCCATGACGGGCCGGGCGGACGACGCGTACGCCAGCGCCGCTGACCGTCCTTGGCGAGGACGAATCGCTCTTTCGCCGTTCAATCCGCGAATTCGCCGACACGTGTCGTGCGCCCGCTCGTGGACGAGATGGACGAGCAGGCGCGTCTGCCGCGCGACCTGATCGATCGCCTGTTCGCCCTCGGCGTCATGGGCATTCAGGTGCCCGAGTCGCTCGGCGGCCAGGGCGGCCGGTTCTTCCATGCGGTGCTCGCGGTCGAGGAACTGTCGCGAGTCGATCCGGCCGTGGGCGTGTTCGTCGACGTCCAGAACACGCTCGTCATCAACGCGATCCTCCGCTGGGGCACGACCGGCACAGCAGCAGGAGCTTCTGCCCGACCTCGCGGCGTCACACAGTCGGCGCCTACGCGCTGTCGGAGGCCGAGGCCGGAAGCGACGCCTTCGCGCTGCAGACGCGGGCGCGCGCCGACGGCGACGCTTTCGTTCTCGACGGCCGCAAGCTCTGGATCACGAACGCCGCGGAAGCCGACCTGTTCATCGTCTTCGCGACCGTTGGACCCGGCCGCCGGCTATCGCGGCATCACCGCGTTTCTCGTGGATCGGACGACGCCCGGCCTGACGATTGGCCGGCGCGAACACAAGCTCGGGATTCGCGCGTCCAGCACCTGCGAGTCGTGCTCCTGACGGCTGCCGTGTCCCGGCCTCGCGCGTGCTCGGATCGCGTCGGCGCCGGGTACAAGGTCGCCATCGAAACGCTCAACGAGGGCCGGATCGGCATCGGCGCGCAGATGCTCGGCCTCGCCGCGGGCGCGCTCGAGCACGCGATCGCCCACGTCACGGCGCGCAAGCAGTTCGGCCGGCCGATCGCCGAGTTTCAGGGCGTGCAGTTTCAGATAGCGCGCGCCGCGGCGGACGTCGAAGCGGCCCGGCTGCTCGTGTACAACGCGGCGCGTCTGCGCGACCGCCAACTGCCCGTTTCTGGCCGAAGCCGCGATGTGCAAGCTCGTCGCCTCCGAAGTCGCGGAGCGCACCGCGTCGCTCGCCGTCAATCTGCTCGGCGGCCAGGGATTCGTCAAGGACGGACGGGTCGAGAAGTTCTATCGTGACGCGAAGATCGGACAGATCTATGAGGGGACGTCGAATATGCAGCTGCTGACGATAGCCAAGCAGTTACTGCATTGAGGATCTGCGATCTGCCATTGAGGGATTGCATCGAGCGCATCGGGGCATCGGGCGATTGAGGATTGAACGGCCTCGATAACTCGATGCGCTCAATGACTCAATGCAATCCTCAATCACAGATCGCAGATCCTCAATTTCCTATCAGGTGTCTACTTATTACCAATCTCTGGACTTCCGATGTCCCCTGATAAATCTCCGCCGCGCGGATGTCGCGGAACAGGCGTTCGATGCGCGAGCCGCGCTGGTAGCCGGCTGAGGCTTGAATCTGCATCGCGCGATCGGCGGCGCGGTGCGCGGCCTCCGAGGCCTGGAGCTTCGCCATCGCGGCTTCCATCGCGGCGACCGAACCCGCGCGCGCGCGAGTCCGCGGCCTTCCACATGAGCACGCGCGCGGCCTCGAGGTCCGCGGCGAGATCCGCCAATTGAAACTGGATCGCCTGGAAGTCGCCGATGCGCTGGCCAAAGGCGTGGCGTGTCCGCGCGTAGTCGAGCGCTTCGTCGAGCGCCGACCGGCCGACGCCAAGCGCCTGCGCGGCAATCGCGACACGCCCGCCGGCCAGCGCGTCGAGCGCGATGCGCCACCCGTCACCCGTGTCGCCGAGCCGGGCGTCAGCTGCCGACGCGCACGTTCTCGAGTCCAAGGTCCACGCAACCGAGGCCCGCGCACGCCCAGCGAGTCCAGACGGTGTTCGCGAGACGCCCGGGCGATCGAGCGGCACGAGAAACGCCGTGATCGAGCGGTTGACGGGCGCACCTTCGACACGCGCAAACACCAGCGCCACGTCGGCCAGTTCGGCGTTTGCCACCCAGGTCTTTCGACCGGAGAGCACCCAGCCGCTGCCGTCGGGTCGCGCCGTCGTCTGCTGGTTGTGCGCGTCCGAGCCGGCATTGGCTTCGGAGATCGCGAACGCGCCCAGAATCTGGCCGGTGACAAGTGGGCGAAGCCAGCGCGCCCGCTGTTCGGTGCGTGCCGGCCGCCACGATCGGCTCAGCGACGAGCGAGTTGCTAATCGCGAGAATGACCGCCACCGTGCGCGCTGTGGGCGGCCACGGCTTCGATCGCCAGCGCGTAGGTCACGTAGTCGCGCCCAGCGCCGCCCCACTCACCCGGCACCGTCACGCCGATGAGACCCAGCGCCGCGGCTTCCGACACGAGCGCGCGCGGATACACGGCCGTCCGATCGATCTCGGCGGCCAGCGGCTCCACCCGATCGCGCGCAAACGCGGCGGCGCGCTCGACGAACGCTTGAGTGTCAGCGGAGAGCGAGAAATCCATACGGGCTCAGGGCCTCAGGGCTCAGGGCTCAGGGCTCAGGGCCGCGCCAGGACCTCACGCAACCTCTTGGCTGTTGTCGCCCAGCTCCTCCGGCAGCACGCGCGTTTCGCCGAACACCGTCATGAAGTTCGTGTCGCCATTCCACCGCGGCACGACGTGCAGATGCAGATGATCCAGCACGCCGGCGCCGGCGGGCTTGCCGATGTTCAGGCCGAGGTTGAACCCATGCGGCCGGTAGATGGCCGTGAGCGCCTGCTCGACGAGTTGCGCGAGCGCCATCATCTCCGCCAGCTCGTCGGCATCGAGGGCGCCGAGCTCGCCGGTATGGCGATGCGGCACGACCATGACGTGCCCGTTGTTGTACGGATACTTGTTGAGGATCACGAACGTTCGCCGTCCGCGATGGACGATGAGAGGCTCTTCGTCGATTCGAGCGAGGGCGTCGCAGAAAATGCAGCCGGGTCGGAGCGGCTGGCTTCGGTCACGTAAGCCAGTCTCCAGGGCGTGAACAGCCGATCCATGCGCGCGTCTTTCCGCGAACCTCAGCGCGCGTCAGGATCAGTGGGGCAGGGTCGCGGTCCCCTTCCGCCTTGTTGATCAGGTCCTTCAGTTCCTTGCCGGGCTTGAAGTACGGCACGCGCTTCGGCGGCACGTCCACCTTGTCGCCGGTCTTCGGGTTCCGCCCCTTGCGCGGCTCGCGCCGTCGCAGCCGGAAACTGCCGAAGCCGCGAAGCTCGATCTTGTCGCCGCGATGCAGCGCATCGACGATCGTCTGGAACACGGTGTCCACGATGACCTCCGAATGCTTCTTCGTGAGGTCGGAGACCCGCGATACCTCTTCGACGAGTTCGGCTTTAGTCATGGACGCAGGAAGGTTCCAGGGTTCCAGGGTGCCATGGTTCCAGGGTTCTGGTTCCGTGGTTCCCCTGGTCCGCGGTTCGCGAGTTCCGAGTCCAGCACTCTGAGGCGCATGAACCGCGGAACCCTGGAACCGTGGAACCCTGGAACCACGCGTCTACTTCAAGTGCTTGAAATGATCGCCGAGCGTCACTTCCGGCCGGCCGGTGGTCTCCGAGTACGCCTCCCAATCGGCGCGGTACTCGTCGTCCTTCAGTGCGCGGATGCTGAGGCCGATCTTTCGCTCTTCCGGCACGAGACGGATGATTTTCATCTGGTAGCTCTCGCCGGCTCTGCAGCTCGAGCTTCTCGCCGCCCTGTGACGAATCGAACTCCGAGACGTGAATCAGGCCTTCGATGCCGTCGGCCAGCTCCACGAACGCGCCGAAGTTCGTCAGCCGCACGACCTTGCCTTCGACGACGTCGCCGACGTGATGCTTGTCGAAGAACTCCTTCCAGATCCCGGTCTGCAGCTGCTTGAGACCGAGCGACAACCGCTGGTTGTCGGCGTCGATGCTGAGCACCTGCGCCTCGACGGTATCGCCCTTCTTCAGCACCTCGGACGGGTGCTTGATCTTGCTCCACGACATGTCCGAGATGTGGATGAGCCCGTCGATGCCTTCCTCGACTTCGACGAACGCGCCGAACTCGGTCAGGTTGCGCACCTTGCCGGTGATCGTGGTGCCGACCGGGTACTTGCCGGCCAGCTCGTGCCACGGGTTGCTCTCGACCTGCTTGAGTCCGAGCGAAATGCGCCGCGCGCCCGGATCGACGCCGAGCACCATCGCCTCGACCGCGTCGCCGACGTTCAGCATCTTCGACGGATGCTTGACCCGCTTGCTCCACGACATCTCGGAGACGTGAATCAGTCCCTCGACGCCCGGTTCGAGCTCGATGAACGCGCCATAGTCCGTGAGGCTGACGACCTTGCCCGACACCCGGATGCTCACCGGGTAACGCTCGATGACGTTGCCCCAGGGATCGGGCACGAGCTGCTTGTGGCCGAGCGAGACGCGCTCGGTGCCCGGATCGTACTTGAGCACGACGACGTCGATCTCGTCGCCGACGCGCACGACCTCTGACGGATGCGTCACCCGTCCCCACGACATGTCGGTGATGTGCAGCAGACCGTCGATGCCGCCGAGGTCGATGAACGCGCCGTAGTCGGTCAGGTTCTTGACCGTGCCGCGAAGCGACTTGCCCTCCGCCAGCGTGTCGAGCGTCGTCTTCTTCTTCTCGGCGTTTTCTTCCTCGAGGAGAACCTTGCGGGACAGCACGATGTTGCCGCGCTTCTTGTTGACCTTGATGACGCGCATCCGGAGCTCCTGCCCCTTCAGCGCGTCGAGGTTCCGCACCGGCCGCACGTCGATCTGCGAGCCCGGCAGGAACGCGCGGACGCCGATGTCCACGGCCAGTCCGCCTTTGATGCGTTCGATGACGCGGCCGATGACCACCTTCCGTTCCTGGTAGGCCTTCTCGACCTCGTCCCAGATCTTCATCTTCTCGGCCTTCTCGCGCGACAGCACGACATAGCCGTCGCGGTCCTCCGTGCGCTCGAGCAACACGTCAACCGTGTCGCCCGGCTGCGCCGTGACCTGGCCGCTTTCGTCGATGAACTCTTCCATCGGGATGATGCCTTCGGACTTGAAGCCGACGTCGACGATGACTTCCGTCGGCGTCACCTTCACCACCGTGCCCTTGACAACTTCACCTTCCGCGATGTTACGGAAGCTGGTATCGTAAAACTCCAGGAGGCGCGCATATTCCTGGGGATCCAACTCGGCGCCGTCCTGCGCTGAGGAGTATGTCGAGAAGCCTGGCAGGGTCTTCACACCTCCTTGGGATGATGCTTTCTTCGTTAAATCTGCACTCATTTCGTTTCGGATCCTCCTCAACGGGCGTTCAACGCCGAATTGCAGCTTCGGCAGGCTGTAGGGTTGGCTCGCAATAAATGCGATAAGCGTCGAATTATCCGGTACTTAGGGCACCGAAATCAACCGGCGGAGGGCATGACGCCATGGCTCGAAGGAAACCCGCACGACGATCCAAGCGACCCCGCCAGGTTGCTCGCCGCAGTCACCGCCGGACCGGAGCCGCCAAGCGGGCGCGACGAGCGACCGGCCGGCGAAAAACCCGGACTGCCGCAACAGCCGCGGCGAAAGACGGCGAAGCCCGCAAGAAAGACGGCGAAGCCAGCACAGAAAGCCGGCGACTCGGACGACTCGCCCAATCAGCAAATCTAAGGTGACCCGACCAAAAGCTACGCCCAACAAAGCGTCCGGCCTGCGCGTTCCGCCGCCGGCTGAGGCGACAGGCGAATCGTCGAGTCCCTCACGCACCACCAAAACTCGACCGGGAACGCCGCGTCCTCGCAGATATCGAGCGGCTGGCCGACCGCCCGGACAACCGGACGGAAGCCGACGACCGCGCCGCAGCCGCGGCCCGCTCCGGACACGAGGAGCTGAAAGCGTCGCTCGCCCGCCATACCGAGACCAGCCCGACGCTCACGGCCGGCGACCTCGACGCGCGGTGGGACGACGCGTACGCCGATTGGCGACGAGGCGCCGGGCGGCGACAACCCCACGCCGGATCAGGACCGGGTGGACGACATCGGCAAAGCGCTGGGCGTTGTGTACGAGGATGCCGAGGAGCTTCGCGCAAGCGACAAGGTCGCCGACCGCGACCGCCATCGCTGGGAGCTCGATCCGGCCTCGTCAGACGACTGGCCGCATGACGGAAGTTAGAAGTTCGAAGCTTAGAAGTTCAGAAGCAACTGGGCGCCTGCAGTGCCCGCAAGTAGCTTCTGACTTCTAACTGCTAACTTCTCACTTGTCTCGCCCTTTCCACCAGTGCCATGACCCTCTCGACGACCTCGCCGACCGCGAGGTTCGTCGTGTCGATGTAGACGGCATCGGCGCCATCTTCAGCGGTGACACGGTCCGCGTTCGGTCGATCCGGTCCCGAACTTCGAGCGCCTCGGCGACACCGTCGCGCCCGATCGCCAGCCCTGCCGCATGAGCGGCGTCCGCTGATCGGCGGCGCGCCCGTTCGTCCGGGTCCGCGTCCAGATAGACCTTCACTTCGGCGTCGGGAAAGACGACCGAGCCGATATCCCGTCCTTCCATGACGATTCCGCCGCCCGAGGCGTAGCTGCGCTGCCGCTCGACGAGCACGGCACGGACCGGCGGATGCTGCGCGACGATGGCGGCGGCGTGGTCGATCGCCGGCGTGCGAATCGCGTCGGTGACGTCGTCGCCGTCAATCACGACTTTGTCGTTCACTTCGAACGACGCTCGCGACGCGACGGCCGCGACGGCCGATCGGCGTCGCCGAGATCGACGCCGTCGTGACTGCGCCTTCCACGCCACGCGCGCGATACATCGCGCCGGTGTCCACGTGACGGTAGCCGAGCCTCGCGGCAATCGTGCGTGCGACTGTTCCTTTGCCGGCGCCGGACGGGCCGTCGATGGCGACGATGATCTCGGGGCGAGACATGAGGCAGCACGTATTATTCCCGGGATGTCGCCTCGCCGGAAGCGCTGGATCGTGCTCGTCTCTCGCCGTCGCAATCTGCGCGGGACCTGTCGCGGCCTGGCCGACCATCGGAACCGTGGCGCTGCTGCTCGACCTCGGCGGATGGACGTCGTTTCCTCGGCCCCTGCTGCCCGTCGGCGCCGTCGCGATCTCGAGCCGAAACGATCACCGATTCAGACGCGGCACGGTCCCGTCGACGCGCGCATCGATCGACCGGCCGGCGGCGCCGACCACACGCTCGTCGGTCCTGCCCGGCATGCACCCGACCGGCCTGGACGAACCTCGACTCACCCGATTCACCACGCGCCTCGCTGGCGCGGGCATCAACGTCGTCTGCTGTGCCGCTGCCTGACCTGCGTGCATTCCGCATCGTCGGCCGATCGACAGACCAGGCCGAAGACGTCGTCGGCTGGATCGCGTCGAACCGGAGCCTCGCGCCGACCGGACGCGTCGGCCTGGCCGGGTGTGAGCTTCGCGGGAGGCCTCGCGCTGGTTGCCGCCGGGCGTCCATCGCTGCGCGGGCGGCTGGACACGGCCGTGTCGCTCGGCGGCCACGGCGACCTCGGAACGGTGCTCGACTACCTGTGCACTGGCCGACTGCCGGACGGCACGGTGCGCGCCGCCGCACGACTACAGTCTGGCCGTCGTCGCGCTCGCCGCGGTACCGCATCTCGTGCCCGCCGGCCGAAGCGGCCAATCTCGAGCGCGGGATCACGCTCTTTCTCGAGGCGTCAGCCGACGAGTCGCCGGGACACGGTCGCGGCCGCGACGCAACTGGCTGAAGCAGGGCGGCTGCGCGATGCGATGCCCGAGCGATCCCAGCAGGTCATGGACTGGGTGCTCGAGCGCGACGTTCAGCTCGCTCGGCGCGGCCATTCGCCCGTTCATTGCCGAGCTCGCGCAGCGACCCGGCGCTTTCCCCGAAGCGGTCCCCCGCGACCAGCGTTCCTGTCTTCCTGCTTCAGGGCGCGGACGACAACGTGATCCCGCCCTCCGAAACGCCGCGACTGGCTGCGTACCTCGAGCAGCACGGCAACCGCAACGTCCGCGTGCTGCTGACGCCGCTTCTGTCGCACGTCGGCATCGATACGCGCGTGTCGACCGCCGACTGGTGGCGCATGGTCCGCTTCTGGCGGGCGTTGGAGGACGCTCTCAGGGAGTAGAAGGTCACCGCCAACTTCGAACTTCGAAGTTCGAAGTTCGAAGTTAACCCGTGCCTTTCTCCCCCAGCAGCGCTCGGCACCTCCGCCGGTGTCAGATCCCTGACCTGCCCTGGCTTGAGACGCTTGTCGGTGATCGGACCGATGCGGACGCGGCGCAGACGATTGACGGGATGCGCGATGGCGTCGCACATGCGGCGGACCTGGCGGTTGCGCCCTTCGCGAATCGTGATTTCGAGCCGCGCGCGCGGCCCCTGCCGGCTCTCGAACGTCCCCAGCCGGCGCACGTCAGCCGGCCGAGTCCGCCGGCCTTCGATCGACACGCCTCGCCGGAGCCGGTCCAGATCCCGATCGTCGGGCACGCCTTCGACCTCGACGTCGTAGGTCCGCTCCAGCGCGTGGCGCGGGTGCGAGACGTGCTCGGCGAAGTCGCCGTCGTTGGTCAGATCAGCAACCCCTCCGAATCGAAATCGAGACGTCCAACCGGATACAGATAGCCGGTGAGGCCGCGGGCGGCGACGAGATCGATGACGGTCGGACGACGTTCAGGATCGGAACGCGTGCTCACGACGCCGCGGGGCTTGTAGACGAGGAGGTACCGGCGTTCGGGCGTCGTGTGCTTCAGGCGACGGCCGTCCACGCGAATGTCGTCGTGCGCCGGATCCGCCTGGCTCCCGAGCGCGTCGACCACGCGCCCGTTGACCTCGACCCTGCCCTGCGCTGATCAGCTCATCAGCGGCTCGGCGAGAGGCGACGCCGGCGGCGGACAGAATCTTGTTCAGTCGCATTGAGGATCTGCGATCTGTGATTGTGGATTGCATCGGCGATTGAAGTATCGCGGATTGAGGATTGCGCTCCGATGCCGCCAATCAGCTCAATAACTCGATCCTCAATGCAATCCATCAATCGCAGATCGCAAATCCTCAATGCACTGAGCCCCACTCTCATCTTTTTCAAACGGCAACGCCGTCTGCGGGGCCGGCTCGGCGACCGACGCGGGGAGCTCGAATCCGAGCAGCTCCGACATGTCCTCGACCTTCGGCAGATCCGACAAATCGTTCAAGACCGAAGCGCTCGAGGAACTCGCGCGTCGTGCCGTACAGGAACGGTCGGCCGACGACCTGCTTGCGGCCGACGATCTTCACGAGCTTCCGCTCCATCAGCGTGCCGAGCACGCCGCCGCGTTCACGCCGCGAATCTCCGCCACCTCCGGCGAGGTGACCGGCTGCTTGTAGGCAATGACCGCCAGCGTCTCGAGGGCCGCGACCGACAGCTTCTGCGTCGTCCGCTCGTGGAACATCCGGCGGACCCACTCGTGCAGCTCGGGCCGCGTCACGATTTCCCAGCCGCCGGCGACCTCGACGATCTGCAAGCCCGCCGGGACGGCTGTACTGCTCCTTCAACTCCTCGATCGCCTTGACGATGTCGTCCTTCGACTCGCCGTCGAGCAGCTTGACGAGCGACTTGATGGTGACCGGCTCCGGCGACGCGAAAATCAGCGCTTCGACGATGGCCCTGAGATCTGACATTACTGCGCTTCTCCGAAGGTCGGCGCGCCGGCCGGGCGCGTGCGCTTGTAGACGCGAATCGGACCGAAGTTGCCCTGCTGGAACACGCGCACGAGCTTGAGGCGGATCATCTCGAGCAGCGCGAGGAACGTGACGATCATACCGGCGCGCGTCTGCACGTCCGCGAACAGACTCCTCGAACCCGCACGCCTCGGTTTCCGACAGTCGGGCGGTCAGCTGCTCGATCCGCGTCTCGATCGATATCTGCTCCGGCGGCAGCGACGACGTGCGGTCGCTGCCGGGCCCGTTCGAGCACCTGCCGGAACGCGGCCATGAGGCTGAACAGATCCACCTCGACCTCGGGCTCGGGCGCCTCGCCAACGACCTCCGCGATCACGGCCGTCCGGCCGTCCCCACTGCGCGCTCCGCTGAATCTCTCGCTCGTGCAGCAGCTCGGCGGCGGCCTTGAAGCGCTGGTGCTCGAGCAACTGGCGCATGAGCGCCTCGCGCGGATCCTCGTCCGGATCCTCCTGCGTCGGGTCGGGCCGCGGCAGGAGCATGCGCGACTTGATGTGGATCAGCGTCGCGGCCATGACGAGAAACTCCCCCACCACGTCGAGGTTCAGCTCCGACATCAGGTCGAGATATTCGAGGTACTGCTGGGTGATGAGCGCGATCGGGATGTCGTAGATGTTCACCTCATTTTTCTTGATGAGGTGCAACAGCAGATCGAGCGGCCCCTCGAACATCTCGAGGCGCACCGGGTAGTCGCCGAGAATCGACTCGAAGTCGAGCTGTTCGGGGTCGGACATGGCGACTCAGTACCTCAGCTTCACGGCGTCGCGCACGCGCGACATCGTTTCCTCGGCCACCGCCCGCGCGCGAGCCGATCCCGCCATGACCAGATCTCTCAAATCGCCAGGACGCCGAAGCGCCGCCTGACGCCGCTCGCGAATCGGCTCGAGCATCGCGTTGATCGCCGCCGACAGCTTCGTCTTGACCTCGACGTCACCGACCTTACCGGCACGGTAGCGGGCCTTCAGATCCTCGACCTCGGCGCGGTTCGGATTGAACGCGTCATGGTAGATGAACACGGGATTGCCCTCGACCTCGCCGGGAATGTCGGCGCGCACGCGCTTCGGGTCCGTGTACATCTGGCGGACCTTCTTCACCACCGCTTCGGCCGAATCCGACAGATCGATCGTGTTGCCGTAGCTCTTGCTCATCTTGCGGTTGTCGAGGCCCGGCAGCCGGGGCGTGGCCGTGAGCAGCGGCTGCGGCTCGACGAACACCTCGCCGTACAGGTTGTGGAACCGCCGGACGACCTCGCGCGAGAACTCGAGGTGCGGCACCTGGTCCTCGCCGACCGGCACGTACTGCGCGTTGTAGATGATGACGTCGGCCGTCTGCAGCAGCGGATAGCCCAGGAAGCCCAAGGTTCGACAGGTCGCGATCCGAGAGCTGCTCGATCTGTTCCTTGTACGTCGGCACGCGTTCCAGCCACGGGAATCGGCGTGATCATCTGGAGCAGCAGGTAGAGCTCCGCGTGCTCCGGAACCATCGACTGGACGAAGATCGTGCTTCGCTCGGGATCGACGCCGGCGCCAATCCAGTCGGCGACGTTATCGAGCGCGTACTCCGTGATGCGACCCGTGTTCGCGTAGTCACTCGTGAGGGCGTGCCAGTCCGCCACGAAGTATACGCGTCGTACCGCTCCTGCAGCTCAATCCAGTTCTGCAGCGCACCGACCAGATGGCCGAGATGCAGCGGCCCGGTCGGCCGCATGCCCGACAGCACGCGCGGACGCGCGGTCACGGCAGCCACCGCACGAGGAAGCCCTGCAATCGGCCGAACAATCTCACCCAGCAGGCCCGTCAGAATCAAGCGCGTACAGGATGAAAATGCCGAACGGCCGAGACTGGTCGATCACGCGCGCGACGGGTCCTCCGGCACGAGCCCGGCCAGGATGTTGCCGCCGTCGAGCGGCGGCACCGGCAGAGGTTGAACACGGCCAGCAAGACGTTGAGTGGACGAAACCCCGCAGGAACGCCAGCGCCACGCGACCCGTGACCTCGCCCGTGCTGAGGAGCGCCAGCGGAACCAGCGCCAACCGAATGCGAGCAGCAGGTTACTCGCCGGACCGGCCGCCGCGACCACCGCAAAGTCCCGCCGTGGGTGCTGCAGGTTCACGGGGTTGACCGGCACAGGTTTGGCCCAGCCGATCAGCGGGAGGTTCGAGATCGCCGCCACCAACGGGAACAAGACCGTGCCAATCCAGTCGATGTGCGCGAGCGGATTCAGCGTCAGCCGTCCCAAGAGCCGCGCGGTCGGATCGCCCAGACGATCGGCGCTCCACGCGTGCGCAGCTTCGTGAAACGAAAGCGACAGGATCAGGACGAAGGAACGGGAGAAAGGAGACGATGTCCAAGCGGCAAAAACTCTATCAGGGTTCGTGGCTGCTGGGCCCTAAGCCCTAAGCCTTGAGCCCTAAGCCGTCGGCGAAGTGCTCGCAACACCGCGTCCGCCGCCTTCGCGCCGACCACCGACGCCAGCTCGGCGCGGCTGGCGCGCCGGACGCCGGCGACCGACCCGAAGGCCGTCAACAGTTGACGGCGCCGCCGCGCGCCGATGCCGGGCACGTCGTCGAGCTCCGAGCGGAAATCGCGCATCGTCCGCGCGCGGCGGTGAAACGTCACCGCGAACCGGTGCGCCTCGTCGCGAATCCGCTGGACGAGCCGGAGCGCGGGCGATTCAGGCGGGCAGCGCGATGCCGTCCGCCCGGTCGCGCGTGAACAGCAGCTCCTCCTGCTTGGCGATGCCGACGGCCACCAGCCGTTCGAGGCCGAGCTCGGCGAGCGCGGCGTAGGCGGCCGTCAACTGCCCCTTGCCGCCATCGATCAGAATCAGATCCGGGAACGGCCCGCCCTGCGCGAGCAGCCGCCGATAGCGCCGCAGCACGACCTCGTGCATCGACGCGAAGTCATCCGGGTGGATCGCGGAGCGAGATGCCGAAACCCTGATCCGGAACTTCCGGTACTCGCTCCGTCGCATCCGGCCCTCGAAGGCGACGACCATCGACGCCACGGTCTCGCGGCCCTGGAAGGTCGAGATGTCGAAGCACTCGATGCGGCGCGGCAGGGTCGGCACGTGCAGCACCTCGCGGAGCGTCTCGAGCGCCTGATACGCCGTCGTCGCGCCTTCGCCGAAATGCGATTGGTAGGCCAGCGCGGCGTTGCGAGCCGCCAGATCCATGAGGCCGCGTTTCTCGCCGCGCTGCGGCGGCGCGAGCCGCACGCGGCGGCCGGCGGTTGAGGACAGCCAGGCTTCGATGACACCGTGCTCGTCTTCGTCAAGCGCCGCCGGAATGTGAACCTCGGGCGGCGCCTGCCGCTCGCTGTAGAACTGCTGAAGCGCCGCCGTGAGCACCTCCGTCTCGGACCCGGCGAGCAAGTCCCGCGCTTCGGTCACGAGCTCGATGCGGTCGCACACGCGGCCGCGGCGCATCTGAAACACCTGCACCACCGCGCCCGCCGTCCCCGAGCTTGAGGCCAAACGCGTCACGGTCGCCCATCGCGGGCGATTCGACCTTGTTGTGGCGGTCGCGAAGCGTCTCGATCGTCCGTGATGGCGTCCCGCAGGTGCGCCGCGCGCTCGAACCGTTCCGTGGCCGCGGCCTCGCGCATCTCGTCCGACAGACCCGCGATGAGCTCGTCCTGCCGTCCTTCAATCAGCAGCCGCGCCTGCTCAGCCGCGCGACGATACTCGTCGAGGCTGCAGATGGCGGCCACGCACGGGGCGAGGCAGCGGCCGATGTCGTACTCGAGGCAGGGCCGCGGCCGGTTGCCGTCGATGATCTCGTTGCATGAGCGGATGCCGAACAGCTTGTGCGCGAGCGACATCGTGCGGCGCGCGACCGCGGCCGGCATGAACGGGCCCGGCGTAGATGTTCCCGTCGCGCTCGACACGCCGGGCCACCAGCAACCGCGGCGCCGGTTCGGTCACCGTCAACTGCAGGTACGGATACGTCTTGTCGTCGCGCAGCAGCACGTTGAAGCGCGGATTGCGCTGCTTGATCAGACGGTTTTCGAGCGCGAGCGCTTCCACGACCGAGTCGGTGACGATCACCTCGAGCGCCGGAGGCCGCGCCGAGGAGCGCGTCGATTCGAGGACTCGTCCCGAGCGCCGCGAGATAGCTGCGCACACGGTCGCGGAGCACGCGCGCCTTGCCGACGTACAGCGTCTCACCCGACGCGTTGAGGAACAGATAGACGCCCGGCTGCTGCGGCAAACGGCCGATCTGACCCTTGAGATCGTGAATCGCCATGGACTACGCTGTGGCGGACCTCGTGACCTTCACTGGCGCCATCGGCCGCGCGTGCAGTTTCCCCCTGCGGCTCATCATCGCCATCTGCATTCGGCTTCGGATCCACCCGAATGTTCTCACGTTCACGGGCGTGCTCATCAATATCGCCGCCGGCTGGGCGCTCGCGATGGGCCATTTCCGATCGGCAGGCGGGATCATGATCCTCGCCAACATCTTCGACTTCATCGACGGCAAGGTCGCCGTCGAGACGGGCGAAGTCAGCGAGTTCGGCGGCTTCTGGGACTCGGTGATCGACCGGTTCTCCGACCTCGCGCTCTCGGTCGGGCTCATCTGCCTCTACGCCTCGCTCGGGAGCATGGACTACGTGCTCATCACCTCGATCGCGATGGTGTTCGCGACGATGACGAGCTACACGCGCGCGCGGGCCGAGTCGCTCATCCCCAAGTGCAAGGTCGGCTTCATGGAACGCCCCGAGCGGATCGTGCTGTTCATGATTGGCGCGTTCACCAACCGCATGGCCGCCGTGCTCTGGGTCATCGGCGTGCTCTCGATCGTGACCGTCGTCAACCGGATTCAGTACACGTATCTCGAGCTCAACAAGCGCCCGCAGCCGCGCCGCTCCGGCCCGATTGGCTTCTTCGTGCGCGCGTTCTACTGGACCGACGAGCGCGCGACGCTCGCCTACGACATCTGGGTCATCGCGATCCTGGCGTTCGTCTGGCTGACCCCTCCCGACTGGCTCCACGATCCCATGGCCATGGGAGGGACAGGGCTTCATTCAGTGGGCCATGGGGTGGACAAGTTAGAAGTTAGAAGTCAGAAGTTAGAAGCTAGACGCGCGCTAGCCTTGAGTGCCGGCTAGACGTTAGCGAGCGCCCAATTACTTCTGACTTCTGACTTCTCACTTCTAACTTGCTCAAGTTCTCCCCAAATACTCCCCCGTCTCCGTGTTGATTCTGATCACGTCGCCGCGGATTGATGAATGACGGCACGTTGACGACCAGGCCCGTTTCGCATCGTCGCCGGCTTGATTTGGGCGGACGCCGTCGCGCCCTTGATGCCCGGCACCGTGTCCGTGACTTTCAAATCCACCGTCAGCGGCAGCTCGATGCCCACCGGCTCCGTCTCGTAGAACTCCACCTTGATCAGACGCGTCCGGCAGCAGGTAGAGCGCGCTGTCGCCGAGAACCTCCTGCGAGAGGTGGGTCTGCTCGTAGGACTCGGTGTTCATGAAATGGAACACGTCGCCGTCCTTGTACAGGAACTGCATCTCGTGCTCGTCCAGCGTCGCCCGCTCGACGTCGTCCTCGGACCGGAACTTGTTGTCCACGAGCCGGCCGGACCGGATGTCGCGCATCTTGCACAGGACGTGAGCCGCGCTTGTTGCCCGGGGTGATGTGGTGCAGCTCCAGGATGCGGAACAAGTTGTCTCGAACTTGATCAGCATGCCCTTGCGGAGTCGTGTGGCTTGGATTGAGCTCATAGGTGTCGTCGCCGTCTAGTGAATCAACTCACCATTCTATCGTCGAAAAAGTGGCCGGGCGACTTTTTCGGGCTCGTCATGGCCCGAGGCCGGTTGAAAAAGTCACCCGGCCACTTTTTCGGTCTCTAGTAGGATGGATTCGATGCCCTGGGATCCGATGCGCGACCTGCTCACGATGCAGGAGCGACTCGAGAACCTCTTCGGCCAGGCGACGCCGGGCTGGATACCGCCCGTGGATTTGGCCGAGCTCGAGGACCGCTATGTCCTGACGGTCGAGCTGCCGGGCCTCGCCCGCGCGGACGTTCAGGTGGACTACCGCGATCAGGTGCTGACCATCAGAGGGACGCGGCCGGGCGATGCCTGCTGCCCGGAGCGCTACCAGCAGTTCGAGCGCGGGCACGGCCCGTTCACACGGTCGTTCCGGTTCGCCGTGCCCATCGCCGACGACCGGATGACGGCGGACCTCGTGGACGGCGTCCTGACGGTCGTCGCGCCGAAGATCTCGCCGCGGCGGATCACGATCGAGACCTGACGCCATGAACAAGACTCTGCCGCGTCGTTTGCTTGTCCTTCGTCTCCGGCGGGTTCGTTCTTGGCGGGCTGGCGGTCGCCAGCCGCGGCCGAGGCGCACCGGCCGACCCGGCGCCGGCATCCGCGCCGGCTGGCGAGCAGGCCACACCTGCCGCAACCGGCCCGGGCCGCGATCGCCCTGCCGGCCGCTGCCGGATCCTGTCGTCGGTCGCCGAAGCGGCCCTCAATGGCGCCGCCAACATCACGTCCACCACCGTCGTGCGGCGTGAGGATCCATGGTCGGCGTTCTTCGGCGAGCCGCCGTCAGCTGCAGACAGTCTCAAAGCCTCGGGTCGGGCGTCGTCGTCTCGCCCGACGGCCTGATTCTCACGAACACGCACGTCATCGGCAGCGAGCAACGCCCGGGTCAAGGTCACGCTGGCGGACGGGCGCGAGCGCGACGCCGAAATCGTCGGCATCGACGAACTCAGTGACCTCAGCGTGTTGCGCGTGAAGGCGAGCGGCCTGCCCACGATTCCGTGGGGCGACTCGAGCAAGCTGCGGGTTGCCGAGTGGGTGCTCGCGATCGGCAATCCCTTTCAGCTGAGCGGCACGGTCACGCTCGGCATCGTGTCGGCCAAGAGCCGCTCGCAGAGCGGCGGCGTCACGGACTTCATCCAGACCGACGCGGCGATCAACCAGGGCAACTCCGGCGGCGCGCTCATCAACGCGCGCGGGGAGCTCGTCGGCATCAACAACTGGATCCTCTCGCCCAACGGCGGCGGCAATCTCGGCATCGGGTTCGCCATTCCATCGAACCTCGCGCGCGAGATCATGAACGAGCTCGTCCGCACCGGCTCCGTGCCGTGGGGATCGATCGGCTACGTCCAGTGGGCCGATCCCGAAGCCGTCCGGCACGCCTTCCGTGTCAAGGTGAACGGCCCGCTCGTCTATCGGATCTCCCAAGCATCCTCCGCGTACCGCGGCGGCCTCCGACGCCTCGACGTGTTGCTCAGCTTCAACGGCAGCGGATCGACAGCGCAGGAGAACTCGAAGCGCATCGTGGCCAAGTCCAAACCGGGCACGCAGGCGCGCGTCGAGGTCGAGCGCGACGGCAAGCGGATCGACGCTCACGATTCCGGTCGAGAGCCGGTCGGAACAGCAGCTGCTGCGACCAAGACAACGATGAGCACGTGCGGATCGGATGGCCTACATGTCTACACGCGTCCTGCCCGAGACCCGCTTCCCCACCCAGCAACACCGCCACTCCCGCTCGGTTCCCACGCGGATGCCGATCCGCCTCGACCGTTCCAGCCGGTCCGGCCGGATGCCGTGGTCCTCGATTGCCAAGAGGGCCCGTCGTCAGGTCGGCCATGTTCTGGCGAAGATCGATGCCGAGCGCCACGGTCACGTTGCCGGGTCCGCGGCAGAAATCGGCGTCGGCGCATCGTCGCGTCGCCAGCGGCTGTCAGGTCGCCCGGCGGCGCGAGCCGCCGCCGACGCATCGCGCCGAGGCCCTCGAGCGGTTCGAGCGCGCGGATGAGGACCGCCGCCGGAGCGCCCTGGCCTCGGTCACGGCGTTCACCAGGTGGTGCATGCCGTAGTTGAAATAGACGTAGGCGCGTCCGGGCGGTCCGTAGAGCGGCTGATTGCGCGGCGTCGGGCCCGGCGCCGCGTGGCAGGCCGGATCGCTCTCGCCCACGTACGCCTCCGCCTCGACGATCACGCCCGTGGTCCGCACGCCCCGGACGCTCGTGCACGAGCACCTTGCCGATGAGGTCGTCGAGGACCTCGAGTGTCGGACGTTCGTAGAAAGACACGGGCAGAACTACGACATTGCGGATCTGCGATTTGCGATTGAGGATTGTATCGATCGATTGCGGATTGTGGATCGTGGATTGACGGAAACCTTCCGGCGAAGTCAGAACGCTCTCGATCCTCAATCCGAAATCCGCGATCACTCGATGCAATCCTCAATCGCAGATCGCAGATCCTCAATTGCATTCGCTTCAAGCGAATCACCGCCGCATTCGCGGCCCGCTGGACGCGCTCGTCGGGGTCGGCGAGCATCGGCTGCACCAGCGGAGGTCCGTCGGCGCTTCCGAGATATCCGATGGCCTGGACCAGATCGGCTCGATGACGCGACAGGACGGCGACCTTGAACGCGTCGTGGACGCCGGGCAACGCGTCCCGGCCCAGCTCGAACAGATACTCGCGCGCCTGCGTGGCCCGCTCTCGTCGGCGAGCATGGCCGCGATCTCCTGGGACTGGCCGCGGCCGAGCCGATGGAGCGCAAACGCGGCGGCGAGCCGGACGGCCGGCGTGCGGTCGTGGTCGTTGCGACCTGTTCGATCGCCCGAGCGACGCCCGGTCGCCGATCCGTCCGATCGCCTTCCGCCGCGGCGCGCCGGACGCCGGCGCTCCGGTCGGTCAGGTGCGCCTTGAAGTAGCGCCAGATCGTCGGGCGCGCCGATGCGCGCGAGCGCCAGCGCCAGCCCATCCACGTTGCGGTCGCCGGCGCGCGCGATCAGATCGCGCATGCGCGGAAGCGCCCGGTCTTCGCGCACGAAGCCGAGCGACTCGACGGCGAACTGCCGGACCGTCTGGCTCGAGTCGTCGACCGGCGCCGAGCAGCCGATCGCCCGCTTCGCGCTGGCCGCAGCCGGCCGAGCACGCGCGCCGTCGCGGCACGTATCACCGGATCGTAGTGATCCAGCTCGTCGGCCAGCGCCCGCAACTGATCCGGCGGCAAGCGGCGCCTCGGCGATGAACCCGAGCGCGTGGACCGCGTCGAACCGCACGCGCGCATTCTCGTCGCGCATCGCGGCGATGCAGCGACGTCGATCGAGCGATGGCGGCGCGGCGACCGGCCGTCGAAGCGAGCGGCCCGGCCTCGAACGCCAGCTGCGCGCGGCTCTTCGAGCCGCCGACGGCGAAATGCGGCTGATCGCTGATGCGATCCGAGAGAAAGAACGTCGAGCTCCGCGTCGATCGCCGCGGCCTGCACGCGGTCGTCCGGATCGCGAATGAGCGGCACGAGCGGTTCGACGGCCGCGACGTAGTTCGCGCGGCCGAGCCGCTCAACGGCGTCGAGCCGCGTCTCGGCTTCGGGATGCCGCAGGTTGCGGATGACGTCCTGCCATTGCGGCTGCGCAGCGACGGTTGCAGTGAGCGCCCCGAACGACGACGACGGCTGCACACAACTGCACAACCGGCAGGGAGCCGTCACGCCTCATGCCTGTCAGCGTACGCATGCTCCCGGCCGGCCGCAAGCACACGGCGGAGATGCTGTCCGGTGTACGACGCGCGCACCGTCGCGACCTGTTCCGGCGTGCCGACCGCGACGACATGGCCGCCCGCCTCTCCGCCCTCCGGCCCGAGATCCATGATCCAGTCGGCCGTCTTCAGCACGTCGAGGTTGTGCTCGATCACGAGCAGCGTGTGGCCGGCCTGCAGCAGCTTTCGGAACGCCGCGAGCAGCTTGACGATGTCGTCGAAGTGCAGGCCGGTCGTGGGCTCATCGAGCACGTAGAGCACGCGGTCGCCGCTCTGCGATCCGAGGTGCGAGGCGATCTTGATCCGCTGCGCCTCGCCGCCGGACAGCGTCGTCGCCGGCTGGCCGAGGCGCAGATAGCCGAGGCCGATCTCGTCGAGCACCTGCAGCCGCCGCGTGACCTTCACCGCGCCGGCGAAGAACGCCAGCGCCTCGCGGACCGTCAGGTCGAGCACCTGATCGACGTTCTTGCCCTTGAACCGGACCTCGAGCACCTGCGGCCGGAACCGCTTGCCGTCGCACTGGTCGCAGGGCACGAAGACGTCGGCAAGAAACTGCATCTCGACGCGTACGGTGCCTTCGCCCTCGCAGGCTTCGCAGCGGCCGCCCGGCACGTTGAACGAGAAGTGACTGGCCGTCAGCCCGCGAGCCCGCGCGTCCTTCGTCGCCGCGAACAGCTCGCGGATCGGATCGAACGCCTTGAGATAGGTCACCGGATTGGATCGCGGCGTCCGGCCGATCGGCTGCTGATCGACGAGCACGGCGTCGGTCACGAACTCCGCGCCGTCGAGGCGCCGGTGCGCGCCGACGCGCCGGTCCCAGTCGCCCTTCGACCGCTTCACGGCCGCGTAGATGACGTCGTGGACGAGCGTGGACTTGCCCGAGCCGCTGACGCCGGTCACGCACGTCAGCACGCCGAGCGGAATCTCGACGTCGATGTCCTTCAGGTTGTGTTCGGATGCGCCCTTGACGACCAGCCGCTGCGGTCCGGAACGCCGCCGCACGGCCGGCACCGGAATCGCCAGCTCGTCGCGCAGGTAGCGCGCCGTCAGCGACCGCCCGTCGGCCAGCAGCCCCTGGAACGAGCCGGAGTAGATGATGCGGCCGCCCTGCTCGCCGGCGCCGAGACCGAGGTCGACGACATGGTCGGCCACGCGAATCATGTCCGCGTCGTGCTCGACGACGAGGACCGAGTTGCCCTGGTCGCGGAGCTGCAGGAGGATCGCGATGAGCCGCTCGTTGTCGCGCGGATGGAGGCCAATCGACGGCTCGTCCAGCACGTACAACGTGTCCACGAGCGCCGACCCGAGCGAGGTCGCCAGGTTGATGCGCTGCGACTCGCCGCCAGACAGCGTCGACGACAGCCGGTCGAGCGTCAGGTAGTCGAGCCCGACGTCGGTCAGGAAGCCCAGCCGCCGCCGAATCTCGCGCAGGACCTTCTCGGCGACGGCCGCGTCGTGATCGGACAGCGTCAGCCGCTCGAAGAACCCGGCCGCCTCCTTCACCGTCAGCGCGCAGACCGAATCGATCGTCTGCGCCGCCGACGCGCACGTCGCGCGCCTCGCGGCGCAGCCGCGTGCCGGCGCAGTCGGAACAGGTCAGGTAGCCACGATAGCGGCTGAGGAACACGCGGACGTGCACCTTGTACTTCTTGCGCTCGAGCCGGCGGAAGAACCCGCGAATGCCCTCGTACTCGCCTTCACCCTCGACGATGAAGTGGCGTTCGTCGTCGGTCAGATCGCGCCAGGGCACGTCGAGGCGCACGGGATCGCTGGCGCGCGGCGCGCCGCAGCTGCGTGAGCGACGAGCGATAGTGCGGTTTTGTCCACGGCTCGATCGCGCCGTCGTTCACCGACAGCGCCTGGTCGGGCACGACGAGGTTCATGTCGAGCTCGATGATGTTGCCGAACCCGTGGCAGGTCGGGCACGCGCCAAACGGATTGTTGAACGAGAACAGCCGCGGCTCGGGCACTTCGTACGGGATGCCGCAGGTCCGGCACTCGAACCGCTCGCTGAACCGGTGCGTCGTAACGGGCATGCCCGCCTCGTCGACCTCGACGGCGAACGCCGCGCCGTCGCCCTCGTGAAACGCGGTCTCGATCGAGTCGGTCAGCCGCGTCCGCACGTCAGGCGCGACGCGAAGCCGATCGACGACCACGGCGACCGAGGCCGCGCCGAGGAGCGCGTCGGGCGCCGGACCGAGCTCCTCGAACGACAAGGCTCGGCCGCCCACAAGCAGCCGGCCGAATCCGCGACGCCGCAACGTGTTCAGCGTCGTCGTCAGGGGATCGTCCTGCAACGGACAGGCCGGGTGCGTCAGGCTCCGCCGGAGGCGGCGGGGTCCTCGTCCGCGGCCGCTTCGTCGTCGAGCTCCGAATCCGGAAGCGCCGGCGGCGGGGTCAGACTGACCACCGGATAGTCGAAGCCCACGAGCAGGCGAACGCCCTCCGGCAGCGTCAGCAGGCGTGTCGCGACGACCTCAGGCGACTCGCGTTCGACCTCGCGGCCGCACTGGCGGCAGATGGTCCGGCCGACGCGGGCCCAGAGCAAGGCGCAGGTAGTCGTGAGTCTCGGTCGTCGTGCCGACGGTCGAGCGCGGATTGCGGATGCTGTTCTTCTGTCGGATGGCGATGGCCGGCGCGATGCCATCGATGGCATCGACGTCGGGCTTCTCCATCCGCTCGAGGAACTGGCGCGCGTAGGCGGACAGCGACTCGACATAGCGGCGCTGCCCTTCCGCGTAGATCGTGTCGAAGGCGAGCGAAGACTTACCGGACCCGCTGACACCCGTGAAGACCACGAGCGCGCGGTGAGGCAGCGTCAGGTCGACGCCCTTGAGGTTGTGGGTGCGGGCGCCCGCGAACGACGAGCGTGCCGGCCGGATGGTCCGGCGACACCGTGGATTCCGACATTGGTGCCTACAGTGCGATCTCCGGGCTGGGATACAAACGAGTATCGTAGCATTCGCCCCTCTGCCGCTGGGCCCCTTTGCCCTCAGACCTCCAGAGTGCTATCCTTTGCCTCTGGTTCATCCCAGCCCACCCCCCAACCGACCGCATCCCTAGCCATATCGATCCAGTGACAACGAACGTTCGTGGCGGCGCGAGCATTTGAGGACATTTCACCCTTTGGGTATCCCTGATTCCACACGCGAGGACAGTCCGTGGCTGTACGTTTGTTCGTAGGCAACATGCCCTACGGGGCAACTGAAGCGGATCTCCGCACGCACTTCTCGGCGGTCGGAGCGCCGTCCCAGGTCGTGATTCCGGTCGATCGCGAAACCGGGCCGGCCACGGGCTTCGCCTTCGTCGAGTTCCTCGACCGGGCGATTGCCGAGCAGGCGATCGAGCGCTTCAACCAGCAGCCGTTCATGGGACGCTCGTTGTCGGTCAGCGAAGCGCGCCCACGCGAGGCCGCCGGAGGGCTTCCGGCCGAGTGGCGGCGGACCGGGCGGCGGCGGTGGGGCTTCGGCGGTCCGCGGCCGCCGATGGGTGGCGGCGGGTTCGGCGGCCCACGGCCGCCAGGGGCGGGCGGTTTCCGATCCGGGCCTCCCGGATCGGCGCCCAGGGATGCCGGGCAAGAACTTCGGCCCGCCGAAGAAGAAGAGCGCCTCGAGCGAGAAGCGCTGGGAAGCCAAGGAGCGCGGCCCGAAGGGCCCGATCAAGGAGCGCTACACCGGCCGGATGGGCGGACTCTACGACGACCCGAACGACGAGCCGGTCACGCCGCCGGAGGACTTCGACGACGTCGCGTCGAAAGACGTCGCGTCGAAAGCGTCCGAAGAAGGCGACGACTAGAGCGCCGAGCGTCGACGCTGTTCGTACAGGCTACTGGACGTCGAGTTCCAAGCCGCCCGTCCAGCCTGCGATGACGTTGTACGCGAACGCGACGATTGCGCCGCCGATGAAGCCGAGCACGCCGTAGAAGATCGGCAGAATCACGATGGCGCCGGCGCCGAACATCATGCCGAATCGCGCCCGCGGCTGGAGCCTCCTCCTGCGGGATGAAGCTGCCGAGCGTCATCATCACCAGCGAGATGCAGGCTCCGACGACCAAGCCAATCACGGCGTACAGGAGGCCAGACACTTTCGCGCACGACATCGGGCTGATCCGCTTGATGACCATCGGAAGAGCTCCTTTGGTGAAGAGGGACGGGTGCGGAATCGCTAGCACGCGCCGGCCGTCTATCTTCGTGCGATCGGCCTCGTCGAGGCAGGTCGGGCCGCCGCCGCCTTTCACGCTGATTTCGGTCCCTGAATAGACGAAAACCTCCGCGCCCGCGCGCTCGAGACGGCCGCGGGTGCGCGGATTGCCGTCGAGCATGATGACCCGGCGCGGGGCAACCGCAAGCACGTTCGCGCCCATCGACTCGAACTCCTCCTCCGGGACCTCGACGAGCGTGTAGCCGAGATCGAGCAGTCGCTCGCGAAACGGCACCGGCATCAGCGGCGAGTACACGACAGCAAGGTCCGAATCGACCGGGCTCACGACGGACATCAGATGGAACACGTCGCCGGGCGCCTCGCCAGTGTGGCAGCGGCACGACGACCACGTCGATATCCGGACCGGCGAACGCGCGAAGTTGCGCAATGCCTTCGTCGTTCGTGCGATACCCGCGGCCCACCACCATCGTCCGATGGTTCAGCCATACGACGTCGCCGCCCTCGAGCGTCCCGGGCGGCTCGATGGCGCCGGCGATCGGAATGCCCCACTCGCGAAACGCTAGGCCCTGCGCGGCCGGTTCGCCGCAGCGTTGCGGCTTGCCCATCCGGCAGAGCACCATGCCGGCCGGCGTCACGACCGAGGCATCGCGCGCGTAGATCGCGTCGAGCCCGACCGACGTTCCCGCCGGAAGCCGTGCAGACTCGGCTCCCGAGCGTCGACCAGCAGTTCCAGAAACGTCTCGTACTCGTCGATCGCGCGCGCGAAGTCGGGAGCGCTGGTGAAGCTGAGGTCGCGCCACTGACGTTCGATCTCGGCCGGGCCGACAAACGCGTCGCGCGCGTGTTTGACGACGAGGGAGGCGAGCGGAGCGGTCTCCGAGAGGTTCACGGTAATGACTAGTCGCTTTCGGTCACGAACTGCGCTGGACGCATTCCGTCAGAGTCCTCTGTCGAACTCTTCGACGAGCATCCGCAGCGTCTCGACGGCGTTCACGAAGAACGCGTGAGTCATGTTGTCGTAGTCGTCGGTCGGCTGGTGGTGCTGCTCGTTGTCCTCGACGCCGACGTAGAGCGCGGGAATGCGGGCCTCGAGAAACGCCCACTGATCCGAGGAGCGCATCCAATAGTCGGCCCCGCCCTTGGGGTTGTCGTAGCCCGTCAAGAGATGGACGGGCGCCCGTTGAGCCACCCGCATGACGTACGGCTTCAGAAACGCCTGCTCGAACGTTCCCGACACGTAGAGGCGATTGTTGGCGTCGCGGCCCACCATGTCGGCGTTGATGTCCAGCGCGATCGACTTCAGATCGACGGGAGGTCGCCGGACGAAGGCACGCGCTCCCGTCAAGTTGATTTCCTCGGCGTCGAAGGCCGCGAAGATCAATGTGTGCTGCGGCTGGTTCGCGCTGAAGTACTTGCCGAGCGCAAAGAGCGCCGCCACGCCCGACGCGTTGTCGTCGGCCCCGTTGAACACACGGCCGCCGCTGGACGCCGACGTGGTCATAGTGGGCGCTCACGACGATGTGCCGCGCGGGCTGCCGGCGCCCCTCGATACGCCCGACCACGTTGACGCCAGTCCCATCCTGCCGGCCGCCCAACGGAAACTCCGTCGGTGTAGGACGCGCCGAACGGCTCGATGTTCGACGCCTTGAAGCGGGCAATCACGTACGCGCGAGCCCGGGCTCCACCTTCCGTTCCCGCCCGCCGGCCCTGCATGTCGTCGGCGGAGAGGGTCTTCAGGTCCTGCAGCAGTTGAGCACCGTCGATCGCAGACCTTCGGCAGGACGACCGCCGGGCGCTTCCTGTGCCAGGATTCCGACGGCTGCCAGGGCAACAAGAGTCCGGTCGGCTGGAGCGCGCATATATAAAGGACGCGGCCGACAGGCAATCGTGACAAGATCTTCCCAACCTTCTTCCCTCCGGTCTCGTCACATCACGTCAAGCCGACATGCGACAACTGCGACTCGCCTTCCGCACGTTGTTCAAGACGCCGTTCGTCACCATCGTCGCGATCCTGTCGCTCGCCCTGGGCATCGGCGCGAACACGGCCATCTTCTCGTTGTTCCACGAGCTGCTCGCTCCGGCCGCTGCCGGTCGCAGGACCCGGCGGACGCTGGTCAATCTCGTCGGCGCCGGGTCCAAAGCCTGGCTCGACGTCGTGCGGCCGGCCGGCAACTGCGAAGCAGGTCTTCAGCTATCCGATGTTCCGGGACCTCGAGCGCGCTCAGGAGGTTTTCACCGGCATCGCGGCCCACGTGCTGTTCAGCGCCAACTTCGCGTACGACGGCGAAACGATCAACGGACAGGGCCTGCTCGTCTCCGGCAGCTATTTCCCGGTGCTCGGTCTCGCGCCAGCCCTGGGCCGGCTGATTGCACCGGCCGATGACCAGGCGATCGGCGAGCCGCGGCATCGCCGTCCTCAGCCACGCCTACTGGCAGCGCCGGTTTGCCAGCGACCCCGCGCGTCCTCGGACAGGACCTCATCATCAATGGCCAGTCGATGCCGATCGTCGGCGTGGCGCCGGCGCGGGTTCGACGGCACCACGACCACGATGGGAACGCCGCCCGCTGGTGTTCGTGCCGATCACGATGCGCCGCGTGATGCAGCCGACGTTCGACGGGTTCGACGACCGCCGCAACTACTGGGCCTATCTCTTCGCGCGGCTCAAGCCCGGCGTGCTCGATCGAGCAGGCCCGCGTGGCGATGAACGCGCAAGTACCAGCCCATCATCACGGAGTCGAAGCGCCACTGCAGAAGGGCATGAGCGATCAGACGATGGCGCGGTTCAAAGCGCGGACGCTCGTCGTCGAGCCCGGGTCACGCGGGCAGAGCTCTGTCCATCGGGAGGCGTGGGCGCCGCTCACGGCCCTTCTCAGCCTGACGGCGGTCGTGCTCGCTGATCGCGTGCGCCAACGTGGCGAACCTGCTGCTGGCGCGCGCCGCGGGACGCACGACCGAGATCGCCATCCGCCTGGCGGTCGGCGCCGGGCGCCGGCACCTGATCGGACAGCTGCTGCTCGAATCGTGTTTGCTGTCTGTGCTCAGCGGCGGTCGCCGGCGTGCTGGTGGCGTATGGAACGGTGTCGCTGCTCACGTCGATGATGCCCGGCGAAGGCGCCCAGAACCTTTCGCTTCGCGCTCAACGGCGCCGTGCTCGCGTTCATGACGGCCGTCTCCGTCGGCACCGGTCTCGCTGTTCGGTCTCTTCCCGGCCGTCCTGCGGCACGCGCCCGGATCTCGCGGTCGCCCTCCGCGCTCAATCCGGCCAGCCGGGCGGGCCGCGTTCGGCCGCGCGATTCCGTGCCTCGCTGGTCACCGCTCAGATCGCTCTCTCCGTCACGCTCCTCATCGTCGCCGGCCTGCTGACAAAAAGCCTCGCCAACATCGCCAGCGTGCAGCTTGGGCTGAATCCCGACCACATCCTGATGTTCTCCGTGTCGCCGCGGCTCAACGGCTACACGCCGGAGAAGACGCGGCGCTTCATCGACCAGGCGCGCGAAGCCATCGGCGCCCTGCCAGGCGTGACGGGCGTGACGACCTCCAGTGTCGCGCTCATCGCCGGGAACAACTGGGGCACGGGAGTCAGCGTGCAGGGATTTCAGGCCGGACCGGACACCGACGTCCTCGGCGCCAACCTGAATCACGTCGGCCCGAACTTCTTCCGCACGATGGAAGGCCGGCTCCTCGCGGGTCGCGAGTTCACGACCCGCCGACAGATGGATGCCCCGAAGGTCGTCATCGTCAACGAAACCTTCGCACGCAAGTTCAACCTGGGTCGGGACGCTGTCGGTAAGCGGATGTCAACCGACGTGCCCGCCAAGGAGCTCGACCTCGAAATTGTCGGCCTCGTCGCGGACATGAAATACAGCGAGGTCAAGGACACCGTGCCGCCGCAGATCTACCTGCCGTACTGGCAGGATCGATTTCTGCGGCCAGGCCAATTTCTACGTCCGCTCATCCGTCGATTCGGCGTCGCTGATTCCGGCGGTGCGGGAGGCCATGGGCCGAATCGATCGCAACCTGCCCGTGGTACGGCTCCGGCCGATGGACCTGCACATCCGCGAGAACGTCTTCGAGGACCGGATCGTCTCGACGCTGTCCGCGGCGTTCGCGTTGCTGGCGACGTTGCTCGCGTCGGTCGGCTCTGTACGGCGTGCTCAGCTACACGGTGTCGCAGCGCACGCGTGAGTTCGGCCTGCGCATGGCGCTCGGCGCGGCGCCCGGCCGCGTGCGCCAGCACGTGCTTCGACAGGTGCTGTGGATGGTCGGCATCGGCGCGGTGGTCGGACTCGGGCTGGCGCTCGGTGCCGGCCAGTTCCTCGCGGCCCTTCTGTTCCAGACCGAGGCCTACGACGGGTGGATCGTCAGCATCCGCGGTTGCCGCGACGTGCCTCATCGCCCTGGCCGCCGGCATGATGCCCGCGATACGCGCGTCGCGAATCGATCCGATGAAAGCGTTGACGGTATGAATAGCTCGCGTCATTGCGGATTTGCGATTTGTGATTGAGGATTGCATCGATCAATTGAGGATTGCGGATCGTGGATTGACGGTTTCCGCAGCCACGGCACCAGAAGAACTTCAATCCTCAATCCACAATCGCCCGATCTGTCAATGCAATCCTCAATCGCAGATCGCAGATCCTCAATGTTGATACAGTCATCGAGTGCCCGTCGATCTGCTGGTCTTCGGTCCCCACCCCGACGATCTCGAGATCGGTCTCGGCGGCACTATCGCGCGGCACGCCGCGGCCGGGTTCTCGGTCGGCCTCTGTGACCTCACGGCCGGCGAGCTGGGCACGAACGGCACGCCCGACGAACGGACGCGTGAGGCCGACGAGGCCGCACGCGTCCTTGGCGCCGCGTGGCGCGAAGAACCTCGACTGGCCGGACGGCGGCATCGTGCCGTCGCCGGAAATCCTGCGCTCGGCGGTGGATCTCGATCCGCGCGGAGCGGCCGAAGGCCGTCGCGCTGCCCTACTGGGAGGACCGACATCCCGACCACGGCGCCGCCAGCCGGGTGCTCGACCTCGCGGTGTTCCGCAGCGGACTGCGCCGCTACGCGACCGAGTCCGAGCCCTGGCGGCCCGAGTGGGTCTGCTACTACTTCATCAACAACAGCGCCGCGCCGTCGTTTGTCGTCGATGTCTCGGCGCACTACGAGACCAAGCGCGCGGCGCTCGCCTGCCATCGCAGCCAGTTCACGCCCGCCGATGCGTCGCGCGGTGCCCACGCGGCTCACGGCGTCCACGTTCCGGCAGCTCATCGAGAGCCGCGATGCCCAGTTCGGCGCCCAGATCGGCGTGGCCTTCGCCGAAGGGCTGATCGTTCGCGAGCCGGTGGTCCGCGCGTCGCTCTTCAGGTCCGAGTGCGTGAGAATCGGCATCGTCTGCTACGCCTCGGTGGGCGGCAGCGGCGTCGTCGCCACCGAGCTGGCGCTCGCGCTCGCCGATCGCGGGCACGACGTGCATCTCGTCAGCGCCGATCTGCCGTTCCGCTGGCGCTGGGGAACGCCGGGCCTGTCGTTCGAACGCGTGGACACGCCGAGCTATCCGCTGTTCCGCGAGCCGCAGTACCTGCTCGCGCTCACGAACACGCTCGTGCGCGTGTCGCGCGGCGCACAAGCTCGACATTCTCCACGCGCACTACGCCGTGCCGCATGCGACGGCCGCCTATCTCGCGCACCAGATTCTCAGCGCCGACAACGGCGTCCACGCCGCCGCGGACGGTCACGACGCTTCACGGCACGGACATCACGCTCGTCGGCAGCGACGCCTCCTACGCCGGCGTCGTCGGGCTTCTCGATCGAGCGATCGCACGGCATCACGGCCGTCTCGGAGAGCCTGAAGCGCGACACGGAAGCCGCGCTCGGCGATTCGCGGCGACATTCGCGTGATCCCGAATTTTCTCGACGGCACGCGTCTGGACGCGCCGGCCCGACCCGTCGCTCAGCGCGCGCCTGTCGGCGCCCGGATCGAGCGCGGTCATCGTGCACGTCTCGAACTTCCGGCCCGTCAAGCGCATCGGCATGGTGCTCGACATCTTCGGGATGATCCACGCGCGAGGTGCCGCGCCCGGCTGGTCATGATTGGCGACGGCCCGGACCGGCCCGCGGCCGAACGGCAGGCGGCGGCGATGGGCCTGTCGGGCCACGTCGAGTTCGTCGGCGAGCAGCAGGACCTGGTGCCATGGCTCTCGACCGCGGACCTGTTTCTGCTGCCCTCCTCGCAGGAAAGCTTCGGCCTGGCCGCGCTCGAAGCCATGGCCTGCGGCGTGCCGGTCGTCGCGTCGCGCGTGGGCGGCCTGCCCGAAGTCATCGTGGACGGCGCGACGGGCTTTGTGTGCGATCCGGCCGACGCCGGCGCGATGGCCGAACAGGCCATCGACTGCTCCTGGCGATGCCCCGCGCCGTGAGGCGATGGGCCGCGCCGCGGCCGAGGACGTGCGCGCGCGATTTTCGGCGGATGCCGTCGTGCCGCGCTACGAGGCTTTCTATGAAGAGGTTTCGGCCGACCAGCGGCGTACTGACCCTGCCGGGCCATCGTGTAGTAATCGAGAAGATGACGACCCGTTCGAATGGTCCGGAATCGGATCGCGTGCTCATTGCGGAGGACGACGCCGCGCAGCGCGTCGGGCTGCAGCAGCTGCTGAAGAGCTGGGGCTTCGCAGTCGAGGCGGCAGCCGACGGCCAGGACGCGCTCGCGAAGGTCGCCGTCGTTCCGGCCCGACCATCGTGCTGAGCGACATGGTGATGCCCAGGATGGGCGGCCTCGACCTGCTGGCCGCGCTGCGCCAGGACGATCCCGACATGACGGTCGTGCTTGATGACCGGCCAGGGCACGGTCGAAACGGCCGTCACCGCCATCAAGCAGGGCGCGTACGACTACCTCTCGAAGCCGGTCGATCCGCAGCGGCTCAAGATCCTGCTCGACCAGATCGTCGAGCGTCACGACACGCAGCGCGAGATGCGCGTGCTGCGCCGGCAGTTGCAGGAGCGCGGCACGTTCGGCCGGATGATTGGCGCGAGCGCCGAGATGCGGCGCATCTACCAGCTGCTCGAGCAGGCGGCGCCGACCGTCGCGTCGGTGCTCGTCAGCGGCGAGTCGGGCACCGGCAAGGAGCTCGTGGCGCAGACGCTGCACCAGCTCAGCCAGCGCGCGTCGCAGCCGTTCGTGCCGCTCAACTGCGCGGCGATTCCCGACACGCTCCTCGAGTCCGAGCTCTTCGGCCACGAGAAGGGCGCGTTCACGGGCGCGATCGCGCGGCGCCAGGGCGCGTTCGAGCTGGCCAATCGCGGCACGCTGTTCCTCGACGAGATCGCCGAGATGACGCCGGCGACGCAGGCCAAGCTGCTGCGCGTGCTGCAGGAGCGATCGTTCCGGCCGCTCGGCGGCCAGCGCGAGCAGTCGGTGGACATCCGCGTCGTCGCGGCGACCAACGTGGACCCGCTCGAGGCCGTGCGACAGGGCAAGCTGCGCGAAGATCTGTACTACCGGCTGAACGTGTTCGCGATCCAGCTGCCGCCGCTGCGCGAGCGCAAGGGCGACGTGCCCGCTGCTCATCCAGGCGTTCCTGAAGGAGTTCAACGCGCGCAACGGCAAGACGATCGTCGGTGCTGTCCGACCGGGCGATGGAGATGCTCGAGCGGCACAGCTGGCCCGGCAACGTGCGCGAGCTGCGCAACGTGATCGAGCGGGCGACGATCGTCGCCAAGGGCGACCACATCGAGCCGGCCGACCTGCCGCCGCTCGCGTCCCAGACGATGAGCTCGGCCGCGGCCGGCGGCGCCGGCGGAGGCCCGGGGCTGACGCGCCGGCACGACCGTGGACGAGGCCGAGCGCAAGCTGATCGAAGTCACGCTCGAGCACACGGGCGGCAACAAGACGCGCGCCGCCGAGATGCTCGGCATCAGCCTGAAGACGCTTCACAACAAGCTCAACCGGATGAAGCAGGAGGAAGCGATTGAGTGACGAGTCGTTCCCGTTCCGGTTCCCGTTCCCGTTCCGTTCAGATGAGCGCGGAACGGCACGTGAACGCGGAACGGGGAACGCGGAACGACGATGGATCAGCTTTCCACATGCTCTCAGCCTCAAGACCAAACAAGTCGCCGGCGTCACGCTGTTCGTGGGGCTGGTCGTCGTGCTGCTGAGCGCGTGGTACGTCTCGTCGCTCGCGACGGTCTGGCTCGGCGAAACGCAGAAGCGCGCGGACATGCTCGTGCAGGCGATCTTCCAGTCGGCCTTCACCGCCCTGCAGTCCGATCCGGCCGATCCGGTGGCGGGACTCCAGAACGACGCCGGGCTTGCGATCGATTCTCGAAGCCAGCCTCACGTCTCCCGACGTGCTGTACGTCGCCATCGTCGACACGGCGGGGACCGTCATCATCGAGGAGCCGGAGCTCGGGGGTCGGCTCGCTGACGCCCGCCGACGACCTCGGCGGCCCTGCTGGCGGCAGGGCCGATCGCCCAGGCCCAGGCGATCTTCACGCCGGGGCTGCGCACATTCGAGCACCGGAAACCCCTGCTCCGCGGCGGCACGGAGTTCGGGTCCATCCGCATCGGCATCTCGACCGGCTTCCTCAAGGCAGAACCTCAGCGACGCAGATGCGGACGCCGCTCATCACGGCGGCCGTCGGCCATCCTGCTGGCGTCGTTCGTGGCCATGCTGCTGGCGCAGATCGCGCTCCGGCCCATCCACGTCATCCGCAGCGGCCTGGCGCGCCTGGGCCGCGGCGAGCTCGACGTGAGCGTGGATCTGCCCGGCGACGCCGAACTGGCCGAGCTCGGCGATTCGTTCAAGGCCGTGACCGCGCGGCTCGCGGCCGATCGCACGGCGCTGGCCGGCCAGCGCGCGACGCTCGAGTCGGTGGTCGAGTCGCTCGAGGACGCCGTCGGCCTGTTCGACGCGAACGGTTCGCTGCTCTTCGCGAATCCGGCGATGCGGACGGCGCTCGGCGACCAGAACGCGACCGATCGACCAGCTGCTGCCGCCAGGCCATCCGTACCGCGTGGCCGTCAAGACGCGCGCTCGAACGGCGCGAGTCGCTCACGCCGTCAACCGTGCAGGTCCCCGGCGCCGGCGAGCGCCTGCTGCTGACCCACGTCGTCGAGGATGCCGACGGCGGCATCATCGGCGTGATGCTCGTCGCGCGCAACGTCGCCTACCTCAGCGAGGTCGAGTCCACGCTCAGCTACTCGCGCAAGCTGGCGGCGCTCGGCCGGCTCTCGGCCGGCATCGCGCACGAAGTGAAGAACCCGCTGAACGCGACGATGATTCATCTCGAGCTGCTGCGCATGCAGCTGGCCGATGCGTCCGACGGCGCTCGAGCACGTGTCGGTCATCGCGGCGCAGGTGCGCCGGCTCGACGAGGTCGTGCAGGGCTTCCTGAAGTTCACGCGGCCCGAGGACCTGCAGCTCCGGCCGGTCGCGGTGCTGCCGCTCATCGAGGAGCTGATGCCGGTCGTCTCGGCCGAGGCGAGCAAGTCCGGCGTCGAGCGTCCGCGTCGAGGTGCCCGCCACACTGCCGCCGGTGAGCGCCGATGCCGGGCATGCTGCAGCAGGCGTTCCTGAACCTCGCGCTGAACGCGTGTCAGGCGATGCCGAACGGCGGCCGGCTGCGCATTGCCGCGGCGCCAGCGACGCCGCCGTACATCGAGGTCGTGTTCGAGGACACCGGCGTCGGCATCCCGCCGGAGGACTTGTCGCGCATCTTCGACCTGTATTTCACGACGAAGGACACCGGCAGCGGCATCGGCCTGTCGCTCGTCTATCGCACCGTGCAGCTGCACGACGGCGAGATCGAGGTGCAGTCGGTGCCGGGCCGCGGCACGACGTTCCGGCTCTTGCTGCGACAGGCGCACCCTCCGGCTCGCGCGGTTGCGCCCTCGTTGCTCGGCCTCCGCGACGAAATCCCGGCGGCCTCGGCCCGTGCTTCTACGTCATAATGGAACGGACGTGGTTCGGCCCCTCCGCCTGATAGTTCTGGTTGTCGTTGCGGTGGGGTGTGCAGCGTGCAGCCGGATGCAGGCGCGTACGCCGCCGCCCGTGGCGATGCTCGTCCCGCCGCCGCCGCCGCGCGTGGCGATCCCCGTGTCACTTCCCGAACAACCCATCGTCGAGCCCGAGCCCGAGCCGCCAACGGCCGCGCCCACGGCGCCGGCACGTCCGCGCCCGGACACCGTGCCGGCGCGCACGGTCGACGAAACCCACGCCGCCGCCCGCGCCCACGGCGCCGGAAACGCCGGCTCCCGTTCTGCAGACGACCGATGAACGTCGGTGCGCTCGAGCAGCGCGCGTCCTGGCTTCTTGGTGAGGCGGAGAAGAATCTCGAGCGGCGTGAATCGCGGGCAGCTGATTCCTCAGGAGCGCGCGCAGTTCGATCGGGCGATGGGTTTCATCCGAACGCCCGAAATGCGCTTCAGCTCAGGAACTTCAACTACGCGGAACAGCTCGCCGTCAAGGCGGCCTCGCTCGCGCGGGCTCTCGTCAAGGCGTAGAACCGTCCCCTATTTCCATCGCTCTTTCAATTCCTTCCACTGCGCCTCGAGCGACGCGAGCGTCGGCTTCGGGTCGTCGCCGGCGGCGATCTGGAGCGCGCGCTCGGGCAGAATGACCTGCGTCACCAGCCGATCGAGGTCTTCGCGCAGCGTCGTCGCCTCGCGCGCCGAGCGACGCCGCGCGCACCCAGGCCGCCACCGCGGCGCCCCATGCGCGCGGAAGATCGTTGACGCCCCGCGCGCCGGCGGCCAGCCAGTACGACGCGGACGCGGCCGCGACATCGCGCGCCATCTCGCGCTCGGCGCGATCGACGATGCGCTGGTAGGCAGGCCGGCGTTCGCGCTCGGGACCGAGCTGCGCCTGACGATCGAGCGAAAGCGCCCACCAGTCGAAGAGCCGGTCGCGGCTGTCGGTATCGAGGAGATCGGCGCCGCCGAGCGCGACCTCGAACTGCTCCGCCGCGGCGCTGTAGCGATCGTCGAACGTGAACTGGTCGTCGAGATACAGCAACTGGCCGAGCGCGATGGTGAACTCCACCTGGTCGCGGGCGACGAGCTTCGTCGAGTCGACGCTTTTCAGCGCCTGACGCGCGGCTTCGAGGCCGGCGACCTCGGATCCGGCGCGGTACCGCTCGAGGTGCGCGCGCGCGAAGACGATCGAGGCCGGCGCGGCGATGGCGGCAACCTGCCGCGCTTCGTCCGCGATCTTGATCGCGTCGGCGTACCGCTGCTCGTTGTACAGCCGCCGGGCCTGGGCCAGTTGCGCCTCCGGTGCCCGCGCCTGCGCCATCGCCGCTACGACCGCAAACGCCAGGATCAATCCTCGACGCATCTACCCCCCAATTCTGTATGGCACGGGCTTCGGGCCTAAGGCTTAGGGCTTAGGGCCAAATCCATCGCAATCCCTCGAACTCCTCGAACTCCTCGACCGCTTCGAACTCCCGGAACTCCTTGCTCGAGAGCCGTTTCGCCCGACCGTCTCACGTAACTTCTACATAATGATCGAGTTCGCGCCGAAAAATAGGCCAAATCGCTTGAATCTTCAGCGGAGGGCGACTTGGCAAGGAAGTTGAAATATCGACCGGCGATGAAAAGCGGCCTGATTGGCCTGTTCGTGCTGGCGACGTGGGGCTCCAATGCCGCGGCAACGGCTGGAGTCGCACAGGACGGACGCCCGACGTTCCGGGCCAGCACGGACCTCGTGACCGTCGCCGCCACCGTCCGCACCCGCCGCGGACGGCCGGTCGTCAACCTCAAGGCCGAGCGACTTCCAGCTGCTCGACACCGGGAAGCCGCGCACGATCACCGATTTCAAATCCGAGCCGCGCCGGTCAGCGTGGCGCTGCTCGTGGACTTCAGCGGCAGCATGGAAGTCGGCGAGCGCCGTGGTGCCGCGCGCGACACCGCGTCGCACATCGTGAACTTCCTGAAGCCGGACGTCGACCAGGCCGGCCTCTACGTGTTCGATCAGAAGCTCCGCGAAGTGCAGGCGCTCGCGCCGGCGCCGGGCGACATCGTGGCGCAGCTCGAGTCGATGTCGCGGCCGTTCGGCGCCACGTCGCTCTTCGATGCGATCGCGGAGACGGGACGCGTGCTCGCCGGCACCGGCGGACAGCGGCGCGCGGTGATTGCGCTGACCGACGGCGCCGACAACGCGAGCCGGCTCACCGCCGCGGAAGTGTCGGGCATCGCCAGCAGCATCGACGTGCCCGTCTACATCGTCGTCATCGTCTCGCCGCTCGATCGCGACGGCACGAACGACGATCGACGATCCACGGCTGATGGACGCGCCGCTCGAAGGCCCGCTCGCCGATCTCGCGCGCTGGACGGGCGGAGAAATCTTTGTGGGGGCGTGGGCCGTCGCAGTCGAGTCAACGCGGCGCCGGCAGATCGTCACGGAGCTTCGTCAGCACTATCTTGATCGCGTTTGAGCCCGATGGCCGTCCGGGATGGCATCCGATCGAGCTCCGCACGCGTGACGAAGATCACGTCGTGCGGGCGCGCAGCGGGTACATCGTTCAAGACGGCCGTCGGCAGGGGCTGTAAGTCTTTGAGGAGGGTTCTGCGATGAGTAAGGCATTGATTGTCATCAGCATGCTCTCGTTCGCCGCGGCCGGTTCGTCCGCGTGCGCGACGAAGGGATTCGTGCGTAACCAGGTCGGCCAGGTGAGCAGCAAGGTCGACACGCTCAGCCAGGCGCTCGAACAGACGCAGGAGCGCACTCGTGCGAACGAGGCGCAGCATCGGCGAAGTGGACACCAAGGCTGGCGCGGCGCAGAGCGCGGCGGATCGCGCGGGCACGGCGGCCGGCGCGGCCGACACCAAGGCCATCGCGGCGGACGACGCGGCCCGTTCGGCGATGACCGAAGACCGAAGAGGTTGAGAAGTCGCACGAAGCGCGATCATGCTACGAAGTCGTCCTGAGCGAGGATCAGGGCAACTTCAAGTTCGGCAAGGCCGGACTGCCCGGATGAGGCGAAGGCGCGGATCGACCAGCTCGTGCACGCAGCTCAAGGCCGACCCGAAGGGCGCGTACTTCGAGATCGAAGGCCACACGGACAACGTCGGCGACGCGATCTACAACGAGAAGCTCGGCATGGAGCGCGCGGACGCCGTGAAGCGGTACCTCTACGAGCAGCACCAGATTCCGCTGCACCGCATGAACGTCATCAGCTACGGCGAAGACAAGCCGGCGGCGACAACAAGACCAAGGACGGCCGCGCGCAGAACCGCCGCGTCGTGCTTCGGATCCTCGCGTAGACCTTCCGAGGATCACACACCGCGGCGGCGGGCCTGGCGCAACCCAGACCCGCCGCCGCGTTTTTTTTGGCACGGGCGCTGCCGGCCCTGAGGCCTGGGGCTGAAGGCTCATACTTGTTCCCTCCATGCGAGCCGCAGACCTCCAGACCGGCCGCCGGCTCGCGCTCGTCGGCATCTCTGCCAGCGCGGTCCTCGCGACGCTCAACATTGGCGTTGGCCTGTCTGTTCAGTCCACGTCGGTTGTCGCCACCGGGATTGAGCTGGCCGGCGATGTCCTCGCGTCATTGATTGTCTTTGCCGGGATGGTGGCGGCGAGCGCACCGGCCGACGCCAGACATCCCTACGGCCACGGCCGCATCGAGACGATCGCCGCCTTCGTTGTCGGCCTCATCCTCACCGTTGGCGGCGCGGGCATCTGCTGGAACTCCCTCCAGGCCATCGGCGACCGCCACCCGCCGCCGTCGAGCCTCGCGATCGCGGTGCTCGTCCTGGCCATCCTCGTCCGCGGCGTGATGTCGTTCCTCAAGTTTCGGGTGGGCCGGCGTCTTCGCAGCGCGTCACTCGTCGCCGACGCGTGGAACGACACGGTCGACATCCTTGCCGCGACGGTCGCCCTGACGGCGGTTGGCCTGACCATGTACGACATCGATCGGTTTCCGGCGGCGGACCACTACGGCGGGTTCGCGGTCGGCGTCATCGTTGTGCTGATCGGCGTGCGCGTGTTCCGTGACGCCTCGCTCGAGCTCATGGACACGATGCCGGATGACGAGCAGGTCGCGCGCATCCGAGCGGCCGCCCAGGAGGTTCCCGGGGTGATCGGCGTGCACAAGACCTACGCGCGCAAGACCGGCTTTGCCTATCACGTCGATATTCACGTGGAGGTCGATCCGGCACTCACCGTGGCCGCGTCACACGAGATTGCGGGACGGGTTCGGCGTCATGTCCGGGAGACGGTGGAATGGGTCGCGGATGTGCTCGTCCATATCGAGCCTGCTCGGGAAGGCGCAACGCGACCAATGGTTTAGTGATCGGGACTCACGTCGGGCCACGACGGCTTCAAGTCTGAACGCTGCGCGAGCCCTTCCGGACGATGCGCGACCTTCAGGTGCGCACGTTGGCGTCTTCGAGGAGCGCTACGGCAAGAAAGGTGACCGCGACAGCTCGACTTTCGCCTCCTCCAGCGCGAAGACGGTCGCTTCCAGCGCATCCGGGTGTCCCGAAAGCTCCTGATCTTCGGTTCAACACTCACATCTTGCGTCGTCGAGGTCGCCGGGAGCGCGTTCAGGGTCGTCTCGGGCGCGCTGAAGGACGTTCCGAAAGCATTTCAGGTCGTCAGGAGACGATTTCGGACGATTGGATGGCGCTTCGGACAGCCGGAAGCTCGTGAAGAGGCGAAAGTGATTGACGAGAGCGCGAATGCCAGTCGCGACAGCGCGCCGTGTGCGCGCAAACCCGCGCGCGGGACCACAGATTGTCGCGCGCTCGTGCAGATGGAGCCCGCGGGGCGGAACGACGCGACGCGACACCAGACCGAGCGACCTCGCCTGTCCGCCCTTCGCGCAAGCGGACTCGGTAAGTTTCCCGACTGCAGATTCGGCTCAACGATTGGCCGACTGGAGCCGGGCTGCGGCAGATCCGACCGAAAGGGGTCCCCAGCGTGCTAGCATCGTCAGGTTGTAGGTTGGTCGTCGGCACCGGAAATCAGCTGCCCTCGCGCTGTCCGCCGGATCCCGCTGAACACCAACAAGTTCGCCAGGGCCGGCGTAGCTCAGTTGGTAGAGCAGCTGATTCGTAATCAGCAGGTCACCCGTTCAAGTCGGGTCGCCGGCTCCAGAAATTCTTCGAATTTCTAACATTCCTTAAGTCCACTGCGGCCAGCTGACGGGTTTGACGCCCACGTTGACGCCCACCAGGATTGTTCCGGCTGTTTTCGCATAGCCACCAAGCTGCTCTGTTAGGATCTCCGCCCCCTATGGCAGCTTGGCTATTTCAGGGAAACCCCGACAAGTTCCATGTAAACACCTACTTGCTGGACTAATCAGCAGCGCCAATCAGCACATCTACTGGACAGTTGCCCAGCACCAGAACGATATCGCTGTGGGCGACGGAATATTCCTATGGCGAGCAATGGGGAGCGGCGAGGACACACCCGGCATCGTTGCCATCGGTGTCGTGGAAGAACCCGTGACGGCTATCCGGAAGGTGTCAGGTTCCCAGATCGACTCTCAGAATCGTCTCTGGACAGCAGCCACCCCCGGCCTCTGAACAGAAGGCAGGCATCGCGATCTCGGAAGTGCGGCTGACGCCCTCCGAAGGAATGATCACGCGAGAGGAATTGAAGGCCCACCCCAGCCTGTCGCAATTGACGTTCCTCCGATTCTCTCAAGGCTCGAACTTTCCGGTACCCTCCGGAGCAGGAATCGCCCCTGCTTGAACTCTGGAACGGTCGTGCCGGACGCCTAGCGGAAGAATTGCCAGAATTGCCGCCGGATTAGACGTACCCCGAGGGAGCGGTGCAGCGCGTTCTTGTGAATCGCTATGAGAGGAATCCGGCAGCAAGACTAAAGCGTTTTTCAAATAGCTCTTGTACGGACGACGGTCTGCATGGTACCTCTGGGCGCGCAAGGGAGGAGGACCGATGCGAGCCTATTCGATGGATTTGCGCGTGCGGGCACTCCGTGACAGCGACGCCGGGATGACGGCCGACGACGTGGCGGTGAAGTACCAGGTGAGTGGCTCGTGGGTGCGGTTGCTGAAACAGCGGCGTCGAGAAACCGGTGAGGTCGCCCCCCGCGCCCAACGCTACGGGCCTCGGCCGAAGCTTGTGCCGCAGTTGCATCGATTGGCCGAATTGATCCAAGCCCAGCCGGATCGGACGTTGGCGGACTTGAAGGTGGCCTTGGGGACCGACGTGAGTCTCGCGACGATCTGGCGGGCGGTCGACGCGCTCGGCTTCACCATCAAAAAAAACCGTACGCGCGTCCGAACACGACCGACCTGACGTCCGCACGGCGCGGGGCCTCTGGCAACGGATCACGCCGCGGATCGACCCCGGCCGCTTCGTGTTTCTCGATGAAAGCGGCGTCACCACGAATCTGATCCGTCGCTACGGTCGCGGCCTCCGCGGGCAGCGCGTGACCGACCACGCGCCGTATGGCCACTGGCGGACGAGCACCTTTATCGCGGCGCTGCGGATCACGGGGCTGACCGCGCCCGGCGTCATCGACGGGCCGATGGACGGCGACAGCTTTCTCGCCTACGTCGAGCAAGTCCTGGTGCCCACGCTCCACCCGCGCGACATCGTCGTCGCCGACAATCTGCCGGCCCACCACGTCGACGGCGTCCGCGAGTTGATCGCCGCGGCCGGCGCGCAGCTCTGGTACCTGCCGCCCTACAGCCCCGACTTCAACCCGATTGAACTGTGCTTCGCGAAACTTAAAGCCCTCGTCCGGGCCGCGCGCTGCCGGTCGATTGAGACGCTGTGGCCGCTTCTCGGCGAGTGCCTGGTGCGCTTCTCCGCCACCGAGTGCCGCAACTACTTTCGACACTGCGGCTACATCGGCCGCTAAAGAATCATGAAAAACGCTTTAGCCTGCATCGCGCATTTCGGATGCGGCTGCTCCGTCTGTGGGTTCGACTTCGAGGCTGTCTACGGAGAACTCGGCAGAGACTTCATTCATGTTCACCACCTTAAGCAGGTGTCTGCCCTGCCTGCGGGCTACGAAATCAATCCCCTAACCGACTTGATTCCGGTCTGTGCCAACTGCCATGCGATGTTGCATCGCGGCCCAGAAGTGCTAGCGCCGGACGTTCTCCGGCTGAGGTTGGGCAGTCGTTCGTCAGCGATCTGAAACCTCTGTAGCTGGCCGAGATGCCCGAGGACCAGTCACGCTACAGATTCGCTGCGTCCGTTGTGGGCGTCGCGACTGGGGCTCCAGGTCCGCCAAGCCTGCTCGTTTGGAAATATCCGGAGGATCGCACCGACCAGCACGGCTGAGAATGTTGGACCGAAGTCAGGCCGCCGTTTGTGTTGGAAGGTGTGGTGGAAGGTCATCAACGTGCCTCGTATCGTTCTGCGGCGTTATTGCCGGAAGGACGGTATGAATGCTGCAACATCTTCGTATGAGATGAACGTTTGGAATTTCCTGGCGTCGGCGAGGTTGCGCTCATAAAACGAGCGTGGCGCAAGGAGGACGGTCTCCCACACCTGATAGCCGCCATAGGACGGGTTGCCAACCCAGTGATCCGCTCGTGCTGCGCACACCTCGGGTTGATGGGGGGTGAACGATCCGGAGGAACGCTTATTCTCCACATGGAAGGCTGCTCTCTTGCCGCCAGCACCCTTGAATACAAGCAGAACATCCGTCTCACCCTCACGCTCGATCATCTCAAGAGCACCTGACGCGAGGTTTGGAAGCAAGACTTTAACCTTGCCCCACGGGTGGTCGGCCCGAGACCACACAAGATCTGGGTACGCACTGCCAAGCTGCGTCCTGCTTAGGAACCACCGACGGAACTCTTCGTTGCCAGAAATGGCCTTTTCAAACGCTAGGTCGAGTTCTTTCTCTAACACCATCGAACACGCTCCTTACACTCGCGCCCCGACTCTCATCGGTGGACGTCGAAGTGCAACACGACGTCAGACAGCAATCGGGAAGGCGAGTCGCTCGGAAGACGTCTCTGCCAGCAATACTGGGATTCCCGCGCTATATGAGACTTCAAATAGCCGCCCCGCCTTGCTTGGACCAACTGCCCAGAACAGCGGAGCTTGACTGCGACATAAGCCATGCCATTTCTTGCGAGCGTTGGAGGACGCCCTTGGGGCTACGGTCGAGTCCTGTCCCTTCTCTCGGCACAGTGAATGCAGTTCCTTAAGCATCACATCCAGTTTTGCGACACTCGTCTTGACTTCCCCGGCGAGATACTCGCTGGTCGCATCAGGGCAGAACGCCGCGAAATCGAATTCCCATTTAGCCGCCTCCATTCCAAGGCAGGAAACAGGCCAGCCGTGATCCCGGTGTAATCGAGCGATTGAGGCGATGGTGATTATGGGTTCCATGGACAGGGTGATGGGCCTAGGTGTTTTGGTTTTCCGCCCCTCCCAGAAAATGACCACCCTCGCGCCACTCTTTGGAAGTCGATACCTGCCGCCGCCCAGGTCTCGGACGATCTTCTGGTCGATGGCCCACATGAAGTCCGCCGCATCCTCGGCGCTGACCTTGTTCGACGTCGCCTTGAAACCGGCGGGATCGTAGTCGCGCTTCGGGTCTGAGCAGTACGCCGGTAACCACTCGTCTCGGACTCGATCCGCGAACGTCCTTAGGACATCCGCGTCTCTCTCCTTCAGCGGAGCCGTCTTCAGCCACTCCTTGTATTTGGCGGCGAATACCTTGTCCAACATGTCATCGGGATTCCACCCGAGATGCTTCGCCGTTTCAAACAACTCCTGCTCGGACTCCGGGTCGGTGTCGTCCGTGCAGCTGGATCTTCATCGCCGTAGTGCGTCTTGCTCATCGGTGCCCTCTTCTCAACAGGTAATGCGTTTTCCCTGCGGAAGTGGCTCAGCGGGCACCGACCTTGGCCACAGCTCTACGACGGCAGCACCAGTACCCCGATTTCGTTAGAGAATCTACGATGTTCGTTTTAGGCTTTTGCCCTTTGAGACCCCAAGGGCGAGGCTGATTCAGTGTCCCGTCCCTGAAGTTACGTAAATAACTTTCAGGGTCATGTCGTACGTGAGCTTCGGAGGCACATCATGGCGCGTCCGAAGCCCGAACTGGTGATCACCGATATGGAACGACAGGCCTTGGCGTCGATGGCGCATCGTGCGCGGACGGCGCCGTTGCTCGCGCGTCGGGCGCGGATCGTTCTGGCGTGCGCCACGGGTCTGGATAACACGACGGTCGCACGGAAGCTGCGGATGTCGCAGCCGACCGTCGGCCGATGGCGCCAGCGCTTCATCGACAAGGGCTCGATGGATTGATGGACGAACCGCGGCCGGGCAGCGCCGCGCACGATCACCGACGCGCAGATCGAACAGGTGGTCGTCGCACGCTCGAGAGTGCGCCGCGTCGGTGCCACGCACTGGAGTACACGGAGTCTGTCGAAGGCGGCGGGCCTGAGTCCGATGAGCGTGCATCGGATTTGGCAAGCCTTCGGCTTGCAACCGCACCGAACGACCACGTTCAAGCTCTCGCCCGATCCGTTGCTGATCGACAAGATTCGCGACATCGTCGGCTTGTATTTGAATCCGCCGGCCCATGCTGCCGTGTTCTGCGTCGACGAAAAGCCGCAGATCCAAGCGCTGGATCGGACGGCGCCGTTGCTGCCGCTGCGCCCCGGCCAGGCAGAACGCCGCACGCACGACTACAAACGGCATGGCACGACGTCGCTCTTCGCCGCACTGGAAGTGAAGACCGGCCAGGTGCTCGGACAGATCCGGCGCCGACATCGCGCGATTGAATTCCGGGCGTTTCTCACGACGCTCGATCAACAAGTCCCCGCGAGCTCGACGTGCACGTGATCATGGACAACTACGGCACGCACAAAACCGCGACGATCCGACGGTGGTTCGCTCGCCATCCCCGCTTCCATCCGCATTTCACGCCGACCTATGCGTCGTGGCTCAATCTCGTGGAACGCTGGTTCGCGGCGCTTGAGACGCAGCAGTTTCGTCGCGGCGTGCACGGCAGTGTCCGGTCGCTCGAAGCCGCGATTCGCGCGTTCATCGACGCGTCGAACACCGCCGGGCAGCCGTACGTCTGGACCAAAACGGCCGATGACATCCTGGCCAGCATCGCCCGATTCGCGCAGCGCACCACCGCCGTTCATGAGCAGCAAGTTATGTTACGAACCACTGGTACGGGACACTAGAAGCTATCTCATAAATCCGTAACACGCCGTGTTACAACGGGCCGCGAGGCGTCGTACCTCGGCGCATGGACCTCACTGACGCCCAGTGGGCGATTCTCGAACCGACGTTCCGGCCACGGCCCCGTCCCGAGAGACGCGGCCGGCCGTGGACCGATGCGCGGGCGGTGCTGAACGGCGTGCTCTGGGTGCTCCGCACCGGCGCGCCGTGGCACGACCTGCCGCGCCCGCTATCCGCCGTACCAAACCTGCCATCGGCGCTTTCAGCAGTGGCAACGGTCCGGCCGGCTCGATCGCCTCTTGCAACGCCTCGCCGAAGATCTCCGCGACCGCGGCAAGATCGATCTGTCCGAAGCCTTCGTCGATGCCACCTTCGCCGGGGCGAAAAAAGGGGCGCTGCGGTCGGTCCAACGCGCCGCGGCAAAGGCACCAAAATCATGGCGATCTGCGACCGTCATGGTCTTCCTCTCGCCGTGCACGTGGCCAGCGCTTCACCGTATGAGCCGCACCTCGTCCCCGCCACCCTCGACGCCCGCTTCCTCCCCGACCTCCCCGCGCGACTGATCGGCGACCGCGGGTACGACAGCGACGCCTCGATACGCAGCTCCGCGATCAGCTACGGCATCGAAATGATCGCGCCCAATCGCGCGGCCGTCGCCGTCGCACGCAGGACGGCCGTCCGCTGCGCCGCTACCGCCGCCGCTGGAAAATCGAACGGCTCTTCGCCTGGCTCCACAACTCCCGGCGCCTCGTCACCCGCTGGGAATATCATGTCGAGAACTTTCTCGGCCTGCTGCAGCTCGCCTGTGCCCGCATCCTGCTCAGGCATTTATGAGACAGGTTCTAGCTTCCTGAGCCTTCCTCCCTGCCGTTGACGCATTCCCATGCAGAGCGCATGAGGTTGCGGCCGGGGCGCGTCCCGTCCGGCCCACCTTGTTGACGCCTCAGAAGGCTCGAACTGAAGAAGGAGGGCGAGCACCGTATGTTCTGCATTCATTGTGGTGTCAAGGTTCCAGTAGACGCTCGCTTCTGCCGCGGGTGCGGCGCACGTATCACCGACGGTGACGAAAGCCGTAGTTCATTAGAACAGAGCGGACCCGCCGCCAATCACATCGCCGCCGGCGCGATCACCTCGACCGAACTGGCCGCTGGCGCGGTGACGGTCACGAACACCGCCGTCCGGCCGGCCGTTACCGTTGAGTCGAAGCAGAGTCCTCGCGAGTGCCCGAATTGTCGCCTTTGGAGCCGGCCCGGCGCGCGGACGTGTGACTGCGGCTACGACTTCGTTTCAGGTCGAACTCCGAGCCAGGATCACTCGACTGTCACGGCCGCAAGCAAAGATGCGAGTGTTTCCCCGCTGGGATGGATGACCCTGCCCCTTAGGCGATACTCAGACTTCTCCGGGCGATCACGCCGAAAGGCAGGACTGGATGTACTCTCTGCTTGGCTTCCTAGGCTTGGCCGTATTCGGTTTAATTGCGGCCATTGCGGTGAGCCTCAGCGACGCCGGAAGTCCCAGCGCTCTGCTGCCAATCGTGTTGTTGATCGCTCTGCTCGTGTGCTTCGCCGGGCTGGTCGTCCCGGGGTTGGCTGTTCAAGTTCGTCGCCTACACGATCAAAATGCAAGTGGTTGGCTTCTCCTCTTGCACTTCGTTCCGTACCTTGGCGGCTTTCTGCTGCTAATTCTGATGTGTCTGGACGGTACGGTGGGGCCTAATCGATTTGGGCCAGACCCTAAGGGCAGGGCCACGCAAGATCCCATTCCTCTACCTGTGAACGGTGCGACTGCGAGTCAGTGACGTCGCATTGAGGCGCAGCCGGTAGAAAACCGCCTGACGACACTGCCGGAATTTAGGCGGCTATCGGCGTGGCGAACAACCCGCTCAATCTGAGTCCGCCGAATCGTCGGCCTTCCAGCTAATCTGAATCATCGAACCAATGGCCGCACCCAATCTTGGGGAGCCTTGCCCAGCGCCGTCGATGCCAGCGGGCACGCTCGTGTGGGTTGAAGTGGACGGTCGGTGGATGCAGGCGCGAGTCGAGCGGATCGAGTTCGCCGTCCTGCATCTCACGATGGCGGCAAAACACCAGCCCAGCTTCTTCGCACGAGCCTGCGAAAAAGTGTGATCACAAAATCGCCACTGAAGATTTCCTTCTGCCTGTTAGACGACTTCGCGTCTTCAGTAATGAATACGGGCACATTTTGGCGGGAACGAAACGTGCTCGAACCCTGCCAGACATGAAATGTACCCTTATCGCCTTCGGCTTCTTCCTTTTGTGGGCCGGCCCATCGCAGGCGGCCCAAATTACCATCTCGGACACTCAGAACTGGTTTAGCCAGACCAATGCCGGTGGCGTCACGTACCAGACGTTCACGGATACGGCCTTGCCGTCCTGGGATCACGAGCTGACATTCGTCACGCCTGCCGTGTCGTTCGACTCGGCCGTCGTCGAGTTGAGCTTCGGGGGAACACGATCATCGACGCAAGAAGTGTGGCTGCTGTGGGACTCGGGAGCGTGCAGCTCGGCACGTTGAACGGTACGGGTAACAGCTCGGCCAACACGATCCTCCACCAAGAGTTTCCCGTTCCAACCGGGCTGTTGCCAGCGTTTCCGGCCAATACCTGGACGCTCAACTTGAGGCTTACGGAATCCGACGGCTCCGCCAACAGCGCCTTCTTGGACTACAGCACGCTCACGGTGAAGTACCAGGATGGCCTCACCACGACGCCCACTTCCGCGCCCGTCGTCCCCGAACCTGCGACGCTCTCGCTGCTCGGCGTCGGCCTCGCGGGCGCGGCCCTGCGCCGGTTCAAGAAGCGCACGTAGCACCACGACCGTCGCGAGACTTGCAGAGGCCCGCCATCGCGCGGGCCCTTGCTTTTTGCGGTAATCACACAGATTGTTTGCAATGAACGTTCTCCATTAGAATCACGTCAATTCAGAATAATCGCTCGCAGGCAAGACTCAGGAACCCTGAAATTCGTACCCGCGCTGGAGGGTCATATGAGGTTTCCCCTGATTGTCTTCGCGGCGTTGATCGTCTTCGGATGCTCCTCCACGGAGCGCACTCCGACCGGTCCAAGCTCCGATCCCCAGCCCGCGCCATCGCCTCCACAGGGTTCACTGACATCCTTTTGGGGCCTGGTGATTCCAGATGCGTCCGACTACTGCGTCACGAACGCCAGAATTGAAGTCGTTGGTGGGCAACGTACCGGCGAGACATTCACGCAAGTGACGCCTTGCGATGTTTGGGACATGGGGGGCGGCGGCGTCTACATCGAGAACCTAACGCCCGGAGTCGAAATGACTCTTCGTGCATCCGCGCCGGGGTACATCACAAAAGACTTTGTGATCACTCCCATTCGCCCGCCGTTTATGGCGACACTCTTGGAGCTGTCCCCGACTCGATAGGAAACACCTCGGCGATTGCTCACGCGGGCCTTTGCTTTTGACGCAACACCAAGCTCCGTGAGCCTTTCTCCCCGGCATTGACGCATTCCCCATGGAGAGGAAGTTCCTCTCGCCGTCCTCACAACCTCGGAGCTTTCAGAATGATTCGTCGAGTCCTTCCCCTCGCCCTTGCGCTCGCCGTGGGATTCGGTTCTACAGCCTGCGAGAGCAACAACCCGACGGCACCTGAGTCACCTATCGACGATCCGCCGGGTGCGGCGACGGCTTCTGATCTTCAGTTTTGTCTCGACGAAACGAACCGATACCGGGCGCTTGGCAACCGTTCAGCCGTCAGTCATTCCCCGAGCCTTTCCGACCGCGCACGAACCGCCGCCGAGCAGGATCACGCCACCAAGCAGGCGCATAGCTACTTCAATAGCCATCCGTTCAATGGGGCAGAGAACGAAGCCCTGTGGTGGTCGGGCTCGAACGTCCGCCAGACCATTGGGCAAGCCATCGCGTTCTTTTACAACGAAGGCCCGAGCGGCCCGCACTACCAGAACCTTATGGGGTCATATTCTGAAGTTGGGTGCGGTGTGGCTACGGGGGGTGGTGGGATTACGTTCGTCCAGGACCTACGATGAGTCTCCGCTCACTCTGAGCCCGCCGGTTCGTCGCCCTTCCAGCAAACCTGAATCACCGAACCCACGGCCGCACTGACGTTTGGCGGTTGAAACCAGGCGGCCGTCCAGACCACTTTGGGATTGATCAGCGGTTGTGGGCTTGATCCGAGTCGGTGGACGGTTTAACTACGCCGCCTCAGCGGCCCGTCGCTCGAACTCGGCGGGACTGATCTGGCCGAGTGTGGAGTGCCGGCGCCGCTGGTTATAGAACACCTCGATGTAATCGAACTTATGTGACCGACCACATAAGCGCGATTATGTTGGCGCCGCGCTTATGTGGTGAACGACTCGTAGACCTTGGTTTTACGGCGAAAGCGAAGCTGGCGAGACCACATAAGCCGAGAGCATCGGACGTTTCCCATTAGGTCGACGGGATCGCCGCACTCAAATCGACGAAGAGCCGAAATAGTACGAGTGCTGATACCGCATATCATCACTGCACGAACGAGGCCGTCGCCTTTCATTTAGGGAATTGGACGCTGTTCGGCGGCCCGTTTCAAGCGCCCGAGCGACTCGGCGGGCCCGGTGACAAACCGCCGGCCAAAGACCATCTCCAGGAGCCGACCCCGCCAACCTGGCGGGAAGCTGAACGCTCAATTAAACGTCGTGCGACACGAGTTGGCGTCGATGGGTGTGATCTGAATCTGCTCGCGGTTCTTGACGCCAAAGGGCAGCGCAATGTCGAGCGTGAGCTGCCGCGGGGGTTGCGTGTCGAGCACGTCGAAGGCGATGTGGAACATGCCGGCTCGAAAGACGAGACGATTGCCGCGCTCACTGCTCGCGCAGGCCCTTCGACCAGTTTCGTCCCGGACCATTGCGCCAGCTCGTGGGGGTTCGTCAGCAGGCGCCAGACGCGCCCGGCAGGCGCGAGGATGACTTCTGTCGGACACACCTCCATAGCAGCGCAAGTCTAACGCCGGTAGCGGTGTCTGGCAGTCGAGATACGTAGAGGCAGAGAATCGGCGGATTCCATCAAAGGAGTCCGACGATGTTTGAACAACTCTTCGAAGGTTCGATCGCTCGTGCGCGCCAGCGCGAGAGTCCACTCCCAGGAGAACAGCGACGCTTCCTCAGTCATTTGCAAACCCTCGGGTACGCGCACAGCTCGCTCAGAGCCATCGCGTGCGAGCTGATCGTGATCGCGACGCGGCTCGATCTTTCCGGCTCGGAGCTATTCGACGAGGCGGGCGTCGAGGCGGCGGCGCGACGCTGGGCCACGTATCAAGTGCGGCGCCACCACGGTACGGATCCCGCGCTCTCCACTGGCAGGCTTTGAACCTGTTGTACCGAGCCGCAGGATGACTACCACACGGATCAGTGGACCTGCCCGTACCACGGCTGTCGAACGCCCCACGCCTTTGAACTAAGAGGCCGCATCGTACGAGCCGTCGCCCGCTACGAGCCGCCGCAACGCTGACCCTCGTCAAGCGTCTGCGCCAACACTGCTCGATCCAAATGCGCGAGAAGCCCATCGTCATGCCCGTCACGCTGGCCGGCGATCGCGATCGACCGCGCGGAAGATTCACTGCCGCGAGCCGTCGATGCTACCGGGCACTATCGTGTGGATTGAAATCGACGGTCGGTGGATGGGGCGCGAGTCGAGCGAATCGAGTTCGGTTCTGGATCTAGCGATGCCAGTTGGCACGCGCCCTCTCAGTCCCACATCGTCATGACGCCCCACAGTCGAGGTCGCGCCGATCGGACTGTGGTGTACGAGTTGCACTAGAAGCGAACACTGTCGGACACGCCATATGGCTGGCGTCCCGAGATGGACGGGTTGCGCCATGGCTCCAAATGACATCGTTCCTAACAATGCGAACCGGCAGACTGGCGAACTTGCTGTTCACTGCGCGCACTGTGGTCACGCCGTCACGTTGTTTCTGGACTTAAACCCTACGTCTGACCGACCGAACCAAGAGTGCCGTGACCGGTGGCTGTGTGTGTGGTGTGGCACCGAGAGCTCCATCGGCCTCGATGGCGACATCGGCGCAGTCGTCAAAGGTCACGCGACCGAGTCACTTCTCACGGCCACAGCGGGCAGTGAGACTCGCCACGAAATCTTGTCACTGTTTAAGGCTGTGACGGTTACAGTCCCCGTCTTCTGTCAACACTGTGGGAAAGGCATGTTCTTGGCCATTTCCCGCGGTCCGCTGGGGGACGAGCGGGACGAAGTTAATCCGGTGACGCAACCACAGCGCTGGGCCTGTGCTTGGTGCCAGGTGCACAACGATCGAGTGTTTTTCGGCTGGCTCCTCGAGGTCCGCAAGAATGAGCAGTACCGGGGAGACTGGACGTGACCCACGTCGGTAGCAAGTCATCACGGTTACAAAGATTGCGACCGTCTACCCGCTCGGCCGACTGCCGAAAGCGAGAAGGCCGCAGTGAAACGGAGCGCGCACGTTGATCAAAGCAGAGACGACTATGGACCACCCCTCCCAACCGGATGGCACAAACGCGCCCGACGCGATCCTGTTCGCGTTCATGAGGCGTGAGATCAGGACAGGCTTGCTGTTCGTGGAGTTAGCCGCTGGCGCTCACGACGACCCCGCGCGGCGAGCACGTTATCGGGTAAGCGCTGAACAGGTCCGCGATAGCGTGCTGAAGCTCATGGCACAGGGGCCTCTGACGCGGGACGACGAAGAACAGATCGAAACCGAGCTAGCTACGCTACAACGGGCCATCGCGACGCTGTCCAAGTAGGCCAGCTACTCCAGCTAAAAGTACAAGCTTCCGCGATGGCTGACCCCTCTCCGGTCGCGCTTCCCAGCCGTTGCCCGACCTGCGGGCAGGCTCTGAACCTGTTGTACGAGCCGCAGGACGACTACCACAGCGCGGGCGCAGCCGTGCGACGGTTCCGCAAGCGCAAGTAGGCTGCACGACATCTCGTAAGATTGCAGAGGCCCGCCATCGCGCGGGCCTTTGCTTTTTGGGCCGTGGCGATCAAACTACTTCGCCTACAACTTCATCAAGATCCGCCGGCTTCTCATGTCGCCTGCGACTACGGCTGGCGTCGTGGACCGACTGTTCGACGTGTCGGACAATCCGAGCAGGAAAAAGCGGCCTGACTGCTAGACTGACGCGCGATGAATCCGGCTCGCCGCCCTTGGCGCGCGATCCTGTTGAGTCTTGCGTCGGGGCTGCTTATTGCTGGCATACCCCGTTCGTGGCTGCCGTGGCGGTCTACGTGATGGCCCCACCACCAGCGGAACCCGATCCGACGTTTCTTGTGATTCTCGCTGGACTCACAATTGGTCCGAGCATCATGCTGGGGATCGCTGCTAGACGCGCTAGCCTCGTGTCACTACATTGGGACTTAGGCAAAGCTGGTGGGCAGATCCTCATGCTCGTGTCCATACTGCTAGCGGCCATCCTCGGGATCTGCGGGCTGTATGCGGTCGTCCGTTTCGTGAAGCTGGTCTGGGCACACTGAACGCGATTTATTCAAGCCCAATACCGAACTTCGCCTGGTATTGACATTTGCAAGCGAGTGTTCCGGAGCGCACTCGCTCTGCCCCTCAAGTCGGGCGGACCTGCACTTTGCCTCTTATGTCGGCAAGAACAACGCTCACTCTGAGCCCGCCGGTTCGTTGCCCTTCCAGCAAATCTGAATCACCGAACCCGGGTCATGTCGCCTTCTCGATGGCATCGTTAATTTTCTTGGCGATGTACTCGTCTATAGCCCGCTGTTCGTCGGTCAGTTCGGCAAATGGTCTGACAGCATTCGGGTTGAACGACTCCGGCCTTAGATTCCTGACCGCCTCGAGATACCAGGTATGCAGTTGTTCTGCTGTGATCTTCATGCCGCCTCCTTGCTGAAGCGAACGGCGAGACTACTCGCCGTGCCGCCTGGAGTCCGCCGAAGGGGTCTTCTTTCAGTGGAGCGGCGGTTCGACAACTTCGCCAATTCAAAGAGCCTCGCTCTATCAGACGCGAGCCAGCATTTGATTCATGCGGGACGCAGCCTCTTTCTGAAGTGACGGCAGTACGTGCGAGTGACGTGTTGAGGGTCAGGCTGATCTGAGAGTGCCCCAGCGTCTCCATGATCGTCCGTGGATCGACGCCGAGGCGGTTGCTGTCGGCCACCAACACGAGTACGGCGATCGGCAGGGCCGCGATGCTTTGCTGGAACTCGATGTTCTGGTCAGCGGTCAGCACGACGTCGAACCGGTCGGCCGCTCGTCGCAGCAGCACTCCGTTCGTCAGGCTCGTCCAGGATTCTGCACGGACTGTCGAAACCTCGTGTCCAGCCAGCAGTGCGCCGAGTGGTCGAGGCAGCGATTCATCGAGAAGGATGCGCACGCGAGAGCAGCAGATCGCCGGCAATCTCAAGCGCGGCAACTGCTTGCGCTCGGGTCACGGACGGGAAGTGGTCGAGGAACCGCTCCAGCGGGTCGCCCGCGGCGAGGTAATCCAGCAGGTTCTTAATGGGCACTCGGGTGCCGGCAAAGACCGGAGTACCGCCGAGCACCTCCGGATCGCACCGAACAACGGATTCCAAGGCGGGAGTGGACATCGCGCACCCTCTCGCCCATGCTACTCCCGACCGAGGCACGGTGCCTAACCTCGCGCTGCACCCGGCGGCCGTGTGGCCAAGAACGGTGAGCGGCCGCGGGTGAGCCGCAACGTTGGCCGGACGAACGATACCCGCACGACAGGAGACTTGGGTGCCGCACTGAAGCGTGCTGCGCTCCTTTTGTCCACAGAGTGTCTGACAAATTCCCACCGCGAGATACGTACCCCCAGTATTTGGGTCTATTTGCGCTCGGCACGCGAGTTGAACAGTAACCCGCCATGCCTGACGCCTCCCCCGTCACGCGCCTCATTCGCTGTGTGCGTTGCGGCCAGCAAGTGACGCTGACGTACTCGCCCACGCTCGTCGTCCATCAGCAGGATTGGGCCTGCCCCTACGATGGCTGTTGGCGACTCCAAATCACAGAACTACCCGGCCAATTTTTGTCGGTGCGCCCGGCCAGCCCGATGCGCGTGACGTCGTTCGCATAGCTGTCCGGCGTGGCACGTATCAACGTCACCATCCCAGTAAGCTGCGCGTTCTGTGGCAGTGAGGCGATCCTGACGGTAGCTGACTGGCCGAGCGCGGTTCAGCCCGCTGTATTCGCTCCACATGAAGTGCCACGGCAGCATCGGCGCGGATGGACATGCCCCGCTTGCAAGATAGACAGCGCGATTGGCCTGCCCGGACACATTGTGTCGGTCACACGCGCGCACAACTAGCGGATTGAATCCCGCGACGTCTTGCGCCAAGCGCGAGAACGGTTCGCGAACGACCAGGTGGGGCTGAATCTACGAGCTCGAACGGCTTCTACGAGTCGTGAAACCCGTCAGAAGATACGGAAGCTGCCAGCTCGACAGAATTTGATGAACTGTCGAATGTAACCCGAGCCCTCCGCGCGAAGATCCTGCACGGGCACTCTGCGTCGTTTGCGGCTCCCACTAAGGATTGCCAAGACGCGGTCGCCTGCCTGGGCGGCTCGATGCCTCCGCCCGCGAGAACGACGCTTCGGAGTCGTTGCGAGAGCACGTTCCAACGCATCAGCCAGGGCCGCGGCGTCACGTGCATACACGAGCTGGCCATCATTGCTGTCGTAGGACCCGCGGCGCCGTCCCTTGCGTATTCCACGCGGAGGTCCCGGTGCCCGTCGGCACCCAACCGAAATCCTTCGCGAGTTCAAGAAGGTCGTACCATGCGAGATTGGTCCAGCGGAAGTATCGGCCGGGACCAGTGAGATCCATTCCCATATGGCGACGTCTAACGCTCAAGTCTAATATCGGAACGTAGTGCCTCTGAGCTCGGCGTCGTGTCCATGATTTCCCTTCGAGTCCGCAACCGGCCAGTGGTGTATTGTTTCCCGTTGCCTATTTCACTCGCCGGCGTATATTCGGATGGCAATGCCAACGAGGCCGCACTCTTCTACGGTTCAACTCACCGATCAGGACCGTGCGTACTCCGGTTCCACATTTCGCGAAGTCGTCGACGCGCTTTTCGCGAACCCGTATCAGCGGGTGTGGGGCCGGGAAGGCGAACCTCCGCTCCCCATCTACGAGGTCTCACTCGAGAGCGTCTTCGGTGGTCTGATCCCGATCGGCAAACCTGAATTCTTCCGAAGGGCCAGCGAGCGCGCGCTGGATTCGGGCGCGGACTTGCGGTGGGGTCCCGATGGCAAAGGCTGGAACCGTCTGGTCCATCCGAACGGGTTGTGCCTGATCGGACAGTGGCGGATCACCGAGCCGACCGAATACTCGGGCTACTTCAGCCAGGGAAGCACGGCGCTCGCGATCGGGCGGTACTCGACGTGCTGCACGGAGACGCAGCGTGGCGCCATTCGGTCGCTGGCCATGGTGGGCAAGCTCTTTCCCACCACGAACCCGCAACACGCCACACCGCTTCGGACGGCCAACTTCATCACTCAGGACGACATCGGCGGCACTGACACGGAGTACATCAACGATATCGAACTGCGCAACGCTCCCGACACGACCGCGTCGCGACGGGTCGCAGGCGCCCCGCTTCTGCTGAAAGTGGGTCTGACGTTCGGCGATGTCGACCGCGAACCGAGCATCCGTCAGCTGTACCCCATCGCCGAGCTCGGCAAGCCGGAGGGAACGCCGACGCGCGCGCCCGAGTTCATGCGCCTGCTCGTCGCCGAGCATCAACCACGCATTCCTGGCGCTGACCTCGACTTCCGCGACGAGGTCATGGCGCAGATCTTCGATCGGGGCGACCCGACTCCGAAGCGCACACTGACGTTCAACATCGAGGTGACCGACGAGGGCGAGACGAGCGGGCCGGCGTTCGCGGAGAAGCGGACGTTTCGCGGTTGGCGCCGCGTCGGCGCGCTGACGTTCGACAACGCCGTCATCTCCTACAACGGCGATTTCGTCATTCACTTCCGCCACCCGACCTGGCGCGAGGACCGCAACGATCCCAGGACCGCGACACGCGTGGACGGGAAGAAGGTGCACTAGAAGATCGGGTTCAGGGCCGCGGATCCCCGCACGCGAAGTTCACCGCGTCGTTGATGTCGCCGCTGCCCTTGTAGATCGCCACTTTCGGGAACTGACATAACGGGCGCGTGCGATCCACGACGCCGTTGATCGCGCGGGTCGCGATGATGTGATCCGGCGCACTGCCGCGCTCCACCCACTGCTCGAGCGCGGTCTGCATGTCGAACGTGTTCGGACCGGTTCCGCCGGCGCAGTGCGCCATGCCGGGGGCCATGAACAATCGGTAGAACGACGACACGTCACCGCCGCCAAAGAATTTCTTGACGCTCTCGTAGTAGTCGATGCTGTTCTCGGGCGCGATCAACTGATCGTTCCAGCCGTGATACTGCAGAATCTTCCCGCCGCGCTTCCGGAATTCGCGGAGATCCGGATTCGTGGCGTTGAGGATCGGCGCGTACTTCGCCTCGGCATCGACATGCGCCTGATAGTGTTTCGCGTCCGACCAGTCGAACGTTCTCCAGTCCCAGTTCGGATCGGCGAACACCAGCCACTTGTAGTGCGCAATCGGGATCGGGAACGGATTCGCCGCGTTGCGGTGCGGCCAGAAGGGTTCACTCCCGGGCACGAGGCCTGGATAGAGTTGCGCCCCCGTCTTCGGGTCCTTGAGCCCTCTGTAGACGCGGCGTGCCGCCTCCACCTGCGGGGGCGTGAGGCAGCCCGGCGGCGCCTGGGTTCCGGTGCACGCCAACCGCCCCGGATCGAACGCGCACCGCCGAGGATCGTCGAGCACGCCGTCGGTCACGCCGTCCGCGCTGTCGCACGCCGCGAGCGCGCCCCGATACAGCAGGCCCAACGCCGGAAGCGGCAGGTTGCTGGCCGGCTGTCTCAGCACCGCGAGGACCCCGTCGAAGTCTCCGGCCATCAACCGCGTCCAGTTGTTCGCCGGCGCTCCCGCGACGATGCCGTCGTAGTCGGCGGGGAATCGCTGAGCCTCCATCAGGCCCTCGTAGCCGCCTGACGAACAGCCGATGAAGTACGAACGTTCGGGCGACCTGCCATAGAACGCCTGCACGAGCGCTTTCGCGGCGACTGCGGTTTCGTGGTGCGAGCGGTAGGCGAAGTCGATCAATTGTTCCGGCTTGTCGAACGCGAATCGCGCCATGTTGATGCCGGGCGCGGCTTCGTGGCCGGTGTTCGTCGAGGCGGTCGCGTAGCCCAGGCGCAACTGGTCGCCAAGCGCGCCATACGAAATGCTGCCCGCCCAGCCGCCGTTTCCGACGCCCGCAAACTTGCCGTTCCAGTTCTCGAGCGGCATCCACACCTCGAAGAGGATCTGCGACTGGCTCGTGGGGGCAATCGAGCCGGCCACACGGCAGAACGGCGGCAGATTCGCGATCGCGTTCGTCGAGCCAGGCGGCGTCATCGATCCCGCTGCGATCGCCTCGACGACGGTGATCGTCGTATTCGGCAGCGTCTGTGATGCGAGACGGCTGCATGTCGTTGGCGTTCCCTGCGCAGACGGTCGCGAGCCGGACAGCGGGACCAGCAGCACGACGAGAACCGCAACGGATACCCGGCGGATAACTATGAACACGCTCATGATCCACCTTCCATACTCGCGTTGAGGCGTCAGCAGGCGGTTACGAGTCGTTGGCGTACTGGGATTGGCCCATGACGTGCCGGGCCATCGCCGGGAGGCAATGGAGGCTCCTCGTCGCTCGACCGCCAGGCCGAGTTCGAGCGAGGAGCCCCGTTCGATCAGCAGAGCACGACGGAGAGGGCGAGGCCGGCCTCGCTTGTTTCCTTGTACTTGCTGTTCATCTCTTTCGCGGTTTGGGCCAGCGCCAACACGGTCTCGTCGAAGCTGATCCGGTGCCTGGATGCGATCTCGTTGCTGGCGATCGCGTAGGCCGTCCAGGCCTTGACCGCGCCGAAGGCGCAGCGCTCGATGCACGGAACCTGCACGTAACCGGCGACCGGGTCGCAGGTCATGCCCAGGTGATGCTCCAGAGCCGATTCGGCCGCGTTCTCGACGACCAGCGATGGTGCGTCGTACACGGTCGCGGTCAACGCCGCAGCCATCGACGACGCCACGCCGATCTCGGCCTGGCAGCCGCCCTCGGCCGCAGACAGCGTCGCATGGTGCTTGCAGAGGTAGCCAATCGCCGCAGCGGCGAGCATGCCGTCACGGATCTTCTGCCGGTCGACTTTTCGGACCTCAGAAAGCCCATAGACCAGCGCTGGCATCACGCCGGCGGAACCGCCGGTCGGAGCCGTGATCACGAGGTGGCCGCGCCCATTTTCTTCGGATGCCGCCAACGCAAATGCCGAGAGCGTGCCGATACCGCGGTCCGCCTGATACTTGTCGTCCATGGCGCGCTTGTAAACGCTGGCTGCCTTGCTGTGCAGTTTGATCGGGCCTGGCAGCACGTCATCCTCGGACATCGAAAGCCCCGACTTCACCGTCGCGATCATCGCGTTGATGATCTTGTCGGTGAAGGCATTGACCTCCTCTTCGGACCTTCCCATGATCGACATCTCGTTGGCCAGCATGATCTTGGCGATCGTGGTCTTGTTGTTGTCGGCGTGCGCGCGCAGCTCTTTCATCGTCGCGAACGGGTATTTCGGCGCGTTCTTCTTCGGTGGCGTGTACCCTTTCCACTCGATGAATCCGCCGCCCACCGAGTAGTACTCCTGCTCGAGGAGCACCTCGTTGCCGGCGAGGAGCTTGACGGTCATCGTGTTCGGGTGCTTGAAATCGCCCTTCGTCGCGTCGTAGATGACGTCCTTGAGGCTCACATCGATGGACTTGGCGCCCAACTTCACCGGGAACACCTGATCGGGCTTGTCTCGCAAGCCGTCCAGAAACAGCGGATCGACGGTCGCCGGTTCCTTGCCGACGAGCCCTGCGAGCGCGGCTCGTTCCGTGCCGTGTCCCTTGCCCGTGGCGCTGAGGCTTCCGAACAGGTTCACCTGAAGTTTCGTCGCCTTGGCGAGTTGGTCGGCCGGTAGTTTGGCGGCTTGCTGGTAGAAATCGTAGGTGATGCGCATCGGACCAATCGTGTGCGAGCTGGAAGGGCCAGGGCCCACCTTGTAGAACTCGTCCACGGTCGTTAGCACCGGCCCCTTGGCCTTCATCACCACGTTCAGATCGGCAGCCAACGGGACCGCGGGCGCACCGGCCGCCGATGCGGCTGCTGGCGGAGGGGCGGTCTTTTCGGTCTCCGATGTCGTGCAGCCGTTCATCACCGCGGCCGCCGAGATCACGGCGCCGCGCATGATGAACTTCCGGCGGTCGAAACCGGCGGGAATCTCCGCCGGCACCTGCGCCGGGGGATCGAACGCATCGCGGTTATCGTCTTTCACGTCGTCTCTGTTGGACATGGGCCTTCTCCAGTTACTGATTACTGACCGGTAGTTTCAGTCGTTCATTTCGCTATACGTCACATCCACGACACATGACGGCGCGGTGAATCCTGCCGATTCCGTGGCAATCCACGTAGGCGGCCTCCCAAATAGATGAGAGGTTATCACCGGATAGCGGCACTTGCCGCGAATTCAGCGAGGCTGGCGGGGAGATTTGCCTTCCGGGACGAAGTTGCCGGACAATTTCCATTCCCCGGCCGGCACCACTCACTCACCGTCCTGTTGAAGGGCCTGTTGAAGGATGACGAGCCGTGGCATCACACGACGGATTGAAGGCGGCACGCGAGTACCCGCTCTGGGACGCGATTTTCGGGCGCCGTTCGCGGCGCGTCGCCGCCGGTACCAGCTTCCGCTCCGGCACGCTCTCCTTTCAATCGAAGCTCGAGCCTCAGCCGCTGTCGCGGCTGGAGGAAGCGCTTCTCATCGCCGCGACCGGCATCACGGGCATCGCCTTCGCCGACAATCCGTACGAGACAGCCGACGGACAACCGCTGCTCGGCACGCCGCTGATTGAAGCGCGCGGCCGCGCCGCAGGTAGTCCAGACAACGCGCAGAGCACGCACTTCTTCATGTGGAACGACGAGGGCACCTACCTCCTGAAGGCGCCAAGCGAGCCGCCGTCCGCGGCGGCGGACGTCCGCACGATGTCGGCCGACGAGCTCATCTCGCGCGCCGAGCGCTGCAAAGTGAAGATCAAGGACGGCCGGCTCGATTTTCCGCGACGCTTTCCTGCCTATGCGAGCGGGAATCGATACGTCTCCAACGTGCCCGGAAGCACGATGTTCGTACCTGTCACAGAGGTGACGCGGCAATACATCAACGGGCTGTTCTACGTGCTCGCGCAGGAGCCGGGGCAGCGCCCGATGTTCGTCGACGATTTCAATCTCTTCGTGCCCTGCGGATGCGAGAAGTGGGTGGTGTCGAAGTTCCTGAACAAGGAGATTCCTCTCCCCCTCGGCATCTACGCGAAGGGAAGAACCGAATACGAATCGCTGCTGCTGTTGCAGAACCTGGCGCTCGTGGCGCAGGGGATGGGGCTCGGCGGGTGGATTCATGCGGCATTCGCACCCACGATCCTGCTGGGCGGCTATCCCGACATCGGACCCGGCCTGGGTTTTCGCTTCGAGAAACCAAAGGGCATCACGCTGCCGCGCCCGTATCCTGCGGCCGTCGACAACCCCGTCGGCCTCGACGGCCTGCTGCAGTCGTATGCGCCGCCCTACTTCAAGGATACCGACGCCGCGATCGACGCGATTCTCGCGGAGAAGTACGGTCCGACCGGGATGTATCACACCGGCGCGACCGCGGCGCCCAACATGAAGCCCGACGCCGCCGCCGCGTTCGCGCGCGAGGCGCCGCACGTCGAGCCGGAAGTCGTCGAGGTCGTCCGCGCGATCTGCCGGTATATCTGGAAGACGTACGGACGCTTTCCCGCGCACTGCCACGCGATCGATTCGGCCGGCGTGTGGATGCAGTGCCACCACATCGACCCCGAGTTCTACGACCGCTATTTCACAGAAGGGTATTCGCCGACGCAGGCCGGCCATGCGCGACTGTGGCACGGATGAGCTGAAGCGGGTCTAGCGAGAAAGCCCAAGAACCGGCCTGATCCCGCTTCCCTGAGCCCTTATCCCCGCCTTTGACGCATTCCCCCATGAGAGGACGTCCACCTCATGGCGCCACGACGTGGCCACAACCTTAGGAGACCCAGTGACTGACCGGCCCGCGATCGATTTTGCACAGATCCTCAGGAAGCGCGAACCGTACCTTACTGTCGGCGGTCAGGACTGCATTGTCCTCACCATCGAGGAGCGCGACGCCCTCGCGGCCGAGCTCGACACCCTGCACCAGCACCTCGCGAACGCCGAGCGGGACCTGGATGAGGGCGACGCCCTCGCTAGCGAGGTGGAGCGCTTGTGCGCGCTGGTCATCCCCGACATGGCGCGCGACATCAGGATGATCGTTGCCACGGCCGCCGCGGAAGGCCATTCAGTGGCGTGGGCGTGCAAGCAAATCTCCGCGCTGCTGGCCGTAACGGGAGCCCGTCGGTCTCGTTCACTGACGAGGAGGTTCGGCTGACTTAGCCGCAAATCAGGCCGCGACTGGCGCGCGACCTGAGTACGTGAAGACTAGAATGGGGCGCCATGACGCAGCCGGTGTCTGCTCCCGCGATCGCCCACCTTGCCGCCGTCGTCGTGTGTGTCGCGATCGGGCTGGCTGGCGCCTGTGCTGATCGGTCGGGCCCATCCCAGGCGTCCCGTCCGCCGAACATCGTCTTCGTGCTCGTCGACGACATGCGCTGGGACGATTTCGGCGCGGCCGGACATCCCTTCGCCGAGACGCCGAACATCGACCGGGTGGCGCGCGAAGGCGCCCGCTTCTTGAACGCCTTCGCCACCACTCCCCTCTGTTCGCCAAGTCGTGCCAGTTTCCTGACCGGCCAGTACGCGCACACGCACGGCATCGTGGACAACACGGCGCGCGATGAAGCCAGCCACCGGCTGACGACTTTTGCCCCGCCACTCCAGGCGGCCGGATACGCCACGGCGTTCATGGGCAAGTGGCACATGGGGAACGACGACACGCCGCGGCCTGGGTTCTCGCACTGGGTGGCGATGAAGGGGCAAGGCGAGGCGGAAAACCCGAAGCTGAACGTGGACGGCCAGCGGATCGAGCGCCAGGGCTACGTCACCGACATCCTGACCGAGTACGCCACCGCCTTCATGACGCGAGCGGCTGACAGACCGTTCATGCTGATGCTCTCGCACAAGGCCCTGCATCCAAACTACGTCCAGGATGACGACGGCCGCATCACGAGGATCGGCGACGGCGGCACGGGCTTCGTGCCGGCACCCCGCCACCGCGGGCGCTACGCGAATGCCGTCGTGCCGCGGCGGCCGAACGCGATGAAGGCGCCGGTGGGAAAGCCCGCGCTCCAGCGCAAGATCGACAATCTGCCGCCGCTCGGCCCGGCCACCGGCACGAGCGACGCCGAGGTGCGCGACCGGCTCGAGATGCTGCTGGCCGTGGATGAGAGTCTCGGCAGGATCTTCGACACGCTGACGGCGCTCGGCCAGCTGGACAACACGATGATCATCGTCGCCGGTGACCATGGATACTTCTACGGTGAGCACGGCTTGAACGAAGAACGCCGGCTGGCCTACGAGGAATCGGCGAGGATGCCGCTGCTCATCCGGTACCCGGGGCAGATAGCCGCCGGCACGACGCCCGCCCAACTGGTCCTGAATCTTGACGTGGCGCCCACGCTCCTCGACGTGGCGGGGCTCGCTCCCGAGCCCGGCATGCAGGGCACGTCGCTCCGTCCGCTCTTTTCGGGCGCCGCGCCGCCCTGGCGCAAGTCCTTTCTCATCGAGTACTACACGGACATCGTGTTTCCCCGGATTCGGAGTATGGGCTACGAAGCGGTCCGCACGGAACGCTACACCTATATCCACTATCTGGAGTTATCCGGCATGGACGAGCTTTACGATCTCAAAGCCGACCCGTATGAAATGACCAACATCATGAACGCGCCGGCCGGACGGGCCGCACTGCCCGAAGTCCAAGCCGAGTTGGCGCGGCTCCAGCGCGAGACCGGATATGCGGGCAGGGCGAAATGAGCGCGACCAGCGTACAGCCTGACCCGGCTGTCAGTTGTTCTGTGCACCCTGGGCGATCCAGGTGCGGATCACGTCGATGTCCGCCTGAGATAGAGCCGACCCGCTGAGCGGCATCCGGTTGCCGACGATATCGGAACGCCCTTCCAGTTTGTGAATGAGATAGCTGTCGCTGGCATTGCCCGGGATGACGCGGACGGCCGCTGGCTTGCCGGTGCTTGGCGTGTTCACAAGCTGGTTGTACGCCTGGCCCGCGTCGAGCCTGAGCCCACCCGCGAACGCCGCTCCCGTCGCGTTATGGCAGTTGACGCAGATGCCCTCGAAGACCTGCGTGCTGATGCTGGAAAACGTCGGCTGCAGCGGCGTGGGGGTCGGGTTTGGCGACGGCTGCATCGGCGAGTCGGAACTTCCACAGGACGAGAGGACAACTGCGCTGGCGATTGCGATGACGCTGTGAACAATATTCTTCATGCGGCCTCTTCCCACGCAAGGCAGGTGCCGCGAGGGATCCGCGCAAGCGCTTCGAGTTTGCCGCGGAATACGCGCCTGCGCTTACCAACGCGGTAAGCGATTACCGCAGGCGTAATGGACGCGTGGCGTCGGATGAGCTGGCCGGAAGGCCGGCACGCGCATCGAGGATGATAGGCGACGGCGCGCCGCGTCAGCCAGGCGCGTGACGGAGAGGTCATGGAGGTGGCGCCTTGAGCCAGAACCCGAAGCTGCTCCTCGTGGACGATCAGCCGATCAACTTGACCGTGCTGGTGGAGCTGTTCAAGAACGACTACAAGCTGGCCGTGGCCAAGACCGGGGATCAGGCTCTGCAGCGCGTGGCCGACACCCCTCGTCCCGACTTGATCCTGCTGGACATCATGATGCCGGACATGGATGGCTACGAGGTTTGCCGCCGGCTCAAGGCCGAGGAGACGACGCGCGACATCCCGGTCATCTTCGTGACCGCGATGGGCGAGGCGTCGGACGAGACGAAGGGGCTCGAGCTGGGCGCGGTGGACTACATCACCAAGCCGATCTCGCCCGCGATCGTCAAGGCGCGCGTCAAGAACCATCTCGAGCTCAAGCTGGCGCGGGACTTCATGAAGAACCAGAACGACGTCCTCGAGCGCCTCGTGGCCGAGCGCACCCAGGAGCTCAAGCTGACCCAGGACGTCACCATTCAGAGCCTGGCCTCGCTCGCCGAGACGCGCGACAACGAGACCGGCGGCCATATCCAGCGGACCCGGCTCTACGTGGGGGCGCTGGCGCGCTACCTCAGCACCCGGCCCGGCTTCGAGCATCTCGACGAGCGGACGGTCGACCTGATGATCAAGTCGACGCCGCTCCACGACATCGGCAAGGTCGGCGTGGCCGACCGCATCCTGCTCAAGCCCGACAAGCTCACCGACGAGGAGTTCGACGAGATGAAGAAGCACCCCACGCTGGGCCGCGACGCCCTGCTGCGCGCCGAGCGGATGCTGGGCACGAGCAGTTCGTTCCTCCAGTTGGCCCGGGAGATCGCCTACACGCACCACGAGAAGTGGGACGGCACCGGCTATCCGGACGGGACCCGCGGCGAGGAGATCCCGCTCCCCGGCCGGATCATGGCCATCGCCGACGTCTACGACGCCCTCATCTCCAAGCGCCGCTACAAGTCAGCTTTCCCCCACGAGAAGGCGGTGGACATCATCACGGAAGGCAAAGGCAAGCACTTCGACCCGGCCATGGTGGACGCGTTCCTGGCCTGCGCCGAGGAGTTCCGCGAGATCGCGTCCCGCTTCAGGGACGATTAGACGTATTGACACCTAGTCACGCGATGGATACCCTCGCAATGCATGAACGCTGAAACGCTCAAGGGTCATCTGGACCTGCTGCTCCTGGCCGCCGTCCAACCGAACCCCGCCCATGGGTATGCGATTGCCGAGCGGCTCCGCGCCCTCAGCGACGGCGCGTTCGACCTGCGCGAAGGGACGCTCTACCCCGCCCTGCATCGGCTGGAGCACGCCGGAGTATTGGCGAGCCGCTGGTCCGAAGTTCAGGGCCGGCGTCGTCGGGTCTATCAGTTGACGCCGAAGGGCCGCAAGGCGCTGACCGAGCGGCACGGGGAATGGCGCGACTTCGCCCGCGCCGTCCAGGCCGTCGTCGGGGGGCTGCGGTGACACCGGGCTCGGTGGACGACTATCTGACCCGACTCGAGCGCGCACTGCGTCAGCGCGGGGGCGAGGACGCGCGGATCATCGACGAGGCGCGCGAGCATCTCGTCGATGCGATGGAGGACGCACGACAGCGCGGGTTGTCGGTCGATGACGCCGCGCGAGAAGCGTTCGAGCGGTTTGGTGCGCCTGAGGTCGTCGCGGCGCACGCCGTTCCCGATGGGGAGCTCGATGATGCGTCGGATCGTCTCCGTTGTGGGTACGGTGTGGCACCGCAAGTGGTGGATTCTCGCGCCAACGGTCCTGACCGCCGTCGTGACGAGCGTGATGTCCTATTACTTCCTGCCGCCGCGCTATCGCTCTGAGTCGACCATTCAGGTCATCTCAGCGCGAGTGCCCGCGGAATACGCTCGCCCGACGGCTACCGATACGGCTCGGGAAACGGTTTGAGCAAAGCCGCCAGCAGGTCTTGAGCCAGACACGTCTTGAACGGATCATCCGCGATTTGGGCCTGTACAAGGTGGAACTGGAGCGCGCGGCTCTCAGCGACGTTGTACGGCTGATGCGAAGCGACATCACCATCGACCCGCTCACGTCGGACCCCCAGCGCGACGACGTGGCAGGGTTCTCCGTCAGTTTTGAGGCGGCCGACCCGAAGGTGGCGCAGCGGGTCACAGAACGGCTGTCGTCCCTGATGATCGAGGAGTCCCTTCGCGACAGGGAGATGCTGGTGGAAGGGACGGAGGCATTTCTCGACTGGCAAATCGAGGATTTGCGGGAGCGAATCATCGCGTATGAGCAGAAGCTCAAGAGTCTGCGCGCGCACAGTGGCCCGTCGCTGTCCCAGGCCGATCTGCTGCCGTACGAGGTGCTGCAGGAGCGATACCGGACGCTCCTCATTCAGGCTGAGGAACTCAGGACCGCCGCGAATCTCGAACGTCGCCAGATTGGCGAGCAGTTCAAACTCGTCAACGCGGCGCGGCTGCCTGAACGACCTGTCGGCCCGAGCCGCCTGAGCGTGAACCTCGCGGGGACGTTCGCCGGGTTTGGCCTGGGCCTGGTGCTGGTTGTCGGACGCAGTAGGTCACAGAAGACGTCCGGCTGAAGCGGCACGCGCATGAATGGAGAGCTCATGGTGCGCCGGATCGTCCTCGACAGTGTGGCACCGCAAGTGGTGGATTCTCGCTCCTACGGTCCTGATTGCCGTCGTGACGAGCGTGATGTCTCACTACTTCCTGCCGACGCGCTATCGCTCGGAGACGACGCTTCAACTCGTGTCAGCGCGAGTGCCCGCGGAATACGTGCGCCCGACGGTGACCGGCACGGCCGGGAAACGGTTGGAGAACATCCGCCAGACCGTCCTGGCTCCGGGACGTCTTGAACGGATCATCCGCGACTTGGGCCTGTACAAGGTGGAACTGGAGCGCGCGGCTCTCAGCGACGTGGTTCGGCTGATGCAAAGAGATATCACTATCGACCTGCTCACGTCGGACCCCCAGCGCGACGACGTGGCAGGGTTCTCCGTCAGTTTTGAAGCGGCGGACCCGAAGGTGGCGCAGAAAGTCACATAACGGCTATCGTCCCTGATGATCGAAGAGACCTTCCGCGACAGGGAGGTGCGGGTGGAAGGGACATCCGATTTCATCGATTCGGAAATCGAGGATGTGCGCGGCGAATCCTCGCGTATGAGGAGAAGCTCAAGAGTCTGCGCGCGCACAGTGGCCCGTCGCTGTCCCAGGCCGATCTGCTGCCGTACGAGGTGCTGCAGGAGCGATACCGGACGCTCCTCTTCAGGCCGAGGAATTCAGGACCGCCGCGAATGCCGAACGTCGCCAGATTGGCGAGCAGTTCAAACTCGTCGAGGCGGCGCGGCTGCCCGAACGACCTGTCGGCCCGAGCCGCCTGAGCGTGAACCTCGCCGGCACGTTCGCCGGGTTTGGCCTGGGTCTGATTCTTGTTATCGCACGCAGTAGATCACAGAAGACATCCGGCTGAGCCGCCCTGGTGTTTTCACGCGTCATGCCAGCCGCCACACGTCTTTAATACGTCGTCCTCCCTCGCTGCCCCGCTTCGGGCGGCCGCCTCGAGTCAGGTTCGCGCGCCCGTGGATTATCCAGTGGCACCATAGAATGCAGAAAGTGTCGAGACCGCGCCTCGCAGGACTCCTGGACAACCTGGCGCTCGTGGCCAGTCTCGCGTGCATCGCGATCTATCTCGCCGGCGGCTTCGCCATCGTCCTTGGTGACATCGAGTTCTCGGCTCGCAGGCCGGAACGTCCGCTGTTCGTGGCGCTCGCGGCGCTCGCGCTCCGCCTGCTCGTCGATCGAACGACACCGCCACCGGCAGCGTGGCGCACGTTCCTCGGCCGCATCTACGACCCGCTCGCGGACGAATCGCGAGCGTCCTGGTCGGTCCGCGTGGCAGCAGCACGGGCTAGCCCTGGCGGGCTTCTGCGCGTTTCGCTCTGGTCCTGCTCTGGTCTCAGATCTCCCGGCTCGACGCGATTCCCGACATCGGCGACCCGCTCTTTTCAGTCTGGCGTGTGTCGTGGGTCTTTCGCCAGGTTCTCGGCGATCCGCGGGATCTGTTCGACGCCAACATCTTCTATCCGCGGCCCCTGACGCTCACCTACTCCGACTCGATGCTCCTTCCGGCGCTGACGGTGATGCCGCTGCTCGCGGCGGGACTCCATCCGGTCGTCGCCGTGAATACCATCCTTGTACTCAGCTTCGTCGCCTCGGCGTTCGCGACGTATCTGCTGGTCGGCCGGCTCACCGGATCGTCGTTGTCAGCCTTCATTTCCGGCCTGATCTTCGGCTTCTATCCCTACAGGTTCGACCACTACATCCACTTCGAGTTGTTGATGACGTACTGCCTGCCGCTCGTGCTCCTGGCAGTCCACCTCTTCTTCGACACCCTGAGAATTCGCTACGCCGTGCTCGTCACCGTCTTCGCCGTCGCCCAGCTGTACTCGTCGATGTACCTGGCGGTGCTGCTCATGTGGCAGGTGCTCGGCATGTCGGTGGTGATGGTCGCGCTCTACCGCCCTCGATTCCGCCATCTTGTCGTGCCCGGGTTCATCGCGGCGACGTTGGCATTCGCGCTGGCCTGGCCCCTCGTCAGAACGTATTCATCCGCCGGGCTGGAGGAACGCCCGGCGAGGGAGGTCGCTCTCTACAGCGCCGAAGCACGCGACTATTTGCGCCCCACCGCGACCAGCGCATTGTGGGGCGCCGGCAGCGAGGCATCGGCCGAGCGCGGACTGTTCCCTGGCATCATGGCGATCGCGCTCACGCTCGTTGGCCTGACGCGTCGACTTGGCCGGATCCGCGTCGTCTATCTCGTCGGCCTCGTGCTCGCGTTCGAGATGTCCCTGGGTTTGAACGGCCACATCTACCCGTACCTGTACGAATGGCTGGCGTTCATGCGCGGAATGCGCGCGCCGGCGCGGGCAGGATTTCTGGTCGGTCTCACCCTCGCCGTGCTGTCGGGATTCGGCGTCCAGCGCCTTCTGGCAGGCCGATCCCGGGCGGCCTCGTTCGCCATCGTCGCTGTCCTGACGATCGCGATTGCCGTGGACCTGCGGCCGGCCGTCTACCTGCAGACGGCCTGGCCCGCGCCTCCGCGCGTCTATCAATCGATCAAGCCGACAGACGTGCTCGCGGAGTTCCCGATGGGGTCGCTCACGTCGGACACGGGTCTGGTCATGGATACGCCGTACATGTACTTCTCCATCTGGCATGGCGCCCAATTGATCAACGGGTACAGCGGACATCTTCCGCCTGACCACTTCGACTTCCTCAGAACCATGGACGCATTTCCTGACCCATCGACGATTCAGGTTCTGCGGGAACGTGGGACGACCCACGTCACGGTCAACTGCCTCTTCTACAGGGGCTGCGGAAGACTGCTCGAGCGGGTCGAGCGAATGCCCGACTTGCAGCTGGTGTCGTCGACAGTCTGGCAGGCACGGCTGGTGCGGCTCTATGAGCTGAGACCGAAACCCTGAGCCGCACGGCCCGCCCCAGAGCCCGACTTAGAGGAGAAGCCATGAACCGTGTCATGCATCACTTCGTGCTCTTCACGGCGACACTTGCGTTCGCGTGCGGCGGCCCCACCTCGCCGCCGTCGTCGCCGGAACGGTCCACTGTCGCCACGGCGGGCTTCCCCACCGGAACGGTCGTCGATCTGTCGCACACCTACGATGCGACCACGGTCTTCTGGCCGACGGCGGAGGCGTTTCGACTCGAGAAGGTCGCCGATGGCCTGACGGCAGGCGGCTACTACTACGCCGCGAACAATTTCTTCTCGTCCGAACATGGCGGCACGCACGTCGACGCGCCCGTGCATTTCGTGCAGGGCGCCCGGTCGGTCGATCAGATTCCGATCGAGCGGCTGCTCGGCGCTGCCTACGTGATCGACGTGCGTCAGGCCGCCAACCAGAATCCGGACTACCAGGTCAGCGTCGAAGACATCACGCGTGCCGAAGCGGCGCAGGGCGCGATTCCCCGGGACGCCATCGTGCTGATTCGTACCGGCTTCTCGACTCGGTGGCCCGATCCGGCGCGCTATCTGGGGACGGCTGAACGCGGCGCCACCGGCGCCGCGAACCTCCACTTCCCCGGCCTGCACCCTGCCGCCGCGGCATGGATTGTGACGAACCGGCCAATCAAGGCCATCGGCCTGGACACCGCGAGCATCGACTACGGCCAGTCGACGCTCTTCGAGTCGCATCGGACGCTCTTCGCCGCCAACATTCCGGCGTTCGAGAATCTGACGGCGCTCGAACATCTGCCCCTCACGGGCGCCTACGTCATCGCCCTGCCGATGAAGATCGGCGGAGGCAGCGGCGCACCGTTACGAGCCGTGGCGATCGTGCCGTGAGCCGGATTCGGCCGCGACGGCCACTCGCATGACATGCTGCTCGCCGGCACGCGAGCTCCACGGCGCGGGGCGAGACGTTGCTCGTCTCGACACAGACGAAACGCGGCCACTCCTCGTCGGCCAGATCCGCAAGGGCCCGCGCTTTGCCCACCCACGGGTTCCAGACCACGGTCGCATGCGATCGCTCTGCCGTCACGCGCACGCGGCGCATCGCGCCGTCCTCAATCGTGATCGGACCGCGGGTATCGAGATAGACCCGGTCGGTCTCCGACGTGAACACGATCTCTCTCGTCCTGCGGCTTCTCGCGCCAGGCGTCGATGGCGTCGAGGTAGCGGGTGCCCTCGAGACCACGGATCCGGACGTCGTCGATGCTTCCCACGCGGTAGTAGGTGTGCAGCGCCTCCTCGAAGCTGAACGGCACATCGCCCGTGTTCGTGACGACGAGATCGAGTGTAAGAGTCGGGCCGAACGTCGCACGGTGCTCGAGCCGGAAGCTCGATGGCCACCAGCGGCGCGTGTCGTCGTCGCTCGTCGTGGACATGCTCACGGTCACGGTGTCATCGGCCTCCGTAATCGAGTCGAGCTGCCAGGCTTTGATCCGAACGCACCCGTGCGCGGGTGCCTGAGGGTCTGAGGGGTGCGGTCCGAACCACGGAAAACAGATCGGTGCGCCGCCACGGATTGCGCGTCCTGGTTCCCACCGTGCCTGCCGGCTCACGAAGAGCACCTCATCCTCGCCACGTGGCCTCCAGGACATCACCTGGCCACCGTGGAAGTACATCTCCCCCTCGGCCACCGGCGACTCGACCTTGACGAGTTGAAGTCCCCCGGCTCCTGTGACGATGCGCGCGAAACGGGCTGACACGTGACTCAGTAGCCTCGCTCGAAATCCACTCGGTACAGAAGCGGCTGGCCCGCCAACAGGCGCCGATAGTTGTCGACGAATACACGCACGGCGTCGGCGACGACGGTGGGCGCGGCGGTATGGCTGGTGATGAACAGATTCGGCGTGCGCCAGAACGGGTGGTCAACGGGAAGCGGCTCTTGTGCAAACACGTCGAGGACCGCCCCCGCAAGGCGCCCGGTTGTCGAGCGCATCGACGAGTGCCGTCTCGTCGAGCGAGCGTCCGCGGCCGGCATTGATCAGCAACGCATGAGGCGGCAGTCCATCGATCATCGCGCGATCGATGATCCCGACGGTCTCGGGCGTGTCCGGGAGCACGGCCACGAGGTAGTCGACGCCTGACGCGAATGTGGCCTTCCCGTCGCTGCCGGGGCCATGGAAATACCGGTCCACGTCCGGCGACGTCCTGCTGCTACGGGTGTACCCGTGGACGCGCATCCCGAAGTGCTTGGCGGTCACGGCCAGGTGCGCCCCAATGGATCCAACGCCGACGAGTCCCAGCGTCTTCCCTCGCAACGTTCCTGGCGGCGTCGCATCCCACTGCCCCACCCGCTGCCGGTCGAGTCGCGCCAGCACCTTGCGCTCGTGGAGCAGCAGGTACGCAAACACGAACTCCGCCATCTGCGGGCCGAAGGCGCCTCGAAGGTTGGTCAGCACATAGTCGCGCCGCAGCGACGGGTCGAGCATCGGCTCGACGCCAGCCCACGTCAGTTGTGTCCAGACAAGCCGCGACAGGTGCGGCAGCGCCCGCCGCACCCGCGCGGGGTCGCCAAGCAACAGATCGCTGTCTCCGCCGCGGGCCAGGCCATCGTCGACGTCAGACGAGGCGACGATCGACAAATCAGGAAGTCCCGCTGCCTCGATTCGCGCTCGATATTCTTCTGGCTCGGCAGTGAGGATGAGCAGATGACGCATGGCCCGACCGGTTCGCTGAAGATGCTACCGGAACGGCACGCTCCATTCCGCCAGGTCAGAACCCGTGGCGCCAGCCGGCAGAAGGTCCGCTGAACCCTGAAGGTCGCTCCACCGCAGGCGACCCGCGACGCCGTAGGGAAGCACGCGCACGCGCCGGGCCGAGGGCTCCACGCGAACCTCGACGAAGCTCTGGTAGAAGGGCGCCACGTTGAAGTCGAAGGCCGCCGACAGCCACTCCACCGAGAACGGCCAGGCGCGCAGCGTGTCGGTCCACCACCAGAGCGGCCAGCTTCAGCGCCGTCATGTTCGCCCGATCTTGGACCGCACCTGCTCGGTGCGCGGGTAGAACGCCCAGCGGCTCGTCGCCGGATGAGTCCGGCCACGCGAGCGCCGTGCCGAAGCTGAGATACGCACCTCCACCGCCGTTGACGAAGTGGTGCACGACCGGCGCCCCGGCGTCGCCGCCGGATCGCTCCGCGTAGTACTCGAAGTCGTGCGTGTCGCCCGCCATGACGATGGACGCGCCGTTCCGCCTCAGCAGGTCCTGGAGGCGCGTGAACGGCTCGTCGCCCGCGCCACGAGTCGGCGCCGCCCGCGTAGAACGGGTGGCCGAGCACCGCCATGATCGACCTTGCCGCGCGCCTCCTCGAGCGCGACCTCGAGCCACCGCCACTGCACCGGGTCCACGCTCCGTGACGACGCCCGTGTCGACGGCGATCAGCGCGAACTCCTCGGTCTGCACGTCGAAGAATGGCGCGCGCTGGAATCCGGTCGGCACGCCGTACTGCGCCCGATAGAACGCGGCCGTGCCGATCAGCTCCGTCGATTCGTCGCGTCGGTCGTCGTCGTGACGCCGTTGTCGGCGGCGATGCGGGCGCGCATCGCGGTGCGGGCCGCGTCGGGCTCGAAGAACGTCGCGGCGAAGGCCTCGAGCGCGTCGTACCAGTCGTGGTTGCCGGGAATCGCGTAGACCGGCTTGTGTGTGCCCTTCATCGGCAGCCAGAACCCGTCCTCGTAGTCCTTCATCGCGCCGGTGGGATAGATGACGTCCGACGAGATCACGATGAACCTCACCTCGTCTCGCGCCGCCGCGGCGAGCACCTGGTCCCGCAGCACGTGCTGGGACGCATCGCCCTCGCCGGGATCGCCGATGACGAGGAACGAGAAGTCTCCGGCGCCGTCCCATCCCGGCGGCGACACCGAGTACCAGCTCGGCGGGATTCCTGGTCCGTTCCGCCTCGAAGGTGGCCCTGACCATCGCCTCGCGCCACGTGTCGGTGCGCGCCTCGGCCCACGAGTTCCACATGCCCGCGGCCCAGTTCTCCGTATCGAAGAACCAGCTCATGCCGAACACCGGAACGATGGCGGCGATGATGGCGGCAATCGGCAGACCGATCTGCAGACCCCGGCTGAGGGCGGTCCGGGCTGAGTAGCGTCGCGCTCCGCAGCGCGCCAGGAGAAGCGGAGGCGACGTTCGAGCCATCGCCGGACGATCGGCCGGGCTCCAGCCGCCACCGATCGCGTCGCTGTCGGTCAGGCACCAACGCCACGCCCTGCGTTCGACGCCGCGCGTGAGCCTGCGCACGACGAGATGCAGCGGAATGACGATGGCGTACGCGATGACCGAGGGCCAGAAAGACATCACCGATCACGGCGAAGAGCGGCGAGCTGATGCCGAGCCGCGAGCGGTCGAAGCCCATGCGCCCGAGGTGGATGGCGAACAGCGTGACGACGAACGCCCAGATCCAGCCGCGGTCGACTGGCTCGCGCGCGATTTCCTCGGCCCCGATGCGATCGACCAGCTCGGCGAGCTTCGGGCCGATCGGACAGCCCGAGATCGGCAAGGGCGGTTCGACCCGCGTCGCGCGCCGCGAACACGGGCGACGAGACGATGTTCCAGGCCGTGCCGCCGATGCGCAGGCCACCGGCCAGCGCGAGCGTCCAGTCGAGCGTGTACGGCGCGCAGCACCATGAGAAGGACGGCAACCGCCGCAGTTGCCAAGCGCGGGCAGCAACCAGTCGGTCGGCCGTCCCTGCGTAGTCACCCCGCAGCGCCGCGAGCGACGTAGCGGACGGCGTCCACCGCGAACCAGCCGGCCAGCAGAACAACGATGCCCGTGGCCGCGAGCGCCGCGGCGTTGGCGACGAGCACGCCCATCGCGATCGTGATGGCGCCGCCGATCCATGCGGCCCGCTGCCCGGCAGGGCTTCGGCGACGGAAGCCATGCCAGATCTCGAGCAGCCCCGCCACGATGAGCAACAGCGACACCAGGCTGGCGCTTCCTCGACTGGCGAACGTCGGCGACAGCATGGCGATGACCGCCATGGCCACCACGGTTGCCGCGAGGCCGAGCCGTGATCTATCGCGCGTTGACCGCGGATCAGAGCTCACGGCCGGAGTCTCAGCGGAGAATGCCGAGCGCCACCTGGGCGCAGAGGATCTTGAGGATGGTCAGCGAAGGAAAAATGGTCGCGTACCCGGCGTCGACGCGATCGCTCGGAAGGGCTTTGTTGGCGTAGACGAGTATCGCCGGATTGCCGGCGATGCCCGCGACCACGCCCAGCAGATCGTCGGTCGCCATCCGGAGCAGGTAGTGTCCCACCAGGAATCCAACGAGCATCGCACTCAGGATGATGGCTGTCGCGATCGCCAGGAACAGCAGCCCTTTGTCGGCCAGTGTCTCCACGAACGGCGCGCCGGAGCCCAGGCCGACCGCCGCCAGGAACAACGTCAATCCGAACGTCCGGAGCGTGAGATTTGCCGGCAGCGGGAGGTGCCACGCGAGCGGACCGGTCCGGCCCAGCTTGCCAAGCACGAGCGCGGCGACGAGCGGGCCGCCCGCGAGGCCCATCGAGAACTGGCCGAGACCGGGAACCGGAATCTGGATGAGACCGAGGAGCACGCCCAACGACATGCCCAGGCCCACCGACACGTACGACACCTCGGTGGTCGACTTGATCGAATCGCCAAAATGCTTCCGCAACGTCGGAAACTGCGGGCGTGGCGCGATCACGGCGACACGATCGCCGTACTCGAGCACCAGACCAGGATCGGCAATGAGCGACGGCATCGCCGCGGCGCACCTCGACGATCTTTGCGTCAACGTCTTTTGGGAACGCGACCTGGCTGATCGGGACGCCAGTCAGTGCGGCTCGCGAGACGAAGAACCTCGCGATATCCAGCGCGCTGCGATCGCTCGCCAGCCGGCCTGCTTCGACGCGACCGAGCTGCTGCCGCGCCTGGTCGACAGCGCCGGGCTCGCCGAACAGCAACAACACATCGCCGGCATCGAGACGAATCTGCGGATCGGGCAGCTTGTTCGTGTGTCCCTGCCGAATCGCCACGACACTCACGCCTGGCGGCAATCCGGCGATCACCGCCGCGACCGTCGTGCCCTGCCGGCCATCGGCCAGCACGACCTCGACACCGGCCGGCGGGGCCGGCGGCGGCGCGACGCGAGCCTTCACCAGCCGCGAGAAAATAAAGATGGACAGAATGGGACCGATGACGCCGATCGGGTAGGCGACGGAGTAGCCAATGGCCGGCGCGCGATCGCCGACGGCGTCGATGGCCGCCTGCAGCGTTGGCGTGCTCGTCAGGGCGCCCGGCAAACATCCCCAGCGAGTGGGCGGGCGAAATGCCGAAGAGCTCGCCAGAGACGATGGCAATGGCCAGCGCGCAAAACACGCCCGCGGCCCCGAGCGCATTCCACTTCAGTCCGGAACCGCGCAGGCCGGCAAAGAACTGCCGGCCGTACTGGATGCCGATGCCATACAGGAACATGACCAGGCCGATCGACCCCACGAGGGCCGGCGGCGCCGCCTTGGGCGCAATCGCACCGAGGACCAGGCCTGCGAACAACACCGCGCCCATGTCGAGCGAGAAACCCGCGACAGAGATGCGGCCGAAGGCGTAGCCCAGACCGATCGACGCGAACAGCGCCAGCATCGGCGACTGCTCGAGGAGAGAACGAACGACGTCCAGCACAGCGCCTCCGGCCTTGGATTACACCGCGGAAACCGTTGGCGGCGGCTAGTTCGCCTTGAGCCCCGCGCTCCGAAACACCTCGCAGACACGCTCCGCCAGCTCCGCGGTCGGAGACTGGACGTCCTTGAGCCGATAGTCGAGGCCGAGCCGTTCCCACTTGAACCGCCCCAACTGGTGGAATGGCAGCACTTCCACCCGCTCGACGTTGCCGAGCCCGGCAGCGAATTCGGCCGTCTTCGCCAGGTCGTCCATGTCGTCGGTCAAGCCCGGCACCAGCACGAACCGGATCCACATCGGCCGGCGTCGCTGGGCCAGCCGGCGTGCGAAGTCGAGCGTCGGACCGTTTTCTTTCCCCGTCAGCGCCCGGTGGCGTTCCGGATCGAACGTCTTGATCCCGAGCATCACCAGATCGATGGTGTCGACCTCGGCGTCCGAGAGCTGGTCGCTGAAGAAGCCGTTCGTCTCGATGGTGGTGTGAATCCCCATCCCCTTCGCGGCCGCCAGGAGTTTGGCCGCGAAGCGGTGCTGCATCAGCGGCTCACCTCCACTCAGCGTGAAGCCGCCCGACATGATCTTCAGACTGTGTCGGTACTTGCCCAGTTCCTCCGCGGCCCGCGCGACCGACACGGGCAGGCCGTTGGTCATCGTCCAGGTGTCGGGGTTGTGGCAGGTACCTGGCAGCGCCACATGCAGCCCGTCGTCCACGCCACCATCCGCACGCCCGGCCCGTCCACCGTCGAGCCGGTCGTGTAGGAATGCAGAAACCCCATGTCGCCGCTCGCGAGCGCCTCGCGGACGCGTCTGTTCCGGAACGGACTCGCCCAGCCGCACGCGGAGCTCGTACGGGCTCCTGGCCTCCAGCGGGACAGCCGGCGCGTCAGACATGGGAATCTCCATGGAACGTGCGGTTGATCACGTCCATCTGCTGCTCACGGGTGAGCCGCACGAAGTTGACCGCGTAGCCCGAGACGCGAATCGTCAGGCTCGGGTACTTCTCCGGATGCTCCATCGCGTCGAGCAGGGTGTCCCGGTTCAGCACGTTGACGTTCATGTGGAAGCCGGTCGCCGTGAAGTACGAATCCAGGATCGCGACAAGGTTGGTGACCCGCTCCTCGGGAACCCGGCCGAGCCCGCTTGGCACGAGCGTCGAGGTCAGCGAGATGCCGTCCGCCGCATCGCGATACGGAATCTTCGCGACCGACGCCGCCGACGCAAGAATCCCGTGGGTGTCGCGTCCGTGCATCGGATTGGCCCCGGGCGCGAACGGCTCACCCTGCCGCCGCCCATCGGGCGTGTTCCCGGTCGCCTTTCCGTACACCACGTTCGAGGTGATGGTCAGGATCGACTGCGTGTGCAGGGCGTGCCGGTACGTCGGGTGCTTCCGCAGCTTGCCCATGAAGGTGCTCACGATCCACGTGGCGATCTGGTCCACGCGGTTGTCGTTGTTGCCGAACAGTGGGAACTCGCCCTCGACCTGGTAGTCGGTCACGAGCCCGGTCTTGTCCCGGATCACCTTCACTTTCGCGAACTTGACGGCCGAGAGACTGTCGGCCACCACCGAGAGGCCGGCCATCCCGAACGCCATCGTCCTCAGCGGCGCATAGTCGTGCAGCGCCATTTCAATGCGCTCGTAGGCGTACTTGTCGTGCATGTAGTGGATGATGTTCATGGCGTTGACGTACACGCCCGCCAGCCAGTCCATCATCGCTTCGAACCGGACCGCCAGGTCGTCGCAGTTCGAGATAGTCGCCCTTCACCGGCTCCGACGCCGGCCCGATCTGCTTGCCGCTCATCTCGTCGCGGCCGCCGTTGATCGCGTAGAGCAGACACTTGGCCATGTTGGCGCGGGCGCCGAAGAACTGCATCTGCTTGCCGACCAGCATCGGCGACACGCAGCACGCAATGGCGCCGTCGTCGCCCCAGGTCCGACGCATGATCTCGTCGCTCTCGAACTGGAGCGAGCTGGTGTCGATGGCCACCTTGGCCGCGAACTTCTTGAATCCATCCGGAAGGCGCGCCGCGTACCAGATCGTGAGGTTCGGCTCCGGTCCCGGACCGAGGTTGTAGAGCGTCTGGAGCATCCGGAAGCTGTTCTTCGTCACGAGCGTTCGGCCGTCGTCTCCCATGCCGCCGATCGACTCGGTCACCCACGTCGGATCGCCGGCGAAGAGATCGTCGTACTCCGGGGTTCGGAGGAAACGCACGATGCGCAGCTTGATGACGAAGTCGTCGATGATCTCCTGGCGCCTGCTCTTCGGTCAGCCGGCCCGCCTTCAGGTCACGCTCGAAGTAGACGTCGAGGAACGTCGAGCACCGGCCCAGCGACATCGCCGCGCCGTTCTGCTCCTTCACCGCGGCGAGATACGCGAAGTAGAGCCACTGCACGGCCTCGCGGGCGGTCACGGCCGGGCCCGAGATGTCGAACCCGTAGTTCGCGGCCATCGCCTTCAGTTCCTGCAGCGCTCGGATTTGTTCGGACAGTTCCTCGCGGTCCCGGATGATCCCTTCGGTGGACGGCACGATCTCGAGTGCCAGTTTCTCCTGCTGCTTCCGCGCGATCAGGCGATCCACGCCGTAGAGGGCCACGCGTCGGTAGTCGCCGATGATCCGTCCACGGCCGTAGGCGTCAGGCAAGCCGGTGAGGACGTGCGAACTCCGGCACTTACGGATGTCGGAGGTGTAGGCGTCGAAGACACCCTCGTTGTGCGTCTTTCGGTACTTCGAGAACGCCTCGACGACGTGCGGGTCGGGCGTGTGACCGTACGCCTCGAGCGCGTTGAGCACCATGCGGAGCCCGCCGTTCGGCATGATGGCGCGTTTGAGCGGCGCGTCAGTCTGCAGCCCGACGATGATTTCGTGGTCTCGATCGATGTAGCCCGGCGCATGCGCCGTGATCGAGCTCGGCACCTGGGAGATGTCGAGGACGCCCTTCTTCCGCTCCTCGACGAAAAGCGTGGTCAGCTTCTCCCAGATCTTCGTTGTTCTTTCCGTCGCGCCCGAGAGAAACGACGCGTCGCCTTCATAGGGCGTGTAGTTCAGTTGGATGAACGCCCGGACGTCGATCTCCCGCTGCCACAGCGCTCCGCGGAAACCCTCCCACGCGGATTCGGCTGCTGCAGTCTTCGGCTGCTTCTGTGCGGTCGTGCTCATATCAGACTCCAATGGCTCGGCGCGTCACTGGCGCCGGCCGGAAATACCGAGCAGCGCGCCCGTGTGCCGCGCGATCATCAACTCTTCGTTCGTGGGAATCACCCAGGCGGAGACTCGGCTGCCAGCCGTGGAGATTCTGGGTCCGTGCCCCGCGTTGGCGGCCGGATCCAGCGTCACCCCCAGCCACGCCGATGCTTCCGAGATGCGGCGGCGTATCTCCACCGAGCGTTCACCGATCCCCGCCGTGAACACCAGCGCGTCCACGCCGCCCAGCACCGCGGCCAGCGCGCCAATGTGCTTGGCCGCCTGGTAGACGAAATAATCGACGGCCAGACGGGCCGCCGGCGCGGGATTGTCGACGAGATCGCGCATGTCGTTGCTGATACCCGAAATGCCCAGCAGCCCCGACTGTTTGTAGAGCACCTTCTCGACGTCTGCCGCCGAGCGGCCCATCGTCTGAAAGAGGTGCAGGATCACGCCAGGGTCAATCGAGCCCGGACGGGTGCCCATGCACAGGCCGTCCAGTGCGGTGAAGCCGAGCGTGCTGTCCAGGCTTTTCCGCCCTTTCATCGCGCAGAGGCTGGCGCCGCTGCCGAGATGCGCGACGATGACGCGCCCGTCGGCGACGTCAGGCGCCACGGCGGGCAACGCCGAAGCGATGTACTCGTAGGACAGTCCGTGAAAGCCGTAGCGCTGAACGCCCGCGTCACGGATCTCCTTCGGGAACGGCACCAGTTCCGCCACGGCCGGCTGCCCGCGATGGAAGCTGGTATCGAAGCACGCCACCTGCGGCACGCTGGGCATCTGGTCCCGGACGGCCTCGATCGCGGCGAGGTTGTGAGGCTGGTGGAGCGGCGCCAGCGGCACGAGCGCGCGCAAGTCTTCGAGGACTTCCGGCGTGACGATGCACGGACCGGCGTGCTTGGCGCCGCCGTGGACAACACGATGGCCGACGCCCAGCACGCGCGCGCCACCATAGCGGGCGCGGAGCCACCCCGCGAGCACGCCGAGCGCCGCACGGCCGTCGCCGACCGACGCATCGAGCGTCTCGTCGGCCAGCGAACCGCCCGTCTTGTCCTTGACGGTGAGACGAGGCGATGTTCCGATGCCGTCGATTTGTCCTCGCGCTTCGAGCCCCCAGCCCTCATCGCCAGGTCGCGAGTACACGCAGAACTTCAGGCTCGAGGAGCCCGCGTTGAAGACCAGGGCAAAGTCATTCATGGCGCCTCGAGACGATTAGCGCGGCGGCTGCCTGCGGGCGTGGGCCGCGAGCACCGCCACTCCACAGCTGGCGATTCGCGACCGCACGCTGTCGGCGCGGCTGGTGAGGATCACGGGGACCTTGGCGCCCAGCACCAGGCCGGCGCTGTCGGCGTTCGCGAGAAACGTGAGCTGCTTCGCCATCATGTTGCCGGCCTCGAGGTCCGGCGCCACGAGGATGTCCGGGTCGCCCGCAACCTCAGACGTAATCCCCTTCGTGATCGCTGCCTCGCGGCTGATGGCGTTATCGAAGGCCAGCGGGCCATCGAGCAATCCCCCCTTGATCTGCCCGCGATCCGCCATCTTGCACAGCGCGGCCGCGTCGAGGGTGGCCGGCATCTTCGAGTTCACGGTCTCGACCGCGGCGAGGATCGCGACCTTGGGCCGTTCCCGGCCGAACGCCCTCGCCAGATCGATCGCGTTCTGGCAGATGTCGACCTTGTCCTCGAGCGTCGGCGCGATGTTGATTGCGGCGTCGGTGATGATCAGCACCTTGTGGTACGTGGGCACGTCCATGATGAACACGTGGCTGAGGCGCCGGCCGGTGCGCAGGCCTGTCTCCTTGGCGATGACCGCGCTCAGCACTTCATCGGAGTGGAGGCTGCCCTTCATCAAGAGCTCGGCCCGGCCCTGCCGGACCAGCTCGACGGCTTTGGCCGCCGACGCGCGGCTCGTTGCCACGTCCACGATCTCTGCCCCTCCGAGGTCGATGCCGTGTGCCTTGGCCACTTCGGCAATGGTCGCCGCTGGTCCCACCAGGATGGGCACGATCAGCCCCTTGGCGGCGGCGTCGATCGCTCCGGTCAGCGATGCCTCATCGCAGGGGTACGCAACCGCGGTTGGGATTGGCTCCACACCGCGGCATCGCTCGAGCACCAGGTCGTACTTTCCAGTTCCAGGTTGAGTCATTGGTGATAACCGAGGACACCCGAGGGCGGGGGACCATACACTAACAGTTCTTGGTGGACCTTAGTGCGAAACCCGTGCCGGTGAGAGACCTCATTTGTGTCAGACAGCCAATCACGGACGACGCCGAGCGCCACGCTATTTCACGTTTCGCCGTGAGGACTAACAGCCGGCCGTGATCAGGTCGCCTCGAGCTCCATCTCCTTCTTCAAGAGTCGCTTCAGCACCTTCCCCGTCCCGCCGCGCGGCAGCGCGTCGCGAAAAATCACCTTGCGCGGGCACTTGTAGTTCGCGAGACGCTCACGGCTGAAATGCAGCAGCTCTCGGCTGGCGGCTGTCGCGCCAGGCTTGAGCGCGACGACGGCCACGACCTGATCGCCGCGCTTCTCGTCGTGCCCGCCGATCACTGCGGCATCCTGCACGGCCGGATGCTGATACAGCACCTCTTCGACCTCGCGCGGATAGACATTGATTCCGCCGACGATGAGCATGTCCTTCTTGCGATCGACGATCGCGAAGTACCCGTCGGCGTCCATCGTGCCGAGATCGCCCGTGTGGTACCAGCCGCCGCGCATCGCGACGGCCGTCGCCTCCGGCTGGTTGAGATAGCCGAGCATCACGTTCTCGCCGCGGACGACGATCTCCCCAACTTCACCCACCGGCACATCACGGTCGTCGTCATCCACGATTTTCATCTCGACGCCAGGGACGGGCACGCCGATCGTCCCAGGCTTGCGGACGCCATGAACGGGATTGACGCTCGTCACCGGGGAACATTCAGTCGGACCGTCGCCCTCGAGAATGACGGCGCCGAAGCGCCGTTCGAAGGCCTGCATCAACGCGACCGGCATCGGCGCGCCGCCGCTGACGCACAGGCGCACCTGGCGGAAGGCGTGATCGAAGTCGGACGGTAGCTGCATCATCGCGCCGTACATCGCCGGCACGGCGGGAAAGATCGTGACGCGGTGTGCGCCCATGGCCTCCGCGACCCGCGCCGGGTGGAACTGGTCGATGAGCGTGACGCGGGCGCCGAATCGCAGGGCGGTGTTCTGGCACACCGTCCCGGCAAACGAATGAAAGAGCGGCAGGGCGCACAGGAAATTGTCGCGCTCGTCGAACGAGAGCGCGCGCCCGACCTGCTCGCAGTTCGACACGAGATTGCGATGGGAGAGCACCGCGCCCTTCGGACGCCCCTCCGTGCCGCTCGTGTAGATACAGACGGCCGGATCATCGGCTCGTCTCCCATCCAGGGAGATTGGCGATGCATCGCCGCGGGCCGCCGGAAGCGTGAGAAGATCGGCGAACGACAGGACGTCGCCATCGGCCGCGCCCAACGACAACGACCGTGCCGAGCGACGCCACGTGGCTCCTGGCGTCGAGCACGCCCGGTAACAATGAGGCAGCCGTCACCACCACCTTTGCCCGACAGTCGCTCCAGATATAGGCGAGCTCAGCCGGCTTCAGCAGCGGGTTGGCCGGCACGCACATCGCGCCAATCGCGACCGACGCGTAGTAGCTCACCGTGAATTCAGGGCAGTTGGGCAGCAGGACGGCGACGGCGTCACCGGGCAGAATGCCGAGCGACGAGAACGCGCGCGCGAGCCGGTTCACATCGCCGAACAACTCGCCGTACGACACCTGCCGGTCCCGCGCGATGAGCGCCTGGCCGTCCGGGCGTTCGGCCACGCTCTCGGCCAGTTGCGCGTAGAGATTGACCACGGCCGGTAAACCTTCTCACGGAGACGGCCGATTACGTCTATCAGGAGAACCAGACATGTCCGGCTCCCGCATCGTCCCCGACCTCGAGATCGACGTACTCGGCCGCGACCGCGCGTCGCTCCGACGCTCGCTCGGCAACCGGCTCGTCTACTCCATCGGCAAGGATCCCATCACGGCCACGACTCGGGACTGGTTCCTGACCACCGCGAACGTCGTTCGAGAGCGCCTCATCGAGCGGTGGATGGAGACCATGCGGAGCTACTACCAGGCGGACGCGAAACGGGTCTATTACCTCTCGCTCGAGTTCCTCACCGGCCGCGCTCTCTCGAACAGCCTCCTCAACATGGGCTTCTACGAGACCGTGCCGGGAAGCGCTCGCTGAAATGGAGCTGGCGTATCGACGAGATTGCCGACGTCGAGCCGGACGCCGCGCTGGGCAATGGCGGCCTCGGCCGTCTGGCGGCGTGTTTCCTCGACTCGATGGCGACGCTGTCGCTCCCGGGCTACGGCTACGGCATTCGCTACGAGTACGGCATGTTCCGCCAGCAGATCGAGAAGGGCTGGCAGGTGGAACAGCCGGATAACTGGCTGCGGTACGGCAACCCGTGGGAGTTCCCGCGGCCGGAAGTGATCTTCCCCGTCAAGTTCGGCGGGCGCGTGGTCGAGTTCACGAACGAAGCGGCGAGCGCCACTTCCACTGGGTCGACACCGAGGACGTGATGCGCGATGGCGTTCGACACGCCCGTGCCAGGCTACGGCAGCGACACGGTCAACAACATGCGCCTGTGGTCGGCCAAGGCATCGCAGGATTTCGACCTGACGTACTTCAACGACGGGAACTACGTCAAAGCCGTCGAGGACAAGAACGAGTCCGAGAATCTCTCGAAGGTTCTGTACCCCAACGACCGGACGGCCGAGGGACGGGAGCTACGGCTGAAACAGCAGTACTTCTTCGTCAGCGCGTCGCTGCAGGACATCCTGCGGCGGTTCCTCACCGCGCACTCGAACTTCGACGAGCTGCCGGACAAGGTCGCGATCCAGCTCAACGACACGCATCCATCCATCGCGCATTGCCGAATTGATGCGGTTGCTCGTGGACATCCACCATGTCGAGTGGGACCGCGCGTGGGCAATCACCCAGCGGACGTTCTCGTACACCAACCACACGCTCATGCCCGAGGCGCTCGAAACATGGCCCGTCGCTCTCTTCGAGCAGCTCCTCCCCCGGCATCTTCAGATCATCTACGAGATCAACTACCGGTTCCTCGAACAGGTTCGTCACGCCTATCCAGGCGATCTCGACAGGATGCGCCGCATGTCTGATCGTCGACGAGGCCGAAGGGAACCGCCGCCTGCGGATGGCCCACCTCGCGGTCGTCGGCAGCCACCACGTCAACGGCGTGTCCGCCATCCACACCGAGCTCATGAAGCGGTCGATCTTCTCGGACTTCGATCGAGTTCTCGCCCGGCAAGATCGTCAACGTCACGAACGGCATCACGCCGCGCCGCTGGCTGCATCAAGCCAATCCCGGCGCTGTCGCGCGCTGATCAGCGAGCACATCGGTTCCGGACTGGGTCGCCGACCTCGACGGGCCTGCGCCGGCTCGCGCCCCTCGCCGACGACCCGGCGTTCAGGCGCAGATTCCGCGACGTGAAACGCGCGAACAAGGCGGCGCTGGCGGCCCTGATTCGCGACCGCGTCGGCATTGCCGTCGACCCGCTCTCGATGTTCGACGTCCACGTCAAGCGGATCCACGAATACAAGCGGCAGTTGCTGAACGTGCTGCACGTGATCACGCGTTACGTTCGGATTCGCGACGGCCACGACCAGACGTCGGCGCCTCGCGTCGGTGATCTTCAGCGGCAAGGCGGCGCCCGGCTACGCGATGGCGAAGCTCATCATCAAGCTCATCCACAGCGTTGCGGACGTCGTCAATCACGACCCGGCGGTCGGCGACCGGCTGAAGGTCGTGTTCCTGCCCGACTACAACGTCTCGAACGCGGAGCGCATCATCCCGGCCTGCGACCTGTCCGAACAGATTTCAACCGCGGGCACCGAAGCATCGGGCACGGGCAACATGAAGCTGGCGCTGAACGGCGCGCTGACGATTGGCACGCTCGACGGCGCGAATGTCGAGATGAAGAACGAAGTCGGCGACGACAACATCTTCATCTTCGGCATGACGGCCGACGAAGTGGTCCAGCGCCGGCAGGCGGGCTACGACCCGGGAGCAATCTACGAATCGAACGCCGAGCTCAAGCGGGTGCTCGACATGATCGCCACGGGCTACTTCTCCGCCGACGAGACCGCGAGGTTCCAGCCGCTCGTCGAGGCACTGACGACCGCACGGCGATTGGTTCATGCTGCTCGCCGACTACGCGTCGTACGTCGCGCGCCCAGGAGCGAGTGGATGCGCTCTTCGAGCACCCGCGAAGACTGGACGCGCCGCGCGATCCTGAACGTCGCCGGCATGGGTACGTTCTCGAGCGACCGGGCCATTCGTGAGTACGCGGACCGGATCTGGCGGGTGTCACCAGTGCGCCAGTCTTAGAGCGCCTCGGCTTCGGTTTTCTCCCGCAGCTGGGAATCGAGCGCTTCAGCCGCGGACTCCGGTTCCTCGACTTCCACGGGGAACGCGTGTTGCCACTGCACGGCCTGAGACTCCGAGCCGCCGGTCAGCAGCGTCGCGATCGCGCTGTCGGACGGCAGCGGCTTCGTCGGCAGACCCACCGATACCTCGTGTTGGATGTCGGCCCAGAGATCCGGCGCGGCAAACACGCGGTCCACCCGGCGGCCGCCGGCCAGCAGGACACCGGCATACTGCGCCTCCGGCGAAATGAGGGCCGAAGCCAGAAGCCGGTTGTCGGCGCGGTACAGGATGGCGAACGTGATGGCGTTCAGGGTCATGGAAGGTCTCGCGAGTCGCTGTGCGGCGGACCGAGGGTGCAAGAAGCGGTCCCAAACTGGAACGGCCATACCCGCAGCGGCCGGGATAGACTGGGGGTTTCCGCTCTCTAGTGGTCCACCTGATTGCCCAACCTGCGCCCAATGGCCGCCCCCGAGGGAGCTTCACTGCGCGCGCGTCATCCGGACTAGTGAGGTCCACTCACCCCGTTCGTGACGCGCTTGGACGCGTCTCGATCATCCACGACGAGCGCGAGCCCATACGCATCGAACGTCTTGAACCATTCGTCCCAGCTGATTGAAACCAGCAGCTCGTCGCTGCCGTGTCCGTTGCCCTTGAACTCGAGTCGAAGCCCAGGGTCGGACTCGCTGTGGACCGGAGTGGCCACACGTGCGGGACTCGCCCCGCGGGCATTGGCCCATTCGATGATGCTTTGGTGGTCCACCAACCGTCGGGCCATGTTCCTCCCTTCAGCGCGACCAGCCGCGCTCATCGTCTGAAGTGCAACTTTGGCTCCACCGCCCTCTCTCCATGGTCTGCCTTGCCGGGCCCGAGCGCCAGACCAAAATCTCCCGGTCTCTACCCACCGGCAGTTAGCCCGGTTCAAGGTTTCGTCATCCCGGTCGATTGACTGCTATGAGCCGCGCTCCCGCGGTAAAGGACTGACGATGGCATCTTCGAAGCAGGAACAGACGAGCCCAGCCAGGGGATCCGGACAGAAGAGCGCCGACCGGCCCGTGCAGGTCATGATTGGCCGCCAGCCCATCCTCGACCGCAGGCGGCGGGTGCTCGGTTACGAACTGATGTTCAACCTGGACGGGCAGGCGGTCCCCGCCGAAGTGTCACCCGGCACCGCGGCAGCCCACGTTGTCGCCGATGGCATCCTGTCGTTCGGACTCGACCGGCTGGTCGGGCCGCGGCGCGCGTTCATCGAAATTCCGCCTGCCTGGCTCAGCCATGAAGTCATTTCCGTGCTCCCGGCGTCGCGCGTCGTCATCGCCATTCCGTCCGAGGTCCCCATCGACGCCGAAGCCGTCGAGGCGTGCCATCGACTCAAGACCGCAGGCTATACACTTGCGCTCAAGCGCTTCGCGCCTGGTTCCGAGGCGGCGGCGCTCCTTCCCGTCGCCGACTACATCACGCACGACTTCGTGGTCACGGCGCCTGAGGCTGCACAGGCCTGTCTCGATGCCCGGAAGACCCTCACGAAACAGCCGGCCGCCATCGCGACCGGCGTAGAAACCGCGGACGCGTTCAACGAGGCGCTCAAGCAGGGATTCAGCCACGCCCAGGGCTACTTCTTCGCGCGTGACACCGACATCGAATCGAAGGCCGTGCCGCATGGGCACGTCGGCTCGCTGCGGCTGCTCTCGGCCCTCAACGATGCGAACCTGTCGCTCGACGATCTCGAGGACACGCTCAAACACGACGCGGCGCTCTGCTATCGCATGCTGCGCACGGTGAACTCGGCAGGCTTCGCCCAGACGCGCGAGATCACGTCGATCCGCCACGCGCTCCTGCTCCTCGGACGCGACATCATCCGGCGGTGGGCCACCTTGTGGGTGCTGGCCGACCTCGGCACCGGTGCGCATTCCGAGCTCGTGACCATGGCCAGCATTCGCGGCCGTTTCTGCGAAATCATCTCGGCACGCCGGGGTGGCGCCGAAGCGGGCGGCGAGGGCTTCCTGCTCGGCATGTGCTCATGTCTCGAGGCGATGCTGCAGCGTCCCATGGCGTCGATTCTCGAGGACTTGCCGATGTCGCCGGAGCTCACGGCGGCGCTCCTCGGCCACGACAATTCGTCGCGCCGGCTGCTCGACTGCATCATCGCGTACGAGCGCGGCGACTGGACGACGGCGCTCACGCTCGCGGGCGGTCTGGGGATCAGCCTCACGTGGTTGCCGCCGGCGCACGCACAGGCGCTGGACTGGGCGATCGACGCGCGACGCATCGACAGTTCGAATACGAAACACTGACGGTTGGTTATTGGTGATTGCATCGGAGAACGCCGCAGAGACACCGCTCAGCGGCCGTCCGCAACGGCCGCCTCATCGAACTTCATGCGGAATCGCAGGAACATACCGCGCGTGGTGAAGTTCGATGACACAAGATCGCGGTCGGCAAAACCGGTGGCGTTGTAGCCGAACGAGAGCCAGACGTTCCTCTGAACCTGGAACCCGATTTCTCCGCCGACAGCGCTCCGCCGCCCGCCCTCTCCGCTCCACATCACGCTCGTCAGGCCGCCGATGTCCCAGCGTCGTGAGAGGTCAAATCCGACGCGGCCTGAGACCAGCTGGGTGCCGAATCGGCCAGGGCTGGCCTCCGTTCGATCGTTGACGAACTTCGCCGCGTGCTGGCCCGAGAACGTCCACGCACGCGCCGGGTGGACGTCGGCGTGCGTCGACACCACTTGCACCTGCCGATTGGTTGCGGTGCCGAGCGTCAGGCCGGGCGTTTCTTCGACTCTGAACTCGTAGCGCGTCAGCAGGTTGAGGCGGTTCGCCGTCGTATCCCGGTACGCCGCGCCGAGCGAGAAGCGATCCTGCACCTGGTTCGGCGCGCCCTCAGGCGCGGTCAACTGATAGTAGTTCCTCCCGAGCAGCGTCCAGTCGCGTGACAGCTTCTGCGCGAGGCCGACCGTCGACAGCCAGCTGTCGCTGGACGAATCCTTACGCCACTCGAGGCGTCCGGCTCCCTTCAGATGGGCGCTCGCGGTGTACTCGAGGCCAGCCGAGACCGCGGTGGCCTCGCTGCTGAGACCGGCGATCGAATGCAAGCGCTCGAACGCGGTGGAGAGCCGCACGCCCTCGGCGAGCGTCCACTGATTACGCAAGCCAATCGCCGCTTCGGCTTCGCGGCCGGAGATGGCGTCGGCGAGGCGGTACTCGCTGAACACGTCACCGTCCTTCATGTAGGTCGAGGCCACGCCGAACACGGTGTTGTAGCTCCGCTGCCCTTCGGTGAGCGCGTAAGGACCATCGAGGCTCGAGATGAACTCATGCCGCCCGTACAGCTTGACCCGATCACTCATCAGCAGCTGCGTGCCGATGGCTGCGACGCGCCGGTCTGCGGAGCGAATGTCCTGTTCGCCTTCACCGTATACGTTCGCGCGCTTCCCGAGGAGGAACGTGAGTTTTGCCCGGACGGTCATCACGTCGGGCTGCGCGTTCGTCGCCCGCGCGTTCGCGCCCGCCGACAGCTGCGGCCCGAAGCCGGGCGCCACGATCGGCTGGCCGGTCGCCGGATCGATCTTGGTGTTCGTCGATCCGAGGCCGAACCCGCCCGACGCGGCCTGCGATCCGAACAGCGGGAAGCCGGCGCTCGTTCCCTGCGCGGGCGCGCCGGTGTCGGCCGCGCGCCGCAGGCCCAGTTCAAACACCAGCGGCCGCCACTTCGTCTCCACCGCCAGCAGACCGCCATCGCGACGCCCCTCCGTCAGACGGTCTTCCGAGTGAATGGCTTCGCCGATGATGTTCACAGCGTCGGTGATGACCAGCGTCGCCCGCCCGCCGGCCTCGGTACGGCCGCCGGTCAGCGTCGAGGCAGGGTTGCTGAAGCCAGGATCCGAAATGGCGCCAAAGGCGCGAGCGATCAGCCGCCTCGACGCGTGCCGCCACTCGATCCGCGCGGCAGATCCCTCAGGGTCGGCACCCGCTGCGGCGGTAGGAGGTGTCCCCCCCGATGCCCGTGTTGATCGTGCCGGTGGACTGCGCCCCCTCGATCACGATTGTCGAGGAGCTGCCCAGACGCAGTGTCGTGTTCACGCTGCGCAGCCGGTAGGGCGATCCCGGCGTCGGATCCTCGATCCAACTGCCGCCGACCTGCACCGAACCGCCGAGCCGCATCTGCAGGTTGCCGCCGCCGACCCAGGATTTGTCGCCGCCGGCGTCGACCTCATAGGTGACGCGGATCGACACCGGGTTCAGACGCTCGTCGAGGGACGGTATCGGCCTGCGGAAGAGCAGCCGCCCGCTGAACGGCTCGAACTCGTAGTCCGTGAATCGGGTGAGCGGCAAGGCGCTCAGCACCAGCGCCGGCTGATCGCGATCGCGCGTGACGATTTCCACGCGCTCTGTTCCCGACACGCCGTTCGGATTGCTCACCGGGTACGGGCCCGAGATGCCGAGCGCGGCGTACTCGTCAATCACTTGCCGAAGCGAGTCATGGCTGGCGAACAGGTTGACCATCGCCCGAGCGTTCTCGAAGTGCTGTTGCACGCCGGTGAGCGCCCGGTTGTAGGCGCCGAGCGCCTGTGCTTCCGGACTGAAGCTCGAGGTCTGCAGGTCGCCGTACATCACGTAGCTGAGGCCGCGATCGGCGCGCGCGTAGAAACGTCCCGACGTCTGCGCGTCGAAGCGTTTCTCGCTCGAATCACCGTAGACCGGATAGAAGGCCTCCGGGTCAATGTCGCGGAAGAGCACGCCGCGCTCGTCCTTGTTGGAGTCATACGCAAGCGTCATCAGGTAGTGCTCCGCGACTGTGCCCTTGGCGAAGAGCGCGCCACGTCCGCCGTATCGGCCCTTGCCGTCGTCGAACGCCCGCGAGAAGCGCGTGAACTCCTGGTCGAACACCGCGTCCGGCCGCGCCGGGGCCAGCAGGCCTCCCTTCACCTGCGAAACCGACACGACGCCGTCAAGCAGCGCGACCGCCAGCAGCGGCCGGAGCGCCGTGGACAGCGGCATGACGCCCTGTGTGACCCCTGCGATCACCGCGGCGTGGTTGGAGTCAGCGGGCAACGGCTCCGGCGCATTCGAGTTCGCCGGGTTGAGACCGCCCGCCTGCCGGATGGCTTCGAATCCGCCGGTCGTCAGGCGCTGCGTCGGCGCCATCGGCGCACTGGCCACGCCCATGCGGGAGGTGAAGCCGTTCCCGGCCGCTGGCCGTCCACCGATGATCGCCGGCCGCGCCGACTCGTTGAACTTCGGCACCCAGACTTCTGCGCGCGCCCGCCGGACGCCGATCTCATCGAGCACAGCCGAATTCGCGCGTGCGTCAACGATGAAGTCCGTGCGATGGACTTCGCCGAACTTCAGATCGACGAAGAGACTGCCGGCGTCGCCCGCATTGCGGTTGCTGCTCGTCGTCAACGCGGCGCCGGCCGGCAGCGTGGTCCAATCGACCTTGAGGACATGCGTCGTCGGTGTGAGGCCGCAGTAGCTGTACTTGCCTTCGAGGTCACTGACGAGCGACGTGCCCTCTTCGAAGTGGAGCTCGACATCGGGCACGCCGGGCTCGCCGGCGTCCTGCAGGCCGTTACCGTTGAGATCCGCGAAGATCACCCCGACGACGCAGGCCTCGGTCGTGAAGACGCCGCCGGAGACGAGGACGCGCGCCAGCGCGGTGTTCGACTGCACGTCGCCGCTCACCGCGTCCGCGCGATTGACACCGTCACCTTGCAGCGCGCCGGGTCCGATGCGCACCCGATAGCTGATCAGCACTTCGTCGCTTTCGGTTTGCGCCGGAATCCCGAACCTCAAGACGGGCCCGGCGCCCCCCGCCGGATCCGGCAGCGGCTGCGCCGCGCCGCCGACGGCCAGGCGTGCCGAACCGGCAACGTAGCGGAAGCCAAGCGGCAGCCGGTCGGTCAACGACACCTCCGGCAGCGTCGGGCCGCCGAGGTTGCGGACGCGCACGGCATACTGCACCGCGTCGCCGATTTCTGCGACGAGAACGCTCGCGATCTTCTCCACGGTCAACCGCGCACGCGGCACCAGGCGAACCGTCGTCGGTTCAGGTTCATCGTCGGCTCGCGGTGGCGCGCCCGATTCGGTCACGTCCGTCGATTCGTCGCGGGTGATGACGACGCCGCCCGACGTCACGTTGGTCGTCGCGATTGCGCTGTTCTTCAGGTCGACCCCGACCGGGATGGACGCCGCGCTCGCGTACCTGACGCGGACCGTGAATCCAATCCGGCTCTCGGTTCCAGGCATCATCGTATCGAGCCCGGCCAACATCGCCGTCGCGGTGGTCCCGTTGAACGCGTTAGCGCCGGTCGCCAACGTGAGTGACGCGTTCCCGCTCTCAATCGACGGCCCGGACACGACAGAGATGACCGGTGCGCCGGGCGCAAACGTCTCTGCCAGATTGTCGGTGACCTGCACGTTCGGGGCGGCAGCTTCGCTCGTGTTCCGCAGCACGATGGCATAGCTGACTTCGAAGACCGGCTCGTCGCCGAGCTGCGTCATTCCCCTCAACATCTTGGTGACATCGACGCGCGGGAGCAACAGCCGCACACTGGCCGCGCTCTCGTCGCTCGCGAGCGTGATCTCGCCAGCGCTTGTGGTGGTACGCGCCGACACGCGATTGGATTGTGGCGTCGTCGGAATGACCGCGGCGCTGGCGTAGGTGACACGCACCCGGAAATCGATCGTGCATCCCTGTCCCGCGCCAAGCGGCGGGGACCCGCTGAGCAGCTGTGTTGCCGGGTCCGACTCGGATCCGATGCCCGTGAAGCCGCTGTTGGCAAGGCACGGTGCGGTCGCCGTTATGTTCGGAGTGCGCTGGGCAGATACCGAGGACGACGATTCCGGCACCTGTCCGTTCGCGGTCGGTGGCCCGGTGATCGTGATTGTCGGAGTGCCCTGGGCAAATGCCGACGACAGCGAATCCGCGACCCGCAGGTTGGTCAGTGGATTCCGGCCGGTATTCCTGACGTCAATCGTAAAGGGCACTTCGAACGCGGCCGGACCGACGACCGTCGGCGCACCGGCGCGTACTCCGACGCTCACGCTCTGCGGCGGCACTGTCTGGTTCAAGTCGGTCGCCGTGTTGTTTGCCGGCGCCGGATCGGTCACTCCCGCCGGAGCCGTCACGACTGCCGTGTTGGCGACGGAAGCCGACGCGTCGGCGGCCAAGGTTGCCGGTATCGTGAAGGTCGCCGTTCCGCCAACCCGCAAGCTGACGGTGGTCGAGATATTGCCGGTGCCGCCGCTCGCGCAGGACGATCCAGCGCTGGCCACGCACGTCCAGTTGCCGAATTTCAGTCCCGTCGGCGCCGTGTCAGTCACTCTCGCACCGGTCACCGCGTCGGGCCCGTGGTTGGTCACGACGACCGTGTAGACGGTGCCGGTGCCGGGCACCAGCTCGGTCATGTTGTCGGTCTTGGTCACGACAAGGTCGGCGACGATCGCCGCGGCGGCGATCGCATCGGTGTCGGTCGCCGAGTTGTTCGCGGTGACGTCATCCGTCATGCCGGCGGGCGCCGCAATCGTCGCGATGTTACTCACGGAGCCGCTCGCCGCCGTCACCGTCGCTCCGACCGTGAAGGTCACGACGCCTCCAGCGGGCAGGGTCGGGACGACGAGGCCACTTTCGATTTGCGCGACCGTCGGACTCGTCGGACACACCGCGCCACTCGTGGCTGCGCAGATCACGGACGTCTTCGTCAGCCCCGCCGCCACGGCGTCGGTGACGACCGCACCTCCTGCCGCGCTCGTGCCGATGTTGCTCACGACAATCGCATAACTTGTCGATTCCGCCGCCGTGACGCTGTTCACCCCGTTCGTTTTTGTCACGCTGAGATCGACGGTCGCGCCCACGCCGTCGGTATCGGTCGCGCTGTTGTTCGTGGGCGTCGGATCATTGACGCCTGCCGGCGCAGTCACCGTCACGCTGTTCGTGACGTTGCCACCCGCGGCCGTGACCGTCGCCGCGATCGTGAGCGTCACGCTGCCGCCGAACGGCAACGCCGGAATGGCCAGTCCGGCTTCCACCTGGCCGGCCGTCGGGCTTGCCGGACAGGTGGCGCCCCCCGCGGCCGTGCAGAGAACGGTTGTCTTCGTCAGTCCCGCGGCGGCCGGGTCGGTCACGATCGCGCCGTTCGCCGCGTCCGGTCCCGCGTTGTTGACGACAACGGTATAGGTCGTGGTCGCTCCAGCGGACACGAGCGTCCCGCCGTTCGTCTTCGTCACCGTCAGATCCGCGGTCGGAATCGGGGCCGCCGTCACGCTGTCGGTGTCGGCGGCGCTGTTGTTGCCCGGCGTCGGATCGATCGTGCGGGACGGGACCGAGGCCGTCGCCGTAGTGGTCACGGTCCCGCTCGCCGCCGATGAAATCGAGGCCGGCACACTAAACGTCGTCGTCCCGCCGGCGAGGAGATTCACGGTCGCGGCGATGTCGCCCGTTCCGGTGGCAGGACAGGTCGAGCCTGACGACGCCACACATGTCCAGGTGCCGAAGGTGACGTTAGCCGGCGCGGTATCAGTGACCGTCGCGCCGACAATGCCGCCAGGTCCAGCGTTGGACACCACGATCGTGTACGTCGTGGAGCCGCCGGCCGTAACGGCGCTGACGCCGTTCGTATTCGTGACCGCGAGATCGGCCGTGATGTCGTTGTCGATGTTGGTGACCGCGACGTCGGTCGCGTTGACGCCGTTGTAGGTCGTATCGGTGCTAGTGGCGGGGGCGGTGAGGATGCTGTAGGCGACGTCGCCGTCGTCGAGGTTATCGGCGACGCCCGTCACGGTGACGGTCTGCGCGGTGTTCCAGTTGGTCGGCGTGAAGGTCACGCTGGCCGGGACCGTGCCCTCCGTGGCGTCGCTCGAGCTCAGGGCAATCGTCACATCCGCCGTGGGCTTCGACGCCAGCACGACCGTGAAGGTAGCCGTCCCGCCCGCTTCGGTCGTCGTCAGCCCGGTCGTCGGCGTCACCGTGATTCCCGCCACGTCGTCATCGGTGTTGCTCACGGCCACGTCGGCGGCATTCGCACCGGTGTAGCTCGGGTCGGTACTCACCGCGGCCGCCGTCACGATCGTGTACGCCTGCGGCCCGTCGACGACGGCGTCGTTGACGCCGGTCACCGTCACCGTCTGCGCCGTGTCTCCGTTCAACGGCGTAAAGACGAGGCTCGCCGGACTGACCGTCCCTTCCGCCGTGTTGCTCGAGCTCAACGCAATCGTCACATTCGCCGTGGGCTTCGACGCCAGCACGACCGTAAACGTCGCCGTCCCGCCCGCTTCGGTCGTCGTCAACCCGGTCGTCGGCGTCACCGTGATTCCCGCCACGTCGTCATCGGTGTTGCTCACGGCCACGTCGGCGGCATTCGCACCGGTGTAGTTCGGGTCGGTACTCACCGCGGCCGCCGTCACGATCGAGTACGCCTGCGGCCCGTCGACGACGGCGTCGTTGACGCCGGTCACCGTCACCGTCTGCGCCGTGTCTCCGTTCAACGGCGTAAAGACGAGGCTCGCCGGACTGACCGTCCCTTCGGCCGTGTTGCTCGAGCTCAGCGCAATCGTCACGTCCTGCGTCGGCTTCGTGTTGAGCTTGACCGTAAACGTCGCCGTCCCACCGGCTTCGGTCGTCGTCAGACCCGGTCGTCGGCACCACCGTAATGCCCGCGACGTCGTTGTCGGTATTGCTCACGGCCACGTCGGCCGCATTGGCGCCGGTGTAGTTCGGGTCGGTGCTCACCGCCGGGGCCGTCACGATCAAGTACGCCTGCGGCCCGTCGACGACGGCGTCGTCCACGCCCGTCACCGTCACCGTCTGCGGCGTGTCCCAGTTCGCGGTCGTAAAGATGAGGCTCGCCGGACTGACCGTCCCTTCCGCCGTGTTGCTCGAACTCAGCGCAATCGTCACGTCCTGCGGCCGGCTTCGTGTTGAGCTCGACCGTAAACGTCGCCGTCCCGGCCGCTTCCGTCGTCACCAGGCCCGCCGTCGGCGTCACCGTGATCCCCGCCGACGTCGTTGTCGCTATTGCTCACCGCCACGTCGGCCGCATTGGCGCCGGTGTAGTTCGGGTCCGTGCTCACCGCGGCCGCCGTCACGATCAAGTACGCCACCGGCCCGTCGACCGCGGCGTCGTCCACGCCGGTCACCGTCACCGTCTGCGCCACGTTCCAGTTGGCGTTCGTAAACGTCAGGCTCGCCGGGCCGACGGTGCCTTCGGTCGTATCGCTCGAGCTCAGCGCAATCGTCACGTCCACCGTCGGCTGCGTGTTGAGCACCACCGTAAACGTCGCCGTCCCGGCCGCCTCGGTCGTCACCAGGCCCGCCGTCGGCGTCACCGTGATCCCGGCGCTGTCGTTGTCGCTATTGCTCACCGCCACGTCGGCCGCATTGGCGCCGGTGTAGTTCGGGTCGGTGCTCACCGCCGGCCGCCGTCACGATCGTGTACGCCTGCGGCCCGTCGACGGCGGCGTCGTCCACGCCCGTCACCGTCACCGTCTGCGGCGCGGCCCAATTCGCGTTCGTAAAGGTCAGGCTCGCCGGGCCGACCGTGCCTTCGGTCGTATCGCTCGAGCTCAGCGCAATCGTCACGTCCACCGTCGGCTGCGTGTTGAGCACCACCGTAAACGTCGCCGTCCCGGCCGCCTTCGGTCGTCACCAGGCCCGCCGTCGGCGTCACCGTGATCCCCGCGCTGTCGTTGTCGCTATTGCTCACCGCCACGTCAGCCGCATTGGCGCCGGTGTAGTTCGGGTCCGTGCTCACCGCCGCCGCCGTCACGATCAAGTACGCCACGCGGCCCGTCGACGGCGGCGTCGTCCACGCCCGTCACCGTCACCGTCTGCGGCGTGTCCCAGTTCGCGTTCGTAAACGTCAGGCTCGCCGGGCCGACCGTGCCTTCGGTCGTATCGCTCGAGCTCAGCGCAATCGTCACGTCCACCGTCGGCTGCGTGTTGAGCACCACCGTAAACGTCGCCGTCCCGGCCGGCTTCGGTCGTCACCAGGCCCGCCGTCGGCGTCACCGTGATCCCCGCGCTGTCGTTGTCGCTATTGCTCACCGCCACGTCGGCCGCATTGGCGCCGGTGTAGTTCGGGTCGGTGCTCACCGCCGGCGGCCGTCACGATCGAGTACGCCGACGGCCCGTCGACGCGGCGTCGTCCACGCCCGTCACCGTCACCGTCTGCGCCACGTTCCAGTTGGCGTTCGTAAAGGTCAGGCTCGCCGGGCCGACCGTGCCTTCGGTCGTATCGCTCGAGCTCAGCGCAATCGTCACGTCCACCGTCGGCTGCGTGTTGAGCACCACCGTAAACGTCGCCGTCCCGGCCGCTTCGGTCGTCACCAGGCCCGCCGTCGGCGTCACCGTGATCCCCGCGCTGTCGTTGTCGCTATTGCTCACCGCCACGTCGGCCGCATTGGCGCCGGTGTAGTTCGGGTCGGTGCTCACCGCCGGCCGCCGTCACGATCAAGTACGCCTGCGGCCCGTCGACGGCGGCGTCGTCCACGCCCGTCACCGTCA